>JBAZDL010000030.1:0-2618 GCA_041654415.1 Sulfurovaceae bacterium | reverse complement strand
TGCAAAAAACGGAGCAAATCGGACACCTATGACACTTCAGTTCGGACACCCATGACGGTATCATTCGGACAGTGATGACGGAAATGATTCGGACACTTTGGTCTAAAAACCGTCAAGAAAGAAAAGTTTAAGAAAGGCTATTTTCTAAATTCAAATACACTGATTGTAAATTAATTTACGAGGGTGTTAGTAATGAGGATTATATCTATGAAATCAGTTCGTGATATTGTAAAACTCCATAGTGATATGGGCTTATCAATAAGAAAGATTCAAGGTGCTACTGGAGTAGCTAAAAGTACAGTTGCAGATTATGTCAAACGGTTTAAAGAGCTAGGCTTATCACTTGAGCAGATAGAATCTCTAGATGATGATTCACTTCGCCTCCAATTCTTCCCAGAGATAACAAGTATAGTAGTCTCAACTAAGGCTATGCCTAATATGAATTATATACACCAAGAACTCAAACGACGAAAAAAAACAAAGGTTACTCTCTATCTTCTATGGGAAGAGTATAGAGTTGATAATCCTGATGGCTACGGATATACACAGTTTAGAGTTTACTACAGAAGATTCAAGAAAAAACTTAACCCCTCAATGCGTCAAACTCACTTAGCTGGTGAGAAGCTCTTTGTAGATTACAGTGGATTAACCATGCCAATTTACAATCCAAGGACTGGTGAAGTTGAGTATGCCCAAATATTTGTAGCAGTCCTTGGTGCAAGTGGCTATACCTTTGTTCATGCCACACGCTCTCAAAAACAAGAAGACTTTATCTACTCTCATGTAATGTGCTACAACTTTTTTGGCGGAGTACCCAGAGTAGTAGTTCCTGACAATCTAAAAAGTGCCATAATCTCCAATAATAAGAATGGAATAGTTGTTAATGAGAGCTATGCAGATTTAAATCGTCACTATGGGGTTGTTGTAGAACCCGCAAGGCCAAAAAAACCAAAAGATAAACCCTTAGCTGAACAAGGTGTACAAGCGATTCAAAGATTTATTCTTGCAAAGTTTCGCCATCATAAGTTTTTTAGTGTAGATGAACTTAATGAGGCTATCTCTGAACTTCTTGATGGATACAACAATAAAATCATAAAGCACCTACAGCAGAGTCGCAGAGAACTCTTTAATGAGCTTGATGCACCATATCTCAATCCACTTCCTCTTAATAACTATGTCTATAAGCAGTTTAAAATTGCAAAAGTAAATCAAGACTATCATATAACACTAGAGAAGTGTAACTACTCCGTACCATTTAGATACATAAAAGAAGAGGTTGAAGTGAGATACTCCACGCAGAGTGTATACATCTACCACAAACATAAACTCATTGCCACCCACCCAAGACTTAGAAGAGTTGGCGAGACTTCAACACTACATGAGCATATGCCAAGTGATCATCAATATGTTAATGAGAAGATGAATCCAGAAAGACTTCGATCATGGGCTAAAAATATTGGTGAGTATAGCAGTGTATTTGTAGAAGATGCTTTCGAGGAAGTAGAACATAAGCCTAATGCATATAGAAAAATATCAGCAGTGCTTTCTCTAGCTAAAAGATATGGGAAAATAGAGTTGGAATTAGCTCTTATGTATGCAACAGGGATGAGGACCATAAAAACAAAGTCAATCAAATCCATACTTGATAAAAAGCTCTACCTTGCTACAAGTGTTAACAATACAACAACTATAAAGCAATCACTCTTTGACAATCATACTAACATCCGCGGTGCGGATGAATACAAATAAGGAACACCATAATGGACCATACTACAATCATAAATAAACTGACAGAACTAGGTTACAAAGGCTTTAAAGAAGCTTATCTACATCAGATTGAAGATGTAAACTATAATACTCTTAGTTTCGAGGATAGACTATATCAGCTTCTAGACGCACAAGATATTTTTCTTCGTAACAAACGAATAGTGATGAATCATAGACTCTCAAAAATCAAAGATAAACAAGCCGCACTTGATGCCATAGACTACACACCAAGTAGAAAAATCAATAAAACACAGATACTCTCTTTAGCTGCACTAAACTTTATTCATGCAAAGCAAAATATCATTATTACAGGTAAAACAGGAACCGGTAAAAGCTATCTTGCACAAGCACTTGCTAATAAAGCGATAGTTGATGGTTATAGAGTTTACTATATCAGAACTCCATCCCTACTCGAAGAGATAAAGATTGCCAGACTTGATGGAACTTATACAAATTTACTCAAAAAATATTCAAGATTTAAAGTTCTTATACTTGATGACTTTGGTGTAGCACCTATGCAAGCTGATGATGCTACAAACCTCTTTGAAATAATTGAAGATAGAACAGAGTTAAACTCTACAATTATCACTTCTCAACTACCTGTTAGTGAGTGGTATAACTATCTCAATAACAATACAATTGCAGATGCAATATTAGACAGGATTATTCACTCATCTCATAGAGTTGAACTCAGTGGTCCCTCCATGAGAAAAATCAAATCTAGCATCAAAAGTGACGAGTATTAAAAAAGCATTCGGACACTTTATGCTAAAATACTGTTACAGAAAATATCTCTTTTTAAACTGTCCGAACTCAAACGACATGGGTGTCCGGATACTCCGTTATATGCA
>JBAZDL010000029.1:0-2785 GCA_041654415.1 Sulfurovaceae bacterium | reverse complement strand
TAAGTTTTACCCCCTCGCAAGAGGACGGGCTGCTTCACCTATGGACTCTAGATAAATAGGACTCGAAGTATAACCCTTATGTAGATATATTTTACGTCTGCCTCGTGCGTAAAATGAACCCTAGAGGCTCGTCTTGTGTAGCTTTGCAAGCTGTGCGAAGCAAGATTAAACCCAATCAACTTTACTAAACATGTAGACGTTAGGAGTAGCGTGGTTTCGGACTGGAGTTCGATTCTCCACAGCTCCACCAATCAACAATTTATACTATCTTACATTTAAAAGCTCTCACAAAAGTTTTACGACTACCTTCATACTTTAAGATACAAGCTCTATTGCCATTTGGCACCTTTTATTTAAGCGTTTTGATTCCAATACAAATAAGTTTAGATATAGAATTAGGAGATTATTTTAGTGCCACAAAAGCGACACTAAAATTTTTAAAAAAAGTTAAAAGTTTTACTTTTTGGAGTTTAATCTTGAGAAGTACTCTTGCGGATATTTACACACAGGACAAGCTTTTGGAGCTTTCTTTCCATAATGAACATGTCCACAAATCTCACAAATCCATGCCTCTTCTGCATCGTCGCTTACAAACTCTTCGCCAGCTTCAAGTCTCTGTAGTAGCATCTTGTACATATTTTCATGCTCAACTTCTACTTGACCTATGCCGTTAAATAGTCTTAGCGCTTCTTTATGTCCCTCTTCTTTTGCGATAGCGGCAAAATCAGGATACATCGTTGTGTTTTCATAGTTTTCACCATCAGCTGCGCATTGAAGGTTTACTTTTGTATCACCAAAGTCATTTTCACTACCACTTACCATTCTGTTATGAAGCGCTAGCTCCATCTTCGCATGTTGTTTTTCATTGTTTGCAGCTCTTTGGAAGTGTTCTGCTATATCTCTAAAGCCTTCTTTTTGAGCAACTTCTGCAAAGTACTCATACTTGTTTCTCGCTTGAGATTCACCTGCAAATGCTTTCATCAAGTTCACTAGAGTCAGGTTTTTAGTTATCATCTCCATAGCTTCGCCACAGCAGTGAAGCTCACCACCGCCAACATTTTGAACTTCTACTATATTGCCACATTTGTTACATTTATATGTCTCATACTGTCTCATCATGCTCTCCAAAAAATTAGTAAAAAGATAATTTTATCTCTTAGCGAAGATTATACGATTATTAAACTTAAAATATAATCTTTATCCTTTAAACAACTTTAGTGTATAATGTTGTTATGAATAATTTTACAGATGAACTAAGAAGACATAACTTAAAAGCGACTCCTCAAAGGTTAGCGATAAGTAGTGCACTTCATAAATATGGCCATGTTAATATAGATACGCTCTATGAGATGATGCTAGGCGAGTTTGCATCTATCTCTTTAGCTACTATATATAAAAATATAAACTTGATGCTTGAGAATTCCTACATACAAGAGGTTAAGATACCACAAGGCAAAACAGTTTATGAGTTAACTAAAAGTTCTCATTCTCACATAGTCTGTGAGGACTGTAGATCAGTTGAAGATATAGCTATAGATGTAAATTCTATTGTAAGCAAACTTAACCTAAGTGACTCCTTTGTCATCTCAAAAGCAGACCTAGTTATATCTGGTGTTTGTAAAAACTGCAATTAGAAATTTTTCAATTTTTTATATCTTTTAACAACTCCTCAGAACTCTTACTATATAATCGCGTATTGAATTTTTCCAAGAAGGAATAGTATGCGTGGTTATAAAATTTTTGCTGGTTCTGCAAGCATAGAATTTGCAAAAGAGATTTGTCAAGTTCTAAATGTTCCACTAGCAAGGGCTGAAACAAAAAGATTTAGTGATGGTGAGATCTCAGTTCAGATAGCTGAGAGTGTTCGTGGTCGTGATGTGTTTATAGTACAGAGTACAGGTGCGCCATCAAATGATAACTTAATGGAACTTCTCATCATGACAGATGCACTTAGAAGATCAAGTGCATCAAGCATCACAGCGGTTGTACCTTACTATGGTTATGCAAGACAAGATAGAAAAGCTGCACCTCGTGTACCAATTACTGCAAGACTTGTTGCAGATTTGTATGAAGAAGTTGGTATAGATAGAGTTATAACAATAGACCTTCATGCTGGTCAGATACAAGGGTTTTTCAACATCCCAGTTGATAACCTTTATGGTTCTATCACATTTGAGACCTACATTAAAAGCAAAAACCTCACAAATCCAATCATAGCATCTCCAGATATTGGTGGTGTGGCTCGTGCTAGATACTTTGCAAAAAGAATGGGTCTTGAGATGGTTATAGTAGATAAGCGTCGTGAAACTGCTAATGAGAGCGAAGTTATGAATATCATAGGTGATGTAGAAGGCTACGATGTTATCATGATTGATGATATGGTTGATACTGCTGGAACTATGGTAAAAGCTGCAACTGCGCTTAAAAACAAAGGTGCGACTTCTGTAATGGCTTGTGCCACCCATGCAGTTTTAAGCGGTAATGCTTATGAAAACTTAAACAATGGAGAGTTAGATGAGCTAATAGTTACAAATACCTTAGTCTCAAAACCTCACAAAAAGATAAAAGTGCTTACAGTCGCACCTCTCTTTGCTGAAGTAATTCGCCGTGTTTATCATAACGAGAGTGTAAACACACTATTTGTATAAAAACAAAAATTTTTATTAGGAACGATTACATTGAAAAACATTAGAAACTTCTCTATTATCGCTCATATAGACCATGGTAAAAGTACCTTAGCAGATCGCATCATACAAGAGTGCGGAAGTGTTAGCCAAAGAGAGCT
>JBAZDL010000028.1:0-2929 GCA_041654415.1 Sulfurovaceae bacterium | reverse complement strand
ACAGATACTATAAAAGAAAACAGCGGAAGCCTGACAAATACATTTGATGCTGGGGCGGTTCAAAAAGAGCTTGATGTGCAGGTCAGAGTAACGCAAACCTTTGATACAAATAGACAAGAGGTAAAAGATGAAATATATGCAAATATCAAAGACAAAGAAGATGAGGCAAGTAAAATAAGATTGGCAAACGATGGGTACGCTACAGAAGAGTCAATAAAACTTGACCAAGAAGCCCAAAGTTTAAGAGATACAGTTAAGTGGGCAGATATTGTAATGGGCGGAATATATGCTGGAACAGATAGTGATATGTTAAAGCTTATAGTAGCTGAAACACAAAGTGATTTAGTATATCAAGCAGCTATATCAGGAGGACGATATTTTATTCAAACTTGCGATAAACCAAATCAGAATTGTTCATACAGAGAAGTAACACTTGACCAAATCCAGCCATCAGATACTACAGGGCTAATAACAGTTTCAAATCCAGGAATCTTTAATTCTATTGAGGATGCTCTCAAAAATGCTTCAAAACAAAACTCAACCACAACCAACCAAGGTGGAATTGTAGTTATTGACAATCCACCTACCGGAAGCTTTATAGCAGAAGGGTTATATGCACTTTATGATAAGGTCAATGACATAACTGGAGCTTATCTTCCTTTAAGTGCTGCCGAGCAATCAAATGTTGATCTCAAGCTTTATGCTTTGGATAGCGGATATACACTTGATACAAGTAACCACAGTAGAGGTGGCATGACGGAGAGTATATCCTTGCAATATCTCAATAATATACTTGGCATAACAGATATCCCTATCAACCAATCAAGATTTTATGGCACAGCTACAAATGTTCAAGATTATGCGAATCAGTTAGCAATAAATGGACAAGGAGAAGCATACTCGGCTGTCCATGCAACAGACTTTGTAGGCAGAACACCGCTATTATTATTTAGAAGTAAATATATTGTGGGCGGTAATGAACCAACCGGAGGATATGATACAAATACTTTCTTTTATTCGCATGCGAGTTATTATTATGAGATGCCGCCAAAAGAGATAGTTGTCAATGGCGAGATTCTTGATAATTCTAAAGAATACCAGAAATATATAGATGCTTGGGGGAAGAATCCTACAGCTTCGCAGCCTCAAATGATAAATCCTAGCATAACAAATAATGGAGATAAAAAATGAAAAAGTTTATACTATGTATATCATTAATAATTATTGTATTTTTTTCTGGATGCACAGGCATGACAAAGGATATTTTTGTGGGCAATATAGCAAATAGCATGGATAGTTGGGACAAGAAAGGAATTACAACCGAACAAAAGTTGCAAGATTTGAGTTCATGTTGGGGTAAAGCTAAAAAAATATATCCGTTAGAAAATGATTCACTAGATAAACAAAGGACATATTTTTATGATAGGTGTATGCTTGATAAGGGTTACACATATTATCCAAGAGGAATAGACGGCAAGTCTGCATCAAGTTGTTTATATACTAATCGTGATAGTCCGGCCTGTAAATCTGTACCACTTGGTAGAAATATAGCATTTTAAGAAAAAAAATGGTTTTCAACAAATAACACAGGAGAAATATATGAGTAAATTTAAGATTTTAGCTGCATCAATTATTGTTATGTTCTTGACGGGTTGTGCCGGAATTTTTGATACCAGTACTTATTGGTATGAAATGCCACCAGAAAAAATAATGATTAACGGTAACATGGTTCATAATCCAGACTATGATGAATATGTGAAAATTTATGGCAACAATCCAGATGCTTCTAAACCAAAAAGAGTATACCCCACAAAATAGGCGGCAATATAGGCAAAGGCAAAAGCGATGGAGGTGGCACGGTATATACAAACTCCCATGTAGGTTCACTCTTGGGAACCACTACCATAAGTGCAGGCGATACTACAAATATCATAGGCGGACAAGTGCTTGGAGATAGTGTCAAGCTAACTACGTCAAACCTGAATATAGAAAGCTTGCAAGATACATCTACTTATTAAATTACGGGTCAGTCGCCACCTTGAAAAATCCTCAACAATGATACCAATTCTACGGGTCAATTCTACGGGTCAGGCGTTGAATTTCCACTTGATGATATAATTCAAATAGACAGTTATCATAAATAGAGGAGACAATCTCATGCCAAGAAGACCAAGAATAGATTTAGCTGGTTTTTATTATAGATGCCAAAACAAAATCATTAAGAAATCTCGCTATAATCAATGCACTAGATGATGGATACACACAGTCCCAAATAAGTAATTATCTCGGGCTGTCCAAGTCGTTAATATCAAAGGTGGTAAAAAGTGGAAATTCAACGCCTGACCCGTAGTGTGAGGCGAAAGTAAAAACGCAAGAGTAAATGCAATGGCAGTTACAAATACGGCGATTGATGCCTATCAAGCCAAAAATGCGATCGGTGCATTAAAAGGTTTGTCAGACGTAACTTCCATCCAAGATGCAGCAAGTGCTACCGGTGCCAGCCTATCGGTAACTGTGGGTTCATCACAATCTAAAAGCACTACTATATATGAAGGTACAAATGCAGTATCCAGCACAGTAGGCGGGAAAAATGTAGCCTTGATAGCCACAGGTGATAAAGAAAAGAGTGATATAAATATAGTGGGCTCAAACATATCAGGTACATCGTCAACCACGCTAAGCGCCGATCATGACATAAATATCTTAGCAGCTGCTTCCACAGACGAACAACACAGTTCAAACAAATCAAGCGGTTGGAACGCCGGGGCAGTCATAAGCACTGAAGCGATCGGGGCTACATTCGGCGGCAATATAGGCAAAGGCAAAAGCGATGGAGATGGCACGGTATATACAAATTCCCATGTAGGTTCACTCTTAGGAACTACAACCATTACAGCAGGCGATACTACAAACATCATAGGCGGACAAG
>JBAZDL010000027.1:0-3417 GCA_041654415.1 Sulfurovaceae bacterium | reverse complement strand
GCAAACTGCTAAGTTCACCTGACATTGCCTCTGACATCAAAAGGATGACAGACCTCTCAAGAGAACAATCTTCACTTTCTGACATTGTAGAAAAAGCAAAAGAGTATAAAGCTCTTCTAGCAGATATCGCAAGCACTAGAGAGATGCTAAGTGACAACGAGATGTTTGAGATGGCAAAAGAAGAACTTAGAGAGCTTGAACCAAAAAAACCACTCTTAGAAGAAGATATTAAACTACTTCTTCTTCCAAAAGACCCAAATGATGATAGAAATATTATCGTAGAGCTTCGCGCTGGTGCTGGCGGAGATGAGGCTGCTATATTTGTAGGCGATCTTTTTGACGCTTATACTCGTTATGCAGAGCTTAGGGATTGGAAAGTTGAGCTTATAAGTACTTCGCCATCAGAAGCTGGTGGATACAAAGAGTTAATCGCTCTTATTAGTGGTGCACAGGTTTATAGTAGGTTGAAGTATGAAGGAGGAACTCATCGAGTGCAGAGAGTTCCAGCAACAGAGTCTCAAGGAAGAGTTCACACATCGGCAATCACTGTAGCAGTTATGCCAGAGGTTGATGATGTTGAGATCGATATAAATGAGAATGACTTAAAAATAGATGTTATGCGTTCATCTGGTTGTGGTGGACAATCTGTAAATACTACAGACTCCGCAGTTAGAATCACTCACTTACCAACAGGTATAGTAGTAACTAACCAAGACCAGAAGTCACAACATAAAAACAGAGAAAAAGCCATGAAAGTTCTAAAGGCGCGCCTTTATGACCTTGAGATGCAAGAAGCTCAAGCAAAAGATAGTCAAGCTAGATCAGCGCAAGTTGGAACTGGAGACAGAAGTGGTAGGATAAGAACTTATAACTATCCACAAAACCGTATGAGTGACCATAGAATAGGTCTTACTCTTTATAGACTAAATGAGATTATGCACGGTGGTTTGCTTGATGAGATAGTAGAACCTCTAATAGCAGACCATCAAGCTCGCATAGTCGAAGCAGCTGGCTTATAAGTAGATTTTTTTAATCTTCTCAACAAACTCTTCGACCTCATTTTGAAGATGTTTAAGATCTTTTGAGTTATCTATAACCCAAGAGGCTCTTTTCTTCTTCTCTTCTATAGACATTTGAGAGTTTATCCTCCTTAAAGATTCTTCTTGCGAGTAGTTATTTCTTTTCATAAATCTCTCAAGTTGAATATCTTTAGGGGTATATACAACAACGCTATCCTTTATGTCATAAGAACTTTTTTCAAAAAAGAGTGGTATATCGATTAGATATGGAAATTTAAAACTATCTTGTTTTACGCTTCTTAATTCTATCTCGCTCTTTATTTTAGGATGCAAATACTCTTCTAATACTCTTTTTTTATCACTCTCTGCAAATATCAGAGTTCCTAATTTCGCACGATTTGGTTTACTTCCATCTATATATTCATCACCAAAAGTCTCTCTAACCCACTCAGATGAGGCGTCAAGTATCTCATGTGAAATAGTATCTGCGTCTATAACCCTCATACCGTTAAGCGCAAGCAGAGATGCTACTGTACTTTTACCAGTAGCAATCCCTCCAGTTAGTGCTATAGCGTATTTAAATGCCATTTAATTTTTGATGATGCCAAGATACTCTTTACGGATATAATTACCCATAGCAAAAGCGGCTATATGAATATCACAATTATAGTACTCATTGTCATCTAACATATCTGCTCGCTGGAGGTTTATATCTGCAGTTGGATGATACTCTTTTGATGCAAGAAGTGCTGTTTTATTGCCACCAACATTAAATGGCATGATGATTTTAAAATAACGAGCTAAACTTTTCATCATTTCCTTATTTGCATCTACTTCATCTAAAGATGGATGAGTTATACAAAGCACAGCATCTTCTTTTGAGATACGTTCTATCTGTGCTAGAAGTTTTATGTCTGAGTCCATCTCACATATAACTACATCATACAAATCATCTTCAAGAGCAGAGATTGCATTTAAGCAAGGCTCGATAGCTTTTGTTTTAACACCCTTATACTTCAACATCTCTTTTGCAAATCTGCTCGCATTTTCGCTTATCATTAAAACTTTCTTTGGGTCTTTACTAGTACAAAGTGGAACATGTACCATCATTTCAGGGTATATAAACTCTTTCATTCGCTAAGTCCTATATTTATAATTGCAACGATTTTAGCATATTAGGATTAATTTTACTTAAGTATTGTTATAATTACGAAAATATTAAAGGGTATCAAATGGATTTCAATAAAATTAGAAAATTTTGTAGAGTATTTCGCATTTTTCTAGGGCTTGCTCTAATTTTGGCAGGTGTTATCAACTATGGCGCATTTAGTGGTGCTGGTTGGTTTTTCTTAGGTTTTATACCTCTTATAGCTGGCATAGTTAACTTTTGTCCACTTTGTATGATTAGTAAAAAGTGTGACATGCCACAAAGTTCGGGGAAATAGATGAGTCAAATTAGCTACAAAGATGCAGGTGTTGATATAGATGCTGGTAATAGTTTTGTTGAAAACATTAAACCTCTAGTAAAGTCTACTAGAATTCCTGGAGTGCTTGGCGGCATAGGATCATTTGCTGGAGCTTTTGAGCTACCAAAAGGTTTTAAAGAACCTGTTATGCTAGCAGCTACAGATGGCGTTGGAACTAAGCTAAAATTAGCGATAGACAGTGGCATTCACAACACTGTTGGGATAGACCTTGTAGCTATGTGTGTAAATGATCTACTTTGTAACTTTGCAACGCCATCATTTTTCTTAGACTACTATGCAACAGGAAAGCTTGATGTTACAGTAGCTACTAATGTTGTAGCTGGGATAGCTAAAGGATGTATAGAAGCTGAGTGTGCTCTAATCGGTGGAGAGACTGCTGAGATGCCAGGGATGTATTCTGGTGGTGACTATGACTTAGCTGGTTTTGCAGTTGGTGTAGCTGAGAAGTCAGAGATGGACAGAGTCTCACTTGTTAGACCTGGACATAAACTTATAGCACTACCAAGTTCAGGTCTTCACTCAAATGGTTTTTCATTAGCTAGAAAGGTACTTTTTGAAAAGATGGGCAAGAAATTTGAAGATGATTTTAATGGTAAGCCGCTCATTGAGACTTTGCTAGAACCTACTAAAATCTATGTAAAAACATTTAAAAAGCTTAGAAATGAGATAGTAGCAATGGCTCACATCACAGGTGGAGGCATAGTAGAAAACCTTCCTCGTGTTCTACCAGAAAACTTAATGGCAGAAGTTAAAAAAGATGCTATTAAAATTCTCCCGATCTTTGAGCTAATGAGTAAACATGTTGATTCAAATGAGATGTTTAGAGCGTTTAATATGGG
Source organism: Sulfurovaceae bacterium (assembly GCA_041654415.1). Taxonomy (GTDB): domain Bacteria; phylum Campylobacterota; class Campylobacteria; order Campylobacterales; family Sulfurovaceae; genus BN30871. Next base: position 72 of record JBAZDL010000027.1, on the reverse strand, counting down.
TGTTGGAATGGTACTCGTAGTCGAAGATGTAAATGTAGCCAAAGTACTAAAAGAGACTGATGGCTATCTAAT
>JBAZDL010000026.1:0-3648 GCA_041654415.1 Sulfurovaceae bacterium | reverse complement strand
TTCAATCCAACCACCATCTCTTCTTTTGTGGTTATCTGTTACCGCGATACGGTAAAATGGCTGTTTTTTTCTTCCCATACGAGTAAGTCTAATTACTGTCATATTTTGTTCCTTATGTTATGTTTTAGTTTTTTTGGAGGTTTATGCAGAATAAAATATACAAGAAGTAGTTTTATTGTGCCTCTTACCGCCGCCGAGTAAATCTTTTTCTATTTCGGCTATATTTTACTTTGCAAAATATGCTTATTATAGAGATTTTCACGATATGCGTCTTATATCTTAAAAGTTTTAAGATACCTTCTAATCACAGAGGGATTATTTCAGAAGTTATTACGATGGTGGAATTCTACCTTTTTTTTACTTAAATGTAAATCATCTAGCGAGGAATAGCTCCAGCGCCTCCACCCATTTGTCCCATCATAGCCTGCAGGTCTCTCATACCATTTTTACCAGAAAATCTTTTTGCCATCTTTCCTGCATTTTTAAACTGCTTTATCATTCTGTTTATCTCTACGATTTCTAAGCCACAGCCTTTTGCTATTCGCCCTTTTCTAGAGTTATTTAGCAAGTCTGGGTTTTCTCTCTCTTTTAGAGTCATTGAAGATACCATCGATTTGATATTTTTTAACTCGCTTGAGTTTTCCATATCAAAGTCTTTTAGGGCTTTTGACATATTGCCCATACCAGGAATCATCCCCATAAGAGACTTCATGCTACCCATTTTTTTCATGCTTTCCATCTGCTCTAAAAAATCATTGAAGTTAAACTTACCTTTTTGTATCTTTTTTGTAAGTTTTTTAGCCTGTTTCTCATCAATCGCACCAGCAGTTTTCTCAGCTAAGCCTTCGATATCTCCAAAGCCCATCAAGCGGTTTACAACGCGATCTGGCAAAAAGACTTCTAAGTCTTGCATCTTCTCGCCACTTCCGATAAAACGAAGTGGAACTTCTACTTGAGATGAGAGGCCCAGAGCTACTCCGCCTTTTGAATCTCCATCGTATTTTGAGAGAATAACACCATCGATACCGATTTTTTCTTTAAATGTAGTTGCAGTTTTTACTGCATCTTGACCAGTCATTGAGTCTGCTACATAGAAAATCTCATTTGGTTTTGCCGCTTCTTTTACACATTTGAGCTCATCCATCAGCTCATCATCTATAGCTAAACGGCCAGCTGTATCTATGAGCACCACATCGTAGATGCCGCTTTTTGCTTTTTTAAGAGCACCACTTACAATATCTACGGGGTTTTTAGTAGCCTCATCTTCATATAATTCTACATCTATTTGGGTTGTGATTTGGCGAAGTTGCTCTACTGCTGCTAATCTTTGTAAGTCAGCTGCAACGACAAGAACTTTTTTCTGTTTTGATTTTAAATAATAGGCTAATTTTCCAGTAGTAGTTGTCTTTCCTGAACCTTGAAGTCCTGTCATAAGTATAACAGTTGGCGGATTTGGTGCAAAAATAAAACCTTTGCTTCCTCCTACTTCTAAGAGTTTATGCAGGGTAGTTCTTAGAGCTTCAAGGAACTGATCTTTTCCTATCTCGCCCTTTCTTGTCTCTATGCCAACTTCATCAATGAGTTGTTTTACAACTTTGTGGTTTACATCTGCCTTTAGGAGTGACTTTTTAAGTTCATCTAAAGCTTTTCCTAGAGCTTTTTCATCATCAAATGTGCGAATCTTTTTTATCGCCGCGGTAAAAGAGTTAGTTAGTGTATCAAACATAAAATGCCTCATTATTTTTTATATAATTTTGGCGATTATAGCGAAATAGGACTTTTGGTTTATTTAATCTTTTGCTGCATAAGAAATTAGCTCTAACTTCTCACTTCTTTTTAACTGTTTTATAGCGTATTCTCTTTGCATTGCATGAACTTTATCATCACAATTCTCGAAGTAAACAAGCTCAACTGGTCTCTTGGCTCTTGTATATTTTGCCCCAAGATTTGAACTATTATGTTCTTTTAATCGTCTATTTAAATCAGTTGTTACTCCAGTGTAAAGGGTGTTGTCTGCACATTTTAAGATATAAACTCTCCAAGGGCTTATTGGCGTTACAAAAATATCTTTTGTTTCATTTTTATAAAATAGGGCATCTCCACTTTGACAATGCTTCATAGTATATGCACAGGTGATTGCATCTAGCATATCTTCAAACTCTTTTAAAGCTTTGCCTTTTAAGAGTTTCGCATCTGTTTTTAATATTTTATGATTAGATATTACTTTTTGGAGATATTTTGTATAGATGCCAAGTTGTTCTCGTATAAACTCAACACTTCTACCTTTCTTTCTTTTATATGGTAGGATTTTTTGGGCATTAAAAAGCATGGCGATTGTTGAATGCGGATATACTTCAAAGATAACTTTATCAGAGCTATAGTCCCTTTTAAAGCCACGGCTCTTTAGTTTTTTATATAATTCTTCACTTCTAATGGTTGGACTGTACTTTATAAGTAGCTTGCGGTTTACTGGGAGCATAGAGATTTTATACTTTGCAAAGTCTTTGTTAAAGCTCTTTTCACACTCTCTGTTTCCATCTTCATTAAAGATTTCAAGCGGAGCATCTACACCTACAAAGACTTTTTTGTCTTGATATTTGTCTATCTCTTGAACTATTTCATCTATACTCTTTAGTAGTTTGATATCTACTATCTTAAGAGAATTTTTTAAAGGCACTAAAACACAAAAGCCTGAGAGATTTTTCTCTCCCCAAGCCAAATCAATGCCGATATAGATGCTATTCAAAGTCTATAAAAACCTTAGGTTCAGGCGCAATAAATTCCATCCCAAGAAGTCTGACTTTATAAGCGTGAAGCATCACTCTTTTTGCTCGTCTTCCGCCATATTGCTCATCTCCAATGATTGAGTGGTCGATGTAACGAAGATGCGTTCTTATCTGATGTGTTCTTCCATGATGGATAACACAGTTTATCTTTGTCTTATTTGCACTCACTAAGTCTGGAGTTATCTCCGTTCTTGCAGGTTTCCCTTTGCCTGAGACATTTGAGTAGGCTTTGTTGTTTTTTTTCTGAGTCAAAATCGGTTTATCAACCTCTATCGGCTCACTAATAATGCCCTCAACCCATGCAATATACTCTTTATAAACATTGTCTTTTTTAAACTCAGTTATAGCTTTTTGTCTAAACTCTTCATTTTTGACAAGCATCAAAACACCACTTGTCTCGCGGTCAAGTCTATGAAGTAAAACCGCTGGTTTGAGCTGTCTTTCTATCTCATCTGAGTTTACAAATGCAGGTTTATCCACTACTATGATATCATCATTCTCAAAGATTGGCTTAATTTTCTCAACCTTTTGAACTTTAAAAACTGTCTTTGCATCTAGCTCTCCACGAGCTATTACAACCTTGATATTCCCTACATAAACCAATCCACGATCAATCATAGATTTAGCTTGGGAGTTTGAGATGCCCTCTTGTAGAGATAATATTTTATACGCTTTTTCTTTAGCCATAACTCTGTTCCTTAATTTATTTTATAAATGAAGGAGTTCTTCATCTATTTTGTCACGGCATCGGGAGTAATCCCGATACCTACGCTAATACCCCAAGGGTACTTCCTTCGGGGCGCGCTTGGTTTTGCTCAGCGCAATGCTCTCGGCACTTGTGCCTCTTAGATTGCCTTTTGAG
>JBAZDL010000025.1:0-3754 GCA_041654415.1 Sulfurovaceae bacterium | reverse complement strand
CTTGTCCGCCTATGATGTTTGTAGTATCGCCTGCTGTAATGGTTGTAGTTCCTAAGAGTGAACCTACATGGGAATTTGTATATACCGTGCCATCTCCATCGCTTTTGCCTTTGCCTATATTGCCGCCTAATTTGTGGGGTATACTCTTTTTGGTTTAGAAGCATCTGGATTGTTGCCATAAATTTTTACATATTCATCATAGTCTGGATTATGAACCATGTTACCATTAACCATTATTTTTTCTGGCGGCATTTCATACCAATAAGTACTGGTGTCAAAAATTCCGGTACAGCCAGTCAACATAATGCCTAAAAATAAAACTGCTATCAATATTACTGTTTTTTTCATCCTTTTATCCTTTTAAAATTTTAGATTTCCACCTAATGGTACAGACCTACATGCCGGTCTATCCTTACTCCCTTGAAGACAACTTGATGCAGACTTGCCATCGATTCCTCTTGGATAATATTTGTATCCTTTTTTGAGCATACAATAATCATGGTGGGCTGTTCTCTTTTTGTCTAAATTGACATTTCCAAGAGGATATATTTTGATTGCACTACGCATACAAAAATCTAGATCTTGCAATTTTTCATCTTTGGCCACATTATTTTTATCCCAAGATTCGATAGTACCTGCTGTATTACCAACAAAATCTCGCTCAATTCCTGTACAGCCAATCAATAAAAATAATAGACTTATGTAACCTATAATTTTAACTATCTTCATTGTTGTCCTCTGCTAATTATTGGATTAACTATTTGAGGCTGAGAAGCAGTTGGATTATCTCCCCATGCCTCAACTAACTTATTGTATTCAGGATTTTCCCCTCGTCACCTGTCCCCCCTCGGTGGAATGCAGACAAGCACTATCAAACACAGTGAAACATTCAATCCCAAAAAGCTACACTACCTTTATGGAAAGAAGCTGATATAAAATAGTTTCCTCTTTCCCAAGCTCCATAAACCGTAAAAGAACTCACTCGTCTCAGCCAAAATTTACTATATACAAACGAGAAGAAAGCATCTCTCTCATAGCGTGAGAAGTTATCTATGTTGCTTGCTATTAAGATATTTGACAGGTTATGAAACTTCATGCTATTTATGTGCTTTTGGCATCATTTGTTTTAACGATTTAAAATGTTCTTTGTCAGTTTGATTGCGAAGTTTTGCAAACTTGTTATCCTCATAAGTAAGTGTGTTTTGTTGCTCGGCTTGCGGTTGTGATATTGCTGAAGAAAAACTACTTGCTGTTTGCGATAAAATAACCAAATTAATGCCTTTTTGACTTGCTAAAGATTTTATCTCATTGCAATCACTCTCTTTAGCTATGATATAGATCGTTGCATCCACTTTTCGATCAAGTGCGTTTATGGCTTGTTTTGCTGTTGCGATATTTACCGCTGGACTTTCACCGACAATTCCTAACTGTTTTACATTTCCAGACTCTAACATGCTTTTTATATCTTGGGTGGCTCTAGTTAACGTACCAGCACTCATAGCCATTAGCATCATTTTTTCAGATATTATGGTACCTGGAGCTGAAACTTGTATAGCATAAAGCTTGGATGGATTATTTGAAGCTTTAGCAATCGTTTCTAAATCTTGTTGTATATTTGAATCTGCATAAGAAAATCCTACGAAGAGTACAAGCATGGTTAAAAATCGTTTTATTTTCATCTTTTATTCCTTTGATTTATGGTTGACAAACAGGATATGTTTTATATATCTTGTGTTTACATGGATTGCTTTCAAGCCTTCGTTTTATACTTCTATTTGGAATTTTGTCCCAAGGTAGAGAACATGCTGTGGTATTTGGTTTGTATTTGCATACTAAATTGGTATAATTATCAACAACTGCCGAAAACCCTGATTTTATCATACACAATTCTCCCAAAGCATCTGAATTTATATCTTGACTATCATCAAACGGATAATATAAGCCGCACTCTAACATAGCTTTTTGTATTTCAAGATTTGTTACATTATCTTTTTTCCAGTATGAATAATAAGGGGCCTTGCCATAAGGCGAAAGGCATCCTCGCATAGATTTTGTTGTCAGACATTTTGATACATTTGGTCCAAAGTATTCCACGTCGGTACAGCCATTAATAGATAAATAAATGCATATAACTAAAATAGAATTTATATATTTAATCATTTTGTTCCTTTTCATGGCTTACAAACTTCAGATTCTGGATAAATTTCAGTACACCACTTGCTATTAAGCCTTCTCTCTAAACTTCTATCAGGAATTGGTCCGTATCTTGTATCAGGTTTTTGTTGTGATGGTGCTTTGAGATAGCCTTTACCGTCATAGTAATATGCTTTCGAGGTAAATCCTGATTTTATCATGCATTGTCTTGGAAACCAGCGGGTTCTCATCACATATTCAGAACCAGTTATCATCATATTTCTCGTTTCTCCGAGACAATGCTGAACCGGCGAACAATATCCACATTCGAGCATAGCTTTTTTAACTTCAAGAATATTTTCTGGCTTGCGTGATTCTTTTTCACTCCATCCAGATTTGTAAAATGCTATATAATCTCTGTCATTAAAGTCTTTTTTTGTCATTGGTAGTCCACTACATCCACTTAAAACAATAGATATTAAAAAAAATAAATATTTTTTCACCATAATTTTCCTAATATTGATTGTTTGCATCTATCTTTTTGCCCTCAACAGGCTCCGCATGATAACCATTTATCAGCTCATTCCTCACATCTAATGGCAAATAAGGTCTAAAATTCTCGTCTATTACTATATATAGATTATGGCTTGTGTTAGCTTGTCCAATTGCTGCGCGTAACATCTCCAAATATAGATTGCTATCACTTGGTATACTTCCACCTGTAGCCAAATTACCACCAATATATGTGCCGACGGGATCGGCTACATGATTATAAAGTGTTACATAATTTTGTTGTCCATTGCTTGTAGTATAAAGTAAATTTGCCATATCTTGCGCATTATACGCAGGACCAAAAAGATTAATGCTTGTTGTATCTAGGACATTTTGTCCGTTGGCCGCCAAATACTCTATTGCATTACCAACCGTTAAACTCCCTCTACTATGGGCATCAATATCGAGTCCGCTTTCTCCATATGTATTCATATAGTTTACTACTTGTGTGGTGGAATTCGTCAGTCCTGTATATTCATTCTCTAAGAACTTTTGATATCCAGCTATCATGAGTTCAGAAACTGCGTTATCTGCTTCGGGGAAAACTATAGCATATATCGGACCGTCATTATTGGAATGCTGAACTGCATATTTGGCGGCTGCTTCTTCATCATTAAATATACCGTTTGCTACTATGTTAATTTTGCCGTCACTTCCCGCTTGAAGATTTTTGGCTTCTTCTGGTGTAAGCACTTTTGTTTGTGGCTTACCGTCTTCATCAATAAGTATTTTTCCATTTTCATCAGTTAATATTTGAACAACGGGATGTTCTCGCAAAAACATGGTTCTATATGCTTCATCACTAAATGCAATTGCTACTTCTGACACATTATTGTAAAATCTTCTCTCTGTTTCCACATCATCAACTAATGCTTCATAGTCTATCTGCTCAAGTGTAGTATTTGTATTTATTGTGTCATTATTAATGCTTGAGATAGTTTCCTCAGCAGTTTTCCCTGTAAACGCCAATTGTGCTTCATTGTCAACAATTGTAATATTATCGGTATTAATAGCGCTATAAGTAGTCGAACTTGAAGATTCACTCTCATCTGCACTATCCATAAGATTT
>JBAZDL010000024.1:0-3921 GCA_041654415.1 Sulfurovaceae bacterium | reverse complement strand
TCTCAACTTTCTGGTTTTTATGTAGTTGTCGGTGTAATGCTTGTTTTTTCATTAGGCATCTATTACTACAGACGAAAAAAGAAAAAAGAACCAAAAGAGATATGGTTTGATGAAAAATAAAAGTCTAATCATTTCTCTATTTTTATGCACTTTCTTAAGTGCAGATTCTATTTCAAACAATGGTTCAATTATTATTTCGTCACAGGAAATAAAAATTTTAAATGTACAAATGCTAGTGGATTTGTTAAATAAATTTCCTGGGGTGAAAGCATCTGATAGCTTCATTAGTTTGCAAGGTTCGACTACAAATGAAGTTTTAGTACTTTTTGATGGGAGACCGTTAACTGATTCTCTTACCGGAACAGCTAGACTGGGCGGAATCTCTACTGAAAATTTAGAAAATATAGAGATTATAAAAGGTTCCGGTGCAGCGCTTTACGGGGACAATACAAGCGGCGGGGTAATACTAATCACTTCAAAAAAAAATGACAAATCTTATGTAAATAAGATACATATTGCAAAAGGTTCTTTGGATACAAATAAGTACGGTTTAAATATAGGAGAGACATTTAATGATATTGGTTTTTCTCTTGATATAAATCACGAAAATACAAATGGGCACAGGCTAAACGGTGATAGTAAAATCAATTCCGCAAAATTTGATATAAACACACTGATATTAAAAAATATAGATATAAGCATCGCTTCAAGTTATACAACTGATGAGGGCGGAACTACAGGAAGGATTACAAATCCAACACCCAATGCCAGATACAAAAAAGAGTCAGTCGGCACATCTATTCTCCTTAAAAACAGTGGATTTGAAGGCAGAGTATATGCAAATAAAAATGATGATTTAAATAAAGATTCAGATAGCAATCTTGATACTTTTTTAAAAACGCAAACTTTGGGAAGTGATTTCAAATATAGCGGTGATATTTTATTTATAGGCAAATCAATCGTTGGAATAAATCTAGAAAACAGAACGGCAGAAGCTACAAATTCAGGCAGTCATGATGAAAATTTGTATAGTTTATACGGCATGAAGCAATTAAATTTTGATAGGCTTTACTATAACTTTGGATTGAGAGCAAATTCTCATTCTGAATTTGGAGAATCTTTAAATTTTGAAGCTGGTATGAGTTATAAAACAGATGATTTTAAATCCAGTATTAAAATAACTCAATCATCAAAAACTCCAACATTTAAACAAAGATACTATGAAAATACTACTGTAAAAGGCAATCCTGATTTAAAAATGGAATCTACAACAAATTATCAGTTAAGTTTTTCATCAGCGATAACAGAGAGTTTAAATGGCAATCTAAATTTATTTTATAGCAAAATCAATGATGCCATAAGTGGTTCTTACGATATCAATGGTATTTATATATATGAAAATGTAACATCAAGCACAAGAAAAGGTTGTGAAGTGAGTTTAGATTTGAAAATCAATAGTATATTTAAAATTGATGCTTCATATTTGTATTTATTATTTAAAAATGATGACACAGGGCTATATTTGCCGGCTAAACCAAAGCATAAAATTCAATCAGACATTTATGCGGTTTATAACAATTTCAAAGCAAATATCGGTGGGTATTATGTGAGTGACAGTTTTAACAATAGCTCCAATACCGAAGTTTTACAAGGATATTTTTTAGCTAATTCAAAAGTTGAATATAAGCATAAAAGCATGAAATTTTATGTAGAAATAGAAAATTTGCTTGATAAACAATATGAAGTACATGTCGGGTATCCATCTGCCGGAAGAGTATATCTTTTTGGTATGAACTATTTATTTTAAGGAGAATTAGTGTCAAATTTAAAAAGAAAAATTAATAATATGAATCTTGTAAGATTTCGTTTTTGGTTCCAAATAGTTGCATTTTTATTGATTGTTTACGGCGGGTATATTGGATTTGATTTGGGCAATAAATTGCCTACTTTTGCGTGCGTATATAATGGTGATTTTACTGGTGGAAAGTGCTATTTGGGGATGTTGCAGCATGATTTAAAACACCCTTGGGAAACTTTTTTAGGATTTGCAGGTTACGCTTTTTTAATTTCACTAGGAATATTTATAGGCTGGCTTTGGCTTTTAAATAAAGCTTGGTGTGGCTATGTGTGCCCACTTGGTACAATGCAGGACTGGATCACAGCGTTTAGAACAAAATTAAAAATAAGATTTTCACAGTATGACTGGTCTAGCAGAGCAAAGATAAAACCGATTAAATGGATTTTATTAATTTTGCTTTTGATAATTCCGGTAATGATTGCAAACTCTGTTTTTGGACTTCCAAAACTTCCAAATGGACTATCAATGCCTTTTTGTGACATTTGTCCGGGAAGGATGCTGATACCTGCTTTTACAGGTGATTTCGGTCAATTTTATATTGATTTTTCTTCTAAAACAGATCTTGTAATGACTACTTTAGGAATGATTATAGTTGGTCTGTTTTTGATTGGCTCATTTATAAAAAAAAGATTCTTTTGTTATTTTTGTCCCATGGCGGCACTGCAGTATACCTTTTCAAAACCGGCTCTTTTAAAGCTCTATAAGGATGGCAGCAAATGTACAAAGTGCGGTGACTGTTATAGAGCATGTGATATGGATATTTTAGAAATAGCTGATGATGTTACCAGTAAAAATCTTGTTACCGAAGACTGCACATTGTGTTTAAAATGTGTAGCAGCTTGTCCTGAAGAGGGCTGTTTGGAAGCAAATTTTGCAGGAAAAACTATTTTTGAATCAACAAAAGAGGGATTTATAATTAGAATGGCTATGGATAAAAAAGGGGAATTAAATGAGCAGCATTGAGCGCACAATTGAAACACCAAAAGACAAACAAAACAGACATAAAGCCATGGAGGCAATAAAAGTTATAAACAGCATTAAAGATGATTTTAAATCTCCAATTCAAAGTATGAATTATTTTTATGATTTATTTGAAAAGGTTTACTGCAAAAATGAACCGCTTCATAGCGGTAAAACAAAAATAGGGACCATGTGTATCCAAATACCATCTGAAATCATTTATGCCCTTGATGGAGTTCCTATAAGACTATGCAATGGTTTTTACACAGATGATGAAATAGGAAGCGATTTATTGCCGCAAAAAGCTTGTCCACTAGTAAAAGCTACTGTTGGACACTTTGCATCAAATAATTTTATTGATAAGCCTGATATTGTATTTTCTCCTACCACTTGTGATCAAAAAACAAAAGCTGGGACTATCATAAGAAATTACGGATTTAAGGTCATTGATGTTGACTTTCCTCGTACAAAAGAGAGTGAAGGAAGTCGTGAATACTGGAGAAAAAGTATAAAACAATTTGCAGTTGAATTATCAAAGTTTAAAAACAAAAAACTTACAAAATCAAATTTAGAAGCTTCAATAAAAAAGATAGGCTACGCACAATCACTTTATCATAAATTGTCAGAATATAGAAAAGAAGAAATTCTCCCTATTTTAGGGTTAGATATGTTCTTGATAACAAACGCTTTTTTCTTCGATAAGATAGATAGCTGGACTGAAGCTATGGAAATTTTACTCAAAGAGATGAAAATAAGAGTAGATAAAAAAACAAATGTCGCTGGAAAAAGAAGTCCAAGAATTGTTTTTACAGGCTCTCCACCTATATTTCCAAACTATAAGATACCTCTTATTATAGAACAATCGGACGCTTTGATTGTAGCTGATGAAACTTGTAGTTCAAACAGAATGTTTAATGATATGGTAGCTGTTGACGAGTGGAATTTATATGATATGATAGATTCCATTTCAGATAAATATCTAAAAGCGTGTACCTGTCCAATTTTTACAACTAATGATGATCGTATAAGAAGAATTATTGATCTTGTAAAAAATTATAAGGCTGATGCTGTTATATATCAAGCATTCGCAGGATGTACAGTAT
>JBAZDL010000023.1:0-4170 GCA_041654415.1 Sulfurovaceae bacterium | reverse complement strand
CGAGTCTCTTTATCGCACCACCAACTACTTTTATAAAATCTCAAAAAATAATCAAAACACCAATGAAATAAATACAAATAGCTTTTTAAATTATCAACACATTTTATTTCACAACACACACAATATGACATTTTGACAAGAAATCAAGCTATTTCCAAATATCACTATATAATATACAAAAAACGGACAAGCATGAAGATACATTTGGATTTGGATTGTTATTTTGTATCTGCCGAGCGCACGAGAAATCCTAGACTCAAAGGCAAACCGGCAGTCGTTGCCAAAGGCAGTGACAAGAGAATATTTGCAAACTACAAAAAAGATGGAATTATACTGGGTGACACAGGAGCATTCAATGGCGTATTGGAGTTCAAAAATAACTTAGATAGAACATGGAGAGATGAGTTCGTAGACGAGGATGGGGTTGTGCGTGGCATAGTTATAGCCAAAAGCTACGAAACCAAGGGTTATGGCATCAAGACAGGCACCTCACTCAAAGATGCGCTTATAATGTGCCCAGGGCTTATTGTATTGCCAAGCGACCATCTTTTTTACCAAGAGCTTTCACAGAAGCTAAAAAGCTTTTTGGAACTTAAAATCCCACTGCTTGAGCAGTATTCTATAGATGAGTTTTTCGGTGATCTTAATGGATGGATAAAAGACGATGATACACTAGAGTTTATTACCGGTCTTCGTGATGAGATAATGGATAGATTTGACCTGCCTATCACTATAGGGGCTAGCAAGTCCAAATGGATAGCCAAGCTCATTACGGACAAGGCAAAGCCATTTGGCGTGAAGGTGGTGCATGAGAGCGATATAGACGATTTTGTAGATTCTATTGGTATAGACGAGTTTCCTGGTATCGGCAGGGCTTTATCTAAAAAACTCAAATCCTATTATGTCAATACGCTAGGAGAATTAAAGAAAAGACCAAACCTATTAAGTAGCTATGGCAAAATGGGGCAAGATCTCTATAAGAGGATATGCGGCATAGACAATGAGCCAATTATCTCAAAAGGCGACAGAAGAGCCATAAATATCAGTAGAAATTTCAAAGCGGTGCTGAATAGAAATGAAATCCAAAGAAGGGCAGTAATATTAGCAAGGTATCTAAGCCATACGATTATGAAGCTTGGGCTTAATCCTACTACATTTTATTGCAAGATCAGATATGAACATGGTCTAAAAAACTCACAATCAATTACGCAAGACAGACTGTTTAACGAGAGATTTATGATAGATACAGCACTGCTTATGCTAGATACGCTAGATACCCACAAAAGCTATAAGATTCATTATATAGGATTTAGTGTATCAAACTTTACAAACGATAGTAACCAAAAAACATTTTCGCTTTTAGATTACCAAGAAGATAAAAAACAATCTATGCTCTCAGCGCAATTGCTTAAAATAAGAGATAAATATGGCGTAGATGTGATTCGTTATGGGCGTGAGAGTATTGTAAAGTAGATTTATCGTTAAAATATTTTGTTTGCTCTGATTTGATAAGCCACACCAAAACAAGCCTTGGTGTATTGTAGACTTTTTGGCTGCAGGGCTCCAAAGCCCACAAGATTAGTTGGATTGAGGTACGCTATTTGCAGGAGCTGCCGGAGCAGATGGAGCAATTGGCGCGCTTACCGGTGCCGTTACAGGAGTGCCAGGCACAATAGTATCAGCCACAGAACGATTGCTCTCTTTCGTGTACATATAAGATAGTACCAATGTGTTTATGATAAAAGCAGTGCCCAGCACAAAAGTCACTTTTGCCAAAAAGCCCATAGGGCCTTTTGCTCCAAATAAAGATTCATTGCTTCCGCTGTAAGCCCCAAGCCCTATACTAGAGCTTTTTTGCAGCAACACTGATATGGTAATCAAGATCGCCAAAATAATTTGCAATATAAATAATGTAGATGTCATAGTCGTCCAATCAAAGTTTGGGTATAATTTTGGCGATTATATCGAAAAAATATTGAAAACAAGATGAAGTAAAACGATAACATATGAATACAGCAAGCCCAAATAACCAATATGCAATAAAGGAGTTTTCTCGCTTCTCGAAAGATTATAATAGCTATAATCAGATACAAGCTCAAGTCGCCAAACAATTAATTGATAAATTACCACACGATCATTATGCTGCCATTGCAGATATTGGATGCGGTACCGGAGCATTATATAATTGCTTGATAAACAGTGAGATATCTTTTGAGAGACTTATAGCTCTTGATGCATCAGAGCAAATGCTTTTGCTTCACCCTTCTGACAAAAGGGCAATTACGCAATATTTTGATTTTAATGAGCCAAGCAGTTTTGCATCCATAAAAGATAAATTTGATTTGGTATTATCATCGTCTGCGTTACAATGGAGTAAAGATCTAGATTGGACCATATCGCAACTGGTACATATGGGAGATAATTTTTACGGCGCTATATTTACAAGCAATACTTTTAAAACGCTTCACGAGACAGCATCTGTGAAATCACCAATATATTCGGCGAATGATATAAAAAAAGCTTTTGATAAATCATACAAAGATACACAATATGATATATACAGATATAAACTTTACTTTGATTCTCCAAAAGATCTTTTTAACTACATCAAAAAAAGTGGAGTTAGCGGTGGAGAGCAAAAACTTAGCTACAAACAGACCAAAATCTTGATGAGGGAATATCCGTTGGATTATTTAGAATTTGAGGTGGTGTTTATAGAGGCTAGCAATTAATTATATTCAATTCAGCAAATTCTCTTTTTCCAAAGCATATAGTTCATATCTGATGTTTTTGAAGTGTTCAGCAAGTTCGCTGCTCCAGATCTTGGTTATTTCTTCCAAGACTCTAGCAGATTCTTGTGCGCGTTTATAATTGGCTATGAGTATATCTTTAATGTTTGCACGGTTCATTTCACTTTTTGTGCTAGGGCGAAGAACGTCATTGATGCTATCGCGTGACGATAAGAGTTCTAGATACTTCTCGTCAATGCGGCATTGATGTCTAAGATTTTTTAGTTTAAGGGCAAGAAGACCATTGTCTTCATGATATCTAGCGATATCTTCGATGACACGGATGCCTTCTTTGAGACGATTAAGATTGGCGTCAACAAGACGCACAACCTTTGGATCGTTTTTGTTATTCATCTCTTCCGAATATGCCAAGAAGTTGCAAAATAGCAGTGAACATATTTAGAAAATCAAGATAGAGCGAAACTGCGGCATCAACAGGAGAGCCGTATGCGCCATTGGCTATATTTTGTGTATCATAAATTGTAAATATACCAAAAAGCAATAATATGCCAGCAGTAATAACAAGATGCATTATAGGGCTTTGGAGCAAAAAGTAATTAACCAATGAAGCGACTATAACTACGATAAGTGTAATAAAAAGCGGTTTGCCCCAGCTTGAAAAATCACTTTTGCTGTTTATGGCAAATAAGCTCAATGCCCCAAAGAGCACTGAAGTCATCAAAAATGCGTTTCCGATAATCGCACCTTGTCCGGCACCGATAAGCATTGCCAAAAGCGGAACAAGCGAAACGCCTGTAGCAAACGTAAATGCAAAAAGAGCAGCCAAATTAAGCGCAGGCTTATTACGCGTCATATTAAGACCGAAAAAGATCATAAACAGTTCAAAACCAAATATAAACCATTTGTATTGCATAATAACTTCTGCATACGGCATGGTCGCATATGCTCCGGCAGCTGCAGCTATCATGCTCGCAGCCAATAATTGATAAGTTTTTTTCATGAAGCCGACAGACGCACTTTCGATATGCGTTGTATAGCCTGATTGTGATTGATAGTTTCTATCATATAATGCCATTAAATATCCTTCAAATATTATCTATGTTATATAGTATGTATAACCTTCGCAAGTATAGTGATAAACAAATAAATAATAGATTAAAAAAAGATTTTAAAAAAACCTATCAGATAAAAATATTTTTTTGAGTGCTTGGCGGACTAAATTTTCTATACATTATATATATACTATTATTTTGGCTAACGGCTAATATGCTTACACAAAATTTTTTCAAAATATTTCCACTTTTCCCCAAAAAACCCTTGACATATATATACTTTGCTGCTATAATACGCGTCCACAAACACAGAGACCTTAACTGAGTTAGTTAAGAGAGTGAGAGTGTATGATCTTTAACAACCAAAT
>JBAZDL010000022.1:0-5870 GCA_041654415.1 Sulfurovaceae bacterium | reverse complement strand
TTTCTAAAGAAACTCAATTCTTTCGTTTTCTAAAGAAACTCAATTCTTTCGTTTTCTAAAGAAACTCAATTCTTTCGTTTTCTAAAGAAACTCAATTCTTTCGTTTTCTAAAGAAACTCAATTCTTTCGTTTTGTGGCTTTTTCTAGATATAGCCACAAAGCACTTCCAAAAACTACTAAAATAATAGGTGCTATCCAAGGTTTTTCACCAATGAAACCAGCCACTTTTACTAAAGCACTCCCAGAATAATAACTACCAAGCCCAAAGACTAAAGCCCAAACCGCAGCACTAAGAACATTCAGAACAGCAAACCTTTTAAAATCATACTTTGTTAGACCTATGGCGATAGGGATAAGTGTCTTGATGCCATAAACAAACTTTTGGAAAAAGATAATCCATGAACCATACTTTTTCATCAAAACATGTGAGAGTGCTAACTTTCTTCTATGTTTTCTAAGACCATCCATCATCATACTTTTTTGATAACGAGCCATATAAAAAAGCAAAAAGTCGCCAAGGAAATTTGCTACAAATGCTATTAAGATAGACAAAGAGAGATCCATCTCACCCAAAAAAGATAGGACGCCAGCCCCAATAATCGCTACAAAACCACCACCGAGTGAGTATAGAAAAAGCCCAATATATCCGTATGTAGCAAGATTGCTAAATGTATCTTCCAAAAATTATTCCTTGATTTTATTTTATAAAATAAAGGAGACCTTTATCTTATTTTGTCACGGCATTGGAAGTAATTCCGCTACCTACTCTAACACTTTGTTTCCTTGGGCAGGAAGCCCTCGCAACTTGTTGCTCTTAGTTTATAGTTGTTTTATCTTCATGATTTCATCACGAAGTCTTGCAGCTTCTTCAAAGTTTAACTCTTTTGCAGCTTGTTTCATCTTTAGAGATAGCTCTTTTACTATTACTTTTTTCTCTGCTGCTGGAATTTTATCCATTTTTTTGTGTTTTTGGTAGATGCCGCCATGATCTTCTAGTTTTAGATTTGCATCTAGTTTTCTTATGGTTGTAGTTGGAGTGATGCCGTGTTTTTTGTTGTGAGCTTCTTGTATCTCTCGTCTTGCATTGGTTTTATCTATCGCTCTTTGCATAGAGCCTGTTATCTTATTTGCATACAAAATAACTCTACCATTTGAGTTTCTAGCACCTCGTCCTATGGTCTGAACAAGTGCAGTCTCACTTCTTAAAAAGCCTTCTTTATCGGCATCTAAAATGGCTACAAGTGAGACTTCTGGTAAGTCTAGTCCCTCACGAAGCAAGTTGATGCCGATGAGCACATCAAACTCGCCAAGTCTAAGTGCACGAATGATTTGGTTTCTCTCTATGGTGTCGATGTCTGAGTGCATATACTGAACTTTAATGCCTAGATCTGCTAAGTACTTTGTGAGTGCTTCTGCCATTTTTTTGGTCAAAACTGTTATAAGAACTCTCTCATCTTTAACAGTTATCTTTTTTATCTCATCGTGAATATCTTCTACTTGGTTATCAGATGTTCTTATCTCTAAAATGGGGTCTAGCAGTCCAGTAGGGCGGATGATTTGCTCAGCTTTTACACTTGACATCTCAAGTTCATACTCTGATGGTGTGGCTGAGACAAAGAGATAATGGGGCGCTTTAACAATGTACTCATCAGCTTTTAGCGGACGATTGTCTAGTGCTGATGGAAGACGAAAACCATGTTCTACTAAAACCTCTTTTCTAGCACGATCCCCTGCATACATTCCACGATACTGCGGGAGTGAGACATGCGACTCATCTACAATAACAAGATAGTCTTTGTGATTTACTGCAAAGTAGTCAAGCAGAGTAAAAGGGGCTTCACCTGGTTTTTTGTTAGTAAGAAGTCTTGAGTAGTTCTCAACTCCCTTACACATTCCAGTAGTTTGTAGCATCTCTAAGTCAAACTCAACTCTCTGTTTTAGCCTTTGGTACTCTACTACTTTTCCCTCTTTTTGGAAAAATGCAAGCCTATCATCTAGCTCTTCTTCTATACGTTTTATCGCGACCGCCATCTTTTCTTGAGAGACGCTAAACTGTGAAGTTGCATAAATCGTGAACTTTTTATGCTCTTCTAGTTTTTTGTTATCTATCACATCTATAGTGTACATAGCCTCTATCTCATCACCAAAAAACTCTATACGCAGGGCTTCTTGCTCAAAATATGGAGGATAAACATCCATAGTTTCACCATTTACTCTGATGTGACCGCTATCAAAAAAACTATCGTTTCTGCTGTAACCCATCTCAACGAGGCGAAGAAGGAGC
This sequence comes from Sulfurovaceae bacterium, assembly GCA_041654415.1. Lineage (GTDB taxonomy): Bacteria > Campylobacterota > Campylobacteria > Campylobacterales > Sulfurovaceae > BN30871. Next base: position 3,586 of record JBAZDL010000022.1, on the reverse strand, counting down.
TTTTTTTGAGCTATCTCATCTCCAACTTCAAGAGATTGCACCATGTTTAGGTACTCTTCTGGATCTCCCAAACCATAGTTTGCAGAGACAGATGCAACAACTATCACATCATCATAAGAGAGCAGATTTGCAGTTGAAGAGAGTCTTAGGCGCTCTAACTCATCATTTATAGCACTATCTTTTTCTATAAAAAGGTCTTGGCGTGGGATATAAGCCTCTGGCTGATAGTAGTCATAGTAAGATACAAAATACTCAACATGGTTGTTTGGAAAAAACTCTCTAAATTCACTGTAGAGTTGTGCTGCAAGAGTTTTGTTGTGAGTCATAATGATGGTTGGCATCTTCACATTTTCTATAACTCTTGCCATAGTATGAGTTTTACCACTTCCAGTCACACCCTCAAGAGTTTGGTAACGGTTTCCATCAAGAATCGATTTGCTCAAAACTTCTATGGCTTTTGGCTGATCACCAGCTGGCTGATAAGGAGATACGACTTTAAAATTTGGTTCTTTTTTCATGGATGAAATTATAGCTAAATGGAGATAATGCCAAAGAAGAGTAGTGTTTTTAAAAGGAAGGTTGTTGTGTGACTTTTTAGAGAGCAATGTTTACGAGGCTTATTTTTAAGCTTGATATAATAAGATATTGGATACTAACAGTACAAAAGGATTTCAAATGAGTAAAATATTATTAAGCCAAATTTTTTAAACCAAAATCTTATCGTTTTTCTTTTGGATTTGACAGACAATATCTAAGTGAAAATACAAGCTTTAGAGCAAATTATTCACAGGGTGCAACATGGGGAGATAAAGATCATTATTTTTACCTTTTAGCAGATGCTTTACTCTATACAGAAAATATTTTAACATTAGGAGTTGGCGGAGTTATGGGTGCAACTCTCCATCAAGGAAAATATTTTCAAACTAATCTTGAAGTAAATCAGCGTATTTATAGCACTGGTGATACTCAATTTCTTTTCTCAGCTTCACAGCGTTACCACTCTTCACAAAACACATCACTAGCCATTTCGTATGATTATGTGCAAAAAGATGAGGTTGACTGGAAAACTTTTAAATTATCACTTGATTATTTCTTTTAAAATAATTTAAGTAGCTTGACAAGGGGATACAATATGTGTGTTTGAAGCTAATTATCATCATTATTAAATATGCAAAAAAATAAATACTTTAATTAAAATCAATAAATATAATTAATTATTAAGACTAAACTTAATATAAAATTAACACTCTATTGCTATGCTTTACACTTCAAAGTTCCTTGCCATGATATTAGTTTGGCGACTACAAGGCAAGGAATGGCGGCAAGCACCAAGATGATTTTACCATTATTTTAGTTAATCAACATTGGTGCTATACATTATATAAACCATGGAGATGAGAAATGACAAAAGTAAATGGTATAAGTTTATCTTTGATTGCTGCTGCAACATTTTTGAATGTAGCAAATGCAGATTCTATAGATTTGGGTGATGTTTCCGTAACGGCTACAAAAACAGCGGTTATGACATCTGAATCACCCGCAAGTGTTGAAGTAATAACTTCAAAAGAAATAGAAAATAAGCAGGTGCAAAGAACAGATGAAGCACTAAAGGATGTAGCAGGAGTATATGTTAGATCAGATGCGGATCATACGCCAAATAGTTGGAGCAATGTAGTTACTCTAAGAGGTATTCCTCAATATAGTAGGACTGCCGTTTTAGTCGATGGCGTATCAATAAACAATGCCTTTTCTTCTGGAGTTAACTGGTCTAGTGTAGCTGTAGATGATATAGAAAGAATCGAAGTCGTTAAGGGACCTTTTTCATCATTATACGGTGGAAGTGCTATGAGTGGCGTAATTAATATCATACGAAAAGAACCGACGAAGCAAGAATTTAACATAAAAACAGGTTACGGAAGTAATAATTATAAGAACCTAGAGTTATCATATAAAGATAGATTTTTTGATTCTTTAGGTATTAGTGTTAATTACGGACATAAAGAAAGTGATGGATATATAAGTGATTTGGTTATAAAGACACCAAGTAATGGTGTAGGCGGAGTTGATGTGACTGGGCAGCAATTAACTACTGACTATAAAGGAAATGCTAAGTATATTGTAGGAGATAAAGGTGAAAAATCTTGGACACAAGATGATATTGGATTAAAACTATTTTATGATATTAATAATAATTCAAAAATAATATTTGATTATAATCATCATGAACATGAAACTGAATATAATAGTTTCAATACCTATTTAACTGATAGCACAGGGAATCCTGTTAACTCAGGAAGCGTGCAACTGGATACAACTCATAAAACAACTCTCTCGGAAAAGGATTTTTTATTTGGTCCAAACGGCGAAACATCTGATAAATTTACAATAAATTATACAAATGCATTTAATGACAATATAGATATAGATGTTAAGGCAAGTTATTTTAATAATAACTATTGGTATATATCTCAAAGAACAGGAGCTGTGTCTGAAGGCGGTTCTGGAGAATTTACTGATATACCAAGTCAAAAAATATTTGCATCGGCACAGCTGAATTTTCAATTGGGCGATTATAATTATATAACTACAGGAATAGATATAACTAGAAATGAACTGCAAAAAGAGATTAATACGTTAACGAATTGGAGAGATTATGATAGTAAAGCAACTTTGCAAAGAGAGAATAATGGAGAGAGTCTCACAAAAGCGTTCTTTATACAAGACACGATAGACATAACAAAAAATTTGATAGCTTATATCGGCGGAAGATATGATTATTGGGAGACAGAAGGTGATTTTAAAGACTATATAAATGATAATTATACAACTTACGAAAAAAGACATGATTCATATTTTAGTCCTAAAGTATCATTAGTATATTTGCCTGCAAAAAGTACGACGTTAAGGACTTCTTGGGGGAAGGCTTTTCGGGCACCATCTTTAAGTGATATGTATTCGACATGGATATCTTCTTCTTCTGGAAAAGTATATCAATCAAGCCCAAGCTTAAAACCGGAAACTGTAACATCTTGGGAAGTGGGTTTTGAGCAAAAGTTTAGTACTAAAACTCAACTAAAAGCAACATATTATGAGAATGTTTTATATGACATGATGTATTCAACAGATGTGAGTACTACATTAAGTGAAAAACGAAATGCTGGTAAAGCAGAGATAAAAGGATTTGAGATTGAAGCTAAACAAGCAATTACAGACAACATAAATATTTTTGCTAACTACACATATAACAAGACAGAAATGATAGAGAACGATTCTAAACCGGCAAGTATCGGAAAACAGTTGACTTATGTACCTGAAAAACAGTTCAACATAGGAGTAAGTGGAAATACTACTTTATGGAATGGTTCAATTATAGGTTCATATGTAGATGATATGTATACAACAGATGATAATACGGATACTATAAAAGACGTCTACGGCGCTTATGAATCATATTTTATTGTTAATGCAAAGATAGGATATAAAATACGGGATTATTTAAGTGCATCACTTTCTATAAATAATTTATTTGATAAAGAATACTTTCAGTCTGATATGACTCCAGGAAGGACTGTTTATGGTGAACTAT
>JBAZDL010000021.1:0-6366 GCA_041654415.1 Sulfurovaceae bacterium | reverse complement strand
TCGCCTTTTAGTTTTGAAATATCTCTACTTTTGAAGTATATACGTTGCTGTATGTAGATTTTAGGAAATAGTGCTAAAGATATAAAGCTCATAATCAAAAGCATAAAAACTAGGTACTTAAAATCAAGTCTCTTTTTTTCATTTAAAAGCTCATCAATTTCGCTTAAAAGTTCGTCCTTATCTTCCATAGTGAAAAACTCTCATCTTAGCACTTCTGCTTCTAGGATTTACTTTTAGCTCATCTTCACATGCAGTTATGGGTTTTTTACTTAGTATTTTCCCCAAAGAGTTATCTCTTGAGCATGTGCATCTAAAGGCATCGTCAGGGCAGATGCAGTTTTTAGACCACTTAGAGTATGTTTGCTTTACTATCCTGTCTTCTAGTGAGTGAAAAGATATGATGGCGATGATGGCATCACTAAAGTGTGCATTTTCTATACTTTTTAAAAGAGAGTTCAACTCACCTAACTCATCATTAACCTCTATGCGAATTGCCTGCATCAATAGTGTAGCTGGGTGGATTTTTTTGCCATGAGGGAGTAGATGCTTGGTGGCATCGCTTAACTCTTTTGCAGATAAAAAAGGCCTAGATGCCACAATAGCAGAGACTAGCTTTTTGTAGTTTCTAAGCTCACCATACTCTAGTAAAATCCTCTCTAAATCCTCTTTTGAGTACTCATTTACAACTTCTTTAGCACTAAGAGATGCATCCTTATCCATCCTCATATCCAAAGTATCGCTCTCATATGAGAAGCCTCTATCTCTTTGGTCGAGTTGCAAAGAAGAAACGCCAATATCAGCTAGGATGCCTCTAATATTCTCAGTTCCATATTCGGTAATTATCTCATCTATCATGTTTGAGAAACGACCTTTTTTTATGACTACTCTATCTGCATATTTTTCGAGTCTTTTAGTTGAGAAATCTATGGCAGTTTGATCTTGATCTATGGCTATGAGTTTTATATGGGGATTTGCTTCTAAAAGCATGGAGGAGTGTCCGCCATATCCCATAGTACAGTCGATAATAATCCCCTCTTTTATATCTTTAAACGAGTCGATTACCTCTTTGTATAGTACGGGAATATGTGGGATATCTTGCAAAAAAAACCTTTAGTAAAATTAAAGCAATTATACTTAAAATTTGTAAATTTTAATTTTATTAAAAAATCTACTTTAATAAAAAAGATTTTAAATGATTTTAAGCTCCTAGAGCCTTTTTAACATTTTCATCAGCCATTGTAATATTCCACGCTGGCTCCCAAACAACCTCTACATCAACGCTTTTTATGTTTGCCATCTTCTCAACTGACTCTTTTACCCATTGAACTATCATCTGGTGCATAGGACAAGCTTTTGTTGAGAGAGTCATAGTAACCTTTACGTTGCCCTCATCATCGCTTGAAGCATCGTAAATAAGCCCCATCTCAACAAGATTAAATCCAACTTCTGGATCTATAACAGTTGATATCGCTAAAAATAGTTCTTCTTTTGAATACATCATAATTTTTTATTCCTTAATTTTATTTCATAAAATGAAGGAAACCCTTCATCTGTTTTATCACGCCAAAGGAACAAGTCCCTTTGGCTACGCTAACGCTTGGTTTTCTTCGGCAGAAAGCCCTCGGCACTTGTGCCTCTTCTATCGTTGCTCACCTCGGAACCGCAAACATGTTTTCTGACTCCCACGCTCTGCGTGGGAGTCTATATATACAACATTCAAAATATATATGAGTTCCAACGCAGAGCGTTGGAACTAGTAAAAGTGTCCCTCTGGTTCCTACGCTCCGCGTTGGAACTAGTAAACTTAACCTCGTTACACTACTTATAATTGATCATAAAAAGTACATTTCTAAGAAGTGCAAATGCACCTACAACCAAAAACGAGGCGCCTGCTTTTATCATCGTGTCGTTTTGTATAAGTATGGCAATAGCTATGATGCTCACGCCTACAGCACCAAAGATAAACTGAGCGTGTGAGCTTTTCTTTGGCACCATGTCTGCTAGCATTGGTACTTTTTGCTTTCCCACTAATGGTGAAAATCTTTCAAACCAGACAAGAAATGGGATGATTTTATACATATGCCCTATTATCACAAAGCCAAAAAATCCAAAAAACATCAGCCAACCACTAGTAACTAGCAGCGGTTCATATACTACAAAGAGATGAGTTACTCCAATAGCTACAGCAACTAACATAGAGATATATCCGTAAATAAGTGACATAACATAGATATCTATCTCTTTTCTAGCCCTTGTTTTAAAGATAGTATATGTCATATAGAAGTAGATTATCATAGATGCTACTGCCAATAAATAGGCAAGATACTCTATAAAAAGATACTCTACAAATGAAGATACTACAACCAAAACCACAGATAGACTCATTGTCGCTATGGATATCTCAAGCGGTCTCATAGAAAAGCCATGAGACAAGCCAAACATCGGAAGTAAAACAACAGAAAGCCCCATCAGAGTCACTATAATGTAGCCGCCTATAACTAGATAGACATGACTACGAAGCAGTGAGATGATATCAACTTCAATGACCCCAGCATATCCAAGAGCCATCACAAGTCCAAAGATGATGCCAAAAAATAAAAAAGTGTTTGAGATAAGAACGCTACTTATAACTAGACTAAGCTTTTTTACTTTTTTTATAGTTGAAAATATTTCCATAACAAATATCATCATAGAGATTAAAACTACCACTCCACCATAGGGCAAAAGAGCAGGATATCCTAAAAATCCAACTGCCATCAAAAGTGTGCCGATGCCAAGAAGCGGCCAGATTGCATAAAAAAGTTCAACTGCAGAGTGTCCAACCTCAAGCACAACAGGAACCAACTGTGCCATAGCTCCAAATATAACCATCATCACAAAACCCAACAGATATAGATGCACTAGACTCAAGACTTTTGTGTCTTGTGCAAAAAGATTCTCAGATGTGAAAGAAAAAATGTATATAGATGCTAAGAGATAAAAGACACCTCCGAGTATAAAAAACGGAGAGATTAGTTTAAAAGGAGGTGCAAAATCTTGTGAGATGGAAAACATTATCTTAGTGACAAGCTGTCTGAGTTAGATCAGAGTCAACTCCTGCATCTACACTTGTAAAAGTAACTTTAACTAAGCCACCCTCTACATCTTCAACACAATGGGCTATGTCAGATTCAAGCTTACCAAATAGTCCACCTGGTGCTTTGTGATTTATCATCACAAGAACATTTTTGCTGTTTTTGATAAGTCTTAAACCACTCATCGCATTTACCATAGGGTCTGGTGGCCCACACTTAGATGTGTCAAAATAGTATGTACTTACACCATCTTTTGCTAGTTCAAAAAAGTCAACTGTAGCACCCGCTACTTCAATCTTCTTTGCTTCGTTTGGTATCAATGTCATGTTAATCCTTTATTTTAATAATTAAGTTTATTGTAATGAAGATTTATACATATGACGTTGATATGTGTCAACTTGCGTTATATTATCTATCTTGTTTGTCCACTTCCGTAGATTTTAAACTTATAAGTTGTAAGTCCTTCTATACCCATAGGCCCACGAGCATGAAGTTTGTTTGTACTGATGCCAACTTCAGCACCAAAACCAAAAGCTCCACCATCAGTAAAACGAGTTGATGCATTTACATATACAACTGCAGAGTCTATAGCATTTAAAAACTTCTCAGCTGTAGTTATATTTTCACTAATGATAGATTCTGAGTGACCTGAACCAAATCTGATGATATGTTCTATCGCTCCATCAACACCATCAACTACTTTTATATTTAAGATATTCGCCAAATATTCAGTATCAAAATCCTCTTCGGTAGCCTCTTTAACATCGATAATAGCTCTAGTTCTTGAGCAGCCTTTTAGCTCTGTATGAGCTTTGTCAAACTCTGCTTTTATCTTTGGTAGTGCTATCTCGGCAATTTTTTCATCAACTAAAAGTGTTTCTAGAGCATTACAAACACCTGGTCTTTGAGTCTTTGCATTTATGGCAATTGCGATTGCATTGTCAAGCTTTGCATCTTTGTCTATGTATGTGTGGCACTGCCCTTTATCGTGTTTTACAACACTAACAGTTGCGTTTTCGCTCACATATTTGATAAGCCCTGCTCCACCACGAGGAATGATTAGATCTACATACTTATCCATCTTTATAAGTTTAGCAACGCCCTCTCTTGAGGAGTCTTCTAAGAGCGAGACAAGAGCTGTTGGAAGGTCATTTTTTGCTAGTACACTTTGAAGAGCTTTTGCTATTGCTTTGTTTGAGTGCTCGGCTTCTTTTCCACCTTTTAGTACACAAACATTTGAGCTTTTAAAGCAAAGTGCTGCAGTATCACTTGTCACATTTGGACGAGACTCATAGATGATGCCAATCACACCGATGGGAATAGTTACCTTCTCAATCTTTAAGCCCTCTTCTGTAACCCAGCCATCAAGCACACGTCCAACTGGCTCTTTTAGTGCTGCTATCTCTTCTATAGCCACAGCCATAGCATCAACTCGGCTATCATCTAGTAAAAGTCTGTCTTTGAGTGAAGATGAGAGATTATTATTTTCTGCATCTACCATGTCAAGTGCATTAGCTTTTACTATCTCTTTTGTTTGAGCTCTAAGCTCGTTTGCCATCTCTCTAAGTATTGAGTTTTTTTTGCTACCGCTGATGGCAGATAAAACTCTACTACCTTCTTTTGCTTTTTTTAGAAAATCTTCCATAACTTAATCCTTTTGAGTCTATTTTTCTACTTTCATCTCTTTTTTAATCTCTTTTTTTGCCTCTACTTTTGGAGTAAAAAGTGTACCTAATGTATGATTGTCATGTAGCAAAAACTGCTCTGCTGAAGTAAGATCGAAACCATTTGTTAAAAACATTTTTCTTCCATTTTTTAGCATAAAGTCTGCAGCTTTTAGTTTTGTAACTATCCCACCTGTTGCAAAAGGGTCATTTGGGCTTGCTTCTTCATTTAAAGAACCCTCTGGCAGTTCATTTAAAACCTTATATATTTGAGCATCACTGTTTTCTTGTGGATTTTTGTCAAAATAACCATCTATATCACTTAAAATAACTAGCATATCAGCTTTTACTGCGTGCGCAACATTTGCTGAGAGTTGGTCGTTGTCTCCAAAGAGTTGTTCTGGAGTTGATGTTATATCGTTTTCATTTATGATTGGTAATATATTGTGTGATAGATGTGCATCTATAATATCTTGAAACATTTTCGTTCTTTTTCTTGAGTCGAAATCATCTTCAGTTAGAAGTATTTGAGCTGTGTCAATGTTGTAAATATCAAATTTTTTCTTATAACTCGCCATAAGTATTGGCTGTCCAGCAGATGCTATGGCTTTTTTGCCAATTTGCTTCTTCGTATCTAGTTTCAGTGCTGAGTATCCAGCTGCAACCGCGCCCGAAGTTACCAGTAAAACATCATACTTTGCTCTTAGCTTTGCTATGAGTGTTACAAGATTCAATATTCTTTCTTTTGCTATCTCGTTGTTGTGCGTAAGTACCGCACTTCCTACTTTTAATACTAACCTGTTCATTTATCGCCTTTTTTAAACCATGCTTTTTGCATAATTTATGTATGTTATACTAGCATAAAAACTTTAAGGGACTATTATGAAAACAATCACATTCATCGGTAACGGAAATATGGCTCTGAGCATCGCAAAAGGCTTAAAAGACAACTATAACCTCGAAGTTGTGGGAAGAGATGCTAATAAACTCCAAGATTTTGAGATAGAAGTAGGAGTGAGTGTAAACAAGCATCTCTTAGATGGTTTTAACATGGAGGGCAAAACAGTTTTACTCTGTGTTAAACCTGCAAATGTTGAGGAAATCTCTAAAAAGCTAAAAGGAAAAGCAAGGGTTATCTACTCTGTTTTAGCTGGAACTAGCATAGAGAAAATAAAATCATCTCTAAATTCTGGAGCAGTTGTAAGAACCATGCCAAACCTAGCTGCAAGTGTGCAAAAATCTATGACAACACTAACAGGTGATATTGAGTTTAAAGAAGAAGCCCAAGAGATTTTAGGCTCGATTGGTACAACTCTGTGGCTTTCAAGCCAAAAAGAGCTTGACATCGCTACAGGTCTTGCTGGAAGTGGTCCTGCATATCTTGCACTTATCTCAGAAGCTTTAGCTGATGGTGCAGTAAAACAAGGTCTAAAAAGAGAAGATGCCATGATTGTTATGAGAGGTCTTTTTGGCGGATTTGGAGAGTTAATTCAAAATATCCACCCTGCCCTACTAAAAGACGGAGTAATGAGCCCTGGTGGAACAACAGCCGCTGGCTATGGAGCACTAGAAGATGGAAATGTAAGAAGTGCTTGTATGGATGCTGTAGCAAAAGCTTACAAAAGAGC
>JBAZDL010000020.1:0-6658 GCA_041654415.1 Sulfurovaceae bacterium | reverse complement strand
ATCGATGCAAGAGGAAATAAAGAGGGTGTAGATGCCCAATTTACTCCACCTCATGAAAAGTTGGCATTTGAACTAAATGAAGGGGAATATAATTTACCGGGCCTATATGCTGAGCCTCTCAATGTCGTCATCAAAGCATTAAGAACCCGCAAGGATTACAATGAGATGGTAGGACATTTTCCTGATCATATATAAAGGAATTTAAAATGAGACGTTTAGAATTTGAAATGAGCTATCTTATTGGTAAAATTTTGCACTCATTCCTCAAAATAGAGTAAAAACTCTAAATACTATTGACATCATGGATATTTTTACGATATATTTAGAGTAATTACTCTAAATAGTGATTGCATCAAATTTGATATGGAGTGTATCATGAAAACGCAAGCAAAAAATGAATGCCGTAATGAAAAAATTCTGATCATCGGCGGGGGCATAGCAGGACTGACAGCGATGAATAGGCTTGAAGCCATCGGATTTTCTCCGATTCTGTCAGAAAAAGCGCAGAGTATTAGGACTGACGGCACAGGGATTTTGCTCGGTATAAACGCCGTATCGATCCTTACAAAAATGGGCCTTGCCGATAAATTGGCACAAAATGCGATCAAACTATCCGCCATGGTAGGTTTGGATGAAAGAGGCGGCAAAATAGCGTCAAATGACCTGACATACATAGAAGAAAAAAGCGGTTTGGGTACATACGGAATCAGCAGAGATGCACTTAGTAAGATACTCCTAGAGAGTATCAATCAAGCAAACATCATTACCGGCAAAAAAGTAGTTCATATAGCAAACGAAGAAAACGGTGTCAAAGTTTCTTTTGAAGACGGTGAAGTGCACATGTATGATCTCGTGGTTGGAGCAGACGGCATACATTCTATCGCAAGAAAGTCGTTATTTGGCGATATACCGCTTAGAGACGCAAAACAAGGATGCTGGAGATTTATTGTCGAAAAACCGAAAGGGTTTACTCAAAACGCTATTTTTGAACATATGGGAGTAGGTAAAAGAGTCGGATATATGCCGATTGATAGCGGTAAACTATATGTATATGTTTTGCTAGATAGTGACAAATTTGATAAAAATGACATTCCAAATCATACCCAACTGCTTGAACAATTCAAATTCGGCGGGCTTTGGAAGATCATATCGCCTGCCATAATAGACAAATCCAAATGCGTATTTAATGAAATAAAAGATTTGTCCGAAATTTGTATTACCAAAGGCAGGGTCGTCTTGATAGGGGATGCGGCTCATGCAGTCACGCCAAATATGGGGCAAGGCGCGGCTATGGGTATGGAAGATGCGGATGTGCTTGCAGAGATTTTGAGCGAAAAAGAAGAGATCAAAAAATCTTTAACAAAGTTTGAAAAAAGACGTTATAAAAGAGTTAAAATGATTCGCGACAAATCATACATATTGGGCAAAATGGCACAATCCAATTCAAGGCTATTGAGCGCTGTGCGAAACGCAATATTTAAAACTTTGCCGGCAAAATTATTGTCAAACGATACATTAAAGACATTAAGCAAATGGTAAAAATTAAACAACAAAAAATATCGACCAAAGAGATGATACTGGATGCTGCGCTTGCGCTTTTTAATGCACATGGAAGCCGCACTGTCACTACCAACCACATTGCAAAAGAGTGCAATATTAGCCCCGGAAATCTTTATTATCATTTTCAAGACAAAGAAGAGATTATCAGAGCCTTGTATGATCGGATGGTTAGAGAATGGGACGAATGCACAACGTCTTTTACGGTATTTGATATGAGTGCATTTGTAAAAATTATAGAGCATTCAAATGAAGTATTTAGACGCTACCGTTTCATACATAATGAATTATATGCATTATGCCAAAATGATTCTGTGCTCGATGAGATCAATCGTCAAAGGCTACAAGTCAAAAAAGCCATGGTACAGCAAATGATCGAGCTTTTAATCGAACACGAAGGGTTTGAACCGCTAGATAAAGATACACTAGAATTATTGGCAGATACAGTTGTGATGTTTGCCGTTTTTTGGCTGCCTTATCGAGAGATGACTTCATTAAGCGACACCCAAGATGCATCACTGAGTCATATCAAGTCTTTAATCGAACTGTTTTTGAAAAAGAAAAATTAAAAATATTGCCAAAAGGAGATTTGCGCACAAATATAACTACAATATAATTGAATAAAACATTAAAAATAATTTATTTTTTGATACTATAAGTATCGATATCTGACAATAAAATAACATTTTAAGCTATATACTAAAGAGGCCTAAGTATCCACAATCTATAATCATACATCTTATCAAAAAACAAGGAATACAATGGCCCATATAGCATTACAAGAATTTGAAGAAATGATTCCTGCTATTCAAGAAAAAGCTCGTCCAATCTTGGAAAAAACAGGCAAATTGGGCGAAATTTTCAAACTTTTGGCTTTGGATGAAAAGATTTATTTTGCAACGGACAATATGGTCCAAAGTTTTTTATTTGATAAAACAGAACTATCATATGATATCAAAGAAGCTATCGCACTCTTGATATCCAAAGAAAACGGCTGTAAAATGTGTGTCGATGTACATAGAGGTATAGCAAAAATGTTAGGCTTGAGCGAAGAGAGAATAGAAGAGATACTTCAAGGTGTTGATTCAATCCATACGACAGATGCGCAAAAAGCTCTTTTGAGATTTTGTATCAAAGCTTCCAAAAAAGACAATTACAAAATCCAAAAAGAAGAGATCGATGCACTAAAAGATCTTGGATACAGTGATGTTCAAATACTAGAAGCTGTTGCAATTACAGGATATTTTAATTATATAAATACCCTTTCAAATGTCTTTGCCTTAGGAGAATAAAATCTCCTTGGTTTATTCATACAATTAACTCAAATAGGATAAACTATAATCTTATAGGAATATAATAACTCAGATCAAACTCTTCATCATCCGAAAGGAAATGATTTTTATGATAGATAGCATAAGATGGATTTGTAGTTGCTTCGTATCCGCTCTCAATCAACCAATGGAAATAAACCCAGTTCATAAATTTGAGTACATCGCCGTATTTTCCAGAAAAATCAAATTTTGCATATACGCCCTTTGGTATAATCAACTTCGGCAATGTTGCATTTTTTAACTCTTTTTCCAAGACGATACATGCAATATATTGGCATTCATCTAGTGCTATGATAGTAGGGTTATCATGGTGTAGTCCTATTTGAATAAAGTTTGTAATATTGTTACAAAGTGTCCAAGTTTGGAGTTTTTGCCATGTTTCTTTGATAGATTTATTATATCCTTGATGTCTTATGTAGTAACCTTGCATCTCTTCCATCTTTACTATTTTAGGTTTGAGTAATGAAAAATCGGCAGTAGAGTTTGTTGCACTCACCGACTTTGTAAGTATGGTATTGGCATAAGATTTATATCCTCCATTTCTCCATTCTTTTGGTGTCATAAAAAATTTCTCTTTAAACACTTTAGAAAAAGAGGTTTGCGAGCTATATCCACATACCATTGCTATTTGTGTAATAGTAGAATGTTTGTTTGTCAAAAGAAGACTAGCTGCTTTTTGAAGTCTTATTGATTTTATACTCTCATAAATATTTTTTCCAAATTCATTTTTAAATATTCTATGCATATGAAATTTACTTACACTCAATGCTTCGCTTAATGAATCCAAGTTTATATAGGTATCTATATTTTTATAGATGTAATAAATAATATCGTTGGCAATTTTTGTATGTTGCTGTATCGTATCTTTTTTCATTGCTTAATTATAGCAAGATTATAATCTTTTTTGAGCAATAATAAATAATAATAAAAGCAAGAAAAATTGAGATTAAAAGTTTAATTTCTATTAAAATTACAGTAAAAAGGATAAAGCATAAAAAGATCATTCATACGAGAGATACTTGAATCTATAGATAAAGAAACGATTTCTTTTGCAGGTGGATTACCTGATGAGCATCTATTTCCTATACAAGATCTGCAAAAAGCAGCAAATAAGGTATTTGAAAATCCAAAAAATCTTCAATATACTATCAGTAATGGAATCGCACCTCTTAGGGAAAAAATAGCGAATTTTTATAATAAAGAAGGATTTTTAACAAAGCCGGGAAATATACTTGTAACAACAGGCTCACAACAAGGTCTTTTTATCATAGCAAAGTATTTTCAAAATAAGCAGATAGTCATAGAAGAACCTTCTTATCTAGGAGCGGTAAATATATTTAAAATGAATAATTTAGATATGCAACCTGTATATCTGGATCATAATGGTATAGATACGCAAAAATTTGATGAAATATATAAACACGTAAAGCTAGCTTATCTTATTCCTGATTTTCAGAATCCAAAAGGTTCACTTTATAGTGATAAAAATAGGAAAGATGTTGCCAATAGTGTTTTGAAATACGGCGGATATATCATAGAAGATGCACCTTATAGTGAACTATATTTTGATAAAAAATCAAGAAGCATAAGCTCTTTTGTTCCTGAGAATAGTTTTCATCTAGGATCTTTTTCAAAAACTCTTTCTCCTAGTTTGAGAATAGGGTGGATACGAGCAAATGAAGACATTATAAAACAGCTTACTATGATAAAAGAGACAATAGATTTACACAGTTGTGGAATTTCACAATATATTTTAGATATTTATTTGGATGATAATTCTCGTTATGAAAACCATTTAGATAAACTCAGAAAAGCATATAAAGAAAAAATGGAAATATTTACATCTGCATTAAAACAAGAATTGCCGGAGTTTGATTTTACAATGCCAAAGGGTGGGATGTTTGTATTTGGTTCGCTCAAAGGTTTTGATACTATGGAGCTAGTACGCGAGTGCATGAAAGAAAAAGTTGTTTTTGTGCCTGGAGGTCAGTTTTTTTTAGATGGACGAATTAGCGATGAAATAAGGTTTAACTATACATATTCTACAAAAGAGCAGGTAGTTTGCGGATTAAAAAAAATAGCTAGTAAAATTAGCGTTAAAGAATTAAGATGAAAGATATTAAATTCCCATTTTTAGAACACATTGGAGCGACACTTAAAAAGTGTGGAAACGGTATAGCCGAAGTCGAACTTATGACACAAGACTATCATCTGCAGCATCTAGGATTTATCCACGGAGGAGTCATATCTACTCTTATGGATAACACAGGATGGTATGCAGCCGTGTCAAATGTCGATGAAAATCATACGGCTGTGACAATGGAGATAAAGATAAACTATCTCAAGCCAGCTTCAGGCAAACACCTCATAGCGTCTGCCGAAGTTAAAAGACAGGGCAGATCAACTTCATTTGTGACGATAGAGCTTCATGACGAAGGAAAACTTGTGGCATTTGCTACGGGTACATATGCGATACTGAAAAACTCGTAAATATTTTATAGCATTAGTATGGGAGTAGGAACTCTTATGCTTGTTGTCTTTTTGCGTAAAACTCAGCCTTAAACTCATCAAAACGATCTTCTAGTATCGCTTCTCTCATTTGCTTCATAAGATCTAAATAATAATATAGATTATGAATCGTTGCAAGCCTAAAGTATGTTATTTCTTTGGCGCGAAACAGATGGCGCAGGTAACTTCTAGGGTAAGTCTGGCAAACCATACATTTGCATTCTGGATCTATCGGCAACGGATCAGTGGTAAATCTCTCAGCTTTAATAGTGATCTTGCCGAATGAAGTAAAAAGTGTGCCGTTTCTAGCATTTCGTGTCGGCATAACACAGTCGAACATATCAACACCACGAGAGACATTTTCTACTAAATCCTCTGGAGTTCCGACACCCATTAGATAGCGCGGTTTGTTCTCCGGCATAAACTGTGTAGTCCATTCAACCGTATCATACATTTCTTGATTGGCTTCACCAACGCTAAGTCCGCCGATAGCAAAACCATCGAAATCCATAGCACATAATTCTTTTGCAGATTTTTCTCTAAAAGCTTTATCTGTGCCACCTTGAATGATGGCAAATATATTCTGTTCTACTCCTATACCCTTGGCTTGATTTGCCCTATGATAATCTATGGATTCTTGCGCCCATCTGGTAGTTCGTTCTATACTAGCTTTGATACGCTCCGGAGTAGCAGGCAAAGCTACAAGATCATCAAGTATCATCATAATATCTGAATTAAGATTATTTTGGATGTCAATGACTTTTTGCGGAGTAAAGTAGTGTTTACTTCCATCTATATGGCTTCTAAATGTGATACCGTTTTCATCTATTTTGACATTATCTGAGAGTGAAAAAGCCTGAAATCCTCCGCTATCGGTCAAAAAACTCTTTGGAAATTTTGTAAATCCATGCAATCCACCCATGGTTTTGACCGTAGTATCATTTGGACGAAGATACAGATGATAGGTATTGCCTAGGATAATTTCAGGCTTAATGAAGCTTTGCAGATCTGTAGCGTCAAGCGCTTTTACTGCTCCTACTGTGCCTACCGGCATAAAAACCGGTGTTTGAATAGTAGAATGAGCGGTTGTAATGGTACAAGCTCTAGCTTTGCTGTTTGTTTTATCTATACGAAAATACATTATGTTATAATACCCCTTAAAATAATAGTGTAATTGTACCCACACTACCTAGAGAGTTTTATGAAAAATATATTGATTCTAGCCGAAGGTAAAATTGCAAAGTATTTTATTGTATGGCTTA
>JBAZDL010000019.1:0-7037 GCA_041654415.1 Sulfurovaceae bacterium | reverse complement strand
AACAATAGCGAGATCTCATCATCGTATACAACTATTTTAAATGCAACCGATTCTATAACAAACATGGGCTTGATAGACGGATACATAACCAGTCTAGATGCAGCAAACTCTATCAATAATATAGGCGAGGGAAGAATATATGGCGATTATCTATCACTTCAAGCAGACACTATAAACAATACAAAAGAGAATGACAAAAGTGCTGTCATCGCTGCTAGAGAAGAGCTGAATATCGGCGCAAATATCATTAATAATATTGATGGCAGCAGACTGCTGAGTATGGGTACTTTAAATATAGGAGGTACTCTTGATGAGAACGGATTTGCCATAGGCAAAGCAAAAGAGATAAACAATCTCTCTGCTTCTATTGAAAGCGGCTCTGATATGAGCTTATCGAGTGATGAGATAAATAATAAAAGTCTTATTGAGGCAATTAAAGGTACAGATACAGTTAGTAATGATGTTATAACTTTGAATGAAAAATATTATAATGGATTTATTGCAGGCGGATATCATGCAAACAGTGTAGATGTAAATAGTATTACGAGTAGTTTGCTCGATCAATATATACAAGATGGTAAAACAAAGCAGATAACAATATCATTAAAAGATTCTTTAGATGGATATGTATTGCTAAACGGCAAACAGTATCCAATAACTAACAACCCAAACATTCGATATGTTCGTTCTAGCGGTAGCGATAGGATTTTTATTGTACCAAATGACATAGAAGCATTTATTGATGAAGTTCTCATAATATTAAATGAAAAATATTCGAAATTTGAATTAGAAACATATTATGCTATTCCAACCATAAATAATGACAATTGGTTTTTTATGAATATGAAGCCAGATAGTGGTTATAGATTAGATATGTCTTTATATCAAGAAGAAGCCAAAAGAGAATATACCTCTATCATTAATGAAGAGTATTTTACGAATGCTAATCAAATAAAAGAGAGTTTTGTATTAAGCGGAGGTAATCTAAAAATAAAAGGCAATAATGTAACAAACTATTTGAGTACTATTCAAGCTGCAAAAAATATTGATTTTGATATAACCGGGATTCTTTCAAATAAATCAGAATCCTTATATAGACATAATAGTTTAACAGGAAGATATTATCATGTGGTTGGCGATGATGGAGGAATATTGGGAACAGGCTGGTTTGCCGATGATATATATGGCTGGGATCCACTTCCGATTACTAAAACAAGTGAGCAAAAGATAGATGAATTGCCTTCAAAAATTTTAGTAGGTAGCACCATCACAGGAAACTTTGGCTCATTACAAAATGGCATGGAAGAGAATGTTCCTTTTGTGCATCAAGTCCAAGAAGTCTCAAAAAATGATACAAATGGTTTTAGCACAGCAACACCAAATACATCTTTGCCAAATTCAGCTCTGTTTATAACAAGCCCAGACAATCCTGATTATTTCATACAAACCGATCCACGCTTCACAAACTACCAAAACTTCCTCAGCAGTGACTATATGTTAGATCAGCTCTCCCTTGATCCGACAACACTACATAAACGCCTTGGCGATGGATATTATGAACAGAAACTTGTCCGTGAACAGATAATGCAGCTTACCGGCAAAAGATTTTTAGATGGTTTCAATAGTGATGAAGAGCAGTATATGGCACTGCTTAACAGCGGAGTAGAATTTGCAAAAGAGTATGGCATAAGTGTAGGTATCGCACTAAGTGCTCAGCAGATGCAAAATCTCACAAAAGATGTAGTTCTCCTTGTGGCAAAAGATATAACCCTAAGTGACGGTACAAAGACTACAGCGCTTGTCCCGCAACTTTATGCTGCCGCTTCAAAAGTAAATCTTAGCGGTTCACTTATCTCGGCTAATTCTATCAATATAAATGTAGCAAATACATTGAGCAATAGCGGAACAATATATTCAGATACTACTACAAATATACAAGCAAATGCTTTAACAAACAATCAAGGCTATATAAAAGCAAATAATGCCCTTGCTATAACTACTACTAACGATTTATCAAACCTTTCAGGCAGCATTGAGGGCAGCAGTATAAATCTAAAAAGCACTGAAGGTTCTATAATCAATAAAACCTTAACAAATAAGATGACGGCAGCTCATAAGGTAGGAGACGAACACTATGTTATCACAGGAAAGAAAGCTACTATAAAATCAACCGGTGGCAATATAATACTTGATGCAGGAAAAAACATAGAAAACAGTGGAGCTGATATAAAAGCTACTAACAGTATAAGCCTAAAAGCAGGCGACAAGATAATTGTAGATACCGTAACAGACAATAGAAGCTATGACTTTAAATTAAAAAATGGATATATGAAAGGCGAGGGTACGACAAATATAGCAAGCAATATAAGTGCTGGCGGAGACATAATGTCGCAAAGCGGTGGCGATACAAAGATAATCGGAGCAAATGTAAAAGCCGGTGAAAACATAATTCTAAAAGCCGGAAGCAGCTTAGATATCTTGGCGGTAGTTGACAGTGATTATGAGACAAGTAAGTTTACAAGTAAGGGCTTTTTATCCAAAAAAAGTACAACTATTGAGAGCTTAAAACAAAATGTTGTATCTACTACTATAAATGCAAGCAATATATCTTTAAGCGGAGATAGTGGCATAGTGCTAGAATCAGCTCAACTAAAAGCAAATGATACCATAAGCCTAGAGTCCACAAATGGAGATATACTCTCTACTACTAAACACTACACTAACTACACAAGTACAGAGACCAAAAAGAGTAGTCTAGGAAGTCTGCTCAAGAGTGAAGCAATGAAATCTCTGCAAAATGACTCTGTATCCAAAACTATCATAGATGCTTCAACTGTTACTATCAAATCTCCAAACGGAGATACCATCCTAAAAGGTACAGATATACAAGCTCAGACTGTAGAAGCAGTAGCTTCCTCCCTAGCTCTCATCTCTGACAAGACAAACACCACAGAGCTATCATCTAGTGATAAAAGTGGAATACTCACAAGAACCATCATAGATAGTGGAGATATAAACGAGCAAGCAGTCGCAACCACAATCAATGCAAAAGAGATAATGCTAAATGGCAAAAGCCTACTTGACGAGAAACTGGACAGAGATAAACTATTCCAAACCATCACAAGTGAATACAATCTAAATAGCGAACAGCTAATACAAGTAAAAGCCATACTAAACTCCAAAGATTGGTATGATAAAACAACTACTATGTCTCAAATGGGACAAATCATTATAACTGCAATAGCTACAGTAGCTACAGCAGGAACCGGCAGTGCAGCAGTAGGTGCGATTGGCGGCATATCTAATGCTACAGTAAATACAGCAGTAATAGCAAGCGTAAATGCTCTAGCAGCCAATGCCATGACTCAAATAGCAAGTGGAGTGATCACAGGAGATATGAACCTTGATTTCAACGCTATGATAAAGAGTGCCGCACTTGCAGGAGCATTTAGCGTTGTTACCACAACGATAGATACTCAAATGGGATACAATAAGATAGACCCCACCACAGGCAAACAAATCGTACTCTCTTATGGAGATAAAGTATCCCAGCAGGTACTCCATGGTCTCGCACAAAAAGCTATATATGGCGGAGATATAGAAACTATCATGGCAAATAGTTTAGGGAACGCGGCATTTGAGTATGTAGGGCATGAACTCTATGATAATAATCCGGACTTTCCTATACCAAAGACAGTTACTCACTCCCTCATAGGTGGAACATTAAGTGAACTAGCTGGTGGGGACTTCTCTCAAGGAGCTATCAGTACGGCAGTTTCACATACTATCTCAAATGCATTAGTTGGAGACTATGCTATGGATGTAGTAGTAGGAGATAAGAGTATGGATCAAACTCTCATAGAGCTTGAAGCCATCTCAAAAGTAATAGCAGGTGCCGTAGTTTTAGCTACTCATGAAAATGTAAGCGATAAAGAGTTAGAATCAGCTCTTGCTATGGCAAGCAGTGTGGCTCTTTATAATGATGCCAAAGAGATACAAAAGATAAAAGATAGTATCACACCTGAAGAAGCAAGATATATCCAAGCACTCCGCAATGAACCGGGACTTGTAGATATCTCTGGCATATTTATACCTTTGGGCAAGCCAATAGAAGCTGTACTTGGAGGAGTTGCCTCTAAGCTTGGTGTGCCTGTGACTGCTTTGCTTGAGAAGTTGGGGGTGGTGAGTCCGAGGGTTGTTATTGTTATTGAGCCTAAAATTATTGGACAGATGGCATCAAGAGGATGGACAGATGAGAGTATTAAAGCTGTTGTTTCAAATCCAGCTAAAAAAGTAATTACACAAGATATAAGGTTTAATCCAGCAACTGGAACACGATTAAATGACCCTGCTACAGGTTATATCGCTAAAGATGGTTCGTATGTTGTAAGAAATGATAGAACTGGTCAAATAGTGCAGGTTTCAAACAAAAATAAACCTAACTGGAAAACACCATGGGACAAATAATGACTAAGTTAAACACAATTAAACCGACATTGATGTGGGGCAATACCCCTCTATATAATAATATAGATGCCATGCCTTTTTTGGATTATTGTCTTGAGAATAATATTGGAATACTAGGCTGGGATGGTTTTGTAGTACTTGATGATGGTTTTATGCCTAAAATGGATTGGATTTGTGATTTCTCAGACTTTTTAAAACAACCAGAAACTTTTGTACAAAAAACAATTGATATAAGTCGTAATTTTTTACAGTCAGCACCTGAAAATATCTTGTTTGAATTTGTATTACAAAAAGATGGGCAAGTTTTATGACCACCCCACACTTCCTCCCAACTCCATCACAGCTGATAAGTGTTGAAGAGAGAAGTGCTTCAAACCCTGACAATCCTGATTATTTCATACAAACCGATCCACGCTTCACAAACTACCAAAACTTCCTCAGCAGTGACTATATGTTAGATCAGCTCTCCCTTGATCCGACAACACTACATAAACGCCTTGGCGATGGATATTATGAACAGAAACTTGTCCGTGAACAGATAATGCAGCTTACCGGCAAAAGATTTTTAGATGGTTTCAATAGTGATGAAGAGCAGTATATGGCACTGCTTAACAGCGGAGTAGAATTTGCAAAAGAGTATGGCATAAGTGTAGGTATCGCACTAAGTGCTCAGCAGATGCAAAATCTCACAAAAGATGTAGTTCTCCTTGTGGCAAAAGATATAACCCTAAGTGACGGTACAAAGACTACAGCGCTTGTCCCGCAACTTTATACTGCTGCTGTGAGAACAACCGGAACCAGATCTCTTATAAGTGCTTCCAATATAGTCACAAATGGCGACAATGATCTCATAAATAGCGGCACTATAATGGCAACCAATGTTGTAAACTTAAACAGCACATCTTCTATAAATAACAATACAGGGAATATATCAGGCGATTATGTACTTCTAAATGCCGGAGATGACATCAATATAAACGGAGGCAACCTAATAGCAAGCAGTGTCATGTCTCTTAATGCCGCAAATGATGTAAACATACGATCAACAACATATACCACATCAAACACAGACGGCCAAAGCGACTTTAGCAGAACGGGTATAGAAAATACAGCCAATATCATAGTAGCCAACAACGACGGTGCGCTATGGATACAAAGCGGCGGAGATGTCAACTTAGCAGGTGTAAACATAACAAACAACGGCGATATATCATGGATAGAAGCAGGCGCAAACATAAACCTTTTAACACTAACAGTTTCAGAGCAAAATAATGTCGTATGGGACAGCAAGAACCACTTAAAAGAAGGATACATAGGGGAAATTGGTAATACTATAGAAGCAAAAGGAGATATAGTACTTAAATCAGGCAATGATATAGCTATCAAAGGAAGCGATATAAACAGCCTAGACGGACACGTTGCTCTAAAAGCAGACAATAACATAATGATACGATCAGCCTCTTATATGACAAATTATGACGAAGCTACATATATAAAACGAAGTTCACTCACCGGAACTAAAAAAACAACAACAGTAGAAACTCTTGATACCACAAACTCTATAAGCTCTAACATTACAGGAAAACTGGTAGCACTTGACAGTGGAAACGATATGAATATCATAGGCTCAAATATAATATCCGACAATGGCACAATGCTTAATGCCCTTAACGATATAAATATACTTTCATCAACTGACACCATTGATCAGACATATTATAATCAGGTTAAAAAATCAGGACTGTTTAGCAACGGAGGATTATCTGTAACAATTGGCAAATCTCAAACTTCAACGGACAACAAAAACTCATCCACAACACTTGCAGGTTCTATGATAGGAAGCCTAAACGGAGATACGATCATAACGGCAGGCAATGAGTACGATCAGGTTGCCTCTGATGTAATATCAGGTCACGCAGACGAAGATGGTAATTTCGTAGCAAGCGGAGATGTGAGCATAACCGCTAAAGATATAAACATAGAAGCAGGCGAGAAGACATACAGCGGAAGTGCTGTAAACAAATCAAAACAATCCGGCCTTACAGTTGCACTAAGTATTCCTGTAGTCAATGCCCTTGGCGATGTGGTAACGTCAGCCTCAGACATAGGCGAAAGTAAAAACGCAAGAGTAAATGCAATGGCAGTTACAAATACGGCGATTGATGCCTATCAAGCCAAAAATGCGATCGGTGCATTAAAAGGTTTGTCAGACGTAACTTCCATCCAAGATGCGGCAAGTGCTACAGGTGCCAGTCTATCGGTAACTGTAGGTTCATCACAATCTAAAAGCACTACCATATATGAAGGTACAAATGCAGTATCCAGCACAGTAGGCGGGAAAAATGTAACCTTGAAAGCGACAGGCGATAAAGAAAAGAGTGATATAAATGTAGCGGGCTCAAACATATCAGGCACATCGTCAACCACACTAAGCGCCGATCATGACATAAATATCTTAGCAGCTGCTTCCACAGATGAACAACATGGTTCAAATAAATCAAGCGGTTGGAATGCCGGGGCAGTCATAAGCGCTGAAGCAGTCGGGGTTACACTTGGCGGTAATGTAGGCA
>JBAZDL010000018.1:0-7284 GCA_041654415.1 Sulfurovaceae bacterium | reverse complement strand
CTACTACAGGTGTAGAAGCCGGCCGAACAGTAACCGTAGTTATAAGTGACGGCGTTACGGATGTTACTACGACAGCAACGGTGCAAGCAGACGGTTCATGGACAGCTGCGGCTGCGGATGTATCAGCTTTGAATAACGGAACGCTTACAGTAACTTCAAGTGTAACCGATCTTGCCGGTAACCCTGCAAGCGATACTGATAATGTAACACTTGATAATATTGTGCCGATAACCAATTCTACAATAGATAGTTATGTTGATGATATTGGATCTATCCAAAGCCTAACTTCAACTGCACCAACTACAGACGATCCATTAGTTACACTTCATGGTACAAATGAAGCATTGCAACCAGGAGAAGTGATAAATGTTTATCGCGATGGTGTATTTATAGGTGTAGCAACTTCCCTTACTAGTACCACTTGGGAATTAGCTGGCGTAACGATTGATACTGAAAGTGATACCTTTACAGTTAAAATTGCCGATGCTGCCGGAAATACTTTTGATGGAACAGGCAGTTTGGATATTGCATTAGATATAACACCTCCAACAACTGCTGCTTCCATAGTGATCGTACTTGACACCGACAATGACGGCACAATCAGTCCAACAGAAATAGGAGTAGCTACGACGACAGATGTCGATGTTGGTATCCCTGCAGATGCTCAAACAGGTGATTTCATCACAGTAACTAATGATTTAACTAGTACCGTGATCGCCACTTATACGGTAGGTAGCGGAGGTGTCACTGCCGGTTCCACTCAAACTATCACAGGTGTTGCATTGCCGACAGGCGACAATATTCTTACTGTTTCAACTTCTATCCATGATGCTGCCGGAAATGTCGGTCCAAGTGCTAGCGACAGCGCCATAATTAATCAACCTCCGATCGTTAGTGCTGACAATGGTACAATATTAGGTCTTGTAGGTACTAATGTTTTAGGGCTGCTTGACTTTTCTAATCAAGCGTTATTTGCTATGGACCCAAATAACAATATTGAAACTGTCATAGTCCAATATAGCAGACTTTTAAGCGTCGGTTCTTATGAGCTAACTGCATCAAGCGCTATGGCTGCAGAATTTGGTTTAACTATGACGATCG
The DNA here is from genome assembly GCA_041654415.1 of Sulfurovaceae bacterium. GTDB lineage: Bacteria > Campylobacterota > Campylobacteria > Campylobacterales > Sulfurovaceae > BN30871. The sequence continues at coordinate 6,183 of JBAZDL010000018.1, read as the reverse complement.
TAAATGATCCTGGTGTATTGGGCATTGGAGCTACATCAACAATTACCATTACTGCCAATGGTGGCGGTCCGATAGATAATCAAAAATTAAACGAGTTTCTTACAACTATACATTTTTCAGATTCAATCGTTAATATAGGGGTGGGTGACACTTTAAGCATTTCAGCAACGGATACAGATGGATTAAGCGACAGTGATTCGGTTACCGATTTATTAAATCTAGGTCTACTTGCAGATCAGGGAGCTAATTCCGGTATTCAGGAAGGTACTGCTGGAGACGATACCCTAACTGGCACCGCAGAGGCTGATCGTCTTTATGGTTATGCAGGAAATGATAGCCTATCAGGCTCTGGTGAAAATGATCTACTGCGTGGAGGTGCCGATGCCGATACATTAAACGGAGGGGATGGCAATGATATCCTTATCGGCGACAGTGGTATCGACACACTTAATGGAGATGCAGGAGATGACCAGCTTACATATGATACCCAAGATACGATCAATGGTGGAGCAGGCACAGATACCCTTTATATTGACGGAAGCGGCATCACAGTTGATCTTACGACTATCGGCGATATACAAATAACCGGAATTGAAATAATTGACATCACTGGTACCGGGGACAATGCTCTTATGTTAAGCTATAGCGATCTGCTTGCACTCAGTGATACCAGCGATATACTATATGTCACCGGAACTCAAGGTGACACTGTTACTCTCACAGGAGAAGTATTTACAGGTTCACAAACAATTAATAGTATCATATATAATACTTACGATATTGGCGGCACAGATGCAGCTGACATCTGGGTACAACAAGACATTACAGTCCTATAAAACTTCTTTAAATAATTGACTCCTGTAATTAGAGGAGTCAATTATTACCAATCAATTAATAATTCTTTTAATTAATTTATTTTATTAATAACAATTGTATTAATTATGCTACAATATGAGTTAAGCTTATGTTATATCATAAGTATGTAAAGCATTGCTTAATAATTAAATCGCATTGTAGTTGCAGGAGAAAAAATGGCAAAAGTAATTCAACTGATAACAAAAGGCACTACCGAACAGATATCATCTGTAGAAGTAGGTGCAGGAAAAGCTGCCAATACACTGATCATTAAAGCGCAAGCAGGTGTTAAATACGAACTAAAAGATACTGCTACCAAGTTCGCTCCACACAAATTATTGCTAACACGCAAGGGGAAAGATCTCTGGATCAAACTGGATGATGAAGAAGGGGATGCATTAAATACAACCGATGCTCCGGATATCATTATTGAAAACTATTATAGTGATTCAGGCGGCAGCCTGATAGGACTATCTGAGGATGGACAATATTGCAATTATGTTTCACAAGAAGGAAATAGTGATCTATTTTCTATAAATATGGATGACGGTGAATTCTCATATCAGAGCTTAGCGTGTTCTGATGAAATCGGAGAAACCATTTGGACGCCATTCGTATTAGGAGCACTTCTATTAGGAGGTTTAGCACTTGCATTGCATGACGATGATGACAATCCACCAAATACACCGGATGCGCCGGATATGACAGATGCAACCGACACCGGTGTAAGTAATATTGATGATTATACCGGAGATAATACTCCTGATTTTGCTATCATCCCTCCAGCAGAAGGAGAAACCCCCAATCTTTATATAGACGGTATGCTTGTATCTTCTACATTTGACCCTGTCAACAATATACTCACACCTATAAACCCTATTCTTAATGGTCCACACACAATTACTATCACAGTAACCGATTCTAATGGAGAATCATCACAATCTCCGGGATTAGATATTGTGATTGACACCACTCCACCAGCAACTACTGTGAATATCGATAGCATAACCGATGACAGCGGAACTGTGGGTGATTTTATCACGAATGACAATGACGGTTTGATAGTAGGTGCTACGCTTTCTACTTCATTGGCAAGTGGCGAGAAACTTCTCTATAGTACCAATGGAGGTGTTACTTGGACAGATATCACGGCTTCAGTCTTTGGAACAAGTGTGAGCTATCATGATCTAAATTTATCCACCACAAAAACAGTATTGATGAAAGTAATAGATGGAGCAGATAATGATGGCGCAGTGGATGCTCAGCTGGTTACGATCGATGATGCAGGACCAACTACAACCATAAACATCAACAGTATCACAGACGATAGCGGTGTCTTGGATGATTTCATAACCAATGACAATGATGGCTTAATAGTAGGTGCTACACTTTCGGCCGAATTAGCAGCCGGTGAAAAGCTAATGTATAGAACCGATGGTGGTATTTGGATAGATATCACTAGTTCAGTTACAGGAACAGCTATTAACTACACTGATGCTAACTTAACTGCTACTGATGTAGTACAGATGAAAGTAGTAGACGAAGCAGAAAATGATGGTGCGGTAGCTGCTCAATTAGTTACCATAGACACCACTCCGCCTATTACTGCTGTGAATATCAATAGTATCATTACGGACAGCGGCATAATCGGCGATTTTGAAACCAATGATGATAACGGCTTGGTCATAGGTGCTACACTCTCATCTAGCCTAGCCCTAGACGAGAAACTTCTCTACAGTAATGATAACGGTGCAACATGGATAGATATCACGGCTTCAGTTAGTGGAATGGCTGTGAGCTATTATGATATAGTTTTAGTCAGCACTGCAACTGTAAAAATGAAAGTAGTTGATCCTGCAGGCAATGAAGGAGCAACAGATACTCAACTGATCACTATTGATGTTTTAGGACCTGCAACTACTGTAAATATCGACGGTATCACTGTTGACAGCGGAACTGTAGGTGACTTCATCACTAGTGACCATGATGGATTAACAGTGGATGCTACTCTCTCAGCCGAATTGGCAAGTGGCGAGAAACTTCTCTATAGAACAAACGGCGGTTTATGGGTAGATATCACTAGCTTTGTTAGCGGAACAAGCGTAAGCTATACTGACTTTGCTTTAACGAATACTGCTAATGTGCAAATGAAAGTGGTCGATGCGACAGATAACGATGGGGCTGTAGCTTCCCAGTTAGTTACTATTGATATAATCTATCCTACTACCACTGTGGATATCAACAGCATAATCGATGACAGCGGTGTTGCAGATGATTTCATCACAAGCGACAATGATGGGTTAATAATAGATGCTGCTCTCTCAGCCCAATTGGCAGCTGACGAAAAGCTTATGTATAGCACTGATGGCGGTGTAACATGGATAGACATCAGCAGTTCGGTTGTCGGGGCAAATGTCAGCTACTTTGATGCTACTTTGACAAGTACCAAAACAGTAGAAATGAGAGTAGTCGATGCAGCAGACAACCACGGTCCATTAAGCGCTCAATTAGTCACTATCGATGCAACAGCGCCGACTACGACTGTAATAATTAATGGTATCACAGATGATACCGGCACATATGGCAACTTTGTAACCAATGACAACAACGGTTTGCTCATAGACGGTATACTCTCGGATCCTTTGGCAAGCGATGAAAGGCTAATGTACAGTACCGATGGCGGTGCCACATGGTTAGACATCACTAGCTCAGTTATCTGGATAAATGTCAGCTACTTTGATGCGAGCTTGACCAGCACTACAACCGTGCAAATGAAAGTAGTCGACGCAGCAGATAACAATGGGGCTGTAGCTTCTCAGCTGATAACTATCGATACCACTCCTCCTACAATAACTGTGAATATCGACAGTATAACTGACGATAGTGGAACTGTGGGTGATTTTACAACCATTGACAATAACGGATTAACTGTAGGTGCTACTCTCTCAGCCACCCTGGCAAGCGACGATAAACTTCTCTACAGTACCGATGGCGGTGCAACTTGGTTAGATATCACAAGCTCAGTCTTGGGAACAAGTGTCAGCTACCATGATCTTTTATTAACAAGCACTGCAACTGTAGAGATGAAAGTAGTCGACGAAGCAGGTAACAATGGCGCGGTAGATGCTCAATTGGTTACTATTACAGTAGCTGGTCCTGCGACCACTATAGATATCAACAGTATCACCGATGACAGCGGAATAGCAGGTGATTTCACGACTAATGACAATAATGGATTAATAGTTTGTGCTACCCTATCGGCCGGTTTGGACGTTGGCGAGAAACTTCTCTATAGCACCAATAGCGGTGTAACCTGGATAGATATCAGCAGCTCGGTTGTCGGGGTAAATGTCAGCTACACTGACGCGACCCTAACAAGCACTTCAATTGTAGATATGAAAGTAGTCGACGCGGCAGATAATGACGGAGCAGTAGCTTCTAAGCTGGTCACTATTGATACCACTGCTCCTACTACTACTGTAATTGCTAATCATATTACAGATGATAGCGGAACAGTTGGCGATTTTATCACTAATGATAATGACGGATTGAGTGGAGAGGCTACTCTTTCGACCTCATTGGCTCCAGACGAGAAACTTCTCTTCAGCAATGATAACGGTGCAACATGGATCGACATCACCAGCTCGGTTAATGTAACAACCGTAAATTACTATGATGCTACTTTGACCAGCACTACAACTGTAAAAATAAAAGTAGTCGACGCAGCAGATAATGACGGTGCAATAACATCTCAGCTGATCACCATAGATACCACTCCACCAGCAACTACTATAAACATCAATAGCATAACCGATGACAGCGGAACAGTGGGTGACTTTATCACCAATGACAATAACGGTTTGATAGTAGGTGCTACCCTTTCTGCTGGTTTGGCTGTTGGAGAGAAACTTCTCTACAGCACCGATGGCGGGGCATCCTGGACAGATATCACAGCTTCAGTCTTTGGAACAAGTGTGAGCTATCATGATCTAAATTTATCCACTACCAAAACCGTAGAAATGAAAGTAGTCGATGCAGCAGATAATGATGGCGCGGTAGCTGCTCAACTGATTACGATTGATGATGCAGGACCAACTACGACTATAAACATCAATAGCATAACCGATGACAGCGGCATCTTGGGTGACTTTATCACCAATGACAATAACGGTTTGAGCGTAGGAGCTACACTTTCATCCGAATTAGCAGCCGGTGAAAAGCTAATGTATAGAACCAACGGTGGTATCTGGATAGATATCACTAGTTCAGTTGTGGGAACAGCCATCAACTACACCGATGCTAGTTTAACTGCTACTGATGTAGTACAGATGAAAGTAGTCGATGTAGCAGACAATGACGGTGCAGTAGCTGCTCAATTGATCACCATAGACACAACTCCACCAATAACTGCTGTGGATATCGATAGTATCATTACAGACAGTGGCATAATCGGCGATTTTGAAACCAATGACAATAACGGTTTAGTCATAGGTGCTACACTCTCATCTAGCCTAGCCCTAGACGAGAAACTTCTCTATAGTAATGATAACGGTGCAACATGGATAGATATCACAGCTTCAATTAGTGGAATGGCTGTGAGCTATTATGATATAGCTTTAGTCGGCACTGCAACTGTAAAAATGAAAGTAGTTGATCCTGCAGGCAACGAAGGAGCGACAGATACTCAACTGATCACCATTGATGTTTTAGGGCCTGCAACTACTATAAATATCGACAGTATCACAGACGATAGCGGAACTGTGGGTGACTTCATCACTAGTAACAATGATGGATTAACAGTGGATGCTACTCTCTCAGCTACCTTGGCAAGCGGCGAGAAACTTCTCTATAGAACAAATGGCGGTTTATGGATAGACATCAGCAGCTTTGTTAGCGGAACAAGTGTCAGCTATACTGACTTTGCTTTAACAAATACAGCTAATGTGCAAATGAAAGTGGTCGACTCTGCAGATAACGATGGGGCTGTAGCTTCCCAGTTGGTTACTATTGATATCTCAACACCTACTACCACTGTAGATATCAATAGCATAATCGATGACAGCGGTGTTGTAGATGATTTCATTACTAACGACAATAATGGTTTAATAGTAGATGCTGCCCTCTCAGCCGAATTGGCAACCGATGAAAAGCTTATGTACAGCACTGATGGCGGTGCATCTTGGACCGATATCACCAGTTCAGTTGTCGGGGCAAATGTCAGCTACTTTGATGCTACTTTGACAAGTACCAAAACAGTAGAAATGAGAGTAGTCGATGCAGCAGACAACCACGGTCCATTAAGCGCTCAATTAGTCACTATCGATGCAA
>JBAZDL010000017.1:0-13449 GCA_041654415.1 Sulfurovaceae bacterium | reverse complement strand
ACGCGTAAACGCCATGAACTTATCGGTACCTCATTTTCTACTTTACAAGCAATTTCACAACCCTTGCATCCCATGCATAAATTGAGATCTACTAAAAACCCAAGTTTCATAACACCTCCTTGTATAAAATATAATTAATAATTATAGCTGTCTTTTAAAAGATTTGCTTGTTTAAAGTTTATAGTTTTTTGTTTAAAAAATATATTATTTTAATAAAAAATAAGAAAATATAATAACAATTAAGTAATTATTGCTTATATTCATCAAAAAAGTTTGTTTGCTATATCTATTTTAGATATATCAATTATTCATATTTTAAATTGAATGTATATTATAAGTTATTGATTAGCGGTGGCTGACTCCTGCAATTAGAGGAGTCGATTATTTCAAGATATTTTATATAACCATAACTTCTTGCTGCACCCATATGTTTGGGGAGCTTGCGCCACCTATACAATATGTATTATATATAGTATTGCCTAATGTTTGAGTATCTACAAAGACCTTTTCTGAGAGCACGACCATATCGCCACTATCTCCAGTTATGAAGAGTATGCCGCTATCATTTTTTAGTGCCAACAGATCACTGTAATTTAATATAAAAGTATTACTCCCACTGCCCGAGAGGTTAATTTTTTCAATACCTATTATCTTTGTATCGGCAATAATTGTAAGATCAAGAGTGACACCACTGCCAGCGATATGAAGAGTATCAATTCCGGCTCTTCCGTCAATAATAAAATCTGATGCATCATAAATTATTTGATCATCGCCGGCATCTCCATAAAGAAAATCGATACCATCACCGCCATTTAGTATATCATTGCCATCACCACCATTGAGGGTGTCGTTGTCAACACCTCCATCTAGAATATCATCGCCATCCATGCCAAATAGTGTATCGTCTCCCTGAAAGCCAAAAATGTAATCAGCATCACTTAACCCTTCTATCGCATCATCTTCCAAGCTGCCTTTTATAAGGCCGGGTATAGTTTCATATTCTGCAAGCAGACCGATATTTACCAAGCTAGTCTCCAATGTGATTTGCGCTGTCATTAAGTTATCTAGCGTCTCTCCCATGCCGCTTTTCATAAACTCAATCGAAGAGCTTGTATATAATTGGATTAGTGAATCGACTAATACGTTTAGATTGTTTTGAGTCGTAATAAAATTATTAGTCTGCAGTTTGATAGTCTGATCAATTCTTTGTATCATATCCTCTACTTTAAGAGACATTTTAATAATATCTTGTGAAATAGCACTCATAGAGCTGATAAAAGCATCGTTTTGATCCAAAATGGATTGCATGTTATCATTGTGAGTTGCCATCATTGATTGTATTTGCGTGATAGTCTGGTCCATCTCTTCGCTTAGTATTAGAAAAAGGTCATTCATTGGAACAATAAGTGCACTCATGTTTGCCGTGATCTCTGTAGTCATCTGTTCTATAAGCGAGTCTAGTATAATCAAGAAATCTTCTCCTTCACCTGCTGCAGCATCCATAAAGGCTTCCATAGTAGAGCCTATCATTTCACCAATCGCTATTGCTAAATTTTCTTCTTCCCCGGTTAAACCCACCATAAACGACTTCATCATCTCACCCATACTGTATGCTGTCTGTATAGGAGTAGCATTGATTTCAAAACCAGCAATTCCACCGATAAGAGAGTTCATTATGGAGCCCATCAATTCTACCATCACCGCCATAGGCGTACCTTCAGCCATAAATGTATTTATAATCGTATCAACTATTACTTCCGGTGCAAAAAACTGGTCCATACATGTAAGTGCTATCACTTCTTGTGCAATATCATTCATTGCTATGACCATGTCTTTGACCATTGTTGTCTCCATAATTGAATCAAACATCGTTTCAAATTCATTTATCGATAGTCCCATGCCGTCGGCAAAACTTTCCATAATTGCCATAAACGGAGCGCTTATGCTTTGTTCCATAGGGATCCCTATGGCATTGCCCATCATCATATTCATTATTGAGCGGATTATATCGTTCATGTCTAGGTTTATGTTAGGGTCCAAGAGAGGCAGCGCGGTGATATCTGCAACATCCATCCATTCGTCCATACTCATGATAGATGATGCCGGTACCTCATATCCTACCAACAGCGTCGAGCCGTCTAGCATTGAGGCAATCTCAAAAGAGAAACTGTCATTTAATAGTAATTGTGTTGAATCGAGCTGGATGATCTCACCATCAGCATTCTGTAAATACAGTGCACTTTTGTAATCTTGTGGGATAGAGGAGGTTGCTATAGTATCGAGTGTTGTTATTGCATCCGATAAAGTTGACATCATCGCGCTGAACGAATCGCTTCCCATTCCATTTTGGATCACAGCTGAATTTTCAGTTAGCAGGTTCATCAATGCTATAGCATTTTGTTGAGTAGCGAGAAAGTTGTCGCTCATGATCACTTGTGTATTGACGATCCTGTCCGCCATTTCACCGATCCGGTCTGCCATCAGACCAATGTCGTCAGATAACCTGAGCATTGTGTCCAAATATGAAGGAATCTGTTCGATCATAGCATCAATAGTCATATCAGAGTTTTCAAACATCAAAATAAATAGATCCATATAGGTATTCATGTCATTTATAAACATCTCCATCAGTTCAATAGCCGGATCCATAATAGTAAGTATATTTTGTGACGCAGTGTCAGCAAGCTGGACAAAACTTTCAATTATTGTTTGAGCAAAACTACTCATTGGAGTCAGCTCATCTCCTGTGATAGAAGCCATGAATGAGCCTATCATGGAGCCTATCATCTCCCCCATCGCCACAGCTGGCGCTTCTTGTGATCCGGTCATACCGATCATAAACTCACGTATTGTATTCCCCATTAGCTCATTAAATTCTAACGATGTTTGCATCATATCAGATTGGATCATATTACTCATAAAAGCATTTACCATCGACCCTGCTGCCTGCCCTATAATATCTATTGGCGATACGCCAAGATCGATATGTGATTGGAAGTTTTGGATTATCTGATTGAACTGATCGATCGGTAGATCTATTATATTAAGTGGATCGGTTGTAAGCATACTGCTTATAAAAGTATTGATATCCATGATCGATGTTGCGTTCCCAAATATCGGCAGCTGCTCCAAGTCAAATCCTCTCTCCTCAATCATTTGCGCCATACTGATGAGTTCAGAAAGGCTCATTGAGGAGCCAAGCGGGACTTTGTATCCTACCAACAAATTGGTCTGATTTAAAAACGAGGAGATATCGGTACTGTCAGCAGTATTTATGAGATCTGTTTTGCTGATCTGAATTAATTCGCCCAGATCATTTATTAGATATAAGTCGCTTGGGACAATTGTGCTATTTATGCTTTCGGCGGCAATTGAAATATCATTCATTATATTTTGAAATTTTGTGAGATTTTCCAGTGCAATCTCTAGCATTTCACTTGTGGCAGGATCAAACTCAAATGAGCTCTCGGTTAGCATAGTGATCAACTCCATAGTATTTTGCTGTGTAGCGAGGAAATTGGCACTCTGGATCACTTCTGTTTGAACGATCCTGTCAGCCATCTCTCCAATCCTATCTGCCATCAGATCGATATCATCTGATAGGCGCAAGATCGTCGCCATATATGTTGGGCTCATCTGAATCATATCTTGCGCTGAATCGTTGAGTATCTCGAACATCGAGATGATATAATCAGTGTTTCCTTGAATGGTTATGAGTATCGTGTCCATCACATCGACTATTGATTTCGTTATCCACAAGGTACTGTCGGTAAAATCATTTATAAATTGGGACATCATCATGTTATCTGCGAATGTACCTAGGGGATTTTGTGAATCACCGGTAATCGATGCCATAAAGGCACCCATCATGGAGCCCATCATTTCCCCCATTGCCGCAGCGGATTTATTTACGTTCCCGGTGACTTCTGCCATAAATTGTTGGCTTATATCTCCCATCATTCTAGCGAGCTCGTAGTCAGTCAGTTCTTCTTCGTTTTGACTCAATCCTCTCATGAATGAGAATATTGTCGATCCCATCGTATAACCCATTGCATCTATTGGTGTATCCGTGAGCAAAATTGTGCTATCAAAACTCTGTATCGCCGTACTCGTCATTGCATTGAACGAGCTTGGTGATATTGAACCTAGCATATTCGTTGTCATTCCCATCATCGCATCGCTCATCTGCATCATAGAATCGATCAGTGTGTTTTCAGATATCACTGTTATTGCCTGGTTCATCAAAGAAGAGAATTGCTCGATCGTCATGTTCCCCGTATCACCAATAAAGCTTTCCATTATAGTTATAAACGAGTCCGTCGCAAATGAATCAATGGGTTGGGACGAGGTGAACCAAGTCGCCATGAACATTCCTATTATCGAGTTCATGATGCTGCTCATATCGATCATCGATGCATCTTGTGCTGTGAAGCCAAACATCGGCAATTGACTTATATCAACTCCGCCATTTTGGATAAATGCTACATACTCCATCAGCTTGTTTAGTGTCATTAATGGGGCATTGGAGATCGTAAAACCTACCAATAGTTGATTGCCATTTAAAAACTCGGAAATGTCAGCCGACACGTCTGCATTTAGGAGGTCACTTTCGCTGATGGCGATCAATTCCCCGCTTGGCGTTTGCAGATAAAGTTGGCTAGGCAGAATTGACTCAGCTGAAAAATTTGAAAAGATCAATGATGATATTACAGAATTTATCTTGTTAAGATTATCCATAATCTCGGAGAATGCCTCAATCCCTATCTGATCGGTGAGGTTTGTTTGATTTTCTATCATTATGTCGATCAGTCTAAGGGCATTTTCCTGTGTAGAGAGGAAGTTCTCGCTTTGGATCACCTGAGTATCTACAATCCTGTCCGCCATTTCGCCGATACGGTCTGCCATCAACCCAATATCATCCGAGAGACGAAGTATCGTCATCATATACTCTGGACTCATCTCGATCATGCTTTGCATCGTTTCATTTGTTGTGGCAAACATAGTTTCTATCGTCTCTATATTTCCATCCATTGTGGTCATCATTGTGTCTAATAAACTGATCATTGGATCCATCACACTTGCCATGTTGGCGCTCATGTCATTTATGAAACGGCTCATCATGTCGCTCATGATGTTTGTAAAACTTTGCAGCGGTGCAGCATTATCGCCAGTTATTCCGGCCATCATACTCCCGACCATTGAGCCCATCATATCGCCAAGTGTCTGAGCAAAGTTCTCATCACTTCCGGTGAGTCCTATCATAAACTGATGTATTGCCTTGCCCATCGTGAGAGCAAACCCCTCAATAGAGGCTTCTGATGTGTTGCCAGTTAAGCCGTCCATAAATGAGTACATCATAGAGCCCATCGTGTTTGCCATGTTGCCAAACATGTTGCCTTCAGCGAGGATTTCAGAAGTAAAGGCATCCATTATGAGCACCATCATTTCGTCAAATGATTCCACCGACGCCACTGTATCGGACATAGAATTCATCATAGTCTGAGCTATATAAGGCAATGACTCTATCATATCAGGATCACTCATCATGCTAATCAAGTTTTCTCTTATGTAATTTATCATTGGCACCATGGCATCCATATTCATTTCATCTATGAATATCTCCACCATTGACATGAATGGCTCAGTTATTTCAGACAATGCTGATTCATCGATCGTATCATAGTTCGAGGTAAACTGGGCACCTATGAACATTCCCATTATTAAACTCATAATGCTGTTCATCTGAGTAATAGAGACTATGCCGTTTTGGGTTGGGATCATTGGTAGATCTTGGATGGAATAGGTTTGCGATTGGATGAAAGTCATTAATGCCGACAGATTAGAAACGTTCATCAAAGATAAATTTGGGATCGTATATCCGACAATGATCGACTGATCGTTAAGAAAATTAGAAATATTAACAGCAGATCCATCCTCTTGTATAAGATCACTCTCCTTTATCATACTCAATATTCCACTACTATCTTGAACGTAGATATCATTTGGAAAAACATCATATCCATTACTTATGCTTTGCAGCGTATCTATAGCAGAGGTAATATCCCACACCAGCACATCAAATCCGGCCATGCTTTGAATATGTTCGGGTTGGCTTAAGAGTATCTCGATCAGTCTAATAGCATTTTCTTGCGTAGAAAGGAAGTTCTCACTTTGGATCACCTGAGTATCTACGATCCTGTCTGCCATTTCGCCGATCCTATCTGCCATCAATCCAATATCATCCGAGAGACGAAGTATCGTCATCATATACTCTGGACTCATCTCGATCATGCTTTGCATCGTTTCATTTGTTGTGGCAAACATAGTTTCGATCGTCTCTATATTTCCATCTATTGATGTCAGCATTGTATTCATCATGTCTATTATCGGACTTATGATACTGTTTATGTTTGTGCTCATTTCATTCATGAAGCGGCTCATCGCGTCATTCATTATGGTCATGAAACTTTGCAGAGGAGCTTCGGTATTGCCAGTCATCTTGGACATCATACTCCCGACGGCAGTACCCATCATATCGCCAAGTGTCTGAGCAAAGTCCTCATCACTTCCGGTGAGTCCTATCATAAACTGATGTATTGCCTCGCCCATCGTGAGAGCAAACCCCTCAATAGAGGCTTCTGATGTGTTGCCGGTTAAGCCGTCCATGAATGAGTACATCATAGAGCCCATCGTGTTTGCCATGTTGTCAAGCATGTTGCCTTCGGTGAGGATTTCAGAAGTAAAGGCATCTATTATGAGCACCATCATTTCATTAATGAATATCTCCATCATTGACGCGAGTGGTTCTGTTATTTCAGCTGCTGTCTCCAGCGTTCCACTACTATCTTGAACGTAGATATCATCTGGAAAAACATCATATCCATTACTTATGCTTTGCAGCGTATCTATAGCAGAGGTAATATCCCACACCAGCACATCAAATCCGGCCATGCTTTGAATATGTTCGGGTTGGCTTAAGAGTATCTCGATCAGTCTAATAGCATTTTCTTGCGTAGAAAGGAAGTTCTCGCTTTGGATCACCTGAGTATCTACGATCCTGTCTGCCATTTCGCCGATACGGTCTGCCATTAGCCCAATATCATCCGAGAGACGAAGTATCGTCATCATATAATCCGGACTTATCTCGATCATGCTTTGCATCGTTTCATTTGTTGTGGCAAACATAGTTTCTATCGTCTCTATATTTCCATCTATTGATGTTAGCATTGTATTCATCATGTCTATTATCGGACTTATGATACTGTTTATGTTTGTACTCATTTCATTCATGAAGCGGCTCATCGCGTCATTCATTATGGTCATGAAACTTTGCAGAGGAGCTTCGGTATTGCCAGTCATCTTGGACATCATACTCCCGATGGCAGTACCCATCATATCGCCAAGTGTCTGAGCAAAGTTCTCATCACTTCCGGTGAGCCCTATCATAAACTGATGTATTGCCTCGCCCATCGCGAGAGCAAATTCCCCGATAGAGTTTTCTGATGTGTTGCCGGTCAGACCATCCATAAATGAGTACACCATAGAACCCATGGTGTTTGCCATTTCAACGAAAGGATCGTCCGAATCTTGCATACGTTCGCTAAACATATCTATCATTATAGCCATCATATTTTCAAATGCCTCGAGGGGCACTATATCTTCTGCGCTGTCGTTTGGTTTCGCTTTTTGTGATACATCTATCAATGATACGAGCCCAAGTATAGTAGCTACCCCCAGTATACTTCCCGGGCTATAAAATGAAAATTGACCTTCATCCATATGTATAGTAAATAGATCACTAATACCTTTTGGTGTATCATAGTTAAAATATTGCCCATCTTCAGATATTCCGACCAAATTAACCGTTGAATAATTGTAGTAATTTTCAATAATAATATCCGGAGAATTGATTGTGTTTAACAGATCTTCTTTATCTTTGATTTTGATCCAGAGATCTTTTCCTTTGCGTACAAAAGATAGCTGTTTTGGTGCATGCTTTGTTGCCACATCTCTCAGTTCGTATTTTACGCCTGCTTGTGCTTTGATTATCAGTGTATTGCCGGTTTTCCCCATACCTGCCGTTACAGTTGATATCTGTGTTGTATTGCCTTTTGTGATTAATTGGATTGCTTTTGCCATTTATCCCCCCTATATAACTATAAAAATGGCTATTGTTTGACTACATTTTTTTTACTCCGAAAATTTTATTTTAAAGTCCCATTGCATTATATAATTATTTTATAAACTTAAAAAATATTTTATATTATGCATAAAAAATTATCATCAATCAATTTCAGCGATAATAAAGTATGGATTAAAATGGTAGATTTTTTTGATGTCATATTGAATAATAAATATATGACAATCGAAACCTATGTTATATTGTATAATAATTTAATAGAATTATTTATAATAACATAAATTAACTAAAAGTTATTAATTGATGATGGTTGACTCTTCTAATGCCAAAGTCAACCATTTAAATAGATTTTATATAACTCTAACTGCTTCTTGTACCCAAATGTCTGGGGAGCTTGTGCCGCCGATGTTGTAGGTGTTGTATATGATTCCATTGACTGTCTGCGAGCCCATGAATATTTCACCGGTGAGAGTGACCGTATCGCCGCCATTTCCGGTGACATAAAGTACATCACCGGTATTACTGAGTGCAAGCATATCGTTATAATCTAGTATAAGAGCATTGTTTCCGGTACCGGTGAGGTCGATTTTTTCCACGCCGGTAATCTTACTGCTATTGTTGTGGGTAATATCAAGAGTTATACCGCCTCCGGCAATATAAAGAGTGTCTAATCCTATTCCCCCATTAATAACTGCATCAAAGTTATCATACTCAATCTTATCATCTCCTGCGCCACCGTTTAGAATATCAATTTTCTGATCGCCTATAAGAATATCATTGCCGTCGCCACCATTTAATGTATCTCTGCCATCGCCGCCGCGCAGTAGATCATTGCCTTCTAAGCCTGACATTTTATCATTTCCTCCGTAACCATAAAGACGATCAGCCTCTACTGTGCCAGTCATGGTGCCGCTTGCAACAGTACCTTCTTTAATACCAGAATCTAGACTTTGAGTATGAAGCAAACTTATATTTGATGAATTGTTTGCCGAATCGCTGCTGGATAATCCATTTGTATCTGTTGCTGTGATTGTTAAGGTATCAGATGGAGCCACGACAAGCCCGCTGTTCGCAAAGCGTATAGTGGTAAGTAACTCATTTAGTTTTTGGTTATCAATCGCACCACCTCCAACAGCAGTTATGGTAATCGTTGATGAAGATAAGGTTCCTGTGTTATTGACTATAGTTATATTTAGGCCCAATTCAGCCGCCATAGCACTGGAAGCGGTAAGCTGATATGTGCTAATATTCACCGATGATGTATATCTCACCACAACGGTTTGGATATTGTTGTTTGGATCCATTGCAAATACTGCTTGATTTGAATAGTCAAAAAGTCCTAACGCTTCTGCACCAACAAGACCAAATAATGCATCATTATCAGCACTAACGATCGGTACTTCATTGATGATGGCTTTATCGCTTGCACTCGGTCCTATATTTCCTACTGCATCGCGTATAGCGGTGGTAATTTTTAGAACTTCAGTAGCCGTAGGCAGAGCAACGCCTGTAATGACTTTGGTAGTGCCCGCAACCACAGTGGTGCCGTCAACTGTAAATGTAGCGATTACCATGCCAGTCAAATTATTAGTTACTGTGATGACATCGCCTATTTGGGCATCCGAGGGGATGCCTACATTGATATTCGTGGTGGTAGCTGCCCCTTTTTCTGATGGACTGATAGTGTCGTCATTATTGGTATCGAGTACTATCACTACAGATGCAGCAGTTTGAGGTGGCGTGGTGTCATTGGTGATCACAACCAACTGAGATGCTACCGCCCCATCATTATCTGCCGCGTCGACTACTTTCATCTCAACTGTTTTGGTAGTACTTAGGTTTAGATCATGATAACTCACACTTGTTCCGCCGACAAAGCTGGTGATGTCTGTCCAAGTAGCACCACCATCGGTGCTATACATGAGTTTCTCTCCACTTACTAAACCGGTTGAAAGGGTAGCACCCACAGTTAAGCCGTCATTATCACTTGTGATAAAGTCACCTACTGTGCCGCTGTCATCAGTTATACTATTGATACTTACGGTAGTTGCAGGTGGAGTAGTATCAATCGTAATCAATTGAGTGTCTACTACTCCGTCATTGCCTGCTTCGTCGACAACTTTCATTTTTACTGTTGTAGTGCTGGTCAAAGTCGCATCATAGTAATTTACGGTTGTTACATTAACCGAACTGGTGATATCGATCCAGGTTGCACCGTTATCATTACTGTAATAAAGTTTTTCCCCGTTTACCAATGAGGCCGAAAGAGTAGCCTCTACAGCTAGTCCGTCATTATCATTGGTGGTAAAATCATGAGTTATACCACTGTCATTTACAATGTGGTTGATATCTACAGTAGTAGTTGGAGGAGTGGTGTCGATAGTGATTAGCTTAGAAGCTACCGCGCCGTCGTTATTTGCTACATCGACTATTTTCATATCCACAATTGAAGTGCTTGTTAGAGTTGCATCAGTGTAGCTGACTGTTGTTCCGCTAACCGAACTAGTGATGTCTGTCCAAGTTACACCGCTATCGGTACTATAGAGAAGTTTCTCACCAACGTCCAAACCGGCTGAAAGCGTAGCTCCTACAGTTAATCCGTTATTGTCATTAGTGATGAAATCACCGACTACTCCGCTATCATCAGTAATGTTGTTGATATCTATAGTGGTAGTAGGGTGAATTGTATCGATCGTAACCAACTGAGCATCTACTGCTCCGTCGTTATCTGCTACGTCGACTACTTTCATCTCTACAGTTGCAGTGCTGGTTAATAAAGGATCATGGTAGCTTACAGCTGTTCCCAAGACGGAGCTTGTGATATCCAACCAAGTAGCGCCTCCGTCGGTACTGTAGAGAAGTTTCTCTCCAGCTGCCAATGAAGTAGAAAGAGTGGCATCTACAGTCAAGCCATCATCGTCGCTGGTAATGAAATCACCTAGGGTACCAGTATCATCTGCGATACTATCAATATTCACAGTAGTTGTAGGAAGAGTGGTATCTATAGTAATCAGCTGAGATGCTATTGCGCCGTCATTATCTGCTGCGTCGACTACTTTCATTTGTACGGTTGTAGTGCTGTTTAAAGAATTATCTATGCATACGACCGTCCTTCCGGTAACTGAACTGGTGATATCGATCCATGTCGCACCATTATCATTGCTGTAATAAAGTTTCTCACCTTCTGCTAAATCAGCTGAAAGATTGGCACCCACTATTAATCCATCATTGTCATTAGTTGTATAATCACCTAATGTGCCGCTATCGGTAGTTATGCAGCAAAAAGCCGCAGTAGTAGTCGGCGCTGTGGTATCTATAGTTATTAGACGAGAAGCTACCGCACCGTCGTTATTTGCTACATCGACTACTTTCATTCCCACAATTGAAGTGCTAGTTAAGGTCACATCTGCATAGCTGACTGTTGTTCCGCTAACTGAGCCGCTGATATCAGTCCAAGATGCACCGCCATCACTGCTATACATGAGTTTCTCTCCAACTGCCAAACTAGTTGATAGTGTAGCACCCACGGTCAGACCGTCATTGTCTCTGGTAACGAAATCACCGACCACTCCACTATCATCGGTGATGCTATTGATATCTACAGTGGTCGCAGGACCGGCGACGGTAATAGTAACTAACTGAGCATCTATTGCACCGTCATTGCCTACCGCGTCGACCACTTTCATTTGCACAGTTGCAGTGCTTGTTAAACTAGCGTCAGCATAGCTGACTGTTGTTCCGCTAACCGAACTAGTGATGTCTGTCCAAGTTACACCGCTATCGGTACTGTAGAGAAGTTTATCACCGCTTGCTAAGCTAGCAGAAAGGGTAGCATCCACTGTTAATCCATCATTGTCATTCGTAATAAAATCGCCGACTATACCGCTGTCCGTTATGATACTGTCGATATTCACAGCAGTTGCAGGAGGCGTAGTGTCGATAGTGATCAGCTGGGATGTCGCTCCCCCGTCATTATCCGCTTCGTCGACCACTTTCATTTGCACAGTTGCAGTGCTTGTCAAAGAATTATCGATATAAACGATAGTCCTTCCGTTAACTGCTGAACCAGTGATATCGATCCATGTAGCACCATTATCATTGCTGTAATAAAGTTTTTCTCCACTTTCTAAAGGAGCTGAAAGACCGCCACTCACTGCTAATCCGTCATTATCATTGGTGGTGAAATCACCAATTACTCCGCTATCATCGGCAATACCGTTAATTATTACAGTCGTAGTCGGAGCAGTGGTATCAATAGTAACCAGCTTAGAAGCTACTGCTCCGTCATTATCTGCCGCGTCGACTACTTTCATATCTACAATTGAAGTGCTTGTTAGGGTCGCGTCAGTGTAACTGACATTTACCCCGACAACCGAGCTGCTGATATCTATCCAGGTTACACCGCTATTGGTGCTATAGAGAAGTTTCTCGCCAACGTCCAAACCGGCCGATAGGGTAGCACAAACTATTAAACCATTATTGTCATTAGTCGTGAAATCACCTGCTATTCCGCTGTCATCGGTGATACTGTTGATATCTATAGTGGTAGTCGGTGCTGTGGTGTCAATAGTAACCAATTGAGCATCTACCGCGCCATTGTTACCTGCTTCGTCGACTACTTTCATCTCTACAGTTGCAGTGCTTGTTAATAAAAGATCATGGTAGCTGACACTTGTTCCCAAGACTGAGCTTGTGATATCTAACCAAGTTGCACCGCCATCGGTACTGTAGAGAAGTTTATCGTCGCTTGCCAGGGTGGCTGAGAGAGTAGCACCTACAGTTAATCCGTTATTGTCAATGGTTGTAAAATCACCCACAGTTCCACTATCGTCAGTTATACTGTCGATATTCACAGTTATTGTAGGAGGAGTGGTATCGATAGTTATCAGCTGAGAAGCTACAGCCCCATTGTTATCTGCTGCGTCGACTACTTTCATTTGCACGGTTGTAGTGCTGGTCAAGCTCGCATCAAAGTAGCTGACATTTATCCAGATAACTGAGCTAGTGATGTCTAACCATGTGGCACCGCCATCGGTACTGTACATTAGCCTTTCATCGCTTGCCAAAGGATCCGAGAGTATACCGTCTATGAGCAAACCGTTGTTGTCATTGGTTACAAAGTTGCCATATGTGCCGGTATCATCTGTGATACCATTAATTATTACAGTCGTAGTCGGCGCTGTTGCATCGATAGTGACTAATTGAGCGCTTAATGGACCGTGGTTGTCTGCTGCATCGACTACTCTCATTTCTACTGTTTTGGTACTTGTCAAAGTAGCATCAAAGTAGCTGACATTTGCCCCGACAAC
>JBAZDL010000016.1:0-13996 GCA_041654415.1 Sulfurovaceae bacterium | reverse complement strand
TAGACACCTATCTGGTGCCAAAGGCTGATAATGCAAAATAAGCAGCCGTGGTTTAAAAAATGGGCAAAAGAGATACTTCTTTTTTCTATTTTATTTTTTTTGACCAGTGTTGTTATAAACTTTATTCGTCAGCCCGAGATACCGGATAATATCTTACGTAATTTACATCACCCGATTGTAGGAACGCAGGAGAATTATATACCCCCTGTTTCTAAACCGATAATTGTACATTTTTGGGGCAGCTGGTGTCCTGTGTGCAAAACAGAGATAGCCAATATCAACTCTTTGGCAAAAGATTATGAAGTTATAACAGTAGCAGTCAATTCCGGAAGTGATCAGGATATAAAAGCTTTTTTACAAAAGCGTGGATTGCAATTAAGGGTTATTAACGACGAAAATGGAGAGATCGCATCTGGTTTTGGTATCGAAGTGTTTCCTACTACTTTGATATATGATTCCAATGGAACATTGCAATTTAGCGAAGTTGGCTACAGAACAGTAGCCGGATTGATCGGACGAATGTTGTTTGTCAAATAAATATAAAGGAATAAAATGGATAAAAATTTAGAATCAAGAGCTGGCGGCAAGTGCGAACTGTGCGGAGCAGAGGGCGAATTGCAAGCTTATAATGTAAGCGGTACAAATGCAGAAGATATAGCTTTGTGCAGTACATGTATGGAGTCAATTGATGAGCCGTTATTGAATGCAAATCATTGGAGATGTTTAGGCGAAAGTATTTGGAGCGGTGTTCCTGCAGTGCAAGTAGCATCTTATCGTACCCTTAAAAAGCTAAGCGCTGAAGGCGAATCATGGGCAAGCGATATTTTAGAGATGGCATATCTTGAGCCAGAAGTTTTAGAATGGGCAAATGAGGGCATTCAAAGCGAAGATGCAAGTGAGCCAACACGTGATAGTAATGGCACTATTCTTAATGAAGGTGACAGCATAACTATCATTAAAGACCTTGAAGTTAAAGGTGCTGGATTTACCGCCAAACAAGGGACTAAAGTAACAAATATACATTTGACCAATGACCCAGAGCAAATCGAAGGCCGCGTGAATGGCGTTAAGATAGTACTTCTTAGTAAATTTTTGAAAAAAGTATAAAGAAGCTTTTTAAATTTACTTTCTCCTTGTTCTTTTGTTTCCCATCGTCTCGATGGGAATATTCTGTCTTAAAAACTCCTAAAAATCAATTTAATCATCTGACCCTTTTACAATTTTATTATGACTGTTTTATAGCCTATAGACTCCATAGCTTAAATAATATATTTAAGTTTATTTCTGATAAGATTAATTACAAAATAATTGTATATGTTTTGCATAATCAAAAATTATAGCAGGAGAAGCAATGAAATCACTATTTTTAGTATTGGCAATGGGAATTATTTTTATACAGACTGGATTGGCTGATGCTTCAATCCCGACTTCTGATCTTGAAGGAGCAAAGGATTCGCCATACTTAGGAAGATATGACGGATCTAAAATTGTTGCCTATCAACAAAAAAGTTTTGATAGCTTCATTTTGCCTTTAGCTCCACTAATGAAGATATCCGGAAAATTCGATTCAAGCAACAATATATATTTTTTTCCTCAAAAATATAAAAAACTTGAAGGGTCACATACGCGATTGGTTTATTTACTACCAGAAGGACGCACCTCACTGGAAGTATCAAAAAATTATGAAAAAGAGATAACTGCAAAAGGAGGAAAGACCCTGTTTAGATGTGATGGGGCTGCATGCGGAGGAGATCCAAGTCGTGCATCTTCAGGCGGAGGAGGAGAGATGAGCCTTGGGATGTTTATGGAGCCGGAAAATGATGTAAAAAGTTACAATGAAGCATTTAGTAACGGTTACTGCGCATTGACAAATCGCATAACTCAGCAGCATTATTTTTCGGCGGAACTTCCACAAAAAGATGTATTTATTTCTGTATTGACTTACAGGTCTACTGGTGGTAGCTTTTGTAAAGCTTTCAATAATCGTACCATAGCCGTAGTTGATGTGTTTCAAATCAAAAAACTAGAACAAAAGATGGTCGTCATAAAAGCGGATAAAATGAAAAAGGATATCGACCATAGTGGAAAGATTGCACTTTACGGGATTTTCTTTGATACGGATATAGCCATAATCAAGGACAGCTCAAAACCTACCATGGATGAAATTGCAAAAATGCTCAAACAAGAACCAAAAAGAAAAATTCTAGTTGTAGGACATACCGACAATGCAGCAAGTTTTGCATATAATCAAAAACTCTCCGAAAAACGAGCTCAGGCCGTTGTGCAGATGCTGATACAAAAATACGGAATCTCGGCAAATAGATTACATGCTGTTGGAGCTTCCTATTCTTGCCCATCAGCAAGCAATGCTACCGAAGAAGGTAAAGCCAAAAATAGACGTGTTGTCTTGGTTGGCGAAAAAAATTAATGACTGATAAAAATAATAAAACATATAATATGTTTTATTTTGCTCTCACAGCATCCGTAGGAGCAAAATAAAAGTCACTTTTTGGGAGAAGCTTGAAGAGTGCATCCATTGAGGATCTTTTTTTGCGTAGCGTTTATGATAGATTGAATCTCAATATTATCTGAGTCAGCTTTTTTAATTGTTGCCATTGCTTCATTTTGTCTACCTGTATGGCACAAGAGATCAGATAGATTATTAAGTGCAAGAGGATGTAGAGGTTCTATAGATAAAAGTTTACGATAATATTGTTCTGCGGCAGTAAGTTTGTTTGAGCTATAGTAAGCATTAGCCAATGCAAAAAGTATATCAATGTCTTTTGGCCAACGTTGCAAAGCACTCTTATATGCAATAATGGCTTGCTCTCTCATGCCTGTTTTTTCAAGATTATATGCAAATCGTAGAAATGCTTCAGATGAAGCCGATGCCGGCAGATGTTCAGGGGGAAGAAGCACAACGCCCCAATTACCGCTTCGTTCCCACAGTCTCTTGAATGTTGCAATATTTATTGCTTCATTCGGACGATTGGAGAAGTGCATCAAAATGGTCTGATCCTTCTTGTTGTATCCTGTTACAGGAGCATAATGCCATAATGGATACCAAGAATAGCTCCGGTTAACTAGTACGATGACAGGATGTTGTTGTTCTAGCTCATGGAGAAGTGCATCCAGTGTTGGTGCCAGAGTGTAGGCGAGTAGCCCGTTTGCCCTAGCAGTAGCCATCAGTTCTACTTGCAGTGTGCCGCTTTTTGCAGGAATCAATGTGCGTGCATCGAGTTCCTCTTTTGATAAACGGGGGGTATAAGTGGTGATTGACTGCCAATATGAAGAAACCATTTCGATAGATGTAGCCCCGCACAAGTCTGAGCGTGGAGCCACAAAAGGAACTTTGATACTTGATGAATTATAAAGCTCCGTTGAGATTAAAGGCTCTTTGGATGCGCAACCACTCATCATCAATAGAGTAGCAAGAGCCAATAATAAGCGAATGTGGTAGTTTCCTTTCACTCTATCGAACAGTACGTGTAAAATCAAAAACTTTAGTTAATCCAAGAATATCAGTAATCAGTAAAATTACAAAAACAAAAACAACAGCACCAATCAATGCACCAACAGCATCACCACCAGCTGGTAGTGTATCTATTTCATTAGCAAATTTTGATGCCTCTTCATCAGTCATTGCAGCAACTCTATCTTTAATCATTGCTGGTTCAACATCCATCTGTGCCAATATTTTTGCAACGTCTTGACGAGCAGTAAATTGAATAATCTTATCTTTTGAAGATAAAGTTTCCGCTTGTTTGAAAATGGCTTCAGTAGAAGCTATTTGCGCCCAAGAAGTTTGAGTCAATAGTGTTATGCTTAAAATGAATGATAAAAGCAGTTTTGATATATTCATAGTAATCCTTCTAATTAATTTTGATATCTTTTTTAAAATTTAAAAAGCCAATATCATTGTTTGATATTTTAGTCATCTTGCAATTAAATGTCGCTTATTATTAAAAGAGACAGTGACTGGGACGGGGATGGTGAGATTATTACTGGTTCTCGTTGTCTTCGATTGGAGCGAGATAATTTAAATAAGTAGCTTTGATCAAAACCCTTTCATAATAACTCCAAAAAGATATTCCACATCTTCATCTTCCAGATAAAGCGTGCTATCATTATCATATAAAGATAGTAATTTATCCTTGCGTATGCTAGCAGCATATATGCATTCCGGGTGTGCAGGCAAGAAAGCATGCATCAAGGAGACATCAAGCATAAGAGGTTGTTCACAAATATAGCATGTTTGCGGCTGATAAAGCCGTCCTTCAAATTTAAGAAGCTTAATGTAGCTTTCACAAATTATACGTTTTGGATTTTGTTTGTCCCATTTTTTTGCAGCATCCAGCAGTAAATTATAATAAAATGGATCGATATCCCCCGTATCTCTCAGATGCGGTGCAAAAAGGGATATGAAATTGTGCCAAACAAGCAACCTGTTCTTATCATGCAGCCAAGGAAATCCTATATGAGAAAGACCTCTAAGTCTGACCATATATCCGCTGCCTTCACCCTCTATCTCATAATCTATCAAATGTCCTATTTGCAATATCGAGTGTCTAGCTCCAAAAAAACGGTAATAGTGTTTTATCTCATTAGCAGATATGATCAGTGCGATCATGTCCTCATTTTTTGCTTTTTTGAGATCTAGTACAAATCCTTTGATGTTTTTTCCTTGTTGATTGTATTGTGTAAATTATAGTAGAAATCATCTAAATAATCAGAAAAAACGGTAAAAATTGAATTAAACATATTTTTAATGACTTTTTAGTATAATGAGCGCCACTTGAGCAGGTTTTTCGTATGACCTATCACAAACAAACTTAAGGTTGGCTTATGCAAGATTTATTTACCTCTTTTAGAGACAATTGCGGTTTTGGATTACTAGCTTCGATAGATAATATTCCTTCACACAAAAACCTAGAAGACGCCATAATGGCACTCTCTAGAATGATGCACCGCGGGGCTATCGCAGCCGATGGCAAGACCGGAGACGGAAGCGGGCTTTTGCTTTCAATCCCAAAAAAGTTTTTTACCAAGATGGCTAAAAAAGACGGCATAATATTGCCTGAAACTTATGCTGTCGGTATGATCTTTGGTACACATGAGTCTGATTTTGATATCATCAAAGAGGTATGTAAAGTAAACGATTTAAGAGTTATTTATACACGTACAGTGCCATTAGACAAAGATGCGCTTGGAGAGCAGGCATTGGAATCATTGCCTATCATCAAACAGGTATTTATAGCACCTAATACTCTTATGGGGACTCGCAGATTTGACGCGCTTGTATATCTTTCGAGAAAAGAAATAGAAAACAAACTAAAAGAAAATCAAGACTTTTATATCCCGTCATTTTCAACTTCTGTGGTCTCATATAAAGGCCTTGTTATGCCGACACATATCAAAGAGTTCTATAAAGACTTAGCCGATAAAGATTTTGAAATATCTTTTGGCCTTTTTCACCAAAGATTTTCTACTAATACTCTTCCAAAATGGAAATTAGCCCAACCTTTCCGCATGATAGCGCACAATGGTGAGATAAACTCAGTAACCGCAAATCGTTTTAATGTTGCATCAAAAAGCGAATTTATGCAAAGTGATATTTTTTCTAATGAAGAATTAAAAAGATTATTGCCTATTATCCAAGACGGCATGAGCGACAGTGCCAGCTTGGATAACTTTTTTGAATTTTTAAGAGTAAACGGTGTTGACTTTTTTAAAGCAGCCAGATCGGTCTTGCCTGCTCCTTGGCAAAATGCTCCGCACATGGATGCCAAACTAAGAGCATTTTATGAGTATATCAGTACCTGTTTTGAACCGTGGGACGGTCCGGCAGCCGTTAGTATGACAGACGGCAGATATATTGGGTGTGTACTTGATAGAAACGGGCTTAGACCATCTAAATATATCATTACAAAAGATAGAAAACTTCTTATCGCTTCAGAATATGGCGTGCTTGATACTCCAGAAGAGAATATCATAGAAAGAGGCAGACTCCAATCAGGTGAAATGATGGGTGTTGACTTGAAATATGGTACTGTTTTGAAAAGCCATGATATAGATGTTTATCTAAAAAATCGTGAACCTTATGATAAATGGCTAAATGAAAATATGACTTATCTTCAAGAACATATAAATGACCCTTTTTCTACTATTGACATACCTCAAAAAGAAGAGATGGAAGCTAAGCAGAGGTTTTTCAATATCACACTTGAAGTGCAAGAGCAAGTTTTTGAATCAATGATGACTGAGGGCAAAGAGACAACCGCTTCAATGGGAGACGATACTCCTTTGGCGGCATTTTCTACAATGCAGAGAAATTTTTCTGACTTCTTTCGTCAAAAATTTGCCCAAGTTACCAATCCGCCGATCGACCCGATCAGAGAAAAAGTGGTAATGAGTTTAAATACAGGATTTGGAGAAGTTCGTAATATTCTGTCAGACGATGCAGAGCATGCAAAAAGATTGAAAACAATATCTCCGATTTTGTCTTTTGAAAAGCTTGAAATGTTAAAAGCTTTTGGGACGCAAAATGATCCTAGGTATGATGTTAGCTATCGCATGAAATGCTATAGTACTGCATTCCAAAGCAATCTCAAGCAATCACTTGATGAATTGATAGAAACTATCATAAATGATGTTGTTGAAGACGGAATCCGTACTATCATACTTGACGATAGAAAATTGAGTATCGATAATAATGCAATGCCTATGCTTATGGTTGTGGGCAGACTGAATCAGGCAATGCTAAATCGCGGTATAAGACATTTGACAAGCATAGTGGCTGTAAGCGGTGAGGTATATGATTCTCATATGGCAGCTTGTATGTTAGCATATGGAGCTGCAGCAATATATCCGTATATGCTATATCAAAGTGTAGCTGTGATGGCAAGACGCAAAGATGAGCTGGTAGATTTAGCACCAATGCTCAAAAAAGTTCGTAAATCTATCAATGCGGGACTTTTGAAAATAATGTCCAAAATGGGAATATCTACAATTGCAAGCTATCGTAATTCTAAACTGTTTGACGTAATCGGCCTTGATAGTCAAATTGTAAATGAATGTTTTGACGGATCTTATGCTTTGCTTACAGGGCTAGGGTATAGTGACATAGAAGCAAGACTAACCAAAATACACAAAGAGGCTTTTGATGTAAAAGTTTTTAACCGTATGTTTCCACTTAATATCGGCGGCTTTTATAAATACCTTGATGGCGGAGAATATCATGATTATGCTCCAAAAACAGTGCATGCCATCCACGATTTAGCAGCGAGCGGTAAACAAGAAGATTATGATAAGCTCAAGAAGATTATAAATAATCGCGGCAAAAAATTTATTAGAGACTTTTTTGTGCTCAAAAGCGATAGAAAACCAATTGCTATTAATGAAGTTGAGCCAAAAGAAGCGATCTTCAAGAGATTTTCAACAGCAGCAATGAGTCTAGGTTCTATTTCTCCTGAAGCTCATGAATGCCTCGCAATTGCTATGAATACAATCGGAGCTATGAGTAACTCTGGTGAGGGCGGAGAAGATGAAGCGAGATTTGGTACTATAAAAAATTCCAAGATCAAGCAAGTTGCATCAGGCCGCTTTGGTGTTACTCCGGCTTATTTGCGCTCAGCCGAGGAGCTTCAAATAAAAGTTGCTCAAGGGGCAAAACCTGGTGAGGGCGGGCAGCTCCCTGGACATAAAGTTAGTCCGCTTATAGCAAGACTTCGTCATACAATGCCGGGAGTTACTCTTATATCTCCGCCGCCGCATCATGATATATATTCCATTGAAGACTTGGCTCAGCTTATTTTTGACTTAAAACAAGTCAACCCGGAAGCCAAAATAGCAGTAAAATTAGTTTCAACTGCAGGGGTGGGAACGATTGCAGCAGGAGTTGCCAAAGCATACGCAGATAAGATAATTATCTCAGGCGCAGATGGTGGTACAGGAGCTGCACCGATAGGTTCTATTAAGTTTGCAGGAAACCCTTGGGAGCTTGGGCTTATCGAAGCACATAATGCTCTTAAAGCAAATAATCTCAGAGGGCAAGTGCAGCTTGAGACAGATGGTGGACTCAAAACAGGCCTTGATATCATAAAAGCAGCCATATTTGGAGCTGAGACTTTTGCATTTGGTACCGGCGTATTGACGGTAGTAGGGTGCAAGATCTTGCGTATTTGCCACCTCAATCGCTGTAGTGTTGGTATCGCCACACAAGATGAGAAGCTAAGAGAACATTATGTGGGCACGGTCGATAAAGTTATCAATTACTTTACACTGTTAGCAGAAGACGTTAGAGAAATATTGGCTAGTCTTGGGTATTCATCTCTTGGGGAAATTATCGGTAAAAACGAACTATTAGAAGTAATAAATGATGAGTTCGCACGCAAATTTTCTTTTGAATCATTGCTTTATAGATTGGAAGGTCCAAATACAGTCCAAGTGCCTTCAAATGAGCCGTATGATAAAAACGAGTACGAACAAGAGATCTTAAAAGAGATAATGCCTGCTATTAAAAACAGCAATAATCCTATTGTTCTTGAAAAATCTATTTCAAATCTAAATCGTTCATTTGGTACAAGAATCTCCGGAGAAATTGCCAAATATTATGGTGACAAAGGCTTACCGGATGGAACTATAGATATTCGTTTAGACGGGACTACGGGGCAATCTTTGGGGGCATTTCTCATTAATGGTATCAGTTTGCACGTCAATGGTGCCGGCAACGATTATATAGGAAAAGGAATGCACGGCGGGCGAATAGTTATCACTTCACAAAAAAGCAGAGAAGGCTATTCTCTAGGCGGAAATACCTGCTTGTATGGTGCTACGGGCGGTAAACTCTATATCGGCGGTGAAGTTGGAGAGAGATTTGGGGTCCGAAACTCTGGCGCTATAGCTATAGTTGAAGGTACAGGAGATCACCCTTGTGAGTACATGACAGGCGGTGCGGTTGTAATTCTTGGCAAAACAGGAGTGAATTTTGGTGCCGGTATGACGGGCGGTGTAGCATTTGTATATGATATTGCCCATGAGTTTGTAGAAAATATAAATCAAGAGCTTGTTGAGGCTAGCCGTATAGATACAGATGAAACCGATATAGAGAGATATTATCTTAAAAAACTGCTCAAAGATTACTACAATGAAACAAAAAGTGAAATTGCCAAAAGGATTTTGGATAACTATAGGGTAGAGATTCGTAATTTTTGGATGGTTAGACCAAAGGACATGAAAGGTCCACTTAAAATCGGAGCAGGAGAATAAGATGCAAAAGTTTCTTGAATTTGATAGAGTAGAAGCTAAAAAAAGAGATGTAGTAGAGCGTATAAAAGATTTTGATGAGATATATGAAGTTTTTATGCCCGAAAAAGCCGGCGAACAGTCTGAAAGATGCATTCAATGCGGAGATCCTTATTGTCACAATGGCTGTCCTTTACATAATTTTATTCCACAATGGCTCAAAGCAACCGCAGCAAAGGATTTAGAATTTGCATTTATGCTTTCAAATGACTCCTCTCCTTTTCCTGAAGTAATGGGTCGGGTTTGTCCTCATGATAGGCTTTGCGAAGGTGCTTGTACATTAAATGACGGCCATGGTGCGATCACAATAGGTTCTGTTGAGACTTTTATTAATGAAGAGGGGTTCAAAAAAGGACTTAAGCCAAAATTTGCTCCAAATAAAATAGGCAAAAAAGTTGCTATTATCGGTGCAGGACCGGCCGGTTTGTCTGCAGCTACTTTCTTGCTTCGCGAAGGTGTGAGCGTAGAGATCTTTGATAAACAAGCCAAGGCCGGCGGTCTTTTGATGTACGGCATACCAGGGTTTAAATTGGATAAAAACATAGTATTAAGACGTGTCAGATTTCTTGAAGAAGCCGGTGCTGTTTTTAATATGAACACAGAAGTCGGTAAAGATATTGCTTTTGAAGAGTTGATGGAAAATTTTGATGCCGTATTTATCGGTGTGGGAGCAACCAAAGGCAAAAAGGCCGGTCTTGCAGGCGAAAATGCAAAAAATGCATATTTGGCTATGGATTTTTTGACTACTATTCAAAAAAGTATTTTTGGAGAGAAGGTAGAAAAACATATAGATGTCAAAGATAAAAATGTAGTTGTTATCGGCGGTGGCGATACAGCAATGGATTGTGTAAGAACATCACTTAGGGAAAAAGCAAAAAGCGTAAAATGCCTCTATCGCAGAGATGCTTACAATATGCCGGGAAGTAAAAAAGAGTATGTAAATGCAAAAGAAGAGGGCGTTGAGTTTGAATTTTATGTATCTCCTAAAAAGTTTATAATTAATGACAAAGATGAAGTCATTGCAGTTGAAATGGTTAAAACAAAGCTTAGCGCCCCAGATGAGAGCGGTAGACAAAAAGTAGAAGAGATCAAAGGCAGCAATTATTTAGTAGAAGCAGATGTAGTTATTATGGCACTAGGATTTGATATGTGTGAATATTCATTTTTGGCATCCAATGGCATCGAAACTGACAAGTGGGGGCAAATTTTGGTTGATGAAAATTATGAAACTACCAAAACCGGTATATATGCCGGAGGTGATTGTCATAGAGGCGCGGATCTGGTCGTAACTGCAGTGCGTGATGGCAGAGAAGCTGCAAAAGCTATCATTAAAAAACTCTTAGCTTAGAAAAATTAGTCAAATATTATGATGCACCCTTTTTTGCTAGCCACACTTAAAGCTAACGAGATTATTTATGATGCTTTAAAAGATATACATCCCGAGGAGTGGTATCACAAAAATGAGATTGGAGCAGGCGGTGATATTAGCAGCGGTTTTGATCTGTTTGCAGAAAAGATTTTTTATGAACATTTGAGCCATTTTGGAAGTATAGAATCAGAAGAGTCTGGCATTATGAATGGCGGAAAAGCTAAAATTATTATTGATCCTATTGACGGTAGTGACAATGCATTGTCTAAATTTGGATATTTTGGCACTTCAGTAGCATATATCAATTCCGATGGCGTCTTGGAGCATGCCATGGTGTGTAATCAGGCTACATCTGAAGTTTTTTGGACGTCAACATCCAAGTTGCCACAATACGGTAAACTTTTTCAAAATGAATGGTTGCCTATGGAACTTAATAATTACAGTAAAATCGGTATTTTTGAGCGCGCATATGCATATCCTGATATTGTTCAAGTCCTGCATGACAATAGTATCAAATTTCGCTCTCCCGGCGCATTGGCACTATCTTTGGCATATGCGAGATGGGTTGATTTTGTGCTTTTTGTCGGGCCGTTTCGCATATATGATGTAGCAGCAGGTTTGGCACTTTGCGAGGGTCTCGAAGTGATTATACAAGAGGATTATGCTATAGTTTCAAAAGAAAAAGATATTGCGCTAAAAATAGAGCAAATAATAAATAGCATTTTATAGGAGTATTTATGAATTTTGGCAGCTTGTTTAGAAGTATGTATAATAAAAAAATTGCCCCCAAAGAAGAAACAGCCCAACATCAATGGATCAAATGTCCTCATTGTTTGTCTTTGATCTATTATAAAGAGATAGAAGCCAAAAATGAAGTATGTCCGAAATGTCATCATCATTTTCGTATAAGTGCTGATAAGCGTATAGATATACTTGCTGATGCAGGCAGTTTTGTTGAGCATGATAGTTCTCTTGCACCTACTGATCCATTAGAGTTTTCTGATAAGAAGAGTTATAAAAAAAGACTAGAAGAGAGCAAAGCAAAAACAGGTAAAACTTCATGTGTGATCAGTGGAAGCTGTACAATGAACGGCGAGCCGGTGGAACTAGTTGTTTTTGATTTTGCATTTATGGGCGGAAGCCTAGGTTCTGTCGAAGGTGAAAAAATAGTCAGAGCGGTTAATAGAGCTATTAAAAACAAAACAGGCGTGGTCATAGTAAGTGCAAGCGGAGGTGCTAGAATGCAAGAAAGTACATATTCATTGATGCAAATGAGTAAAACTTCAGCTGCACTCAATCATTTAGCTGCAGCGAAGTTGCCATTTATCTCCGTATTGACCGATCCTACCATGGGTGGCGTGAGTGCTTCTTTCGCAATGCTTGGTGATATCATCATAGCAGAGCCGGGAGCCTTGATCGGTTTTGCAGGCCAAAGAGTTATCAAACAAACAGTAGGCGTTGATTTGCCAGAAGGATTTCAAAGAGCAGAGTTTTTACTAGAACATGGGCTTGTGGATATGGTTGTCAACAGATTTGATATGAAAAATACTATAGCAGATTTCTTGAGGCTATTTAATAGAAACAAATGATATATGCTCTCATAGACAAAGAGACACTTGATAAAAAAGGTGTTTTTTTAATCGATCTACTCGGAGCTATCAATAATCTCCAAGCTCCAATACTTCAATATCGCAACAAAACAGGCTCTTTAGAAGATATCAAATCCGATCTTGTTTTTATTCGTTCGCATTATCAGGGTAACATTATTATCAATGATCATATTGAACTTATAGAATATGCCGACGGACTTCATATAGGACAAGAAGACTTATGTGTATTTAGCAATAATCCACAAATTGGCATAAAAGAGATCCGCAATCAAATAGGAAGAAAGTTGCTAGGGCTTTCTGCTCACAATATAGATGAAATTCTAGCGGCAAATGAACTGGATATAGATTATATTGGATTGGGAGCATATCGTACGACCGACACCAAGGCTGATGCACACGTATACGGAGATAAGCTGCTAGATATTGCTAAACATTCAAAACATCCGGTTGCTCTTATCGGTGGAGTCAGAATAGATGATATTTTCGATGAGTCCATCACATATAAAGTTGTTGGAAGCGGGCTCTATAGTCAGATCTCTTGATTATTTTTCAAGCATCAATTAAGTACAAAAAGCTACAATTCTCAAAATAAAGGATATTTATGATTAAAAAAATTAGTATAACAATAGCGCTTTTGTTATTAGCCATTGGTGCAGTATTTATGTTTAATAGTTCAGAGACTTTTTCAAAAGAAGGATATTTTACAAAAGCTACAAATGGTTTGAATGTAGACTCAAATATAGATTTTGCATTGCCAAACCAACATGACGAACAGATAAGTCTTAGTGATGATACCAAGAAAGTCATTTTTGTATTTGCAAAATCTACGGGCCACACAGTAAAGCAATATTTATCAACTCAGCCATCCGATTTTTTGACATCCAAGGATATGTTATTTGTTGCTGATATCAGTCCAATGCCTGTAGCTATTAGAAATCTTATGGCTATGCCTGACCTTAAAAAAAGCACTTATTCAGTCCTGCTGACGTTTGAGCCGACTTTAACTAAGCCATTTATGGATGAAAGCAAAAAAGACAAAATCATCATAGTGACTCTTGATAAGAAAAAAATTACAAATGTAGTATACGTGATAAATGAAAAAGAGCTTATTGAAGCCATCAAGTAATCAGTCGGTAATGTTTTATGATAAAATATGATATGAAAATATTTTTGCAGCAGTATTATGCAGTTATCATTGCTACTGTTATTTTTTTGACTGTAATGATAGCCAAAGTGCCATTTTATTTGGCAGTGACTCTAATGTTGGAGTTTGTGGTTATTATAGAAGTAGTAAGAATGATAGTGGATTTTATAGAGCGTAAGCGAGTGCAGCTGCGATTTATTATTGATATTTTTATCATATTTTTAACTCGTGATGTTATTATCCAAGTTACGCAGCCTACTATCAATCAAGAGCGGATTTTATTTTTGCTTTTGGTTATTTTCATCTTTTTTATATTTCGTCTGCTTTCATTATTCTTCAGTCCTTCCGTTATTCCCAAAAATAACAAAATACAAGAAATCGAGTAAATAAATTAAAAATTATGCTCCCACTTCCATATTCTGCATATGATGTTAAGTATGCATTCCCATCGAGGACGATGGGAGTTTCCACCTTTAAAAAACATTAAAAAAAGCTATTTCATATTATTTTCCTCTTTGGCTTGATGAAACTGAAGATATCTATCAGGGTCATACTTTTGCTTGTTTTTAT
>JBAZDL010000015.1:0-15948 GCA_041654415.1 Sulfurovaceae bacterium | reverse complement strand
GATAGAGCTATGCCCACCAATCTACAATCTAATAAAATCCAATACACCTTATTAATCCTTTGAGACCGTACTTTATTGTCACACCATTATAGCCAAACCTCCAAATATAGATAAAAATATGCGTTTTGAATTATTATCAATTTATGGTATAAATTTTTTATGATAAATCTCATTTAAAATACGAATTTGAACTATTCAAAAGTTTAAATACAAGGATTGTTCCATGCCACATTTATTCAATCAAACCATAACACTTCCCGATGGCAGGGTATTGGGATATGCTGAGTCTGGAGACCCTCAAGGCAAACCGCTTTTTCTTTTCCATGGGTTGAATAGTTCACGTCTAGAAGCTAAGATCGTAAACGAAAAGATGTCTCAAATAGGAATTCGCGTAATTGGAATCGACAGACCAGGCATGGGGCTCTCTTCTTTTCATGAAAACCGTACGATACTGGATTTTGTTGAAGATATCGTTGCATTGGCCGATACGCTTCGTATAGACAGTTTTTCTATTTTGGGTATATCTGCAGGTGCGCCTTATGCATTGGCTTGCACATACAAGATACCGCATATGGTTACGTTTTGCGGACTTGTTTCCGGATTGGCTCCAATGAAGTGGGATGTGAGTGAAATAAATAAAAAATATCGTGCATTTATCTTTGTTGCACAGAAATTGCCTTGGCTAGCTGAACCATTCTTTTGGTTGCTGCAAGGAAGATACAGTCAGGATATATCAAAAACAGACCGATTTTTAGAAAGCGTCGTTTTTGCCTTAGACGATGTAGATAAAAAAATATTGCAAAATACAACTATTAAAAAGGCCTTACTGGATACGTTTAGAGAATCATATCATAATGGCGCCAAAGGCGTTGCGTACGATGCGAGAATAGTCCTAGGAGAATCGTGGGGTTTTAGATTGGAGGATATACGCTTTAAAGATATTCATTTATGGCATGGCGAAAAAGATTTGGCTGTTCCGGTTGTGATGGCAAAAAGTATGGCAGGTATGATAGACCATGCAAAAATCAAACTCTATAAAAATGACGGGCATTTGTCACTTATTTTTCATCAGATGGATGAGATACTTACGGCTTTTTGTTAGTTTGTATTCCGTATTTTTTATTTATTGTGCTTAGAGTAACTTAATGTATGTTGATTTAGTTACCATTGTTAAAACCGTTTACCTTCGTTAAATATATATTGGGTACACTTGTAAAAAATAAATAGGCAATAGTATGAAAAGTTGGTTTTCGAAATTAAATAAATGGGTAAAAAGAGTTATTTGGTTATTGCTTTTAGTTGTTATAGGCTTTGGGGCCAAATACTTTTTCTTTCCAGCAAAAGAAGAAAATACAAATGTAACTGCCATTGTGACTAAAATGGATTTGGAAGATACGGTATTGGCTACTGGGGTAACAAATGCATATAAACAAGTAAGCGTTGGTGCACAAGTATCAGGACAAATCGAATCTCTAAATGCCCAGATAGGACAGAGTGTCAAAAAAGGAGACGTTCTGGCTGTCATAGATGCACAAACCCAAAGAAACAATTTGCAAAGCGCAGAAGCTGAATTGGTAAGCAATGAGGCTGCTTTGGTCAGCCATGAAGCCGCGCTCCAAAAAGCTAAGTTGGAATTTGATCGTCAAGCTATGATGATAAAAAGCGGAGCTACATCCAAAGCAGAATATGATAGTGCTAAAGCTTCATTGGCTCTGGCAAAGGCAAATATAGCTACTGCTAAAGCCAATATAAAACGCTCTAAGTTAGCTATAGAGACTGCCAAAGTCTCATTGGGCTACACTAAAGTCCTAGCTCCGATGGATGGAGTGGTAGTCTCCATAGCAGTAGAAGAGGGGCAAACCGTCAATGCCAATCAAACCACTCCAACTATACTCGTCCTTGCGCAATTGGATAAAATGACTATTAAAGCAGAGATCTCTGAAGGTGATGTATTTAGGTTAAAAGAGGGGATGGATGTTGATTTTACAATTCTAGGGGATAGTACGCACCACTACAAAACTAAACTTCGTTCAGTTGATCCTGCCCCTACAGCCCTAGCAGACAACAGCAATATAGATGTTAACACTTTAACTGATGCTATATATTATTACGGCATGATGGATGTGGAAAATACAGACAGAAGGCTCAAAATAGGAATGACAACCCAGATGACAATTTTTGTAAACAAAGTTAGCAATGTATTAGCTATCCCATCAGCAGCTATTGGAGCCAAAAATAAAAAGGGTGAATATGAAGTAAGGGTATTAGGCAAAGACAATCAAATAGATCAAAGATGGGTACGTATCGGAGTAAATAACAATGTCAATGCCGAAGTAATTTCAGGATTGAAAGAGAATGAACAAGTCATAGTATCTCAAAGTGCATCCACAGTAAGTGATGCAACACAAGCTCGAGCAGAAGCTAGAATGAGCAGAATGGGAGCGCATTAAAGATGCCACCTATTTTGGAAGTCAAAAATCTTTATCGTAAATTTCCTTCCGGGGAAGATGAAGTAACTATACTAAAAGATATAAACCTTACCATTGAAGCCGGTGAGCTGGTAGCTATCATGGGGCAGTCAGGCTCAGGTAAAACAACTTTGATGAATATATTAGGATGTCTTGATCGTCCTAGCAGCGGAAGCTATAAAGTGCACGGCAAAGCTACAGACGAAATGGACCCAGATGAACTTGCAGAACTTCGCAGAGAGCATTTTGGATTTATATTTCAGCGTTATCATCTGTTAAGCGATTTGGATGCTTTGGGCAATGTGGAAGTGCCGAGCATTTATGCCAATTATACATTTGAAGAGAGGGTTGAAAAAGCTAGCAAGCTGCTTACTAGATTGGGGCTTGGCGATAGGATGAATCATAAGCCAAACCAACTTTCAGGCGGACAACAGCAAAGAGTAAGTATAGCTAGAGCGCTTATGAACGGCGGAGAGATAATTCTTGCCGATGAGCCAACAGGAGCCTTGGACAGTCGTAGCGGACAAGAAGTCATAGAAATACTCCAAGAACTTCATACAGACGGCCATACCGTAATCATAGTCACACATGATATGAATATAGCTAACACAGCGCACAGGATCATAGAGATAAAAGATGGAGAGATAATTTCAGATAAGCGTATCGTAAAAGAAGAATTAAATGCAAAAGTTATTGCCAAAAACGAAACATCCAGTAAACATCCTTGGCAAGGAGCGATAGATAGATTCAGTGAAGCTTTTGGGATGGCATTTAAATCCATGCTTGCTCATCGTATGCGCACATTTTTAACGATGCTGGGCATTATTATAGGTATAGCATCAGTGGTATCTGTTATAGCTTTAGGAGAGGGCTCACGCCAAAAAATTCTCAAAGATATAAGCAATATGGGTACAAATACCATCAATATCTATCCAGGTAAGGGTTTTGGTGATCGTGATGCCAGAAAGATCCACACGCTCACAGTTGCAGATGCTGAAATTTTAAAAAAACAAGATTTTATAGATAGCGTTACCCCAAGTGTCAATGATAGTGTTACGGTAAGATATAAAAATATATCTGTTGATGCCCAAATCAAAGGAGTAGGAGAAGATTTTTTCCAAGTAAGAGGTATAGAAGTAGACAAGGGCATGATGTTTGACAGCAAGCTTGTCGGAGAATCCGCTCAAGTGGCTGTTATAGATCCGAATGCGCAAAAAGAGTTGTTTGGACAAGATGTAAACCCTGTAGGTCAAACTATTATGCTTGGAAGTGTGCCTGTACGCATCATAGGGCTTAGCAAAAAATTATCTAGCGCATTTATGGGAGCTGATAGCATAAATATTTGGGTACCGTATACTACGGTAATGAGTAGGATGTTAGGACAATCACACCTTACCAGTATTACAGTGAGGGTTTCTGATGATGTCACAAGTACGGCTGCAGAAGGGGGGATCAATAAAATTTTAGAGCAACGTCACAGAGCAAAAGATTTCTATATGGCAAATCTGGACAGTATCCGCCAAACCATAGAGAGTACTACCGCTACGATGAGGTTGCTTATCTCCATGATCGCTGCGATCGCACTTGTGGTTGGAGGTATAGGAGTAATGAATATTATGCTCGTATCTGTGACGGAACGTACAAGCGAAATTGGTGTGCGTATGGCAGTTGGAGCTAGACAGAGCGATATTATGCAGCAATTTTTAATAGAATCAGTAGTAGTTTGTCTTTTTGGAGGAGTGCTTGGAATTGGATTGGCGCTTTTGATAGGAGAGATATTTGGACAAATGAGCAGTATGTTTAGTATGATATTTTCGGTTGGTTCTATTATTTTTGCATTTGTTTGTTCGACTCTTATAGGTGTAATTTTTGGCTTTATACCTGCTAAGAATGCAGCCAAACTAGACCCAGTAGTGGCACTTAGTAGAGAATAGGAGTTGATATGAATCAAATTTATATATATAAAAAACCGCTACGTTATACGATAGTATCTGCAAGTATGGCATTTTTGCTGCTAGGTGGTTGTGCATCAAAAAATATCGATATTCCAAAAAATACTACCATTATTAATATTCAAAATGATAGAAAATGGTGGGAGAGTTTTGGGCAAAAAGATCTAAATCTTTTAGTAGAACAAGCTTTAAATCAAAATACTTCGCTTATCATAGCAAGTTACAAGCTTGAACAAGCCAAATTAAATGTGGATCTTGCTACAAATAGCATGCTTCCGTCGTTTTCCGGTTCACTTCAAGCTTCAAGCTCAAGACCATTAGATAAAAGCAGTGCTTCGACAATAAATGCTGGGGCAAATTTAGCAGTAGGGTATGAGCTAGACCTTAGAGGGAAATTATCTGCAACCAAGAGTATAAAAGAGCTTGAAGCCCTAGCTACAGAGCAGGATCTGCAAGCAAGCAAGCTTTTTATCGAAGGCGAAGTAACTAAGTTGTATTGGCAGTTGGCATATTTGAGCGAAAATATATATCTCTCCAATCAAAATATAGATTCGTCTACAAAAATAGTTGAATTAATCCGCACAAGATATAAAGCCGGAGCAGCATCAAAACTCGATTTGCTAATGGCAGAACGTTCACTTGCAAGTCAAAAAGCATCTTATGAAAAACTGCTCCAATCTCGCACTGAGGCCATGCATGCTTTAGCGATTATTTTGGATATCGAACCGGCAAAATATACCGATAAAATACCTCAAAGATTTACGTTGGATGTGTTGTCCAATATTCCTGCTAATATACCCGCAGATACTTTATCCAATAGACCGGATATTCATGCAGCTGGGATGCGTTTGCAAGAAGCAGGATTGGGTATTGATGTGGCCAAATCCAGCTTTTATCCATCTTTTAATTTAACAGGCAGCATAGGTACCAGTTCAAATGCTTTAGCAGAGATACTTCAAAATCCTATAGGTGTTTTGGGATTAAATATGATATTGCCTTTTTTGAATTGGAATGAAAACAGTATAAATCTTAAAATCTCAAAAGTAGCTTTTGAGCAAGCAAAGGTAGAATTCCGCCAAAAGCTTTACAGTGCCCTAAAAGAAGTCGAAGATGCATTATCTGCAAATGAACGATATGCACTAGAAGGCAGAGAGTTAAGGCAAGCGTACCTGCAAGCACAAGAGGCAGAAAAACTTTACGAGATAAGATATCGAGCAGGGGCCTCAAGTCTCAAAGACTGGTTGGATGCCGGAGAGACGGCGCGAAATGCACAATTGTCATATGTTGACAATCTATATAGACAATATGTCAATATGGTTAATCTATATTTGGCTCTTGGCGGATGATATGATAATGTTTCTAGCTTTGAAGGCTAGAAACATTAAACAAAAAGGGAGTAATTAAGTTATATATTAAAATGATGTGCTTATAGTAGCAACAACATGGTCTTGATCAGGATATGCGCCAGCACTATCTGCATTGAAATCAGTATAAGCAAGACTAGCTGTAAATTTTCCTATCGGTTTTGAAAGTTTGACACTATAGTTACTGCCAGTATCTTCATAATCTCCATAAGTTGCTCCTATTGATATATCATAAGGAAGAGCATAGCTTGCACCTAATTCATAGTAGTCTAATTTTTTTACGCCTGACGGGGCATCTGCACCGAAATAATATTTTCCTGACAATCCAAGATCACCAATGCTTTTACTGAGGCCAACATACGCCTCTCCAAAGTTAAGAGCTGAAGAATTGTGCGGATATGCATATTCTATATATCCTAAATCATATCCGATTCCAGCTATCTCACCTTTATATCCGCCGTAGAAATCTAGTTCCATTGATTCATCCAAAACTGAACCAAATTCTACATTCGAACCCCATACTCCAGCATAAAAACCTTTATATCCAAGATCTATTCCTCCTTGAATTGCCGGTGAATTATCTGTTTGGGTAATACCTCTCCATACATAATTGCTAGTCAAAGCCATATTGGCTGAATATGTAAAATCTGATGATTCCTCTGCTGCCGGTGTCGGAGTAGTTATGGCCGGCTCAACCGGAGCAATATCGCCACCTGCATATAGAGTACTGCTCATTGCAATTATCGCTATCAAACTTAGTTTTTTTACTTTCATCTTTTTCTCCTAATTATTGTGATGTAACAAAGTATAACAACATATTGAACATAAAATAACAATAAATATGATTAAATTTTAGGCAAGAACATAACGTTTGAGATGGCATAAAATTAAAAATCATACCAAAATAAATTTGGCATGATTGTAAAAGGAGTATATAATGTGACATCCAAAAGGATGTCAATGTGTTATTTAACGATAGGTTGAGGAGTTATTTGTGTACTAGCCGGAAGTACAGGATAAGTAACAGCAGGTTTTCTGCCGGTAAGTGATTTTAAGAATGTTTCAATTTTTGCTGCATCTTCATCACTGATTTGCGTATTTAATTGTACTCTTCCCATCTCTTGGATAGCTTCTTTGAGAGTCCAAACCTTACCGTTGTGATAATATGGAGCTGTCTCTTCTATATTTCTAAGAGTAGGAGTTTTTACCATTTTATTTGCATTGCCTTTAAAGTCACCTACATCTTTATATTTATAGATTCCCTGAGCATCAAAGCTTTGCATATCTCCGCCAAGATTAATACCGGTATGACATGCCGTACAACCTTTGTCTGCAAATAGTTTTAAGCCTTCTTTTTCTTCAGCTGTAAGTGCATTGCTATCGCCGTTTAAGAAATCATCAAATCTAGAAGGAGTAACCAATGTTCTTTCAAACAGTCCTATGGTTCTAGCTATAAGTTCAAATGTGATTTTGACATCATCACCATAAGCTTTTTTAAACTCATCTACATAAGCAGGAATTGATACTACTCTTTGTTCTATTAATTCTTTTGAAGAAGCCATCTCTGGGCTTGCTTGCATCGGCCCTTGGGCTTGGTCTTCTAGGTGCGGGCTTCTTCCGTCCCAGAATTGTGATTTATTGAAAACAGAATTATAAACTGTCGGAGAATTCAAGTGATGAGGATTAGCAGTCCATTTGTCTCCAATTGCAGCTTCTACACCATCTACACCACCAAGCGCAAGGTTATGACATGTATTACAGCTAATCAAACTACTTTGCGATAATCTAGGATCAAAATATAATTTTTTACCCAATTCTATTTTGGCTTCCGAAAAAGTATTGTTCACATCTTCGGTTAGTTTTTTTAGTTCATTAGCATCTGTAGGTATTGGCTTGAGACCCATTGCTAAAACTCTTTTTGCCAGCTCGTCAGTTGGTGCTGTAACTGTAGTTTTTTCAGCCTGTGCAGTAGCAGTACTAACATTGCCATCAGATGGTTTTTCTTTACATCCGGCTAGAATGAGTAAAGAAATCAATCCTGCAGACAATATGATTGATTTTGTTTTCATTGCATTTCCTTATATTATTTGATGTTATATTATACAAAAAAAATACTTTGAAAAGCAATAAAATTTATCCTATCCATTTTCTTTTGTATTGATAATTTTTATTATAAAGTTTTCATATATTAAAGCACAGATGAAATGAGACTGATAGTCTGTTTTAAAGAATAAAAAATTATTTATTTTGAGGTGTAATTTGATTTAAGATGGACAAAATATGAGTATTTTCATATGAGGGTGCAACCCACATATACACTAATAATTATTTTACTGCCGTGATAAGCGCAGCAAAGTTTACTGCATCGAGTGACGCACTGCCTACTAATACTCCATCTACGTTTTTAATTGAAGAGATTTCTTTGATATTAGTGGCATTAACACTCCCACCATATAAAAGCGGTTTTGAGCTCAATGCTCTAAGAGCTTGATGTGTTGCGGCTATTTCATGGTTTGTTGCACTCTTGCCTGTACCGATAGCCCAAATAGGCTCATAAGCAATTATTAACTTGTCATAATTTGTATCAATGCCGTTAAATTGCTCTGCTAGATAATCCAGCACAGTATCATCACCTTGTTCTCTTACTTCGAGCGGTTCGCCTATACAGTAGATGATTTCAAAATTTTGTGATTTGTAAAATTCAAATTTTTTGGATATATCTTCTCCGGACTCTCTTAGTAGTTGTCTTCTTTCGCTGTGCCCTATCAAAATAGTTTTGATATCAAACTCATCTAACTGTTCTAGCCCAATTTCTCCGGTAAATGCACCGTTTATGGCAGGATATGCATTTTGTGCACCGATAGTTATTTTGCCACGATGCGAAGATAATGCCGTAGATGGCGGAAATAGGTAAAACTTGTCACTTTGATTATCTGAAATTTGATGCTCTAATTGCTCTAAATATGCCAAAGTCGAAGCTCTGGTGTGATTTGTTTTGAAATTGGCTGCAAAAATCATTTAAGTACCGCGATACCTGGAAGTTCTTTTCCTTCTATCAATTCCAGACT
The DNA here is from genome assembly GCA_041654415.1 of Sulfurovaceae bacterium. Taxonomy (GTDB): domain Bacteria; phylum Campylobacterota; class Campylobacteria; order Campylobacterales; family Sulfurovaceae; genus BN30871. Next base: position 7,096 of record JBAZDL010000015.1, on the reverse strand, counting down.
CGCCCCGCCGCCGGTACTTACAAAGCTCATCTCTTCTATATCTCCTGCTCTTGCTGTTACATCAGCAGTATCTCCGCCCCCGACTATAGTTGTAGCGTGGCTTTGTGCAATATTGTGTGACATCAAGATACTTCCTTTTGAGAATTTATCAATCTCATAAACGCCCATAGGCCCATTCCATATGATAGTTTGTGCATCATGCAAAGCTTCTCTAAAAAGCCTGCTTGTAGCAGGCCCGATATCCAGCCCCATCCATTCTTTTGGTATCTCTTGTGATGGAAGGTATTTGGTCATTGCTTCGCTGCTAAAAATATCCGCTACTACCAAGTCAACAGGCAAGTAAAACTTCACGCCTCTATCTTTGGCTCTAGCCATGATCTTTTTAGCATCTTCTAATAGGTCATCTTCTACTATAGATTTACCGATCTCAAGTCCTTGAGCTTTAAGAAATGTAAATGCCATTCCTCCGCCTATTATGATCTTATCAACTTTTTCTACAAGATTTATGAGTGCTTGCAATTTGCCCGAAACCTTACTGCCTCCTATAACGGCTATAAAAGGACGAGTAGGGTTTTCTATTACTTTGCTAAAGAAATTGATCTCTTTATTCATCAAGAAGCCTATGCCTCTATTTTCAGGTGCAAATTGTTGTGCAAGAGCATATATGGAAGCATGCTTGCGGTGACACGCGCCAAACGCATCATTTATATAAACATCTGCTAGTGAGGCTAGCTCTTTAGCAAAAATTTCATCATTACTTGTCTCTCCTGCTTCATAGCGAAGATTTTCAAGGATGAGTATCTCTCCTGCTTTCAGGGCAGCAGCTTTGCTTTTGGCGTCAGGTCCTATAACATCATCTGCAATTTTAACTTCACCGTTAAGTTTAAGCAGTTTGCGAAGACGAAGCTTTACCGGTCTGAGTGAATATTTTTCTTCATATTTACCTGGTTCTGGCCTTTCGTAATGCGAAGCTAGAATAACTTTACAATCCCTATCTAAACAATATCTGATAGTCGGCAATGCCTCTCTGATACGTCTATCATCTGTAATATTGCCCTCATCATCTTTTGGTACATTAAAATCACATCTTATAAAAACTCGTTTACCGTCTATATTTATATCTTTAATCGTTTTTGGCATATATCTTTCTCTATTTTTTACTTACAAGTATTGCTAAATCAACCAAACGACAAGAGTATCCCCACTCATTGTCATACCAAGAGAGAACTTTTACCATATTGTCGCCAATTACTTGTATGGTATCCATTGCTACAACCGTACTAGCCTCTTCACCTATAAAATCGGTTGAAACTCTATATTCATTATCAATGCCCAAAATTCCTTTATGGGTAGTGTTGTTTGCTACTTCAAAAGCTTGCTTGACATCATCGAGTGTGATATTCTTTTCTAAAGTCACGGTCAAATCTACTATTGAAACATCGGCAGTCGGAACTCTTATTGATTGTCCATTTAGTTTACCGTTGAGTTTTGGCAATACTTTGCCGATAGCCTTTGCGGCACCTGTTGTAGTAGGCACTAAGTTTGTTGCACCCGCTCTGCCTTTTCTCATATCTTTTTTGCTAGGCTTATGATCAAGTATAGGCTGTGAACTTGTATAACTATGAATTGTTGTCATAAGTCCTTTTTTGATGCCAAAGTTATCATCAAGCACTTTTACAAGCGGAGCTAGACCATTTGTGGTACAACTTGCATTTGAGATGATACTTTCACCTTTGTATTCATTTTCATTGGCACCGATAACATAAGTAGCAGTATCGTCTTTAGCTGGAGCAGAAAAGATGACTTTTTTAACACCATTATCAAGATACGGCTGTACACCTTCGGCTGTTAAAAACGCACCTGTGCACTCTAAAACGATCTCTGCTCCATGACTTGCAAAATCAAGTTGCGCAGGATCTCTGCTGTCTAATATCTTGGCTTTGGTATTGCCCATATATATATAACCGTCAACAACTTTGACATCATTTCTTGTACCGTGTACACTATCATATTTCAATCCATATTCGATAGTCTCATCAGATCCGCTTACATTGACTGCTACTAACTCTATATCATCTCTATCAGATATGATTTTAGCTACACATTTGCCGATTCTTCCCAATCCATTGATTGCGACTTTGACTGCCATACTTTCTCCTAAGCTTATGAATATTATGATAGAATTTCATTATTCTACAATAAATGAGGTTATTTTTTGGTTAAAAAGGATAAAGCTGTAGTGGCTGTTATGGGTGGCAGTTTCGATCCGCCACACTTGGGACATCAAGAAATAGCAAGAGCAGTATTGAAAGAATTTGACATAGACTATCTATTGATACTCCCTGTATACCAAAATCCGTTTAAGGCAGCTCCATTTGCACCGGCTTTGCAGCGTTTGTCATGGTGCAAAAAAGTATTTGATGATGAGCGTGTCATTATAGATTCTTATGAGATAGATAACGAGATTTGCTATACTTATCAAAGCATAGAGCATTTTAGATCTTTGTATGATGTTCGTTATCTCATAATCGGAGCAGATAATTTAGAAAAAATCACTTTATGGCGTAATTTTGAGTGGTTAAATGATACAATCACATGGATAGTAGTCACTAGAGGAGATAATTCCTTGAACACTACGGCTTTACACTCATTTAAAGTACTTCATATTGATAATACTGTTAGCTCTACCTTTATAAGAGAGAGCGGGGACCTATCAAATGTAGATGAAAAAATAAGAGATGAAGTCAAAAAATATTTTGAGAACTTTAGAGCGACTAGTCGCGAGAGCGGTCTGCTGAAGACCTAATTTTTAGCTTTGCTGAAAATTTGAGAACTATTAATAAAAAACAAGGAAACAAATGACATTAGATGAAAGAATAGATGCAATAGTAAAAGTATTAGATGACAAAAAGGCCGAAGAGATAGAGGTTTTTAACCTTGATGATGCAGATTATATAGCCAAAAGAGTAGTAATTGCAAATTCTCTCGGAGGAAAGCATACACAGGCACTTTTTGACCATCTCAAAAACGAATTAAAGCCTCTAGGCGAAGAATTTATAGGCTCAGATGTCAGTGATGAGTGGGTGGTAGCTGATATGGGGGATATACTTGTACATATTATGATACCGCAATATCGCCAACGTTATTCACTTGAAGCTTTTTTGAGCGAACTTACAGCTAAAAAAGCAGAATAATTTTGTCATCCTGAACTCGTTTCAGGATTTATTATTTTTCTTCTTCTTGTTACTTTTTATAAAGTAACCAAAATCGTCATAATCGCAAGTACTCCGGCAAATGATAATCAATTTGTAATAATATTTTACTGAGTGAAGTATATTTTGCTTTTGTTTGAAGTTTTTTACAATGATGCGATCATGACAGGGATTTAAAATGTGCTAAAAAGACTTGACTTCTAACACAGAACATTCCGTGCTTTGAGCTGGAATCCATAAAAAATAGTGGATACTGAATCAAGTTCGGTATGACAAGAGAGTGGATCGCCACACTTCGTTCGCGATGACATACTAATGTAAGTCGCAACAACACTCCAACTAACTATAGTTTATCCACGACCTCAATACCAAGTATTAACAGACCTTGTTTGATAGTCTTTGCTGTCAAATCAGCTAGTAGCAATCTGCTCATTTTTGTTTCATTATCAATACCATCTTTTAGTATAGGGCTAAGTTCATAAAATTGCATAAATAGGGTTGCAAGCTCATATAGGTAACCTGTCAAATAGTTCGGCATGGCATCATTTGCAGTTTTGGCAAGTGTATCATCAAATTCCAAAAGTGCCAAGCCAAGCTTATGCTCTATGTCGCTTTGAATATTGATTGTTCCATTTAACTCTCCATCAAAACGACGCAATATACTTTGGATCCTAGCATACGCATATTGCATATAAAGAGCCGTATTACCGTCAAAACTCAGCATTTTGTCCCAATCAAATATATAATTTGATTCACGATTTACTGACAGATCGGCATATTTCAAAGCTCCTATTCCAATTACTTTGGCAGTATGCTCCAAAGCATCATTGTCTAGTGATTCTTTGCTTGATATCGTATCTTTGGCTCTAACTATCGCTTCATCAAGCAAATGTATCAATTTGACCGTTCCGCCATCTCTGGTTTTGAATGGTTTGCCGGATCTGTCCATCATTGTACCAAATGCTATATGTTCCAAGCTGGTATCAGTTTCTACGAAACCAGCTGCTTTGCTAACCCAAAATACTTGACGAAAATGTTCACTTTGTCTCGCATCTACTACATAACAGATACGTTTCGCACCAAGCATTTGACTTCTATATTTTAGTGCAGCCAAGTCAGTAGTAGCATATAGATATCCTCCATCACTTTTTTGGACAATGATAGGCACATCATTGTTTGGCAAAAATATACATTTTGCACCATCACTTATCGTTATAAGCCCTTTTGTTTCAAGTTCTTGCACAATTTGTGCCAGCATATCATTATATGAGCTTTCGGCTCTGACATCATTCTTTGTAAGCTTAATTCCGAGTTTATCGTAAACTTCTTCGCAATGAGCCAGCGAAGTGTCTATAAATTTTTGCCATAATCCTAGGCAATAACTATCCCCGCCTTGGATCTTTACTACATACTCTCTAGCAGTATCAGCAAATGAAGCATCACTATCAAACTTGGCTTTGGCTAGTTTATAAAAATGTTCCAGATCTTTTAGCTCTTCATAAGATCGACCTTCATTTTGTATCTCTTCAAGATATGCTATGAGCATACCAAATTGCGTACCCCAATCTCCTATATGGTTTTGGCGGATCACGTCATATCCCAAAAATTCAAATAGATTTGCAAGTGTATCACCTATGATAGTAGAACGAAGATGTCCTACATGCATCTCTTTTGCCATGTTTGGCCCAGAGTAGTCTACTACGATTTTTTCGTTTTTTTTGTCTCTAGCTATGCCTAAGTTTTTATCTTTTGATATTGCGTTAAGTTCTTTTGAGAGCCAATTGTTGTCTATCCATATATTGACAAAACCCGGCCCTGCTATTTCTACTTTGTCTATAACATCTGAATCGACATGCTTGATCACATTGGTAGCAATTTCTCTAGGATTAGTGCCAAGTGATTTGGCTAGACTCATAGCGCCGTTATATTGAAAATCACCAAACTCTTTTCTAGTAGCATTTGTTACGCTCAGAGCAGGAGCAGCGATGCCGGCTTCTTGGAGTGCTGATGATATGATGGTATTTATTGTTGATTTAAGTTTCATGAATGATTCGTATGTAAATAAAGCTATGTTGCCAAAGCAACATTAGCTGTTTTGAGTAGTTTTATCAGTTTTAGTTTCTGATTTAGTCTCTGATTTTTCTGTAGCAGCTATCTCTTTTGTGTCAGTCTTTTCTTCTTCTTCATTGACCGCTTCTTTGAAGTTTTTGATCCCTTGTCCTAACCCTTTTGCCAGTTCAGGTATTTTTTTCGCTCCAAAAAGAAGTACAATCACAGCCAATACTATAAGCCAATGTGTGATACTAAATGATCCCATTTTATTTCCTTTGTGGTAATTCTAGGGGCATTATACCCCATTTTGTCTAATTTTTCCAAGATTTGACTATATTGTCTATCTCAACGTAGCTTCTTTTAAGCCTGGCGGCATTTGATATAGCTATAAACTCTTTGGTTGCCTGCTCTATAGTATCATTAATAATGATAAAATCAAACTCTTTTATAGATTCTATCTCTTTTTTTGCATTGGCTACACGTCTTTGTATGATGCTATCATCATCAAGCGAACGAAGATTTAGCCTGCGTTCGAGTTCACTGAGAGTGGGCGGAGTTATGAAGATAGAAGTAGTAATATCATCCAACTTTTCACGCACAAGTTCATGTCCTTGTACATCTATATCAAAGATGACCAATTTGCCCTCTTTTAAAGCTTCATTTACAGGTTTTAATGATGTACCGTAATAGTTGTCATGTACTTTTGCATATTCCAAAAAATTGCCTGCTTGTATATCTGCTTCAAACTCTTCTTTGGTAACGAAATAATACTCTTTGCCGTTCGTTTCTCCATTTCTCGGAGCTCTAGTGGTGGTTGAAATCGAAAAGTAAAAACTCCCTATATATGGCGCAGCATTATTAATAATAGTGCTTTTCCCAGCACCGCTGGGACCTGATAATACCAATATAGCCATCAAGACTCTTTAGGGAAACGGATACTAAAGGTGATCTCTGCATCTGACAAAAGTTTTTTAAGTTTTTTTGGTTTCATCTTGAGAAGTGCCATTAATATTCTTTTCTCTTTTGTCTCTGCACTTTTTCTAAACACATAAGATAAATTATCTTCATATATTTGATTGTCAGAACTTAAGTCCGGTTTTTCTAGAAGTTCTTTGATCTGATATATATCATCAGTGTTTAAAATTTTATTGTTTATTGATTCTATGGATAATGCTTCACTTGACAAACTAGAGTTGATCAAATTAAATAGTTGTGTAGGCAAAAATGGTTTCGGAAGAGTCTTGAACGTGTGTGATTCATTGGAGAATGTTTTTATATTGGTTAATAATATCACATTTTTGTTTGATATCATTTGTTCCATATCCGCATTATAGCAACTATCGTCTATGATAAATAGATCATAATCTTCATTGATGATATCTATATCTTCTGTTTCAACTATTTTATAATCTGTATCTTTTATAGAGAGTTCAATTAGTTTTGAAACAACAGGATTTTTGTTAATAAGTACTATTTTCATACCAATAAATCCTTTATAAATCTTTTGAAAATATTGTAGTATAAGTTTGATTAAAAAGAGATGGTACACCCATCAGGATTCGAACCTGAGACCTTCGGTACCGCAAACCGATGCTCTATCCAGCTAAGCTATGGATGCACTATATATGTAGAGATGAAATTATATCTAATTTTTCTTAAAAATAATGCTTGATGGCTAGATTTGCCTTTCTACATTTCTTTTCATCTCGTTTGTATAATCAAATCACCACTCAAGTATGTAGTATAATAAAACTGTAGAGTCGGATTGATGTAGATTGATTTCCTCGTTGAAGCCGCTGTCAAATAGTGAGCTTGTATGGGAGCTAAATTGC
>JBAZDL010000014.1:0-22334 GCA_041654415.1 Sulfurovaceae bacterium | reverse complement strand
GCGCTCCTTCAAAAGCACATCCGCCGCTCGTAGCTCCGGGCTTTGGCTTATCGCAGCTGCTCTTTTTTTGTTCATTATGGGTGCAAGCCGATTCATTTAGAAGTTCTTTGATCTGTTTTTTGTTGACCATCATAATTCAATACCTCGTTTCTAATAATATAAGCACTTATGCAATAATCGTTCCACAACGGAACACTTTTTGCATTCACTCTTCATATATTCAGTTTAAAGGTGTTTTTATGAGTCAAGCATTAGCATTTTACAAACAAAAAAAGTATGAAAAAGCTTTTTTGCTATGGAAAGAAGAAGCTTCAAATGGCAATGACCAAGCCATGGTAAATATTGGACTTCTTTACCTCAAAGGTGAAGGAGTCGCCCAAGATCCCTCACTGTCTAAAAGCTGGTTTGAACAAGCCATCATCCATAATAATCCATCGGCATACTATAACATTGCACTCATGTACCAAAATGCTATAGGAGTAGAAAAAGATGATGTTTTGGCATCAACTTATTTTAAATCTGCAGCTGCATTTGGTCACGCTGGAGCAAATTTCAGATTAGGGCTCATGCTGCTTGATCGAAAAGACGATGTTAATCTTCTGCGTGATGGATTTGAATATCTATTGCGCGCCGCAAAAGGCGGACATCCTATGGCTATGGCAAAGATAGGCGGTATAGGCAGAAGTATCGAGTTGCCGCAAGAACAACAAAATAGAATTTTTCGCTCCCAGCCACACGAAATGCAGCAATCCATAATCCAAGAAATTATAGATGAACATATAAAACCCATATTGCTCAAAGACGGCGGAGATATATTGCTGCTAGAAGTAAAAAGCACACCGTCTATAGAAATATGGATGCTATATGGAGGGAGCTGTTCTGGATGTTCACTTGCAACTACAGGCACATATGAAATGATACGCAATATTCTTGTCAATCTTATTGACGAGGAGATTGACATCTATGCAGCTTAGTATAAAGGAGTGTGTATCATGAAAATTGCTTTTGCATCTAAAGACGGGGTGTATGTCAATGAACATTTTGGGTGGTGCCAAAAGTTTTATCTATACGATATAAACAAAGAAGGCATCAGTGATCTCGGTACTGCCGATGCATCCTTGGATTATAAAGACGAGATAGATAAGCTTGATTATAAAGTCGGATGCCTAGGGGAAAGCAATATCGTTTGTGTAGCCCAGATAGGTCCAAATGCAGCAAATCTATTGCAAAGTGTGGGCATCTATCCTCTTAGATCTTCGCATGAAAATGAAACCATATCATCGATCAATAACACTTTGCATAGTTATCTTAGCGATGACCATGCTCCCTTGTGGTTCAAAAGGATAGTGTATCAACAGATGCATTCCATGCGATAAAAGAGTTTAGCGAGATAACAAATAAAAAAGGAGTCGACACTATGAATACCAACAAAGAAATAGTTATGGACCTAGAACAAAAAGTTACTTGCTTTTTGCAAGCTCACACAAGCAGTCACTATTCTAGCGAACATATTGCGCCTCTTGTGGCAAAACAATCGCTTCTTGAAAATCATCTTTATCAAGATCTGGGATTTGCCAATCGCATAGAGATGCATCAATTCATGACGCTTCATTTCCCTATGCTCATCAAACCCCAAGACGTGTTATGGAAAAAATTCATTTATGATAGTATAGGAGAAGTTGCTCCTGCTTGTGAAAATTGTAACGACAATGTACACTGCTTTGCTTGTAAAGCTTAGTAAAAGTTATTAGTGATTTTTGCTTCCAACCAAATAATTCAATTATGGATTGTTTCACTCTTCGCTAAGATCGTCACTGCGAGTACAGCACGGCAGTCCATATTTATCATCATAAACCTCCTCCGCTATAATCCCCATTGTTGTAATTGTTTCATTATACCAAGCCATTTTATTTTTCTCCTTTTTTTGGTTTTAATGTTTCTAACAACATGCTGTTATATGATTTCTGTAATGAGCAATGTGTCCACCTTGCATACTGTGCTACAGACGAAAAAGCAATAGCCACCCATCCTTCTCCATAATAATAATTTACTAGTTCCGCTAATGGTTTATGACTACTATTATCTATAATCCTTGCAGTCCATCTAGTAATATAATTTGGGATAACAATTGTCTCATCGTTAACTTGTTGACCAATCTCCCACCTGCTAACCTCATTCTCTTTGATTTCATCACTAACAACACATCTGCCATGCCTAAATGCTTCAGCATAAGCGCTATATTTATACTTGCCATAATCTATACAATTTGCCGATATGTTGTTGTCAACCCAATAAGCTCTATAATATTTGCCATTATTTTTATACTTGTAGTTGATAAAATGATATTTATTATATACATCTAAAAGATTATTGGCTACAGACACATCATTACTTTGCTCTCCAACATAAAACCCCTCTACATTATCAACGGTTTTATATATTTTAATCCCTGCTTGTGTCATACATAGATAAGCATATATTGGAAATCCAAGGATTACATCCCATGTTGGGATGAGTATAAATATCGCTATCGCGATACGCTTTTTAGTAACACTTTGTGTGTTTGCATATACTTTATTGACAACCGTTTTTGCCAGCCACCAATACAAAACAATAACTACTAATATGCTTAATCCTATCATTCTAAACTCCTCTATTGTTCATTTTTATTAATCAAAACACAATATTTAATTTACATGTAGTTTATATTTAATTTTTTTAAATCTTTATTAAAAATTAGTATTTTTTGCTCTACGGTTCAGGCGTTGAATTTCCACTTTTTATCGCCTGTCTCGTTCCATATCTCCTGATATGGAACGTATACAATCTATATTACCAAACTCTCTAATTCGAGCTTCCCTCTTCACAATGATCGTCACTGCGAGCGCAGTGTGGCAGTCCACTATAATGCCTCTCTGTCAAGACGGATTTTTTTACTTCGCTATTGCTCATAGCTGTAAACAGAAGAGAACTTCTTATTTCAACCATCTACCTTTTATATACTGCATATTATAATGCGCGCTGACGCTTCACCCTTGCTTTGAACCCATTGATAATATATACAGCAATCATAGTCATGAATCCTCCAACAATGGTTGCCGGCTGAATAACTTCATTCAAAAATACTACACTAAATAGTGCTGCACTCAAAGGAACCAGAAAAAAATATGAGCTTGCAGTCTTCGCACCCAATTCTGCCGTTGCGATAAAATAGACCGAAGTCCCGAATGTGGTTCCCCATAACGAAAGAAGTAGCATATTGAGCCAAAATATACCGTCAAATGAGCTTACATTTGAAACATGAAAATCAAGTGTCAACGCAAAATCAAAGCAGGCAGCGGTCAAAAACATATAAAAGCTGATTACAAGAGCTGAGATATCTTTTGTATATGAACTGACAATTGTAACAAGGGGCCAGACAATAGAAGCCAACAAAAAGTATTTTATATTTGCGTCAAATAAAGTTCCTATATCGTATCGCCATATTTCAAGCATTGTCATCGTACCTGCTACCCCTAATAATAAGGCAAAAAGTTCTCTTCCTCTCGTCTTTTTTCCAAAAAACAATGATAGGATTATAAAAGTGTTTATAGGGATCAGTGTCGTTACTAGTATTCCACCGAACCCAGCTTTACCAAACTTGGTTCCCATGAAAAAATAGTTGTTGTATACAATCAACAAAACTCCCGCAATGAAAGAAATCAGAAGATTTTTAAGTGAAATTCCAAAACCAAGTTTCATCAGTTGAATTACTGGGATCAATCCAATTGCAGAAAATAGAAACCGCCAAAAGATAAGTTCCATAGGTTCAAGATAATGGCTTAGGATCTTTGCACTCACCCACGTTTCTCCCCATGCCACCATCGCGAAAATCATTAAAATATACAATTTTTTATGCTGCATTTACGGAACCTTTTGTCGTCATGAAAAAATCCTTTTTTGATATGGAGAAGATTATCATAATGTAGAAATCATGTATAGGAAGAAATTGCTACATTTTTTGTAGAAAATTGATATTCCAGAAAAATGATGTTGTAAAAGTGCCAAGAATATACCACCTTATTGCAAATCTGTTTTAATTTGATAGGTTTCGGATTATAAAAAGTCAGAGAATAATAGTATTTTGCTGGAGTTTTTTCGGAGGATAGCCAAAAAATTCTCTAAATGTTTTCGTAAAGTGCGACTGATCGAAAAATCCACACGCGTAAGCGATTTGAGAAAGAGGAGTGTTTTGCATCAAAAGTTTTTTGGCTTTATTGATTCTCTTGATTTTCAAATAATATGCGGGGGTTACCCCGAAAATTTTTTTGAACTGTCGGATAAAATGAAACTTGCTTAATTCTGCGATTTGCGAAACTTCGGCGAGAGAGATATTAGAGTCATAGTAAAATTCGTTGATGTACTCAAGTGCTCTCATAAGATTTGGGGTTGCTTTTCTATTGTGCTCTATCCTTTCTAGCGATTCAATACTGTGACGATTAATGAGATATGAAAAAAACTCTATCACTGACGATTCGATGGAAAAAGAATCGTTATTTTCTTCGAGAGCAGAGAAAAGACTTCTAAATCGCATGACCGCAATTGAATCGTCAATAACTGGCTTAAAGACCCTATAATCCTTCTCAACATTATTCATAGACATATCTGAAGCAATCGTGTTTAGCAAATCGATTGTCGGCATAAAATTGATATACGACCAACTGCTTTGATGTGTAGAGTGCAGTTCGTAAGGGTTGATGATACGTATTAGGTCTTTTTGAATAGTGTATTTTCTCTCTTTTGTTGAAAAAGAATGGCTACCATTACAAATTAACCCAATAGAATACTCTTCGTGAAAATGCCTGTTAAACTCTCCAGACTCGAAATTATTCTGTACATAAGAGAAATTTTTTGAATAATCCACCATAATAATAACCTTATGTATATGAAATATTGATTATTATATCACTTCCATCTTAAGTGTCAAGCGCTTTTGCAAAGTTTGCACTCTGTCTGGGATTGATAATATAAGCATAGATATTATGTTCACTGCAAAACTGTTTGAGATAAGATATTATTTGGAATCGAAAGAACAAGAAGTTTTATCGAATGGATAAATGTATACCAAAGCTGGGAATTCCAAGTTTAAACCTTATGAAGGACTATTATATGAGAATTATTTTTTTGTGTATTTTTTTATTTAATTTTGTATTTGCTTTGGACTATGTTTCATTCAGAGAAAACGACAAGTTGGGAGTTAAGGATAAAAAAGGAAACATAATCATTCCTGCAAAATTTGAAGATATTGACACAACAAAGTTTGGAGATGGTCTTATGCCAGCCCAAGTTCAAATCGATGACTATAAAAATTGGGGATTTATAAATCTAAAAGGTGATTTTGTTATTGCTCCAACATTTGAAAGAGTAAAAAGTGGTTTTATAGATGGCTTAGCTATTGTTTACCATTGTGGTATGACACTAAGAACAAATAGTTGTTATTACAATTTTATTGACAAACATGGCAACAAGATAAGCGAACAGAAGTATTTTTATGATGCCAAGCCATTTAGCGAAGGCCTTGCCCTTGTTCAATCTGCAAATGATTATCTTGGAACTATTAACCCTGGTTATGGTTATATAAATAAAACTGGTAAGTTTGTAATAGAACCTAAGTATGATTTTCATGCTAAAAGCTTTAGTGAAGGTTTGGCTGTTGTTGCTATAGGCACATTTGATAAAAAATATGGATATATAGACAAACTTGGTAATATGGTTATACCTACAAAATTTGAAAATGCTTCTTCTTTTAAAGATGGTTTAGCTCTAGTTGAAATCGAAGAGGATGGAGAAAGATATTATTCATTGATTAACAAAAAAGGTGACTTAATAGCTAATGAGAAATTTCATCGTTTAAATGATTTTCAGAAGGGTATTGCAGTATGTTCTGTAGAAAAAGAGATGAGCAGTAATGAGTTGTCTGCACTTGAGGCTGAACTTGCAAATAGTAATTATAAAAGTTCTATAAAAAGAATGATTTCACAAGAAGCAAAGTATAAATATGGTGCAATAGATAGAAGTGGGAAATGGGTTATACGGCCAAAATATCAGTATATAGATATGTTTTTGGATGGTTTTGCTAGAGCTAAAATTGATGATAAATTTGGCATGATAGATAAAAGTGGAAAATGGATTATTGAACCAAAGTATAAATTTTTGGATAAATTTTCTGAAGGTTTAGCCGCAGCGCAAACAGATAATGGCTATGGGTATATTGACAAGAAAGGCAAAATGGTTATCTCCCCTAATAAAACATATATCACAGTGTCTGACTTTAAAAATGGTCTTGCTATAGTTTCTACAAAATATATTTCTCCTACGTATAAAGAAATAAGAAATGGCTTACGTGGTAAATATGTAATAGGTTTTATAAATAAAAAAGGAGAAGTGATAATTCCACCAAAATATATTTCACGAACTAACTCTATAGCCCCATATTTTAGTAATGACAATATATATAAAGTAGAGTTGAATGGAAAACATGGATTTATAAACAAAAAAGGAGAAGAGTGTGATAAGTTTGGCAAGCTTGTTAAATGGAGTGAGTAGGTTGCGATGGTAGTGTATATACGAGCTTCAATATCCAACATTATTCATCAGTTTATATTTGATTATATATTGATAGCCGATCGTCAAGTATGGATTCCCAATGGAGACAATTGGAACCAGCAAAAACTCATGTTTTTATCCTTTTATTTTTTTTATTAAAGACCAATTCATAAATAACCATAGGCTTAAAGTTTTGGGGATGATTACAGTCCCCCAGATAACAGCAAATATGCCTATACCAAACTGAGATTGTATAAGGTTATTAACAGCAAAAAATTTATGTCTGCCATAATGACTAGAAGAATCTGATATTTCTAAGCCATTATAAAAATTATGACTACCAAAAAATATATACCAAATCACTAGCACGAGAAACATATATCCTAATATAAACATCCATTTTTTATAAAACAACGCCTTCGAAAGCCATTCTCTATTTAATATTTGTGTGTGTATTGAATAGCCAAAAAGTAGTGGTATCATTATCCACATAACAGAAAGCTCCAGCGATACTATCTGTGGGATCTTGCTGGCGTTTGACATGACGCTGATGCCAGGTATCAGAAATGACATCATGCCAATTAGCCATTGGCATGGTATGCACGAAGCCACCATATTTTCTGTGAGCATTTGCGGAAAAACAAAAAGAAATATCATTGCTATATATCTAAAATAAGGCAGACGCGGCTTTACTCTTTTTCTCTCAATTTCATTTAGCATATTAATATATTGTTTTTTTGTGTCATTATGCATATTTATTTCTTTTTTGGGTTCATTTTGTATTACACATAACAGAAGTATAATATTTTAGATTTTAAATAATAATCATGTTATGTTAATTTGGTGTTAACTTACAAAAAACACCTATTTTTAATATAACTCCTTTTACAAACAATCAAATTTTCCATCATTTTGCACGCATATATACTCAATGGAACACTATATGCATTATGCTTTTCGTAACTTAATTTATTTCAAGGAGATACCATGGCAGCGTTACGACAAATTGCATTTTATGGCAAAGGCGGGATTGGCAAATCAACCACATCCCAAAACACATTAGCAGCAATGTGCCATTATTATGGTCAAAAAATATTAATTGTAGGATGTGATCCAAAAGCGGATTCTACTAGACTTATTTTGCACGAGAAAGCTCAATCAACTATTATGCAGCTTGCTTCAGAGGCCGGTACTGTAGAAGATCTAGAACTCGAAGATGTATGTAAACCAGGAGCTGGAGAATTCAATCCTGAAGATGAGACAATCACCGATGGTTACATCATGTGTACAGAATCAGGTGGACCAGAGCCGGGAGTTGGATGTGCAGGTCGCGGTGTTATCACAGCGATCAATTTCCTAGAAGAAGAAGGCGCATATGATGATGAGCTAGATTTCGTAAGTTATGACGTTCTAGGAGACGTTGTATGCGGCGGATTTGCTATGCCTATCCGTGAAGGAAAAGCCCAAGAAATTTACATCGTTATGTCTGGAGAGATGATGGCAATGTATGCAGCTAATAATATCTCAAAAGGTATTTTGAAGTATGCAAATACAGGCGGTGTTAGACTAGCGGGTCTTATCTGTAATGCTCGTATGACAGACAGAGAATATGACTTGGCTAAAAACCTTGCGACTCAAATCGGTACACAAATGATCCACTTCGTTCCGAGATCAAACCATGTTCAAAGAGCAGAGCTTAGAAGAATGACTGTTGTTGAATTTGCACCAAACAGTGAACAAGCGATGGAATATAGAGAATTGGCTAGAAAAATCATAGCAAATGATCTTAAAGTTATTCCTACTCCTCTTGAGATGGATGACCTAGAAGCTTTATTGATGGAATTTGGTCTAGAAGAAGAAGTAGAAGAAGAGGCGATCGGCAAAAGAGCCGAAGAGGCGTAATTAGTCGTTAGTTTGTAGGCAATAGTTTATAGTAACAATAAATGGCACTAGTGCCATGAGCCTTCCGCTGAGGAAAACTCAGCGTTAGCGTAGCAGAAATGGACTTTGTTCATTTCGCGTAATTAAAGTAAAAAAAGGATAAAAAATGTTTGTATGTGGTTATCACTTCCCTGCAAGTATGGGAAACGACGTAAGTATGGATAAGGTAATAGAAAAAGTAAATGAAGAAGCTGGTGATTTGAGCAGCGTCTCTTCTATTGAGATAACTGGCGAAACTGCCAAAGGTGAAATCGTAGAAAAATTTACAGTCACACCAGGATCATTTTTGTTTACTGCATTGGCAGACTATTATAACAAATCAGATGTTCCGCAAAAAGACGGTTTTAAGATGATCTATTACACAAATAAGTATCAAATCAGTGAGATTTCAAAAACCGTTGACGGTGAAGAAGAAAAAGCATTGTGCAGAAAACTTGACGATATGAATCTTTATAGACTCAAAATAGCATAATTTCTAAGAAAAAAGGAGAAAACAGATGGGTCCGCTAAACTTAGAAAATTTACAAAAAGAAGCAATCGCTGAAATATTGGAATCATATCCGGAAAAACTCAGCAAAAATCGTGCCAAACACCTTGGTGTTGATTCCCCGGAAGAATCCAAAGGAGCATGCGATACTTCAAGAAGCAACAAACAAACAGTTCCTGGAGTCATGAGCCAAAGAGGCTGTGCATATGCAGGAAGTAAAGGCGTTGTATGGGGACCTGTGAAAGATATGATACATATTTCTCATGGACCAATAGGCTGTGGGCAATATAGCCGTGCCGGCAGAAGAAACTATTATATTGGAACTACAGGTATCGATACGTTCGTAACAATGAACTTTAGTACAGATTTTACAGAAAAAGATATCGTTTTTGGCGGAGACAAAAAACTCAAAAAGGCTCTAGAAGAGATTGATGTTCTTTTCCCGCTTAATAATGGTATTTCTATCCAATCAGAGTGTCCTATCGGTTTGATCGGAGATGATATACACGCTGTTGCCAAAAAGCACAAAAGTGACAGTTCTAAACCTACTATTGCTGTATCTTGCGAAGGTTTTAGAGGTGTTAGCCAATCACTTGGGCACCATATCGCAAACGATATGATAAGAGATGAGATCATGCCTGACGATAATGCTAGAAAAGATTTTGAAAGCACTCCTTATGACGTAGCCATTGTTGGAGACTACAATATCGGCGGCGATGCTTGGAGTTCAAGAATCCTTCTTGAAGAAATGGGTCTTAGAGTTATCGCTCAATGGAGTGGTGATGCTACTTACAAAGAGATGGCAATAGCACCCAAAGCAAAACTAAATTTACTCCACTGCTATCGTTCAATGAACTATATTGCACGACACATGGAGCAAGAATTTGGGGTGCCTTGGATCGAATACAATTTCTTTGGTCCTACAAAAACCACAGAGAGTCTTCGCAAGATCGCTGCATGTTTTGATGAGAGCATACAAGCAAAATGCGAAGAGGTAATAGCAAAATATCAACCGATGATAGATGCAGTTATCGAAAAATATAGACCTAAACTCGAAGGCAAAACCGTCATGCTTTATGTTGGCGGGCTTAGACCTAGACACGTAATAGGTGCTTATGAAGATCTTGGCATGGAAGTTGTGGGTACTGGGTATGAATTTGGCCACGGAGATGACTATAAACGAACAAAAGAAGAGATCTCTAGAAGCACGCTCATTTATGATGATGTCAATGAGTATGAACTCGAAGCATTTGTCAAAAAACTAAAACCTGATCTAGTAGCAAGTGGTGTTAAAGAGAAGTATGTTTTCCAAAAAATGGGCCTTCCTTTCAGACAAATGCACTCATGGGATTATAGCGGCCCTTATCATGGTTATGATGCGTTTGCTATCTTTGCTAAGGATATGGATCTAGCAATGAATTCACCTGTATGGAGCCACACTAAAGCACCATGGGATACAGAAGAGAAAGGAGCTTAATATGCAAAATGTAGAACAAATTGTCAATGGACAAAAACTTTTCTTGAAACCCGAATATCAAGAAGTATTGAAAAATAAAAAAGAATTTGAAAGCAATATGGGCTCAATCGATCCATCAAAAGTCGATGAGATCGCCGAGTGGACCAAAAGCTGGGATTATAGAGAGAAAAACCTCTCTCGTGAAGCCATTACTGTCAACCCTGCTAAAGCATGTCAACCTCTAGGGGCTGTCATGGCGAGTCTTGGCTTTGAAAATACTATGCCTTATGTACATGGAAGCCATGGATGTGTAGCATATTTCAGAAGCTATTTCACTAGACATTTCAAAGAGCCTACTCCTTGTGTAAGTGACTCTATGAGTGAAAGTGCTGCAGTTTTTGGCGGACTTGCCAATATGAAAGATGGCTTACGAAACTGTAATGCTATGTATAAACCTGACATGATAGCAGTAAGTACTACTTGTATGGCAGAAGTTATCGGTGATGACCTCAATGCATTTGTCCAAGGTGCAAGAGAAGAAGCCGAGGGCGAATTAGACAATACAGCTATTACATATGCTCATACACCTTCTTTTGTGGGCAGCCACATTACTGGTTATGATAATATGATAAAATCAATATTGGAACAGCTCAATCCAGAAGCATCTCAAAGAGTTGTGGATGAAGAACGTATCAATATTATCCCTGGATTTGAACCATATCTTGGTTCACTTGCAGAAGTCAAAGAGATAGCAGCTATGTTTAGTGATAAAATAGTCATGATAGGTGACCATGAAGCTCAATGGAACACAGGAGCTGGAGAATATCAACTCTATAGCGGAGGCACTACTCTTGATGATGCCAAAACAGCTATCAATGCCAAAGCGACTATTAGTTTGCAAAAATACTCTACTATCCAAACGGCAAAAACAATTAAAAATGTTTGGAAACAAGAGTATGTGACTGCCAATCCGATAGGTCTTAGCGGCACTGATGCATTCGTGATGAAACTGAGCGAACTTACAGGCAAACCGGTTCCTGAAGAACTCAAAAAACTAAGATCTCAACTGGTCGATGCAATGCAAGACAGCTATCCGTATATGCACGGCAAAAAGTTTGCGATTTTCGGAGATCCTGATTTCTTGCTTGGTCTTGTATCATTCATAGTAGAAATGGGCGGCATACCTACTCATATCTTGTGCCACAATGCTCCTCGCAAAGGCTGGGAAGATGATATGAAGAAGATCTTGTCCAAATCATTATGGGCTGATGAGTGCAATATCTGGGCGAATAAAGACCTATGGCATCTAAGAAGCCTTCTATTTACTGAACCTGTAGATTTCATGATAGGTAACGTTTATGGCAAAGAGCTTTACAGAGATACTGGCATCCCGCTTATTAGAATAGGTTTCCCTATCTTCGATAGACACCATTTGCATAGATATTCTATCAGTGGATACAAAGGTGCATTGAATCTTCTTACTTGGATTACCAATGCCGTCTTGGATCAACTTGATGAAGAGACTAAAACTATTGCGCAGACTGATTATTTCTTTGACTGTGTCAGATAAATTCTAACTCCTTTAACTTGTTCCCATGGTTTCCATGGGAACATATATTCTGCGCAATTTTTTCATTCCTATCGTCCCAATAGAAATACATACTTGATGCAATACAATCATGACAATTTCACAAATACCAAGTATTTTGATATACTATTCCCTCTTCGAACAAATAAGCTACAAAAGGAATTGATATGAAAATTGCTGCACAAATTATTAATCTTAACAATAAAATATTTACCACCAAAACAGGACAAAAGACGAAATAATGATTATCGGAAGCTTCCTGTTTTTTCTATTTCTTTTCGCTCTGATCGGACTAGCATCTCTAGTAAAAAGCCGTAACTCCACTAGCGACTATCTGCTTGCAAGCCAAAACGTCAAACCATGGCTAGTCGCCCTCTCTGCCGTAGCAACCAATAATAGCGGCTATATGTTCATAGGAATGATCGGCTACACTTATATGGTCGGACTTTCTTCAATATGGCTAATGATAGGCTGGATTGTGGGGGATTTTATCGCGTCACTTTTTATCCACAAACGTCTGCGGATCACAACAGAAAATGTAAATGCCCACAGCTTTGGGGGAATTTTAAGCCACTGGCATAGTGGCGAAGATTACAAGAGACTGCGCTTTCTTGCAGGAATGGTTACGGTAATTTTTTTGGGGACATATGCCGCAGCCCAACTGAGTGCAGGAAGCAAGGCACTGCACGTTCTTTTCGGATGGGATCAATATGCCGGAGCAGTGATCGGAGCAGTCATGGTACTTCTCTACTCCTATGCAGGCGGGATTCGTGCCTCGATCTGGACTGATGCCGCACAATCATTTGTCATGATTATCGCCATGATAGTTCTGCTCTGGATATCAATCGATAGTGTTGGAGGCTTAGAGATGTTCGGCAAGCTCCTTCAAGAGGTTGGTCCACACTATATGGCATGGTTTCCTCCAGAACTTAATAAATCTTTTGTAAATACGGCTTCATTTGTGCTTGGATGGCTTTTTGCAGGGTTCGGAGTTGTCGGACAACCGCATATCATGGTGCGTTTTATGGCAATGGATAATCCCGACAATCTTACTAGAACACGGGTCTACTATTACAGCTGGTTCATTATCTTTTACGCTGTTACGATCGGCGTGGGATTGGCAGCCAGGATTCTTTTACCTGAAACCGCTCAATTCGATGCAGAGCTTGCACTCCCTACCCTAGCTTCAAATCTGCTGCCCGAAATCCTGATAGGACTTGTTTTGGCTGGTATCTTTGCTGCTACAATGTCAACAGCGGATTCTCTGATACTTAGCTGCTCTGCTTCATTGACACACGATTTTATCGAAAAGAAAAAGCACAGTCTTTTAGTGGCAAAGATCGCAACGGCCTCTGTTGTATTGCTGGCACTAGGAATAGCATTGAGTGGTTCTTCGAGCGTCTTTTCTCTTGTCCTTGACGCATGGGGCGTACTGGCAGCAGCCTTCGCTCCTCTGCTTACCGTTTACGCACTTGGCCAAAAGCCGACCGAGGGACTCGCGATAGCTATGCTTACTGGCGGAGTAAGTACACTCTATATCTGGAAATATTTTCCACTGCTTCCTATTTACGAAATCGCTCCTGGTATAATAGCAGGCTTGATGATCTTTCTCGTTGGCCGGATTTTAGGCTATGCCCGCCACTGACCAATATCAATTTGCTCCACTTTATAAAAAGTGGAAAAAGAAAGTTTATGATTATACGAACGAGAGAGCTTCCATTAGAGCTAGAGAAATTTATCTTATCTACAAGGCTATTCTCAACATATCATTGCTACAATATTGGAACTTAATCAAGCAGAGGTATAGGGGATAATTAAAAGAAATGAGATACAGAGTATTGATACCATCTCCTATTACGCTATTGCCGGAGTTAGCCAAGGGGCGCATGTTAGTTCAAACAAGGAGTGATAAATGGATGGCGGGATGTTGATATCATACAAAGTGTTATGTGATGGGGACTTCTATAATTCTATAACTATAGAAGAGTTATTAAAAAACGAAAAAATACTCAGGCTTATCAAAAGTGAATTTGCCGCAGGGCATAGAAATATTGATATTAGTTTTGATAAGAACAATACGACTATCCAATTAGCTACACAAAAAGATATTCAAACATTCGAAGTGCGTAAAGATGATTATGCAGATGTTTTAGTTTTAGCAGAAGAAGATGCTACAGCCAAAAAGCTATTCAAGAAAGATTGTTCTATGGTTGAATTGGTTGATATCGAGACTTTTTAGTCTCCAAATGAAACTGTTTTCAAAATCAGAAATGATGTACAAGAGTTGAGAGAAAAAGAGTTCAATTCCCCTCATTCTCTAGGACGGCTGACTTTACCACATTCTCTATTATTCGTACACCCCACCGAAATTTATCCAAATAAAAACCTTTATCCAGATCAGAGATTATGACTCCGTAAGCTTTACCGGAAGTTGAATGGATAAATTTCCCATCTCCTAGATAAACCCCGCTATGGTTGATATGGTTTCTCTGAAAAGTATCAAAAAAGAGCACATCTCCTTTTTCCAACTCCTCTCTGGTAAGTTTTTTGCCGCTTTGGGATTGTCCTATTGATGTGCGTGGAATAGAAATACCAATAGTTGTAAAGAGGTAATACACAAATCCGGAACAGTCAAAATGGTCGGGTCCTGCTTTTGTAGGCTCATAACTGCTGCCCAGCTTACTTTTTGCAAGCCAGATCAGTTCGTCTACTTTACTCATGTTGCCAGTTGTATTACTCTCTTTGTCGCAATAAGGCAGATTTGTTTGCTCCTGAAGTTTGATCACGGCTATAGTTGCTTGGGCATTTGTAAAATATGTCAAAAGCATAAGAATAAAAAATTTAATAGATTTGTTTGACTTCATACAATTATCCTAAGAGTTATAGTTTGATTCTACCTAAAAAATATCCATTTTAACATTATTGTTTTTCAAAGCTTTTTTGAATTAAAAATAGTTTTGGAGAGTTCAAACCTTGTATTTCTTGACTTATATAAATTTCAAAATTTAGATCTCCTCCCGCTATTTATACTCAAAATTAAAAGAATATGTTATAATTTTACATACATTAAAATAATGTATAAGGATAAAAAATGGTAAAACATCATAACAAAGCCGTCATCATAACCGGTATCATTGGATTGATCACTACTGTTTTGGTTGGTTTTGGTGAGTTTTTATTGCATTATGATAGCTTGGGTCGTTTTGGTGCGGGCTATGAATTTTTACGCGGGATTTCTGATAACAGGACTACTACTGGACACTTCATTGGTGTACTTGCAACTCCATTTTATATTGTCGGCTTTTGGCATTTTATGAAAATGCTAGAACCCGCTGATAAACTTTGGTCACGAGTTGCATTTGCAGTAATGTCATATGGAATTATTATTGGAAACGTTTGGATAGGCTCCAGAGCAAATATCAGTGCTGTCATTAATCATGAAAATATATCAGACGCTGCCTTGCTTATCTCATTGTATGAGATGCGCTATGAAGGCTTGCTATTTATAATGAGATTGTGTCTGCTTGTGTTTTCCGGGATTTTTGTATTGCTGGTACTTTCAGGACGCAGCCATTATCCCAAATGGGTAACCTTTTTTAATCCGATCTTTTTGATTTTTGTTGCATTTGCTATTTGGGAAGCTATTCCTGCTATTGGCAACTATCTGATGCCTATCGGATTGAATTTAGCTTTTGGGCTGCTTTTTTTGATTTCGATTTATTTTTCTAACACTTTACAGGAGAAACAAAATGAATAAAACAATGAAGATAATAATGATTTTTTTAGTCATGATGGTGTTGGTCATAATGATGATGATGGGAATGTTTATCATGGACAGAAGAGATGATTACAAAGTTGATATATCCGATATCGAAATACCGACATACACGGAATCTTCAATTGAATTTCATCAGGGCAATGACAATACAAGCAGTTTGCCATTTATGGCATCAGCCATTATTGATGCAGACAATGATGGTGTTGAAGAGTTATTTTTGGGCGGAAGTCAAAATACGCCTGACGGGCTTTTCAAATTCAAAGACAATAAACTAGTAGAAATAAAAGGTGCAATGGGGATTACCAAAGGCAAGGTTGCCAGTTATGGCAGTGTTGTGCTGGATGTCAATAATGATGGAAGAGAGGATTTATTGGTTGCACGCGAGGATGGCATTTGGCTTCACATTAACATTGGTGACTCTTTTGGTGCTCAGAAAATTGCAACAATGCCTGAAGGTACCGTACCGCTATCTATAGCAATTGCGGATCTAAATCGTGATGGTGCATTTGATATGTATGTAGCGGGTTATATTCGTCATGATTTGGTTGAGGGTCAAAATATTTTTCGAGAAGGCTATGGCGGTTCAAGTAGATTGTTCATCAATAACGGTGACAACACCTTCGCAGACATGACAAAAGAATCCGGTCTAGAATATCAACATAACACCTTCCAATCTGCATTTATAGATATCGACCGCGATGGGAAAGAAGATCTGATAGTCGCCCACGACACAGGCCATGTACTCACTTGGAAAAATAAAGGTGATATGAAATTTGAACTTATAGACAATCCGACCTCGAAAAACTATAGTTACCCGATGGGACTTGGTATTACTGATTTGGATAGTGATGGTTTAGCTGATTTTTATATTTCCAATGTAGGCTCTACGCCTCCAAACTTTATGGTTCGAGGCGACTTGGCTGACGATCAGGTGAGTAATTGGAAATGGATATTACTTAAAAACAATGGTGATTTCAAATTGGAAGATATTGCTCAAAAAGCAAAAATTGCTGATTATGAATTTGCTTGGGGCGGTGTATTTGATGATCTTAATCTTGACGGTAAAGATGATTTGATCGTGTCACAAAATTATATCGCTCTGATGCCATATAAAATACCATTTCTCCGTCTAAACGGCAGAGTGCTTTTGCAAAATTCAACCGGCGAATTTGCTCCTGTTGAGAAAAAAGCAGACGTGATAAACAGAGAGTTTTCTATCTCTCCATTGACAGCGGATTTCAACAATGACGGCTATCCTGATATAGTTCACGCAAACCTCAATAGTAATTCAAAATTATTTCTTAGCAAAGGCGGAAAATCTAATTATCTCAAAATATCTCTGCCAAATAATATAGACTCTATTGCCGCAATAGTCAAAGTTGAGTTGGCAAATGGTGATGTATTGAGTCGTCCATATGTTTCAGGTGAAGGTTTATGTTCCGATAGTTCACATATTATTACTTTCGGTCTTGGCAAATCATCTGCCAAAAATATTAGTGTTGAATATATAAATGGTAAAAAAGAGGTGAAATCAGGCGATTTTATGAACGAGTTGGTTGAGCTGTAATAATGTATGGGGTTGATTGGTATATAAAAAATCCAAAAAACCTCATATCTCTCTATTTTATACTACCATCTTCATTATACTCAAAACAATAAACCTCTTTGCCATCTTTATATTTTTGTTCTCTCAATAAAGCGCCTGATTCGTAATATGCTTTAGTAATGCCATTTGGTTTGCCATCTTCATTGTACTCAAAGCAATAAACCTCATCGCCGTCTTTATATTTGCGTTCTCTCAATAAAGCACCTGATTCGTAATAATCTCTTGCAATGCCGTTTGCTTTATTATCTTTAAAATTAATTTCAGCCTGCAATGCACCCGATTCGTAATAATCTCTTGAAATACCGTTTAACTTGTCATCTTTGTAGTTTATTTCGACACGCAAAGCACCTGATTCGTCATAATATTTTGCAATGCCGTTTCTTTTGCCGTTTCTATAGTTTATTGCTCTTTGTAGAGCACCTGATTTATAATAGTATTTTCGAATACCTTCTCGTTTGTAATATTCTATTATGACATAATATATAAAAACAATCATTACTATTATAAAAATCAGCAGTTCCATCTCGTTCCTTAGATTTATTTCCAAAAATTCTATTTTAATGGTCATTATACACCCGGGCAAATAAAATCTACTTATGCTAAAGTTAATATTAAGCCAAAGATATTTCCGTTACATAAAACATGTCACTTAAGCACTCAAAAAACATGGCTTATTGTAGTAGTGCGTAAACAAGTTTATAAAAAGTGGGAAAAGAAATTTTGGAGATAATGGGATATTTGTTTTTTTGATTGTATTGTCTTGGATTGTTTAAATAGCGGTTATACCGCATTTTGTTTGATTTTATTAATTTATTGTTAGATTATATATTGGTGGAAGTGTGGGGAATCGAACCCCAGTCCTAAAACAGCTAAAACTATGACTCTACATGCTTAGATAATGTTGTTTGATTCTCATCTTGCTTGGTACAACACCCAAAACTACACAAGACCAGCCAAAAGTTCTTCTCTGGGTTTGGCGAGCCAAAGAAAAAGTCATCATAATGTGATACCTTATAATCTATCTATGAGGACACTCGATAGCAAGGCAGTCCTAAGTTAAGTTAAACTTACGCTACAGCGTAAGCAGGACGATAATTTGTATTGTTTGCGTTTAAGCATTTTGGGCCGCGTAACGGAATTGCCCAGTCCGACATGCACATAATCCATACTGCTCCAGTCGAAACCAGTCACCCCCATAAAGGAGATGTGACCAAGTTATTTTGGAAACATGAGTGAGATTGTAACACTTTTATTGCTGCTTGTCAAGTTACGAGTGTGTAAGCGGTAAATATGGATCACTGCGAGACTTTGAGAAAGTCGTGGTAACCCATTCAAACAATATCATTAGAACATGAAAAGCGTTAAGCAAATGACAACTGCTTGTCATTTGTAGCTTTGGAACCATAGGCGATGCACTTGGTGCCGCCGAAGGCTAAAGCAATCCATAAAAAAATGTCGCAAAATCTAGCGTTGCGATTCGTGAGGGTGACGATTTTTGTGCTACTTTTATAAAAAAGTAGCTAAGACAAGAATCTAAACTAAGAATCTACAATTATTCTCTCTATACGGCTATGCAATGCGCAAGTGATCTCATAGCTGATAGTATGGTAATACTTTGAGGCTATTAGGGCATCTTTCATGATACACACCTCTTCTTTATCCCCTTCGAGCGAGACAAGATCCATAGATACTTTACCTAATATCGGTCCGCTGTCATGCGTGACATATGGATCAAACGGATTGCCGCGTCTCCAACCATCTCCATAACCAATATCATAAGTAGATACCGTCATATCTTGAGGCACTTGATATTCTCCGCCATATCCTATGCGAGCACCTTTTTGCAAAGTCTTGGTAGATACACGTTTGGCATACAAGCTCATCACGGGTTTTAAGTTCATATCACCGAACGATAACGGCATATGGCTATGTCCATAAGCTCCTATTCCCAAACGCACCAAATCTTCTTCAAACTCTCCGCCGCATCGCAAAATACCGGCAGAATTATGTATATGAAACCTCACACCTTGAAAACCTTGGCTCAATATCTTCTTTTTGGCATCTTTAAAATTTTGATATTGATAGAAGTATTCACTTCCAAGCTCATCCGCACTAGCAAAATGGCTCATTACACCAACCAAGTTCAGCTCTCTTTTCTTGATAATATCAATTGCTTCATCTAGTTCACTTGCCATAATACCGTTACGATGCATACCGGTATCGACTTTGAGTTCTATGCGTGTCTCAGATGGCGCTGCTTTTAGAGCTTCGAGGGAATTTATCGTAAAAGAGAGATTTGGCTTAGGATGGATCTCTCCTCCGAGCACGATGATATCATCGAAATATTGTTCTATCTCTAATGCTTCTATATGATTGCGCACGACTGCTTTGCTGATACCAAATTCGCTAGCCAAGCGTGCCATTAATAGTGCTCCATGACCATATGCATTGTCTTTAAGCACGATAGCTATCTTATCCAATGAGCCGGTTTTTAGGGCAATTTGGCTAAGATTATGATAAAAATTTGAACGATTGAGTGTAATATATGCCATGAGCAATTATACACACATTAGTATTAACAAAAGGGATGAAATGGGCATATTTGAGATTGGTGTTGTGATTGGGATGGTAGCGACTGTTTTTGTGGTATTTTTGGTAACCAAAGAGCTTTTGAAAGCCATCAAGGATAGCAATAATGGCCGCGTAAGCGAAAAATGCGATTTGGATTAAAGGAAGAGTATGAAAAGAATGCCTGCAGAATGGGAGAAACAAAGAGCGGTTTTACTCTCTTTCCCCCACGAAAATAGCGACTGGAGCGATGATCTAAATTCAGCCCTAAGCGTATTTGTACGCATAGCTCAAGCCATTGCCTATAAACAACCGGTTTATATCGTATGTGACAACAAGGAGTCAATATCAAGTCTATTTTGCAGTACAACAAATATGACATTTATTGAGCTTCCAACAAATGATACATGGACTAGAGATTACGGTGTGATCAGTATAGAAGAAAATGGTGAGACTAAATTCCTTGATTTTACCTTTGATGGATGGGGTGGTAAATTTGACGCACATCTTGACAATGATGTCAATAAATATTTACAGCAAAAAGGATATTTCGGCACGACTCCATTTGAAACTATTGATTTTGTACTAGAGGGTGGATCATTGGAGAGTGACGGAGCTGGAACGATACTTACTACAAGCGAGTGCCTTTGCAACCCCAATAGAAACGGCGGACTTAGCAAATCAGAAGTCGAAGAGAGATTAAAAAAATATCTTGGTGCAGAACGATTTTTGTGGCTAGATCATGGTTATTTGAGCGGAGATGATACTGATAGCCATATTGACACACTAGCAAGACTTGTAAATCCTACGACAATAACTTATGTAAAATGTGATGACAAAGACGATGAGCATTATGAAGCTCTAAGCGCCATGGAAGCGCAATTGCGCGAATTCCGTACTATTGACAATGAACCTTACAACCTTGTAGCGTTGCCGATGACATCTGCGATATTTGACATAGAAGACAAAAGGCTTCCTGCTACATATGCCAATTTCCTCATCACCAATCATGCCATACTCTATCCGATATATAATGATCCAATGGATAAAGTAGCCGGCGAAGTATTCAGGGCTCTTTTCCCTGAGCGGGAGATCATACCCATTAACTGCCTACGCCTTATCGAGCAAGGCGGAAGTCTGCATTGCTCGACAATGCAAATAGCAGTATAATTTATTCTATCTGATTAAATCTCAAATTTGAAGCTAAGCTTCAAATTAGGTCTTCAGCGTGAGAGCTCTCGCGGCTAGCCGCTCTTTTGAGACCTCTAAATAAATAGAGGTCTCAATTATTCTATAGGTCCGCCATTATCTTGCGGATCGTATTGTTTGAGATCATTTGGATCTACCACACCTTCTTTACCTGTCAAATCCACTACAGATGGATCATTATAACTATTTCCGTCAAATGATGATCCTGCATCATTACGGGCACCTTCATAATCCCCGTGATCAGCTTTGCCTGCAGCTTGGCTGCTAGATTCATCCGCACCATACAATTGATCCATGGCACTCTCGGCATATGCCACAGTAATAATCCCACCTTTCCCTGTCAAAAATGACACCATCAATGCAGCCATTGAGAACACTACAATCTTTTTCATCTTACCCCTCCTCTTTCTATAACTGGAGAATATATTCTCCATAAGATGATTATATAACTTATATTATTAATTTGCAAGCAAAAAGATCCTAGATTAAATTTAGGACACCTCTATTCCCTATCCAATTACCAAAGTCAAACTATGTTAAAATATCAAAAATTACAAAGGGAAGCAATGAAAGTAGCACTGATTCAGCAGAAATACTATGGCTCAAAAGAGGCGACTATCCAAGCTACCTCGCAAATGATAAAAGAAGCTTCAATCAACGGCGCAGATCTGGTAGTGCTTCAAGAGCTTCACCAAAACGAATACTTTTGTCAAAGCGAAGATACTGCATTTTTTGATTATGCGGCCGATTTTGAAGCTGATGTAGCATTTTGGGGAGAAGTCGCCAAAGTAAACGGGGTAGTGCTGGTCACTTCTCTATTTGAACGACGCGCAGCAGGGATTTATCACAATACCGCTGTGGTATTTGAAAAAAATGGAAGCGTAGCAGGCAAATACCGCAAGATGCATATTCCAGATGACCCGGGGTTTTATGAGAAATTTTACTTCACTCCCGGGGACCTTGGGTTTGAACCTATAAATACAAGTGTTGGCCGTCTTGGAGTGCTAGTATGTTGGGATCAATGGTACCCAGAAGCTGCTAGGCTCATGAGCCTCAGAGGCGCTGATATGCTCATCTATCCGACAGCGATAGGATGGTTTGATAGCGATAGTGCCG
>JBAZDL010000013.1:0-27038 GCA_041654415.1 Sulfurovaceae bacterium | reverse complement strand
CGCTTATAACTACGGTCACTGTACGGCCGGCTTCTACGCCTGTAGTAGTTCCGCTTATAACAACATCGTTATCCTCAGAAGCATTGATGATATCATCACCTTCTATAGGAGTTGTGTTGGTGATGGTCGCAGTGATGTCTACGGTGTAAGTTTTGGTATCTATTCTGGTGCCTATGTTGCCGGCTGTATCTGTATGGCTTACACTTGCATCTACAGTGAGGTCGCCATCTGCTACAAGATCACTTCCTGGTATATCTATACTGAATGCTCCTGCTATATCAACTGTTCCAGTGAATGTGTTTCCATTAACGATAAGAGTTACTGTATCTCCGGCACTAAATTCACCTGCTACTGTTCCAGTCACAGCAACATTTCCGCCGGCTTCTGTGACATTTATTATATTATCGGATGTAATATCGTCAATCGTTATCAAAAGGGCAGGCGGCGTGGTATCGATCGTAACTGGAACATTGTCTGTACTTGTATTGCCTGCAATATCAGTTACAGTTGCAACGACGGGATAAGTACCATCACTTAGAGTCGTACTGGTTGCATCCAATGTCCAGTTGCCGCCGCCATCTACTGTTAGTTCAGGATCAACCCCCGCTGTGTAAGTAGTGCCATTAAAAGATACACTAAGAGTGTTGCCATCATCTAAATCCACCGTACCATGGATCAATATATTGGTATCATTCGTGATAAAATCACCTGCTACGCCGCTATCTACAGTGATGCTCTCAATAGTTACAGTGTTTCCATCACCGTCGTTATCTGCTGTTGTATCTATTATAGCACTATCGCTTCCGCTAGGACTAGTGTTGCCAGCAATATCAGTTACTATTGCTGAGACAGTAATGGTGTTTCCCTCTCCTGGAGAAGCAAACGAGGTATCTATATAGCCGTTAGCGATATCTGTTGCAGTAAGTATAAATGTTTGAGGCGTTGTACCGTCAGTTACATTGAGTGTATCTCCAGCAACAGTGCCGGCTGGAAGTGTAACTCTTACATCTACATTTCCACTTAGTTCAGCAGCGTTGATATATCCGTCATTGTTCGTATCTTCAGTGATCTCAACTGTTGGAGCTAGTGGAGGCGTGGTATCGATCGTAACTGGAACATTGTCTGTACTTGTATTGCCTGCAATATCAGTTACAGTTGCAACTACGGGATAAGTACCATCACTTAAAGTCGTACTGGTTGCATCCAATGTCCAGTTGCCGCCGCCATCTACTGTTAGTTCAGGATCA
Organism: Sulfurovaceae bacterium; assembly: GCA_041654415.1. Taxonomy (GTDB): domain Bacteria; phylum Campylobacterota; class Campylobacteria; order Campylobacterales; family Sulfurovaceae; genus BN30871. Next base: position 25,791 of record JBAZDL010000013.1, on the reverse strand, counting down.
ACCCCCGCTGTGTAAGTAGTGCCATTAAAAGATACACTAAGAGTGTTGCCATCATCTAAATCCACCGTACCATGGATCAATATATTGGTATCATTCGTGATAAAATCACCTGCTACGCCGCTATCTACAGTGATGCTCTCAATAGTTACAGTGTTTCCATCACCGTCGTTATCTGCTGTTGTATCTATTATAGCACTATCGCTTCCGCTAGGACTAGTGTTGCCAGCAATATCAGTTACTATTGCTGAGACAGTAATGGTGTTTCCCTCTCCTGGAGAAGCAAACGAGGTATCTATATAGCCGTTAGCGATATCTGTTGCAGTAAGTATAAATGTTTGAGGCGTTGTACCGTCAGTTACATTGAGTGTATCTCCAGCAACAGTGCCGGCTGGAAGTGTAACTCTTACATCTACATTTCCACTTAGTTCAGCAGCGTTGATATATCCGTCATTGTTCGTATCTTTAGTGATCTCAACTGTTGGAGCTAGTGGAGGTGTGGTGTCAATCGTAATATATAATTCCGGAGATTGTGGTGATTCGCCATTAGAATCGGTTATTGTAATAGTAATTGTGTGCGGACCATCTAGGATAGGGTTTATGGGTGTAAGTATATTGTTGATAGGGTCAAATGTAGAAGGTACAATCTCCCCGTCTATATAAAGATTTGGTGTTTGACCATTTGCAGGAGGGGTGATAGCAAAATCAGGAGTATTATCTCCGGTATAGTCATCTGTGTTGCTTGATCCTGTATCAGTGGTAGCTGTCATGTCCGGTCTATCTGGTGTATCAGGTGTATCAGGTGTATTATCATCATCATTTAATACATATGCCAAACCACCTAACAAAAGCGCTCCTAGCATAAATGGCGCCCAATTACTTTCGCCGATTATATCTGAATACCCTAAGCTTTGATATGAGAACTCACCATCATCCATATTTACGGAGAATAGGTCACTAATTCCTTCTTGCGGAGCATAGTTGTAATATTGTCCATCTTTAGACATACCTATTAGGCTGCCAGGCGAATCATCGTAGTAATTTTCAATAATAATATCAGGAATATCAGTTGCATTTAATGCATCTTCTTCTTCATCATTCAGTTTGATCCAGAGATCTCTTCCTTTGCGTAATAACAATAATTGCTGCGGTGCAAATTTGGTCGCAGCATCTTTTAATTCGTATTTAACACCTGCTTGCGCTTTTATTATCAACGAATTGCCCATTGCGCGTTCGCCTGAAGGAAGAGTTGATACTTGTTTGGGTAAAGCTTTTGTTATTAGTTGAATTACTTTGGCCATTTTGTCTCTTGCAATCACAGTGTGATTATTAATTATAGATAGCGCTTTATATGTTTATTGAGCAATCTAAACCTATTTATATTATATAATAATTAATACAATTATTTTTTAATAAAATAAATTAATTAAAAGAATTATTAATTGATTGGTAATAATTGACTCCTGCAATTGCAGGAGTAGAGTGTTAAAAGAAATTTTATAGAACCGTGACGCCTTGTTGTACCCAAACATCAGCTGCAGCCGTGCCGCCTATATTGTAAGTGTTGTATGTAATTCCATCGACTACATCAGTTGCCAAAAACGTTTCTTCTGATAGGGTAACTGTGTCGCCGCTATCGCCAGTGACATAAAGGATATCGCTGCTTTCACTTAATGCAAGCAGATCACTATAGCTTAATATAAGAGCATTGTTTCCAGTACCTGTTAAGTCGATATTTTCAATACTGGTGACGGTAGTGCCGCTGATTCCGGAGAGGTCAAGTGTCATACCGCTACCGGAGAGAAATAGGGTATCCGTGCCAGTTCCTCCATCAATGGAGACAAATGATGATGTATCGGATATGACGATCCAGTCATCACCGGCACCGCCGCTGAAGGTATCTGCGCCGTTACCGTCTATGAGTATATCATTACCAATACCACCATTTAGCGTGTCATCACCGGCGCCACCACGTATCAGGTCATTTCCGTCACCGCCGTCAATGGTGTCATCTCCCTCATGACCATATAAACGCTCATCCGAAGTCCCTTCGACACTGCTAGTTAGAGTATCATTGGCTGAATTGCCTTCTATAATATCAGGGCTGCCCTCATCGCCTAAAAGACCTTCAAGCACATTTGCATTTGCTAAGGTTGTTACACTTTCAGTAGCGGTAAGCCCTTCGCTGTCTGTTGCTGTAATATCAAACGAGCCCAGAACTGTGACATCCAAGGTAGGAACAAGCCCAAGCAAATCCGCGCTCGACTCAAGACGAACTGTGGCAAGAAGCTCATTAACTGCTTGATTGTCTATATTGCCGCCATCTAGAGCCGTGATAGTAATTGTCGAAGTAGGGGCAATTAGCCCAAGTGTGCCAGTAGTACTCACTACCGTAAAGGTAAGTCCCAACTCAGCTGCCAGTTTTTGGGAAGCCGTGAATACTGGATCTTCAAGGGAGATATCCACTACTCCGACATATTCGATCACTACTGAACGCAGATTGCCATCCTCATCAGCCGCAGCAAATGCCTGCGATTCCAGATCGATGAGATCAAGTAGGTTGAGTCCCACGAGACCCAGAAGGGCTGTTGCATCATCTTGAACTACCGGTGCAACATTGCCAGGGATTGGGGTTGCAGGATCGTTGGTGTCGAAACTCGCTGATGTGCTGTCGGTATCACCATCATTATCGGTTATTGTTGCGCCAAATGTCGTGATGCCATCGAGTTGATCTGTAGCCGTAGTTTCCTGATCAACCATCAGGTTGCCGTTTGCAAGCAGCTGAGCTATCACTTCCTCGTCAGTAGTGAAAGTGCCTATCAGATCTACCCCCGTGAAGGTGATTTGCTGATCCACCGCTCCTATGGCAAAGCCGCCGGAGAAGCCACCTGTGGTGCTGATATAAAGTATGGTATCTGCTCCAGAGAGTACAAAGTGCATATAGTCAGTCAGGTTACCCACCGTATTGCCTCTTGCAAGTTCGCCTTGTAAGAGACCGCCAAGTTTGATGATGTCACCGCCTCCTGCTACCGGTTCGGCGTTGAAGTCTATGATAGTATCAGTAGCCGGTGTTACTACGGTTCCTTCATCATCTTCTTCCCATATGAATGTGTCATTGCCGCTGCCACCACTTAATGTGTCGTTGCCGCTGCCACCTATGACAATATCATTCCCGTCAGCGCCTATTAGGACATCATTTCCTAGGCCGCCACGTAACAGGTCATTGCCTTCGCCACCGTTTAGAGTGTCATTATCACCATAACCATAGATACGATCATCTTCGGTGGTGCCATTGAGGCCATTTGCACCGCTAGTCCCTTCGATAATATTAGCCGGGCTGCTAGAAGGATCAAGCAAACTGAGACCGAGAATATCTTGTTCGGTATCTGTAGAACTGTTTGCTAATGAATCGGTCGCCGTGATAGATAACTCCGGCAAAAGACCGAGTGAGAGGAGGTCCAGTCCTGTTTGGTCTACATACACGGTCGCTAAAAATTCATTTAATCTGAGATTATCGATTGGACCGCCGTCTATTGATGTAATTTCGAGCTGGGAGTAGCTTTGAGTGGTTACCAATAAGAGATTAAGTATATCATTCGTCTCTACGACATTCAGACCAAACTCAGCTGCCATTTCCGCAGACCAGGCAAGATTATAATAATTTAACAACCCAATACTTATAACGCTGTCAGCTCTCACTACAACATTTTCTATATCATTGTTGGCATCCGTGGCTGTGAAAAGTTGATTGGTGCCGATTCCAATTATATCAAGCGCGCCTATATTTGCAATTCCAAGCAAGCTTGCAGAAGGGTTGACATTAACTTCAGGACCTACTTGCAGATCTGTTCCAAGGGCAGCATAGCTGTACTCCCCTGTGTGCATATCTACTACAAAAGTTTCACCAAGAGTTGTATTGATCGTCAACTCATCATTATCAGCATTAAAGCTCCAAGTATCCACCAATGTGGAAGTGCCTGCTTCGGTAACATCGTCAGTGCCGATATCATAGATGTAGGTATTGCCATCATAAGAGACCTCTGATACATAACCGCCATCAGCACCAAAGCTGACGACAAAAGATCCTTCAGCCGTATCAGGCTGTGTCTCTATGATGAATGTTGTAGAAGCCGCGGCCAGTGGCATATCGTCTTCCACGTTTATGGTCAAGGTACCAGGTGTGCTTGCATTGGCGTGTATATCAGTAGCTGTGACGCTAAAACCAAGAGCTAATATATCTTCTACATCCACAGTTGGATGATCGAAAGGCTCCAATAGGGTAAATGTATAAGCGCCCGCAGTATCCAATGTCAGTGTAGCCACAGTAGTTGCTCCTGCCATGCCAGTAAGTGTATATGTATCTCCTACAAAACTACCGCTCCATGTGACAGCAACCCCTCCGGAAGTCAAACCAGCAGGACCACTCACAGCTACAGAAGCGATACCGGATGCATCAGTGATAGACATCGTACCTGACACGGTCGCTGCATTCGTAGTATCCGTAGGGGTACCGGTCGTGTCTGATGCCGCTCCTGGCAAACCTTCTTCTGATACATTAGCGCTCGCATCTATAATTATCGGAGTCACATTGATAGTAATGGTCGTAGTTGCCGTATTGGAATCATCTGTTCCGTCATTGACTACGACAGTCACAGTGCGTGGAGTAGTATCCGGATTGTCATTTGGGTTATTGAAAGTAACTGCCTCAATAGCTGTTTGATAATCCGCAAGCGAAGCTGAACCGCTCAATGTTACGACATTGCCTACGACTCCCGCCGTAATACCTGCCGGCATTGCTCCGGCAGCCATCACATCTCCAGCTTGTGCATTTGTTAGGGTGATGGTCGCACTTGTAATATTTGCATTATCTGCATCTGTGATCAAAACATCGGTATCCGCGATGGATATCGCTCCTCCAAGTTCAGCAAAGGCAGTGTTGAAATTTGCACCTGTTGTTGTAGAGTCATCTGCATCAAGATCCAGAACTGGAGCATCGTTGCCGGCTGCATCGATCGCAATAATTGTAGTTGCCGTATTGGAATCATTTGTTCCGTCATTGACTACGACAGTTATGGTACGGTTGGTGCTATCTAGACCTGCGTTTGGATTGCTGAAAGTAACTGCTTGTATAGCTGTTTGATAATCTGCAAGCGAAGCCGATCCGCTCAGTGTTACCGTATTGCCTGCGACTATTGCCGTGATACCTGCAGGCATTACTCCAGCAGCCATCACATCTCCGATTTGTGCATTGGTTAGAGTGATGGTTGCACCCTCAATATTCGTATCATCAACGTCGGTGATCAAAACATCAGTATCTCCAATTGATACTGCTCCTCCGTTCTCGGTAAAGGCAGTATTGAAGTTTGCGCCTATTGTTGTAGAGTCATCTGCATCAAGATCTAGCACAGGAGCGTCATTATCAGCTGCACTTACCGTAATAGTCGTAGTTGCCGTATTGGAATCATTTGTTCCGTCATTTACTACTGCAGTTACGATACGGTCGGTGGTATCAGGATCCTCGCTTGTATTATTGAAAGTAACTGCTTGGATGGCAGTTTGATAATCCGCAAGCGAAGCTGTCCCGCTCAAGGTTACAACATTGCCTGCGACTATTGCCGTGATACCTGCAGGCATTACTCCAGCAGCCATCACATCTCCGATTTGTGCATTGGTTAGAGTGATGGTTGCACCCTCAATATTCGTATCATCAACGTCGGTGATCAAAACATCAGTATCTCCAATTGATACTGCTCCTCCGTTCTCGGTAAAGGCAGTATTGAAGTTTGCGCCTATTGTTGTAGAGTCATCTGCATCAAGATCTAGCACAGGAGCGTCATTATCAGCTGCACTTACCGTAATAGTCGTAGTTGCCGTATTGGAATCATTTGTTCCGTCATTTACTACTGCAGTTACGATACGGTCGGTGGTATCAGGATCCTCGCTTGTATTATTGAAAGTAACTGCTTGGATGGCAGTTTGATAATCCGCAAGCGAAGCTGTCCCGCTCAAGGTTACAACATTGCCTGCGACTATTGCCGTGATACCTGCAGGCATTACTCCAGCAGCCATCACATCTCCGACTTGTGCATTGGTCAAGGTAATGGTCGCACTCTCGATATTTGTATCATCTGCATCGGTGATCAAAACATCGGTATCCCCGATCGATACTGCTCCCCCGTTTTCAGTAAAGGTAGTCAAGTAATTGGCACCTGTTGTTGTAGAGTCATCTGCATCAAGATCCAGAGCAGGGGCGTTGTTTGTTGTATCTATTATTACATCTTGTGTATCACTAGCAGTGTTGCCTGCAATATCAGTTACAGTTGCAACTACCGGATAAGTACCATCAATTAGGGTTGTACCGGTTGCATCCAATGTCCAATTGCCGGCACCATCTACAGTCAGTTCCGGATCAACACCAGCTATGTAGGTGGTACCATCAAAAGATACGCTAAGAGTGTTGTCATCATCTAAATCCACTGTACCATGGATAAGAAGTGTTGTGTCATTTGTGATGAAATCCGTACTGCTTGCGCCGGTATCAACGGTGATGCTTTCAATAGTTACGGTGTTTCCGTCGCCGTCGTTATCTGCTGTTGTATCTATTATTACATCTTGTGTGTCACTAGCAGTGTTGCCTGCAATATCAGTTACAGTTGCAACTACCGGATAAGTACCATCAATTAGGGTTGTATCGGTTGCATCCAATGTCCAATTGCCGGCACCATCTACAGTCAGTTCCGGATCAACACCAGCTATGTAGGTGGTACCATCAAAAGATACGCTAAGAGTGTTGTCATCATCTAAATCCACTGTACCATGGATAAGAAGTGTTGTGTCATTTGTGATGAAATCCGTACTGCTTGCGCCGGTATCAACGGTGATGCTTTCAATAGTTACGGTGTTTCCGTCGCCGTCGTTATCTGCTGTTGTATCTATTATTACATCTTGTGTGTCACTAGCAGTGTTGCCTGCAATATCAGTTACAGTTGCAACTACCGGATAAGTACCATCAATTAGGGTTGTACCGGTTACATCCAATGTCCAGTTGCCGGCACCATCTACTGTTAGTTCCGGATCAACACCGACCGTGTATGTAATACCATTAAAAGATACACTAAGGGTGTTGCCATCATCTAAATCCACCGTACCATGGATAAAAAGTGTTGTGTCATTTGTGATGAAATCCGTACTGCTTGCGCCGGTATCAAGTTCAATGCTTTCAATAGTTACGGTGTTTCCGTCACCGTCGTTATCTGCTGTTGTATCTATTATAGCACTATCGCTTCCGCTTGGTCCGGTATTTCCTTCACTATCTGTCACGGTTGCTGAGACAGTAATGGAGCTTCCTTCAGCTGGTGGGGTATAACTTATAGCATATCCATTGTCAATCATATCTTGCGTAATAATAACTTCAGTTATACTACCATCTGGATTCGTGATAGTTAAAGTATCACCTACCGCTGCATCATTTGGCATACTAATTATTACATCTACATCTCCAACAAGCTCATCGGCATTAATATAACCATCATTGTTTGCATCTTCGATAATATCTATAGTTGGAGCTAATGGCCGATTATCATCGTCATCATCATGCAATGCGAGTGCTATACCACCTAGTATAAGTGCTCCTAGTATGTACGGCACCCAATTACTTTCGCCTATTACATCTGAATACCCTAAGCTTTGATATGAGAACTCACCATCATCCATGTTTACGGAGAATAGGTCACTAATTCCTTCTTGCGGAGCATAGTTATAATATTGCCCATCTTCAGACATACCTATCAGGCTGCCAGGCGAATCATCATAGTAATTTTCAATAATGATATCCGGAGCATCTGTCGTGTTTAATGCATCTTCTTCTTCATCATCTAGTTTGATCCAGAGATCTTTTCCTTTGCGTAATAGCAATAACTGCTGCGGTGCAAATTTGGTCACAGCATCTTTTAGTTCATATTTAACACCTGCTTGCGCTTTAATGATCAGTGTATTGGCAGCTTTTCCCGCACCTACTTCTACAGATGATATCTGTTCAGTGGCGCCTTTTGTTATCAGTTGAATTACTTTTGCCATTTTTTTCTCCTAAAAACTATAATATGTTATATTTGTTATTTAGCTGTTAATATTGATTGTCGCCGTTTAATAATTCGACTACTACTCTACGATCAGGTTGTAAACATTGGATTAGTTTTGGCGAGAATTTACCTCGGCAATTTGTCGTTACCGGTTCTCTTGAGCCGCGACCTTCTACATCCATAGGCACTGTAATACCATGTTTTGCAAGATAACCAGCTACAGCTTGAGCACGCTTAAGCGATAGTTGTTGATTATATGCTTTTTTTCCTATCCGGTCAGTGTGACCTATTATTTTGATATGTTTAATTTGATTAGGGCACGCTTTGATGTCTCGGGCAAGATTATCCAATGCTGCACTAGCCGAATGCATCAACTTGGCGCTATTAAATTCAAATAAACTATCAGTATCAAATTCTACTTGGGCAACAAAACGATTAATAATATTACTTGTTGTTTTGATATTCTTAAGAGCTTGTTGTGCTTGGGTTTCATCAACTATAACCGGCACAAAGGTGTTATTTGCAGTTTTTACGATTTTCACATAGGCGATTTGACCTTTATGGATTTGTATCATTTGTGATTGACCCGCAGATACCACTTCGCCTCTTGTGGCAACACGCAATTTTATGTCACCGGTGCATAATTTTGATTGTGCAAATTCACTTGAAAGCAATGAGCCCATCACGTCATCATTAATAAATATAGTAGGAACATGACTGGTATCTCCATCGTCTTCTCTGTAAACTATAATGGATCCTTCGGTAGACGAAACGCTAGTTTGTTCCAGGGCGGGTCCATGCAAAATATCACCGGCTATACTATTTGTGACAACCAATGTCAGCAATACAAAAAAACTGAAAATTTGTTGTGTCCATTTTGACTTCATTGTTTCTCCTTCAAAATTTAATTCGCGTTACATCCATTATTATACTACAAATAAATAATAATCGATAATAAAAAAATAATAAAATGTTTTATTATGCTAAGTTATTATTTTTTGACTATAGATATAGATAAAGTTTTAAGGATTTAATTTATGCGTCGGTGTTAATATGGGAGTAGGTTAATTAGAATATAATTAACCGTTATTTTTCAAAAAGAGAAGAGCCTATGCGTACCAGGTTTGAGCCGCATTTGATAGCTAGCTCATAATCTCCGCTCATGCCCATAGAACATATTGTTGCGCCATTGGTTTGCAGAGTATCAAAGATTTTTCTAGTAGTTTCAAAGCTTTGCTGAACGATATGTAAGTCATCAGTATGTGCGCCTATGCTCATTACGCCTTTAAGCGATATATGAGGGCATCTTTTGATGATCTCTTGATAAGTATCTATAGCCATTTGAGGCGACACTCCACTTTTGGTATCTTCTGCGGCACTATTGATCTGAAGCAGACAATCAAGTGTTTGGTTCTTATTTGACAATCTATCTTCTAGTGCAAGCGCAAGTTCTATGCTGTCTAATGCTTGAAATAGTGAAGGCCTGATATCTAGTAGTTTATTTATTTTATTTTTTTGAAGTGTGCCTATCATATGCCATTCGATAGGTAATTCTTCTAACTCTTTTGACCTAGCTTCTAATTGTTGGACTTGATTTTCTCCAAAAGCTCTTTGGCCAAGAGAGTATAGTGTGGCTATATTTTCTACGCTAGTGTATTTGCCAACAGCAACCAGCTTGACTATATGATGATCACTCACTTCTAGTCGGGCTTTTTCAATATTCCATATGACTTTGTCTAGATTTGCTCGTAAAATCTCTTTATTCATGAATTACCCCAAAAGTCTATTTATATCATTATAAAGTCCTAAAAACATAAGACCAAACAGCACCATCCATCCGCCAAGTGTAAGCTGATAGAGTACAGCTTCGCTAGGAGCTTTGCGGCGGACCATTTCATAAAGATTGAACATGATATGCCCTCCGTCAAGAGCCGGGATTGGGAGCAGGTTTAATATTCCTAAGTTTATCGATATCAGAGCAGTAAAAAACAACAAAGTTGCAATACCTGCATTGCTTGCCTGTGAGGTAATATCTACTATGGTTATAATGCCTCCAACCTGACTGGAATCGACTGCACCGGTGATAAGTTTTTGCACACCTTTTACTAGAAGGAGAGATGTATCTATGGTTTGGTTGTAAGCGTATTTTATTGAATCAAAGACGCCTAAATATTGGTTTTCTATGGTTCCAAGGGGCGCTATACCTATGACCTTTCTGCTGATCGTTTCACCAAATAGGTTTTTATCACTTATTATTTTTGGTTTGACAATAATAGTTTGAATTTTATTATCTCTTTTGATTTGCAATAAAAGATCGTCTTTCATGCTTGATTGGATAATTTGACCTATCTCTTCCCAATAGTGCACCGATTGATTATCAATTGAGAGTATCATATCTTTTGTTTGGAGTCCTGCGCTCATAGCAGGTGAGCTTGGAGTTATTTCACCAATGGAGGGAAGAAGTTTTGGCACTCCTCCAAATGCAATAGCTATATAAAGTACAAAAGCAAGTAAAAAATTGGCAAACGGTCCGGCAAAAAGTATAACTATCCTTTGCCATGGTTTTTTGGAGGTGTAACTGTCAAAATCATTGCTTTGAAGTGTCGGGTTGGTATCGTCTTGACCTTTCATTTTGACATATCCGCCTAGTGGAATAGCAGAGATGCTCCATTGGGTGCGGCCGATCATTTTCGAGTATAGTTTCTTGCCAAAGCCTATGCTAAAAACTTCTACATGTACCCCAAAAAATCGCGCAGCAGCAAAATGCCCCAATTCATGTATAAAAATAAGCAGTGATAAAACTAATACGGAAACTAATATGCCCATAATTATCCTTGAGAATGACTATTATTGTATCTGAAAAAATCTCTTACATATTCATATCCTGAATATAAAGTGAGAAATACCGCAATCCATAAAATTAGATTTGCAAAAGGCCACTCCATGAGTAAAAAGCCGATCGCTATCATTTGTACAACTGTTTTGATTTTCCCCATTAATGATGCTGCGATATCCATGCCTTGAGAGACTGCTGATACCCTAAGCCCAGTGATAAAAAGCTCACGAGTGAGTATGAGATAAATTGCCCATGGTGATGCACGATCTAGCATCATAAGTCCTAAAAATCCGGCAAGGGTTAGCATCTTGTCGGCTAATGGGTCTAGGATCTTACCTAAAGTAGTTATTTGATCAAAAGTTCTAGCTATATATCCGTCAAAAAAATCTGTTGCACTTGCCAAAACAAATATAAAAGCAGCCGCGTAATCAAGCCAGCTATAATGAATACCGCCAAAAAGATCACGATCAATTAGCAATATAAACATAATCGGTGCTAAACAAAGCCGTATAAATGCCAAAATATTTGGTACGTTATATATGTTTGATTTCATATATGCCTATCTAAAAGTAGTACCGCCATCTACTACGATGGTTTGTCCGGTGATCCAGCTGGCTTCATCGGTGCAAAGAAAATATGCAGCCCCGGCTATGTCTTCTGGTTGTCCCATTCTGTTGAGTGCAGAACGTTTGACAGTTTCAGCTTTTACCTCTTCATAATTAGTAAATGCTTTAAGCGCGTCAGTATCGATAGGACCGCCGCTAACCGCATTAACTCTGATATTCATTTCACCAAGCTCAACTGCAGCATAGCGGCTCATGGCTTCAACCGCAGCTTTATTGGTACCGTGTCCGGCATAATTGTCTATATATATCAGGTTGCCTGTACTTGACATTGTTATGACCGATCCGCCGCCCACTTTTTCCATTCGTTTGGCTGCTTCTTGTGTACCGACTACAAATGCATTTACTGTTGCAGTATAGATGTTATTTAATCCTTTCGGCTTTAAACGCATAAATTTACCATATCCTCCAACTACAGCGCGTCCATAGATCATGGCATTGCTTACAAAGAAATCTACTCTATCAAAATCCGCATCTATCGCTTCAAAAAGAGGCTTAAACTCATCTGTCTCTAGAATATTGAGTGGATATGCTTTAGCTTTAATACCATATTGACTCTCCCAGCCAGCAGCCAATTCGTTGGCAATTTCGGCATTGCTGTTGTATGTAAATGCGATATTTACTCCATTTTGTGCAAATTTTTCGGCTATTGCTTTTCCGATTCCTTTTGTAGCTCCGGTGATAACTAGTGTTTTGCCTTTCATATTGGACATCTATTTTACTCCTACTATTTGATAATTTTTCATTACATTTTCAATTGCTTTCATGTTCTCATTGCTTGGTGCGACAAGAGGCAATCTGTATTCCAAGGTTTCTATAAGGCCTGCTATGTACATCGCGGCTTTTATAGGTATAGGGTTACTTTCACAAAAAAGCACTTTATTGATAGGGTAAAGTGACTCATTGATAGCTCTAGAGGTATCAAAATCACCATTTAAAGCAGCATGGGTTAGTTGTGCTTTCAGATCAGGCAAAAGATTTGATGTAACCGAAGTGATCCCCACACCGCCGCTGGCCAGTATTGGAAAATCTATCACATCATCACCGCTAAATACTGCTAAATCAGGGCATTTGTGGCGAAGTTCTATTATTTTATCCAGTGACCCGCTGGCTTCTTTGATCCCAAAAAGATTTGGCAGATCATCAAAAAGTCTTTTAACAGTATCCGCGCTTATATCTACTCCGGTTCGACCGGGAACATTGTATAGCATAAAAGGAATTTCAACGGCTCCGGCTATGGCTTTGTAGTGTTGATAGAGCCCTTCTTGGCTTGGTTTATTGTAATATGGACTTACCGAAAATATAGCATCTGCCCCGCAAGATTGGGCATATTTGGCTATCTGTATAGCTTCGTGTGTTGCATTGCTTCCGGCACCTGCTAACACCTTCATATTTGTGCCTTTGCATACTTCTACTGCAATTTCTATGCATCTTTTGTCTTCGTCATAACTAAGTGTTGCACTCTCTCCGGTTGTGCCTACAGGACATACCGCATCTATGCCGTTGTCTATTTGTCTTTGAATTAGTCTGGCGTATGTTTGTTCGTTTAGTTTACCGTTTTTAAATGGGGTAATTAATGCTGTTGTTGCTCCTGTTATAGGATATGTTCTCATTGATGTTTCCTTAAGATAAGTGTCGTAGAGTGACTATTATCAAAATATTTATTTGCTATATCTTTGATATCTTTTGGCGTTATTTTATCCAATTTCTCTTCATAATGAAGCAATGGATCTATATCGCCCATGGCATAATAGTCCCCAAATAATCCGGCAACAGAGCTGGAGCTCTCCAACGAATATATAAATTCGGCCTTAATATTGATTTTGGCGCGATCAAGTTCAGCTTTTGTGATGCCGTCTTTTTTGATCTTTTCTAATTCGGCCAGAATCTCTTTTTCTGCTTTTTGTGGATCTACACCATTGCTGCAAAGCCCCATAATTAGAAATACACCTGGATCTTTTAATTCCATGTTGTAGGCAGATATCTGGTTAAATAATTTCTTTTTATTTACAAGTTGGCTATCAAATCTGCTGCTTTTACCACCGCTTAATATTTGGCTGATCACACCTAATGCGACTTGATCATCATGTGCAAAATTTGGGATACTGTATGCTATTGCTATAGTATCAACTCTATTGCTTTCTTTTTTTAGCATAACTCTTTTAGTTCCATCATTTGGAGGCTCGATAGCTTTTACTATCGGAATTTGGCGTTTATTTTTTAGATCACCAAAGATTTTTTGTGAGTTATTAAATACATCTTCCGGTTTGATGTCGCCGGCAACTACAAGTATGGCATTGTTTGGTTGGTAGTGATTTTCATAAAATTCTCTAATATCTTCAATTTTCCACGAGAGTATATCCTCCATGAAGCCTATTGGAAGCCAATGATAAGGGTGGTATGTGTAGTGAGTATTAAAAATTCTAAAATAGAGATACCCCATAGGATTGTTATCCGTTCTTAGGCGTCTCTCTTCTGCTACAACATCTCTTTCTTTTTGAAATTCATCATCTTTTAAAGATAGATTATGCATAAGCTCTGCAAACAATTCAAGCGATTTGCCAAGATTTTTATTTGCCGTTTTAATATAGTAATACGTTTTATCAAATCCTGTAGCCGCATTGTTGACACCGCCTCCTTTTTTGACTATGACATCAAAGTCACCGGCAGCTAGATTTTTGGTAGACTTAAAGCTAAGGTGTTCAAGCATATGCGCCATACCGGTTTGTCCTAGTATTTCATTTCTGCTGCCTACTTTATAGTAAATACTTGTTGTTATTACGTTAGAATCATTATGCATCGGTATGACTACTACTTGCATCCCGTTATTTAATGTTTTTGTAAAATGTTGAGGCAATGAATTTGCCATAGTAACTCCTATACATCCCATCAACAATATGAGAATTAGTTTTATTTTTAAGCTTCGCAATTTGCACCTATAGCTTGGGATATGTGCGTGTATCCGTCTTTTTTGAGCAATTGTATAAGGCCCGTATTGATATTCTTGGCTAAACTTGGACCTTTGTATATAAGCATGCTGTATATTTGCACCAAAGATGCTCCGTCTTTGATGCGTTCGTATACTTCATGCGCACTGTCTATACCGCCAACCGATATAAGCAAGGTTTTGCCGTAAAACTCTTTTCCCAAAGCACGAAATAGATTTCTGCTCTTTTCTTTAAGCAGTTCACCGCTAATGCCACCGAAATCTTTTGCACGAGGCGTAAGAGTGTAATCGATAGTTGTGTTTGTGGCGATAATTCCGCTTGCACCCGCATTTATAGCAACTCTGCACAAAGCTATCGCATCATCACTGCTCATATCTGGAGCGATCTTTAGTAATATAGGTTTTGAGGTAATATTTTTTGCCATTGTAAAAAGTGAAGTTATAAACTCTTCATTTTGCAGATTTCGTAAACCCGGTGTATTTGGAGAAGAGATATTGATGACTATATAATCCCCAAAATCGCCAAGATGTTTGATAAGCGTTTCGTAATCACTCAGGGCATCTTCTTCGCTTGTAGTTTTGTTTTTGCCTATATTGATACCGATAGGATATGTAGAGTCTGTATAGTTTTTAAGCTTACTTGCCATTGCTTCCATGCCGTGATTGTTAAATCCCATAGCATTTTGTATAGAGTTATCTTCTATCAGGCGAAAAAGTCTTGGTTTTGGATTGCCGTCTTGCGGTTTTGGCGTAACTGTACCGATCTCTGTAAATCCAAACCCCAAAGCCCTCATGGCTTCTATATGTTCGCCGTCTTTGTCAAAACCGGCTCCAAGGCCTACTGGGTTTTCAAATCTTTTTCCAAAAAATTCCTGTACAAGTTTCGAATCTTGTTTGACAAAAAATTTAGCCAGCAATGACTGCAAAAGTGATGATCTTTCTACTACTCTGAGTCCAAAATTTGCCAAACTATGTGCATCTTCTGGATCTAGCTTGAATAGTAATTTTTTTAACGTTTGATATGAAAAAAATGACACCAAATACTCCACTATAAATATGCAATAGTATATCCAAAACTCACTAAGAGTGCAATGATTGCTATTTTGCTAGTGATGATATGAGCTTTTGATATCCACTGCATGACAAACTAAGTTCGTCGTGAGTTCCTTCGCAAATAATTTGTCCTTTTTTAAAATAAAATATTTTATCTGCATTTTGGATGCTGCTTAGTCTATGTGCTACAGCTATAGTGATCATTTCATTTTTCAACTTTGCTATAGCTTCTTTTATCATCTTTTCGCTTGTATTATCAAGCGCAGATGTTGCTTCGTCAAGTATCAAAACATCAGGATTTTTGTATAGTGCCCTAGCCAATGCAATTCGTTGTTTTTGTCCGCCTGAGAGATTTGAGCCTCTTTGCGCTAAAATAGTATTTATCCCATCTGGCAGTTCGGATACAAAATCATAAGCATAAGCTTTTTTGAGTGCTTCGATCACTCTGGTTTCATCTATCTCTTTGCCGTAAGCGATATTTGCTGCAATCGTGTCATTAAAGATCATGATATGTTGTGTAACATAAGCTATCTTATCGTGTAATGACTCTAGGGTAAAATTGTTTATATTTTGATCGTTTATTAGTATTTGGCCGATACTCGGGTCATAAAATCTGACAAGCAGGTTAACAAGCGAACTTTTGCCTGCCCCGCTGTCACCTACAAGGGCATAAAAATTGCCTTTTTGGAGTTTCAAAGATACATCTTTTAAAGCCTCATGATCATCATAATGTAAAGATACATTTTTTATCGATATGGTATCTACACTATTTTTTAACTGATAGTCTCCGCCTTTTATCTCTGCTTCAAGATTGAGCAGCTCCATCATTCTTTCGTTTGCACTGATTGCGTCTTGCGCTCTGTTGTAAAGCCCGGATAATCTGCGTATAGGATCATATAGCATAAAAAGTGCTGCACTGAATGAAAAAAAGCTTCCGACAGTCATATTGCCGTTAATAACTTCCATTCCTCCTATATATATAACAAGACCGATAGCAACAGAGCCCAAAAGCTCCATGATCGGGGATGTGAGCGCATTGACTTTGATCTGTTTCATGATATATTTGAAAACTGCACTATTTTCTATCGCAAATCTAGCTATTTCAAATTTTTGAGATGAATTTGATTTGATAACCTCAATATTTGAAAATACCTCTTCGAGTCTTTGGGTCATATCGGCCGTACTCACTTGTGAGAGTTTGGAGTATCTGCGCATTTTTTTTGATAATTTTGATAGCGGAAATATAGCCAAAGGCATGACAACTATAAAATAGAATGCCAGTTTTGGATTTTGATAAACTACATAACCGCCAAGAGCCATTATAGTGAGAATTTCTCTTATGAGCTCGGGTATGATATTGGCTACTACGGTTTGTATGCGTGATATATCATTGGTGATACGAGATAAAAGTTCGCCAGAGTGCATTTTATGAAAAAAATCTATATCCAAAATAGTTATATGAGACAAGAGTTTTTCTCTTAATTTTCTTATGACATCTTGTCCTATATATGCTGTGTAGTAGGTTTGGATATAGCGGCCAACGCCTTTTAGCATAAATACCATTACCAATGCAAAAGGTACGACTAATAGCATATGTTGGTCTTTTTTGATAAAAATATCATCCATTACAGGTTTTATGATATGAGCAGTGCCGGCTGTGCCTATGGCAACTGCTATCATGCCTATAATTGCAAATGCAAATTGCCTTTTGTAATCTTTAAAATATGGTAAGTATTGCTTTAAAAGATTTTTCAAGAGAGTTTCTCCCAAACAGTACCGCCGGCTGTATCCATGATGTTTATATCCATCTCGTTTAATTGGTTGCGTATTTGGTCAGCCAGGGCAAAATCTTTTTGCTTTTTGGCTTCACTTCTTTGTTCTATAAGAGTTTCTATTTGAGCCTTTAATGTTTCATCGACCCCTAATTGAAAATATAAAAAAGGATCTTTTGCTCCAAAACCAAGCAGTGTATTTATAAACTCTATATTTCCTATGATCTCTTTGTTGAGATTTTTATCGTTTGGTGTAGCATCAAGTAGTTCATTTGATTTGGTTATCATTTCATCAATTACGCTCAAAGCAACAGAGATATTAAGATCATCCTGCACGGCTGCTACGAGCGCTGTTTTAAATTCATTATTTGCCGCGCTTATTCCTGAGCCTACAAGTCTTTTTTTGAGACGGTATAGCTTGTCAAGTCTTTTTTTTGACTGAAGCAGGTCTATCTCGTTGAAGTTAAAGTCATTTCTATAGTGTATACTCGTAAGATAAAATCGTAAAATCTCACCATCGTAAGCTTTTAGAGCGTCTTTGAGAAAAAAGCTATTTCCAAGGCTTTTGCTCATTTTTTCACCGTCTACCTGTACAAAACCGTTATGCATCCAGTATTTTGCCAGAGCATGGCCTGTGGCACATCTGCTTTGCGCTGCTTCATTTTCATGATGAGGAAATAAAAGATCCGCCCCGCCCCCGTGGATATCTATACTATACTCATCTGTGCCTTGTGTGTATTTGGCTATCATGGCAGAACATTCTATATGCCATCCGGGTCTTCCTCGGCCAAATTTTGTATCAAAACATACATTGTCATTTTCATCACAAGCTTTCCATAATGCAAAATCTTTTGGGCTTTTTTTCTCTGAGATATGTTCTATGCGACTTACGGTATCGTCATTTACTTTGTTGGATAAACTTCCGTAGAGTTTATCTTTTGAAGTATCAAAATAGACATCACCGTTTGATATTTGATAAGCGTAACCTTTGGATATAAGAGTTGATATCATATCTTCCATAGCATCTATTGATTCAGTAGCTTTAGGTGAAATTGTAGGTCTTAAAACTCCAAGGGCATCCATATCTTCCAAATAACGATTTGTGTAAAAATCAGTAATTTCATGCAGAGTTTTGCCGGTTTGTTCCATCTTGGCTATGATCTTGTCGTCAACATCGGTAAAGTTGCGGATAAATGTCACTTCATAACCGCTAACTTTTAATGATCTTGCAAGCAAGTCAAAACTCAGTGCACTTCTAGCATGCCCCAAATGAGCATCGTCATACACTGTGGGCCCGCAAACATAAAGTGTGGCTTTACTTGCTTGTATAGGCTCAAACTTTAACTTTGTTTTTTGGACGCTATCATAAATATACATACTGTTCCTAACGAATAAGATGAATTAAAAATTGGTTAATACAATACAATATTATACCAAAAATAGCCATACCTATTAAAAAATATAATGTTTTAATGTTTTTTATAATTTCAACAAATCTATTCCAGCCAACTTCTCTAATGGTCAGAATCATTTGAGCCATTCCGCCTATGCTCCCTGCTAGAGCCAATCCGGCAGCTCCCAATGGCTGCATAAGAATAACAGAGAATATCAGATTTATCACTAGTGATGCGACAGCAATTTTGGCTGCTTTAAGATGTTTGTGCATTGCATAAAGATAGAGAGAAAAAAGTTTTGCGAGTCCAAAAGGTACGAGCCCTACCATATACATCATGAGTACATCGGCGGTATTGCGCGTATCTTGAGGAGTAAAATTGCCCCTTTCGAATAAAAGCCACACAATAGGTTCTGCTAAAAGTATTCCGCCTAGAACCGATACCCCAAGCAGCAAGCTTAAAAGCCAAAAAGCTTTGCTTAGATTTGCAAATGCAAGAGCCTCATTTTCATTTTTGATGGCTTTTGAGATAGCAGGAAATAGGGCAGTTGTAATAGCAAGAGCAATAATGGCAAACGGAAGCTGAAAAACCCTATTGGCATAAAATAGATACGATACAGATCCGGCTACTAGAAACGAAGCTAGACTGGTATCTATAAAAGAGGCTATCTGTGCTGTGGAGTTACCTATGACTGAGGGAATAAACAGTTTTTTAAATTTATTCTCTTCTTCTTTGACGTCTTTTGCTTTTCTGTATTTCCAGCCACCTATTAAAATTTTAGATAAACCTTTTTTGCGAATCGCATAAATGTGGGTAAGAACTTGCAATAATCCGCCTACCAAGATGGAAAAACTTAGAGCGTAAACTATAGTTTCAGGACTGCTTTTGGCATAATACATCAAGCAAGCGATCATTGCAATATTAAGCCATACAGTTGAAAATGCGGTTGTAAAAAAATGTTCTTTGTATTGAAGAAGAGTGCCTAAAAAAGTAACTATAAATATGAGGTCCAAATACCAAAAATTTATAACGGTCAAAGGTGCTGTCTTGGATATGAGATCTTTGCCCCAATCCCACGCTAAAAGCTTTGTAAAAAATTCAGGAAATAGCGTCACAAGTAAAGAGAAGGCTATGATTATAAGCATAAAACGCAAAAATATCGCAACTGCAAAGACACCTTTTTGACGCGAAGCTACATATGAAGGCATAAAGCTTTGGGTAAAAGAGCCTTCGGCAAATATTCTGCGAAATAGATTTGGAAACTTAAAAGCCATGAGAAAGACATCACTCCAGACGCTGGCACCAAGTGCCGATGTCATCATGATATCTCTTCCGAGTCCGGTAATACGCGATATTAAAATGCCAAAAGAGTTTGAAAATATTGCTCGAAATCTCATGCTGCCTGCCAATCAAAAATTAAATATGATTATATCCTAAATAAGCCTCAGCTTTATAGTCATGTAACTTTCATGACAATTTGACATATTTTTTACTATCGAAATTGATATTAAGATATACTCACAAAAATACAAAAGGAGTCATATATGATAGTAGGCATTCAAGGAAGTATAGAACACAAAGAGCCGACATTTTTGCATATCAATAATAATGGCCTTATATATGAAGTGCTCATATCGCTTCATACTTCACAAACACTTGACTCACAAGAAGTGAAGCTTTTTGCTACTCAGATTATCAGAGAAGATGCACATCTGCTTTTTGGTTTTGCCTCAAAAGACGAGAAAAAAATGTTCGATACACTATTAAAGATAAACGGTGTAGGACCAAAGGTAGCACTGGCTATCTGTTCTACATTTTCTCCGCAGACATTTGCTAAAGTTATCAACTCCAAAGATGTCTCTATGCTTAAAAGGGTTCCTGGCATTGGGCCAAAGGCTGCTAGCAGGATACTTGTAGAGCTAGCTGATTTTATAGTAGATAGTTCCAGCGGCGATAATGTTGGCAGTTCAATGGGCGAAGCTGTTATGGCGCTAGAGAGCTTGGGATTTAAAAAAGATGAGATACGAAAAGCACTCCAAGGAAGCAGCGGGGATACCGCAACCCTGGTTAAAGAGGGGTTAAAAAAACTGCAAAGGCTATAAAAGTTTTATTATTTTAAGACGGAAGTACTCTTTTTGCACCTACAAATGTCTCTGCATAAGAGCCGCTATTGAGAGGAGAAATGATAATGCCTTTATCTTTTGACGCTGCATGTATGAATTGGCCGTTTCCTACATATATGCCTACATGAGTAATCGGAATATTTCGTTTTTTATCAGTCAAGAAAAATAGCAGATCTCCTTGTTTAAGATAATTAGTATCCACAGGAAAGCCAACTTTGGATTGTGCAAGTGCAGTGCGAGGAAGCTTGATACCGTGTTTACCGTAAAGATATTGGACATATCCTGAGCAATCAAATCCTTTTGGATTTGTACCTCCCCATACATATCTGCCGCCTTTGTGATTTTTGGCATCTTTGATGAGCAAGTTTTGATTTGTATTTTCGATATAGCAGGAGTTGCTTGTTTGATAAGTTTTTGATGTTTTTTGAGAGCTTTGCCCTTTTTGCCTGCTTGCTATCTCCGCTTTGAGGGCTAATATTTTTTGCTGTTGCAATTCGCTATAAAATGCTTGATATGAATACTCTTTGGCATTTTGTGTAAGTGCCGGATTGTTTCTGTGTTTTATGACACGCATGCCATCCGAGCCTGAAATACTAAAAGTATTGGCTCCAAAAACAATAATGCTGAAAAATAAAAATAGAAATATTTTGAGCATCATTTCCCTGTGAAAAGTTTTTAATATTGTAACATATTTTTGCAAATGTAACTTTTTGGATATAATGCCGCCATGATACCTGTTGTGATTATAGGCGGGGGAGCTAGCGGGCTTATGCTAGCTTCACTGTTGCCTCCTAAAAGTGCCATTGTTATAGAGTCAAACCCCAAAGTCGGAGCAAAGCTTTTAGTAAGCGGTGGAGGCAGATGCAATGTCACCAATGAAATTGTAAGCAGCGATAATTATCTAGGAGATAAAGATTTCATATCGAATGCTATAGGTCAATTTGATCAAAATGCACTTTTGAGCTGGTGTGAAGCTAGAGGCCTGAGTCTTATATCCCAAAAAAACCACCAATATTTTTGTCCCAATAGCGCCAAAGAGATTGTCTCCATATTGTCAAAAGAGAGCAGCAAACAAACTGTGTTGCTAAATGAAAAAGTACTCGATATTACTCCTGTTAAAGATGGATTTTTGGTACAAACTAACAAACAAAAAATAAAAGCAAAACTTGTAGTCGTAGCCTCTGGAGGCTTAAGCTACCCAATTTTGGGTGCAAGTGATATCGGTTATAAGATAGCTCAAAATGCTAGCCATTCTGTCAGTAAGCTTACTCCGGCATTGGTAGGATTTACACTCCAAAAAGAACAGTTTTTTATGAAAGAGCTTAGCGGTTCATCAGTTAGTAATGTTGAAATCAAAGTAGGCACAAAGAGCTATAAAGGGGATTTGCTGTTTGCCCACAAAGGAATCAGCGGCCCAAGTGTACTTAATGCTTCATTGTATTGGGAAAAGGGATCCATTTCTATTGATTTTTTACCTAATTTTAGATGGAAAAGCTTGTCAGGTTCCAAGAAAAATATAAGTACTTTGCTCCCGCTTCCAAAACGAGTGATCAAATCACTTTTAGAAAATCTGAATATACCAGATAAAACTTTTGATACTTTAGCAAAAGATGAGAGAGATAGACTCTTGGGATTGCAGAATTATTCTTTGGCTCCGGCGGGTACTTTTGGTTATAGTAAAGCTGAAGTTACAAAAGGTGGGATTATTACAAGCGAGGTTGATCCATGCACAATGATGAGCAAAAAAACAGATAATTTGTATTTTGTAGGCGAAGTGCTGGATGTCACCGGCGAACTTGGAGGATATAATTTACAATGGGCATTTTCATCCGCCTTTGTCTGTGCCAAAGCATTAAAGACTAAAATAAAATGAAGATATTAAAAAGCCTCTTTTGGATACAATTAAGAAAATTTTCTTAAGTAGGTTTCATGGCAGCAAAAGAGCTTCATTATGATGGGCATATTTTTACAATTGTGTATGATATTGTCAATCCCACATGTTCTGATAGTATAGTGATCTTGCATGGCTGGGGAAGCAATAAAGAGATTATGAAACAGGCTTTTGGCAAACTAATGCCAAATTTGAAACATATTTATATCGATATGCCTGGCTTTGGCAGAAGTACCAATCATACAGTATTGACCACGCAAGATTATGCCGGTATCATTCAAAAATTTTTAGATGATCTTGGTGTGAAACCAAAAGCTATTGTTGGACACTCGTTTGGAGGAAAGGTCGCAACTTTGCTAAATCCTCCTTGTTTGGTGCTTTTATCATCATCCGGTATTTTGGTACCTAAACCTTTTAGTGTAAGAGCCAAGATAGCTATATTTAAATTGCTCAAACCTCTTGGATTTGCAAAACTTCGTTCTATCTTTGCTAGCAAAGATGTGCAAGGCATGAGTCATGAAATGTATGAGACATTCAAAAATGTCGTCAATGAGGATTTTGAGTCACAATTTGCAAATTTTAAAAATACGGCACTTTTGTTTTGGGGCAAAGAAGATACGGCTACACCGCTTTGGACTGCTAAAAAGATACATTCTATTATGAGCAATAGTATTCTTTATCCACTGAGCGGAGATCATTACTTCTTTTTAAAACACGCTCCTTTTATAGCTAAAACTATCACAGAAATATGCACAGGCGGTGAAGAATGATAGAGTTTGCAGGATATTTACTTTTTGTACTTGCTTCGGGATATTATCTTATAACAAATCTGCAATGGTATAGCTATAAGTTAAACAGGGTGCTTTTCCATCATACTAAACCAATTTGGAATGTTGTATATTTCATAATTCCTTTGGGGATATATATATTGGCTTCTGCTTTATTGAAAATGGGAATAGTGGTTTCTTTGCTCTATATTGGTATACTTTTTTTATGGTACAGAGGTTTAGACAAACCGCTTGTGTGGACAGGCAGAATCAAAAGATTTTTTGCGATATTGATCGTTTCTGCTCTGTTGATGTGGTTTATAGCAGGATGCGAGTTTGTTTTTGCTCCTTTTGTTATGGCTTGGATCATTTCACTTATAGTTGAAAAGATGTTATTTTTTGGCTATAAAGCCAAAGCAAAAGCCAAAATAGAAGGCATGAAAGATTTGATAGTCATAGGCGTTACTGCAAGTTATGGCAAGACAAGTATCAAAAACTTTTTGGCTCATATTTTACAAGGCAGTTTTCGTACTTATGCTACTCCACGTTCTGTAAATACGCTTGGCGGTATTATGAAAGATATCAACGATGATCTGCCTGATAATACACAAGTGTATATTGTGGAGATGGGTGCTAGGCTCAAAGGAGACATAGCCGAGATAGCTACATTCGTAAACCCTCACTATGCCGTAGTAGGCAAGATAGGGCCTGCACATATAGAGTATTTCAAAACCTTAGATGCAATAGCTGCCACAAAAATGGAGATCCTGCAAAGCAATCGGTTAAAAGAAGCGTGGCTGCATGAAAGCACCATGGCAACATCATCTGCCCATATGCATCTTTTTGGATCGGATGTAACGGACGTTGTTTCAACGCTTGATGGTACTAGTTTTATACTTGATGGTGTTAAGTATGAGGTTCCTATATTGGGTGATTTTCATGCGATCAATTTAGCAGCCGCTATCAAAGTAGCGATTGCACTCGGAATTGACAAAGAAAGCATTCAAAAAAGATTAAAAACACTCAAGGCCACTCCGCATAGATTGGAGAGGATTGATGCAGGCGGCAAACTTATTCTTGATGATAGCTTTAATGGCAATATAGATGGGATGATGGCATCATTTGATTTGGCTTCTACTTATAGCGGAAGAAAAGTAGTTATTACACCTGGACTTGTAGAGGCAGGTGAAGAGCTAAATATCCAAGTTGCTAAGAGGGCAAATGAAGTATTTGATCTTGTAGTAGTGACAGGCGGACTGAATCTGGCTATTTTTGAGAAGTATGTGGATAAAAATAAACTTATCAAATTAGCGCAAAAATCCCAAATGCAAGATATGCTGATCAAACATACAAAAGCAGGAGATTTGATACTCTTTGCAAATGACGCACCGAGTTTTATATGATAAAAAAAATTATTTTAGCCATACTTTTTGTTTCGTTATGTGTATCTGCCAAGCCTATTGCAAAATTAACCAAAGCCCAAGAGTTGTATATTGCGGAAAAAGTTAGCAAGAATGAAATATTGGGGCGAGACGAGTATCTGATACATTGGAATTATGGAGAGGATTTTGCATCGCTGGGTATAGGTCATTTTATATGGTTTTCAAAAGGCCATACCGAAAGATTTCGAGAAGTTTTTCCTATGGTGCTAAAATATATGGAAGATAGAAACGTATCTATGCCTTCATGGCTTACGTCAAAAACTCCCTTGCCTTGGAATAGCAAACAAGAAATGTATGCCGCAAAAGCGAGAAACGACAAGCAGTATCAAGAGCTATTTAACTTTTTGCAAAATACAAAAGATATTCAAGCAGGTTTCCTTGCAGATAGGCTTTTTAAAGCTTTGCCTCAAATGCTTGAAACTATAGATGACTCTAAAAAAGCTGCGATGATAGAAGAAAGATTCAATAAAATATTATATAATCGTGATGGATCTTTAAATGAACACGGTGTTTATGTGTTGACAGACTATGTCAATTTCAAAGGCGAGGGCACTTTGCCAAGCGAAAGATATAACAATCAAGGTTGGGGATTGCTTCAGGTGTTGGACCACATGGATCCAAAAGAAAGCGATAGATTTAAGGCATTTAGCGATAGTGCAAAAGCTATGCTCTCCCGACGCATAGCAAATTCTCCAAAAGCTCGTGGTGAAGAGAGATGGAGAAAAGGATGGAATAAGAGGCTAGACACCTATCTGGTGCCAAAGGCTGATAATGCAAAATAAGCAGCCGTGGTTTAAAAAATGGGCAAAAGAGATACTTCTTTTTTCTATTTTATTTTTTTTGACCAGTGTTGTTATAAACTTTATTC
>JBAZDL010000012.1:0-27881 GCA_041654415.1 Sulfurovaceae bacterium | reverse complement strand
TATAGCGAGTCTGTTCCGGCTGAAATTATTATAGACAATATAGTGCATGATGATATAGCATCAAATGCACATATATCTTTTGCCGGTGTAACCAGAGGAGATGACGGCAAGCTATATGCCACAGGCGGAAGAGTACTTGTATGTGTAGGAGTAGGAGATAGTATTGCCGAAGCTCAACGAAGAGCATATATGTTGTGCGGACAAGTTCATTTTGCCGGCAAGCAATGCAGAAGCGATATAGCATATCAGGCGTTAAGCTGAAGAGATAGATATGAATATCGCTCCAGTCAAAAAAAGAATCGCGTCTTTTATTATTGATGATCTTGTATTGTCTATGTTGATCTTTGTTATATTTTATAATCAATTATCTGCCTTAACTGACATAGAAGCGCTTAGCGTATTTATGAACGATAATTTTTATATTATTGCATTGGTCAAACTCCTTTATCATTGGGTGCTTGTATGGCAAAACGGAATGACTGTGGGTAATTTTGCATTGAAAATTCGTGTCGTTGATGAAGATAGCGGCATGTTATTGCTGTGGCACAAAGCATTACTTAGATCATTTCTTAGATTATTTAGTGAGGCGGCTTTTTATTTGGGCTTTTTGGTAGCATTTTTATCTCCAAAAGTGCAAACGATGCATGATAAATTTTCCAATGCAGTGGTAGTGGATGCTTAAAAAAGTATCCGTTGCAGCTTCTATGGCATTGATGATGCAAGCAGGATACGCAGATGAATTATCTAATAATATAGAGCTTATCGCAAAAGATATAAATGCTACCAAGACAACCGCAGCTGCGAATGATGATGTATTGGTATTTTATCAAAATAGTATACTCAGATCAGATCAAGCATGGTTTGATAAAAATACAAATATTTTAACTCTTGATGGAAATATAGAATCTATAGGTTATGAGCAGACCAAAGAACAAAGTGATCATATGACGATCAATATTGCTAGTAAGGCTACCGAGTTTGATAATCTATTTTTAATGAACGAAAACAATATTTGGCTTTATACTAATGATGCTATAAAAAAAGATGACACTTACACTCTGGGTAATACACTATTATCAAGCTGTTCCTTGGAAAAGCCTCTTTGGAAAATCGTCTTTGACCGTTCTGTTTATGATGATAAAGATGACTATATGGAGATATATGGCGCCAAGATATATATGTGGGATACGCCTGTTTTTTATTTGCCGTATTTAGGCTTTACTACCAACAGGGAGAGAAGAAGCGGTCTACTTTTTCCTAGGTTTGGTTTTAGCGGCGACGAGGGTTTTGTATATGAACAGCCTATATTTTTGGCATTTGCGCCAAATTGGGACATTGAGCTTAATCCTCAAATTCGTACAAAAAGAAGTATAGGAGCGTATGCAACACTCAGGTTTGCAGACAGTGCTGATTCGAGCGGTGAGTTTAGGATAGGTAATTTTAGAGACTTTGATGATTATAAAAATTCCCATGATCTAAAATATCAAGATCACTATGGAGTAGAACTTTTATATAATTCATCAAAACTTTTTGATGATCTTCCATGGGGTTTTGAAGACGGATTATTTGTAAACGGTATTTATCTCAATGATATAGATTATATCAATTTACAAAAATCTAAATTTAGCCATTTTGGTGTCGCATCATTTCAAGAAAGCAGGTTGAATTATTTTTTGCATAATGAAGAATACTATGCAGGAATCAATGCTAAGTATTTTATTGATACGCTCAAAACTTCAAATAATGATACTCTTCAAATCCTGCCAACTGTGCAATTTCATAAATATTATAATTCTATAGGTTCGCTGCCTATATATTATAATGCAGATATCTTATTGAATAATTACTATCGTTCTGGCGGATCCACCCTCCAACAATCCGAATTTCGTTTACCGTTAGAATGGAGTGTGCCTATTTGGAATGATTATTTAAGATTTAGTTTCTCCGAAGAGCTTTATGCATCAAAAATGTTATTTGACAATATCATAGCAGGTGAGGATAATTTTACATTTGCAACAAACGCACACAAAGTTAAATTGCATAGTGATCTAACTAAAGCATATAATAATTTTATTCATGTAATGCAACCGTCTTTATCTTATGCACAACTTGGCCGTACATATGAATCACCCGTTGCATTTGATCTTTTAGGCGTAGAACAGCAAAAACTTTTTGCTATGGAACTTCCGCAGGAACAATATCAATTTGCATTTAGCCAATATTTTTATGATAATGAAATGAATCTTAATTTTTCACAACGATTATCGCAGCCATACTACCCAAAAAAAGTATACAATTGGGGTGATTTATATCATGAAATTGAGTGGAATTTCGAAGATATACAGTTTTCAAATATTTTTTTATTTTCTCATGAATTTGAAAAATTTCGTTCAGTATTCACCGGGGCATCTTGGATTAGAGATGATTTTTCTATAGCTATGTCTCATGCGTATAAAAAAGATTTTCAAGACGAAAAAAACGAAATAGCCGAAGCAAATAATTTAAATCTGGATATTGGATATCAAATTAACCAGAATGTGAAAGTATACGGCGGAGTAAGCTATGAGCTTGATAATGAATATAGTAAATATTGGCACTTGGGAACCAGCTATTCTCAAGAGTGCTTTGCGGTATCTGTATCATTGTCAAAAAATGCTACTCCTATGTTGACTCAAAGCGGACCGTCATACGATGACAGTTTATCTGCATATATTCAACTCAAATTTATTCCATTTGCAACTCTTGGAACTTCAAGGTAAAAATATGTCAATTTCATACGATGAGATACATCAAGCACTAGATATCCTAGGACTTCCTACGCTAATAACAAAAGAAGATATTAAAAAGAGGTATCGTTTTGTCGCAAAAAGCGTACATCCGGACAAAGAAGGCGGAAGTAACGAAGCTATGGAAAGGGTAAATGCAGCTTATGCAATCCTCATGGAGTATATAGAGAATTTTAGATTTACATTTGATGATGAAGAGATAAAAAAACAATTGCCCCTTGGCAGTCATACACAAAGATTCAAGATGTAAATCTCTTTATCATTGCTATTTGGGTATAATTAAAGATTATTTTTTTAAAGGCGACCTTTATATGAGCGAAACAATTATATCTATTACCAACAATCAAATCACTGAAAACTTTACATTTGGCAAAGTAGCAAAACAGGCAAATGGAAGTGTATGGTATAAACAAGGCAATGCCGTTCTAATTGCTACTGTCGCAGT
Source organism: Sulfurovaceae bacterium (assembly GCA_041654415.1). Lineage (GTDB taxonomy): Bacteria > Campylobacterota > Campylobacteria > Campylobacterales > Sulfurovaceae > BN30871. Next base: position 24,650 of record JBAZDL010000012.1, on the reverse strand, counting down.
AGACAAAGAGCCGGTGAAAGAAGATTTTTTACCATTAACCGTGCAGTATATAGAAAAATCATATGCAGCAGCCAAGATTCCCGGTGGATTTATCAAAAGAGAATCGAAACCGAGTGATTTTGAGACACTGACTTCGCGTATTGTTGATCGTTCTTTGCGCCCTTTATTCCCAAAAGGATTTAATTACCCAATTACCATAACAGTCCTTGTGGTAAGCAGTGATTCTCGCGTTGATATGCAGCTTGCTGCTATTCATGCTGCCAATTCTGCGTTGTTGACTTCAGATGTTCCTGTCTCAAAAAGCGTAGCAGCTGTAAGGGTGGGGATCATTGACGATGAAGTGATATATAATCCATCTTTGGATATACAAGAAAGAAGCCAATTGGATTTATTGGTGGTCGGTTCAGGCAATGAAGTAATTATGATAGAGATGAGAACTATTCAAACAGAAAGCAAAAGCAATGTATTGCCTGAAGATAAATTAATTTCTCTTGTTGCAAATGCCAGCACTGAGATAAACAATGCTTCAAACAGATATCATCAAGAATTTATCAAACTCAAAAATTCAGTACTTGAGCTAGAGCTTTTCTCCAAAGATGCCGATAAGGAATTAGAAGAGTATATCTCTTCTAATTTTGCAGATGATGTTTATGATGCCATTTGCTATATGGCCAAAAGCGAGAGAAGCAGTGCGCTTGATTCATTAAAAGATAAAATTATTTTCAAGTTGGTATCCGAAAATAAAGAAGTTGATGAGACCGCTTTATATCATGCACTCTCTAGCTATAAAGCCAAAGTATCAAGAGCAATGATATTAAATGAAGGCAAAAGAGCCGATGGACGAAAACTAGATGAAGTCCGGCCAATTACCATAGAAACCAACTTGCTTCCATCAGTGCATGGCTCATGCCTATTCACCAGGGGTCAAACCCAAGCTCTTGTGACGGCTACTCTTGGAGACAAAAAAGATGCTCAAATGTACGAGCTGATCACAGATAAAACCTCAAGAAGCGAAAGCTTGATGGTGCATTATAATTTTCCAGGCTTTTCTGTTGGAGATTCAAAGCCAATAGGTCCAACCAACAGAAGAGAATTGGGTCACGGCAATTTGGCTAAAAGAGCTTTGGAGTGTACAGTATCACTTGAAGCTAATCAAAGTGTACGTGTGGTATCCGAGATATTAGAGAGTAACGGTTCGTCTTCTATGGCTACTGTGTGTGGCGGCTCATTGGCGCTTTGCGCAGCAGGTGTAAATGTAGAATCATTGGTCGCTGGTATTGCTATGGGGCTTATGAGTGACGGCGAAAAATATGCAGTATTAACCGACATAATGGGACTGGAAGATTTTGAAGGAGATATGGATTTCAAAGTAGCAGGAACCATGGGCGGGATAAGTGCAATGCAAATGGATATTAAATTACATGGTATATCTATCGATGTTATCAAAGATGCAATTATGGAAGCCAAAAAAGGCAAAGAACACATCCTTGGTATTATGCAAAATGCACAAGAGATAATGAAGCCATCTTTGGCATTGCCAAAGACAGAGTATTTTAGCGTACCGGTTACAAAAATCGTGGACATTATAGGCAAAGCAGGAGCTACTATAAGAGAGATCATAGAGAAATTTGAAGTTAGTATAGATCTTGATCGCGACAAAGGCGGAGTCAAGCTTAGCGGTCAAGATGAGCAAAAACTCCAAGAAGCCAAAGCTTATATACAAAATATAGCTGACGCTCCCGTTAAAGAACAAATGGTTTATGAGCTTGGAAAAATATATCAAGGCAAAGTCAAAAAAATTATGGATTTCGGTGTTTTTGTTGAAATGCCAGACGGTTATGATGCTTTGCTTCATATCTCCAAGGTAGATAAAAGCAGAGTAAATAATCTTTCCCAGCGTTATAGTGTTGATGATATTATTGAGGTAGTAGTTTTAGAACAAAGCGGCAAAAAAATTGAACTTGCTACTCCAGCATTTATGGCATAATTTTATTTAGCACCAGCGCATTGGCTGCTGATGCTTATTGTGCCACAATCATATAACTTTTTAATATTCATTTATTTTTCTCAAATAGTAAATAATCCAAGCTAAATTTACCTCCGCCAAAAGATGCTAACGAAAATGCAAATATAAAATAATACAATGGAATCTCAAATCCGTGATTACTAGAGCTAAATCCATTTGATATGTGTACGGTTAATATAGCAACTACCATAACTATCATAAGTGGGATAGATATAAGTCTAGTAAAAAGCCCAAGTGTAAGCAAAATGACACCCAATAGTTCTGTTGTTGCTGCCATGTAAGCATTTATCATAGGAAACGGTATACCTACGCTCTCAAAAAATGCAGCAGTACCTTTCATGTCCGACCATTTATGGGTAGCAGGTCCATAAAATCCATAAGCTAATATCGCTCTAGTAAATAGTAACGATATAGATTGAAAACCATTCAGCAAATTTTTTACAAAATCATAAATAGAGATCATCATGTATCCTTTGTATAGTTTTTATTGCATGCATATTGAAGTCGCAACAAGCATATTTTATCAATTCTTATATTTAATTAGAATAAAAATAAAACTTCAATAATAAATTTAAAATATATAAATAATAACTATTTTTGTTTAATAACAAATCTGAATTCAATTATCTAGTGAAGCCAATTTTTTAAACTAACTTTGGATATAATTTCGCGTTATTTTAGATGACAAGTAGGGATACGCAAGCCGAACGGATCTGAATGATAGTCAACAGGGACTTTAAACCTATTAATTTTAAGGATATAAAATGAAAAAGTTTTTCTTACTTTTCTTGGCACTTGGTGCTTTTGCATTTGCTGCAGATGAAGGTACTTCTATGATCCAAGCTTACTCTGTAGTAGCTGCTGGTATCGGTCTTGGTCTTGCTGCGCTTGGTGGTGCGGTAGGTATGGGTAATACTGCTGCTGCTACTATCGCTGGTACTGCTAGAAACCCAGGTCTTGGCGGTAAATTGATGACAACTATGTTCATCGCTATCGCAATGATCGAAGCACAAGTTATCTATACACTTGTTATCGCTCTTATCGCTCTTTATGCTAACCCATTTCTTGGTTAATTAGTATAAATTTAAGTTCGGAAGGATATAATTTCCTTTCCGAAAACTACATATATGCGGTCGTGGTGGAACGGTAGACACGCTACCTTGAGGTGGTAGTGCCTTACGGGTGTGGGGGTTCAAATCCCCCCGACCGCACCATTAATTCAATTTTTATTTGCAAATACTCCTTAAAACTTCAAAATTAATATTTTTTTTTATTTTTTATTTTCATTTTATAATTTTATATGTTATAATGCCCACATCTTATATTTTTAAAAGGATAGACAATGACAAAAGCAGAGTTCGTAGAGCTTGTACAAAAAAACGGTAATTTTGAGAGCAAAGCAGCAGCAGAAAGAGCTGTAAAAGCATTTACTGCTTCAGTAACTGAAGTTTTAGCCAAAAAAGACGAGATAACACTTGTTGGTTTTGGTACTTTTTGTACTGCACAAGTAGCAGCAAAAACTGGTACAGTTCCAGGAACTACAAAAACTTATAGCAAACCTGCACATACTGCACCAAAATTCAAATTTGGAAAAACAGTTAAAGACGCTGTTTGCTAATTTTTTTGACTTTGTCAAAAGTAGCTCTTCGATGCGATAACATTCGCTATTAATCGCTCGTTGCGAGCGATTAAGTTTCTTTTTTTAAGCCAATTTTCTTCTTTTTTCATTATACTTTTTTCTATTATTTTTTATGTTTGCAAGGATATATATGGATTTTCGTAACGCGATATGTTTTGGGGTAGCCGGCAATTTTGCCCATCATTTAGAACAAGCTGGAGAATTAGAAGATTTTAAAGATGTTGTTACAGAAGAAGCTGATGCACCAAAAGGTATATTTCCTTTTTATTTACCTCACAGTGATAGTTTTTTAGGTCGCTATCCTATTAGTTCTACTACACTTACATTGCCAAACGATGATGATGCACAAGTCGAGCCCGAGATCGTACTTGCATGTGATATCATATATGATGAAAACAAAAAAGTAGCCTCTCTTGTGCCAAAAGTATTTGGTACTTTTAATGATTGTACCATTAGAAAAGAAGGAGCACCCAAGATATCGTACAAAAAGAGTTGGGGCGATGACAGTAAAGGGATTTCGACTAAATTCATAGATATAGATAAATTTAGCAAGGGCGGAATTATGGATAACTACCATTTATGCTCTTATTTGCTTAGAGATGGTGTCTTGCATGAATATGGTGTAGATGCACCGCTTCTTGGATACGGATATTTCTATGAGAAACTAATATCTTGGCTAATTGATAAGATGAATAATCAAAAAGATTTCGGCCCCTTGGAAGATATGGCAGAGCATATAAAAAATGCAAATTATCCTTCACAAGCATTGATAACGATTGGTGCGACAGCTTATGCTGTGTTTGGAGAAAGCCATTATTTGCAAAGCGGTGATGAGATATTTGTGATTGCATATGATATAAGAGTAGATGATAGCTCTATAAAAGATAGTCCAACTAAAATAGTGTTGCACCAAACAGTAAAATAAAAGGCAGCTAGAGTATGCAGCTTTATAGATTTATAGTAATTGGCAAAGTTCAAGGCGTTTTTTACCGCAAGAGTGTATCGCAAAATGCAATGAAAGCCGGATATAGAGGAACGGTAAAAAACCTTAATGACGGTACAGTCGAAGTGTATGCAGAGCTTCTTGATGATGAGATTAGCGGATTTTTAGAGCTTTTAAAAGAAGGTTCACCCGCATCGGTAGTACACGATATATCTTACGTCTCGGCAAATAGCGAAAGACTTGAATATGATGGATTCGTGATTTTATAAAAGTAATTTGTTTTAAATATTAGACCCTGAAATAAATTCAGGGCGACAGATAGGTATTAGCCTACCGTTACGTCTTTGTTGTGTTTTTTAAAGTACTCTTTGCCTACGCCGCCAAGCGAGCATTTACGTGGTCAAAGATTATTGCATACTCTTTTTTAGATCAGTTATGAAATCAGCTATATCATCATGCAGCGCTTGTAGGTCTTCTTCGTGCTCTACCTCGTCTGCCAGTATGGATGAGACCATATTGTATGTAATTATATCTTTGTCTTTTGTCATGTCGGCAAGTTTGGAATATACAGAGATAGCACACTGCTCACCTTTGATGGCATCATTAAGTATAGCAACCACATCAAAATCTTTTGGCTCTTCATATGAGCAATTTGCATTAGCAAACCAAGTTTGAGGATGAGTAAGCGGAGTACCGCCTAGTTGGACAATACGATCAGCTACCATAGTTGCATGTCTGAGTTCATCTGCAGCGTGCTGTGTCAATTCTACTATCGCGGCATCTTTCATAATACCTTTTATTACTTTGGATTCTATAAAGTATTGGTAATACGCTAGCCATTCATCAGCATATGCTTTGTTTAGCATAGTGATTATCTCGCTTATCTCCAAACCTTTGATTATCGAATTACCGCGCATACCCATACTTAATCCTTTTTAAAAACTTATTTAAAGATATTTTGTATCCTTAAGTAAGTATAGCACCGTCAAACTTAATTGATTATAAAGCATTTTAAGGGAAATTTATAAGAATTTTTGATGTTGTTAGTGTGCAAAGTATAAGATACACAAGGGCTTGCTAATAAAGCCCCATTACCTCGAACTGCACATACCAAACGATAAGTGAAACTATATATCCAATCAGGATGGTCCAAGAGTATTGCATATGAGCTTGGAATGTATATATTCCTTTGAGTCTTCCCATAACACCGACCCCTGCTGCAGAACCGAAGCTTATTAGGCTCCCGCCGATCCCTGCAGTCAGAGTTACTAGCAGCCACTGGTCAAGCCCCATGCTAGGATTGGCTTTTAGTATAGCGCTCATCACAGGGACATTATCTATAATTGCAGAGATGAACCCAACTCCAATATTGCCAAATGTCGGTCCTATTTTGTCATAGATGACTATGATATATTCCAAAAATCCAAGGAAATGCAGGGCCCCTACGGCTGAAAGAATACCAAAGAAAAAGAGTAAAGTATCATTTTCAACATGTTTCATATTGACAAAAACATCAAATGTTTCTCCATCTCTTCGTTTCAATCTATAGGAGTATAATTTTAAAATCGCAAGACCAAACATCATGCCCCACATTGCAGGGAAATGGAAAAACTGGTGTCCGAGCACGGCAATAGCAATGGTAGCAATCCCAAGATAAATGACTACTTTTGCGCCTGGCTTAAGTATCTCTATTTTGTTAGTTTGTTCAGAAAAGGGAGGTCTTCCATTTGGTACTACACGAGACAAAAGCAATGCAGTTATCAAATAACCGATTATGGATGCCGGAAAGAGAGCTAAAAAGTCTATAAATTCACCTTTACCTGCAGTCCATGCCATCAAGGTGGTGATATCTCCAAATGGACTCCAAGCACCTCCGGCATTAGCTGCTACTACTATATTAACAGCACTTGGGACTAAAAATTCTTTGGTTGTCTTGTCGATAGTGAACAGCACTGTGGATAAAATCAATGCAGTCGTTAAATTATCAGCTACAGGGGAGATAAAAAATGCCAAAAAGCCTGTCAGCCAAAAGAGTTGTTTAAATGTATATCCTTTGGATATAAGTTTATATTTGAGTACGTCAAAGACATTTCGCTCTATCATAGTCTCTATAAACGTCATAGCAACGAAAAGAAAGAAAAATATCTCTGCTATCTCAAGGATAAGTACTTTCATTTCATTATGAAGCGGTTCTACATCAAGACCATTTACGGCAAAATATATACCTATGATCATAAACATAAAAGTACCTATGAATAAAGCAGGTTTCGATTTATTCAGATTATATTTTTCTTCTGTTGCAATAAAATAGTAGCCTATTATAAAAATAATTAAAGATAATATTCCTACGATAGACCACGTCAAGTGATGTGCTGATACCATTTTTGTCCTTTTTTGATTTATTGTTTGATAAATGTTCGTAACGACATTGTCATATTGAACCTATTACGGCATCTGTATAATTTTGAAAGTTTTGATTTATTGTATCAAAAACTCTATTTAAACCAATCCTTTACTCTCTCAAAGCAATTTTCAAAGATAGTTTTATGTGGTTTGCTCTCTATTCCAAAGCTATTTTGCAGCTCTTCAAGCATTCTTTTTTGTTCGTCATCTAAAGACGTCGGAAATACAATATGCACTTGAGCTATCAATCTTCCTTTGCGTCCGCTGTGAACATCTGCTACTCCTTCATTTGGAAATACAAATTGTTCTTTATCAGTAGTTCCTTTTTTGAGTTCCAATTCAAGCTCGCCTTGAAGAGATGGAATGGTTACTCTTTCACCTAAAATAGCTTGCGTAAAAAATATAGGCACTTCTATATATATATCATTACCGTTGCGAATGAAATTTTCATCATCTTTTACCATAAAAGTCACATACAAATCGCCTCTTTGACCATTTTTAGCTATATTGCCATGGCCTTTTACTCTGAGTCTGTTGCCATTGTCTATACCGGCAGGTACTTTGATGGTGACTTTCTCTTTTTTGGTCTCATAACCTTTTCCGCCGCATGATGTGCATTTGTCTTGTGCTATTTTTCCTTCGCCGTGACACGTCGGGCAAGTTTGTGCAAATGTCATAAAGCCTTGCTTCATCACTACTTGCCCGTGACCTTTACAAGTTTGACAAGTAGTTAATTTACCGTCTTTGGCTCCGGTGCCATTGCAGGCTTCACATGCGCTTTTATATGAGATCTCTATCTCTTTTTCGCATCCAAAAACTGCCTCATGAAATTCAAGTGTGTATCTGACCTCGAAGTCTAGAGGATATTTTGAAGAGTTTTGAGTCCTGCTACTGCCTCCAAAACCACCAAAGCCTCCGCCAAACATAGAATTGAATATATCCATGATATCATCCATATTGGCTCCGCTGCCAAATCCGCCCATGCCTCTGCCCTCTAATCCGCCTTTGCCATATCTGTCGTAAATAGAACGTTTATCTTCATCGCTAAGCACTTGGTATGCTTCATTGACCAGCTTGAATTTCTCTTCTGCTTCTTTATCATCAGGATTTCTGTCCGGATGATATTTCATAGCTAATTTTCGATAAGATTTTTTGAGTTCCGCGCCATTACAATCACGACTTACTTCGAGCACTTCATAATAATCCATTTCAGTCATTATAATTCCTTAAGATTTTCTTTATATAGTATGAATAATTAATTTTGGGCGAATTCTACCATAAATTTGCTATAATGGCAATCAAAAAGAGCGCCTTAGATGATCGTACATATCGTTTTATTCAGTTTCAAAGAAGATAATAAAATCTCAAATATTCAAAAAGCAAAAGAGATGCTTGCTGCACTAAATGGCAGAGTTCCATCACTTAAATATATCGAAGTAGGCGAAAACTTTTCTACCGAGAATAGAGCTATGGATCTTAGTATTATTACCCATTTTGATACTAAAGAAGATCTCCAAGAGTATGCCATTCATCCGGAGCATATAAAAGTAGTAGATTTTATAAAGCAAGTAGTTGAGTACTCCAAAGTAGTGGATTATGAAACACTCTAAAATTGAAGCATTTGAAAATCTAGTAAGTGCTTTTGAGGCTTTTCCTACCATAGGCAAAAAAACGGCTATTCGTCTAGCTTATCATAGTGTAATGATAGATAACTTCGCAGCTATGAAACTGGCCCATGCCATAGAAGCAAGCGTGAGCTCTATAGGCAAATGCGCTAAATGCCACAATATGAGCGAAGATGAAATTTGTGCGATATGTTCTGATCCATATCGTGATACAAGTTTGCTCTGCATTGTTCAAAGTGCCAAAGATATTCTTGTGATTGAAGAGAGTGGGCAGTTTAACGGTGTTTATTATGTGGTTAGAGAGCTTAGTGACTTAGATGAAAGCCATCTGTTTAGCGCGGTTGAAGGAGTGAGTGAAGTAGTATTTGCTTTCCCGCCTAGCATAGCAACCGATACCATGATACTTTATATAGAAGACAAACTCAAAGATTTTGATCTCATATTTACCAAGATAGCCCAAGGAGTACCTACCGGAGTAGAGCTCGAAAATATAGATCTATTATCCCTCTCTCGCGCATTACAATCAAGGGTTAAGGTCTAACTTCCAAAACTCTTATCATTTAGATATGCTTGTACGAAATTTCTGACCTCTTCATATATAAATGAATCTTGATATTCTTCTATCTTGCCTCCGCTGGCATTTTTGTGTCCCCCGCCATTGCCGACCTTTGCTGCCATAATGGAGAGATCAAGAGTGTCATTGCCTCTAAGAGAAAAATTACCGCGATAATTTACATCCATATAAAAATTATAATCAGGATTTTGTACCAAAAATGTATTGCCAATTATAGATGTGTTGCCGATATTGTACCCCAATACACCCTTATATCCTTGATATGTGATAGTAAATCTCTCTTTTTGACTAGAGAGCAGAGAAGTGATGTATAAGGCAACAAGATTATCTTTGGTATTGTTTTGGTCCATGATAAAAAATTCTTTTTTCAGCCTATGCGCTGCATCATCAAGAGCTATGTGGGCATCGCTATTGCCAAGCATTGATCTGGCATGGTCTATGAGAGACATTTTAAAAGCCGTATCTTCAGCCGGAAACATAGTGCGGTTTATCTCTTTTGCAGATGAGATCATACTCATCATTACTTTGCCGTATTCAAATAGATCACTATTGCTGTGCCACATATCGACAGCATTAATTGTCTCTACTATCTCTTTGTATTCATTTTTAGCATCAAAGTCATATTGTTTTTGAAGCCACTCATATGTTAACCAAGTACCGCAATGGTTGATATCCAGACGATACCACTCTGCGTGTTGAAGAGCAGTTTTCTCACCTGTGATATGATGATCTAAAAGCTGCAAGCCTGCTTTTAGAATCCCAGCTTCTTTTTCTATCCAATTTGCTTCTTTGGGGGTTAGGTTGAGATCTGTTATGAGGATAATAGCATTTGATTGATTTGCATCAGTAATAATATCTTTGACAATCTCTCTTAGCCTTGCACCAACCTCCGGGCCATAATTGGCATTATAACAAGAGATTTCATCAAAAGCTTTTGATGTGAGATATTGGCATCCGTATCCATCAAGATCTATATGGGATAAGTGGTATAGTTTACGCTTCAAAAATGTCTCCTAGGCTTAATTCTTTTAAAAATGAGTTGATTTTGCCTTGAAATGTAGCCAAAAACGGTGATATCGCACATAATCCCATCGCTCCATTTGGGCATGTGTCGGCATATTGTACACAATCAAAAACAGCGGGCGCTTTTCCTTCGGCTGCTACGATAACTTTATATAGAGATATTTCATTTACAGGTTTGGAGAGCACAAACCCTCCTTTGGCGCCTTTTTTTGAGACTAGGATATCTTCTTTTGCAAGGTTTTGCAGGATTTTGGCTAAAAAACTTTTTGGGATATTGAGTTCGTTGGCTAGATATTCCACTCCAATAGGAGATTTGGCAGTTCTTATAATATCTAGTGAAAGCAGGGCATATTCACTTGCTCTTGTAAGTAGCATTTGCGATTTCCTTAATTTAATTAAGACTATTTTACTCTAATTTTGTTTACAATATCTTAAAAGAGTATTTATATATGCTACAGTTATTATTTTGGCAATATGACTATTCTAATATATCATATTAAATTTTCCTTATTATTAATATTTCTTATTGTATAATTTTTTAATAAAATAGTTTAATTACCTTTAATATATAAAATTTAAAAACTAGGATTTTTGTGAAAAAAATCATTCGTGTATTGCATATTGGATTTTTAGCAATGTTTTTATTGTCGATTTGCTCTTTTGCTGTTGAAATAGATAAATATTATACATCAAGAAGCGATGATGGAATTTATAAATTGGCTTCACCATTGCCATATTTGATGCTTGCCGGGGTCGCAACAAAAGCCCTAGTAGATGGCAACAGCACCAAAGCCGGTGTTGTTGCATGGAAGGCTGCCGATGCAGCGATAACCGGTGCTATAGCAGAAAAAATATTAGCATATAGCATAGGACGAAAAAGACCTAATCAAACAGAATCTTCATCTGAGTGGTTTAGTTTTGATGGTAGCGATAGTTTTCCTAGCGGTCATGTTACCGTGGTGACAGCTATAGTAACACCTTATATTTTAAACTATAAAGATGAATATCCTGCCGTCTGGATGTTGGCTGCATTGCCAATTTTTGAAGCTATAGGACGCGTAAAAGCCAAAAAGCATTGGACAACAGATACCTTGGCCGGAATAGCACTCGGTGTAACCTCAGGCTATTTGGCAAACAATAGAAATACACCTTTGATACTAGAAATTATACCCTTAGAGCAAAGCAAAGGTATATATATGGGTATTAGATATAAATTCTAATAGATGACGATATGAGCCGTTTCACATATTAATTGTGTTTAAGCTGATTTTGGTATAATTCGATTTCAAATTAAATACCTATCAGGAGGTCAATTATGGCTTTGGATTCGGCGAAAAAACAGGCGATTATCGCTCAATACGCAAGAGGCGAAAAAGATACAGGCTCAACAGAAGTGCAAGTTGCATTGCTTACAGAGAGAATTATTTATCTAACTGAACACCTCAAAACTAATAAAAAAGACCACTCTTCAAGAGTAGGACTACTTAAACTTGTTGGTCAAAGAAGACGCTTGATGCGTTATCTTAAAAAAGTTGACATCGCTAGATGGCACGTTATCAAAGAAGCTCTTGGCATCAGAAACTAAGATTTCTTTTTTTTTACCGCCTTGGCGGTAACTCTTCACTATATTCTTCTATATTTTTTTAATTATTTTTTATTTTTACAGACATACACTTTAATACTTTTTCAAAAATCATTAACTTTTCTTTGGATCGACATATTTTTTTGTATTTTATACTTTTCTTTTTAGTAAAGAAAAGTAACAAAAGAAAAGCATCATTTTCGCGAATCGCACGCCTTTTGTTATGCACTACTGCACAAAAGGCGGCTTTCAAGGAGCGCTCAAATGACCTTATTTATTATATATGGATTCCATGTCTGGTTCCCATCGTCCTCGATAGGAACCCATACTGGATTATCAACTACCAATCTATAATCCAATATAAATTGATTAATAATATTAAATATTAAAAGCTATATACGCTCCCATCGAGGACGATAGGAGCGAGAGGATAAATATATTTTAGTGTATTTTTAACTTGAGCCATATAGACTAAACTATATTATATAAAAATATTCATATAAGACTTGACAAACTATCACTCAATGTTGTATAATTCAAAACAAGCACAGTTGCAGTATTATCAATAATGATATCAAATTATAAATAATTATGTTAAACTTGCTATAATATAGACATTTCAACTTAAGGAGGTTACTTGTGTCGCAAGAAGAAAAGAACGAACCTGTAGAAGAGGTAAGCCAAGAGCAACCAGAGGACATCAGTGAGTCATTAGACGAGGTGGCACAGCTTCAAGCCGAAGCCGCAGAATACAAAGATAAATATATAAGAGCTTATGCAGACTTTGAAAACACCAAAAAACGTCTTGAAAAAGATAAGATAAATGCAGTTGTATATGCAAATACAAGTTTTGCAAAAGATATTTTGAGCGTTATGGATTCTTTTGACGGCGCAGTAGCCTCTATAGATGCAGTTGCCGGCAGTGAAGAGTCGCCTGTTTTGCAAAAAATAAAAGAAGGTATCCAAAACACACACGAGCAACTCAAAAAAGTGTTGGAAAAACATGGCATAAGCGAGATAGAATGTGAAGGATGTTTTGACCCGGAAGTTCATCAAGCTATTATGCAAGTAGAAAGTGAAGCTCATGAAAATGGCGCTATTGTACAAGTGTTGCAAAAAGGTTATACCATAAAAGATCAAGTGCTTCGTCCGGCAATGGTAAGCACCGCAAAAAAATAAATATAACAAATCAAGTATCAAAGGAATTATTATGGCAAAAGTATTAGGAATAGATTTAGGAACTACAAACTCAGCAATGGCGATATTTGACCATGGCGAGGCAAAAATTATTGTAAACAAAGAAGGCAAAAACACTACTCCATCAGTAGTGGCTTTTACAGATAAAGGTGAAGTTTTGGTCGGTGAGGCTGCCAAACGTCAAGCAGTTACAAATCCAGAGAAGACTATCTATTCTATAAAAAGAATCATGGGTCTTATGTGTGATGAGCCAAAAGCAAAAGAGGCAAAAACGCGATTACCATATCATGTAATAGATAGAAATGGTGCGTGTGCTATCGAAGTGGCCGGCAAAACTTATACTCCTCAAGAGATTTCAGCAAAAGTGCTTATGAAGCTCAAAGAAGATGCCGAAGCTTATTTGGGAGAAAAGCTGACTGATGCAGTTATCACGGTACCGGCATATTTCAACGATGCCCAAAGAAAAGCTACCAAAGAAGCTGGAACAATAGCAGGATTGAATGTACTTCGTATTATCAATGAACCAACATCTGCTGCGTTATCATATGGACTTGACAAAAAAGGTGCAGAACAGATAGTAGTTTATGACCTAGGCGGTGGTACATTTGACGTTACTACGCTTGAAACAGGCGATAATGTAGTAGAGGTTATGGCAACAGGCGGTGATGCGTTTTTAGGCGGTGATGATTTTGATAACCGCGTGATAGACTATGTAGCCGGTGAGTTTAAAAACGAAAACGGTGTTGACCTCAAAAGCGATGTAATGGCATTGCAAAGATTAAAAGATGCAGCTGAAAATGCAAAAAAAGAACTCTCTAGTGCTACTGAAACAGAGATCAATTTGCCGTTTATCACAGCTGATGCTAGTGGACCAAAACACTTAGTAATGAAGATCACTAGAGCTAAATTTGAGTCACTTATCTCTGACCTTGTAGCAAGCACTATCAAAACTATCGCTGCAGTGTTGAAAGACGCAGGAGTTAAGACTAGTGATATCAATGAGATCGTGATGGTAGGTGGATCTACTCGTGTACCATTAGTACAAGAAGAAGTCAAAAAATTCTTTGGCAAAGAGCTTAACAAATCAGTAAATCCTGATGAAGTTGTTGCACTTGGTGCTGCTATTCAAGGCGGTGTACTAGCAGGTGATGTCAAAGATGTATTGCTTCTAGATGTTACTCCTCTAAGTCTTGGAATTGAGACTTTGGGTGGAGTTACAACTAAAGTTATCGAAAAAGGTACCACAATCCCAGCTAAAAAGTCACAAGTATTCTCAACAGCAGACGACAATCAACCGGCAGTTAGCATACATGTACTTCAAGGTGAAAGAGAATTTGCAAAAGATAACAAAAGCCTAGGTATGTTTGAGCTTAGAGATATCCCAGCAGCTCCAAGAGGCGTGCCTCAAATCGAAGTAACATTTGATATAGATGCCAATGGGATCTTGACAGTTTCGGCTCAAGATAAAGGTACAGGAAAATCACAAGAGATCAAGATCACAGGTTCGTCAGGACTTAGCGATGAAGAGATAGCTAAAATGGTAGCTGACGCTGAAGCTCATAAAGCAGAAGATGAGCAAAGAAAAGCATTAGTAGAGACCAAAAATCAAGCAGATGCACTGATCCATCAAACTAAAAAATCTCTTGGAGAGCTTGGCGAAAACTTCGATGCTTCTGAAAAAGCAGGTATCGAAAGTGCCATCGAAGATCTTGAAAGTACGCTCAAAAATGATAATGCAACAAAAGAAGAGATAGAAGCTAAAGTAAAAGTGCTTACAGAAAAAAGCCATAAATTAGCCGAAGCTCTATATGCAAAAGAACAAGGCGGGGCTGCACCATCAAGTGAAAAAAAAGCAGATGATGATGTCATCGATGCAGAAGTAGAGTAATTAATTTAAAATCTATGTCTCTCGTGTCAAGGCACAAGAGACAAATATATTCTAAACCAAAACATTCATATATACTCCTATAACATTTTCAAAAATAACAAGCTATAATATCACTATATACTCATACAAGGAATAGCGATGAAAAAATGTACTACCCTTCAAGAAGCAAGAGACGAGATAGATAAGCTTGATCATGATATTGTAGCCCTCATTGCTAAACGCAATGAATACATAAAACAGATCGCACATTTCAAAAACAGCATAGAAGAGGTAAAAGGCGAAGAACGCATCAAAGATGTCATTTCACGTGTTAGAGCCCAAGCTATATCGTTGGGACTTTCCCCGAATCTTATCAATGACCTTTATGTGCGTATGATAGATGCAATGGTGGAGAGCGAGATAGAAGAGTTCAAAAACGCTAAAAGCCTATAATATGGACTTGATGGAAAATGAGAAAATATCCCAATTGGTCGATAAAATCAAATCACTAGAGGCAGAGTTAGAATCAGAACTCCAAGAACAATATCAAAGCTTTAGTTGTGAAATTACCCAAAAAAGAGAAGAATTACGAGCCAAATATAAACAAGATAAAGCAAATTTGTTTGTATACCTCCTAAATGCTCCTGTATTATACATGCTAAGTGCCCCGATTATATGGGCATGCTTGATACCTGCATTTTTTTTGGACATTGCAGCTTCATTATTCCAAGCAATTTGTTTTCCAATTTATAAAATATCAAAGGTAAAAAGAAGTGATTATTTTATTATTGACAGGCACAAGCTGGATTATCTAAATATCATAGAAAAAGCAAACTGTTGGTATTGCAGTTATTTTAACGGTTTGCTTGCATATGTCTCTGAGATCACCGGGCGCACAGAACAATTTTGGTGTCCTATCCGACATGCCAAGCGTGTCAAATACATGCATCCATATTACAAAAATTTTATTAATTATGGGGATAGTAAAGATTTTAGAGAAAATCAATTACCGTTACGAAAAGAGTTGAGTAAAGAACAAAAGTAATTTTATTTTTGTATCTTTTGACGTGTTGTTTTGGCAAGGTCTGTATATTTTGTTCTCAAAGCATCTATTTGTTCGTCTTCTAGTTCTTCTAGGTCCATAAGTGTTTTGTGGGCTTTTTTGGTGACGCGTATAAGTTCGTCTAGCTTGATTTGTATAGCTTCTGTATCACGATTTTGAGTATTTTGTATGACAAAAACCATAATAAAAGTGATAATGGTCGTAGCTGTGTTTATTACCAGTTGCCAGGTATCGCTAAAATTAAAAAAAGGACCGCTTATTATCCATGCACAAATGAGTGTAATAGCAATAATGAAAGTTATAGATTTACCGGTTATCCTAGCAAAACTCTTTGTAAAGTGTCCGTACCATGTATTTGTATTCATATATTGGGCCTTTTGAAATATAAGCAAATTATATCGTATTTTGAGAAAAAATAGTATAGAATATAATTAATTTATTATTATAAAATATTGTAAAATATTATAATCTTTTATAAGATAATAATTTTCTTTTAAGAATAATTACGTTACCATGATTTATATTTTACTAGGAGTTTTTTATGCGTTTTGTAGTAGCTTTTGTTTTGTCGGTCTCTTGGGTTTTTGGGATAGAGCCATTGGTGTCAGCCGAGTGGTTAAATAATAATAAAAATAATAATAATCTTGTGATCATTGATATATCCGGTGATGGTTTGTACCAAAAAGGACATATTCCAAATGCACTCTCAAGTGATATCAGTATATGGAGAGTGGCAAAAGACGAACATCTTTTACTGCAAACGCCTGAAGCCATTGAGCAACATTTACAAAGTCTAGGTGTGAATAAAACAAGCGATATTGTAGTTTATTCCCACCAAATAGATCCAAAAGATACTCTCAAACCAACATATGTTATTTGGGCTATCAAAGCAATGGGCCATAAAAATGTAGCACTGCTAGATGGAGGACAAAAGTCGTGGCAAGAGGCAGGTTATGCACTCTCATATGACAAACCAAATGTATCAAGGGGTGATTTTAAAGCGGTGCCAAATCACAATATGGTTGCAGATATAGAGTATGTTCGCTTACATATAGGAAAAACAAGAATGATAGATGCACGTAATGAACATTTTTATTTTGGTTCAAAATTACAGCCCGAGCTTTTAAAAGCAGGGCATATCCCTAAAGCCACAAACTATTTTTGGCAGTATAGTTTGGATGAGAATGGCAAGATGAAACCTGTAAGCGAACTTAGAGCGATGCTGGTTGGCGGATTGAAATTAGATCCTGAAAAAACCGTTGTTACTTATTGTACAGGTGGATTAGAAACCTCTATGAATTGGTTTGTATTACATAATTTACTACAATTCAAAGATGTGAAACTATACGATGCCTCAATGAAAGAGTGGGCAAATAGAACAGATACTCCCATGAGTAAATATAAGTGGGAGTAAATTCACTTTAATCGTCCTTATCGTCGTCACCGGCTACTGCGTGTATGGCACTTCCTGTGACATCAATGACGGCACCCACGGTTGCTCCTGCTATCTCGATCGGTGCAGTTACAAGTGTTGTACATCCGTTCATGACAAAAAGTATAATAAATGCCGGTATAATTTGCTTAATAATGGCCATAGTTTCCCTTGGTGTGATAATTATTATTTTTGAGAAGTATAGCAAAATTTTATCAATTTTTCAGAGAATCTATATGCAGCTTAATCTCATTAAATGTTTTTGTATGTGCAAAACAAGATCCTTTTTTGCATAGCGACCAGCCATCTTCATCGCTGGCTTCAAGCAAAAGATACGGATAAGAGAGTAAAGCTATAGAATCGTGATTTTTGTCAAGATCTGTTTTTGTTGATTTTAGTACTATTAAACCTTTTAGATAACGTGATACAACATTGCTCATGCATGGACTAGAAATTGGTTGACGCATAAGCGAATGAGAATGTCGCTCCAATGAGGCAAAAATAATATCACCATAATCCAAATCTGATAACATATCCAATTTACCAAGCACATCAAGCATTATACCTAGAGATGATGGGTATGAGCTATCATATGTCTCAGCCTTTGTGGCAAATTCTCCTATTGCAAAATTCCATTCATGGTGAGTGTAAAATTTTTTAATGGCTTCATTGCTAAGAGTGATCGCCAATTGAAGATAGTTTTTCTCAAACGTGCCTTGATATGCTTCAATCAGTGCTTGAGCCAAATAAGCGTAATCCTCCAAAAATGCCTCTACGTTCGGAGTATTATTGCCAATCAAAGTATGATAAAGTACACCATTGATATAGAGCTTATCCAAAAGTTTGGAAATCGAATTTTTGGCGATATCAAGATATTTTGGCTCAATTTTACTCGCATAAAAAAGAGTTTTTATCATCATGGCGTTCCATGCTGTTATGATCTTGTTATCTCTAAATGGATACTCTCTTTTGGTTCTTATCTCTTTTAGTGCTGCGATAGCTAGATCATAATATTGTATCTCATCGACAGCTTGTGAGATATTGACTATAGATCTGCCTTCGAAGTTACCACTCTTGGTAATGTCAAGCATAGCAGCCGTTTTGACAGCGTCTTTTGAGGGTATGCCGATTTTGACAAATGCCTCAATGGCTTCATCATAATCATATATGAAATATTCTCCTTCTAAACCACCTGTATCTGCGTCACTTGCTGCATAAAACAGTCCATCTTCACTCATGTATTCGCGCATAAACTCTATAGTTTCAAGAGCTATATCTTTGTAGCTATTGTTTTGTGTGAGTAGATACGCTTTTAGGTATAGTTCAGCCAAAAGAGCATTATCATATGTCATTTTTTCAAAATGAGGCACCAGCCATTTCTCATCAGTACTGTATCTGCAAAATCCACCATCTATTCTATCGTATAACCCGCCTCTGATCATAGAATCTAGCGATATTTCTATCATTTGCAATATCTCTTTGTCATTTGTGATTTTATAAAAATCAATAAGCGTCATATATGTAGATACTTGCGGAAATTTTGGCGCATTTCCAAAACCGCCGTATTGTTTGTCAAAAAGACTTTTGGCTTGTGATATATACCTATCCATGATACTAATATCTAGTTTTGTGGCTTCAACTTTTCTTTTTGGTTTTAGAAATTCTAGAACTTCTGAGCCTTTTTGTGTGAGTAAAGAGGGGTCTTTGGCATATTTTTGCGCTATTGCTTTCAAAAGCTCGTCAAATGCCATCATGCCATATTTGGGAGTAGAAGGTATATATGTAGCAGAATAAAAAGGTTTCATATCCGGAGTCAAAAATATAGATGTCGGCCATCCTCCGCCTCTACCGTTCATTAGTGCATAAACTTCTTGAAAATACTTGTCAATATCAGGACGTTCTTCTTTATCTACTTTGATTGATACAAAATGCTCATTAAGCAATTTGGCTATATTTTCATTTTCAAAAGATTCATGCTCCATCACATGGCACCAATGACAACTACTGTAACCAATCGAAACAAATATAGGTTTGTTTTGATCTTTTGCAATTTGCAAAGCCTTCTCGCCCCACGGATACCAATCTACCGGATTATTCGCGTGCTGCTGCAGGTAAGCGGATGCTTCAGATTTGAGATGATTTGACATTTAATCTCCTTAATTAATGTTTGATTAGCTAATATCCGATACAATAACGATTAATTACCGCGCTAAGTAAATATCTTAATTTTTGGGTAATAAGTAATTTTATACTATAACAAAACTTAAAAACTATAAGGGCAATGATGATAAAACGCTTATTATTGTTAATATTGGCTATTAATGGCCTTGTTTTTGCAGCCGGATTTGGTCAAGTACAGCAACAAGAATTTTTAAAACCAGAAGATGCTTTCAAGGTCACAGCTACCGAAGCAAATAATTCCATTATTACCACTATAACCTTGGGTAAAGATATATACATCTATGCAGATTCGATCAAATTTCAAATCATTAAACCTTCGGCTGCTTTGCTAAAAGCTGCACTTCCGGCATCTATTGACTTTCATGATGAAGCTGTCTATGAAAAAGAACTAAAAGTATCTATTCCCAAAAAAGATATAGAAGCTATCACAAATGATCCTTTTGAGATCCAAGTCTCTTTTGAAGGATGCTCTAAAAGCGGTGTATGTTATCAGCTTGTAAGTAAAAGTTTCTCATTTGACGGCATTGATGGTGGTGGCGGGTTTTTGTCAAAATTTAGCTATCTGAGCAGCAGTACAAGTATGGCCGATATATCCAAAGCAATTCAAAGCGAGAGTTTTAGTTTTATTATATTACTCTTTTTTGTAGTGGGGTTACTTTTGGCTCTTACCCCTTGTATCTTTCCTATGATCCCTATATTGTCAGCCATCATCATATCCCAAGCTGGCAATGAAAAGCCAAGCACAATGCGTGCATTTTTGACATCGCTAGTCTATGTGTTAGCTATGTCATTGACATATGCTATTGTCGGAGTAGTAGCAGGATTGCTTGGATTTGATATGCAAGCTGCCATGCAAAATCCATTTGTTTTGATACTGTTTGCAGGAGTTTTTGTGGCTCTTGCTATGTCATTGTTTGGTTATTATGAGATCGGATTGCCGATGAAGTGGCAAACTAAACTATCAGCTATTAGTGATAATGCCGGCAGCAAAGGGATAGTGGGAACTGCGATTATGGGAATCTTGTCGGCTCTTATAGTTGGACCTTGCGTTGCTCCGGCATTAGGCGGCGCGATACTGTTTATCTCACAGAGCGGCGATGCTTTGCTTGGAGGTACGGCACTGTTTGTAATGAGCATGGGTATGGGTGTACCATTATTGCTTGTGGGTATTGGAGCCGGTAAATGGATGCCAAAACCGGGGAGTTGGATGAGTTTGGTCAGTAAATTTTTTGGTGTGACCATGCTTGCTCTTGCTATTATGATGGTCTCTCGTATCTTTCCTGTTTTCGTGGTAATGATATTATCTGCAATATTGGCATTTGGCAGCGCATGGGGATTATATAAAAATAGAAAAGTATTGATAAACCCTATAGCCAAAAGCATATCAACTATAATTGTACTCTTGCTATTTGCACTAGGATCAGTATGGGTAGTAGGAGCATTTACCGGAGCTGCTTCCACTCTGAGCCCATTGTCTCATTTGTATTCAGAACAAACGCCTTCAACATATCATGGACGCAAAGGCTATTCTGTAGAAAAATTAATGCAGGAGATAAAAACTTCTAATAAGCCGGTAATTGTAGATTTTACCAAAGAGTCTTGCGCGGCTTGCAAAGAGTTAGATGTGATAACCTTTGTTGACCCTAGAGTTAAAGAGGCATTTAAAGAGTATTCATTTATCCAAATTGATTTAACAGACAACACGGCCGATGACGTAGCAATGCTAAAGCATTTTGGGGTATTTGGTACTCCGAACATACTCTTTTTTAATACAAAAGGAGAATATTTGCAAGACTATACGATAACAGGATTTGTATCACCCGAAAAACTGATAAAACATTTAGAGACTTTGCCAAAGCAGACAAATGAATAAAACTATACAAATCGGTAAGATAAATACACTAGAGGTTGCAAGAAACAGTGATTACGGGCTTTTTTTGGAAGCTAAAGACGGAAGCGAAGTTTTGTTGCCAAATGCATATGTAGATCCCAATACGATGGGTATAGGTGAGCTTGTAGATGTTTTTTTGTATACAGATTCAGAAGATAGGCCAGTAGCGACCACAGAACAGCCAAAAGCGATGCTAGGCGAATATGGATACTTTAGAGTAGTGAGCTATAAACAATATGGTGCATTTGTGGATTGGGGCTTGCCAAAAGATCTGTTTGTCCCCCTCTCTGAGCAAAAAGATTATTTTCATGTAGATGATTGGTTTGTATTGAGGGTTTGTTTGGACGAACAAACAGGGCGTCTATATGGTACACAAAAAATAGGCAAATGGCTCTCGGTTGATACTAGAGGGCTATTTCCCAATCAAGAAGTATATATGTTTGTCATAGCACAAACACCGCTTGGTTTTAAAGTAGTGGTCAACAATCTTTTTGAAGGTATGCTATTTGCTAATGAGATCTTTGAACCTATCTCTGTGGGAGATAAAAAGCATGGGATTATAAAAACCATTCGCAAAGATGGCAAGCTTGATTGTCTACTTAAAAGTGCCAAATTGAATAAAGATGATGCTTGCCAAAAGATTTTAGACGTCCTTGAAGCAAATCATGGGAAAGTAGAGTGTACTTATAAAAGCGACGCTGCTATCATATCTGAGATGTTTGGGATGAGTAAAAAGAAATTCAAAAGTACTCTGACCAAGCTCATAGAATCTAAACAAATAATTTTATCAAACGATAGTATTACAATAGTAGATTAGCATATTGCCTATATGTCATTTTGGCATTTTTTATTTTTATTTGTATTTCTAATGTTATAATCTCTTTTGTTTAATCAATGGAGTTTATAGTGCGTTTTTTATCATTTTTATTATTATTGTGCAGTCTGTTATATGGTGATTTTAGTGTTGCTTCTTATAATGTGGAAAATCTTTTTGATGCCAAAAGCCAAGGCAGTGAGTATAATGACTATAAGCCCGGTACGCATAATTGGAACGAACAAACCGCACAGATTAAGCTCAATCATACAGCAGAAGTGATATGTGATCTGAATAGTGATATTGTCGGGCTTCAAGAGATAGAAAACAAATTTGTTTTTCAAGAATTGATCTCCAGATTAAAGCAAGTCGGGTGCGAATATCAATACAGTGCGATCACATCCAAGGCAAATGCGCCTATCCAAGTCGCTCTTCTTTCCAGATACCCTATCAAATACCAACGAGAGATCACAGTATCACCCAGCCCAAAAGTCAGAAATATCCTAGAAGTTTATCTAGAAGCAGAGGATATGCCTCTTAGAGTATTTGTCAATCATTGGAAATCCAAATCTCAAAACGGCAAGGAAAGTGCTAGAGTACGTGCGGCAACTGCGCTCGCAAACCGCATTGCTCAGCTTCCAAGAGGCGATGAGTATATCATTATAGGAGATTTGAACAGCAGGTATGATGCGCCAAATACACTCGAATCAAAGCTAGATGATACAGGCGGCCGTACTGCTATAGGAGATGTGATCAATACGTACAAAGATCATCGCTTGATCAACAAAGCAGAGATCATAACTTCTACAAAAGGAATGCATTATAACCTTTGGGGCGAATTGGCGCCAAGCAATAGATGGAATCACCAATTTTTTGGTGACAAAAGTACAATAGATCATATATTGTTGCCGCAAACATTATTTGACAAAAAAGGAATAGAGTACAAAGACGGAACATTCATGGTGTTTGCACCACCATATCTCAAAAACCGTTATGGAGGCATCAATCGTTGGATGATCAAAAATGGTAAACATAAGGGCAGGGGGTATTCTGACCACTTACCCTTAAAAGCCGGGTTTACCATGACCCCTTTTAAGTTAAGATCCAATATCGCCCAATACAAAACCTCCAAGCAGCCTATTGAGTATCTTTATAAGCATGAAGCCATAAATGGAGATGTTTTACTTGAAAATGCAGTAGTTATATGGAAAAGAGGGGCAAATGCCATAATCAAACAAACTCCAAACGCAAGAGGCGTTTTTTTGTATAAATGCGCAAAAGGACTCAAAGTGGGCGGCAAATATGATCTGCTTATTCACGAGATCAAAACCTATAATGGGCTCAAAGAAGTTACTCATCTAAGTATAGTAAAACAAAAAACGTCAGATATTGCTATAGAGCCGTTTATTTTGAATGCCAAAAATCTCAACATGCCAATTGCAAACAGGCAAAACGAAGTTATCCAAAATATATCAGGTATTTACAAAAACAAAAAGATATATTTTTCAAATAGATCTTTGCCTATATTTTTTAAAACCAGAGCTGCTTTGCCCCAAGACGGCAGTAAAATAAAGATATCTTATGGACATTTGGGGTATTATAAAAAATTACAATTGGTTGTGTACAATAAAAAAGATTTTGAGATTTTGGAGTAAATAGTGGCATATTATAGTTGGATATTGGCGTTTCATATAGTGAGTGTTCTTAGTTGGATGGCAATGCTTTTTTACCTTCCTAGGCTTTTTGTATATCATCGTGAACATAATGATAAAGACGAGTTTGTAGAAGTTGTCCAAATCCAAGAGTATAAACTATATAAATATATTGGTGCTCCTGCTATGTGGGCAACGGTAATTAGCGGATCATGGCTAATGTGGATTAATCCATCTATATTTCAGCAAGGTATATGGTTTTATGTCAAGTTTACTTTGGTTATTTTGCTTATGATTTATAGTTTTTCTCTTGATTATTATCGTCGGGTATTGAGTGTGGATAAAAATGCAAAAAGCGGTAAATTTTTTCGATTTTACAATGAAGTCCCAACCATACTCAGTATCGGCATTGTAGTTATGGTGGTTGTAAGACCTTTTTGATCTTCGTTCTTAACGATATCACGTCATTTTTTCCTTGCTCCCATGCTCCGCATGGGAGTGTATATTTATCTTTCAGAGTTTGGTATGCATTCCCACGGAGACCGTGGGAACGAGACTGACTATATCAATTGTGGATTCCTGCCTTCGAAGGAATGACGAAAACTCTCTTCCTCGCTTGTATAATCAAATCACCACTCAAGTATGTAGTATAATAAAACTGTAGAGTCGGATTGATGTAGATTGATTTCCTCGTTGAAGCCGCTGTCAAATAGTGAGCTTGTATGGGAGCTAAATTGC
>JBAZDL010000011.1:0-29534 GCA_041654415.1 Sulfurovaceae bacterium | reverse complement strand
ACTTACCAAGTACCATCTGCCGTCCGATACGTGTCGGCTCTTTGAGCAGGCGGTAGAACCATTCCAGCCCAAGGTTGATAAAAATTTTCGGGGCCCGCTTTTTGAGGCCGCAATAGACATCGAAACTTCCGCCCAACCCCATATAGAGCGCAGGATGCACAGCCATCAGCTCCTCCATCAGAAACTCCTGTCTGGGGCTCCCCTGCGCGACGAAAACGACGTCGGGCTTTGTATCAGCAAGGTCTTGTTTGAGGGTTGCGATATCCTCGGGTTTCAGATAGCCGTTTCGATAACCGGTGATCTTGACATCCGGAAACTCCCCGCGCAGTTTGGCGACCGTCTCCTCGATGACCTCCTGTGATGACCCTAACAGATAAAACGATTTTTCATCCTTGTAGCGCCCGATGATATCGAGCCAGAACTCCGCGCCGGGGATCTTGACCGCGTCCAGACCCTTTTGTCTCAGTGCCATGACCGCCCCGATACCGTCGGGATAACCGATGTTGCGATTGACTATCTCGCGCAGGCGTTCATCGTCTTTGAGGATTTTTTCGGCATTCATGGCGACCAGGATCTTGTGCTCGTCACTTATCTGACCCAGAAACTGATTCCTGTCTTTGAAAGCGTGGATTTTGTAGTGGTTGACGATGCTACTTTTCATGATTCATTCCCAAAAGATTTTTGATAAGTTGTAAAATTTACATTTTTATTATCCAAAATAAATTCTTCAAGCTTTGCTAAAGAGTATTCACTCAATGCTTTTGGATGTCCTATGATGACAAAATTTTTATTATCTTCTTGCTTTTTAAAATCATCAAAAGCATCTTGCAAATATGAAGCCTTATATCCATCTATAGATACTACGCTGTTTGTGGAATATGTTAACATTCGTACTTTATCCCATCTGGATCCACCTGCTGCTCCACCATCTCCAAATCCTTTATGCCTATCTCCACCAAGCTTTTTTGCAAATGCTAGTTTCCAAAAAAAGAGAGGTGACACTCTATAACTACTGATAGGTATTTCGGTAAAAAATCCATTTTTATTTTCTATCAAAGGATCATCTTCAAACTTCCACAAGTCTTTTTTAGGTGCATGAGTAAAATCGAAATAGTGGGTAGCACTATCATTTTTCCCACCATCAAACACTGTACTATCTAGCCAGATATTATGTTTCTTCAAAGCATGCATTAATTTATCAAATGGTTGCATACACCAACCACCTGCACGAAAAGTAAAAACATCACCCCCTACTACATCAGTAAGTATTTTTTTATATCTGTACACTATATCATCTATCTCTTCATCACTAAACGCATGGATTCTGTATCTTGTAGTATCTATTACCCACTTCGTGCCATCGTAGTAACTATCTTCCCAATGTGGATGTATATGCAACTGTATATCGTGACCACGATCTGATAGATATTTAATTTGTTCTATTATCTTGCGATAGTCTTCGTCTAAAACATTATGCTTTTTTCTATATTCATCTAGTTTGATCAGATAGCCGCTATCTACAAAAAAAGAAGCTTTGATATCATACTTATTCAGTACTTCTAAAAGCCTCGTTGTAGGATAGATGATGCTTTCCCCCTGAGTGCCGCTGTTTGAACCAAAAAAAAGTTCGTAATCTAATGTAATAAATATATTCATTTTATACTCTCAATCAGTTCTACCACCCTGTAAATCTGTTCTTTAGAGAGTTTGACTTTGCCATAAATGGACTTGCCATCGATGAGCATCTGTAAAAGCGTCAAGGTCAACCCTTTAGCATCAAGCAATGATATTTCAGAATCTCCGATTTTATACGTTTGGATATAATTATTTTTGATCAGATATTCTCTCGCTCTTTCACAATCACGTTTTGCAGACAACATAGGATTATGCGCTCGTGTCTCTATCTCGCTCCTAATGTCTCCATTTTTACAAGCGATCTTATATACCTGAGAAGCATAAACATCAAGCGGCAAATATTCTCCAAGCATATCTTCATAGACGTGAAAATTCGTAATAGAATTCAATCCGACACCAAACATCAAGATTTTTCCATTATTCATAGTCAATTTCCAGTAAGGGCTCTCTTTGCAAAAAGGTGTGTTGCATTTCTCATGCTCACTAATATAAAAGTCCGCATTTCTCCCTATAGCTATCACTGAATGACTAGGATGAAAGCTTCTTTGGCAACCGTCCATCTTCATGATCTGATTGGAAATATTCCCCATAGCGTTTTTTGCAGTCTCAAGTTCAAAAGATTCCAACGAGTCTAAATACTCTTTCATGGAACCCAAAAACGGCAATGCCGGAGATAGTAGCGTATGATTGTCCAGATCCAGTTTAGATATGATCAAATCCGTCAGCTGCTTCGCATTTCCTTCTATTTTTCCGATATTTGAAGTTGAAGAATGGATGATCAGATCACAATTCAGATCGAAATTATCAAGAATGGTGTTAATCTCCTCGAGAGCGACAAATACCCTCTGTTTTCTTTCTCTATGTTTGTCAAGTTTGTTTTCAAGTACTTTTTGATCCAGTTTTCGCTTCAAAAAATCGGGCAGATATAATTTTATTAATTTGAACACTCTTTTAATCATTACGCACATTTTCCTTTTTCAATCAACACTATGAGATATCTTGATTAGTTCTATATTTAATAATTTTTGCAGGGTTGCCAGCCACTACGGCATATTCGGGAACGTCTCTTGTTACAATCGACCCAGCGCCTATGACAGCACCCTGACCGATTTTGATGTTTGTTAAAACTATTACACCTGTACCGATCCAGACATCATCACCGATTTCGATAGAACCAAATCTCCCGCCTTGTAATCGTATTGGAATATCCGCATTCATATATTCATGATTGGTAGATAATAATTGGACATTGGGTGCGATCAAAACATCATTTCCAATTTTCACATTTTCTCTGATTCTGCAATTTTCATTAATTTCCACGTTATCTCCAATCTCTACAAATGGAGACATTAGCACATTTGTTTCAATCTTTACATTCCTACCGCATTGTCTTACACGGTTACGAATTAAAAAATGTCTGATATATTTTGAGCCCAAAGAATAAGGCATATATGTTCTTGGCAAAATCTTTCCGAAAATATTATAAATAAGATAAAAAAACTTTTTTTTAATTGAAAATTTCATTGAACACCTTTGATTAAATTTGAGAGCTTTTCTTGCAATATCGCATTAGTCAGTTCAGAGTCATAATTTTTTGCTGTTGCTATCGCATTCTTAGCATATAGCTTCTGTTCCGCATGATCCAATATCATAAATCTCTCAATTTTCTGCGCAAGTTCCTGATAATTTCCGGGCTCAAATAGTTCTCCATTATATCCACTTTTGATATAGCCTTTGAGCCCACCGATGTTTGAGCCGATGACAGGGGTACCGCATGCCATAGCTTCCAAACCAACTAATCCCAAGCTTTCCGACAATCGAGTTGGAAAAACAAATAGATTAAACTGAGCAAAGAATGCAGGCAAATCATGATGAGGAATGGGTCCAAGATACTCGACTTCATTATGTAGTTCCAGTTCTGCTATCATTGTTTTGAGATCATTTTCCTGAGCACCGCTTCCAATCATAATTATTTGAAATGGTATGACAGCCCTATTCTTCAGTTCTTTGGCAGATAGAAGCAGTGTGTTCCATCCTTTGCCATCATCGATTCGGGAAACAAATCCTATGGTAAAAAGTGTATTCTCTTTTGCTGCATTATCCGTAGGCCTAAATAACAAGGTGTCAATACCCCCAGATGGTGATACAAAAATATTTTGTTTCGCTATAGAAAATTTTTTCGCTACCAAGTTAACAAAATAATGTGACGGAACAACTATAAGATCAGCCTTTCGCACTACCACGGAAACAAGATTCTGAATCAACTTGTTTACGATCGACGTACCAACGACATCACTTCCGTGAGCATTAATGACTAATGGCTTTCTGATAAACATTCGTATAGGCACTAAAGGCAACAATGAATGCCCCATAAAATGTACATAGATTAAATCATATTCATTTCTTAAAATGGTTACCAATACTTTTGTAAAAAAATAAATATAATCTAATAGTCTTTTTAACCGGTTTTTTGCCCTACCTTCTATAATAATTTTTATTACTTCTCCACCATTCGATACAATAGAATTTTCAAAGTTTTTAACAAATATTCCATAAAACGGATGTGAAGCGGATGGATACATATTAGAAATTAGTAGAATTTTCATTTTATTTTTCATAAGCCACCCATTTTCTACTGTCTCGATAAAGATTGTTTTTTGTATATATGAACAACAGATTGATTACATATACCACTGTAAACATCCCGTTTTGCCAAACTGGTTCCGTCAAGCTTAAAAGAATGGCAAACCATGTGATGATTTTAAAAATCAAATAATTATAGGGGTCTAGTCGATTTCGATTAAATTTAAAGAAATAATAGATAAAACTAAACATCAGAAGCATTCCTATAAATCCATTTTCTGCCATCATGGAAAATAAACCACTATCGTATACACCGCTTAATGTGCCATCTTGCTTTGTAAGCCAATCTAAACGAAGTCCTACATAAGAATAAACATCAAGAGTGTTATATTGGCTAAGAACAGTACCGAATGTTGCATTGCCTACACCAAACGGAAAAAACTCCCAAAAAAGAGAGGCTCCGTAAAAAATCATCAATCCCCTAATATAACTATTGCCGTCATCGGTAGTCATATCATTAATATTTTGAAGTGTATCCTGCATAATTTGTGTGTCTTTTATGATAAATAAAAAAAGAATAATAAAGACCACCGCTATTAGCGCAAATACAATTTTTTTTGATCCTCTTAATTGAGAAAAAGCTGTCAATCCGAATGGAAAAATCATCATCATACCTTTTCTTACGGAGAGTGGAAAGGCCATTAAAAAATCGATGATGATAAATATAAAAAATTTCTTCACAAATACACCAGCTCTTATAACTGGTTTTTTAGCATATAAAAGAAAAAGTGTCACAAAAGTGATAGCAAAAAAATATGCATTTTGAGCAGCATGACCCAACCATCCTACAGGACGGATAAAACCATAACGATAACTTATCGTTTCAGCATGGCCTGTTACTATATGCCACCACTCTTGCAATGCAAAATTAAGAAACATTCCAATCAAAAACAAGCCGATGAAAAGATAATAAATTTTTTTAACTATTTTTTTATTAAATCTGCTGTCTTGCCAGATCAACAAAGTAGCAAAAGCGACTAAAAACACTTTGATATTGATCAGAGATTGGGCCACAACCAATCCTATCTTCAACTCAAATGGAGAATAAAAATAATTCACAACTTGATATATAAAATACAATAATAAAATTCCATAGATTTTTTGAATTTTGTTGCTAGATAACTGATGTAAAGCAGAAGCAAAAATAATCAAGACAGACAGCAGCAAAAACACTTCATCTACTAATCCAGTGATGGTTGTATTAACTATTCCGCTGTTAAATGTGATAACAAATAAAAATATCATGCTCATAAACAGCAATCTCTTTAACGTTATTCTTGATTCATTAACAATGACACTCACCCCAGCCTCCTATTATTGCACAGTTCTAAAAACTTCGGCGGTGTGAGTTTGAATCTTTTATTTTCTGCTTGCAAAATATGTGATAGTTTTTGAAACTCTCGTAAGTTTTTAACATCTAAGGTTGAAGTAAGGAGCATCACATCTTCGCCACCTTTTATTTTGGCTATATCCATCTCTTCTGTTTTGGATGGTTGGGTTATTCTACTGTCTCCATATTTTGCATCATTTACCTGCACTATGTAGGCATGTATGTCTCGGGACACACTTCCTACAATGTTTGAAAAATAATTTGTATCTTTGTTGTGTTCAATTACTATTACAAAATCCACTTTTGCAACAAGATTTGATCTATAGCTTATATCTGTAAGCTCATAGCAGTTAAAGACACTAAAATAGTTATCCTTGTAGGTATAGATTTTTGGTTTAATATTGTGCTCTTTATGTTTTTTATTTATCTTTGGTATTTTGTACCCATTGCCTTCTATGAGTTTTATTTCCTCTGGCGAATAGTGTGATTTTAGTTCAAAATCCACATAGACGTTTTTGTATGCTCCATCTCTAAAAGGCAATATCGCTACCGCATAGTTGTAGGCATATTTTTGTATGCTAAAGTGTTCAAGTCCCAAAACTACTGCTATCTCATTTCGCTTAGCAAACTCCACTATCTCTTGAAGCCAGTAGATTGGTATAGATATCTCAGGGAAGACCACCATATCGCAGTATGTAGTTTTGGCACTGTTTAATACTTGATAAATGTCGTTGAGCCTTGCATAAGATATACTTGATTTGCCCAGCATAGAGTCAAGACTATTTTCGGGATTCACATTAATATTGGCAAGACCGATTTTGAGATTTTTAAAACTATCGTTTGTCTTGATCAATGAGTGAATATCATCAAAGTTTGGGTAGTTTGCTTTGTTTGGACTATTTTTATTAAATGAACTATATTTTTCAAAGATCTCTTGAGTTGTGGCGAAAGACCTTATAAACTTCTCATACATCAACACTTCATGATAGTGAATAAACTTTGGACTATATTCTATTTTTTTCAAATCAACTTGTAATTTTAACTTTTTAAAAACAAGTGACTTATCGACAAAGCTTGCTTTTTCATTGTCTGTAAAACTTAGTAAGGGGTACCTTATATAGTATTGTCTTATAAGATTCGCTTCTATGAGGTACTTAGAATACTCTTCTATATACTGTATTGCGATGAGATTATAAAGTTCTTCATAGAAACCTTTTGTTTTTTCTTCTATAAAAGGCTGAACAGACTCTTTAAATGTTTTTATATCTAAACTTGCCGACATCAAAAGAGAGTTTGCAAGTAATCTTAAAAGATTGTTTTTTAGCTGTTTTGTGATGTGTTCTTCTTGGTATTCTATGACATCTATCGCCTTGAGTATATCGATAAATATCTGCTTTAAAAGAACAAATGAACGAGATAAAATCAGATACAAAAAAAGCTTCTCCCAAAGTTTTGAGAGTTCCAACAGGTTTTTACCTGCAAACAAATTTTTGATATGCTCGTTGTATTTTTTCACTTCACTGTTTTTATGATTAATAACAAGAACTATCCGGATCATTTGCGAAAGGTTTCTTGATATCTGCAACACATCCAAAGATGTTTTATCGATAGAACTTACTTTATTGATGGTTGAACTATAATCGATATTAATAGAAACATCTTCAAGTGTTGAAAAAATATTTTTCTCTTCTGGTAAAAAATTAAGCGCACTTCTATTTGACTCGATAGTTTGTTTAAACTTTTTGAGAAGAGATATAGAAGCATCCCTTTGAAATTCCAATATTTTTACTTTACCTTGCTGGAATATAAATCTGTTTATACCACTTTTGAAAAACACAAATCTACATCGTGATTGAAAATCTAGATTATTTTGTTTACATTCAAATATTTTGAGCAAATCATTCATAGAAGCAATAGAGGTATTTGAAAAAACCATCAAAATATCATCTACATATCTTGTGTAGTGTTCTGGTTTTATCTTTTGAACAATATAGTCATCAAATTCTTTTAAAGCATAGTTAGCGACAACAGAAGATGACAAAAGACCAATTGGTAAAATTCTATCTGTTTTAGTAGTGAGTATTTTATTTTCTAAAATAACTTCTTGATATTTCTTATGAATTTTATTCATTAGGATATTAAGATTTTTATATTCACCAGCTATCTCATCCAAAATAGTTAAATCAAACTTGATGTAATAAAAAAACCTTTTTATATCAAGATTTACTACCGTTGCATCTAAATCAAGCTTGTGTAAGTCTATGGCTTTAGTTATTGCGCTATCTCTAAAATAAGAGTATCTTTCATGGTATTTTTCAAAAAGTTTATATCCATATTCATCAAAAAAGCCATCTTTATTTCGAGATAGTCTATATCCACAAATATTTTTGTGAAGCTCTTTGTCAAGCTTTTCACCTATAAACATAATCCAAAGCACAGAGATGATGTGCAACACAATAGGACAATCGATAAAGATATTAAAATCTTTATCACTAACCAAATATTTTTCTTGTAAGGGTCTATTACTGTAAAGTATTGGCAAATTTTTGATACTTTTTTCAATACCTGCTATTTTTTTTGGAAGGACTAAAAAGCCTATTTTTTCTAAATACTCGTCTATGTTATTTGATTTTAAAAGATCGATGACTGATGCAAGTTTGGTTTCAATATCTCCACTACTCTCAAACTCAGCTAATTCAATGCGAAGATGCAACAGGGTATTATCTTCATATACATAGGATTTTAACTTTTTATAGGCTGATTTGATGGTTGGTAGTGAAAATATCATTGGCTTAATCTTCTGAAAATTTTCCAAATAACTTTGATCTTTCGATTAGGTTAAATGGGCAGGCTTCTATTAGCTTCTGTAAATCGATTTTTGGATCAACGTAATCTGGAATACTTCTTTTTAATTCGTCGGTTGTAGTTTCAATAGCAATATAATACGGACCGTTTATATCTTTTTCTACTGATGCAAAATAATCAAAAAACTTAAAGTGTCCACCTAACAAATTACCGGAAAATTCAATCCATAAAGATGGAATTTTATATGCATCAGAAATTATAAGGCCATGTAATGAACTAGAAGCAATTTGCTCACAGCTTAAAATTGCATCTACAACTTCAAGTGGGTTGCCATTAATTACATCAATCAATAAAATATCGTCAGAAATCGAGGAAATATTTTTTTTAATCCACTCGTGATGTTTATCAACATAATGAGGAATTATTCCTAACGTATACTTTTTTTTGATAGCAGGTTGATATATTGCAGGAAGGAGCAAAGCAGGATCACCATATATTTCTGGGCACTCTATTCCATCGTCCATCAATTTCTTTCTAGATAATGGACCACGAACTGCACATACTTCGGAAGGTTTTTCAATACAATGACTGTCTGCAGCAATAAAACCAGACCCCCAAACTATAGAATGGCGTGTAGCATATTGCAATATTGATCCAATCACTAAATAATGTTTTTTAGAATAGTTAATACTTCTTATTGGAAAAACTTTTTGTCCAGATAATTTTGAAATAAGTATTGGATTAAGAACATCACCAAAATTTTTATCTTTATATGACCAATGAACACGAAGAGTGCTGTTATTTAAGGGATTTATATCATGGAATAATGCTCTCATTTTATGATATATGCTTCTCAGTATTTCTTTCATAAATCTCTCCATTTTAGATTTCTAACATTTTTTGTTTCAAAATTTTTCGCATAGAAAAAACAAAAAAAACAATTATAAAAGCCGTTGACAGTTTATAAATTATTTTAAATTGATATTTGTAGAAGATATAAGATGATACGAATATTAACAATAATGAAACAACTTCTTTAAAAGTTAGAAAATTTGTAAATACAATCTTAAAACTACTGATTTTAAACATTGCAACCAAAATAAACTCGGTGACAATCGTCGCAAAAAGCGCTCCATAAACACCGTAAAGCGGAATCAAGAGATAATTAAGTCCGATATTGACACCTACGCAAGTTAGTGATGTAATGAGCTTGATATGATTGAGATTTGACGATGACAAAAGCGCGGTGTAGGTGTACATCGAAAAACGAAAGACGATGATGATAGACAGTAACACCAGCATATTCCCCGCTTCCGCGAACTCCGAGCCGAATGCCACAGCGATAATCTCGTGCGCAAAAAGCATCGTTACAAAAGCGAACAGAGCCGAAGCGTAAATATTGAGCGACTGAATTCTTAGAATATAATCTCTGAGCGCTACACTTTGATTGTCATGTATCAGACGTGAGACTTTCGGGTAGTATTGCTTAAACAATATGTCGGCAAAGATCACGACCGTAAAATAAATCTTGACCGCTGCCGAATACAAACCGATTTCCTCAAAGGAGACTCCCATCCATTTGAGCATGACGATGTCGATCTGGACGAAAATGACCACCAGCAGAGCATGCAGGACATAACTCCACGAATTCAGAGCGTAGTGTTTGAAAAATGGCCGGTCATAAAGTTTGTAACTGGAAAAAAGATAGCGTAAACTATAAAAACGTCGGACGGCAAAAAACAGATAGACCACCTTCGCCAGAGAAAAAGAGAGGTACATCACGATGACGTCTTTAACCGTCATAATATTCAGAAAAACAATGGCTATTAATGCTATTTTTTCACTGATCGTCAAAATGGCTTCCTGATAATACAGGCTGTTTTTGTAAAGCGAAGAGCGGAAAAGCGAGATGATAGAGTCCAAATAAAAAGAGATCACCAAGAGGACAAGATATAGGGGCTCTTGCAGCACAAGGACAATCCCGATAACCAGCGAAGCAATGACAGTTTTAATGATAAAAATATTCTGAAATACTTTCAGGGATTCGTGTTTGGTAAACTCCCGAATCTGATAAAATTCTCCCCCTACATCGAACAGGACAAATATGATCGACGCGATTGTAAAATAATATGAAAATTCACCGAAACTCTCTCTACCGAAATGGTGAGCCAATAAAGCGAAAAAGAGAAACATGATCCCTTTTTCGAAAAATTTGGAGAGAGTCAGGATGAGAGTGTTTTTCACTTATGTGTCACTCCACAAAAATCCAGATCAGTTTTAATCTCTAGACCTTTAAACTCTTTATGAGCAACAAGGAAAACGGCCAAGTCCGAAGTTGCTAACGCATCTTCGATACTTGTAATGTTGAGTTTTGAATGTTGCACCCCAAGGGCACTTCCTTCAGGGCGAGTACTGAGTTCGGAATCCACTGGGATGTTTGGCTCGACACAGACGACGTTTTCCAGCTCATCGTTCAGACGTTTGGCGATATAAAGCGCCGGAGATTCGCGCAAGTCGTCAATGTCAGGTTTGAACGCCAGACCCATGCAGGCGACCTTCGGTTTACGTCCGTGTTCGTTTTCGAACTGGAGAGCGGCGTTTTTGACCTTTTCAATAACCCACTCGCTCTTGTAGTCATTTACACGTCGGGCGGTCTCGATGAGACGGGCGGCACCCTTGCCCGCATCGACGATAAACCATGGATCTACAGCGATGCAGTGCCCCCCTACCCCGCAGCCGGGCTGGAGGATGTTGACACGCGGGTGGCGGTTGGCTAGACGTATGAGCTCGAGGGTATCGATGCCAAACTGATCGCACAGGATACTGAGCTCGTTGGCAAAAGCGATGTTGACGTCGCGGAAGCTGTTCTCGGTGAGTTTCGCCATCTCTGCTGTTTTCGCATCGGTCTCCAACACTTCGCCCTCGACGAATGTGCGATAAAACTCAGCCGTTGCTCGGGTCGCCTCTGGCGTGACACCGCCGACGATGCGGTCGTTTTCGACCAGTTCGCGCATAATGTGGCCGGGAAGGACACGCTCGGGGCAATGAGCGACGAATAATTTTGAATGTTGAATTTTTAATGTTGAATGATCGATGTCGAAAAGTTCTGGGCGCATTTCGGCGAGGACTTCGGCGACTTTGTCGGTCGTACCTACAGGCGAGGTGGACTCCAGGATGACGATGTTCCCCTCCCGTACATACGGAGCGATGCTGCGGGTCGCGGCTAAGACATAGTCAATGTTCGGCGACGGGCAAGCGTTCGGGATATCAGTATGGTGAAACGGCGTCGGGACCGCTAGGATAAACACATCAGCTTCCGTCGGCACCGTATCGGCTTTGAGCTTGCCGGAGTTCACAGCAGAACGGACAAAGGTATCAAGCTCAGGCTCTACGATATGGATCTCTCCGCGGTTGATCGTATCTACAGCATGCTTATTAATATCGACTCCGCGGACATGGTAACTGCGATTCGCCAGCAATGCAGCAGTCGGAAGGCCGATGTAGCCCAATCCTATGATGCAGATTTTTTTGTCAGTATGCATTAACAACTCCCTTTGATAAATTCAATAATTTTTTCGCACGCATGGCCATCGCCGTATGGATTGCTCGCTTGAGACATAACATGATACGCTTCTTTATCATCTATAAGTTTTTGCGCTTCTTTGATGATAAGTTGAGTATCTGTCCCTACCAACTTAACCGTCCCCGCTTCTAATGCTTCCGGTCGCTCAGTCGTGTCACGCATGACAAGTACAGGTTTGCCCAGACTCGGTGCTTCTTCTTGCACACCGCCGCTGTCGGTGATGATAAAGTAGGACTTGTCCATCATGTAGATGAACTGCTCATACTGCAGCGGAGCTATGAGGTGAATGTTTGTCACATCTGACAACAACTCTTTGACAGGTTTCTGGACGTTGGGATTGAGATGGACCGGATAGACGATATCGATATCCGGATTGTTCAGTGCGATCTCTCCCAATGCGGTGCAGATATTGATAAAGCCCTGCCCGTGATTCTCTCTGCGATGACCGGTGACCAGGATAAATTTTGAATGTTGAATGCTGAATGCTGAATTGTCGATGACCTGCTCGATGCTCGATACGGTCTCGTGTTCAAGCTCTGGGTTGTTTTTGATCTTGTCGAGTGCGAGGAAAAGTGCATCAATGACGGTATTTCCTGTTACAATAATATTTTGTGGATTAACGTTTTCGCGTAAAAGATTCTCTTTACTTGTCTCTGTTGGTGCAAAATGGTAGGCTGTGATCTGTGTGGTCAGTTGACGGTTCGCCTCTTCCGGCCATGGGCTGTAGATGTCGCCCGTCCGTAATCCCGCCTCGACATGCGCGACGCGGATCTGCTGATAAAACGCCGCCAGTGCCGCAGCGAAAGTTGTCGACGTATCGCCATGGACAAAGACAACATCGGGCTTAAACTCTACAAGTACAGACTTCATCCCCAGAAGCACATTGGAGGTGACATCATAAAGATCCTGACCCGGCTTCATAATGTCAAGGTCATAATCGGGAATGATCTCAAAAAGCTCCAGTACCTGGTCTAGCATCTCTCTATGCTGTGCGGTCACACAAACTTTGGTTTCAAAGGTTTGTGGATATTTTTGGAACTCTTTGACTAACGGTGCCATCTTGATCGCTTCGGGGCGGGTACCAAATACTATAAGGATTCGTCTTGATGCTGAATGTTGAATGTTAAATGTTGAATGATTCATGTTTAATCCCGACTCATTTGTGAAGTTTTTACAATAGATGTTAATAGTTTTGATATCTCATTTATTTCAATAATTAAACTTTTTGTATGAGCATTATCACAACCTAGGTAGCTTGTAGCAACCAATAAATCTATCCAGTATTTACTCTCTCTAGCTTCTTTACTAGCTATACTCATTTTAGCAATAAAATCATTTTTAGACTGACCCGCTTGCGCTTCACTAATGTTTGCACCGATAGATGTTCCACTTCTAAGCAATTGTTTGGACAATACATATTCTTTTTTTTCATCACATAGATATCTATAGAGCCTTACCACTCTAACAGCAAATGCAAATGATTTTTCCAAAATAGCATTGTCTTTCACACTTCCTCCTTTTTGTGATTCAAAATTGAACATTTAAAATTAAACATTATTTTTCTCCCACTCATAAGCTGACTGGCAAATAAGATCTAAATCGTTATAATGCGGAGTCCAATGCATCTGAGAGATGACTTTTCGATTATCTGCTATCAATATAGCCGGATCTCCTGCTCTGCGTGGAGCTATCTCGACATCAAAATCGGTATTTGTAACTTTTTTTACCGTATCGATAACCTCTTTAACAGAAAAGCCTTTGCCGTATCCGAGATTAAATACATCACTAGGATTGGTTTCTAGGTAATCGATGGCTTTGATATGAGCATTTGAGAGATCATCCACATGGATATAATCTCTTATGCATGTTCCATCATTTGTCGGATAATCATCACCGAATATCGACATCTTGGCTCTTTTGCCCACGGCACACTCACTTGATATCTTGATCAAATGTGTAGCACCTGGAAAACTTTGACCGATACGAGGGCAAAGCTTGGTTGATGGTTGATGGTTGATAGTTGATGGTTGGTAGTGGATATCAGCACCTGCCACATTGAAGTATCTAAAGATCACGAATTTGAAGTCTTGATTAACCGCAGCGGTGTCTCTCAGTATACGTTCGCTCATGAGCTTGCTCATACCGTAAGGATTGATAGGGTTAGTGGGATAATTCTCATCTATGCCACCCGTAGGAATATCGGTTGGTTCACCGTAAACTGCAGCCGTGGAACTGAATATAAATTTTTTGACTCCATTTTCGGTGGCGCATTTGATGAGATTGGTTGTATTTACGGTATTGTTCATATAGTATTTGAGCGGTTTTTCTACCGATTCCGGCACTACTATGCTGGCTGCGAAATGGATGATAGTATCTATCTTGTTTTTTTCTAAAACTTTATTTACTTTTTTGAATTTTTTTAGATCTAGCTTGATGAATTTAAATTTTCTTATAGACTTTAGAGTATCAAGTGTTTTCTTGCTTCCTGTACTTAGATTATCAAGTATAGTTATATTATGTTCTGTAGTTTCAAGAAGCTGTTTGGCTACATGACTGCCGATATATCCGGCTCCGCCCGTGATAAGAATATTCATTTGATCTCCAAATTATTTAGGCAATATTATATCAAAATAATATTACAATAGTATTACGTTTCTATAAGATTATTATTAAATTTTACTAATATATTGCATTGTTCTTTTATATCATTTTAAACATTTTAATTTATTTTTGAGAATGATTTTGCCAAATTCGACACTTGGCTGGTCATATGTATCTACATCTATAAGCTGTCCTACCAACGAAGTGAGCAATTCATAATAATAAATAAGTTCCCCGATACTATGTTCGTCGACAGCTTTTATGCTGATTTCATCAAGCGGGATGCTGTGTTGTGCCTTGAGTGCTTCAAATGTCGCATCACATTGCATATTGATAAGTTTGTGAAACTTTATATCGTTGATAATATCCAGTGACTCTAGATGTGGCAATGATATATCAGGAATAGTGAGTTTGTCCCGAAAATCTTCTATCTTGATAAATGTGGCGGATTTGTCTCTGGTTCCTTCCATGAGAAGCTGCAAAAACGAGTGTTGGTCCTTGGGGCCGATGAGTCCGACAGGAGTCAATCCCACATTGAAGGCACTGGAGCGTTGTTTCTTACCAAGGCTTTCCCCCCAAAGCTGTACATACCATTCACAAAAATATTTGAGCGTCTCTGAGTATGCAAATATGCAATTGATATGGTAAGCTGTATGGTTTTGGGCATAAAACAGTGCTTTGTCTAGAAGTATATCTCTGATATAGCCATCATCAAAAAAACTCTTCTCAATTTCTTTTGCTCCATTTAAAATAGCTTTTATATCGATACCGCATAGAGCAAGCGGCAGCAATCCTACAGTACTAAGCACTGAAAATCTGCCGCCTACATTTGAAGGTATATAAAAACATTTGGCATTCATATCATTGGAGAGTTTATCTAATGGTGAGTCTTCGTCGGTAATAAATGTATAATATTTAGGATCGTTTTGCAGAGAATAAATATATTTAAAAACTGCAATAGTCTCAATAGTAGTCCCCGATTTGCTAATGACCAAAAAATGACTTTTAGATATATCTATTTGGGTTAAAAGATGGGATATAGATACGGGGTCAGTGCTCTCAAAAAATACCAATTTTCTTTTATTGCCATTTCGAGGCCTGAGGAATTCATATATAGCTTTGGCTCCAAGCGAGCTGCCGCCAATGCCAAGAACAACAATGTATTCTATACCATCATCAAATGATGCAGCGTATTTCAAAATATCAGATATATCTTGACTAGGGAGATCATAGTATCCTCTGATCTGCTTTTCGTCTTTGATCTTTTTGAAAAGCTCTTTTTTGGCTTCTACGTCGTTGCGACTGATATCAAAGAAAAGTCGGTTTTTCATATCTCAAACTCCGTTTCTGCCAATTACTATCATGGCTGTTTTCCATACGATTTTGAGCTCCAGCCATATATTCCAGTACTTGATATAGTACAGATCATACATGAGTTTTTGTCTGGTATCTTCCAAATTAGCTCCATAGGGGTAATTGACCTGCGCCCATCCTGTGATCCCAGGAGCAACCAAATGCCGTTCATTATAATAGGGGATTGTTTTTTCATAATCCTTGACAAGTTCATTCCACTCTGTCCTTGGGCCTATGAGATGCATTTCTCCCTTGAGAATATTGAGCATTTGAGGTAATTCGTCTATCCTCATCTTCCTCATGAAATCTCCCCATGGGAAGATCCTAGGGTCGTTTTCTTGGGTATAGTGATTGAAATATTCTGTATTTTCGTGCATACTTCTAAATTTGATACATTCGAAAAGTTTATTGTTTTTACCTACCCTAGATTGTCTAAAAAGTGTTTTGCCGGGGCTTTGCTGCTTGATCTTGATAGCTGCTATGATCATTACCGGCCAGGAGAAAAAAAGCAGCCAAAATAACCCAAAATAGTCGATACATCTTTTCTGAAAATATTGCCATTTACTATACGGCTTGATATTATACAGGAAATCTAGATTGTCATTTTGCTTCGGAATATAGCATTTGTGCAGCCTATGCTCCAAGAAATGCTCCATAGTACAAAATGATATATTTTTTTTGAACTGTATATTGGTAAGATATGTGATGATAGATGGATGGACTTTTGAATCCATATTTAATACGATAACATCATGCTTCAATCGATCTATATGGCTTTTGATATTTTCTATAGTGATATCTGGATCTTTTAGCCCGTCTTTAATATAATGGATGTCATTTTTAGACATGCCAAGTTTTGCTTTTTCAAACTTTTGTAATTTGTATTTCACACCTAGAATGATCACTTCAATCCTTTATCAAATATTTATCTATGCCTTTTAATTATCAACAACCTACCATGCAAACTTTATCATTCCTGCCTACGCAGGAATGACGGCAACCAGTTATTGCGAGGAATGTAATGACGAAGCAATCCATCCATGTCGTCATCCTCGCGAAGGCGGGGATCCATAATATCCATGGAGAAAAACATGGATTCCTGCCTACGCAGGAATGACGACAATTTAGATTCTAAAATTAAATAAGATGGTACACAAAATCTATTACGCATCTATAACCAACTTGTCATTCAAGATCTTATTATTGTCAAACATACTTTTGTAGGCAGTTTCTCTAAAGACTTTTTTTAGAGTCTCCGTGTGCTTGAAATGGTGCGTATCTGAGCCTACAAAATCAACCAAACCTTTTTGGCTCAAATATTTTGCTACATTCTCGACCGGCTTGGAATAGTAGCCCACCAGTGAATTGAGATTGATCTGGAAATGGATACCTAGAGTTTTTAG
Source organism: Sulfurovaceae bacterium (assembly GCA_041654415.1). Taxonomy (GTDB): domain Bacteria; phylum Campylobacterota; class Campylobacteria; order Campylobacterales; family Sulfurovaceae; genus BN30871. The sequence goes on along the minus strand of JBAZDL010000011.1, from coordinate 12,181 downwards.
ATATTCATATCTATCTAATTTGCTATGAAAATAGAGATATCTCTCAGGATGTGCAAGCACAGGAATATAATTCCGTGCTTTGAGCTCATATACTACCTCTTCTATATTGGTTGGAGGGATAGCATAAGAAAATTCAAACAACACATGGCGACCTATGTGCAAGAGATTGTCATCTTTGATAGCTTGCAAAAATGTTTCATCATAATAATATTCAGCTGCAGCAACTATGGGCATATCTATATTGTTTTTGGCAAGCTCGTTTTTTAGCTCATCAAGGCCTTGGCGGATAATGGCAACAGTGTTGTCAAATTGTCCGTTTTTGATATGCGGAGTGGTGATGAGCTTACGGTATCCTAGAGAGGATAGTTCTTTGATGAGTTGGAGCGAATGTGCCATATCTTTGGCACCATCGTCAATACCCGGGATCAGATGCGAATGAAAGTCTGTCCTAGTTAATGGGTCCGGTGATTTTTTTCTAAAGAATATCATTTGGTTTTTTCATCTGCCCCATAACCGTAGCCGTAGCCGTAGCCGTAATAATTGCCCTTACCTATTTTGACACCGTTAAGGATTAGACCGACAGAGTGCAAATGTTGCTTATGTGCCATTTTGTTGAAATTTGCAAGCAATGCTTTGTCTGTAAATTCGGATCTAATGACTAGCAAAAAGAGATCATGTATATGTTTTTTGAGCAGTATCATAGTATCTGTCACAAGTCCGATAGGTGCAGTATCTATAATGACATAATCATAACTTTTCTTGAGTTCATTTATGATCTTGTCTATATTTGGAGAGAGCAGCAGTTCTGATGGATTTGGCGGAACTTTACCTGCAAATATTATATCCAGATTTTCCTCTGCATGTACGATGACATCATCAAGCGCAGCTTTGTCGACAAGCAGAGCACTCATGCCATGTTTGATATTGACCTTTGGAAATTCTCTAAGCAGCTTGGATTTACGAATATCCAAATCCACTAATATCACTTTTTTATTGCCTTTTGCCAATGTACCGGCAAGATTTGCCGAAACGGTAGTCTTGCCCTCTCCCGGGATATTTGAGCTTATCATGATGACTTTGCCGTTCTCCTTAGAAGAGATAAACTCCATATTGGTACGGATCATATTTAATGATTCTGCAAATGCCGTCTCTTCGGCTTTATTGTCAGGTATGACTCCATACATAGGAGCATCTGTAATACGCTCCACGTCTTCTGGAGAGATGATCTTGTTATTAAAAAACTCTCTTATGAATGCAGCAAACAAACCAAGGATCAAACCAAGGATCAAGCCTACCATAACTATCAGTGATCTTTTTGGCTTAACATGGTTAGGATAAATGATAGCATTATCAAGTATCCTATTGTGAGATATGGCTGATGCGTTCATGATCTCAAACTCTGCTTTTTTTTCTAGCAGGTATGAGTACATCTTTTCATTGACTTGGAAGTTGCGGCTAAGATTCATTAGACCCAACTCTGTGCCAGGCATACCACTGAGTGAACTTTCATATTTGTTTTTGGTCGCTACGAGGTCTGATCTTTGTTTTTTGACGCTATTGTATAAGCTTCTGAGTGAGCCTCTCAGGGATGATTCCAATGAACTAATCTCACTTGAGAGCTCTACTACATCGGGGTGCTTGTCTGTATATTCAGCAAGTAGTGCATTTCTAGCAGCGCTCTTTTGCTGAAGTGCGGTGATGATACTGTTCATAGAAGACCCCGAAGCTCCAAGAGCATCCACAGAGATAGAGGCCACACCTCTAGACGTACCCATTTGTCTCATTAGACCTTCTAGTACACCTAGTTTCATATCTGCCTCGGCTATCTTGGTATCGACATCTACCAATGTAGTCAGCAAAGTAGAAGCGCTGTTCGGAATGGTCGCGACGGTATTTGATTGCTTGAAATCCTTGATCGCAACTTGCGATTGTGATAGATTGTCATGTATGCTTATGAGTTGTTCATTGACAAATTTGAGCTTGTGCTCCACCTCTTCTCTTTGGTAACCTAGTTTTTGGGCAAAATATACTTTGACTAGATTGTTTACTATATCTACGCCTCTTTGAGGGATGGCATCTTCAAACGTGACCTTGATGATAGTAGCTTTCTTGGATAACTGCGCTACGCTGAGATTGGGCCTGATAAAATCATCGATAAAACTGTTTTTATTTGTTTGGCACATGATCTTGTAAGAGACGTTTTCCAAATCAAGCTCTTTTGTGGATTTGAGAGCAAATGTAAAATATGGTGTTTTGACGGCTTGTCCAAATTTGTATTCTCCGTCAATTTCCAAAGGATTTGTCGAATTTTTTGCCACATCGGCTTGGATACGGTAACTATCTTTGTCGATTACTTCTACATCAAATACGATATTTTCATTGAGTTCTTTAGAGATATCGCTCATCTGAAGGTCAAAAGGCTTCTTGTCGTATAGCTCGGTGTCTTTGAGAATTCCATCTCGAAAATATCTCGCATTGAGTGGCATAACACTCATAAGCTTGAGCAACAATTCTCTTGACTGGAGTATCTCTATCTCGTTATCTATGCCAGAACCTCCTCCGATACCTCCGGCAAAAATATCAAGTTCGCTTGGCATTGAGGAAGTTTTTGTTTTATCTTCGATCTCTATAGAAGCGTATGTAGAATATATATTTGTCGACCAAAGGGCGTAAATGACCGAGAGTAAAAATACGACTGCGGCAATAATTGCTATCAAAGATCTTCGACGGACTATGACGTTCCAAATCTCTTTTAGGTCTATCTCATCTTCTTCCATAGAAGATGGTGTGTTTAATTCTGATAATGCTCTCATATTTTAATCTCTTAGGTATTTAATATTTACAAATGGTGTCAAAAGTTTGCCGATAGTATCGAGTAGCGGCGCAGTCTCTCTGAGGTATGTATTGTACACTTTGATACTTCTAGGCGGTATATAGACTATATCGTTTGGTTTGAGTATCAAACTTGCCATATGAATTGATCCGCTTCTGGTCATATCTACGCTTCTAATACGCGGTTTGCCATCAATGTATGTCACGATCTTGACATCGGTTCTGTTGGCATAATCTGTAAAATCTCCGACTTGGGCGAGTGCCTCGAAGAAATTGAGTGTTTCGTTATTCACAGGTACGATCCCTGGCTTTTGTACTTCGCCAATGACATATATTCTTTGGTTGAGGATATCGATTTTGACAAATGGAAATTTGAGATATTCGCCGTAAGCTTTGGTCAGCCGTTCGCTAGCTTCTCTCTCGTCAAGTCCTGCAAGCTCCACGTGGCCGACAAGCGGCAGATAGACGCTCCCGTTTTCTGAGACTAGATATCCTCTCTCGGGGTCTATGTAGTTTTGTGAACCGCCGCCCAGACCTAGAGGTTTTTGTCCATTGAATACTTCGACTAAGATTCTGTCTCTTGGGGATATTTTATTGGAATAAGATATGTTAGATGGATTTGAAATTTTGTTGTTTGGTGCGTTTTGATCGCTATCTTGAAAAAGGGTATGGTCTTTGGTGCTGCATCCGCTTATAAATAAAACTAAAACAATAATTGTCAAATAACTTTTAAACATAATTCTAATCCACAATAATAATTTATCGAGTATTATATCAAAATATAATATATCTAAACTAAAAATATGTTATATTAATGCATAATTATTAATCTATTTTTTATATGTATTTTTTAAGAAAATACAGTTTATTATATATTGGGTGACGTATGTCTTAGTCTCGTTCCCACGGTCTCCGTGGGAATGCATACTGAAACCCTAAGAGATAAATATACACTCCCATCGAGGACGATGGGAGCGAGAGAGATATTTTTTTCTTTGCAATTTATAATAGTGGGTTGGTAAACCAGTCCTACACTTTTTTCTTCAAAAAAACACCGCTTTCTATGTGTTCCGTATGAGGAAATTGGTCAAAAACAGCCGCGTCAAGCGCGTCATGTGTTTGGGACAAAGTAGCTAAGTCTCGTGCCAAAGTATCCGGATTGCAAGAGATATAGATGATATGATCAATATCTGAGATAAGCTCTATCGTACCGCTATCAAGCCCGGCACGTGGTGGATCGACAAGTACGCAAGAGAAATTATATGAATCAAGGTCAATATCCCTTAAGCGATTGAATGCTCTTTTGCCGCTCAAAGCTTCGGTCATCTCTTCAGATGAGAGACGTATAAAATCAATATTATCTACACTGTTTAATGCGCAATTTTCTTTGGCTGATGCGATGGAGCGTTTGGATATCTCTGTAGCTAAGACTTTATCAAAATGAGCTGCTAATGGTATGGTGAAATTACCAAGACCGCAATAACTCTCCAGCAAGTCGCCATGGCCGATGCTTTTTGCTTTTTCTTTCGCCCAAGATATCATTTTGGTATTTACCGCAGGATTTGGCTGAGTAAATCCTCCCTCGTAATGCATATACCAAAAACTCTTGTCATCAATACCCAATCGCTCGCTGACCGATTCTTTGGACAAGACCACTTTTTGTCCTCTGCTGCGTCCAATGACTGAAATATCAAGTTTGGCTTCTAATCCTTTGGCTTCTTTTGCCCAATCATCATCCAGCTTTTTGTGATATAGTAAAGTCACCAATACCTCATCAAGCGATGAAGCTAGAAACTCTACGCCAAACAGTTTATGGCTAAGGAGTTTAGAAGTATTGATGAGTTTTAGCATATCCCACATTTTGCTTTCGATAGGTGTGATGACTTTTGGACATTCGTCTATCATCACGACGCCGTTTTTTGTGATATTGCTCATGGCATAACTGCACTTATCGCCATTATGCCACACCTTGAACTCTGCTCTGGCGCGATAGTGGCTCTGAGGCGAATTAAATGTAGTTATCTCTCCATCGTATACAGGAAGTAAGAGCTCTTTGACCCTTTGAGTTTTTCGCACCAACTGCTCATCATAACTCAATTCATATAGCCCGCATGAGCCGCACTCTCCAAAATGTTTACAATACACCCTTGTCCTTTTTGTATCATTTAATCACAACTAAGATATAATCACGATGCTTAATTAAAAGTTTTTTTTAAATCTCAATTTATGGATTCCTGCCTTCGCAGGAATGACGTTATTCGTCATACTGAATTTATATCAGTATCTAAAGATATAGTTAATTAAAGTTATTTTACCCAACAAAGGCTAAAAAAATGGCAGTAAGCGTAGTGATCCTAGCAGCCGGTCAAGGCACACGAATGAAATCAAAAATCCCAAAAGTATTACATGAGATATCAGGCAAGCCTATGCTTTTTCATGCCATAGAAGCAGCCGGGAAATTATCAGACGACATAACAGTAGTGCTATACCATGAAGCTGCAATGATACAAGAACGTATAGAAGAGAACTTTTCAAATATCAACTTTCATATCCAAGATGCCGTAAACTTTCCCGGAACCGGCGGAGCTCTGCGGGGCATAGAGCCGCGATATGAAAAAACTTTGATACTAAACGGTGATATGCCGCTTGTAACCAATGGGGCTCTGGATAAACTTGTAAATAATGATGCGGATATCACAATGAGCGTCATTATGCTCGATAACCCTAGCGGATACGGTAGAGTAATGATAGAAGACGGCAACGTCAAGCATATAGTAGAACAAAAAGACTGTACGGCAGAACAATTGCTTATCAAAAGCGTGAATGCAGGAGTATATGCGGTAAATAGCGGTTTGCTGACGCGTTATATACCTCTGCTGGATAATAACAATGCGCAGCGTGAATATTATCTCACTGATATTGTCAAAATGGCAGTAGATGAAGAGCTCATAGTCCATCCGGTAATTGTTGAGGAAGTTGAATTCAAAGGGGTAAACTCCAAGCTCGACCTCGCTCACGCCGAGGAGATCATGCAAGAGACGATAAGAGCCAAGTGGATGATGCAAGGTGTCACGATGAGGCTGCCTCAAACTATATATATAGATTGCAGAGCTGCTTTTGAAGGTGAATGTATATTGGAAAACGGTGTGAGTATCATAGGCGATTGTCATATCAAAAATTCTCATATCAAAAGCAATAGCGTGGTCGAAAATTCCAATTTGCAAGATAGCGACATAGGGCCCATGGCAAGGATCCGCCCGCAAAGTGTGATCACCGATACCCACATAGGCAACTTTGTAGAGATCAAAAAATCCACACTTAACGGCGTCAAAGCCGGCCATCTAAGCTACTTGGGCGATAGTGAAGTGGGTAGCGGCTCCAATATAGGAGCAGGAGTGATAACATGCAACTACGACGGCAAGAAAAAATACAAAACCATCATAGGCAAAAATGTATTTGTAGGAAGCGATAGCCAACTCGTCGCTCCTGTAACTATAGACGATGATGTCATGATAGCAGCCGGTACGACCGTCACTCATGATGTAACCAAAGGGAGTCTTGCCGTATCAAGAGTACCTATGAAAATAGTGGCAAACTTCTTTTATAAATTCTTTAGGAAGTAAACATAGATAGTTATCCATCCTAGTCTCGTTCCTACGGTCTCCGTGGGAATGCATACCGGAACCCTAGAAGACAAATATACACTCCCACGCGGAGCATGGGAGCGAGAGAAGGCAGGAATCCACAATTGATATAGTTAGTCTCGTTCCTACGGTCTCCGTGGGAATGCATACCGGATCACAAAAGACAAATATACACTCCCGCGCGGAGCATGGGAGCGAGAGAATCTCGTTCTAGTCTCGTTCCTACGGTCTCCGTGGGAATGCATACCGGATCACAAAAGACAAATATACACTCCCGCGCGGAGCATGGGGGGCGAGAGAAAATCGAAAATTTACAAATATTTGGATAAAATCTGCTTATAGGAAAAGGATATTTATGCTTTTAAAAAACAAGAAAATACTCTTAGGAGTCACAGGAAGTATTGCGGCATACAAAGCTTGTGAAGTAGCCAGACTCTTTATCAAAGCCGGAGCAGATGTGCAAGTCGTCATGAGCGAAGCAGCCGCACGTTTTGTATCTCCTCTGACATTTGAGGCATTGACTAGAAATCCGGTATTATGCGAAGAGAGCGAAAGCTGGGCAAACAATCTCAATCATATAGAGATCAGCAAAGATTGCGACCTATTCCTCATAGCTCCGGCAACTGCAAACACTATCAATAAACTCAGCAAAGGAATAGCAGATAATATATTATTGCAGAGCGCATTGGCTTTCACTAAACCTATAGCTATCGCGCCCTCGGCCAATACCAATATGTTAAACAACCATCAAACCAAAAACTCTCTAAAAATGCTAGCCGTGAGCGATATAACTATTATAGAGCCTCAAGAGAAACTTCTAGCTTGCGGAGATGTGGGTGCCGGGGCATTGGCAGATCCGCAGGAGATATTTTGGGAATGTGCCAAGATACTGCTAAAAGACTCTTTTTGGTCGGATAGAAGAGTAGTGGTGACTGGTGGCGGCACTATAGAAAAGATAGATGACGTAAGATACATCTCCAATTTTTCTAGCGGCAAAATGGCAAATGCCATCTCAACTGCGCTTTACCTAAAAGGTGCGGATGTATGTCTCATCACCACACGAGATACAAAAGAGTTGCCGGGCAATGTCTATACGATAAATGTGCAAAGTGCAGATGAGATGCTGGGCTTTAGCGAAGATGCTCTCAGGGTTGCACGCAAAGGCGTCAAAAGCAAACCAAGCCTTAATAACCCTGATGCTATTGGTATGATACAAAAAGAGCCGTTTTTGTTCATGGTAGCAGCCGTGGCTGATTATACTCCACTCTATCCGCAATCCGGAAAGATCAAAAAAAGCATGGTAGGCGAAAAGTGGGATATAGAGCTAAAACAAAATCCAGATATTCTCAAAACCATCAACAAAAGCGGCATCAAAACAGTAGCATTCAAAGCCGAAATGGATAGCGATAATGGACTAACAAATGCTGTAAATTTATTGGAAGATAAGGGAACAGACGCAGTATGTTATAATCTTTTATCTTATACAAATAATTTTGGCAGCGATGATAATGAAATAATTTGGATCACACCAAATGAGCAGACCAAAATAGAAAAACAAGATAAACTTTCCCTTGCATTTAAAATACTAGAAAATGCAACAAAGCTTTGTGTATGAATAACGAATTAAAACATTTGGCTATCATCATGGACGGTAATGGCAGATGGGCAAAAAATAGAGGATTAGCGCGCACCAAAGGGCATGAAAAAGGTGCCCAAATTATCAGGGATATTACGGAATATTGCTCAAACCACCCAACAGTGCAGACACTGACTCTTTATGCTTTTAGTACGGAAAATTGGAAAAGACCAAAGCTGGAAGTAGATTTTCTTATGCGTTTACTTGATAATTATCTAACCAAAGAGCTTGATACCTATCATAAGCACAATGTCAAATTTGAAACTATTGGAGATATCGGCAAATTCTCTTCTGCTCTTCAAAAAAGAATCCAGAATACAAAAGAAGCTACTAAACATTATACGAAATTGACCCAAATATTAGCACTCAATTATGGAAGCAGGGATGAGATCACTAGAGCTGCCAACAAAGTTCTAGAAGCAAATCTAGCTATCACTGAAGAAAATATAAGCAAAATGCTTGATACCCCTTATAGTGATATAGACCTGCTTATTCGCACTAGCGGAGAGCAGAGGCTGAGTAATTTTTTGCTTTGGCAAGCAAGCTATAGTGAGTTTTATTTTACATCTACTCTTTGGCCTGATTTTACTCCTAGTGAACTAGATGAGATCATAGCCCGGTTTTATGATAGAGACCGAACATTTGGCGGACTGTCTTAATGGTAGAAATTTTTATATTTATTTTAGGGGCTGTCATAGGATCTTTTCTAAATGTAGTGATCTATCGTATACCTCTTGGAAAAAATATAGCATTTCCACCATCCCAGTGTCCGTCGTGCAAGACTCCGCTAAAATGGCGGCATAATATACCTATTTTCTCTTGGGTATTTTTAAAAGGCAAATGTTATTTTTGTCATACGCCTATATCCAAACGTTATCCGATCGTTGAATTGCTTGGCGGAATGCTTTTTTTGATCATATATTTTAAAATTGGGCTAGTATGGTATCTCCCGTTTGTATTTGCATGTTTTGCTTCGCTTCTAGCTCTTAGTATAATAGATTTTGACCATATGGCTGTACCCGATAGCGTTAATATCGCAGCACTATTGTTTGCGTTGGTGCAGCCTGATTTTATGCATGCTGCTTTACATGCGCTTATTGCCGCGATTGGATTATATATCCTTGGATTGATAGCTTCCAAATTAGCCAAAAGAGAAGCTATGGGCAGTGCAGATGTCATAGTAGCCGGTACGATGGGAGCCTTGCTGGGATTTCCTCTCTTTTTTGTCGCACTATTTTTATCTGCCATATTGGCTATGATACCAGCACTTATTTATAGCCAAAGAGGTGTACCTTTTGTGCCGTTTTTGGCTCTTGGGACATTGATAGTGTATATCTTTGATACCAGAGCCGATATAATTCTAACAGAGGTGCTTTATGGGTAGAATAAAAAACTATTTATCATCAAATTTTACAAAAACTTTTTCGGTTATTTTTCTTCCGTTCTTTGCTATTGTATCGTTGGTATATTTTATTCGTATTTCCGTGCTTACAGCGCAAATACAACTGAATTTTATCGAGCTTTTCGAGCTTTATGCATATTTTTTGCCTTCTATTTTATTTTATACTTTACCGATCTCGTTTGTTACTGCCATTGCGCTTGTTTTGGTGCGGCTCTCTCAAGATAATGAACTCAATGCCTTGTATGCATTAGGAATAGGTTCGAGTAAAATTATTAAAAATTACTTGCTATTAGCAATGCTTTTTTCTATCTTGCTTTTTTCGATCTCTTTTTTGGCTATGCCGATCTCTAAACAGATGTATAATGCTTTTAGAATAGAAAAATTATCTGAAGCTAAATTAAATATCAATGCAGCATCACTTGGTCAAAAATTTGACGACTATTATCTCTATATAGGAAAACAGATAGGCGATGAATTTCGTGATATAGTCATATATAATCCAAACGGCCAAACTGAAGAGAAAATTTTCATATCCAAAAGCGGTCAAATACTAAACAAACCGAACGAACAAGCTTCATTTGTACTAAAAGATGGATACGGATATACTTATTATAAAAACAACCTACAGCAATTTAAATTTCAAACTCTTAGAGCCTATGATACAAGCTCACGCGGCGAGATTGATTTTGAATCCATTTTGCACTATTGGGGTCAAATGAAAAATGATGATAGCATTATGAAAAGGGCTTTGTTTTTTATTTTTATCAGCCTTATACCTCTGCTCTCTATATATATCGTAGCGGCTTTTACAATGATCAATGCAAGATACCAAGGCAATCACTCTTTTGTAGTTATTTTTACTATTAGTTTGATTAGCTATGCATTTGCCTCTTTTCTAGAAGTATATGGAAATATTTATTGGCTGCTAGGAGGCATATTGCTATTTCTAGCAGTAGGATGGCGACTTTTTGACAGATTAGCAGCAAGGCATTTTTGATGAGAGTAAAAGCTGTTATTGCTTATGACGGTTCGGCTTTTCATGGCTTCCAAAAACAATCACATACGACTCAAACAGTCGCTACTGCTATAGAATCAGCCCTCAAAAATCTAAAGATCCAATCAAAAATAACAGGTTCGGGCCGTACGGATAGAGGCGTGCATGCTTCAAATCAAGTTATACATTTTGATCTGCCTTATTTTTGGGATGACCTCCAAAAACTAAAAATAGAACTTAATCACAAATTAAAAGCTATCAAGGTTAAACGTATAATTAAAGCAGATGAGAAGTTTCATGCAAGATTTGATGCAAAAAGAAGACTTTACAGGTATTATTTCACCACCACGAAACCAAGTGTATTTATGCAAAATTATTTAGCCCACTACGACTCTTTTGATAATGAGAAATTAACCAAAGCACTTTTGCTTTTTGTGGGAAAACATGATTTTAATAGTTTTTCCAAAAACGGCTCAGAACCAAACAGCACGGTTCGCACTATATTTGGCAGCTATCACAAATACCACCATGGGGTGCATTGTATCACTTTTGAAGCAGACGGATTTTTGCGCTCACAAGTACGCATGATGGTAGCAGCTGCCATGAAATGCGCTCAAGGCAAATTAGAATTTTGGCAGCTACAAGAACAACTGGACAATAAACATCTCCACTCTGTTACATTAGCCCCGCCAGAAGGGCTATATCTCTCTCATATATTTTATTAGCTTTTTTTGGCTAGAGGCACCGGTGCGATAGTAGTGTTTATATCTTTTAGAGGCTTTTTCTTGGTAGCATTCTTATCGTCACCTTTTAGTTCTAGATACGAAGCATTGAGATCTTCATATGCACTTTGCAGATCAAAAAGCTGATCATCAAGGGCTTTGACCTTCTGTATATTCGCACCATGGACAATTACAAGATCGCCGCCATCTTTGCCTTGTTTTAATATAAGCACAACAAAAAGTGCAAGTATGATCATGTAAAGTATATTAAAGATCATGCTATTGGATATCAATGAAATTGCTTTGAAAATAGCTACGGATGTAAAACCAAACAAAATAATATAAACGCCAAATGTTTTATGAGCTTTTAGCGCTTCTTGTCCTTTTTCGTCAAGCAAATCCCATGCCTCTTTGCCGTCGGTTGTACCTGATATATATGCTCCTAGCAAAACAATCAATAACAATGCAAGCAATCCTATACTAACAACATCAAGCACTTTGCGTCTAAACACCAAATGGACTAACTCTATTAAAAATATAATAACTGGCAAAGCCACAGCAAAATGCACAATTGGTGGATGCATATGAACAGGCAAACTAACTAATTTGTCTAAAAAAGATATATTGATCTCTGGCAATCCCATGTAATACTCCCATTATATAAAATAATTTGAAATTATTATAACATATAATAACAACAATTCAAAATAAATATTCGAAAAGTAAAGAAAGGTAGCCAAAGAAAATCGTCATGATTCGACCATAGTCTCGTTCCCACGGTCTCCGTGGGAATGCATACTGAAACCCTAAAAGATAAATATACACTCCCATCGAGACGATGGGAGTTTCCACCTTTAAAAAACATTAAAAAAAGCTATTTCATATTATTTTCCTCTTTGGCTTGATGAAACTGAAGATATCTATCAGGGTCATACTTTTGCTTGTTTTTAT
>JBAZDL010000010.1:0-39854 GCA_041654415.1 Sulfurovaceae bacterium | reverse complement strand
AATTTAGCTCCCATACAAGCTCACTATTTGACAGCGGCTTCAACGAGGAAATCAATCTACATCAATCCGACTCTACAGTTTTATTATACTACATACTTGAGTGGTGATTTGATTATACAAACGAGTTGAGAAATTGAGTAAATAAGTTAAGAATCATTAAGAAATCATACAAAGTTCGTTTAGTTTCAGATGTAATACTTGCATTGTAGAAATACAATATATTATACAAAGGATAATAAATGAAAAATAAATTAACACTCTCTTTAGCTGCTATCATAGCAGTCGGAACTTTTGCATTTGCTCAACCATCTTCGCCTAGAGGAGATTTTAAAATGCAACAAAAATGCGGCATGCATACACATTCAAAAATGAATAATGCAGAAATTTTTGGAAAATTAAATTTAAGTGATTCTCAAAAAAGAACAATGGCGCAAAACAGACAAGCAAATTTTAAAAATATGAAATTTGCAAAACAGAATAAAGCCAGAGTGAAAATGAGTAACTATCTAAGCGTTAACGGTTTTGACAAGGCTAAGTTCATCAAAGATAGAGCGCAAACGTCTCAAAATAGAGCAGCTCATGCGGCAAATTCTTTTTCTAGACAGTATGATGTTTTGACACCTTCGCAAAAAAAGCAATTCATTAAATTGCTTAAAGAAAAAGAGACAAACAAGGTTGCAAAAATGGGTAGAAATGGACCAAGAGGCGGTAGTTGCAGTTTCAAACAAGGATAAAATAGGTTATAATATTAAATGATTAAAATATTAATGATCGAGGATGATACTGAATTTTCAACACTTTTGACCAATTTTTTATCTCAATACGGAATAGAAGTTACGAGCTATGAAGATCCATTTTTGGGCCTGAGTGCCGGCATAGATAAGTACGATCTGCTTATTTTGGATCTTACTTTGCCGGGAATGGATGGCATTGAAGTATGTAAAGAGATAGTTGCAAAATACGATATACCGATCATTATATCCTCGGCTAGAAGCGACATAAGCGATAAGATAATCGGGCTTCAAATAGGTGCAGATGATTATCTTCCTAAGCCATACGACCCAAAAGAGATGTATGCACGTATAATATCTCTTTTGCGTAGATACAAAAAAACACATGCTATCAAAGAGCCGGCCTACCGCCTTAGAATTGATGCTAATAAAGAACAGATAATCTTTGATGATACTCCACTAGAGCTGACCCCCGCAGAATATGAAGTTTTGAAGCTTTTGATACAAAATCGTGGTGCAACCGTATCCAAAGAGCAGATTTTATATGGCTCTGAAGTGTTTAATTATGGAGGCGACGCATCATTGGCTGTAATATTAAATAGACTTCGCAATAAGCTGGATAATTCAGTGACTATAAAAACCGTTAGAGGTGTTGGATATCGGTTGTTAGCATGAGTTTATACCATAAAATTCGTATCATTTTTTTAGTGGCTTTTTTGTTTACAAGTGCTTTTTTTGGCTTGTTTCTTTTTATACACCACAATACACAGCAGCATGATATACAAAAAAGATATATGCAAACCGCTCGTTTCGTTTTGGTCAATTTGCATAATAATAATACCGTCTTAAGCCATGATTCACAATTAGTAGAAATACTAAAAGACAATAATTTTAAGCTGTTGCCAAATTCTCCCGAGACAATATCCGATATAAAATCTTTACCATTGGCATTTAGCAGAAAGACGCCAAATAATGGCAAAGTAGAAGTCTATCAAGGCGAAAAAAATCATTATCTTGTATTTGGTGTCAATGATAAAATAGTAATGGTGCTTGAAGATCTGTCAACAAAAAAATTTGCATGGGAAATTATTTTTGGATATGCGGTTAGTTTGGTATTTTTGATTATGCTTTATTTGTGGCTGACAGGAAGCCTAAAGCCGCTCAAGGCATTGCAGACGCAGATACAGAAAGTGGTCAATGGTGACCTATCTGTATCCACGTATTCAAATGCCACGGATGAAGTAGGGCAGGTAGCAAATGCTTTTGATGCGGCATTAAGAAAAATAGAAACCCTTATCAATTCCAGACAGCTTTTTTTGCGTACTATTATGCATGAACTCAAAACTCCAATTGCAAAAGGTGTTATTCTTACAGAATTTGTAGAAAATGCAGATATCAAGAAAGGATATGAAAGTGTTTTTGAAAGATTGGAGCTTTTGATAGAAGAGTTTTCAAAAATTGAACAGATGTTGTCTTCAAATTATAAATTAAAAATAGCATCATATAGTATGATCGACATTGTTGAACAAGCAATAGAGCTTATGATACTTGATGAAGAAGAGATACTCCAGCACATTACAATAGTACAAAATAGCAAGTTGATTGTTAATAGTGACTTTGATCTGCTTAGTTTGGCTTTTAAAAATCTTATTTCAAATGCTATAGCCTATTCTCCATCCCATCATGCAACTATTCGCATAGAAAATAATAGTGTAATTATAGAAAACGACGGCAAGCAATTTACTCAAGATATTCAAAGTTGTTTCATACCGTTTCATACCAGTTCAAACGGAAGCGGTTTGGGGTTATATATAGTAAAAAATATACTTGATCTTTTGAGTCATAAGTTAAAATATGTTTATGATAATAAAAATATCTTTATTATAGAATTTTAATTACACAGATTTTTTTGGAGACAATATGAAAATAACAGTAGCAATTGTAGATAAAGGAGGCAAGGAAAAACTATATTCCCCGCTCATTGAACACTACAGCAAGCTTATCAAATCCCAATCACAAATCAATATAATTGATGTATTTGATAAAAAAATTGCAAGAGCACAAGACGTTTCAGCACAAATGGCTCAAAAAAGTTATTCTGATGCTTTGGATTCGTATCTATCAAAAAATAGTATAACTATAGCACTAGACCCAAGCGCTAAGCAGCTAAATAGCGAGGAATTCGCGTTATTGCTTAAGGATAGAGGCGATGTAACGTTTCTTATTGGCGGCGCATACGGCTTTGAGAAGGATTTTGTATCTAAATGTAATCATGCCATATCTTTAGGTAGAATTACACTTTCACATAAACTTGTGAAAGTGGTGCTGTTAGAACAAATTTTTAGAGGTTTGTCCATAAATAGTAATCATCCATATCATAAATAGAGGAGTGTTGCCAAATGCTAACACAGTCTGAACTACATGAATTTGAAACAAAGCTACTCGCCAGAAAAGCGAAAATTGAAGCTAATCTTAATAAAACATCCACTGAACTTGATGATATTAGGGAATTAGAACTGAACGATGAGGCAGATTATGCATCTATTTCTACAGATACCGCTATCGATAATGCTATTTTAGAGCAACAAAGACATGAATTAGCAGAAATTGAACTTGCTTTGGATAAAATAAAAAGAGGAGTTTACGGTATTTGCGAAATGTGTGAAGAACCGATAGGAAAAGCTCGTCTTGAAGTTAAAAATTTTGCTAGATATTGCATTACATGTCGCGAAGTGGTTGAAAAAAATAGATTAAAAGGATAAAAAGATGAGAGTTGGTTTATATCTCTTTGCATCAATAACTTTTCTTATCGTAGTTGCCGTATTGGCTTTTTTGGCCAATCAAGGGAATTATGATGTGAATTTGTTTGGATTACATTTGAGTTTGCCGGTGGCCGTATGGGTTATATTGCCTGTGGCAATACTTTTGATTCTTAGTGTTTTGCATATGTTCTATTATAGTACTAAAAACTTTTTCTTGCTTAGAAAGTGGCATAAAGATGCACTTTCTCTAGAAGAGGCACTTTATTGGTCTATCCTTCAAGAACCAAAAGAGCAAAATATCGGTATCAGTGATATGCAAGATATTGCTGAATTGCTCAGCAAATCAACTTTGAGTCCATCCGCAGAAATCTTGGTAAGCAATCCGAGATTAAATGAAGCCTTAGAGATATTGACTAAGATAAATAACGGAGAGTATGTAGATTTAAAAACAAAAAAACTATCCAAACAACTCTCTTCTTCAAACCCGTTAGCTATAAAAAATTCTATCAATAGGCTGGCAGTTGACGGCAAATTTGCAGATGAAGTTCTTAATTCGCCAAATAATTATGACGAGAAAGTAGTAAGAGCAACATTGACTCATGTAGCCAAAACCCAAACTCTTGATAAATATAAAAAACATATTCCGCAAATGAGCATGAAACAAATTGGCATAATGTTAAATAGAGCACAAAGTGGCGAAAATGTATCTCTTAGTGAAGATATTATCAAACAAGTTGTGGATAGTCTTTCTTTTGAATGTCAAGATTATGTCAAATTGGCAAGTGCTTCTACTAAAGCTTTGAGCCCAAAAGTATCTTTGACGCTTTTTAACTCTTTTCAACAAAAAGATGAGAAAGCCGAGATCGCCTATCTTTATCTATTGCTTGAATATGAAATGATGGAACAAGCAAAAGAGTTTTTAGATGCAAATCCGGAAAATGATTTTAAAAAATTAAAACTATTTTATGATTTAAAACAGACACATAGCACTTACAAATTGCAAGATATTATGGATATTGATTCACTTTGTGATGATGCTTGATTTTTCTAAACCTCTTTTTGTATTAGCCCCATTGGCGGGCTATACGGATCTTCCTTTTCGTTCCTTAGCTAAACAATTTGGTGTTGATCTTACTGTAAGCGAGATGATCAGTGCAAATGCATTGGCTCATGGAAGTCAAAAAACTCTTCATATGCTTCAAAAAAGTCCGCTTGAGACTCCTTATTCTATACAAATTGCCGGTTCAGATCCGCTTGTCATACAAAGGGCTATAGAGATATTAAACGATCAAGAAGGCGTAGATATAATTGATCTTAACTGTGGGTGTCCTGCTCCCAAAATAGTTAATAATTTGTCCGGAAGCTCGTTATTGACAGATCTACCTGCGATGGGCAAAGCAATTGAAACTATAAAAAAATATTCAAATAAACCATATACTTCTGTCAAGATAAGACTCGGCTTTAATGAGAAAAATCATCTCGAAATAGCCAGAGTTTGCCAAGAGAGCGGCGCTGATTTTATAGCAGTACATGGGCGTACGCGTTCTGGTAGATTTAAAGCACCCGTAGATTATGATGCAATTGGTGAAATTAAATCAAGTATCAGTATTCCCGTCATTGCAAATGGAGATATTGATAGTCCGCAAAAAGCACAATGGGTCCTTGAACATACAAAAGCAGACGGAATTATGGTTGGGCGAGCAGCGGTTGGCAAGCCATGGATTTTCCATCAAATGAAAACAGCACAAATAACGGATGACAAAGCACTTATTAGGAGTGCTGTTTTGGAACATTTCAAACAAATGACCTTGCATTATGGAGACTATGGGGCTATAATGTTTAGAAAGCATTTGCATACATATTCTAAAGCCGGCTATGTCGGAGCTTCAGCTTTTCGTGATGCCGTTAATCGAACCGAGAGTCCAGAGAAAATGCTCGAACTTATAGAGTCTTTTTTTAATTAAATTAATAAGAAATAACGGGTAGAATATCCTTAGGATAATTTTTGCCGATTTGTAATACGTTTAGTATATTATTTATAGATTTGTTATTGACAGTTATGGAGCATTGAGATGGAGTCAAAATATTTGCTTGGATGGAGGGAGTGGGTTTCACTGCCGGAGCTTGGTATAGAGTGGATTAAATGTAAGATCGATACCGGTGCTAGAACATCGGCATTGCATGCATTTTATATTGATCCATTTATGATCGAAGATGTTAAAATGATCCGGTTTGGCATTCACCCCTTTGCTAATGATATGACAACAGTTTTGCATTGTGAAGCAAAGGTTGTAGACGAAAGGCTTGTAACAAGTTCTGATGGCAATAAGTCAATGCGTTATGTTATAAACACAACCATGATCTTGGGAGAAATAAAAAAGGAAATAGAACTTACGTTGACAAATCGTGATACTATGCGATTTCGTATGCTTTTGGGCAGAAGGGCAATGGATAATGGATGCATCGTGGATCCGGCACTCTCTTATCAAAAAGCTAAACCTATATTTTGCAAGGTAAAAGAAAATTAATGAAAATAGCTATACTTTCTAGAAATAAAAATTTGTATTCTACGCGCAGACTTGTTGAGGCTGCTCAAAAAAGAGGTCATGAAGTAAAAGTGGTCGATCATCTAAGATGCTATATGAATATCACATCAAAACATCCAACCATGCACTACAAAGGCGAAGCATTAGAAGGGTTTGATGCAGTTATTCCACGCATAGGGGCATCTGTAACTTTTTATGGTACTGCGGTTTTGAGACAATTTGAAATGATGGGAGTATATCCTCTCAATGAATCAGTTGCTATCTCAAGGTCTCGTGATAAATTAAGAAGTGTGCAGCTGTTATCCAGAAAAGGCATTGGTATGCCAGTAACAGGTTTTGCAAGAAATCCTGATGACATAGACGACTTGATCAAAGAGGTTGGCGGAGCTCCTTTGGTGATTAAATTGCTCGAAGGTACGCAAGGCATAGGAGTAGTACTGGCAGAAACTAAAAAAGCAGCAGAATCAGTGCTTCAAGCATTTATGGGGCTTAATGTGAATATTATGATCCAAGAATTTATACAAGAAGCAAATGGAGCAGATATTCGCTGTTTGGTGATTGACGGTAAAGTGGTTGCTTCCATGAAGAGACAAGGTGCCGAAGGAGAGTTTCGTTCTAACTTGCACCGTGGCGGCAGTGCTGAGCTAATAAAAATTACTCCACAAGAGAGAGCTACTGCCATAGCTGCATCAAAAGTTATGGGTTTAAATGTTTGCGGAGTAGATATGCTTCGCTCAGCAAGAGGACCGCTTGTAATGGAGGTAAATTCATCTCCTGGGCTAGAAGGTATAGAAAAAGCCAGCGGTAAAGATATTGCAGACCTGATGATAGAAGTGATAGAAAAAAAAGTGAATCAAAATATACACAATCCAAACAAAACAAAAACAAAAGGCAAAGGATAAAGCTATTTTAAGAAAAAAATTAAGAAATTATTTTATAATTTCTTTTATATTTTTTTAAAGGTAGGAAAAGTAATGAAAATTGCTGATATTCTATTTGAGATGCAATCTAATTATGTGGCTGAGGATGATATTTTATTAATTGAGAATTATATTAAGGAAAATGGGCTTAATCTGACTAAAATAGATCAAAAGCTTGAAGAGCTTGGATATGATGCAATATTTGATGATTTTGATAGCAACGATTATAGTATAGTTCAAAAGATCCAACACCGTAAACACTTATCAGATTAGATATTTTTAAATATTTTAATATAATAATTTTTGTACAATACTTGCCGTATTGTACAAAAAATTAAAATATGGGAACAAAAATGAAAAAAAGTATTATTGTGTCGTTATCTATTGTATTGTCATCGTCATGTGTATTTGGAAATGCTCCACATCCAAAGGTGATGCAAAATCAAACAAAAACAATCAAAGAAAGAAATGCTATGCGTATTACAGAAGCAGAAGTGATTTTGGCACAACAAGCATGGGGCGATGCTATCGTAGCAATAGGCAAAGCATACACCGATGGCAAAGATTATAAAGTAATAGCTAGAAACGTCGTAGACACAATGTATGCCTACGATGAGGGCAAAGTACTATTTAAGCCAACCAAGGCAGCCCATAAGCAATTTAGATTGACAGAAGATGATGCTGTGTCGTATTTTGTTACAGGTTCGCAAGGAGAAGACCATGGATTTGCACTTCAGCCATGGAGCAAAGTAAGGTTTGAAAATTCAGGCATTATTATAGATGAAGATTCTGCTACTGCTATGGGTCAGTATTACTTCACTGATGCTAAGACAGGTAAAGAGATAAATGTAGAATATACCTTCGGTTATATTAAAGATGAGAACGGCAAGTTGCTTGTTAATGTTCACCATTCATCAATGCCGTACATTCCGACACATTAAAATTATATATAAAGTGCTTTTAGTACACTTAAAGCACTCGTAACAGAGTCAATGCGTGCAGTTTCTTCTACAGTATGGTATCCTGTTGTCGGTATTTGAAGGGTGGTTCCTTGGATTTTATGGCGAGAAGCAACTATAAGTCTTCCAAGCTCTGTAGAGCCTATTGAACTCGGTTTGCCCCCTTCGAGGATAGCTTGTATATTTCTCTCTTTTATATATCTATCTTTATAATCATAACTAATTTTATTTTGACGACAAATCTTGAGAAGTTGTTTTAGCAATGGGGATTTAAATCTCGCATGAGAATCCCTGCGTCTAAAAACCAAATTTTGCTTAGATATACTTTCTTTGTCCGGATAAGGGCTGGTGTCCAATATGAGCAGTTTATCTGTGTATATGTCAAACCTTTGGAACCATTCAAACAAATAACGCCAGCTTTTACCGGCTTCTTCTTCGGCTGTAAAAAATGCGGTGCCTTGATATCCTAATTGATATAGATATACGATCATAGCATTTGTGATTACATTATCAAGTTGTGCAGATACAAATTCATCTTTAATAGTAAGTTTATCCAAAAATGCAATAGGCGTATTTGGAAGTATATGCTCTAAGCCTTCTATCTCAAAAATCAAATTGCCTCTTCGTTCGCATATATTCGTAGTGGCAATGTTGCCTACGCCCATATAGCTTCCTGAGCACGGGCTGTATGCTTGTACGCTCTGGCCTATGAATCGTCCTGCTAGATTTTGGTATGTTTGTTCTGATATGGAATTGCCTGTCAAATCGGCTCTGTTTTTGCTGATATAAGCAGCATATTGAAATTCATTTGGACCTGTACAAATTAGTCCATGTCTGTCTACATGGGAAGATATATAACCAGAAGCAGGATCGCTGCCCTGAGCCACCAATAAGCCTTCGTATAGGGTAGTTTGTATGCCAAGTTCTTCTAGCTCTCTTTTTAAAGTCATAAAAAATGGATTTTCTGCTCCAACAACGGATGGGGTTCTTACTAATTGTTTAAGAAGGTCGAAATAATTTTCGTGTAATTGCATAATTGCCTTGATGTATAATAATATTAATTTATTATGTCAGAAATGAGCTTAAGATTAAGAAGTGAAGTGTAGCGGGGTTGGTGGGTCCTCAGGGACTCGAACCCTGGACCACTCGGTTATGAGCCGAGTGCTCTAACCAGCTGAGCTAAAGACCCGCGGTAAATTATCTTACCATGCTTATTTTAGCGTCAGAATTATATCCTAAATAACTTTGAAAAGCAATTAAATTTTGCAAAATTCCAAAAAGAATTGCAAAAATAATAAAAGAGGTCCCTCCATGGCTAAACATTGGCAGCGGAATCCCCACTACGGGGGCTAATCCGATGATCATATATACATTAACTCCCATATATACAAAAAATAACCAACTAAGCCCAATGGCAAATACCTTTGTGAGATAATCCGTAAAAGGCTGTATGCCTATATAAAATAGATGTAAAATTAATAAAATATATAAAAATATAACAGTTGCCATTCCTAAAAAGCCAAGTCTCTCACCAAGATATGCAAAAATAAAGTCACTAGATGATATTGGAAGAAATTTCATTTGTGTTTGAGTAGAATCTTCTTTTGATTTACCGGTTATCCCACCCGAACCAATAGCTATAAGGGCTTGCTTGACGTGATAGCTTGGATGACTGATCGCATCATGAATTCTTTGTTTTTGATATGCTTTAAGTCCATATGTATACATTAGCGGTGCACTTAACAAAATCATCGCACTCAGCCAAATCCAAATTTGTTTTTTAATTCCAATTACAAAAAGAATCCCAAAACCTACTATCAACAATACCATCGCCGTTCCCAAGTCAGGTTCTTTTGCTATGAGTACAAAAGGAAGAAGAATGATAGCAGCAAAGATGATAAACATTTTAATTCCATATCCCTCTTTGGGAGGAGGGTTTTTTCTGATTATGTATGCTAAAGCCATAATAACACTTACTTTTATAAATTCAGACGGCTGTATCGTCATGCCTGTGCCTGGAATTTCAAGCCATCTTTGTGCCCCAAGAATTGTTTTTCCAAACATATCAACAGCAATCAATAAGAGAATATTAAAACCATAAAGAACCGGCATTAACCACCATAAAATTAAACGCCACGGCATCACTACGGAGATCAAAAAAGCAATGAGAGCAACTACATAATAAATCATCTGTTTTTTAAATAACTCAGGATTTATCTCATAAATAAGCCATGAGGAGAGGAAAAATATAGGCAAAAGCTGTATCATTAAAAGATAATTAAAGTGTTTAAAAACACGCTCATTCAAATTGAGCCAAGATAGCATGTATGTTCCCTATTTTTTTATGATAGTATATCAAAAAAAGTTTCAAAGGTTTGCTATGGATGATATATTGAGATATGAGAAACTAAAACAATTTCCAGAACTTATACACGGAACTACATTAAAAAATAATATTTTTCCTTACATGTTTAGTTTCGCATTGCATACAGGAGAAGATAGCAGTGAAATATCTAAAAATAGAAACTTTTTGATAGAGAAACTAGGAATTGACAAGGATTTTGATATAGTTTTGGCAAGCCAAACACACAGCAGTAACATTGTAGTGATAGAAAGAGGTCAAACGCTAGGCTGGAGAGATCACAGCGATGCTATCCAGGATTGTGACGCTCTTATTACAAACCAAAAAAATATTTTAATAGGAGTTTTGACAGCCGATTGTGTTCCTATTTTATTGTTTGATAGCTCAAAAAAAGTAGTTGCATCGGTTCATGCAGGATGGAAAGGCAGTAGTAGCAAGATACTCATAAAAACAGTTTGTAAAATGCAAGATGTTTTTGGATCCGATCCTAAAGATATATACGCTGTCATTGCACCTTCGATAGGTGTATGCTGTTATGAGGTAGGTTTGGATGTGGCAAATAATTTCCAAGAAGATACAAAAAAACAGTTGTCAAATGAAAAATATATGCTAGATCTAAAAAGAGAAAATTATAACCAACTCATAAATGCAGGGCTTAGAAGTGAAAATATAGAAATCAGCGAGAGATGCACATCATGTGATAATGATAGATTTTTTTCTTATAGAAAAGAGAATGGCTGCAGCGGCAGGTTTTTAAGTTTTATAGGACTTAGGGATAGTGATTAGTAAGTAGTAATTAGTGCCATAGGGTGTGTTTTGTCAACACACCTTTGTGTGTTGAGGCTTGTTGTAGTGCCATTGCAGCGATCGGTGTGTTTAGATCTCCATCTCTTTGACATGCCAAGGCAGGCCTTGGGTATTCATCTCTTGCATAAAAGGATCAGGGTCAAATTGTTCCATATTCCATACTCCAGTTTCATTCCAGATACCTTTTAGCATGAGTTTTGCTCCTATCATGGCAGGAACACCAGTGGTATAACTTACGCCTTGACTCATCACTTCGGCGTAACATTCTTCGTGGTCTTTGACTTGATAGATATAGATTTTACGTTTTTTGCCATCTTTTAACCCTTGCGCGACTATGCCGATATTGGTTTTACCTTTAGTGCGAGGCCCAAGACTCGCAGGGTCAGGAAGCAGTGTAGCCAAAAACTCTATAGGTACTATTTTCATGCCTTTGTGTTCTACTTCTTTGATGCCAAGCATCCCAACGTTTTCCAGGCATTTCATATGTGTGAGGTAGCTTTGCCCAAAAGTCATAAAAAATCGTATTCTTTTTAGTCCTTTAATGTGTTTGACAAGTGATTCCATCTCTTCATGATATAGCAGATAACTATCTTTTGGTCCTACTTCCGGATAATCCCATACCTGCATTATCTCCATCGGCTCAGTCTCTATCCAGGTGCCATTTTCCCAATATCTGCCCTTAGCACTTACTTCTCTGAGATTTATTTCAGGATTGAAATTGGTTGCAAATGGATATCCGTGATCTCCGGCATTACAGTCAAGAATATCAATTGTATGAATTTCGTCAAAATAGTGCTTAGCAGCATATGCGCAAAATACATTTGTTGCTCCAGGGTCAAATCCGCTGCCAAGCAGTCCCATTATGCCGGCTTCTTTAAATGCATTATTTTTTGCCCATTGCTCTTTGTATTCAAATTTTGCCGTGTCTGGGTGTTCATAGTTTGCAGTATCTAGATATGGAGTTTTTGTAGCTATGCAAGCATCCATTATAGTCAAATCTTGATATGGAAGGGCTACGTTTATGACGATATCAGCTTGTGTCTGCTCTATTAATTTTATAACTTCAGCCGTCTTATCTGCATCAACTTGAGCAGTTTGTATTGTAATGCCCACTTTGTTTTTGATATTTTTGGCTATTTCATCGCATTTGCTCAGAGTTCTACTGGCTAATGTTATGGTACCGAATGTATCACTATTCATTGCACATTTAAAAGCTACCACATTTCCTACGCCGCCAGCGCCTATAATAAGAGTTTTTTTGGACATGTCTGCTCCTTAATTTGTTGAAAGAATTTTATCATAAAAAGACAAAAAATAGATGACATTTAAAGTCTTCAAAATCAATTAACAAAAAGATATTACGATATAATAACTTTTTTAAATCATCACACAAAGGAATTTTTTGGAAGAAACTTTGTCATCATTGGCCACATGGGGATATATAGCTATAGCCTTTTTTTCGTTGGGCGGATCGCTTGTCATTGTTGCAGCTGCCGGCGTTTTTTCAGCCATGGGCAAAATAGACTTATCCACGGCCCTAATCGTAGCAATGGTTTTCAATTTTATTGGAGACAATCTATTATTTTATATGTCTCGTTATCAAAGGGCAGGCATAATGCCGTATTTGCGTTCACATCATCGCAAATTGGCTTTGGCGACTATTATGTACCGAAGGTATGGTTCTGTTGTTATGTTTGTTAAGAAATTTATTTATGGTCTTAAAACTCTTGTACCGCTTAGTATGGGACTATCTAAATATAATTTCGGAAAGTTTATTTTGATCAATCTATTCGCATCTATCTTTTTTGTACTAGTTGTCGGACTTGGCGGATATTATGCGGCAGAAAGTATAACTGTTATTTTTAATGTAGTTAAAGAAAAGCCATGGATAGCACCAATTATTCTTTTTAGCGTGTTAGGATTAATTTGGTTTTTGATGGAGAAGGCTACTAATAGAAAATAGGTCTAAGACTACACTTTGAAGTGTAGCCAGACTCTTGGTTATTTGTTATATTTTGTTTCTATGAATTTCTTTATTCTTCTGATGCCATCACGGATTGTTGTAATATCTGTTGCAAATGAAAATCTAAAATATCCTTCACTGCCAAACCCGATACCAGGCACTACCGCAACGCCTGCTTCTTGCAGCAGCTCTTTGCAAAATTCAATAGAATCATTCGAAATTTCTTGAATATTGACAAACAGATAAAAAGCACCTTGCGGTTTAAGTACGCTTATACCGTCTATTTCATTTAGCAATTCAACAGCTTCATTCGCTCTAGATTCAAAAGCTTGTCTCATGTGTTCTATCTCTTCATCAACTTCACCGCTTAGAGCAACAATAGCTGCCTTTTGCGTGATAGAGTTAATATTGGATGTGCTTTGGCTTTGTAGATTGTCCATAGCGGTTATAAGCTCTTTGTTTGGGCTGGCAAGATATCCAAATCTCCAACCTGTCATCGCAACTGATTTGCTAAGACCGTTTATGGTAATTGTTCTTTGGAACATATCCTCAGATATGCTTGCAGCTGCTACAAATTCAGTACCATAAACAAGTTTCTCGTACATCTCATCACTTGCAACCAAAATATCAGTTCCTTTGAGTACTTGTGCTATCTGTATTAATTCATCTTTGCTATATACAGATCCGGTTGGATTGGAAGGTGATGTGAGAACAACCATTTTTGTTTTTGGGGTAATTGCATTTTTTAACTGATCAGCAGTCATTTTAAAGCCGCTTGTTTCATCCGTATCAATAATAACAGGAACGCCGCCGCTATATATAACCTGTTCAGGATATGTTACCCAGTATGGTGCAGGAATTATAACTTCATCACCTTCATCGATTACAGCTTGAAAAAGATTGAATAGCGATTGTTTTGCACCATTACTGACAATAATTTGATTTGGTGCATAATTTAGACCATTATCTCGTTTAAGTTTATCACTGATGGCTTTTAGAAGTTCAGGAATTCCGGCAACAGCTGTGTATTTTGTAAAACCTTCATTGATAGCTTTTATAGCCTCTTCTTTAATACGCTTTGGTGTATCAAAGTCCGGCTCTCCGGCTGAAAAACTGACAATATCTTTTCCGGCAGCTTTGAGTTCTTTTGCTAATGTAGCAACTGCAATAGTCAAAGATGGGGAAAGTGCTTGAATGCGTTGTGAAAGCATAGAAAAACCTTATGTTTAAATAATATAAATATTATACTATGAGTTTCATAGCAATTTGCTTGAAAAAAAGCGCGAGAATGCTTAGCTGTCCATTGATTTAAGGAAAGCATTATAGACCTCTTCTAGTTCATGATCTTTTTTGTGAATGCTTGAATGGTCACCGGTTTTAACAGCATGTTCAAGTACTGCGATACGTTTAAGTAGATAATGAAATACTTCTTTATCAATATCCGGCAGTTTGTTGTGGCTAAGCAAGCTTTTGTCAAATCCCTTAGCAATGATACGAGCTGGTATGCCAATAGCTGTAGAGTTATCCGGAACATTTTTTACAACCACGGAATTGGCGCCAATTTTTACATTATTCCCGACTATAATATTACCCAATATCTTTGCTCCAGCACCAATTACCGTACCACTTTTGATTGTTGGATGTCTTTTGCCTTTTTCCAGGCTCACTCCGCCAAGAGTAACTTGTTGATATATTAGAACATCATCTTCGATAACAGCGGTTTCCCCTATTACTATGCCAACGCCGTGGTCAATAAAAACCCTTCTGCCTATGGTTGCCGCAGGATGAATATCAACAACTGTTAAAAATTGTCCAATCGCCGAAATTAGTCTAGGAAGATATGGGACATTGTGACGATATAGAGAATTTGCTATTCGATAAAAAAACAGTGCCCAAAGCCCAGGATAATTAAAAAAAAGTTCAATATTTGAGTGCAGAGCAGGATCGTTTTTTTTGACTGTAACAAAATCCTCTCTAATAAGAGTAAAAAGCGACACCTTTTATCCTTGTTCTTTGATTAGATCTAATGTTTGAATTGTCTTAAGATAGCTGTTTTCACTTAAATACAAATAAAGCCTTCCTAGTATCTCTCTTTTTTCATCAGCATTAAGGTGTTTGGATTCTTCTATTTTTGATTTTAAAGATTTATCCACAAGGCTTGTATCATAATCCAAATCATCCAGTACATCCATTAGATTTTGAGCTTCTATAAAATTGTATGGCTCATAATCTCCGTTTTTATCAAATTTGATTACCACTTCCGTTGGGTGAGTAAAGAGATTGTGACGCATGCCAAGGACTTCTTGATATGCGCCTGTCAGGAAGAAGGCCAAGAAATATTCCTCTTTTTCCACATCAATATCATGTAGATAAAAAGGTGTTTTTGGTTTAAAGCCGATCTCTCCGTCGCTGTCGCACGTGATATCCCAAATACTTGCCGGATTGGTTGGTTTTATGTCCAATTTATTAAGCGGCATAATAGGAAAATGCTGTCCTAACCCCCACCAATCAGGAAGCGATTGAAATACAGAGAAATTTACAAGGTATTTCTCTTGGATACGATCTTGAAGTCTTTTTAGTTCATTCGTATCTTCGTCTTTTAGTAAAAAAATTACTTTTTTGATGATGAGGTTGACCAAAATTTCTGTATTAGAACGATCTTCTAGATCTATATAACCCAAATCAAAAAGAGTAAGCAGGCTTTCCATATGATCAAGAGCATCATGCAGATATTCTCTTGCATTTGTGCGTTTAAGCAAATTGTACAGATCAAAAAGCTCTTGAATGAGAGGAGGATTTTGTTCTTTTAAGCGTAAACTTTTTTCATTATATTCTTGACTGAAAAGTTCTAATACCGGAGCCACCAACACTGAATGACTAGCAGCTATAAATCTGCCAGATTCTGTGAATATATCTGGCTCTGGTACGTTTTTACTTTTGGCGATCTCTTGCATTAAGTAAATGACATCATTTGAAAACTCTTTAAGCGAGTAGTTTCTCTCTTGAGTTTGTGTGTGTTGACTGTATTCAACCGCCAGTCCGCCGCCAATATTTATAGCTCTAAGAGAATCCACACCTCTTTTTTTTAGTTCGGCATATATGTTTCCAGCCTCTCTTAATGCTTTTTTAAGTGGTGCAATATCGCCCATTTGAGATCCAATATGAAAATGGATCATCCAAAGATGGCTTAGTAGATTATGAGCTTTTAACATCTCATATGCTTCTAAAAGCTCAGTGGATGTTAGGCCAAATTTTGAACTAAAACCACCGCTTTTTGCCCAAATACCTATACCTGAGCTATGCATTCTAATACGTACACCGATTTTCGGAACGATTGGATCTTTGCTTTTGTTATTGAATTCTTGATGAACATTGATAATAGTTTCAAGTTCTCCTAGCCCTTCAATGGTGATAGTTATGTTGTGTCCCATTTTGGCCGCTATGAAACAAAGCGCTATCATCTCTTTGTCTTTAAAGCCATTAACCGTAATAGGCGCCCCAAGAGGAGTATGAGACATAGCAATGATGAGCTCAGCTTTGCTGCCTGCTTCTAATCCGTAATTATATCCTTGCCCGACATTAACAAGCTCGTGTACAAAATTTGGGAATTGGTTTACTTTTAGCGGAAATACAGCATGAAAATTTCCAGTATACCCAAATTCTTTTTTGGCAGTTTTGAATGTATTAAACAGTGTATGGATCTGTTTTTCTATCAAATGCGGAAAACGCAAAAGAACAGGACCCCTATAGCCCTTCTCGCGAATATGGTTTGTGATTTCTAAAAGAGATGGTTGATTGCCATAATTGACATTGACAGTATCTTTTTTTATAATGAAGTTACCATCACCCCAAATATCTAAACCAAATTGCTTCATCCAGTATCCTAACGCTTAATTTTTTTTGTTATTATATCTAAAAGAACTGTGTTTAATTATGCTGATGCTAAATAATTTTTTCAAGTATCAAGAGAACGACGGCGCTCAAAAAGCCCCCGGCAATACCGGCAAGCACATCATCGCCCATTACGCCAAGCCCTCCTTTTACTTCTCTATCTATCCAGCCTATAGTAGATGGCTTCCATATATCAAAAAGACGAAAAAAGATAAAGCTAAGCAAATATGCTATTAATATACTATATTCATTATCTAAAGAGAGCGCCGTCTCATATGCGATAAACATTGATATCCACATTCCGCTCACTTCGTCTACTACTATTTGGGGATTATCATGAGAACCTGTGGCTTTTTCATATTTATTTATCTCTAAAATACCAATAATGGTGACAGCAATTGCTAGCATAAAAAGTGTTTGAGTGCCTAAAAATTTAATAATTAATATTCCAGCAATCAATGCTGCAAAAGATCCTGCCGTACCGGGTGCTTTTGGAGCCAAGCCTGAGCCAAAAAATGTGAGAAATAATTTTTGTAGTGTCATATATAACCTTTGTTATGTAAGTGAGCTAGTTTGATATAGTTCGATCAGTTTTGTATAAAATGTCTTGTTCGTTTGTTCTTCAAGTAGCCCTGAATTTGGCAAAAGAGCATAGTATAGATCCTGAATATTCTTAAATCTATTAGGAAACAAGGATGATAAAATAGTTGCAGAAACTTCTTTCCTTACTAAAATAGTTGGTGGAACTATTCCGCTTTGAATTAATTTTAAAATAGCATTTGAATTATATTTGATATGATGATGTTGTCCATGAGGACAATTCTCGTCACTTACCAATGTTGTACAAATATTGCAATATACATACTCTTCTATCGGTGCAATTTCAATACCCAAATTTTTGCATTGGTCAAATACGGTATTCGTTCTATTGTGGTCATAATAAAGTCCAAGTCCGGCATGATTTTTGCCAACTACAAGTTCATGACAACCATAATTTTTTGCTAGAAAAGCATCCAGTATAAGCTCGCTGTATCCGGCAAAAATATAAGTATTTTCAAACGGAACAATTATTACTTTGTTTGGAGGTAAAAAATTTTCTACAAACTCCAATACCGATTTGTATCTAATTTCATAACTTAAGCCCTCATTGGTAAAAGGTTTGCGTAAAAACAAAACAACCAAATCAGAACGACTTAAAGTTTGTCTGATGAGTTTTTCATGGGCACGATTGAATGGATTGGCAGCAAGCACTATCCCTGCGACATGCCTGGCACTGGTTTTTTTGATTATCTCTTTAACTTGTTTGAGATTGTTTTGTATCAGCGGATATTCTACCTTATATTGTCCGCTCACAGCAATAGTGCCGAGTCTAGCAAGAGTATTGCGAACACCCGGGTGTGATAAATCATTTGTTCCATATATGTTGTTGACTCTTTCATGCGGATCAATCTCAAATGTCTCTTCAACAATAAGTTCTCCTACTTTGTGTTTGTCACTAATAAGGTCAATTGTTTCGTTTGGTTTAATCGACATGAGTGTTTCATGATTTTTTTTCCCTTTGGGCGCCAATATAAATGAAAAAGGAAACGGCATGCCTTTGTAAGTTTTATTTTGATTTACATCTTGGGATGTTTTTTTATTCATAAGGCCCACAACCGGTGCAATCAGTCCGGCTTGGACTAAAGCCAACGATGAAAGGGCTTCTGTGTCTATATATAATGATTTATTTTTTTTTGTAGAGACCATATTTTTTCCTTTTTTCCCATAAGCTTTTTCTAGACATTCCTAATTTTTTTGAAAGTTCAGTATCAGGGAACTGACTCTGAAATTGGGTCAGAACAAATTGTATATACTCATCAATTGTCAAAATATCATTTTGACTATGTATTTTGTTATTTGTATTTATTGTAATTGTATCAAATGGAGAGTCTATCTCGTTACTGTCCACTAATACAAAATTACAAAAAGATAGACATTGAAAAAGTATCTCTCGTTCTGACTTCTTTAAGCAGTTAAAGTTAGTTATATAAAAAAGAGTATTTTCGTTTTGATTGGATAATTTTTCTTTCCATGACGGTGTTCCAAGAGATATAAAAACAAGCGATAAATGTTTTTTTTCTGCATATTCAAAAATAAGCTTATCTGCCATTGTATAATGATTTGTTACTATTACACAAGGAGTTGATATGGTGGGATGATCAGCCTCTGATTCTGTAATATTGAATTGAGAATTGATGTATTCTTGATAAAAATTATTTTTTTGTTTGAGTTGCTGATATTCTTTGTAATGCTCAATCTTTCTAAATAATTCTTCGATCCTAAAGGGCTTGAGTATATAATCTTTTGCACCCCATTTGAGAGGATCGCCCACAGTATCATTGTTTATATAGTTGACCATGAGAATAATAATTTTGTCTTTATATTTTGATATTAAAGGGGATATGGATTGTCCAGGTATATGCGTTGATAGCAGATACACATCCCCTTGAGTATTCATTGCTTCTTTTGGTGACCTGTAAATCTCTATTTGAAAGTTGTGTTCAGTTAGCTTTGAGGCTATACTTTGAGCCAAATATAACTCATTTTCTATGATTATGATCTTCATAGTTCTTTCCAGTCTATATATGATAGGGTTGCAACTGCATGGACCGTTATGCCCTCGTTACGGCCGACAAAACCAAGTTTTTCGGCCGTTGTAGCTTTTATGTTTGTATGTATAGCTTGAATGCCAAGCAGCGAAGCTATAGTAATTCTCATTTTATCTTTATAAGGTGTGATTTTTGGAATTTGTGCCAATATAGTTATATCAACATGTTCAATTTTTAAACCGTATGAGTTTATTCGCTTTACGGTATCTTGTAAAAGCAGTGCTGAATTAATATTTTCAAACTCCATGCTCGTATCGGGATATAATTCTCCAATATCTCCCATTCCAGCAGCTCCAAGCAAAGCATCTATGATAGCATGAATTGCAACATCACCGTCACTGTGTGCCTTAAATCCATAAGGAGTATCAATTTCCACACCGCATAATATCATTTTTTTATTCTCTTCAAAAGGATGAATATCCAGGCCAAATCCGACAAATGTTTTGTTTGAAACAGTATCAAGACATGGCAACTTTGAGAGATCATCTTTGGTTGTAAGTTTATGAGCCTTTGTTGATCCCTCTACAAATAAGATCTCTTTATCCAAAGATGCTATTGCACTGCTGTCATCGGTAAAGAGCTGTTTGCCTTTGATGGCTTGCTTGAGTAGTTGGGTAACACTTAATTGCGGTGTTTGTATAAGTTTTGCTTTTTCACGACTAGCAGGCATGTTGTCAATATATAATGTATCTGCAACATTTAAAGAAGGAACTATGCAGTCAGCCTTGCCTTTGGCATTAAGTATTCTATCTATCATTTCATGATCAATACAGCATCTAGCAATATCGCTTACCAGTACAAACGGCGTTGATACATGATCTAGTGCATTTGAGAGAGATTCTTGCCTAGTAGTGCCGCCATGTATGTATGTATATGACGCAAAGTATTGCATGTATTTAATTTCATCCAAAGAAGAGACTATTATAATATTTGAAAAATTGTATTTTTCAAATTGTTTTGCTACAAATAGCCACAATGGCTCATCTTCGATGTAAATCCACTGTTTTTTGACCGGAGCATTAAAGCGTGTAGAATTTCCAGCTCCCAAAAGTATCAATGTGATATCTTGCACTTATTTATCCTTGTTTTTTCACCTTAATGATGAAAAGTGTAACGAAATTATACATATTGCAAACTTGATATATTCTTGATTTATATTTTTTTAAGCTTTTTTGGGGTAAATAGAAGGTAACTTTTTATTTCTTTTTTGTTCAAAATATAGTAGAAAAACTGGATTTTTTATAATAATTTAAGATTTGATAGGTATAACTACAAAATCACTAAGGATGTAAATAATGAGAGAAAAGTGGATAGACAAACGTATTGATGATAATGTTAGGACTCAAATGTATTATGCTAAAAAGGGCATTATTACTGAAGAGATGGAGTATGTAGCAAAGATAGAAGGAATTGACGCTGAGCTTTTAAGAAGCGAGATAGCCAGAGGTCGATGTATCATTCCAGCAAACATCAATCATAGACATCAAGTTCCAATGGCGATAGGTATGGTTGCTAGCTGTAAAATAAATGCAAACATAGGCTCTTCTGCCCTTGCGTCTGATACTGCAGGCGAGATAGAAAAAGTTGATGTGTGTCTTAAATATGGAGCAGATACGATTATGGATTTAAGTACGGGTGGTGATCTAGATAGTATTCGTGAAGCGGTTATTGCTCACTCTACGGTGCCTATTGGTACAGTACCGATATATCAAATCCTGCACGATTGCAATGGTAAAATAGAAGATCTAACGATAGAAAATATGCTTTCGGTTTTAGAAAAACAAGCCAAACAAGGTGTGAGCTATTTTACTATTCATGCCGGTTTTCTGCTTCGTTTTATGCCTCATGTAGCCAAGCGAAAAATGGGGATAGTGAGCCGCGGAGGAAGCCTTATGGCTGCTTGGATGATGCACTATCATCGTGAAAATCCATTTTATGAAGCCTATGATGCTATTCTTGATATCTGCCGTAAATACGATGTAGCATTATCGCTTGGTGATAGTTTGCGCCCGGGATGTTTGTATGATGCGAGTGATGAGGCGCAGCTAAGTGAGCTCAAGGTGCTAGGAGAGCTTACTCTAAGAGCTTGGGAGAAAGATGTTCAAGTTATGATAGAAGGACCTGGACACGTGCCGCTCAATCAAATAGAGCGCAATATGAAAATCGAGAGAGAATATTGCCATGAAGCTCCTTTTTATATTTTGGGGCCATTGGTTACCGATATTGCTGCCGGGTATGATCATATCAGTTCTGCTATTGGTGCAGCGGTGGGTGGTTGGCATGGTGCTGCTATGCTTTGCTATGTTACACCAAAAGAGCATTTGGGGCTTCCGAATGCTCACGATGTAAGGGAGGGTATCATAGCTTACAAGATAGCCGCTCACGCTGCAGATATTGCGAGAGGCCGCAAGGGCGCAAGAGATGTAGATGATGAGATGAGTGATGCAAGATATAGATTTGATTGGAATCGTCAATTTGAATTAGCGCTTGACCCTGATCGTGCCAAAGAGTACCATGATGAGACTTTGCCTCAAGATGTCTTTAAAGATGCAGAGTTTTGCTCTATGTGCGGACCAAAGTTTTGTTCGTACAAGATAACTCAAAATATTATTGCCGAGCATGGCAACGAGATGAAAGAGGCTTGATTTATCTAAATAATGATACAAAAATAGATTCCAGTGTCAAGTTAGAGGATGACAAAGTTCGTCATTCCTGCGAAGGCAGGAATTTATAGTGAAATAAACCAATAAAAAAAGGAAAATTATATGACAAAAGAAAAAGTTTTAGAAGCATTAAAAAATGTAACTTATCCCGGTTTTACAAAAGATATAGTAACTTTCGGGTTTGTAAAAGATATTGAAATTAGTGATAATCGTGTAGCACTCAGCGTAGAGATTACCTCTAGCGCACCTGAGGTAAAAGAGCAGCTTAATAAAGATATTGAAGTAGAACTCCAAAAGATAGGTGCGAGCGAAGTGATAGCCACCATTATGCAGCCAAAAGCTCCAAGAGAAATGAGTAACTCAATGAGCGGCAAAAACTTGGTGCCGCATGTTAAAAATTTTGTTATGGTAAGCTCAGGCAAGGGCGGAGTAGGTAAATCTACTACATCAGTCAATCTTGCAATTGCAATGGCAATGCAAGGTAAAAAAGTAGGACTTTTGGATGCTGATATATACGGGCCGAATATTCCTCGGATGATGGGCTTAATTGATCAAAGACCGGAGATTCAAGGCAATAAAGTATTGCCTCTTAAAGCATACGGTGTTGAAGTCATGAGTATGGGATCACTTATGGAGCCGGGACAATCTCTTATTTGGAGAGGCTCAATGATCATGAAAGCTATTGAGCAGTTTTTGCGTGATATCCTTTGGAGTGAATTGGATGTTTTGGTTATCGATATGCCACCAGGTACAGGTGATGCGCAACTTACTTTGGCTCAATCAGTGCCTGTGACAGCCGGTGTTACTGTTACAACACCACAAGAAGTAAGCCTTGATGATAGCAGAAGAAGCTTGGATATGTTCCAAAAACTTCATATACCTATTGCCGGAGTAGTAGAAAACATGAGCGGATTTATCTGTCCATCATGTGAGACAGAATCTGATATTTTCGGTATGGGTACCAGTGAAGCAGTAGCTAAAGAATTTGACAGTACTTTAATCGTTCGTGTGCCTATCGAGCCGGCTATTAGAATCGGTGGAGATACAGGTATGCCTATTGTATATCATAAACCTGATAGTGAAACTGCGAAACGCTATCAAGAAGCGGCCAATAAACTTATTGCATTTATAGATAAAGTGAATGAAGAGGGCGGGGCAGACAATTCTGGCATCCAACCTACTACACCTCCAGGAGTAAGTGCATGCAGCACAGGAGCGGCTCCACAGCAAAACAGCGGTGGATGCGGTACCGGCGGATGCGGCTGCCATTAATTTAGTTTTTAGAAGTATATTCTAATAAAATGTGTCGCCCGAACGGCCTTGAAAGCCAAGCTTTTTACAGTAGTGTATAAAAAAGCTTGTGCGATTCGAGAGTGGCGGCGATTTTTACACTACTTTTTAAAAAGGCAGTAAAAGAAAAAACAATTTAATTTGTTAATATTTTTTTATATCTCCACTAGATGATTGCATAGTTCGTTTTTGTCATTCTTTTGCATAGGAAACTCTGCTTTTAAGATTTCTCCTATCGTTTGAATGGATTTTATATACCCTTTTTCAAAATCTCCATTTTTTACATCTATTATAAATTCATCAATGATATTTTGCCATATGCTATTTGGCAGTTTATCGCTGACCCCATTGTCAACTATTATCTCAACAAAATGTTCAAAAATACTTACAAATATCATTACGCCTTGATGATTGGTCGTTTGATTGAGTCCAAGTGCCATGAAACTTTCATATGCTTTTGCAGAAGCTTGTTTGTGTAGAATTTTTTTAGGTATTAAAATTTGCTGTATCTTGTCAATAGAAAATAATAAATAAGTGATTGCAAAAGTGACAACTTGTATCTCATATATATACAATGCTTCCATATGAGGCTTCCATATTAATAAAAAAGCCGGCATCAATATAGCAATTAAACTCGCCAAAAGAAGAGTAATTGTTGTGTAGTCACTGCTTTTTTGTGTCAAAACAGCTATCAGTTCGCATGAGCTTTTAGTTTCTGCTTCGCTTATAGCTTGGTGTATTTTTTCTTTCGTTTTATTCTTAAGTATACTCATTTACCAACTCCCGCTTGCTCCGCCGCCGCCAAAACTTCCGCCGCCGCCGCTAAATCCACCAAAACCTCCACCCATACTGCCAAATCCTCCAAGATCACCCCCGCTTCTAGAGCCGTATCCGCTTTGAGATATATTTCCAAATAAAACTATCAGAAATACAATCACAGCTATAATTATACTAATCGGTATGACCATAAACATAACCCAGCTAATTACTCCGGCTATACCGCTGGATACCAGTGCAGGTATTATTTTAGATTTTCTGGTGGTCCCTTTTTTTAAAAATATGTTTGATATCATGATAAATAAAAATAGTAATGGCATCAAAAACTCAAATATAGAATCTTCTTTTTTGGCCTTGTTTGGTTCGCTAGTATATTCTCCTTTGGTGACCTTAATAATACTATCAATGCCTTTGCTCGCACCTTCATAATAGTTGCCGGTTTTAAAAAATGGCAGGATGTCTTTTTGTATTATTGTATTAGCTGTGGCATCATTTAAAGCCCCTTCAAGCCCATATCCTACTTCAATACGAACCTTATGTTCATTTGGTGCAATTATAAAAAGTACCCCATTATTTTTTTTAGCTTGACCGATACCCCAGTGTCGCCCGAGTTGGTATCCGTAATCAGATATGTCATATCCATCTAAAGATTTTAGTGTAACTATTACAATTTGATTGGAACTATTATGTTCATAGGCTGCTAATTTTTGTTCTAATATACTTTTTTGTGATGAGTCAAACAATGATGCTTCATCTACAATTCTTGAATTGCTTAATGACGGAAATTTTGGTTCGCCATATAGTCCTCCAATCAGGAGTACTAATACCAATAGGCTCTTTATGAGTGGCATTTTATCCCTTTAAAAAGTTACTTTTGGAACAGCTTGGTCCGCAGGAGAGACGCTAAAGTTTTGTTTTACTTCCGCATCCGGATACAAAATAGCCGCTACCCACTTGCCTGGGATCGTACGAAGTTCAAGATTATACTGCTTGACTGCTTCTATATAATCTTTTCTAGCTACTGCTATACGGTTTTCCGTGCCTTCGAGTTGTGCTTGGAGATTCAAAAAATTTTCATTTGCTTTAAGTTCAGGATAGTTTTCCACAACCACCATCAGTCTAGATAGCGCGCCGCTTAAACTATCTTGGGCATTTTCATAAGCCTTGAATGCTTCTGGATTATTTAAAACCTCAGGTGTAAGAGTCATTTGACCCACTTTTGCCCTAGCTTCAGTTACTTGTGTGAGTACATCCTTTTCATGCGACGCATAACCTTTTACGGTTGCGACTAGATTTGATACCAGATCGGCCCTTCTTTTATATTGATTGTCTAATTGGGCAGCATAAGTTTTTACTTCCTCATCTAATTTGGGAACATTATTAACTCTAGGCAAAATTACTATAGCAGCAATTAAAAGCAACAAACCGACTATAATTCCAATTATTTTCATAGTTAACCCTTTTTTAATAATTTTAATCTATCAAAATTATAGCCAAAATATATCAACTTTATAGTTATTTGGCTATAATACAGAAAATGGTCAAGGGGAGGCTAAAAATGACTATGAAAGACAAACTACACACATTGCTCAGCAGTGAGATTATTCCAGATTTGGAAAGTGCTATTGATGAATTATTTGAGGCTATTAGTGAAGGCAACGGAAGTTTGACTGAGCAAAAGGAAGATCTTGAAGAACTTAGAGAGATGCGTACTGAGTGTTTTGCTATACTTGAAGAGCTTAATCGTGACGAACTCGAAGATGAAGAGATTGAAGCTCTTTATGAAGAACTAGTGGGGATGAAGAGCGGCGATAATGATGAAGATTGATTTGTGGTTGGCACAATCGGCCCGGATCGAGATTTTATGTTAAAAAAAATGGCTTTAGTGGAGGGGACTACCCTTTTGTTGTTGATGTTCGTGGCGGTTCCTTTGAAATACAAGTTAGGAATGCCCGAAGCAGTATATATAATGGGTAGGATACATGCTGTAGCATTTTTACTATATGTTGCTATGCTGATTGTCTCATTTGTGCGCAAGAATTTGTCGTTATATCACTTTATTTTGGGTGTTGTTGCTGCATTTATACCGTTTGGCAGTTTTGTATATGAACGCAAAGTTTTGGAGCATAATTTACAAGTCAATTAAGTAGTGTTGAAATGCTATAACAACAAAATCAATTTTCTATATTTAACAGTTTTCTAGCCCAAGCAAGAGCTTCATTATGCGTAGCAATAATACCTTCTATTTGGGCTTCGTAAGCTTCGTGTAAAATATTTTTAAAAGCAGGTGAAGGCTGAAGTCCTAATTTTATAAGGTCTCTGCCTTGCAAGAGAGGAGTTGGCGCTTTGTTGCTAACTCCTATTTTTTTTGATTCTGCTAATAGCCATTCACCGGCTTCAAATACTCCGTTTTGTGCTTCAGGCGTAAGACGACCTAAAAAATCGGCTTTGGCTACTAATACCAATTCTTCTATATTTACTTTTGTTGATAGGCGACGAATAGCTTTTATTGTGGCTTGTTGTTTGTATAATTGCGATGGCGCAAGGTGATATCTAACAAGCGGCTCTATCTTCATTATCAATTTATGCTCATTGGTAAGCCTGCTCATAAAAGAATAAACAACCTCAACCCCTGCTTTTTCGTGACCGATAGCTGTGATTTTATCATTTTCTATTTGTGTATGCGTAGTTTTGCCAAAGTCGTGACAAAGTATCGCCCAAAGCAATTTTTCATCTTTTTTGTCATCGCCGGTTTTTAGCTTTGCCATTTCATCGAGCGCCATCATAGTGTGAGTCCATACATCACCTTCCGGGTGGTAAATAGGAGATTGATGTAGACCTACTAATGCTTTAAG
The DNA here is from genome assembly GCA_041654415.1 of Sulfurovaceae bacterium. Taxonomy (GTDB): domain Bacteria; phylum Campylobacterota; class Campylobacteria; order Campylobacterales; family Sulfurovaceae; genus BN30871. The sequence continues at coordinate 12,680 of JBAZDL010000010.1, read as the reverse complement.
CTCTGGATAATATCGTAAAACTCTCAGCTCTTTTGCTAGCTGAAAACCTCTTGAAGGATATTTTGATTTGAGTAGCATTTTTTTAAATTCTGCATAAACTCTCTCTTTTGGAAGATGTTCAAGCATGTTATTATCTACCATTTTTTGACACAATTCAAAAGTGGAGTCATGCAAAGTAAATCCAAAACGACTAGTAAATTGTACGGCACGATAAACTCGTAATGGATCTTCGACGAATGTGTCATCATTTATGTGGCGTAAACATTTCTTATTTATGTCTTCAATACCGCCAAACGGATCTATAAAGTTTTTGCTTTCAATGTCGTAGCCAACCGCATTTATAGTAAAATCCCTTCTTTTAAATGCATCCTCATACGACATGGAGCTATCACATGTTATATCAAAATCTTTATGTCTGTTTCCTATTTTGGTTTCTGTTCTAGGAAGCGAGATGTCATATTCTTCTCTATTATGGGATAATTTGAGTATCCCATAGCTTTTGCCTACGATGTTAACTTTGCCAAATGATGAGAGTATATTTTCTAGTGCATCCATATCACAGATGCCATATACTTCTATGTCATAATCTTTTACTTCCATTCCCATAAAGTAATCCCGTACACTTCCGCCAACGACTATAGCTTTGGCATTTTTGCATTTAAGCGCAGAGGAAATGGAATATAAAATAGAAGGAAGCTGCATATCATTAGTAGAGTAGAAGACTACTCCACAGTAACACTTTTGGCAAGATTTCTTGGCATGTCTACATCGTTGCCAAGTCGGATGGAAATTTCAAGCGCAAAAATCTGAGTTATGACCATCATTTCAAAAAACTCAAGCATTGGATGACTGTCATATTGTGTTTGTATGAAGTCATCTGCCAATTTAAAAGGTTCCGGAGATATTGCGAGTATCGTTGCATCTCTGGCACTTAGCTCTTCGACATTACTTTTGATCTTTTCATAATGCAGACTGCGCGGCATGAGCGCTACAGTAAAGAGTTCGCTATCGGCTAGTGCAATTGGACCATGTTTCATCTCACCTGCAGGGTAACCTTCAGCATGAAGATAGCTGATCTCTTTTAGTTTCAATGCCCCTTCAAGTGCTAGAGGATAAAAAAGATCACGACCTATAAAAAAGAAACCATGCCCATGCAAATATCTTTTTGATAATCTGTGTATTTGTTCGTGTAGGCCATCTTGGATAAGAAGAACTTTTGGAACATGTATCATAGCATCTATCTCTGCGGTAATGATTTCACTTGAAACACTTTTTTTGACCCCGGCAAAATAGACAGCAAGCATCCATAGCACCATTGTTTGTGTAGCGAATGCCTTGGTGCTTGCCACTCCTTTTTCTATGCCGGCTCTAGTCAAGATCGCTCTGTCGCTCTCACGTACTATTGATGAGTTATCTACATTGCATATGCTGAGGCTTTTTAGGCCTGCTCGTTTTGCCATTTTTAGAGCTTCGAGCGTATCGGCTGTTTCTCCGCTTTGAGATATTGTCACAAATAAAGTATTTTTGTTTAAGAGAGGATCTTTATATCTAAATTCCGAGGCTATTTCTACTTGGCAAGGGATACGAGAGATTCTTTCAAACAGATAACTGCTGGCTAATGCAGAATGGTAACTCGTACCGCATGCACAGATTTTTATAGCTTCTATTCCTTCTAAAAACGATTCATCCAATTCTTCAAAGTATATACTATCACTGCCCACTCTTCCCATCATGGTCTCGCTCATTACGCGACTTTGCTCATATATCTCTTTTTCCATAAAAAATCTATATCCGTCCTTTTGAGCCGATGATTTATCCACAAGAAGAGGTTTGGCATGCAGTGATTTTTCTCCATTAGAATCAAATAATGCTACTTTGCCGTCTTTTGCATATCCAAATTCACCGTCTTCTAGATAATAGACCTCTTTGGCTTTTCCAATGATAGGAGTATCCGATGAGGCGAAATATATATCTTTGTCATCAAAACCTATTAGCATAGGTGAGCCGTTTTTAGCAAAAAATATAGTATCAGGAGCGACTTCTGTAATAAGCAATGTTGCATATGCACCGTTTAGTTCAGATATGGTTTGTTTAAACGATTCAAATGCATTTTGGTTTTGTTTGTAATGGTATTCAAACAGATGTACTATAGTTTCTGTATCTGTTTGGCTTAAAAAAGTTACGCCGTCTTTTTGGAGTTTTGCTTTTAATTCTTGATAATTCTCTATGATGCCATTGTGTACTACAAAGCTATATTCACCTAAATGAGGATGTGCATTAAGCTCAGTCGGTTTACCGTGTGTTGCCCATCTTGTATGCCCTATACTGACACCAAATCCATTACTTAGATAATCTTTTGTTTTTACCCTGAGGTTTTCAAGTTTGCCCACAGCTTTGAAGTTTCTTAGATGTTTATCTTCGATTATTGCAATTCCGGCTGAATCATATCCTCTGTATTCTAACTCTTGAAGTCCATCAAGTAATATATCTTTTTTTTCTTTATTGCCTATATAGCCTACGATTCCGCACATTCAACTATTCTCCGTCAGTTTTTGGATAATTAATTCGATATTATGACAAAAGTTTCCATTCTTTTCGATGAGAAACAAGTCTCTAGTGCGATTTTTGATAGTATGAATCTTTGCAGATGCTATATCTATATCCAAGGTGTCAAATATATCTACAATATATGCAAGCAGTCCTTTTTGGTTTTTTGTATGCAAATACATTGATGCATAGTGTTGCGAATGTTCACAATTTATATCTATTTCAGAACGTAATATTTCCGGTTTTTTGATACTGGTTTGAAGTGATGGATCAAAAGATAATTTTATGATCTCATCAATTATATCCATATCGTCAACAGTGATCTTGGTAGTATAATCTATCTTGAAATATTTCAGATTGTCAAAGAGTTTGCTTATCTCCATGTCGCCTATCTCTAGATATGATAATCTTCCTAGAAGATAACCAAGATTTATAGGCGTTTCTCGCACGATTTCCAGACTAAAGTATTCATCGTTGTGTATCCAGTATCGATATCCTTGCGTACCAAATGCTTTTTTTGAAAGTGCTACTATTGCCTCGGATGAATAACGCAAAAATGGCAGATTGGCTGGAATTGATAAGATTTTTTTCTGCTCTTTTTTGCTGAGATTTAAAAAATCTATATTCTTTTTGAGTGCTTGGATCTTTTTGATCCTTTTTGATGTTTCATTAATAAGTTCTTTGTGTTCCAATTTTTCAATGGCATTTTCATAAAGGGTTTTTAGCAATTTGCTAATAAATGAATTATATATATTTTTGCCGACACCATTTATATCGGCATAAGTGAGTATGTAAAGCATATCGATTGATTTTTTATTTTTAAGATGAGACACAAAATCCAAAATCACTCTTTCATTGTGCAAATCCTCTCTTTGTGCTACACGGCTCATAAGAGTGTGATGTATTATGAGTGATTCTCCAAGCTTGATCATCTCTTCATGAAAGTTTAATTTTTGAGCAAAAGATCTAAAGATCAATGCACCGATAATACTATGATCTTTTTGGCGCCCTTTGCCTGTATCGTGCAAAAGGACTACCAGTTTGAGCAATGCTTTTTCGTCATTGCTCAATTCTTCAAAAAGTGATCTTATACCATTATCTTTGATATGTTCCAAATGATACAAGGCATTTATGGAGTGAATGTCAACCGTATAGTGATGATACCCATCAAATTGTGGCAAATCTATTACTTTTTTGAATGGCGGAATCAATAATCCCAAAAGTCTGGCTTGAGATAAAGTTTGTATCACGCAATATGCATTTGGAGAATAAAATATTTTTTTAATGTTATCCAAATTAGCTCTAGATAGATTTGATGGTTTTTTGCAGCGCACCAGCATGCCTATAAGCGATGGATGCGCCTCATATTCTGTATCGGCATTTGTTATTAAAAATTTTAATAACATAGACAAAGAAATATTTGTATCCTCATGCGGCAAAAAGAGAGCATTACTGTCTAGCTTTACTATTTTTTTGCTCATTTCATATGTCCATAAATTGCAGTACAGATTGACAATACGTAAACTTTGTGTGACTTTTTTGGCAAATTTTATATGCTCTTCTTTGGTTTTTTTGTATCCTAGCATCAAAGCCACTGCTGGAATAAGCTCTAACCTGAGCCTATCCTCTTTTTTGTTAGTGACCAAATGCAAAGCAGCCCTTACTCGAAATAAAAACTCCAAAGCAATTCTGAATGTACGATATTCATTATCAGAAACTATATCACTTGGAAGTTGTCTTATGTTGTCTATGTTGTAAATCACTTTTCCGATCCAATAGACTATATTCGCATCGCGAAAACCACCAACCCCATCTTTGATATTTGGTTCCATTGTCAATGGAAAGTTTAGATGTTTCTCTTTTTGTTCTTCTAGTTTTAGACGTATAAACTCTTCTGGATTATCATGTCTTATTGCATTTATTATATTTTGTGTTTCAGTCCATATGGACTTGGAGCCTTCTATGAATCTGGATTCCAAAATTGCAGTTTTGATGGTAATGTCAGTTCGAGATACATTTAAGAGTTCTTTTGTAGTATGTACGCGATGTCCTAGCTTGAGACCAGTATCCCACAATATATAAAGCATTTTTTCTATCAAAGCTTTGGTATTGTAGCCCTCTATCTCTTCGTAAACTATCATAAGGTCGATGTCGCTATATACGCATAGTTGTTCTCTGCCATAGCTGCCAAGAGCAATGAGGGCAATAGGAATAGAATGTTTCATTGGCATATAAGAGCCAAATGCTTCCCGCAGGCTTACTTGATATATAATTTGAAGTACTTCATCGATATGCTTAGTGTGTTGTACCAAAAAATCTTTGCCACCACTTTTGCGAAAACGATTTTCTAATGAGCCAAAATAATTATTTAAATTTTTTTTAATAACTTTGGCTATTTCAAAACTTGTGGCATTGTTGTACAGAAGTTCTTCGATTTCCTCTTTGGCTATATCCACTACTTTTCCTGATATTAATTTTTGACTCCTAAACTTATAGTGGTATAATAGCAAAAAATTATACGGATTATTTGATGGATTTGATTAAAAAGATAGCACAGGGAGATAGATTAACGAAAGATGAGGCAAATAAGCTTTACGATATCGAGTTGGATGTTCTGGGCAAATTAGCAGATGATATAAGAAAAAAACGATTTGGCAATAAAAGCTACTTCAATATCAATCGTCACATAAATCCGACAAATATATGTGCTGATATCTGTAAATTCTGTGCATACAGTGCAAGCAGAAAAAATCCAAATCCCTATGCAATGAGTCATGAAGAGATGCTTCAAATAGCTAAAAATTCATACGCCAATGGTGCCAAAGAGGTACATATAGTCTCAGCTCACAATCCCGAAGTTGGACTAGAATGGTATATGGGCGGTTTTAGAAAGATCAAAGATGCCCTGCCTGATATTCATATCAAAGCTCTCACTGCAGCTGAAGTAGATTTTCTTTCACGCCAATATGGTAGAAGCTATGATGAGATAATTGATATGATGATCGCAAATGGCGTGGATAGTATGCCAGGCGGCGGAGCCGAGATATTTGATGAAGAAATTCGTGAGTATCTATGCAAAGGCAAAGTAAGTTCACAACAATGGTTAGAGATTCACCGCAAATGGCATGAGCGAGGTCGTCAAAGCAATGCCACGATGCTTTTTGGGCACGTGGAGAGTAGGGTGCATCGTATAGACCATATGCTTCGTTTACGCGATCTGCAAGACATCACAGGCGGATTTAATGCTTTTATACCGTTAGTTTATCAAAAAGAAAACAACTTTTTGCGTGTTGAAAATTATCCAACAGCCCATGAAATACTTAAAACATATGCTATCAGCCGTATACTGCTGGATAACATACCTCATATAAAAGCTTATTGGGCTACATCTACTATCGGTTTGGCTTTAATAGCACAAGAGTACGGCTGTGATGATCTAGACGGCACTATAGAACGCGAGGCTATACAGTCTGCTGCAGGAGCTGCAAGCAGTCACGGCATGAAACTTGACGAGTTTGTAGGACTTATCAAAAATGCAGGTTTTGCCCCTGTCGAAAGAGACAGCCTCTATAATGAATTAAAAATATGGGAGTAAAGGAATATATATGATCAAACATTATTACGCTTATACAGAGTTTAGAGATGATCTAAAAACTCTTGTTTCAAAGATAGATAAACCATTTGATACTATTGTGGGTATATCTCGTGGCGGGCTTAGTATGGCTCAGATGCTAGGAGAATATTATGATATCCGTAAAGTTTATGCCATAAACTCTATCGGTTACGATGATACCGTCAAGCTTGATGAGGTAAGGATATTTAACATTCCTGATCTTAGCGATAGCAAAAGCGTATTGATAGTTGATGATATAGTTGACAGCGGTGATACGATAGTCAAGATATTGGATATATTAAAAGCCAAATACCCAGATACAATTTTTTATATCGCCTCTATTTTTTATAAGAAAAGTGCTAAAATTGCACCAACTTGGTATGTCAAAGAAGCGCCAAGTTGGATAGAATTTTTTTGGACAGTTGATATGAAAGAGGATAGAATATGATTTTGATGATAGACAATTATGACAGTTTTACTTACAATATAGTCCAATATTGTCGTGAATTAGGAGCAGATCTCAAGGTTATTCGAAATGATGAAATGACCATAGACGAGATAAAAGCATTGCATCCTGAAAAGATCATACTATCTCCCGGACCTGCTACTCCAGATGATGCAGGAGTTACTCTTGATGTTATCAGAGAGTTTGGCGACACTACTCCTATTTTTGGTATATGCTTAGGACACCAGAGCATCGCTCAGGCTTATGGAGCCGAGGTTGTAAGAGCAAAAAATATGATGCACGGCAAGACTTCGCAGATCGTAGTAGACAAACCTACAAAAATTTTCAAAGATCTTCCAAATGAGTTCCGTGCAACAAGGTATCATTCTCTTATCGTGCGTCCGGATTCTTTGCCGTCAACCATTGTGCCAACAGCACATAGCAAGGATGATGGAGAGATCATGGCTCTGGAGATCAAAGATAAGCCGATATATGGCGTTCAATTTCACCCCGAATCTATCATGAGCGAATATGGGCATGAAATGCTTGACAATTTCTTGAAGTTATGAGATTATTTGTCAATAGTATTATAACCTTATTATATTTTTCGGTTGTGCTATATTTAGCTATTGCAATTCCAATTACTCCAAGCGAAGCAGAATTATTTTATACATCAAATGATATAGTGTCAAAGTTGATGCATTTAGGCGATACTCTAATCGGCGGTATTTTTGGCTTGAGATTTTTCTTTTTGATGGCTGGTTTGTTTTCTATTGTATTGTTTTATATAGTTGCAAATGATACACTTGAGAATAAAAAAGATGCTATGTTCGCTACGGCAATTTTTGCGATGCTGCCTGGTATCATCATAGGCAGTGCATTGGCCAATATAGCAATGCTTGTGCTTTTATGTGTACTGTTTTATCTTATTGCCTATCGTCGCAAATGGTATATATTGGAAATTATAGCCCTAAGCGCTCTATTTTTGTTACATGATGCCTCTATAATATTTTTTATTGCTATAGCACTTTATGGTGCCGTAAACAAAGAAAAACGAACATTGATTTACGGATCGGTATTTGTAATTCTTTTAATTTTTCTAGATAGAGGGATTGAGATAGGCGGTATACCCAAAGGACACTTTGCTGAAATTTTCGCTATTTATGCATCGTTATTTTCTCCATTTGTTTTTTTGTATTTCATATATACGATTTATCGTATTTGGCTTAGAGAAACTAAAAGTATAATTTGGTATATATCATCAATAGCGCTATTTTTGTCTCTTCTGCTTTCCATTAGGCAACGAATTTTTATTACAGATTTTGCGCCATATGTATTTATCGGTATTATATTTATGATGCAAATTTATTATCAAAGCTTGAGAGTTAGACTTCCAGCTTTTCAAGTTGTATATAAACGAGGCTTATTGCTTTCTTTATCTATTTTAATATTTAGTGTTTTATTTATTGTAGCTCAACCATTGATTTTTAGTGTTACTCATGGGTTATATTTTAACTTTACCAATAAAGTATATCGTCCATATATATTGTCTCAACAATTAAAAGCATCCGGCAAACATTGTTACGATACCAAAAGAATCAAAGAAAGTTATCAATTGCAATATTACGGCATTAACTCTTGTCAAAAATAATATTATAGATAAGTAATTGTTTCTAAAATACACATTATCTCTATAATCATAGCTTTCAACATCAATTGCAAAAAAAGTTAAAACATTATCATGGTAATATATCTAACCAACTCAAAAAAGGAGAACTCGATGGCTCAAAAAGCGATTAGAGAGTATGATGCTAAGACGATTTTAGCAAAACATTGGGATAAGTATTTTCCAGATTTTACTTATGCCTATGAAACCATAATGGTTCAAAACGGAGCAGAACTCAAAAGTGCTGCCGCACAAAAAACATGGCTTGCCAATAAACCTTTGGTTGCTAAGCCGGATATGCTATTTGGTAAAAGAGGCAAAAACGGTTTGGTTTTATTTAGAGACAGCAAACCTGGAGATGTTAGCTTGGATAAAGCAGCAAGCTGGATCGATGAAAAATCAAGCTCAAAACAAAATGTATATTTTTCATTTGACGGCGATACCCCAACAGGAGAGCCAAAAACTGACTATTTGACTCATTTTATTGTTGAACCGTTTACTCCGCACGAACAATCTGAAGAGTATTACATCAGTGCAACATGTGTTGGCGATGATGATGTACTTTATATGTCAGCTGAGGGCGGCATGGAAGTAGAAGAAAATTGGGACAAAGTTACTGAAGTAAAATTTGCTATCACTGAAACAGAAGAAGAAATAGAAGCAAAAATCAGAGCAAATATCCCTAAAGACGTTGCAGAAAAAGACAAAGAAGGATTTGCCAAATTTGCAATAGGTTTCTTTAGAGCGTATAGAGAATTGAATTTCGCTTATCTTGAGATCAACCCTTTTGTTATGCAAGGTAATAAAATTGAACTTCTTGATATGGTTGCAAAACTAGACGATACAGCAGGATTTATGATGACAGAAGAGTGGGGCGATATCGAATATCCAACCTCTTTCGGCATGGAAGAAAAATCACCTGAAGTTATGGCTATCGAAGAAGCTGATAGCAAATCAGGAGCTTCACTAAAATTAACTGTTCTTAAACCGGATGCTAGAATCTGGACAATGGTAGCAGGCGGCGGCGCGTCAGTTGTTTATGCTGATACGATCGCAGACCTTGCAGGTATCGAAGACTTGGCAAACTATGGTGAGTATAGCGGCGGACCGACAACTGGCGAGACACAATTTTATGCAGAAACATTGCTTGATCTGATGACAAGAAGCAAAGATCCAAAAGGTAGAGAAAAAGTTCTTATCATTGGTGGAGCTATCGCAAACTTTACAGATGTTGCTAAAACTTTCACAGGTATCATTTTGGCATTTGAAAAATATGCCGAGAAAATGAAAGATGTTGGCGTAAAAATTTATGTCAGAAGAGGCGGGCCAAACTATGAAAAAGGTCTTAAAGATATCAAAGAAGCAGCCGATAGACTTGGTCTATGGATCGATGTATATGGACCAGAAACTCACGTGACAGATATCGTGAGAATGGCAGTAGAGGGATAAGGAGAACAAATGGCACAATTATTTACAAAAGATACACAAGCAATTTTTTGGAACAACAACACGAGTGCGATCCAAAGAATGTTGGATTATGATTTCGTAATCGGCAGAAAAACTCCTTCAGTTGCAGCTATCGTAGCTCCAACAGGAGATAGCAAATTCCAAAAATTCTTTTGGGGCGGCGATGAGATCATGGTGCCTCTATTTAAAAATACAGCAGAAGCAAAAAAAGCATTCCCAAATGCTGACGTTCTTCTAAACTTTGCATCTTTTAGAACAGCTTACGATGTAACTATGGAGGCTTTAAATCTTGGTGGATTCAAAACCATTATGATTACAGCTGAAGGTATTCCTGAAAGATTGGCTAGAGGCATGAATGCAAAAGCCAGAAATCTTAGTGTTACAGTGATTGGACCGGCTACTGTCGGTGCTATTGCTCCTGGTGCATTTAAAATAGCAAATATCGGTGGAACAATCGATAATATCATCAATTCTAAACTTCACAGAGCTGGAAGCTGTGGACTTGTAACTCGTTCAGGCGGATTGTTTAACGAGCTTTCAAATATCATAGCTATCAATGCTGACGGAATTGCAGAAGGTGTTGCGATTGGTGGAGACAGATTCGTTGGATCTGTATTTATCGATAACCTTCTTAGAATGCAAGACAATCCGGAAGTAAAATACATGCTTCTTCTTGGTGAAGTTGGCGGTACTGAAGAGTATAAAGTTATCGATGCTATCAAAGAAGGCAAGATCACTAAACCTATTATTGCATGGTGTATCGGTACAATCGCTAAGCATTATAGCAGTGGCGTTCAATTTGGCCATGCTGGAGCTAGCGCGAATGCTGAGAGAGAAACTGCAGATGCTAAAAATAAAGCTATGAGCGATGCAGGTATTTATGTTCCAAGTTCATTCAATGACCTTCCAAACAAGATCGCTGAAGTTTACGGTAAATTAAAAGCCGAAGGCGTTATCACTGAAATAGTAGAGCCTGCTATCAATGCTATTCCGTCAGTTAGAAAAAGCAAAAACTTTATTTGTACTATCAGCGATGACAGAGGTGATGAGGCTACATATGCCGGCTTTCCGATCTCTAATGTTGCTACTCCAGATACTGGCAAAGGTATCGGTGATGTTATTTCACTTCTTTGGTTCAAAAAACAGTATCCAAAATGGGCTACACAGTTTATAGAAACAGTTATCAAAACTGTTGCCGATCACGGTCCTGCCGTTAGTGGTGCTCACAATGCAAAAGTTACGGCTCGTGCAGGCAAAAGCGTAGTTGAATCACTCGTAACAGGTCTTCTTACGATTGGACCTAGATTTGGCGGAGCAATTGACGGTGCAGCTGAACATTTCAAATATGCAGATGACAATAATTTGTCTCCGGCAGAGTTTTTGAACCATATGAAAAAACTTGGTATTCCAATCCCGGGTATCGGCCATAGAATCAAATCTCTTAGAAATCCTGATCTTAGAGTTGTCGGACTCAAAAAATATGCAGCTGAGCATTTCCCAAGCACACCGTTACTTGATTATGCTCTAACTGTCGAGCAGCTTACAACATCTAAAAAAGATAACCTTATTCTTAATGTTGACGGTACTATAGGTATCTTGATGGTTGATATGTGGAGAGCTTTAGGTTACAGCGAAGAAGAGATCAATGAATTTATTTCAAGCGGTACACTCAATGCATTCTTTATTGCAGGACGTACTATCGGATTTATCGGACATGTTCTTGATGAGAAAAGACTTGCCATGCCAATGTATCGCCATCCAATGGATGATATTCTATATCAAGTCGATATGGCTGAAGAGATTTAATCATAATTTCTTTTTAATTCTCCAAAAACTTGCGATATAATACTTATCATTATATCGCAAGAGGATTTTTATGTCCAAACAAAACGAAGCTTTTACACTCTTAGAAGCCGTAATAGTAATAGTACTTATAGGTATTTTAGCCACAGTCGCAATTCCAAGACTTCAAACAGACACTACACAAGAAGCTGCAGACCAAATTCTCTCAGATATTAGATATACCCAACACTTAGCACTTATTGATGATGCTACTAATCCAAATAATTCTAGGTGGCAAGCTGCTTTTTGGAGTATGCGTTTTACAAAATGTGACGGCGGAACAAATTGGTTCTATATAATAGGATCAGATAAAAGCTATGAAGGCAACATAGATGTAGATACAGAAGCTGCTATAGATCCATTGTCAGGTAAACCTATGAGAGGAGATTGCATAGCCGGAAATGACGGCACAAAAAGCAGCAAAATATTTATCACAGATAAATTCGGCATATCAAATGTTACTTTTACAGGCAGCTGCAATGGAGCACAACATATTGGTTTTGACCATTTAGGCAGACTACACCAAAGTTTTACAGACTCTGCGACTCCAAATTATGCCAGTGTACTTCACGCTCCTTGTATTATTACATTTACACATCCAAATGGAGATTTTTCTATTAATATACAACCGGAAACCGGTTATGCATATATAGTAGATCAAGAAGATCAATAAAGAAAATATTGTTATATATACATATATAGAAACTTTCATCTTACCAATATAATTAAAAAGAGATGAGCAAGTAGCTATATATATACATAATATTGAAACTTTCATGGGTTAGAAACTACATTTTGGCAATATAGTAAAAAGTTAATCATTAAAACTAATCAAAATATATTTTTTATATCAAAAAACACATAAATATCTATAAAATCTATGCTAAATAATAATATTATTAACCGTAACTTTTTAAACAAAAAATTTTTCAAAATATTTCCACTTTTCCCCAAAAAACCCTTGACATATATTTACTTTGCTGCTATAATACGCGTCCACAAACACAGAGACCTTAACTGAGTTAGTTAAGAGAGTGAGAGTGTATGATCTTTAACAACCAAATATAAGTAAAATCAACGTCTATTTGAGTTTTAATTTT
>JBAZDL010000009.1:0-55739 GCA_041654415.1 Sulfurovaceae bacterium | reverse complement strand
ACGGAAATTATTGACAAGATAATAGAAATTATTAGTTCCAATTCCCATTATCTTGAAGCCTACACGAATATTCTATCAATTAAAGGAATAGGAGAAAAAAGCGCAATTATTTTGCTGTATCTTTTTTAATCTCGTTCCCACGGTCTCCGTGGGAATGCATACTAGATCACAAAAGACCAATAAACGCTCCCACGCAGGAGCATGAGAGCGAAGGGGCGTAATTATGCTTTTCTTATTAAATTCATAGGTTTAAACAGCTCTATTGCTTTCGGATTGGATATAAACGATAGATTATACGGATGTTCAAGCTCTATGGCTTCAAAAGAGGAGATAATCGGCATGGATCTATAAAGCTCTTTAGCCGCATTACCGAACAATATAAGTTTTACTTGATTTCTATCAAGCGATGATAATAGATCTTCCATAAATGGTTTCCAAGCTTTAGCGTGATAGGCGGTGCTTTTTTTATCTGTAAAAACCAGAGAAGTATTTAGTAGCAATACCCCATTTTTTTCGAAGTTGTTTTTCAATTCTTCTATTGAGCTAATGAGGCTTGTTTTGTTTACATCTTCTATGGCTTTAGGTGATGTGTTATTTGGGTTCAAATCACCTCTAGCCACAAGAGCCATTTTGATAAAATTTCTTAGGCTTGTTGCGCGATTGACCTCTTTAGCTAGAGTCCCGCTGGGGCTAAAAATCTCTTTGACCGCACCATCTATAAAAGCATATCCTGATGCACTTTCTTTTCTAGGGTAAGGATCTTGCCCAAAAAGTACATATTTGACATCATCTTTGGCCAGAGTGCTAAAAGCATTGAAGATGTTCGCTTTTGTGGGTATATATCTACTATCGTTGTTTAAAAATTCCAGATAAGAATTATCTAGAGATTTAAGATTTATATCCCATGATCTATCTATATTAAGTATTGCATTTTTCATTTCAACCCAATCTCGTTTAATCTCGTTCCCACGGTCTCCGTGGGAATGTATATTGGATCACAAAAGACAAATATACACTCCCACGCAGGAGCATGGGAGCGAGAGACGAAGCGTCCGTTCGTGGTGAGCTTGTCGAACCATGACGGATTTGCAATTCTAGTACTGTTCTTATGCTTCGATAAACTCAGCATGAACGAAGCAAGGCAATCTTTTATAGATTGCTTCGCTATGCTTGCAATGACAATTATTAATCTCGTTCCCACGGTCTCCGTGGGAACGCATACTGAATTCCAAAAGACCAATATACACTCCCACGCAGGAGCATGGGAGCGAGAGAAGGAATGACGAAGATACTGAACTAAATTGAGCATGACAGAGAAGTTGCTATCCTAAACCAAAACATCAATAATAATAAAAGCCAAAAAGACAAACCCAAGATAGCCGTTAACGGTGAAAAACGCTTTATCGATTTTGGTAAAATCGTTGTGTACGATATAGTGTTCATATGAGAGCATCACAGTGCTTATCATTACCGCAATTTGAGCAAAAAGTCCCAACTGAGCTTCGATCACAAACATAGTCCAAAAAATTACCGTTAGTAGATGAAAAAGGGCCGCTAATGCCATTGTTTTTGATGATCCGAGCTTGGATGGGATCGAATGAAGTCCATGAGCTTTATCGAACTCCATATCTTGAAGCGAATATAATAAGTCAAATCCGGCTACCCAAAACATTACCCCGATTGCGAGATAAATAGACCACATAGGAATATCCCCAAGTACTGCTACCGCACCTGCTATTGGGGCGAGTCCTAGACTAATTCCAAGGACCAAGTGAGCTAAAGCACTAAAACGTTTAAATAAAGTATAAGCCCCTAAAACTATCAAAAACGGAATTGATAGTTTTAGCGCCAAAGGATTAATAAGAAAACTCACAGCTATAAATAGTAGTGCATTTAGAATAATAAATCCAACCATACTAGCAGAGCTTATACGTCCATCAACGGACGGTCTGTTTTGCGTACGAGGATTTAGAACATCTATGTCGCGATCTAAGTAACGATTGACTCCCATGGCAAAGTTTCTAGCACTAATAGCTGCAAAAACTCCCAAGATAAGCAGTTTTAATCCAAACCAACCGTTAGCAGCAACTAGCATAGCTATAAAGATAAATGGCAATGAAAATACTGAGTGTTGGAACATCACCAGTTCAGAGAAATTGTTTAGGTATTTTGATATTTTATTCAAATAAATCCTTTTTATTTTCTTAGCTGTCACTGTGAGCGTAGTGCAGCAGTCAATTTTTATACTTTAATCTCGTTCCCACGGTCTCCGTGGGAATGTATACTAAATTCCAAAAGACCGATATACACTCCCACGCAGGAGCATGGGAGCGAAAGGAACTCCTGTTATACCGAACAATCTCGTTCCCACGGTCTCCGTGGGAATGCATACTAAATTTCAAAATACCAATATACACTCCCACGCAGAGCATATGAGCGAGATAAAATCCTACAAATGAGGTATCTTGACCTTACTATTGAGAGACCATGCAATTATCAAAACCAAAATAGATACCGCCAAGATACTTGTGATAACGCCGCCGATGTAGAGCAGCCACAATATCCAAAGAAGTATAGCCCCAAGAGGAGTAGGGACTCCAGTGAAGTATTTGGTGACTTCTCCTGCATCATTAGCCAGATTGAAGCTCACAAGTCTTCTAAGCCCGCTTATGACATACCATATAAATATAAATCCGACAATTAATTTACTAAAGTTATCATCAAATTCAAGTGCAAAAAATAGAAAAAAAGACGGCATGACCACAAATGAGAGAAAATCAGCGAAACTATCCAACTGCACCCCAAATTCGGTAGATAACCCGTATTTGCGGGCAATCTTGCCATCCATTATGTCAAATGCTCCAGCACACCATGCTAGCACGGCCGCTATGACAAACTGATGTTGGGTAACTAGATATATGGCTACCATACCGCATGTGATATTGGCAAATGTAATGAGATTGGCTAGATTGAAGTGATAATTTGGTTCAAACAGTTTCAATTTTTTTCCTTATTTGGTTAATCTTGTCCCCGCGGGGTTGAGAGATATTTGTCTATACTTTTCTTTTTATCTCGTTCCCACGGTCTCCGTGGGAATGCATACTAAATTCCAAAAGATCAATATACACTCCCACGCAGGAGCATGGGAGCGAGAGAAATATTGCCTACTTATAATGATGCTCGAATGACATTGTTTATAATTATATGGATTGCCTCTTCATTACGTTGATCGCTATAACAAAGTGTTTGCAATGACCCATCATTCACAATAACAAATATCAGCAAAAGACTAAAATATGATAACAAAAAAGGGATAAAAATGAGTTAAAAAGAGGGTGAACCAAGGCAAAAGCCTAGGTTCGAAAGAACTTTTAAGAAAAGTAATTCTTAGAAGTTGTATTTAGCAACAGCTCTGATAAGGTTAACACTATCAGGCAAAGCATCAATATCAGCGTAAACATAAGCAAGTACACCAACTAGGTTGCTAGTGATATGAGTTGCATATACAACATCAACTTCGTTTACTGAATCAACAATT
Source organism: Sulfurovaceae bacterium (assembly GCA_041654415.1). Classification (GTDB taxonomy): domain Bacteria; phylum Campylobacterota; class Campylobacteria; order Campylobacterales; family Sulfurovaceae; genus BN30871. The sequence goes on along the minus strand of JBAZDL010000009.1, from coordinate 52,201 downwards.
CCGCTATCAGTATATGCGTATGCACCAGTCAAGTTACCGCCAAGTACATCTGCATTTGCAGCAACTACGAATTTATCCATGTCATTTCTAAGGTCAGTACCAACTGCAACTGGAGTAACTTGATCTAGAGCAGTATCAGTGTAAAGCGCTGATGTAGTACCACCTACTTGGAACATACCAAGGTCAGAATCATTTACATGAGAGTAAGCAACATGAGCGTTGATCATATCAAATTTACCGCTGATCATAGCACCGAATGCAGTTGTGTCATCAGCAACTAAATCAGTCATGATAGCACCACCTTGGATACCAATATTAGCAAAACCTGCATTGTATTGTGCGTCACCCCAAAGGATGTTTAAATCTTCATTTGAATTAAGTAGCTCATCTCCATAATACCATGAACCTGTCAATGTCAAATCAGCGATAGATTTGTTTTGAGCAGTTAGCATAAATATACCATTACCAAATGTGTATGGGTTTTTGAAGCTATTCATTTCAGCAGCCATACCGTTAACGTTGAAATCTGTAACCCATGCACCTACAAGTACAGTATCAGGAAGGTCTGTGTTTACAAGCAATGCAGCATTGAAAGTATTAGTAAATACGTTCCAATCTTCAGAGTAAGCAAATGGAGAAAGTGCTTTTGGAAGTTCTTGTCTACCAACTTTAAGGCTTGTGTTAGCAATACCGTATGTCAAATAAAGTTGTGAAACGTATGCACTGTTAAGAGAACCGTTAGCAAGTTGCATAACGTTAGATACTACATCTTCTTCAAGACCAAGTGTACCAAGAGCGTTTAGTTGAGCACCAAAACCGATACCAGCAATAAGATCAGAGTTAGTAGCAGTCAATTGAAGACCAGCATTTGCACTTGAAGAACCTTGTGAGAAAAGGTCACTGTCAGTACCATTACCAGAAATAGTAAGCAAACTAGAATCATCAGTTTGATAATAAACTACACCTTGACCGCTAAATTTCCAGTTAGACTCAACTACTGGAGCTGGTGTAACAACCGCTGGTTCAACTGGAGCGATATCGCCGCCCGCCATAATCATAGTAGAAGCTACTATTGAAAGTAACAAAGTTTTTTTCATTCTATACTCCTTTTTGTTTTGAATGACCACAAGTATAACACAGAATATTTATGAATGTCAAGAAAATTAACGAAAAATTAATAAAAAAAATTAGTATTTGAGAGTAAAGTCCGTATTATAGGGCTTCAAGAAGAGTAAAAAAATTTTGTGATTGTTAGAAAATCTGTTAATTATTCTCAAAAAGTGGTGGCTCGAGGCGGAATCGAACCGTCGACACGCAGATTTTCAGTCTGCTGCTCTACCGACTGAGCTATCGAGCCACGTTAAAGAGGAGAGAATTATAGCGGATAAAGTTTAAGGTTTGCTGAAATTAATGGATAATTAATGTAATTCGTTTGGAAATTTTTGAATTTCACTCTATGGTGTACGTGGAACATATATATAGATAGGATTTGCCATATTAAAATAGGTTTAGAATTATGTAATTGAAATAATTTATATTGTTTCTTTACTTCTCTATACCTTTCTTTTTATAAAGAAAGGTAACCAAAGAAAAGCGTCACCGCTCACGAACCGCTAGGGCTTGTGTATGCACTACTGCCACAAGCCCTGCTTTTCGAGCGTTCGGGTGACATTGTTTTATTTATGGATTGCTTCGTCGCTTTGCTTCTCACAATGACCGTCACTGCGAGACCTAAAAGGTCGTGGCAGTCCACATATTATTTATGTATTGCTTCTTCATTTCATTCATCGCAATGACAAACAACCGTCATCGCGAAGGCGTTAGCTTGTGGCGATCCACTCTCATCTATAGATTGCTTCATTCCGTTCATGCTGAGTGTATCGAAGCATAAGAACGGTATCAAAATTGTAAAACCGTCATGGTTCGACAAGCTCACCACGAACGGACTTTGACAAGCTCACCACGAACGTACCATGTTTATCGCAATGACAGAGGATTACAACGCCCTTACACTACTCATAAACACATCGCCTCTTTCTTTATAAGAGCTAAATTGATCCAAGCTGGCTGCCGCAGGAGAGAGGAGGGCAACTGAATCTTTTGTGTGGTTTTTATCTATTTGCGTGACCGCATTTGCTATTGCATGGGAGGCTATGGCATTTAATCCATATTTTTCAGATAATTTTAAGAGTTTGTCCTCATTTGCCCCTACTGTATATATAGTAGGATTGTATGGTTTGATAGCCATGAAAAGCTCATCTAGTTCAACTCCCTTGTCATCACCTCCGAGTATGAGATGTAATGCTCTATTGCTATAGACTTTGACAGCTTGGATGGTAGCATCCAAGTTGGTAGCTTTGGAGTCGTTTACCCAGAGACGCCCTTTGGAGTCAGTGAGCTCTTCTTGACGATGCCCTTCTATGATAAAAGCATTCATGCATTCATAGTCAATTTCATCATACAATACCTTGGTAACCGCAAGGGCTAGCAAGGCATCTTGTAAAAATGCACCTTTGAATCTCAGCTTGGATGAATCTATACCAAAATAGTTTGCCACAAATTCATTGGTATCATATTCTACTACAAAAGCATTGGTCTGTGGTAATGGCAAACCTGCTGGAATCAAGGCCATCTCGCCTTCTCTCATCGTAAGAAGCGGTGCAAGTTTATCAGCCGTGTATCCCTCTGCACTGCCGTGCCAATCAAGATGATCAGGCGTGATAGGAAGAAGCAGATAAATATTCGGTGAAGCAGTGCGAGTATAGTGAAGCGTAAATGAGCTAGTCTCAAGTACCCAGATAGGAGCTTCGGGGTCAAGCTCGGCTAGAGGTGTGCCTATATTGCCTCCGCTAAGTGCTCCTCGTTTGGCTAATAGGTGAGTGAGCATTTGAGTAGTTGTGGTTTTGCCGTTGGTTCCGCTTATCCATATATTGAATGGTTTATTTTCCAATCTACCTAGTATATAATCATATTCACTGAGTAAATGTTTGGCATTTTGAACCAAAGGATGAGACGGTTTGAAGCTTGGCGTCATTACTTCCAAGCTACTAGCTTCAGGGTCAAATAAGTGTGACGGAAGTATGTGATTGCCCATATCATCCGTGTAGGCTTCCTTGGCATTGTCATCGAAAAACGTACATCCCCCATTATGAAGTTTAGCAATCGCTTTGGTGGTTTTGCCGTATCCGAAAAGGGTAGGTTTGATATTATTGGTATTCATTGTGTTCCTTAATTACGAAGAAAGAAGGTTAGAGGATGAAGGGTTTTGTTATATTAATTTCCTTCTCTCTTCTCTCCTCTCCCTTATTTATCTTAATTTTAAAGTAATGAGTGCTAATACATTTGCCAAAAATGCTACCATCCAAAAACGGACTATTATTTTATTTTCAGCCCATTTTTTTAATTCAAAATGGTGATGAATAGGAGCCATGAGAAATATACGCTGTCCTCTAAGCTTGTAGCTGCCTACTTGCAAGATGACAGAAATTGTCTCCACTACAAAAACAAGCCCAATGAGGATAAGCAAAATTTCACTTTTACCTAAAATTGCAAGATAAGCTATAAACCCGCCGGCAGCTAAGCTGCCCGTATCACCCATGAAAATCTCAGCCGGGTAACAGTTATACCACAAAAATCCGAGAAGTGCACCCACGAATGCCCCTATGAGTATGGTTACCTCTCCGACTCCATTGATATGCGGTATGAGTAGATAATGGCTAAGCTCTATATGTCCTGTGGCATATATGATAAATCCTAGAGTGGCAAGCGATATAGCAGAAGGCACAGTTGCTAGCCCATCCAGACCATCTGTGAGATTAACGGCATTTGTAGTAGCCAAAAATACCATGACCCAAAAAGGAATAGACATATAGCTCATATCAAATAACGGTGTTTTCAAAAACGGTATATAAAAATTTGTAGAAAAATTCATAGCAAACAACAACCCAACTACTATAAGAGAAACTGCAATTTGGAGTAAAAATTTACCTCTAGGTGTTAATCCTTCTAAATTATTACCAGAGATTACTTTGCCTAAATCGTCTTTGAATCCAACGAGCCCAAAGCCTATTATAGTTATAAGCCCACCGACCAGATATAGATTGACCAAATTACCTGTTATTAATGTAGCAATTACAGCCGAGACGACAAATACCGCTCCACCCATAGTAGGAGTGTGTTTTTTGCCTTCATGTGCCGGTACGTATTTGTTGATGGGTTGATTTGCTTTTTTGGCAATCGCCCAGCGAATATAGCGAGGCATCAAAAACAGTGATAATCCCAAGGATAAGAAAAAGGCTATACCAACCCTAACGGTAATGTAGCCAAAAAGTTTAATAGATAGAAAATGGGCAAGAGCATAAAGCATTAACAAACTTCTTTTGTGTGAATTAATTACCACACCAAGTAAATACCTGGTAATAAGACGTATTTTACTATGATTTGGATAAAATAAAAGCAAATAAGAGATAAAGAGATTTTATGACAGGTCAAAAAACATTACTTATCATCACGGATGGTATAGGACATAAACCTACAAGTCATTGTAATGCATTTACAGATGCTCCCAAACCGACATATGATCGGCTTTTTGCTAATGCACCACATACTCTCATCTCTACTCATGGACTAAGCGTTGGATTGCCGCAAGGGCAGATGGGTAATTCTGAAGTAGGACATATGACGTTAGGAAGCGGAAGGATCTTGTATCAAGATCTAGTAAAGATCTCTAAAGCGTTGGATGATGGAAGTATGGCACAAAATGAAGTTTTGCTAGAAATTTTAGCCAAAAGCAATACTACTGTTCATCTAATAGGACTCATGAGTGATGGCGGCGTGCATTCTCATATTGAACATATCATAGGTGTGGCCAAGCTGGTCAAAGAACAAGGTAAAAAAGTGTGGCTGCATCTAATCACTGACGGTAGAGACGTCGGTCCTGCGTCAGCCCAAGAATATTTAGAGCAGGTAGAAGCTATATGTGGTGATGGTATCTCTATAGCTACGATCGGCGGTCGTTTTTATACCATGGATAGAGACAAGAGATGGGGCAGAGTAGAGCTTGGCTATCGCGCCATAGCCCAAGCAATACCAAAAACCATGCTTAATCCAAGCGAATATATCAAACAAAGCTACGCCAAAGGCGAGAATGATGAGTTTATAGAGCCAGCAGCATTTGACGGATACAATGGAATGATGGATGGGGATGGGGTCATCATGATGAATTTCCGCTCCGACCGTGCCAGAGAGATAACTCAGGCTTTAGGAGATAGCGGATTTAGTGAGTTTGCTACTAAAAAACTCAAACTTCATATAGCTACAATGACAGCTTATGACGCATCATTTCCGTATCCAATTATGTTTCCAAAAGCTAATCCGCAAAACACATTAGCCGAGATTATAAGCCGTGCAGGACTAAGACAGATGCACACAGCAGAGACTGAGAAGTATGCCCATGTGACCTTTTTCTTTAATGGCGGCGTAGAAGAACCGCTAAGCAGAGAGGATAGGGTGCTTATACCAAGCCCTGATGTACGTACATATGATTTGAAGCCTGAGATGTCGGCTCCGCAAGTAGGAGAAGCTACTAGAAAAGCTATGAATGATGGATATGATTTTGTGGTGGTTAATTTTGCCAATGGTGATATGGTGGGGCATACCGGGAATTATGAAGCAGCCAAAAAAGCTGTCCAAGCCGTAGATAAAGAGATAGGTGAGATATTGAGTGTCGCTTCGGAACATAATTATGCAGTTGTTCTGACAAGTGATCACGGAAATTGCGAAGAGATGTGTGATACAAAAGGGAATATACTCACCAATCATACAGTGGGCGATGTATGGTGCTTTGTAATAGCAGACGGTATTAAGAATATATCAAATGGCGGAGGACTCAATAATATAGCTCCTACGATTTTGAAATTAATGGGGTTAGAGATTCCAAAAGAGATGGATAAACCATTAATATAAAATAAAATGTATTGCTTTATATAGCAATTCATAAAATTAAGATAAAATCAATGAAGTAATAATTTTTTATGATATGATTTTATAAATGATTTCAGAGGGATAAACCATGGAAACAAAAATCAAACAGTCAGTAGCTATATTGTTAGCGCATATTATCAAAAAAGATAAACGCGATGTCGCAAAAGAAGCTCCATTGTTTTGTTCTCTGCTGGGAGCTGATTTTGGATGCAGCGAGGAAGAGGCAATATCTCTCTTGGAAAATACATTAGAGAATGATTATGATCTAGAAGAGCATTTGGATATCATCAATCAAGCATGCTGTAATGACAAATTAAGCAAAATGCATCTTCTTGAACAGCTGAATCATATTATATATTCAGATGAAATAACACCTCAAGATTATGAAGAGTTTGAACATATCAAAAATCGTCTATTTTCTTGCGAGAAGTAAAATAAAATTTTAAAGTGGAGGAATAATGAAATTTACAGGTAAAAACGTATTGGTTACTGGAGCCAGCAGAGGTATTGGGGCAAAAATAGCTACTGTTTTGGCCGGCTATGGGCTAAAAGTATGGATCAATTATCGTAGCGGAGAAGCTCAGGCGCTTGAAGTCAAAAAGATTATCGAAGACGCAGGTGGCAAAGCAGAAATATTGGGTTTTGATGTGAGTGATGAAGCAGCTTTTGTAGATGGAGTCAAGCATATTGTATCGACTGACGGCGAGCTTAGCTATTTAGTAAATAATGCAGGTATTACAAATGACAAACTAGCTCTTCGCATGAGCGGTGATGATTTTATGAGTGTAATAGAAGCCAATCTTAAATCCGCTTTCATAGGATGCAGAGAATCGCTCAAAACTATGAGCAAACAACGATTTGGGGCAGTAGTCAATGTATCTTCTATAGTAGGGGAGAGTGGAAATGCAGGACAAACAAATTATGCAGCCAGCAAAGGCGGCATGATAGCTATGAACAAAAGCTTTGCACTCGAAGGCGCGAGCAGAGGTATAAGGTTTAATACCATTACCCCGGGTTTCATAGCTACAGAGATGACACAAGTGTTAAAAGATGAGGTAAAAGCTGCATTTACTGCCAAAATCCCATTGGCTAGATTTGGAGAAGCTTCCGAAGTGGCTGACGCGGTAGCATTCTTACTGAGCGATCATGCCAGCTATATTACAGGTGAAACACTTAAAGTCAATGGCGGCATGTATCTATAAAACCTAGGAGAAGATATGCAAGCAAGAATATTACTACTTGAAGATGACAGATTGCTCAATGCAACCCTAAAAGATTTCTTAGAGGATGAAGGGTTTGGTGTAGATGCCGCATTTGATCCATATAGTGCATTTGATCTGACATATAAAAGGAAGTATGATTGTTATCTTTTGGATGTCAAGTTGCCATACGAGAGCGGATTTGATATGCTTTCCAAACTAAGAAATAGCGGAGATATGACTCCGGCTATGTTCATTACTTCCAAAAATGATACTGCATCCTTGCGCGAAGGTTTTGATGTAGGGGCCGATGATTATCTCAAAAAACCGGTGGACTTGGATGAATTATTGTGCCGCGTACGTGCACTTTTAAAAAGACAAATTAGAGTTCAAAAAGTACAAATAGGCGAATATCATTTTGATATATACAGCAAAAAGCTTTTTAGAGAAAATGAAGAGATGGAGTTAAGTATAAAAGCCGGGCAATTATTGCAGTTATTGCTTGAAGCCAATGGAAGGGTATTATCATTAGATGAGATAAAAGCTACACTTTGGAGCAGTGCCAGTGAAGCAAGCGATGGTTCTTTGAGAGTTTATATCACTCAGCTCAAAAAGTATTTTAATGATAATATTCAAAATATCAGGGGTATAGGCTATTGTTTGGAAAGATAAAAAAAGAAGTTGTAATTGCTATAATATTTTTTGAAGCATTGATGATATTGTTGTGGGCAACATCCTACTTTTTTTTAGAAGTATACGGTTTTTCATCTTACTCTTTTTGGTTTATCTTAATAGTGATGTTGTTTGCATCATTAGCCTTGGGGTATATATTTGTCTCTTATCTGTTGGAATCAAAATATCAGATGCAAAGGAATCTGATATTTGTAACCGATGAAATAATACATGAGTTAAATATCCCATTATCAACTATTACTGCAAATGCTAATATGCTTTCAAGAACAGTGCAAACAGATAAGGACAGAGCTAGATTGGAGCGAATAGAACATGCTGCCATAAGGCTTAAAAGACTTTATGAATCACTTGTATATACTATTACCAAAGAGATAGCACCTGTAAAAAAAGAGCAATTCGAACTTTCACAAATAATACAAGAATGTACCGAACCTTTTATAGCCCAAGAACGTAACCAATTTATATTTGATCTATCACCGACAATTGTATATGCAGACAAGATAGGATTTGAGCAGGTTTTGGAAAATATCATCTCCAATGCTATGAAGCATTCACCTATAGATAAACCGATAACTATTTTGCTTCAATTAAATAAATTGGAAATCATTGATAATGGCGATGGCATGGATGAAACCCAAATGTTGCATATATACGAGAGATATTATCAAGGAAATATAGAGAGTGACGGCAGGGGAATAGGTCTTGCTGTCGTCAAAAATTATTGTGATGAAGAGGGTATAAATATCATAATTTATTCAAAAAAAGGCGAGGGTACTAGAGTGGTTTTGGATATTTCTAAAATAATTTTTGACTCTTAATACCTGCTTAACATTTGTATGTCATACTTCTCTTACCCCTTTGTAAAAACTCCTAGAAGAATGCAAAGATGAAGAACTATCGTTATGTGATTGCTTTTTGCGGTAGTTTATTTGTCTACATTTCTTTTGGGATTGTCTTTTTTATAATTTCCCATTTTACATACAAAGAATCCACTCCAATTCAAGCGCAAACGGCTATTTTGTTTGATTTGACACAATTTCAAGAATCTCAAGATGAAAAAAATACAAAAGTTATGCCAGAACCACCGGTTAAGCAAGAAATGCCAAAGCCTACAGAACAAAAACCTATTATAAAAGAAATTGCAAAACAGCCCAAAGAGGCAAAACCAATATCAAAACCACTTAATCAAAACAAGCAAGTTAAAGTCTCACCAAGCAGCACTAAGTTTGATTCCCAATCTAATGTGGCAGCAACAAAACAAAATATACCTCAAGCAGCAGCTCCAAAGAAAATAGATAGCAGCACATTTGAAGCAATGGTCAAAAATCGTATAAATCAATATAAGTTTTATCCCCCGATCGCTAAAAATAGAGGTATAGAGGGTGTGATAGAAGCATCTTTTGTGATACTGCCAAACGGGAATGTGAGCGAGATCACTGTTAGCGGTCCAAATGCACTCAAAAGTGCAGCCAGAGAAGCTATAACTAGAGCATTTCCAATAGACGTAAGCAGTTGTCCAATCTCTCTGCCTGCTACTATGCATATATCGTTACGCTATTCGTTATTATCGGAATAGAAAAATTTATTGTCTTAAATATTTCTTTAATAAATGCATGAATATATAAAATTAAAGTATTTAGTTTAAATTTATGTATATTTAACATATATTTAACGTCAAATTAACAAAATTTAACATTCGCTTAACACTTTTACGTAATAATTTCTTCTTATAAAGACAAGAAGGAGAAGGGATGAAATTTAAATTTATAAGCATATCGCTGGCATGTTGTGCTGCATTAGGTGCTGCTGAGACATCTTTGGGTGTTATTGATGTTGAAGAAAAAATTGAAACTGAAATAGTTAAGAATGTAAGCGGCGAAGAGATCAAATCAGCCGATCTAGGTGAAGCACTTGCAAAAGAGTCTGCCAGCGTAAACATAATCAGACGAAGCGGGATCTCAAATGATATTGTGGTCAGAGGACAAAAAAAAGATAATATAGTTGTCACCGTAGATGGTGCTAAAGTTTGTGGCGCATGTCCGAATCGCATGGATCCGCCAATTTCTCATATACTAAGTAATAATGTTGATTATGTAGAAATAAATGAAGGGCCTTTTGATGTAACTGAATTTGGAAATCTAAGCGCAGGTATAAAGGTCCATACTCTCAAACCTACAAAAGAGACGCATGGTGAAGTTACGTTGAATGCCGGAAGCTGGGATTATCAAAAAGGCTCATTCATGCTTAGCGGCGGAGGAGATAAAGTCAGATTTTTACTTAGTGGTTCGGCAGAAAAAGGCGATCAATATGAAGATGGTGACGGAGATGATTTCGTAGGGCAAATTGCTAGAGCAATAAATGATGGTCATGCAATGCCTGGAAATCAATATCAGCCTCAATATCAAGATATGGAAGCTTACACCAAAAAAACCCTTATGGGTAAAGTATATTGGGATATCACTGATGATCAAGAGTTGAGATTAGGTTATACTATCAATCGAAGCGATAATGTTTTGTATCCAAATACGCCGATGGATGCCGTGTATGATGATTCTGATATCTTTACACTTGGGTATACAGCAAAAAATCTTGGAGAATATTCAAAAAAACTAGAGCTTGAACTTTACCGTTCTACGGTTGAGCATCCTATGAGTACAGAGTTTAGAAATGCCGCAATGATGGATCCTGATGGAGCAGGACCAAAAAAAGCTGGCTATATGACTTCATATCTAGAGACCCAAATGGAGGGTGTGAAACTCACGAATAGTTTTGATATTGACAACCATACTATCACTGCCGGCATAGATGCAAACAATCGCAATTGGGATGGCCAATATTCAAGAACTCTAACTGTTGCCCCATTCAGTACGACCCAAATGGGCAAAAGCATAGATGATGTGGATACCAAAAACCGCGCAGTGTTTATCAAAGATAAAATAAAAATAGATGATAAATTCAGCTTAGAAGCGGGTGTAAGATATGATGATACTTCTATAGATACAGCTAAAGTCGCAGCCAAAGATAGGGATTTTTCAGATTGGGGCGGTTATCTAATGGCTAATTACAGTATGGATAACAGTCTAAAATATTTTGCAGGAATCGGAAGGTCTGTACGCGTACCGGACGGTAAAGAGCTTTATTTCACCGGTAGTGATGGCGCCGTTATAGGCACAGATACGCTTAATGCCGTGACAAACCATGAAATAGACCTTGGAGTTGAAAAGAAATTTGACAATGCCACAATAAAGGCCAAAGTTTTCTATAGCGACCTAAATGATTATATAGCTTATAATGCTACAAATAAAAACTATGAAAACGTAGATGCTACTCTTTATGGTATAGATGTGAGCGGTTCATATTTTGTGACGGAGAATTTCTCGATTGATGGCAGTATGGCATTCCAAATAGGCGAAAAAGATAGTCCGCTTGTCGGTCAATCAGATACAGATTTGCCCGATATTCCGCCATTTAAAGCAAATATCGGGGCTACATATGCATATGATGATACTTTCAAAATCGAAGGAGATATCATAGCGGCAGCTCCATGGAGCAGATATGATTTTGATAATGGAGAACATAGATTGGACGGTTATGTAGTATTTAATCTAAAAGCTACAAAAGAGCTTGGCAGCGGGCTTGAATTCAGCTTTGGAGTAGATAATATATTTGACAGTACTTACGCTGTGTCAAATAGCTATAAAGATTTGACACTGCTAAGCGGCGGCGGTGATGTAATGGTACTTAATGAACCGGGACGATATTTTTATACTCAGTTAAAATATAAGTTTTAATAATATTTTGTGATCTGTGTGAGTTTCATCTCGTTCCCACGGTCTCCGTGGGAATGCATACTGAATTCCAAAAGATCAATATACACTCCCACGCAGGAGCATGGGAGCGATGGACCGGATCCCCGCCTTCGTAGGAATGACGGAAAGATAGCGAACTAATTTTAGTAAGACTTGGAATACAGATTACCTCTTCATGGCATTTATTGCATTAAAATTTACCAAAAAAATCACAAAAATTATTTCTAAATTACTTAAAAATTCACATTATCTTATAGTTGTTTTTAATTTAGTTTGGTGCTTTTATGATTTTTTCGATATACTTCTGCGTATTATTAATTATTCAAGGAGTATCAAATGGCATTATTTGATGAAGTAAAAGACGTAGTTGTAGAGCAACTAAATGTTAGTCCAGATGAAGTAAAAGAAGAGTCTAGATTCGTAGAAGATCTTGGCGCTGATAGTTTAGATGTTGTTGAGCTTGTTATGGCTCTTGAAGAGAAATTTGATATCGAAATTCCTGATGATCAAGCTGAAAAAATTGCAACTGTAAGTGATGCAATCAACTTTATCGAAAACAACAAATAAAATATCAAAATGCCCCTTATACGGGGGGATTGAATTGGCTAATGTAAAAAGTTTTTATATTTTTTATATTAGCCAGAGCAAAGAATGAGGAGAAATCGTGAAACGAGTAGTAGTAACAGGTCTAGGCATGATAAATAGCTTAGGACATGACAAAGAGAGTTCTTTTGAGGCTATTGTAGCTGGCAAATGCGGTATTAAAACAATAGAGCTTTTTGATCCTAGTGAACAATCGGTTCGTATAGCAGGAGAAATTGTAGGATTTGATCCAAATGAAGTAATGGATCCAAAAGAAGTCAAAAAAGCAGACAGATTTATCCAGCTAGGTATAAAAGCAGCTAAAGAAGCTATGGCGGATGCAGGATTTAAGGATGGATACAATGAAGAGAGATTTGGTATCTCGTCAGCTTCGGGCATAGGCGGGCTTCCAAACATAGAGAAAAACTCGCTTGTATGTGAAGAAAAAGGTCCACGCAGAATTTCTCCATTTTTTATACCATCAGCACTTGTAAATATGCTTGGAGGATTTATATCTATAGACCATGGGCTAAAAGGGCCAAATCTCTCATCAGTCACAGCTTGCGCCGCCGGTACGCATGCCATCGCTGAAGCAGCGAAAACAATCATGATAGGCGGAGCAGATAAAATGTTGGTAGTTGGTGCAGAATCAGCAATTTGCCCTGTAGGAATAGGCGGATTTGCATCTATGAAAGCACTTAGTACAAATAACGAAAATCCACAACAGTCTTCTAGACCTTTTGATAGTGAGAGAAACGGATTTGTAATGGGAGAGGGTGCCGGAGCTTTGGTACTTGAAGAGTATGAATCAGCTATGCAAAGAGGAGCTAAGATCTATGGAGAAATTATAGGTTTTGGTGAAAGCGGAGATGCCAATCACATTACAACACCGGTAGTAGACGGTCCTGCTCGTGCCATGAAAGCTGCTCTTGCAATGGCAGGCAATCCAAAAGTAGATTATATTAATGCTCATGGTACAAGTACGCCTGCTAATGATAAAAATGAAACTGCAGCTATCAAAGAAGTATTTGGTTCAAATATTCCTGTTGTAAGTTCTACCAAAGGGCAAATAGGTCATTGTCTCGGAGCTGCGGGCTCAATAGAAGCAGTTATTACTCTTATGGCTATGAGAGACGGTATTTTGCCTCCAACTATCAATTACACCACTCCTGATCCTGATTGTGATTTAGATTATGTTCCTAATGAGGCGAGAAAAGCAAATATAGATATTGCTATGAGTAATTCGTTTGGTTTTGGCGGAACTAACGGCGTTGTTATTTTTAAAAAGCTTTAAGGATTTTTGATGGTAACTTATCTTGATTTCGAAAAACGTATCGAGCATCTAGATGAGGCTATAGAATCTGCAAAGGCCGAGGGGGATCTGCAAACTCTTGAAAAGCTCCAAAAAGAGTTGGATAAAGAGGTGCAAAAAACTTATGGCGGTTTGAATGATTACCAAAAGCTTCAACTAGCGCGTCATCCGGATCGTCCTTATGCACTTGATTATATTCGTTTGATCTTGGAAAATAGCTATGAGATCCATGGTGACCGTGCATTTCGTGATGATACAGCACTTGTTTGTTATATTGGCTGGATCGATGGTCATAAAACCATGGTCATAGGTGAACAAAAAGGCAGAGGTACAAAAAATAAGATCAAGAGAAATTTCGGTATGCCAAATCCGGAAGGATATCGTAAAGCGTTGCGTGCAGTTAGATTGGCCGAAAAGTTTGATATTCCTGTACTTTTGTTAGTAGATACTCCGGGCGCATACCCTGGACTTGGAGCAGAAGAGAGAGGCCAAAGCGAAGCAATTGCTAGGAATCTATTTGAATTTACAAGTATCAAAGTACCGCTTATTTCTATTGTTATAGGCGAAGGCGGCAGTGGTGGAGCATTGGCAATTAGTGTTGCAGATAGACTTGCTATGATGCGTTATTCGGTATTTTCGGTTATTTCTCCTGAGGGTTGTTCGGCCATATTGTGGGATGATCCTAAAAAGGTAGAAGTTGCTACAAAAGCACTTAAAATTACGCCTGACGATCTTATGAAGCATCATCTTGTAGATGATGTACTTGATGAGCCGCTAATCGGAGCTCATAGAGATAAACAAAGTGCGGCAAATGTACTCAAAACATATTATCTCAAGTCACTAAAAGAGCTTCGCTCAATATCTACAGAAGAGATGCTTGAAAAGAGATACACAAAGCTTACATCTGTAGGCGCATTTACTGAATAACAGGTCTTTTTGTGATGCATGAAATTGCCCAATGGATAGTTGATGCTATTGGCGGTGTCGGTTACGTGGGTATCTTTATATTGATGTTTTTAGAAAGCACATTTGTCCCTGTTCCTAGTGAAGTAGTCATGATACCTGCAGGTTATTTGGCTCAAAAAGGCGAGATGAATTTCATCATTGCCACACTAATGGGTGTGCTAGGTTCTCTTGGCGGAGCGCTGTTTAACTACTATTTTGCTGCCAGATACGGCAGGGTCTTTTTGCTTAGATATGGCAAATATATACTTTTATCTCCTGAAAAACTAGAAAAATTAGAACATTTTTTCAATAAACACGGTGAAATATCTACATTTAGCGGCAGATTAATTCTAGGAGTTCGTCACTTGATTTCTCTTCCGGCAGGGTATGCCAAAATGAATCTGGTTAAATTTTCTACTTATACAACCTTAGGGTCTGCTATATGGGTACTTGTGCTCATGTTTTTGGGTTATTTTGTGGGTTCAAATGAAACGTTGATAGAACATTATTTAGGCAGAGCAACCATGATAGCATTGGGTGTTATTTTACTTATTGCTGTTATTTATGTATGGAAAATGAAAAAAGAAGTATCGGAAGAAAATTAATTTTATAATTAATTACAAAATCTCACCGCAAGGATGAGATTTATAGTTCAGCATTTAAGCTTGCGCGTTTTTGTATTCTAAAATGAGTTTAAGTGCTTCATCTTTAAGAAGAAGTTTCTCTTTTTTGATTTGTTCGAGTTCCGCATCACTTACATGTGCTCTACCTTCATCAGCATCTTTTGCTTTTTGATCAAGTTCATTGTGTTTTTCAAAAATTTTTGCGAAATGTGCATTGCTTTGTTTAAGAGCTGTTATTTCGTCTCTATATTCATGTAACATCGTTACTCCTAATTTATTTGATATACTATTTTATCTTTTTTGTCTTGAAAAGCGCATTAAAATATAGAGATGCTTTATGTTCTATATTCTGCATTTATCTTGACATAATCATAGCTGAGATCGCATCCATAGCTGGTATAGCTTCCATCTCCAAGCCCAAGATCACACGAGATGCGGAAGCTTTCTTGCTTCATAATCTTGTATGCTTTTTCTTCTCGTTCCTTGTCTAATTCTCTTTGCTCTCCAGAATAGATTAGCAGATTGTCATAATGAATCACAAGCTTATCCTCATCGCATTCTATACCGCTTGCCCCAATTGTAGATGCTATTCGCCCCCAGTTTGGGTCTTCTCCAAATAATGCGGTTTTGACTAACAAAGAGTTGCTTAGCAAGACGCTGGCTTTTTTAGCATCTTCGTTGCTAACTGCGCCTTTGACCTCAAAAGCAACGACTTTGGTGGCTCCTTCACCGTCACGCAGTATCATCATGGCAAGTTCAAATGAGATTTTATTTAGAGCTTCTCTGAACGCATCTTTATTATATGTGCCGCTTGTTTTGTTGGCTAGTAATAAAACTGTATCATTAGTAGAGGTATCTCCATCAACTGAAATGCGGTTAAAAGAACCTTCTACGGCAATGCCCAAGAGTTCATCCATATCTTCTCTTGGGATATCTGCATCGGTTACTATGAAACATAACATGGTAGCCATAGCAGGATTTATCATTCCTGCACCCTTGGCAATCGCTGCAATATGGAATGAGTTGCCATCATCAAGTGTGACCTTGAAACAAATCTCTTTTTTGAAACTATCTGTTGTCATAATGGCTCTAGCAGTTTTTTCGCTCTGTTTGCCATTGAAATCAAAATTATCGAATGCAGTTGATAATTTATCTAACGGCAATCTATATCCAATAACACCGGTAGAACTCATAATAGGATTATGCAACGTGATTTTAGTTTCGAGTTTGCTCAAGAGTGCATCTATATCTTCAACTCCTTTAGCACCAGTCATAGCATTTGCATTTTTGGCATTAATGAGCACAAAATTGGTCTGAAAACCTTCAGGATATCTTTGAAAGTGCTTGATGGGTGCAGCTGCAAAATGATTGGTAGTAAATCTTGATACAACGTCACATAGTTTGTCGCTGCGAATAAAAGCTACATCGCCGTCTAGTGAACCATCTTCATTTGGTTTGGTACGAAGACCTACATTGGCTGAACCGTTGAAGAAACCTTGGACATTGTCAAGACCGTTTTTTAGTGAAAGAATTTGAAACATTGGAGTATCTCCAAAAATTAAAGTAAGTGTGCAAGGCTCATTCTGCCTTGCGAAGAATATTAGGGTTTACGCTTCTGTAGTTGCTTTTGCAGCTATTTTTTTCATAGTTCTAAGAGTTGAAGCAGCTACTTTGATTTTTCTTGTAGTACCGTCTTCCATTGCTATTCTAAGAGTTCTTAGGTTTGGAAGCTGTCTTCTTTTTGTTTTGTTATTCGCGTGTGATACATTGTTTCCAGTTAATGGACCTTTACCGCTGATTGCACATCTGTTTGCCATAATATCTGCCTTTATTTAAAGTAATGAATGTGATTTTTGTCTATAATAAGGGACAAAACTGACATTTTTTGTGTGCGATTATAGCCAAAATAGCCTAAAGAATACTTAAATAAAAAATCTTTTTGTGTTATAATGCTACTACCACATTGAGTATATTACTTAAATTTTGAGGACATAGCCAAAGTTACGCTGAGAAGTTTTAACGAAGAGTATATGCGAAATCATTTGTATCAAGATAAAGCGATATACCCAATGCGGTAGTAATAATAAAAAAGGACCCGTATGCTCGTAGCACCAAGTATCTTATCTGCCGATTTTGGACATTTAGCAGATGATGTAAAAGCCATCTGCGATGGAGGTTGCGATTTTGTACATGTAGATGTCATGGATGGGCATTTTGTACCGAATCTTACAATCGGACCCGTAGTTGTAGAAGCTGTGGCTAAAGCTACGACAAAACCGCTAGATATTCACCTTATGGTAGAAAACAATACTTTTTTTGTTGATCTGTTTGCTCCGTTGAGACCAGAATTTATCTCATTTCACATAGAAGAAGAGAAGCATCCTCACAGACTTATCCAAAAGATCCGTTCATACGGTATCCGTCCCGCGCTTGTGCTTAATCCGCATACACCGCCTGAAGCTATAGAATTTTTGCTTGGTGATGTGGATATGGTATTATTGATGAGTGTCAACCCTGGATTTGGAGGACAGTCATTTATCCCGTCAGTAATAGAAAAAGCTAAACGACTCAAATCGCTTATAAAAGTCAAAAATCCGCATTGTCTCATAGAGGTAGATGGAGGAGTAAGTGATCAAAATATAGATTTGCTGCGTGATGCAGGTGTAGATGTAGTGGTTGCCGGCTCATTTATCTATAAATATCCTAGCGGTGTAGCACGGGCTATAAGTGCATTAAAATGAAAGTAAAAATCTGCGGTATTACAAATCTAGATGACGCGCTTATAGCCTGTCAAGCTGGTGCAGATGCTATAGGATTTGTATTTTATGAAGGGTCTCCTAGATATATTTTGCCTCAAAAAGCAAAAGAGATCATAGAAAATTTACCGCCGTTTGTAAAAACTATAGGGCTTTTTGTAAATGTAAAAGCATCAGAAGTAGATGATATTTGTAATTTTGTAGGTATAGATATGGCTCAAATTCATTTTGAAGCTAATGATGAGTTTTTTGCACAACTGCAAACGCCATATATACGAGTCGTTAGAGCAACTTGTCAAAAAGACATAGGCAAATATACAGATGATTATATCATAGCAGATGCTTTTGTAGAAAGCTATGGCGGAGAGGGTAAAAGGATCGCACTTGATTGGTTTGACGGGATTGATTGCTCCAAAATTATCATAGCAGGCGGTTTGACCTCTGAAAATCTATATGAGCTTGAAAAGTATAATTTTTATGGCGTTGATGTTAGTAGCGGAGTCGAGATAAGTAAAGGCAAAAAAGACCACGTCAAAGTAAGAGAGTTTATAGCTAATGCAAAACGTCTTTGAGCATCTTACAAAAATATTTCGCCATCATGGCGGTACTATCAGTCAAGAGACTTTTGATAGTATTGTATATAAACATACTACTCTTTTTGAAGAGAGCGAGACTATTTTTTATCTTCTTCAAGCTTCCGGATATCCCATAGAAAGCTTGGATGAGGGTGGCTATAAGTTTAAACCATATTTTACACCATATCACGAAGAGAGATTTTGCATAGTTGATATCGAGACCAATGGAAGCAAGCCGTCGTCATCACAAGTTATAGAGATAGGTGCTGTCATGATGAGCGGCGGAGACATTATAGATAGTTTTGAGACTTTTGTAGAGTGTGCATTCTTGCCTGAATATATTACCAAAGTCACCGGTATTGAACATGAAGATCTTATAGGTGCTCCATGTCAGAAAGAAGCATTGACAAAATTACGACTTTTTATGGAAGATGCTATATTTGTAGCACATAATGCCAGTTTTGATGCCTCTTTTTTGTCTGCATCTTTCAATCGTCATGGACTTGGTGCCTTAGGGAATCCTGTCATGTGCAGTATTGATCTGGCTAAACGTACTTTTGAGAGCGAGAGATACGGACTTGCTTATCTTATCCAATCTCTAAAAATTCCCACTACTGTGCATCATAGGGCTTATAGTGACGCTCTGTCTGCATCTTATGTGATGCAAAAGAGCTTGGAGACTATCCCGGGACATATTAAGAGCAGCGATGATCTAGTCAAGTTTGCATCATCTAGTAAAAAAGAGCGAAGAGCCAAAAAAGAAAACAAGAGCTAGCGAACATTGTCATCGAACTTGTTTTTGGGAATTTAATGGGTGTCATTCCTGCGTAGGCAGGAAGCCAGTCATCCCCAAGAAGTCATGGATTTATATTTTCCGTCATGCTGAATTTATTTCAGCATCTCAATAGTTTTCTTTTACTGCTTTTTTAGAAAAAGTAGTACAAAAATCGTCATAATTGCAAGTACTTCGGCAAATGATAATGGTCTTTTATTGTTCTTTTGCTGAGTGAAGCATGTTTTGCTTTTATTCAAACCGTTTAATAATGATGCAATTATGACATGGATTTTAGAATAATTTTTTATTGATACTGATTTTTAAATTTTACGTATCTAGCTGCACTTGCGTAAAGTTCTGCTACCTCTTGGTCTGTAAGCTCTCTTACAACTTTAGCAGGGCTTCCCATGATGAGGCTTCTTGGCGGGAATATTTTGTTTTTGGTCACCAATGCCCCAGCACCTACTATTGATTCTTTGCCGATAACCGCACCGTCAAGTATGGTCGCACTCATGCCTATCAAGCACGCGTCTTCTATAGTGCAGCCATGAAGCATTACACGGTGTCCTACTGTAACGTCATTACCTATAATGGTAGGATTTCCATCACTCATATCATCAAGCTTGTGATGTGTGACATGTACCATGCTGAGATCTTGGATGTTGCTTCTATCTCCAATCTTTATATGATGTACGTCACCGCGCACAACGCACCCGAACCATACAGCACTATCTTCTCCCATTTCTACGCGTCCTATGACACTAGCCCCTTCGGCTACCCAGCTATTGACTCCTAATTTTGGAGTGTAATTTTGAAAATTTGTTATCATATTTTTGCCTATATTTTTTTGACATTATACAATAAAAACTGTCACCCAAACGACCATGAAAGCTAGATTTTATCAAGGCGGTTAGCCTCAATAAAATCGTGCGATTCGAGAGGGTGACGATTTTTGTGCTACTTTTTTCTAAAAAAAGTAGTGAAAAGAAAAAATTCTCTATACTTTTTGTGTTGTTTTAATAACTTTATATTACAAATTCTTTATCTTGGCTATCTCGTCACGCAACCTTGCTGCTTCTTCAAATTCCAAGCTTTTAGCAGCTGCCAGCATTTTGGCTTTTAATTCATTCATTAGTTTTTGTCTCTCAGCCTTTGGCATTTTATCAAGTTTGTCTTTTTTATTATACAACTCCCCATGTTCTTCTAGTTTTAGATTGGCATCCAGTTCTCTGATTGTAGTTTGAGGAGTAATCCCATGTTCTTTGTTGTAAAGTTCTTGTTTTTCTCTGCGTTCGCTTGTGGTTTTGATAGTAAATTCCATAGCAGGTGTGATGCGATTGCCATACATCAAAACTTTACCGTTAACATTTCTAGCAGCTCTACCTGCTGTTTGCACGAGGGAAGTTTGTGAGCGCAAAAAGCCCTCTTTGTCTGCATCTAAAATAGCAACAAGACTTACTTCAGGAAGGTCAAGTCCTTCACGAAGCAAATTAATGCCAATAAGTATATCAAACTCTCCAAGTCTTAATGAACGTATGGTTTGATTTCTCTCTATAGCATCCATATCCGAATGCATATACCTTGCTTTTAGACCTAAATCATTGTAATAATTGGCAAGCTCCTGCGCCATTTTTTTAGTAAGTACAGTCACAAGTACTTTTTCGCCTCGTTCAATAACGTGTTTCATTTCATCATACAGATGCTCTACCTGCGATGAGCTAGGCACTACTTCTATAATGGGATCTAAAAGTCCGGTCGGGCGGACTACCTGACTGGCTACTACACTAGAATATTCGAGTTCTAATGGTGCTGGGGTAGCAGATACAAACAGATAATGCGGAGCTTTTTGGATAAATTCATCAAACATCAAAGGGCGGTTATCTAAAGCACTTGGCAATCTAAAACCATACTCTACAAGTACCTCTTTTCTGCTCCTATCTCCTGCGTACATTCCTCGAAATTGAGGAAGGCTTACATGTGATTCATCTACTATAACTAGATAATCTTCACTCATGGCTTCAAAATAGTCTTGGAGAGAATATGGGGTTTCGCCTTCTTTTTTGCCAGTAAGATGTCTTGAATAATTTTCAATTCCTTTGCACATTCCTGTGGCCTCCAACATCTCCAGGTCAAATTCGGTACGTTGTTTGAGTCTGGCATGTTCCACCATGCGACCTTCTCTCTCATAAAAAGCCAACCTCTCTCCAAGCTCATCTTCTATACTTTTCATAGCAAGAGCCAGTTTCTCTTTGCCTACTATAAATTGATTGGCAGCGTATATAGTGACATTCTTTGGTGAAACTCCCTTTTCGCCGGTAAGAGCATCAAAATAATACATATCTTCGATTTCGTTGCCAAAAAATTCTATACGCAGAGCTTCTTCTTGGCTGTATGCAGGAAATATATCTACTACGTCACCATTTACTCTGAAATCACCTCTGTCAAAAAAATTATCATTTCTTTTGTAACCCATCTCTACTAGTCTAAGCAAAAGAGCTTTTTGCGGGTAATTTTGACCAAGTTCCAAGCTTTGCACTACAGAGCTATAGTCTTCCGGTGAACCAAGCCCGTAATTAGCTGATACTGAGGCTATGACTATGACATCTTTGTGGCTAAGCAAGCTTGCTGTGGTACTTAGACGCAAGCGTTCTAACTCTTCATTTATAGAGCTATCTTTTTCAATAAAGAGATCTTGACGAGGTATATAGGCTTCTGGCTGATAATAGTCGTAATAGCTAATAAAATATTCTACGCGATTATCGGGAAAAAAGCTTCTAAATTCGCTATATAGCTGAGTAGCTAAAGTTTTGTTGTGTGTCATGATGAGCGTAGGACGCTGGACGGTTTCTATGATTTTTGCCATAGTATATGTCTTGCCCGAACCGGTAACTCCAAGCAGGGTTTGATAACGATTGCCGTCTAATATAGATCTGCTTAATTGTTCTATGGCTTTTGGCTGATCGCCTGATGGAGCATATGGGCTGTTAACACGAAAAGGTTTGTTCAAAAGTATTCCTAAAATATATTTTTATCTTAAATTATTTAGCACCCACGATGTGCTTTCCTGTAATTATTGGTGCGGTAATATAATAAATTTGTGATATTATAACAAAAGAAAACCATAACTAAAAGGCGATTATATATGCAAGCACTTCAAAGACTCCAAGAGAAGATCGAAGAATTAAAATTATCATTTGATATATTAAAAGAAGAAAATGAGGAATTAAGATTGCGAGTTTCAAATATAGCTCCTTTGGAAGAAGAAATAGTATTACTTAGAGGGGAACTTGCCCAAAAAGATACTGAAATAGAAGCTATCATAGCCAAAATAGAAGCATTGCTAGAATAATCATGCAAAAAGTAGCTCTCACCATAAATGGTATCAGATATGAATTTGAAGTTGATAAAACTTTGGCAAAATTTATCATAGATGATCTGACTAGTGCAGATATAGCTCTAAATCAAGACAATAAAACAGATAAACTTCTCAAAGCTTACCTTCGCCTGGCCAAACAGATAAGCGAACACGAAAATCAAATAAATAGCATTATTTCTAAAATAGATAATATTGATAAATAAACCAAAAAAAATAAATTTTTTCTTTTTTTACTTGACATTCTATTTTTTTAGTATTACAATAATAATAAGTTTTCACTGGAATGGTGGATTCTTATAATTTACAAAATAGGAGTTAACATGAGAAGAGGATTTACAATGATCGAATTGATCTTTGTTATTGTAATTATAGCGATTTTGGCAGCAATTGCCATTCCAAGACTTGCTGCTACTAGAGATGATGCAGAAATTTCGAAAGAACTTCAAAACCTTTCAACTTGTATTCAAGATTACGGTGCTAGATACACAGCAGCAGGTGAAATAAATGCCACAACAGATACTGCGATCAAAGGGCTGTTCACTTCATGTAAAGCAAGCAGCTGTTTTACATTCACAGGCACCCAGGATGGAAATATTACAGTTACTAGTGCTGCAGGTGCCGGTCTTCCAAATTGGTGCCCTAGAGCTCAGGCTGTAGCTTCTGAGAGAGATCTTAACGGTACTCATTCATTTGGCGGCGGCGGAGTAATTAGATTCTAATCTCTGCACGCTTAATAACAAAAGAGATTTTCTCTTTTGTTGCATCTTTTTTCTTCTAGATTTTCTTATAATAATATTTTAAAAATCAAAACTATTGTCTATATATTTTTTACATGCTATAATATATTTTTATAAACAAAAAGGATAGGCGTGAGAAAAGCTTTTACTATGTTAGAGTTGGTTTTTGTGATCGTGGTAATAGCGATATTGGCCGGTATAGCTATTCCAAGATTTGCAGCTACAAGAGATGATGCAAAAATTTCAAGTGCTAAAGCTACCATTGCAGCTGTACGTTCTGCGCTTGCTAACGAGAGACAGCTAAGGATCCTGCGGGGTGATTTTAGAGCAATTACATCCATAGATGATGACGGTATAGCATCGACAGCTATATCTACCTTTAGCGATAGTAATCAATCTGTTTTGGAAGTATCAATTCCAAAATGCAGTGGTTCGCAAACCGGCTGCTGGCAGGATTCATTAAATTACCGAATGCCAGGAAGCGGAACGGTGGTTACATTTACACTAACAAATGGACAATTTAATTGCGATGTAAATGATGCTAATTGCCGATTATTGACACAGTGATAAGTGTGTGAGTGAAGTCAGTTCGTGATGAGCTTGTCGAACTATGGCGGACTCACGAACCGTTTTTATGCTTTGATGGACTCAGCATGAACGGAGTTTTTCATTCGTGCGGAAATGTTAAGCGCAATGATGACGATTTGACCGTTTTCTTCTAAAACATAATCTCAATTTTTGGTATAATTCTTGCAATCCAAAATAAAGAGTTTCTCATATATTACTATCAAGTTGCACTTTCAAATTCATCTGCTCCGGTATTGACCTACCATTCTGAAATAGCATTGGATATCGGCTCTATCATTCAAGTGCCAATGAAAAGTACCACAAAAGAAGCTATTGTCATCAGAGAAACATTAAAGCCAACATTTGAGACATTAGCTATATCAAATATCACAAACAGATATTACAATACAATACAATTTGAATTGGCGCAATTTATCTCATCATATTATTTTTCGTCAATATCTGAAGCATTGGCACTTTTTGTACCGCATGAAAAGGTAGAAGGTAGAAGGGGGGAGGGAGAAGAAGATAATTCTAGTATCAAGCACGAGGATGACGCTAACTTGTACCCACACTCACACTACCAACCCGCCAACATATTACCCACACTTACTAATCCCCAACAAAAAGCATTGCTAGAAATTAATACACATCAAAGAAGTTTGCTTTTTGGAGTGACTGGCGCAGGAAAAACAGAGATATTTATCCATCTTATGGCTCAAACACTAGAAGATGGCAAAAATGTGATAATGCTTATGCCTGAAATCGCACTTACTCCTCAGATGTCCAAAAGGCTTAGTAAATATTTTGGCAATAGTGTGGCTATTTGGCATTCAAAACTTACCAAAAAACAAAAAGAAAATATATTAAGCCGCATAACTTCCGGCGAGATACGTATCATAGCAGGAGCCAGGTCAGCTCTATTTGCACCACTTGAAAATATAGGGTTGATAATAGTAGATGAAGAACACGATGATAGCTACAAATCAATGACAAGACCGCGTTATCATGCTAGAGATGTGGCCGTATTGATGGGGGAGAAGATAGGAGCAAAAGTGGTATTGGCTTCTGCAACGCCATCTGTAACATCATATTATAAATATCCTCTTATACGGCTCAAAGAAGCATATATATCTACAGCCAAAAATTATAAATTCATAAGCGGTGACAGTGTAAATCGTGAGTGCATAAAAGCACTCAAAGAAACATTAAACCAAGACGAACAAGCCATAGTTTTTTTGCCGACTCGCGGGAATTTTAAATATCTATATTGCTCATCATGCGGCGAGACGCATAAATGCCCCTTTTGTTCGGTAGGCATGGCTCTTCATCGCAATCATAAGCATTTGAGATGTCATTATTGTGGCTACACAGAACCAATAGCACAAAGTTGCAGCGGGTGTGGTCATACTCCTCTAAGCAGTGAGCGTATAGGTACAAAAGAGGCGATCGAGATGATAATTGAAGAATTGCCAGATGCCAGAGTAGCCCAATTTGACAAAGATAGTATCACCACACCAAAGAAGCTAGACTCTGCTTTATCACAATTAGCCAATAAAGAGATAGATATATTGGTTGGTACGCAGATGTTAAGTAAAGGTCATGATTACCCAGATATTACCCTGAGTATAATCATGGGACTTGATTATATGCTTGGCTTGGCTGATTATAGAGCCAAAGAGAGAGCTATAAGTTTACTATTTCAGATAGCAGGCAGAAGCGGAAGAACAAAGGATGCTATAGTGTATATACAAAGTTCACACGGTCATTTTTTTGAGCCGTTTTTGAGCGACTATGAACTCTTTTTGCAAGATGAATTAGAGTTTAGACGCTTTGCTTCTTATCCTCCCTTTATTTCAATGGCCAGAGTGCTTATAGCTCATACTAAACCGGATATGGCAGAGAAACAATTAAGTGATACCCTGGAGAGATTAAAAAGATTTAATGATATTGAGATCATAGGACACGGAAAAGCCCCGATTGAAAAGATAGCAAATCGATATCGTTATCATATTTTGTTGCGTTCCAAGAGTAAAAAAGCACTGCTTACCGCACTTCATGGGGTCGCAAAAAGAGAAATAGAGATAGATATGGATCCGGTGGATTTTTCGTAACTTATAGTTTTTGGTTTACCTTTTTTCTGCCTTTCTTTTTAGAAAAGAAAGGCAACCAAAGAAAAGCGTCACCACTCACGAATTGCAACGCAAGATTTTTGCGGCATATGCTCAAAATCTTGCTGCTTTTCGAGTGCTCAGATGACATTGATTTATATAATAGAAGATAGTATTATAGTTTATTGTGATAAAATCACTATTATAATTAAGAGCCAATGAAAGTATAAAATGCAAGAACGATATCCAACTAAAAAAATATTTGTAGGTAATGTAGCTGTAGGCGGTGATGCTCCGATTTCGGTACAGTCTATGACGTTTAGCAATACTCATGATGTGAGTGCAACTGTCGAGCAGATAAATAGACTACATTTTGCAGGGGCAGATATAGTACGAGTGGCAGTACCTGCCATGGAAGATGCTTTGGCTCTAAAAGAGATAAAAGCTGCGACCTCATTGCCTATTATCGCTGATATTCACTTCAATTATCGTCTAGCTTTAGAGGCTGCCAAGTGGGTAGACGGCATAAGATTTAATCCAGGTAATATCGGAGAAAAGAGCCGTATAATAGAGATAGTAAAAGCATGCAAAGAGAGAAATCTGCCTATTCGTATAGGCGTAAATGCTGGTTCGCTTGAAAAAGAATTTGAAGATAGATATGGTACTACAGCACAAGGTATGGTGGCAAGTGCCGAGTATAATATCAAGTTTTTAGAAGATCTGGATTTTACGGATATCAAAGTATCTCTAAAAGCCAGCGATGTTCAAAGAACCGTGGAAGCTTATAGGATGTTAAGACCTAAAAATAATTATCCATTTCATCTGGGAGTTACAGAAGCCGGTACGTTATTTCATGCTACTATCAAATCATCAATTGGACTGGGAGCATTGTTGCTAGATGGAATAGGTGATACAATGAGGGTATCTATAACCGGAGAGCTTGAAGAAGAGATAAAGGTAGCCAAAGCGATATTAAAAGACAGCGGCAGGGCAAAAGGCGGGCTTAATATCATATCATGTCCTACTTGCGGCAGAATCGAAGCAGACTTGGTAAGCGCTGTAGCCGAGATAGAACGCCGCACGGCGCATATCAAAGCCCCGCTTGATGTATCAGTGATGGGTTGTGTGGTCAATGCCATAGGAGAAGCTAAACATGCCGATGTAGCTATAGCATATGGCAAAGGTAGCGGGTTAGTTATGGTCAAGGGCGAAGTGGTAGCTAAACTTTCAGAACATGAACTTGTAGATAGATTTATAGCCGAAGTAGAAAATATGGCAAAAAGTATAGAGGAATAATGATGGAAAATATGTACAATTTGAATATAGAAAGAGCTGTGCTTTCTGCTGTAATTTTTGATCCGCAAATTTATGAAGAGGTAGCCAGCAGCCTAAAAGCAAAAGATTTTTATCTGCCATTCCATCAGTATCTATTTACTGCCATGGAAGAGCTAACACGAGAAGACAAACCGATATCCGAAGAGTTTTTGATCTCCAAGCTTCAATCAATGGGCAAATTTGATGAAGGGTCAATGATAGACATGCTATCGGCTAATCCTATTACTGATACCAAAGCATATATAGCAGAGATCAAGGCAAAATCCATTAAAAGAGCAATAGTAACGCTTGCAACAGAGATAAAGAAAGTAACTATCGAAGATGATCTGCCAAGTGATGAGGTAATGAATCTTGTTGAAAAGAAACTCTATGAGATTACTCAAGAAAGCACAGCTCAAGATTTTAGAGATGCCAAGGCTATCACCATAGCAGCTATTGCCGAGATAGAACGTCTAAAAGCAATGGGTAATTCGAAACTCATTGGTGTTGATACAGGCTTTCGCAACTTAAATGACAAAACAAGCGGATTTGGCAAAGGGGACTTAGTCATAGTAGCTGCAAGGCCTGCGATGGGGAAAACGGCCCTTGTGCTTAATATGGCGCTAAAAGCAATTGAGAGGAACGAAGGTGTTGCATTTTTTTCGCTTGAGATGCCAGCAGAACAATTGATGCTTCGTATGATATCAGCCAAGACCTCTATACCGTTGCAGGCATTAAGAGTAGGGGATCTAAGAGATGACGAATGGGAGAGAGTCTCTTCTGCTACTCACGAGTTGTCACAAAAAAAACTTTTTGTTGATGATGGAGGATATGCTACTATCCATCATGTCAGAAGTAAACTTCGCAAAGTAAAGTCTCAGCATCCTGAGATTACTGTGGCTTTCATAGATTACCTTCAGCTAATGGTAGGAGACGGCAAAAGAGGAGGGGATAACCGCCAGCAAGAGATTTCAGAAATATCAAGAGGCCTCAAACAATTAGCCAGAGAGCTGCAAATGCCTATCATTGCTCTTTCGCAGCTCAATAGGGGATTAGAGAGCAGAGAAAATAAACGGCCTATGCTGAGTGATTTGCGTGAATCTGGAGCGATAGAACAAGATGCCGATATTATTTTGTTTGTTTACCGTGATGATGTTTACCGCGAAGCAAAAGAAAAAGAAAAAGAGATGAAAGCAAAGGCCGAAGGCAAAGACTATAAAAGCGAATATATACGCAAAGTAGAAGAAGAGACTGAGCTCATCATTGGCAAGCAGAGAAACGGACCAACAGGTACTGTTAATTTGTTGTTCCAAAAAAACTTTACCCGCTTTGTGGATGCAACAATAGGGGCTAAGCATGAGATCGTTTTTGAGATGAAAGAAACTACTATAAATATGCCGCCGATTTGATAGATGAAACTAGCTAAGCCACAAATTTTTCCGACTCTAAAATCTTTTTGGCTAGCTATGAGCATTCTTGCAGTTATATTGATTGCTCGTTTATTTAATCTTTATGTTGGATACAAAGAATTTACCACAAAACCGTTTTATTTTACATACGGCAATGTGCTTAGTATGGAGTCAAAGCCGGATGCCTCTTTTCCTCATACTCTTTTAAAGATACAAAGTGATGATGGAT
This sequence comes from Sulfurovaceae bacterium, assembly GCA_041654415.1. GTDB lineage: Bacteria > Campylobacterota > Campylobacteria > Campylobacterales > Sulfurovaceae > BN30871. The sequence goes on along the minus strand of JBAZDL010000009.1, from coordinate 23,207 downwards.
TTGAATTTTATACCAAATCTTATACCAAGCTTCCCCAAAACATAAAAAGAATTCGTTTACAAATTTTTCCTAATGAAAAGATAAGTTTTCTAAGGTATATAAGTATCTTTTTTGTAAACGGTAAAGTTAAAGAGATTGTCCAAACAGAAAAAACATTTAGAGATGAGATAGTCTCCGGCATTCGAAGCCAACATACAAATCAAAATATCAAAAGCCTATATCCTGCCATGTTCTTTAATACACCGGTGGAAAAAGATCTTAGGGATACTGTTATAGTTCTTGGCATAAGTCATCTTATAGCTCTTAGCGGTTTTAATTTGAGTATATTATGGGGTGTGATTTATGGAGTTTTATGGTTGATTTACGGGCCATTGCAGCAACGTTATTTTCCATATAGATATGCACTGTTCGATTTGGGTTTGGTGGCTATAGTGTTTTTGGGAATTTATGTGTATATGACTGATTTTTCACCATCACTTATAAGGGCATATCTTATGGTGGTAATGGGATGGGGGATTTTATTGGCTGGCTTGGAGCTAGTCAGTTTTTCATTTTTAGCTCTTGTCGGTGCCATGCTTTTGGCAGTATTCCCATCTTTGATATTGTCTCTTAGTTTTTGGTTTTCAATAGGCGGAGTTTTTTATATATTTTTGATACTTCATTACAATAAAGAGACAAATAAACATTTAATAGCCTGGATTTTTATACCGCTTGGTGTTTTTGCGCTTATGCAGCCAGTGGTACATGGGTTTTTTGGTGCAACGTCAGTCTATCAATTATTGTCAATACCGCTTGAATTTCTTTATGTTATATTTTATCCTGCAACAATGGCACTTCATCTTTTTGGATTCGGAGGAGTATTGGACAATACATTATTGGCTCTCTTTGCATTTCCGCCACAAGAGACAACTGATAGCTTGCTGCCTTGGTGGACACTTGGCGGATATATAGCACTTAGCCTTGGTGCAATAAAATATAAATATCTATTTTGGGTTTTATGTGCAATAGCATTAGGATATAGTATCTATCTCTTTACTTTTATTTAAAAGGTAACAAAACCTAGCCCCATGCAAAAAGATTGCCCACGAAAGATATATCCATAAAAAGGAAAATAGCAATATACTTACGCTCCCATAAATGGTATTATATGCTTGATTTCTAGAAATATATATGAGAAATAGGCTTTTTGATATATACCAGATAGAGGATGCTATAAATGAACTAGTTAATGATGCCCAAGGTTGTACATGGCGATTCGGAGATACTTTATAAGCAGCAAAAAACATACCCCATGTAATTATAAATGGAAGTATGCCAACGATTATTGCATGAAGTTTTAGCACGTCTTCTAAATAAAAAGAGAGATAAAATGAACTGCCAATACCGATAGGAATTAAAATAATAAACAAAATATAAACTTTAAATGCTTTATATAAGCCTCTTTTTTTGGTCTCAAAAATATCATTTATGATATAGTCATAGGTTTTAAAAAATAAAATAACAGCAAATACGACATAAATAAAACCTATTGCACCGAGTTGGCCTGCGTTATGCAAAAAAGACTCTAAATGCTGGAGGATAATTTGTGAATTTGCAGGTATCAATACAGAAAATAAAAATAGCTTTAATTGCTCAAAGAACATATCAAAAATCGGCAATATGGTAAAAATAGATATAAATACCACCATTAGCGGTATAATAGCAAAAATGGTATCCCAGCTAAGACTGGAGGCATAATATCCTATTCTTCCCTCGAATAGTCTATAAAAAAAATCACGAACAAAAACATAATAGTTTTTGAGCAGTTTTTTAAAATCTTCCTCCAATATTTATCCCTTGAGATTAATTATTTATTGTGGCAGAAAGCCCCATTTTACCTGGATTGAGTATATTGTTTGGGTCAAATGCTTTTTTGATAGACTCAAATAGTGCAAGTTCGGCTTCATTAAAAGCGATATTCATAAATGGAGCTTTGCTCATGCCAATACCGTGTTCGCCGCTAAGAGTGCCGCCCATTTCAACTACAGTTTTGAATATCTCTTCTATAGCATGATGACCAAGCTCAAGTTGGTTTGCATCATTTCCGTCAACCATTACATTTACATGTATATTGCCATCTCCGGAGTGTCCGAAGCATGGTACTTTAAATCCATATTTATCCCCTATGGCATATATGGCTTTTAGTGCATCGGGAAGTTTGCTTCTGGGAACAGAAATATCTTCATTAAGTTTTTTGGAACCATAAATAGTAATTGATTGTGATGCATTTCGTCTGGCAAACCAAAGCTTATCTCTCTCTTTGGCATCATGCGCTATTTGAAAATCACTAGCACCATTTTCCCTGAAAGAGTGTTCAAGTGTCTGGAGCTGGAATTCCACTTCCTCTATTACATTTCCGTCTACATCACCTATAAGTAATGCGCCGGCATTTGATGGCAATTCTACTTTTAATTTTTCTTTTAATGCTTGTACTACTAAGCTGTCCAAAAATTCCATTGCTACGGGATTGGCTCCGGCTGCAAGTGATTTAAAAACAGCATTCATGGCATCTTCCACGGTAGGAAAAACTCCCATATATGCTTTTGTAAATCTCGGTTTTGGCAATAATTTAAGAGTGATCTCAGTAATGATAGCCAAAGTTCCTTCGCTGGCGATCAATATGCCTGCTACATTGTATCCTGCAACATCTTTGATTGTTCTCTTGCCGGCACGAATAATGTCTCCATTAGGCAGTACAGCTCTTAGGGCCATGACATAATCTTTCGTGATGCCGTATTTTGCAGCTCTCATGCCGCCTGCATTTTCACTTACATTTCCGCCAAGGGTAGAATATTCTTCACTTGCCGGGTCTGGCGGATAAAAAAGCCCGACTTCTTCTGCGGCTCTTTGTAATTCTTTATTAATCACTCCAGGCTGTACTACGGCAACTAGATTTTGCATGTCAATCTCAAGGATTTTATTCATGTGTTTTTCCATAGCAAGCACGATGCCACCGCTTGCAGGCAACGCGCCTCCCGTGAACCCGCTTCCGGCACCCCTAGGTGTGATCACTATGCTATGTTCGTTGCAATAACGAAGAATTTGGCTTACATCATTTTCATTTCTTGGGAAAACAACAGCATCAGGCTCAAATCTTGTACGAGTTGCATCATAGCTATATGCAATTAAATGAGCTTTGTCGCTATATACATTCTCTAAACCTACGATATTTTCAAAAGCTTGTATATGAGTTTTGCTTATCACCGAATTTGCTCCACATTGTTATAATATTCACCCTTTGCAGACAAACCGAACCATCCGGATTTGATTTTTTGAAATCTTGTAAAAAACGGATATTGTGCTGCGCTAGGAGTTTGCAATGTTTCTTGGGCAATTATTTTTTCGCTTACGGGATCATAAATGGCTAGAGTATCTTTTTTGACTATAGCTACAAGACCTACTTGGTAAGCTCTGGCAAAAGAGGCAAGGTTTTCTTTTGTTATCTCTCCGTCTCTCTTTTCTGATATAAATGTTGCGTACAAATCAGGATGGATCCATTTTTTATGATATTTGCTTGTAATATTTTGATATGTAGCTTCATCAGGTGCAATTAAAAGGACATTATCATATAGGTATCCGCCAATTACCCTATCTCCGGGGGCTACTTTTGTGGCAATATTTGGCAGGTTGCTGCTTTCCATAAATGGCTTATTGAGCATTTTGGATTTTCCATTAGATGAAGTTTGCATAATATAGGTTGTAGCCGCTCTAAGTCCTTGATCATATGTGTGTATGACTATACCGCTCATGCCATCTGCCGGAAATGGTGAAGATAATTGCAATTTATTATTTTCTATATTTGCAATAGTACTTTCTATTGTGGCAGGGAATATATCCGCAAAAAGAGGTAAAGAAATTATTGAAACTAAAATGAATTTACGCATAAAAACATCCTTATGTTGATTTATTATAAGATTATACTCGCGAAATATTAAAATTTGCCACTTTTGATTTTTTTGGCTATAATTTAATAACATAATTGTAAAACATCGGGATTAAATGAAAAAAGTTATCATTGTGTTGTTGATGATCTCTTCCTTGCTTTGGGGCACGCAAGTAACTAAGGTCAAATGGAAGTCTGGAGAAAAGTTTTCTTCATATCTTCAGTCTAAACATATATCGTTATCAGTTCTTAAGACATTAGATGAACTCGAAGAGCAAGTCGTAGGTGAGATCAGGGGCGGTCAAATTTTTTACGAGCTTAAAGACGATAAAGGTACTCTTCTGCAGGCTTTGATACCTATTAGTTCTACGATGCAAATCAAACTTTCAAAAGATACAAAATCGGATAAATATCGCTTTTCTATAGTGCCTATAAAATTTAAAGATGAAAAATATTTTGCTAATGTAGATATATCAAAAAATCCTTGGAGTGATATATCAAAAAATACACATAATGATAAATTAACAGCTCAAATAAAAAAAGCACTTAAAAATAATATATCAAAGCTCCAAAAGGGTGATAATATCTCATTTTTGTATACACAAAAAACACTTGTCGGATATTTGCATGGCGATCCAACCATACATGTAATCAAAATAATAAAAGGTGATAAAGAGCAGTTTATTTATATAGACGATGACGGTCATGGGCACAAAGAACCATTTGAAACCATATCATATATGACCGATAGTCCAAGAACTGCTATTTTTAGACAAACTTCTAGTACATCAAGCAGCAGCGGAAAATTTAGTATGCCTGTAAGAAATCCTAGGATCACTTCCCCGTTTTCTTACGGCAGGTATCATCCTGTATTGCGTATCTACCGTCCTCATTTTGGAACAGATTTTGGGGTAAAAAGAGGTACACCTATCATGTCTATAGGTAATGGAATAGTTACACATGTTGGATGGCTTGGGGGCTATGGGAAAGCTATCAAGATTCAGCATAGCAACGGGTATATGTCAATCTATGGGCATTTGAGCGGATTTAGAACAACAGTAGGAGATGTCGCACAAGAAGGAGATGTTATAGGCTACAGCGGTAATACCGGCACGAGCACCGGTCCACATTTGCATTTGGGAATATATTTAAATAATTCGCCAATAGATCCTATGAGTGTATTGAGCGAAGAAAGCTCAGTTGTCGATACACTAATAGATAAAATGAGCGGCACAATAGGCGGCACACAAGTAGCACAAACTAAAAAAATACCTATATTTAATGCTGAAAAACATCGCGATATGTTAGAGTCGCATATAAGCAATAAAACTCCTTCGTATGACTGGAAAAAGCATGAAAGCCAAAGAGCACAAGCCCAACTAGATGAGAATTTTCAATGAAGATAACTGATTTTTCTATTCAACCGCTAATTAACCCTCGTTTTGTATTTACCTCCTTGGCTACATATCATCAAAACGGCATCAAAAAGAGCTGGGAAATTGTCAAAGCCCATGATAGTGTAGCTGTACTGCTCTATCATACGACAAAAAATGTTTTTGTGCTTGTTAAACAGTTTCGTCCGGCTACGTATGCCAGTGCGCACACAACAGGTATGAGTATTGAACTTTGCGCAGGCATAGTGGATAAAAATCTCTCGCTTGAAAAAATAGTCCAAGAAGAGATACTAGAAGAGTGCGGATACGATGTGGAGTTAGCAAAAATCTTTAAAATTACCTCTTTTTATACCTCTGTAGGATTTGCGGGAAGTAAGCAAACTCTTTATTATGCTGAAATTGATGAATCTATGATGGTATCATCGGGTGGCGGGATAGACCATGAAATGATAGAGGTAGTTTACCTAGATATCAACGAAGCTAAAAAATTAATGTTTGATGATGATACCATTAAGACGCCAGGTCTTTTGTTTGCATTTGCATGGTGGTTCAATAAAAGAGGAATTAGTATATAGCAAATGTGTCGATCCGAATATTTATACTAGCTTAATGTAAAAATTTCTTTCAGATAATAAAAAAATTTATATTTTTTTCATTTAAATTTAATAATAATTAAGCTTTGATATATGATAATTTATAAATATTAATATAAAGGATTCTTATGAAAACAAGTGCTAGAAATCAATTTAAAGGTACTATAACTGAGATTAAAAAAGGTCAAATTAACAGCGAAATTGTTCTTTCAATAGACCAAGGAGTTATTTTGAAAGCGATCATCACCAATGAATCAGTTGACGAAATGAGTTTAGTGGTAGGTGAAGAAGCATATGCTATCATAAAAGCATCATTTGTAATGGTTGCAAAAGATAAGCCTACTAATATCAGCACACGCAATATTATCGAAACAAAAGTGTTAGAAGTGAAAAACGGAATGGTGAATGGTGAACTTAAAATGTTAATGGGAGATCAAATATTGACTGCAGTTATTACGGAAGAAGCAGTTGAAGAGCTAGACTTCAAAGTAGGCGACACTGTTTATGCGCTTATCAAAGCTAATTTTGTTATTTTGGCAAAATAGAAGCTCATAAAATTTTTAGCAGCAGTCCAAAAATTATTTTATTCGACACGTGGAGCAATAACAGATAAATAAACTAGGTAAACTCATGAGTTTACCTAGTTTATGATATTGTTTTATGGTTGTTATTTTGTATTTTGATAATGAATATATTGTTGTTGTTATCGTAACGATATTTAAATCCAAGGTGGAGTTTGTCCAAAATATTTTTGACTATATAAAGCCCGAGTCCAAATCCGCTATTTCTTTTCTCTTCTTGTGAAAAAGGCTCCGTATAGAACGAAAGAGGATGTTTTAGCATTTCTCCTTGAGATATGATCTCTATGCTATTGTTTGTAGTTTTTAACAACACTTTTTTATTAGGACTGTATTTTATACCATTATCCAATAGATTTTTAATAGCAAGGCTTAGGAGTTTAATATCTGTGAGTATAGCTCTATCGCCGGTATTGATAATTTCACAATTCTTGTCGCTCATTAGCAGTTCTTGGCTTTTTGATATTACATCAGATATGCTTGTCATTTCAAGATGAGGTACAAACCCTTGAGTAGTTACTCTCTCAACGGTTGCAAGTTCTTCTATAAGTTCGTTCATTCTCTCAAATGCGCGTACTAAAACATTTTTTACTTCAATATCATCTATAGATTCTATTATAATCCTGCCTTTGGTAATCGGAGTTTTAAGTTCGTGCATAATATTTCGCATAAAGAGATTTTTAGAGGCGCTTAAGTGGTTGATATGCAATATAGCATCATCAAAACTTTTGGCTATTTTACCTATCTCGTCATTACTTTTGTAGCTAATTCTTTTTTGCATATTTCCTTTTGCAAATGCCTGTATTTCTTTGTTTAATTTTTTTAGCGGTTTTAGCTTTCTAAGGATAGCGATGTATAAAAGCAGCAATACTGATATCAAAAGCATTCCCACGCCGAGTCCTATCTCTAGAGTGTAATTTTTAGGACGGTCGTCTTGAAGCATTAAATTATGGCCCAAACGTTGGACATATATATAGTGCGCGGTCGGTGTCTCAAATATTCTTACACTTCCAAGTAAGGATTGCCCGCCAAAAATGGTTTTGCCATGTTTTTCAATATCAAGTTTTGCAGTTTCCAAATTTACGCTTTTGACAGAAAAATCTTTGTATAGCCTATCTAATTCTTTGGGCGTTAAATCAAGTTGTATATTTGATAAAAATGCATCAGCTATTAATTTGTAATGATACATTTCATTTAGTTTGTGTTTTTCGGTATTCCATGACCAAAATATAAATAGGGTCGCTACAACGATAGTAATCGTCAATGAAAAAAGAAGATGAAGAAAAGTAGTAACTGAAAGATTTTTCATTGACGGTCAGTTAACATGTACCCTACACCGCGAACAGGCTTGATGTATGACTTTTCGCTATCGATTTTAGCAATTTTTTGTCGTATGCGAGATATGATAACATCTATATTTTTAACCGAGCTCTCATCATCTATATGCTCACTTTCATAAAGCAATTGTTCTCTTGATACGGAACCATTTTTATGTTTGATCAACATTGATAATATGTCAAACTCAGCAGCAGTTAATTCGAGCATTTCATCTTTAAACATAATCATTTTAGCATTATTGTCTACGACAAAAGTATGAGTTTGTGTTTTTGAAGGCTCTGCGGTTGTATGTGTGCGTCTAAGGATAGTTTTAATTCGGGTTACAAGTTCTCTAGGATCATAAGGTTTTGGCATATAATCATCAGCACCCCTCTCAAGCCCTATTATTTTATCCGTGATATCATCTCTGGCTGATGATATGATTATAGGCATATTGGTAACCTCTCGAATCTTTGAGATTACCTCCAATCCATCCATTCCGGGCAATGTAAGGTCTAATATGATCAGATCAAATTCATGTTGGGTTAAAAGAGAAAGTCCTATGAAAGGATCTTCTGCACCTATGACTTCCATATCATGCTTGCTCAAATAGTTGGTCAGCAGAAGGGCTAGTTCAGGATCATCTTCTATAAGTAAAATGCGTATTATAATAAATCCTTTATATGCGTTTATGATATAATCAATATCCCCAAAATACCATATCGGTTGAGATATACCCTCTTTTTGCCACGTAAACTAAAAGCTTTCCTTGCATCATCAAGCGACGAAATCGGTTGGTTTTCTATTTGTATAATAACATCTCCAACTTGAAAACCTTCTTGTGCAGCTTTGCTTTTTGGATCAATGTCAGTTATTATAGCACCATTAACATTTCTAAGACCTAGTTTTTGTCTGATTTGCGGGGTAATCATGCTTAATGTTAACCCATGTATATTTTGGGATAATGCTGCAAGTGCTTTGGCTCTATCATCAAGTATGAGAGATATGTTTTGTATACGCTTGTCTCTTTCTATAGTGAGAGTAATTTTTTCAGATGGTTGTTTGTCGCCTATAAATCGTTGAAGCGCCCCAGGAGTTTCTATTTTTACGCCGTTAACGGCTATTATCAGATCGCCTCTTTGAACGCCGGCTTTTAACGCGGCACTATTTGGTTCTACATCAGCTACTATAGCCCCATATTCATGATTATAAAATTTAGCTGATTTTTCATCTAAAGAAGATAGTTTGATTCCCACGTAGCCTCTGCTGACCTTGCCGTGCTTAATTATTTGAGTTACTATATTTTGTACCATATCCACAGGAATTGTAAATCCTATACCGTCATTGCCGCCGCCCTTTGAAAATATAGCTGAGTTGATGCCTATCAATGCTCCTCTGCTGTCTACTAATGCACCTCCGGAATTGCCAGGGTTGATGGAAGCATCCGTTTGGATAAAATTCTCATATTGATTGATACCCATATTTTGTTTGTTAAGAGCAGAAACTATCCCTTGGGTTACAGTTTCTCCTACACCGAAGGGATTACCTATGGCAAATACCATATCTCCCACCCTGACATCTTCTATTCGACCCATTTTGATAGGTTTTAAATTTTTTGCATCTATTTTAATGACAGCCAAATCAGTTCCTTTGTCTATACCTATAAGTTTGGCTTTATGCTCTTTTTTGCTATTCGGTAAAGTTACTATGATTTCGCTCGCATCTGCTATAACATGATAATTGGTAACTATTATGCCGTCACTAGTCAGTATAACACCGGAACCTGCACCTTTTGGAACACGTTCCTTCGGCGGAGATTGACGATATTTTGGATCCATAAATTGTCTAAATTGCGGATCATTAAATAGACTTTGAAGTTCATTGGATCGTACTTTGATTTTTGTATTGATATTGACTACCGCATTCATAGAGTCTTTTAGTATGTCATTAAACGATAATATTTGATTTGATGATGGCAGAGTTCTTTGAGGGCTTGGTGCAGCTTGTTCGAATTGTACTTGTTGTGCTTGGGCATTATTTGCCAAATATGCCATTGTGCCAATAGAGATACCTATAGCCGCAAATATAGTTAATGTTGTTTTGTATGATATAAAAGGTAATTTCATGATATATAGCTCCTTTTGTCTTATTTTTGCACTTTGAAGTATAATCTCGAAAGGTTAATTGAATGTAAATACCAACATGATATAATGTGATTTTTTAAAGGAGCAGCTAGTGGAATACTGGAATCATATATATGCACATTTCAACCCCATAGCATTAGATATGGGATTTATTAAAGTGCATTGGTATGGTATTATGTATGTACTGGCACTTGTTACGGCTCTTATGTTTGCCAAGTGGATAAATAGGCATGACAAGATTGGCATCCCAGAAGAGACGATAGACGGATATTTTATATGGGTAGAAATAGGTGTGATCTTGGGTGCTAGGCTTGGATATGTGCTATTTTATGACCCGACATATTATTACATTTCAAATCCATGGAAAATATTTAGTCCGTTTGATGCCGGCGGTAATTTTGTAGGTATTAGCGGTATGAGTTATCACGGAGCAGTTATCGGAGCAGTTTTGGCTACATATCTTTATGGACGCAAGCATCCGCAGTATATATATAAACTTCTAGATATAACAGCTCTTGGTATCCCAGTAGGGTATGTTTTTGGCCGTATAGGTAATTTTCTAAATCAAGAGTTGGTAGGCGGTATGACCAATGTACCTTGGGGTATTTATGTAGATGGTGTACTTCGTCACCCATCCCAGCTATATGAAGCATTTTTAGAAGGTGTAGTGATAGCTGTTATTCTTTTTTTGTTTCGTCACAAAAAGCCATTTGATGGTGCTATGATAGCTTGGTATGGTATGCTTTATGGAATGATGCGTTTTATAGTTGAGTTTTTTAGAATGCCTGATGTACAGCTTGGCTATGTGTGTTGCGGATGGATGAGCATGGGACAAGTTATGAGTCTAGCTATGGTGCTTTTCTTTTTGGGTATATATTTTGTATTAAAAAAGGCAGAAGGCAGAAGGCAGAAGGCAGAAGGTAGAAGGTTGAAGGTTGAAGGTTGAAGTAGGGTGCGTTTGCGAACACACCTTTAGATAATTATTTGATTATTGCTCAAACAAATCGCTTTGGCTATATGGACTTTGGAGTCTGAAATATTCATAGCTTTTTTGCGTTGCGATTCGTCCTCTGGCAGTTCTCTCGATAAAGCCATTGGCGATGAGGTAAGGTTCTATTACATCTTCTATGGTCCCCTCATCCTCGCTTAAGGCCGCCCCTATAGTACCAAGCCCCATTGGTCTGCCTTTTGCGCTCATGAGAAGCTCAAGCAGTCTGATGTCTTGTTCATCAAACCCTAAATGATTGACTCCAAGCTCGTCTAGAGCATATCTGGTAGTTTTGAGCGTGATCTCATTTTCATCTGCCACTTCTGCAAAATCTCTGACTCTTTTGAGAAGTCTAAGAGCAATCCTAGGAGTCCCTCTGCTTCTTTTGGCTATTTCAAGTGCAGATTCACGCTTGGTATGTTTGCCAAGTTTTACTGCGGCTTGCTCGACAATAAGAGCAAGTTCATTTGGTGCATAAAATTGCATACGAAAATGCATACCAAATCTCTCTCTAAGAGGATTTGACAGCATACCAGCTCTAGTGGTAGCCCCAATTAGCGTAAATCTAGGCAAATCTATCTTGACTGATTGCGCAGCAGGCCCTGAGCCTATAATAATATCCAGCCTAAAATCCTCCATAGCAGGATATAGTATCTCTTCAATGGCAGGACTCATGCGATGGATCTCGTCTATGAAAAGAACATCTCCTTCTTCTATGTTGGTAAGCAGCGCAGCCAAATCACCGGCTTTTTCTATCATTGGAGCAGCTGTGGTTTTTATAGATGCATGCATCTCAAGAGCTATCAAATTTGCTAATGTGGTTTTGCCAAGTCCCGGAGGGCCAAAAAACAATATATGGTCCAAAGCTTCAAGGCGTTTTTTACTAGCTTCGATAAAAACTTGCAGGTTTTTTTTGATTTTCTCTTGACCTATATACTCTTCCCATAATACAGGCCGTAAAGAGACTTCTATATTGGAATCGCTCTCAAATTTTTCTATCTCTACAATTCGTTGCATCTATTTTTCGGTTTTAACAGATATTGTTTGTTTGGCTTTTAGCTTTATAATGGTTATACGGTTTGTTACCGTTCCTTTTTTAACTAAAGAATTAGCTATTGCACTAGCAAGATATTTTTGTTTTTCAGTAATTACTGCGCCAGTAAGAAGTACACCGTTTGGAGCGACTTCGGCGTAGATGCTTGAGCCTTCAAGCTCTTTGCAATTGTTTAATGTTTTTTCTATATTTCTAGTAAGAGAATTTGTAACTCTAGCTGGAGTCTCTTTTGTAGCAGTTATTGTGCCGTTTGTCGCAGAACATCCGCTTATCAGCCATGACATACTAAGTAAAAGTATACTGCTTATAAGTGTTTTTTTCATCTGCACTCCTAGTATCTAAAATTTTCATCCGGAAATATTCCGTTTCTAACTTCATGGGCATATTGTTGTACAGCATCTCTTATTAGATTGCTGCCGTTTGCATATTTTTTTACAAATTTTGGTACAAATTTTTCAAAAAGCCCGAGCAAATCGCTCCATACTAATACTTGGCCATCTACACTATTTCCTGCACCTATACCGATCGTTGGAATAGTTAGAGCAGCGGTAATTTCTGCGGCTACGTTTGATTTTACCCCTTCGATTATGATCGCAACTGCACCGGCTTCTTGGAGGGCTAAAGCATCAGCAATGATACTTTGTTTTTCTTCTTCATTTTTGCCCTTTACGCTATACCCGCCTTCGCTTCTGGCACTTTGCGGTTTTAAACCGACATGGCCAAATACTGCTATGGCATTATCCGTAAGGTATCTAACTATGTCCGCTTTTTCTTTTCCACCTTCTATTTTGATGGCATCTGCTGATGTCTCTTGGTAAACTTTTACAGCATTTTTTAGCGCTTGTTTTTTATCCATATAGCTGCCAAACGGCATATCAAAGAGTAAAAAGCTTTTCTTTGCTCCTCTCCCAACTGCTTGTGTATGATAAATCATTTGATCAAGTGTAACACTTAGAGTATCAGATTTGCCGGCAAAACTCATATTAAGGCTATCTCCTATGAGAATTACATCTACGTATTCGTCAAACAAAGAGGCAAATAAAGCATCATATGCGGTTATCATTACAATGCTTTGGTTGCCCTTCATCGATTGAAGAGTTTTGAGTGTAACTTTTTTATTCAAAGATATCCCTTTTGTATTTTATTATCGCATTAAGTAAATATCTAAGCCTCGGTATTTACATAGCAGGTCAATTTAGACTCTATTTTATCAAAAAAAAGTATAATATCATCATTGATTTCATATGCAAAAGAGAAAAATTGAAAAAATTAGTCGCGTATATTACCACAGGATTTCCATCACTTGAATTTACAATAGATGCAGCACACACTTTATCTGAATCTGGTGTAGATAGTTTGGAGCTTGGTGTTCCGTTTTCTGATCCTGTAGCCGATGGGCCTATTATTGAATATGCAAATCTACTTTCACTCAAAAACGGCTTTAAGATAGATCAATTATTTGATGTATCAAAACAGATTGCTCCAGTGATTGATACTTTATGGATGGGATATTTTAACTCGTTTTATCATAAAGGTTTTGATACCTTTATAGCCGAGGCAAAAAAATCTGGCTTGAGCGGATTTATCATCCCAGATCTGCCATATGAAGAGGCAGTACCATATCAAAAACAGATGAGAAATGCCGGTATGACACTTATTGATTTCATCGCTCCTACTGATACACCTGAGCGTATAGCTATGATAGCCAAAAATGCACAGAAATTTATCTATTTGGTAGCATACGCCGGAATTACTGGAAGCGGGAAAACAGAATCACTCGATGATATAATATCTAGTATCCGTACCAACACAGATACTCCTATCTATGTAGGGTTTGGTGTAGATGAGAATACTGCAAAAGATAAAGCTAAGGGTGTAGATGGAGTGATAGTAGGTTCTGCATTGGTCAAAGTGCTTTTAGATGAACATTTAAGCAATAAAGAAAAATTAAATAAAATTGGTCAAATAGCAAAAAATATAAAAGAGAAGATAAACGAATAGAGTGTATAGTTGAATAGGCAAGAAAGCCTAGTCAACAGTAGAAAATTATTTTATATCTCTATCAAGACTGTCTTTGATAGCAAATAACAAAAATATGACCAAGGCACCCATCACTACAGTTACAATCTCTTGAAACATACTGCTAAGCCCCGCAAAAAAACCGACATTTGCCATATCTGACAAACCACCTATAACGGCAGCTACTAAACCAACTACTACAAAGATAGTTACTACTACTTCCCCAAAAGTAAGTATCGCTTCTCTGACCTGATGAGTAATAGGCTCAAAAAAACCTACAGTTTTTTCTGTAGCATTGCTTAGTGTTTCTGTAAAATGTACTCTTGCTTCGTTTGCATCATGAGCAAATTCTTCGATTTTCTCTTTTGCTGAGGCAGTAGCTTTTTTAGCTTTGGCTCCAAGCTCATCCGCGCTCTCTTTTAATTCTTCTTTTAGCTCGTTTGTTTTATCTTTGATATCCGACATCTTCTATCCTTATGAGTTTTTTTATGCTTTTGTTGTTTTTGTAGCAGTGGCGCTGCTGGCAGCTTTTTTTGCTGCATTGCTTGCAGTTTTGCTAGCAGGCGTTGTTGCTTTTTTTACTTTTTTAGCTGCACTTTCCAAACCTTCTTCGGCTGTTTGTTTAGCTTTCTTGAGAGTCGAACCTGCTTTTTTACTGGCAGTTGCAGTAGCCTTTTTGGTTTTTTGGACAACGGCTTCTAAATCTTCTTCGACCTTAGCTTTGGCTTGTCTAGTTTTTTTAGCGGCTATTTCCAAACCCTCTTCAGCTTTGACTTTAGCTTTTTGGGCGAGCTCTTCTAATTCCTCTAAGCCTTCTTCGGCTGCTTGTTTAGCTTTCTTGACAGTCGTGCCCGCTTTTTTGCTGGCTGTTGCAGTAGCCTTTTTGGTTTTTTGGACAACGGCTTCTAAATCTTCTTCGACCTTAGCTTTGGCTTGTCTAGTTTTTTTAGCGGCTATTTCCAAACCCTCTTCAGCTTTGACTTTAGCTTTTTGGGCGAGCTCTTCTAATTCCTCTAAGCCTTCTTCGGCTGCTTGTTTAGCTTTCTTGACAGTCGTGCCCGCTTTTTTGCTGGCTGTTGCAGTAGCTTTTTTGGCTTTTTGGACAACGCCTTCTAAGTCTTCTTCAACTTTAGCTTTAGCTTGTCTGGTTTTTGTAGCGGCTATTTCCAAACCTTCTTCAGCTTTTACTTTAGCCTTTTTGGCGAGTTCTTCTAGCTCTTCCCTGCCTTCTTTTGCTGCCTCTTGAGCTTGTTTACTCAATTCATTAGCACCTTTGTGCATATCTTTTGCGACTTGCGCGACATTTTTTTCAGCTTTTCCGAATAATCTTTTAATAAAACCAAACATTGTAACACTCCTTTGGTGTGCAGTTTCATTATCCAGTGCGATAATAACGATTATAACATAAATTCTGCAAATATATCTTGATAAATTGCACCATATAATTAATTTTCATAATGCAACCTTTTAGCCATCATTCGGTACAATATCTTACTATTATAAAAAGAGGTTTTATTATATGTTTGCACGATTTAGAAGAAACCGTATGCACCCGGTATTAAGAGATATGTTATGCGAAACTCATTTGAGGGTAGAAGATTTTATCTACCCTCTTTTTATTCGCAGCGGCAGCGGCATAAAAAAAGAGATAAGCTCTATGCCAGGTGTATTTCAGATGAGCATAGATGAAGCTATAAAAGAGTGTGGCGAGCTGCAAAAGCTAGGGCTTAATGCGATTATTCTTTTTGGCATACCAGATGTCAAAGACAGCGTAGGAAGCGCTGCAATGTGCGAGCACGGTATTATGGCGGAGAGTATTCGTGCTATTAAAGGTGCATATCCAGATATGTTTGTGATAACTGATCTTTGTTTTTGTGAATATACCGACCATGGACATTGTGGAGTACTTGATCCGCACACTCACTCTGTAGATAATGATATAACACTTAATAATCTTGCACTTCAAGCAATAGTCCATGCTAAAGCAGGTGTAGATATGATAGCGCCTAGCGGCATGATGGATGGTATGATTACAGCGATCAGGGGCGGACTTGATAGTGCAGGATTTGTCAATTTGCCAATTATGAGCTATAGCACCAAGTTTGCTTCAGCATATTACGGACCATTCCGTGATGTAGCAGAATCAGCCCCAAGCTTTGGAGATAGACGAACTTATCAGATGAATCCGGCCAATCGAAGAGAAGCTATAAGTGAAAGCATAGAAGATGAAAGAGAAGGTGCTGATATACTCATGGTCAAACCGGCTCTTGCTTATCTGGATATCATCCGAGATGTTAAAGAACATACATCCAAGCCGCTTGCTGCATATAATGTAAGCGGGGAATATGCGATGCTAAAAGCTGCAGGAAAGGCTGGAGTAATAGATTATGATAGAGTAATGATGGAAACATTGCTTGGCATGAAAAGAGCAGGGGCTGACATAATAATTACTTATCATGCCAAAGAAGCCGCTATTCTTCTAAAGCAAGGTGCATGAAAGTTATGATAGAATCTTGTTTTTACTTTCCAAGGATAGGCATATGAGACACTTTTTGAGTATAAAAGATTTTAGTCGTGATGAGTTGTTAGAGATGATATCTTTAGCCCAAAAGATAAAAGAACAAACCAAGAAAAAACAGTTTGTGCCATATCTTGAGCATCAAACACTAGGTATGATATTTGAGAAAAGCTCAACTCGTACCAGAGTAAGCTTTGAGACGGGGATCTATCAGCTTGGAGGAGTTGGGCTGTTTTTGTCCAGTAATGATATACAGCTAGGCCGCGGTGAACCCATGAAAGATACTGCTAGAGTTATTTCTCGTATGGTAGACATGGTGATGATCCGCACGTTCGAGCAAAGCCGACTTGACGAATTTAGCGCTTATTCACAAGTGCCTATCATAAACGGACTCAGTAACGAATATCATCCTGTGCAGATCATGACAGATTATTTTACTCTTCTAGAGTTAGGATTCAATAATCCTGTAGTGGCATATGTCGGAGATGGCAACAATATAGCTCATTCTTGGCTAATGTTGGCATCAAAGCTTGGGCTTGAACTTAGGATATCTACGCCAATAGGATATGAATGTCAGCAAAGTATAGTTGATGAAGCTTTAGGCTTTGCCAAAATCAGCGGGGCTAAGATCTCTTTTTATAATGACCCAAAAATTGCAGTTGAAGGTGTAGATGTGGTCATAACAGATACCTGGATATCTATGGGGCAAGAGAGCGAAAAAGAGACCAAGCTTAAAGCCTTTGACGGTTATATAGTGGATGATACCATGATGAGTTTGGCAAAATCAAGCGCAGTATTTATGCATTGTTTGCCTGCCTATAGAGGATATGAGGTGAGCGAAGCGGTGTTCGAAGCACACAGTGAGACGATCTTTTTGGAAGCAGAAAATAGATTGCATGCACAAAAAGGGATTATGGTGTGGCTTGATAATCACCGAAATGATTAAAAGGCAGAAGGATGAAGGTAGAAGGGATAGAAAAAAGTGAGTAAAATAGATTTTGAAAAATTTGGAAGATATTCCAAGGCAGGTCCTAGATATACCAGCTATCCGACGGCATTGGAATTTAACGATGATTTTAAATACGAAAAGTATATAGAATTTTTAGAATCTCCAACCAAAGATAAACTCTCTTTGTATGTACATTTGCCATTTTGCCGAAGTGCTTGTTATTTTTGCGGGTGCAATGTGGTTTTTACATCCAAACAAGACAAGCTTGATAGTTATGTTGATTATCTCAAAAAAGAGATTGACATCTTAGCTAAGCACCTTGATACAAATAGAGAAGTTATACAGTTTCACTTCGGGGGCGGGACGCCTACTTATTATAGTGCAGCCAGCCTTGATGAAATAGTCAGTTATATTAAAAAGACTTTTCCAAACTGGAGCAATGATAGTGAGATCAGCTGTGAGATCGATCCGAGATTTTTCAATGAAGAGCAGATGAAAGTTTTTGTAAAGCACGGATTTAATCGTATCAGTTTTGGTGTGCAAGACTTTGATGCAAAAGTCCAAGAAGCAATTCATAGAATCCAGCCGTTCGAGTTGACTAAAAATGCGGTTGATCTAGCTAGAAGATATGGAATAAATTCTATCAATATAGATTTGATCTATGGTTTGCCTTATCAGAGCTTTGAGAGTTTCAAAAATACTCTTGAGCTTGCCTTTAGTCTAGAGCCCGACAGGGTAGCGGTATTTAATTATGCCCATGTCCCGTGGCTTAAAAAAACTATGAGAAAATTTGACGAGACCACTTTGCCTCATCCGAGTGTGAAGCTTGAGATTTTCAAATATACTATTGATTTTTTTGAAAAAAAAGGTTATAAGATGGTAGGTATGGATCATTTTGCTAAGCCTAGCGATGAACTTTTTACTGCTATAGTCAAGGGCGAATTGCACAGAAACTTTCAAGGGTATACCACCAAAGGCGGAGCGAACTTGATAGGTATAGGGTTGACTAGCATAGGCGAGGGTGAGAGATATTATGCTCAAAATACCAAAGATATGAGTGAGTATGAAAAAGCGCTTGATAGCGGTAGATTGCCATTTGAGAGAGGCGTAGTGCTAAACGATGATGATTTTATCAGAAAATCTGTCATCATGGAGCTTATGGCAAATTTCTCTATAGATATAAAAAGAGTAGAAAAACAGCATCATATAGATTTCAAAAGTTATTTTAGTGATGCACTAGACGAACTAAGAGAATTCGAAGAAGCTGGACTTATAGAGATAAAAGACGATAAAATACAAGCTAATTCAACCGGAGCGATGCTCATACGAAATATTGCAATGCC
This sequence comes from Sulfurovaceae bacterium, assembly GCA_041654415.1. Taxonomy (GTDB): domain Bacteria; phylum Campylobacterota; class Campylobacteria; order Campylobacterales; family Sulfurovaceae; genus BN30871. Next base: position 4,388 of record JBAZDL010000009.1, on the reverse strand, counting down.
ATTTGATGCATATATGAAAAAGTATGCCGGCACCAAAAAAAGTTTTTCAAAGACAGTGTAGAAGGATGAAGGTAAAAGGGTGAAGAAAGAAACCAAAGATATTTTTAATTTTACTGCCACCAGCGAAGATTGCGTCAAGTGTGGGAAGTGTATACCTGTTTGTACCATTCACCAGATAAATCCTGACGAAGTTACGAGTCCAAGAGGATTTATTGATTTGCTTGGAGCATATAAAAGAGGTGATTTGGAGTTGGATAAAGACGCCAAAAATATTTTTGAGAGCTGCTTCTTGTGTACTAACTGCGTGGATGTTTGCCCAAATTCGCTGCCTACAGATATGGTCATCGAAGAGATAAGAGCCGATATTGCAGATAAATTCGGTATCGCATGGTTCAAACGAGCTTTCTTTTGGTTGCTTAGACACCGTACTATTATGGATATTGCGATGAAGTTTGGATATATGTTCAGAACCTGTGCATTATCTACAGACGAGAAAGGTCGCGGGTTATTTGCACGCTTTAGTTTGCCTATGGTTAAAAAAGGCAGGCTGTTGCCATCGATGGCAAAAACAAGCTTTTTAAATAAATACCCCGAACAAATACCGGCGCAACACAAAGGTAAAAAACAAAAAGTCGCAATATTTATCGGTTGTTTGGCAAATTATAACTATACAACTATCGGAGATAGTTTAGTGGAGATATTGCAAGAGCTTGATATAGAAGTTTTTATACCAAAAAAACAACTCTGCTGCGGTGCTCCGGCATATTTTACCGGTGATACTAAAAGTGTAGAGTATCTAATACGTAAAAATGTAGATTATTTTGAGACATTTATGGATGAGTATGATGCTATGATCATTCCTGAAGCAACATGCAGTGCTATGATAAAGCATGACTGGGAAGTTTTTTGCCGTAATCATGAGATGAGTAAACTGATCCCGAGAATCCAAAGGCTTCTTCCAAAAATCCATATGGCTACAGCGTGGCTGCATGACAATACAGAACTTAAAGAGCTTCTGGCTACAAAAGGCAAAAAGTTTGATGATATAGTTACTTATCATGACCCCTGTCATGCTAGAAAGGTTCAAGGTATTTACCAAGAGCCTAGAAATCTGCTCGCACCAAACTATCCAATGATAGAGATGAGCGATCCAAATAGATGTTGCGGATTTGGCGGAGTTACTATGCAAACCGAAAAATTCCATTTTGCCGAGCTTGCAGGCAAGCCAAAAGCAGCCATGATAGACGAAACAAAAGCCAAATATGTCGCTGCAGAATGCAGTGCATGTAGAGTTCAGCTTAGTGAAGCTATGAGTGCAGAGGGTGTGGAAACTATATTTAAAAATCCATTGGAACTCATCGCAGAAGCATTAAAGTAAAAAAGACCGATTAGGTTATTATTACAATTTTTAAAACAATAAACTTGCTATAATTAGGTATGTTGCATACTATTTTATAGGAGTTGAGATGAAAAGTTTACATACAAAACTTGATGAATATGTGATTAGATACGACGAAGCTTCGCTCTCAGAACATCTAAAAGCTTTAGTAGAAACGGCAGCAAAAGATGCACCTCAGTTATCCCCGGAAGAACTTATAATTGACGACAGCACTATATTGCTTGATGTCAGAGAACCTGAAGAGTTTGCAAGCGGATATATCGAAGCAAAGAATATCTTGACTATTCCAAGGGGAAAGTTGGAATTTATGGCTATTGATAAAATCGCAAAAGTTTATGGCCAAGATGTAAAGATAATAACATATTGCCTCAAAGGCCCAAGAGGTGCATTAGCAGCTTCTCAGCTTAAAAAGATGGGTTTTGCCAATGTCTCAAATGTAAAAGGCGGGCTTATCGCTTGGCTTGAGAGTGGAAGAAGTATCAAAAATTATCTAGGTGAACTAAAACTTGTTAGATAATTGAGTTCTATGAACAATTTAGATTCTGAATCAAGTTCAAGATGACGTTTTTTTGATCCTTTGGGACTTAATTTGAATTTAATCCTTGATTAATCAAAGCGTTCAATTATATTATTTTAAAATAAACCAAAATAGTTGGATATAAAAGTATATTGCAAACACAAAAAATAGTGTTGTAAACAATATCGCCTCAGTGGTTTTGGCAGGGTTACAATTATAAAGGGCTGCCATATTGACATTGTTTACTGCTAGAGGCACGCATAGCTCTAGAAGTAAAATAGCCGATACAAGTGGATTTAGTTCAAACAGCCAAATAGCCCCCAGTCCAACTAGCGGCAGCATGAAGTGCTTGATCATAGTTATTTTGGCAGAAAAAGCATAGTCAATACTCTTTATCTTGACATCAGCTAAGTATATACCAAAGATCATAAGCTGTATGACTATAGTAGCATACGCTCCCATTTCCAAGAATTTATCAATGCTCGGATGGATAGACATGCCCGCTGCATTATATGCGATAGCCAAAAGCGCAAACCATAAAACAGGTATTTTAACAATTTGCATTAGTGACTGTTTGATGTTAAACTGACCTTTTGCATAAAAATATACCCCAATAGTATAGATAAAAAATACATTGGCTATGTTGAGGATACTAGTGTATGCTACACTTTGCTCACCGAATAGTGCTATGCCTAGAGGAATACCAAGATTGCCGGTATTGCCTATGAGAGATGCTGCTATAAATATAGATCTCTCTTTTGGATCTTTTAGTATATATTGTGAGGTGATGATGGAAAATAACAATACAACGCCTACTGTCAGCAGATATACAAAAGGCACCAATAATAACTCTTGACTAATTGGTGTGCGAGTTAATCCCCAAAATGTAAGTATAGGTTGCAAGAAATATAAAGAAATGAGTACTAGGGTTTGTTCGTTTATTTGGTTTGTAAATATTTTTTTTGCACCAAAGCCAAGCACTATAAATGTATAGACCATTGCTATTGATATTAGTGCTTCCAATGGTGCTCTTTTTATAGATCTTGGTAATATTTACTGCCGTCAACGGTGGTATTGACAGTAAGCTTGGAAAACGGCTCTATATAATTCCAAAAATCATCTTTGAGATGTTGTGCTATGTCAACTTTCTCTAGAGCTTCGCGCATTGCTCCTAGCCATTCAAGACGCGATTTTTCATAGATAGAGAAATCATCATGAAGTCTGACCATATATTGATTTAGCTCCATACCTTTGGTTTCTGCTTCATAAATTTTTGGCCCACCGCAAAGCTGTATGAAAAATTTGCTGTTTCTTACTTTTACTGCATCAAATTCTTCACGGTCTTGAGGAAAAAAATGAGCTATATCGCTTTCATATATGATGTCATAAAAATCATACATCAGTTTGCGCATGCCTTCCTCGCCGCCGATAGCTTCATAAAATGCCGGATCTGGTGCCTTGAAATGGACCTTTTCACCTTGAACTGTTGGACTTACTTTGTACACGTGTTTCCCTTTTTGTTGTTTAAATTAATAATGTCGCCCGAACGCTCGAAAAGCAACATTTTTCTGTCATTCCTGCGAAAGCAGAAATCCAGAGGATCCCCAATCTCGTTCCCACGGTCTCCGTGGGAATGCATACTAAATCACAAAAGATAAATATACACTCCCACGCAGGAGCATGGGAGCGAGAGAACACCATTTAAAACTAATCGCAATACCTCTTGAGCAAATTATCATATGCATCGATACGGCGATCGCGTAAAAACGGCCATATATCTCTGACTGCTTTTGTGCGGTCATGATCGATATCGGCATATAATATCTCTTCGTTTTGATGATTTGCATGAGCTATTAGTTCTCCTTGTGCCCCGCAAACAAAGCTATTGCCCCAAAATCGTATGCCTTCCATGGCACCACAACTATCAGGTTCAAATCCGACGCGATTACATGAGAGTACAGGTATGCCGTTTGCAATCGCGTGGGAGCGTTGGATAGTTATCCATGCTTCTTTTTGTCTATCTTTTTCTTCGGCACTATCGCTATCAAACCATCCTATCGCTGTCGGATAGATGAGCATATCAGCGCCTCTGAGGCTCATGAGCCTAGCAGCTTCTGGGTACCATTGATCCCAACATACTAGCACTCCAAGACGGCCTACACTTGTATTGATCGGTTCAAACCCAATGTCCCCGGGAGTGAAGTAAAATTTCTCATAAAATCCCGGGTCGTCCGGGATATGCATTTTGCGGTATTTGCCTGCTACGTTTCCGTCCCGTTCGAATACCACAGCCGTATTGTGATAAAGTCCTGCCGCGCGTCGTTCAAATAGAGAAGTGACTAGCACTACTCTGTTTGCTTTAGCAATCTCTCCCCAAAATTTTACATCAGCTTCAAAATTGGCCGCATAGTCAAAAAACGCAGTATCTTCGCTTTGACAAAAGTATTCGTTTTGGTGAAGCTCTTGAAGCAC
>JBAZDL010000008.1:0-57141 GCA_041654415.1 Sulfurovaceae bacterium | reverse complement strand
CATCGATATCTCCTAATGTTGTTTAATTGAAATCTGTTTTTTTCACTATATAACTTGGAGTAACTTGAAAAATATATCAATATTTATCAATGATATAGCTTGATTGTATCTGATTTTTGATTAAATTACCGATAAATCTTTGTTTTGATAGTAGATTATTTTGTTATAAACTTAGAATTTTTATCAGAAAAATGTTAAAATAAACAAAAAGAGAAAAATTGAAATACATTTATATATTATCTTTTATCGTGATACTTATAATTATAGAATTCTTGGCCACTGCGAGAGTGGGAGTAGAGTCAGTCACTTTAGGTTGGGATAAGTTAAATCATATGACAGCATTTGCTGTGTTGTATATTCTCTCCTCGTTGGCTTTGAAGGATCTAAACGTAGTTTATAGATTTTTGTTGCTTTTTGCTTTTGGTTTGCAAATAGAGATAATTCAATCGTTTTTGCCTCCTAGGGAATTTTCGTCGCTTGATGTTGTGGCCGATATGGTGGGTATAATGTTTGGATTTTTGATATCTCCGTATGCGGTGAGGTTTTTCAGATATAAGTGAGTTTGTCGAGGTTTTCATGTTGGCAGTACACCTCTCATATCATACGTGACCCTTCGACAGGCTCAGGGTGAACGGAAGGTAGAAGGTAGAAGGGTTCGTTAGTTTTTAGTTTTTAGTTTTTAGTTTTTGGTTTTTAGGTTTTAGTTAAGGTTGAAGGTAGAAGTGTTGAAAATTGACTCATAATTATCTATGACTAGTTTTACGCCGAAAGATGACGTCTGATACAAAAATGCGACTTTTTACCGTATATGTGCTATAATTAAATAGATTTGTCAAAGGAGTAAGTATGGCATATATATATAAAAATGGTAAAGCTACTACCGTGCAAACAAGTGATGTTAAAATTCCCAAAAGAATCGTAACAAAAGTGGATTTAAATCGAGATTCAAAAGAAATCATAGATATGGCTATAAAAAGCGTTAAAAAGGCTAAAGTAAAATATGCCTTTTGAGCTTAAAAAATTTTCTTCTACCAATCCAATATCAAAGCTTATCAAACTTACACAAGATGATAGACAAAAACAATTTGTAAAACTTTTGTCAAAAAGTTGCCAAAAAGGCGATACGGTCATATATTATCTAACTTTGAATAATGATATTTGTGGTTTTGTTGGACTTTCTGCAAGTAAAATAGATACTATACCTTGTATCAATATTGATTATATTTATGTGGCAGAAAGTTATAGAAAAATAGTATATAATGATTTGGATAATAAAAAGATATCCGAATATATAATGTCTTTTTGCTTATCTCTTAGTACCGACCTTAAAAACTCTATTGGTTTTAGGTGGCTTGTTTTAACACCAGATAATACTGAATTGGAAAAATTTTATATTGAATCTTTTAAATTTATAAAATATAAAGCTCTAAAAGAAAAAATTACATATCTATTTATTGCAATTTGAGATGTTTTTAGTCGTTGGTTTTTAGTTAAAGGGTCGTTAGTTTTTAGTTTTTCTCGTCATACCGAACTTGATTCGGAATCCATAAATAAAGAGTGGATCCCCGATCGGAGTCGAGGATGACGGTTAGTGTGGATTCCGAATCAAGTTCGGTATGACGAAAACATTGTGGTGGATCCCTGCTTCTGCTGGGATGACGAAAAACGTTTAGCATGGTCAGAGGTTTACTTTTAGAGCTTTACTTTTAACTAAATTTACCACTGGCGATAAGCCTATCATTTATCGAACTAAATAATAAGTTGAAAAATTTTAAAATCTAACAAATATAAGCATATACAAATTCATATTTTTCGATTGTAACTAAAATTTAAATCTTTTTCAATAAATTATACAAAATATGATATAATTTTTTCAATCAATTGAAAAGAGGTCAATATGGCTGATACAATATCACTAGAAAAACTATATGAATTTTCAAATCTTTATTTTTCACTTCCTACGCCAAAATTCAAAAGATATTTGTTTGACGAAATCGATTTCGCATCAAAAATTATAGGGATACTAGGGCAAAGAGGTGTGGGCAAAACCACACTTATAAGACAAATAGCTCAAAATTATGAGATTCCTCCGTCAAAAACGCTTTATATAAGCAGTGACAATATCACAGATAGTTTAAGCCAAATAGCAAAACAATTTAGCGCTTATGGCGGGAAATTGCTTATAATAGATGAGATCCACAAAGCTGACAATTTTGCAAACGAACTTAAGATCATCTATGACTTTTTGGATATTAAGGTGATTTTTTCAGGCTCATCAGCGCTTGAAATAGAAAATAGTAAAGTGGATTTGAGTAGAAGGGTTCTTTTTTATGAGCTTTGTTCACTTTCATTTAGAGAGTTTTTGGCTATCAAATTTGAGATTGACCTACCGGCATTAACTTTAAGTGATATTTTGGAAAACCATCAAAATATAGCTTCAAAGATAACAAAACAGATGAAATCATTGGAATATTTTGCTCTTTACAAAGAGTTTGGTGCTTATCCATTTTTTACCGAAGGCGAGATAGGTTATAAATTAAGGCTCAATGAGATCATAAATATTATCTTGGATAGCGAAGTGGCTGCAATTTACAATGTAGATAGCGATAAAATAAATACAATAAGAAAATTATTGCATCTTCTGTGCAGTTCGGTCCCGCTTGAACTGAATATCCAAAATATTGCCCAAAGTGCTGCTGTGAGTCGAAATACACTTTATAGTTATTTATATTATTTACAAAAAGCAAATCTTATAGAAATAATCGGTGGAAATTTTGCAAACAAAAAACTGCTCAATAAGCCGGATAAAATATATCTTGAAAATACAAATCTATATAATATTTTATGCTCAAATAAAAACGTCGGAAGTATAAGAGAGAGTTTTTTTGTGTCACAAATAAAAATAAATCACAATATCAAATATGCTCAAAAGGGCGACTTTATAGTGGATGATAAATATACTTTTGAAATCGGGGGCAAAAACAAAGGGTTTGAACAGATTAAAAATATAGAACATAGTTTTGTGATATCTGATGATATGGAGGTCGGATTTGGCAACAAAATACCGCTTTGGCTTTTCGGGTTTTTGTATTAGTTGGATTAAGGAAGAAGGGAGAATAGGGAGTTGCCATCTTCGCACTTCGTTTGCAGTGACAAAACGATATAATATACTAAATTGAGTAATTTATGCTAAAATCAGTTTAGTTTTAAAGGAGGAAGCCATGAGATTGACCTATGATGAGATCAAATCGATAGTAGAAAGTTTTCATAACTCTTTTGAAACAGGCAGTGTTTATCTTTTTGGAAGTCGTGTAGATGATGCCCAAAAAGGCGGAGATATTGACTTGTATATAGACACGCAAGATAAAGATAGTTTACTTGAAAAAAAGTTACAAATGCTAAGAATACTCAAAGCGAAAATAGGCGAACAAAAGATTGATATAGTGATTTCTACCGATAAAACAAGAGCTGTAGAAGAAGAAGCTTTAAAAAAGGGAGTAAAGTTGGATCTAAAAAAACTCAAACAAGAAAAAGTGATAAACGAGTGTGAAAAACATTTGCAAAGACTCCATTACGCCAAAAATGAATTGAAAAATCTATTTCCATTGACCCAGCAAAGCTATCAAAATTTAACCCAAGAAGATATTCAAGCCATAGATCAGTTTATTTATAGATTTTCCAAACTTCAAGATACAATAGGCGAAAAATTAATAAAAATAGTATTTTCTTTATACGAAGAAAATATAGAAAAGTTTACCTTTATCGACATTTTAAACCGTTTGGAAAAAGCAGAGATTTTGACAGCTCAAGAGTGGAAAGAGCTAAGAGACATACGAAATGAATTATCTCATAATTACGAAGATGAACCGATGCAAAGTGCTATTATTTTAAATAAAATATACGAAAAAGAAGAATCATTAGAATCAATTTATCACAATATAAAAAATGCTTTAAAAGAAAAGTAAATTTTGTTTGTGACCTTTCGACAGGCTCAGGGCGAACGGAAGGTAGAAGGTTGAAGGTAGAAGGGTTTTTAGGCTGGAGTGTGGATCAGAAGAAGTAATTTACACCTGTCGTGCCTATAATTCCTTGTTCTTTGTGTTCTAGATTCCAACGCCCTTTTCCTTCTATCGTAAATTGAAAAGAGTCATACATAGGCAATTTAAGTCCGGCACCTAATACCAAATTATAATTATTGCGTTTAGAAACATCGCTTATAGTGCGATATCCTAGCCCTAATGAAGTATAAGGGGTGACGGATCTGATCGGGCTAAAATCATATCCTATACTTCCGATATAATCAACAACATCTACATCTTTAGTGCCATAATCTGGAATCGTGTATAATACCTCGCCTATAAGAGACCATTTTTGCGTAAAATGGTACCCTACACGCAATCCGGCACCTGGAAAATCATTGCTAAGGGCATCGCCGTTGTTGCCTTCAAAAATACCTACGGCACTTACGCCGACTTCCCATGGATTTGACACAGTGTCTGCATGGGCAGTATTTCCTATTATTGACAAGGCGACTAATAATATTTTTTTAAACATATTATCCTTCTTCAATGATTCTTTTTAATATTAAATCACATTAATTATTTTAAAAAACTTAAATTGGTAGTTAAAATATGAATTTTCTAAATAAATTTTCTAAATAAATTTATATTAGTTTAAATTATTTATAGATTAGCCTAGTTTCTATCACTTCGTGATAATACATACTGGATCACAAAAAAACAAATTTACACTCCCATACAGTAGCATAGGAGTGATGGAAAAATCTTTTTAAAAACATCTTCTCTTATTTGTACCTTTCTTTTTAGCAAAGAAAGGTAACCAAAGAAAATCGTCACACTCACAAACCGCAACGCTAGATTTTTCCGGCATATGCTCAAAATCTAGCTGCTTTTCGAGTGCTCGTGTGACATTATTTTTTATGGATTCTCCTTTGGCGGTGCAAAAGCACATCGCCTTCGGTTCCAAACCTATAAACAACAAGCAGTTGTTGTTTATTACGGTTCTCATCTACACAGGAATGACGTTGAGTTTGCTATTTTCACTTTCGTCATCCTCGGGCTTGACCCGGGGATCCACTCTCATTCCCACGGTCTCCGTGGGAATGCATACTGGACTACAAAAGACTAAGAGCAACAATCAACTCTTTGCTACCATTGCAGTATTTTGCCCGATATATTCACAAAATAGTTATCATCGTATATGCTAGAGTCGTTATACCCGGCACTCAATCCTAATTCTATATCATTATTCAATCTTTCTCTTATGCCTATTGATAGGCTGTTTGCTTTGCTTCCATTATCAAAATCATCCCGTGCATAGCCCATGTATAGAGTTCTTTGCATGGAGGGTTGGTAGGTTATGTTCGCAAAGTGAACATCGCCGCTGCCGCCATGGGCATGCCCCATGATGCGGCCATCGTTAGTGTATCCGTCTTTGTATACATGATGACGATACCATGCATGACTTTCATCCATTGCCATATATTCATAATTCAGGCTGAGGCCTTTGATATTTCCTACATCAAATAGCTTCACACCGCCTATCCAGCTCCACTTTGACGGAGTCATACCCGCTGCATCCTCACCTGCACCCTCTGCATATAGTTTGAATGGCTGATAATCATTGCTGGAGTTATAGGTAGCAAAAAAGCCTCCTTTTTGATCTCCAGGTTCTAACCCAAATTGATTTTCCACATCTCCGGTCGGAAATAATACATCAATAAAAGTATCAAAACCTTCATCTCTTCCACCGCCTCCGTATAATGCCGTTCTATAAACTCCCCATTCGAAACTGTCAAGCGGTTTGAAGCTAAGCTGCATACCGATCATTTTTGGATAGCCGTCATTGATGCTTCTATCAGGTAATAGGATATGGTCGTGATGGTCCAATCTGCCTACGAAGAAATCTATATCCACTAAACCAATGATATCTGATACCGGTGGTGTTAAAAAATCAAGTTTAAATGGTTCGACATTTGAAATTCTGAGCATATCGATAGGTTTTGCGTTATTAGACAAAAGCAGAGTGCCGCTATGTGAAGGCCCCATCCATAAGGCTTCTTTGCCAAATGTGAGATTGACATTTTTCCATGTTGCTCTAGCATATGTGTCATGAAGTTCAAATCCATTTTCATCTAGTGAATTTGTATACACAGGTGTGACTACGAAGCTAAAATATTCATTTATATATTGCAGTCTAGTAGATAGTTGCACATTGCCGTCTTTGTCTAGTCTGAGTCCGTCTTTGTTGGCAAAAAAGGCACTTCCGTCTCCATCGGGTAATCCAGAAACATTTGCAAGGGGTTGTTGTTCATGGCTATAATAAGCTGATGCAGAAGTATCGAGCAATCCGCTTGAATCGTATCTGCCAATTTCATTTAGCAACTCTTCTTTTGAGCTTTGAAATCTGGCATCTTCTATTTGGGATATGGCATCGAGCAACTCTTTTGTATTGTAAGGTTTTGTCGTGGTGCTTAGCGAAGAGATAGCTCCAAGGGCTTGTAATCTTTCTATCTCTTCATATATAGGAGAATCCAATGGGATATCTACATTGTTTGCACTTAAGTTGTTAGTAATTAGCATAGCCAATACAATAGTCGAAAAGTTAAATTTATTCATTTTATTACCCCAATATAATCATTTTTATTATACAAAGAATAATAATATAATTAAAAAGCTTTTATACTATTGAGAATTTAATTTTTTTAATAAAAAATTAAATATAGTTTACAGTCTTTGATGTTCTATCTTCGTGCAACGGTTTTGTACTACTCGCATGCCATGCTCTTGGGCTTTTTCGGCTGCGGCATTATTGACAAGTCCTTGTTGAGTCCATATGATATCTATATCACCTCTGGCTATTGCTTCATCTACTACGCTTGCTATGACTTCTGGTTTGCGGAATATGTCAACCATATCTACTTTGCATGGGATCTCGCTGAGGCTTCTATATACCTTTTCTCCCAAGATTATCTCTTCTTTCGGGTATACCGGTATTATGGTAAAACCTGCATTTTTTAGATATCGTGCTACCATATTGCTGGCTTTGCTCTCGTCTGGCGAGCATCCAATGATAGCTATAGTCTTTGTTTTTTCAAAAATATCTTTCATCTCTTTTGGGTCAGCGTTGACTGTCGGGAATTCGCATTCCATAATTTCATTTCCTTGTTTGTAATATCTTTTCGTTATAATTGTACCTAATTATGGTAACAGGAAAATAAAATGTTAAATATAGACACTATCCAAAAAGCATCAAAAAGGCTCGAAGCAGTTGTTCATTTGACACCTTTTGCATTTGCTCCGATCTTGAGTGATCTTGGTGGATATGAAGTATATCTCAAAAAGGAGAACTTGCAACGTACCGGTTCGTTTAAACTACGAGGAGCTTTCAATAAAATAGCCACACTCGTAGAGGAGGGCAACACTAAAGGCGTAGTAGCAGCAAGTGCAGGCAATCATGCTCAAGGCGTCGCGCTTAGCGCATCATATTTTGGACTCAAAGCTACTATTGTGATGCCAGAATCCACACCGCTTACCAAGATACAAGGCGTAAAAGATTTTGGTGCAGAAGTGATCTTGCACGGGGTCAATTACGATGAAGCATATGCATATGCCATAGATTATGCTGCGCGTCATAATGCAAGTTTTGTGCATCCGTTTGCAGATGATGATGTCATGGCAGGACAAGGCACAATAGCTCTGGAAATGCTAGGAGATGTGAGTGATCTGGATGCCATCATAGTACCTGTAGGCGGCGGAGGTCTCATATCGGGCATTGCTACAGCAGCTAAGGCTATCAATCCAAAGATCAAAGTGATCGGAGTTGCAGCCAAAGGCGCTCCGGCTATGAAGCAATCATTTGATGCAAAGAAGGCCATAGATAGTTTGCATGTTCGCACCATCGCTGACGGTATCGCCGTGAGAGATACATCTCCTGTTACTCTTGAATATATACTTAAGAGCGTTGATGATATCGTATTGGTACGCGAAGATGAGATAGCAAATGCTATTTTGTACTTGTTGGAAAAACAAAAAATATTAGTAGAAGGCGCAGGGGCAGTCGGAGTAGCTGCACTCATGCATAATAAACTAAAACTACCAAAAAAGAGTAAAGTAGGTATAGTGGTCAGCGGCGGCAATATTGATGTCACCATGCTCTCTCTCATCATAGAAAAAGGGCTTATGAAATCAGCACGCAAGATGAAACTAATGGTCACACTTGTCGATAAGCCCGGAGCATTGATGAATTTTACTGAGATACTAAGAAGTGTCGGGGCAAACATTGTCCATATAGGCTATGATAGGACTTCTATTGACCTGGAATTTGGAGATGCGCATGTATCTGTAGCTCTTGAGACAAAAGGCGAGGCTCATCAAGAAGAGATAAGAGAGAAACTCAAACAAAACGGTTTTGTATTTAGCGAAGCTCATTGATGATAGCTATAGATCTAGGTTCAAACACACTGCGTGTATTGCAAGTGGACTGCAAAAGCGGGGAGTTTTTGTATGAGTATCAAAAAATTGTCAGAACTGCCGATAATCTCATACACACTGGAGTGATCTCCTCTCAGGCAAAAGAGCGCATCATACAAGCTATCAATGAAGCCGCGTCACACATCGATTTTACCAAAGACAAGATTAAAGCCGTGACAACTGAAGCCATGAGAAAAGCTAAAAACAGTTTGGAGATAATAGAAGAGATCTATGATCAAACCGGTGTTAAGTTTGAGATAATTGATGGAGACACAGAGGCAAGGCTTACTATATCAGCAGTCATTAATCGTCTGCAAGCATTGGGTATTGTGACTAAAAACGGATTTGCAATGATAGATATAGGCGGTGCATCTACTGAAGTGGCTTTTGTGTATAACGATGAGATAGCAGTGCAGAGTTTTTCTCTAGGTATAGTTACTCTAGCCGAGGCCTACCCGACACTTGATATGCTCAAAAGTGCGCTACCTGGCAGACTTGAGCCAATATCCGAGTTTATCACAAATACCGCAAAAGAAAAAAGCCCCATAGTAGTAGCCACAGCCGGAACCCCTACAACCGTAGCAGCCATGAAGATAGGTTTGGACTTTGAGACTTATGAAGCACACAAGATCAATGGCATGAAGCTTGATCTAGCAGATATGGACGAGCAGCTAAAAAGACTTTTGGATATGAGCGAAGATATGCGTCAAATCTCAGTGGGTACAGGCAGAAGTGACCTCATAGCTACTGGCATAGTGCTGTTTAAGGCATTGCTTGGATTGCTTGGAAAAGATGAATGTATCGTCGTCGATGACGGGCTCAGAGAGGGCGTAGCGCTCGAAGGATGCAAAGCTATGTCGTCATGCTGAACTCGTTTCAGGATCTCTAATTTGTCTTTTGGAGTAGGGTGCGTTCCCCTCGCTCCCATGCTCCGCGTGGGAGCGTATATTTATCCTTTGGGGTCCAGTATGCATTCCCACGGAGACCGTGGGAACGAGAGGAAATCAATCTACATCAATCCGACTCTACAGTTTTATTATACTACATACTTGAGTGGTGATTTGATTATACAAACGAGAGACGGAACGAGATTTAAAATACAAGCAATTTATTCTCATAAAGTCATAATATTTTTCACTGATTTCTAAACTTTTTTTGCTATAATCAACCCCAAAACTATATCTTTGGAGAAGAGACCATGAAAATGAGTGGAGCACAAATGGTGTGCGAAGCACTCATCGCTGAGGGAGTTACGACCGTTTTTGGTTACCCCGGCGGTGCTATTATGAATGTATATGACGCCATCTATAAACAAAATGGATTTGAGCATATACTCAATCGCCATGAGCAAGCTGCAGTACACGCAGCTGACGGTTATGCCAGAGCAACAGGTAGAGTCGGAGTCGCTATGGTCACAAGCGGACCCGGATTTACAAATGCAGTAACCGGATTGGCAACTGCTTATATGGACTCTATACCGCTTGTCGTAATCTCAGGTCAGGTTCCTCTCTCCTTGATAGGTACAGATGGATTTCAAGAAGTCGATGCAGTGGGCATATCAAGACCTTGTACGAAACACAACTATTTAGTCGATAACATTGAAGATCTGCCTCGGATACTAAAAGAGGCATTTTATATCGCCAGCTCAGGCAGACCAGGTCCAGTACTTGTAGATATACCAAAAGATATAACAGCAGAATATGGAATATTTAAATATCCTACAGAAGTAAATATACCAACATATCGTCCTAGCTACAAAGGCAACGATAGACAGATCAAAAAAGCAGTTGAGGCTATAATGGAAGCCAAAAAACCTCTTTTGTATCTTGGCGGTGGTGTAGTTCTGGGTAATGCTAGCGATTTGGTTAGAGAATTTGCAAAGCTTACTCAAATACCGGCTGTTGAAACACTAATGGCTAGAGGCGTAATGGGTCATGAAAATCCATTATTGCAAGGAATGCTTGGAATGCATGGAAATTATGCATCAAATATGGCTATGAGCGAAACAGATCTGATCATCTCTCTTGGCGCAAGATTTGACGATAGGGTTACAGGCAAACTCAGTGAATTTGCTAAGTATGCCCAGATAATCCATATAGATATAGATCCGGCGAACATAGGAAAATTAGTAGATGTTGATTTTCCAATAGTGGGTGACGTAAGCGAAGTATTGCACAAAATGACTTCTTTATTGGTAGGAAATGTAAACCCTGATAGATATCAAGCATGGAGAGAGATATTAGCTCGATACAATGAGCTTCATCCTCTTACTTATAATGATAGTGATGAGGTTATCAAGCCGCAATGGGTTATTCAAAGAATAGGTGAGCTTCTTGGCGAGCAAGCTATCATTACATCCGATGTTGGACAGCATCAAATGTGGGCAGCGCAATTTTATCCGTTTGACAGACCAAGACAATGGATAAACTCCGGTGGTCTCGGTACTATGGGATTTGGTTTTCCGGCAGCTTTGGGCGCCAAGCGTGGAGTTCCTGAAAAAACTGTCATAAATATAACAGGTGACGGCTCAATACTTATGAATATGCAAGAGCTTGTAACTGCAGCTGAATACAAAATACCTGTAATCAATGTTATTCTCAATAATCAATTTTTGGGCATGGTACGACAATGGCAGACATTTTTTTACGAGAAGAGGTATTCTGAGACCGATTTGAGCTTTCAGCCGAATTTCAAAGCTTTGGCCGAGGCATGCGGCGGTATAGGCTATGATGTAACCACAAAAAAAGAGTTTGATGATGCGCTTAAGGATGCTATCAAGCAAGATAAGGTTTGTTTCATGAATGTAGCAGTACATCGCTTTGAGAATGTATTGCCGATGGTACCGGCCGGTGGAGCATTGTACAATATGTTATTAGAGCACAAGGACCAATAATGCAAGAAGTCAGAAGAGTTATATCAGCTATTGTTATGAATGAAAGCTCAGTATTAGCAAGAGTATCGGGTCTTTTTGCCGGACGCGGGTACAATATAGAATCACTCACTGTTGCCCCGATCCCAAATAGTGATCTCTCAAGAATAACTATAGTCACAAAAGGTAATCAAAGAATAATAGAGCAGATCATAAAACAGCTCAATAAGCTTATCTCTACACTAAAAGTCATTGAACATGAAGAGATGGTAGAAAAAGAGATGGTATTGATCAAATTTCCTGCTAGCGAGCATCTGGGGGATATACAAGCTTTGTGTCAAACATATAATGGCGGTATCGTCAATGCCGGAGAACATATGATCATAGCCATGGCTGCCGATGAGTCTAGACGCATAGAGCATTTTATTGAAGCAGCACAAAGATATAATCCGCTTGAGATCGTACGAGGCGGCATAGTGGCCATAGAGAGGTAAGCTTATGTTGCTAAGCAGTATCTTAAAAGAGATAAGTTTGCCCTCCAATGGCAGCGACAAAGAGATAATAGGTATCCATACACTAAGCCAAGCTGGTCCAGATCAGCTGAGCTTTTTTAATAACGATAAATACAAAGATGAGCTCTCTTCTACCAAAGCAGGAGCCGTTCTGATCGAAGAGAAATATGCGCATCTGTTGCCACAAGAGACGGTAGCGATTATCACAAATGAACCGTATCTCAAGCTCGCTCTTGCATCAAAAATGTTTGCGTATAAGATATCAGCTAAGAGATCTAAACCTACTTTGGGTAATGAGTGTGATATTGATAGCAGTGTGATATTTGGCACTAATGTAACTATAGGAGACAGGGTAACTATATTAGGCGGCTGCTATATCGGAGATAATGTCTCGATTGGTTCAGACACCCTGATATATCCAAATGTCACGATTTATCATCATACTGTTTTAGGAGAGAAGTGTATCATACATGGTGGTGCAGTGATCGGAAGTGATGGATTTGGATTTGCGCATACAAGAACAGGAGAACATGTCAAAATCTATCAAAACGGGAATGTTATCATAGAAAATGATGTGGAGATAGGGGCTAATAGCACTATTGATAGAGCAGTATTTGGTACTACTTTTGTGCGTAATGGCGCCAAAATAGATAATCTTGTCCAAATAGGACATAATTGTGATATTGGTGCATATAGTTTGCTTGCAGCTCAAGTTGGAATGTCTGGATCCACAATTCTGGGTAGAAATGTGGTGATGGGAGGGCAAAGTGCGAGTGCAGGCCATCTAAAAATAGGCGATTTCGCAACAATTGCCGGTAAATCAGGAGTGACCAAAACTCTCGAAGGCGGCAAAACTTATGGAGGTTTTCCTGCTGTAGAGCATAATGTCTGGCTGCGTTCGCAAGCAAAATTGGCATCCTTGCTCAAAAAGCAAAAATAGTGATATAATATTTCTAAAAACGGAGAAATATTATGAGTAAAATCGCTAAAATTATCCAAGAAATAAATCTGCATGGCACAACAGATGGGTCTATCTCAATCGGCATTATAGATGAACCATATGGAGCAGATAGTCAAAGTGTGGCAAGTATAGGAATATCATTGCAAAGCAGTGCAAACGAGCCTGATTGGAAGGTGCATATTCCAAAAGAGAATATTGATGCTGTGATATCAGCATTGCATGAGGCCAAAAAAGAACTTTAGTTTTTAAAGCATCATGTGTCATCCCCGCGAAGGCGAGGATGACAATCAAAGGCGTGAATTCACCGCCACTTCGTCATTCCTGCGAAGGCAGGAATCCATATATCAAGCACATGAATAACCGTTCGCCCTGAGCCCGTCGAAGGGTAAAAAATGTCGTCCATAGTTCGACAAGCTCACTACGAACGTAAATTTATTTTGGTATATATAATTTGGCATTCCCACGGAGACCGTGGGAACGAGATTTGATTTGGTATGCATTCCCACGGAGACCGTGGGAACGAGATTGAAGGTATAAAGAAGTGAAAATATTTTTTTAATGATACAATTATGACAAAGATTTAAAATAATTTTAATTTACCACTCCTTTAGCCACCCTTTGGTATAATCATCCATATTTTATTTTTTGGAGTAAAGATGGGTGAGTATAAGCCTCATGATATAGAATCTAAATGGCAAAACTATTGGTTGGAGCATAAAAGTTTTGAGCCAAGTGAAGATTTTACATTGGATAAAAAATATATATTGAGTATGTTCCCGTTTCCTAGCGGGAGACTTCATATGGGGCACGTGAGAAATTATACTCTAAGCGATGCATTTGCTAGATATTACCGTCAGCAAGGATTTAATGTACTTCATCCGATCGGTTTTGACAGTTTCGGTATGCCCGCTGAAAATGCTGCTATCAAAAACGGCTCTCATCCTAAAACATGGACTTATGACAATATAGATTATATGAAACGCGAGTTTGCCTCTCTTGGGTTTTCATTTTCTCAAGATAGACAACTAGCAACAAGCGATGAGCTGTATACAAAGTTTGAGCAGGGTTTCATCATAGATATGTATGAAAAAGGTCTGCTATATCGCAAAAAAGGCCTTCTTAACTGGTGTCCACATGATTTGACAGTACTAGCCAATGAGCAAGTGGTAGACGGATGCTGCTGGAGATGCGATACTCCAATAGTCAAAAAAGATATGAACCAGTATTACTTCAAGATCACTCAATATGCCGATGAACTCCTAAATGACCTAAAGAAACTTGAAGGCGGCTGGCCAAAGCAAGTGCTTACTATGCAAGAAAACTGGATCGGCAAATCAAACGGTTTGGAATTTGATCTATTTTTTGACGAGGAGAGTAAAGCAAAACTAAACAGCAAATTTGACAGTTTTGATGTATTTACAACTCGTCCTGATACAATTTATGGAGTGTCTTATACCGCGCTTGCGCCTGAACATCCGATAGTTTCTTATATGATAGATAATTCTCTCTTGGATGAAAGCATAATCTCCAAAATCCAAGAAATGAAAAATAGCTCTTCAATTGATAGACAAAAAGAAAAAAGCGGTGTGCCATTGAGTCTTAATGTTATACATCCGCTAACCGGCAAAAGCGTACCGGTTTGGGTAGCTAATTTTGTGCTAATGGATTACGGCAGCGGCGCAGTAATGGCTGTCCCTGCTCACGACGATAGAGATTTTGATTTTGCTATGAAGTATGATCTGCCTATCAATGCGGTCATTAAACCGTATGATGGCGAGCTTGATTCGGCAAAGGCGTATACAGAGGCAGGTGAACTTTTCAATTCGGCCCAGTTTGACGGACTGAATTCTAAAGATGCTCAGAGCAAGATCATAGAGTACTTTGAGAGTAAAAATATAGGTAAGAAAACTACCAATTATAAGTTGAAAGATTGGGGGGTATCACGCCAAAGATATTGGGGTGCCCCTATACCGTTCGTGCATTGTGAGAAATGCGGACTGGTAATGGAGAAAAAAGAAAATCTTCCTATCGCATTGCCAGAAGATATCGAGATAACAGGAGAGGGCAATCCTCTAGAAAAACATCCTACTTGGAAATATTGCAAATGTCCAAAATGCGGCGGAGATGCAATTAGAGAAACAGATACTATGGATACATTTGTGGAGTCTAGCTGGTATTTCCTTCGTTTTTGCGCATCGCCTGCAAATTGGCTTAGTGAACCGTTTTCCAAAGAGCAAATAAAATACTGGATGGGGGTTGATCATTATATAGGCGGAATCGAGCATGCAGTATTGCATTTACTCTATGCTAGATTTTTTACCAAAGTATTTAGAGATTTGGGATACTTGGATTTTGATGAACCGTTTGATAGGCTTCTTACTCAAGGAATGGTACTAAAAGACGGTGCTAAAATGAGCAAGTCCAAAGGAAATACCGTTGATCCTGACGCACTGATAGAACAGTATGGTGCTGATACGGCTAGATTGTTTATACTTTTTGCAGCTCCTCCTACTCAAGAATTGGAGTGGAACGATAGCGCAGTAGAAGGTGCATTCAAATTTATCAAGAGATTTTATGATAGAAGTGCAAATATCATATCCAGCCAAACAAAGCCTGTAATTGACCATAATTCTCTATCTAAAGAAGAAAAATTTGCAAGAAAAAAAGTCTATGAAGCTCTTGTGCGGGCAAACGATGTCTATAATGAGAGATATACTTTCAATACCATGATAGCAGGTGTAATGGAAGCAATGAATGCACTTAATGCTCAGGAGAATAAAAGTGTTTGGAGCGAAGGGTATTGGGTGCTTTGTTCTATTATGGAACCGGTTATCCCACATGTAGTAAGCGAGATCAGCCAAAAATACTTTGGTCTTAAAAATCTCGCACCTCAAGAGATCGTAGATGAAGTTTTTGTAAGTGACAGTATTGCTTACGGCATCTCTGTTAACGGCAAAAACAGAGGAGGAATAGAAGTGTCACCCGGCGCTTCGAACGAAGAGATCATAATGGCAGCGAAAGAAGCGGTCTCTAAGTGGTTAGAAGGAATGAGTATAGTAAAAGAGATAGTTGTGCCAAACAAACTTGTCAACCTGGTGGTCAAGCCGTGCTAAAAATATCTAAGCTTTTAATAACACTTTTAGTTAGCATAGGATTGAGCGGTTGCGGATATCAGCCATCCTCGCATATGGTCAAAAAAGTATTTGATGAGAGTGTTTATGTAGAAGTGCAGATAGATCCTAGCGAACCAGAAAACGCTCCATATCTAACAGATCAAATCAGAAAGCTTATAATTACCAGATTCAATGGTAAAATAGCGCCAAAAAAACAAGCCAATAATGTAATTAAAGTATCATATAAAGGTACGCAGTTTGTGCCTTTAAGCTATGATAAATATGGATATACCACTCGTTATCAAACGATAGTGAACGTAGAATTTACCATGATAACTAAAACAGGTGAAATTATCACAAAAACTATAAGAACAACTACCCAAGCGGGCATAAGCGAGAGCGCGCTGGAAACGTCATCCTTGCGTATAGCATCTATCGGCGAGGGTTTAGAAAAAGCAGTAGATGCATTTATGGCATATGTCAGCGCATTGGGAGCAAGTAGTAAATGATACCTGCTCTTGATCTTTTGCTTAGCACAAAACCATTGTACTATAAGCACATAGATTACGTACGTATCATAGATGCTTTTGAAACCATCAAGCCTTACGTCAAGATACCAAAGGTTATCCATATTGTCGGAACTAACGGCAAGGGGAGTACAGGACGGATGATATCCCATCTGCTTTATAAAAGCGGATTTAGCGTGGGGCATTACTCTTCTCCGCATATATTGAAATTTAATGAGAGATTTTGGCTCAACGGGTGCGATTGCAACGATCAATTACTGGATGATGCCCATGAACGCCTTTATAATATTCTAACCAAAGAACAGAGCAATGAGCTTAGTTATTTTGAATATACTACGCTGCTAGCTCTTTTTGTTTTTGAAAAATGTGACTATATTGTATTAGAAGCCGGAATGGGCGGAGAACATGATGCAACAAATGTGGTGCCAAAAGTCCTTAGCGTGATAATGCCTATCGATTATGATCATCAGGCATTTTTGGGAAATGATATCACCAGTATTGCAAGTACAAAGCTAAGAAGTATAGACAAAAGAGCTGTCATTGCACCCCAAATACATCAAGAAGTTTTGCATGTTGCCAATAAGATAGCATTGCAAAAAGATGCAAAGCTATATTTTGTTGCCAGAGAAACCTCGTCACATATCCAGCCTATTAAAGATGTCGCATTAGAAAATTTATGGGGAGATTTTTTGATTGACAACGCTGTCACGGCTTGCGCAGCACTTGACGTTTTGGGATTGGTATGTGATGTCCAAAATCTGCATACATGGGTAATGATGGGCAGATATTTCCCGTATGCTTCTAATATTCATATAGATGTAGGACACAATCTCCTTGCGGCAAAAGTAATAGATAAATTGCTTTTGCAACCTGTAGTGCTTATATACAATACATTAGAAGACAAACCTTATAGACAGATATTGGAATTATTAAAACCAAAAATCAAAAAGCTTTTGATCATAAGAATAGATTCTCCAAGGGCGTTGAAAATAGAATTTTTAGAAAATACACTCAGGGAACTTGAAATTCCTTATGATTTTTTTGACGGTACTATCAATCCCGAAGATGAATATTTGGTGTTTGGGTCTTTTGCTGTCGTTGAAGCTTTTTTAAAATCTGAAGAGGTGAAATGAAGCATAGAGTTATAATCACTATATCAGATATAAGAGGCACCAAATCATATAGTCTTACCAAACTTTTTAGAAGATTTTTATTTTGGATCATTGCATTTGTCAGCCTTATAGCCATAGGCGGAGCTATCGTGATACCAATTTTGACACACAAAGTAATGGAGTTGACATCATTAAATGAGCTTTACCAACAAGATCTTGAAAATAAAATAGCAGCATATGAAGAATTGGATGAAAAATTCGAAGCATTAGAAGAGAAGATTACTGCTTATGAAAAAATGAGCAATCCTCCTGAAGTATTTAAACAAAAAGAGAGCGTTGCCTCAAAAGAAAAGAGCACTGTCGAAAACAGATTGGCTAAGTTAAAAAGAGATCATGAGCTTAAAAAATTTATTTTAAAACATATACCAAACGGTTCGCCGGTAAGACGTCCTGTGGTTACATCTGCTTTTGGGGTTAGAACCCATCCAATATTTAAAACCAAGAAAATGCATCACGGGATTGACTTGAGAGTTCAAATGGGTGCACCAGTATATGCCGTTGCTGACGGTATCGTCACAAGATCGGTAAATAAAGATGTCGGCGGATATGGAAAATTAGTGGTTGTGAGACATAAATACGGCTTTAGTACAGCCTATGCTCATTTGAGCGGAACTAAAGTCAAGATAGGCGATATTGTCAAAAAAGGCCAGGTAATTGCACTAGGCGGAAATAGCGGCAGCTCAACTGGCCCTCATCTTCACTATGAAGTACATTACAGAGGAAAAGCTATCAATCCTAGACCATTTATTAGTTGGAGTATGGTAAACTATAATAAAATATTTAAACAGCAAAAGGATGTACCGTGGGATTCTTTAATAAAACGAATTCGAAGTTAAGCTCGTATAACGCGACTATCATAGCAGATGATTGTAATATAGTAGGGGGTATTACAACACAGAGTGATGTTGTGATAAACGGAAAATTTGAGGGGGCAATTTCGTCTAATCAAACAGTCACTGTAGGGGAAAAAGGTGAGCTTTACGGTGAAGTGAAAAGCGATATCATAGTCATTGGCGGATTGGTTGATGGTGTTATCGATGCTAATATGATACATGTTCTTTCCACCGGAAGAGCTCTTGGGAAGTTGGTCTATTCCAAGATAACAGTTGAAGAAAACGGCTTTTTTGATGGTAAAACAGTAGTAAAAGGAAGTTCTCTGCTAAGCCGATATGCAGAAGTAGAAAGCAAATATCATAATCTCATTGATACAAAAATAGTTGATTCGGACGCTGTATTGCCGAAAAGCAAAAAATAAAAGACATCACACAATATATGTATTCTAGTGCCGTTTATGATTTTTTAGTCTCTCTTAGAGAAAACAATTTGGTGCTAGTATGCAACAATGACAAAGAAGCTTTGCAGATAAAGCATATAGCAACTTTGGCAAATATTGATGCATTTGTATTG
The DNA here is from genome assembly GCA_041654415.1 of Sulfurovaceae bacterium. Classification (GTDB taxonomy): domain Bacteria; phylum Campylobacterota; class Campylobacteria; order Campylobacterales; family Sulfurovaceae; genus BN30871. The sequence continues at coordinate 38,088 of JBAZDL010000008.1, read as the reverse complement.
CCGTCTATTCTTTTGTCTCATGGGGAGGATCTGCGTCCATATCAAGAAGAGTTCGGAGAGCTGCTTGTAGCGCTTGGCTCTTACTATCGTTCAAACAGTCCAAAAATACTTATCTCCCCAGCTCGTACACTTATGCTTTCATTTCCAAAAGAGGAGTACTTTGATACTTTTACTATAGCTTTTGGTGACAAGATAAATTCTCAAGTAAAAGAGATGTTTTATAATTGGGGTTATCAATTTGTAGATATTGTGACCGGAAAAGCTGAAGTCTCTTTTCGTGGAGATATCATAGATATTTATCCTTTGGAATCCCAGATGCCATACCGGATTTCACTTTTTGGGGATGAAGTAGAGAGTATTAGACAATTTGATATCAGTACCCAAAAAAGCAATAAAGATGAGCTTGAAGAGATTGTGATAAGTCCGGCTTTTTTATCATTGGATGCTGCTCAAAATGAGGCACTAAAAAGCAGAGCAGAAACAACGCCATACGAGGTATTTGTAAAAGATATAGATTCGCAAGGCTGGTGGGTGCTGGATGATTTGGGATATAATCCTCTAGATGTTTTTAAACCTATTGCTGCAACTCACATAGATGATGAGGTCGATTTTAAAGATCTTCAAACCATACCGGAATCAAAAAAATATCGTGATATAGAAGTGACCGATATAAATAAATTGCTCACTGCTCATAAAGATAAAAAAATCACGGTAATTGCCAAAAATGAAAGTATAGTGCGCGGCAGTATGCTCGATTCATTTGATGGGCTCAATTTTGTATACCAAGACGGCATCATAAATATTTTAAGTGCAAACGAGCTGATAGTCTCGCTAAATAGCCCAATCAAACCTAAAAAAGTAAAAAAAAGTATGCTCATCTTAGATGAGCTTAAGCCCGGAGAATATGTAGTTCATGAAACTCATGGTGTCGGTCTTTTTAGAGCAATAGAGAAACGAGAAGTTTTAGGGGCGGTGCGAGAGTTTGTAGTAATCGTATATCAAAACGAAGATATGCTGCTAGTGCCTGTTGAAAATCTTGATGTTATAGACAGATATGTAGCCGAAGGCGGAGCTTTACCTGCGGTCGACAGACTGGGCAAGATGAGTTTTAGAAATCTCAAAGAAAAAGTCAGAGAGAAATTGTTTGCCATTGCTTCTGATATTGTCAATCTGTCAGCTAAAAGACACCTTTCCAAGGGTATTCAAATTTCATTAGACGAATCACTTCAAGCCGACTTTATGAGCAAAGCCGGATTTATGCATACCGAAGATCAAGAAGAAGCGATCAGCTCTATACTTGCAGAAATGGCAAGCGGCCAGATGATGGATAGATTGCTGAGTGCCGATGTGGGTTTTGGCAAAACAGAAGTAGCAATGAGCGCGATATTTGCGGTTGTTAAAAGCGGATATCAAGCATGCATGATAGCTCCAACTACGCTGCTTAGCTCTCAGCATTACAAGAGTCTAAAAGAGAGACTATCTGCATATGGTATTAGCATAGCGAAACTTGATAGATTTTGTACCGCCAAAGAAAAAAACACAGTTATCAAAGGATTAAAAGACGGCACTATAGATGTTGTCATAGGGACTCATGCACTGCTTGGAGTGGAATTTGAACGGTTAGCTCTTGTGGTGATAGATGAAGAGCATAAATTTGGTGTAAAACAAAAAGAGAGCCTAAAAGAGATGGCTAGCAATGTACATCTTCTTAGTATGAGTGCTACTCCGATTCCTAGAAGTCTTAATCTGGCATTATCAAGTGTAAAAACTTTTAGTGAAATACTTACCCCTCCTGTCGAGAGAGTAGGAGTGAGGACTTTTGTCAAAAGTTATGATAAAAAGTTGCTAAAAGAGGCATTTTTGCGCGAAATTAGAAGAGGCGGACAGATATTTTATGTCTATAACTCTATAGCATCTATAAATGATAAAAAAAAGGAACTTCTTGAGATCCTGCCATCTCTTCGAGTAGCTGTACTTCATTCAAAAATAAGTGCAAAAGAAACAGAAGATGAGATGATGAAGTTTGAAGCAGGTGAGTATGATGTGCTGCTTTCTACCTCTATAGTCGAATCGGGTATCCATATGCCGCATGCCAATACCATGATAGTCGACGGTGCAGAGAATTTTGGAATGGCTGATCTGCATCAGCTTCGAGGCAGAGTAGGGCGCGGAGGCAAAGAGGGGTATTGTTATTTTATGGTAGCAGACAAAATGAGATTAACTGATCTTGCCAAACGAAGACTTGTTGCTCTTGAATCTCACTCCGACCTTGGAAGCGGAGCGGTGCTTGCATTTCATGATCTAGAGATCAGAGGCGGCGGCAATATAATTGGAGAAGCACAAAGCGGACATATAAAACAGATAGGTTATGGACTTTATCTTAGGATGTTAGAAGAGGCTATCAAGCAGCTTAGCGGCATACAAGAAGAGAAAAGAAAAAGCGTTGAGGTCAAGCTTGCAGTTGATGCTTATCTAAACGAAGAGGTTATCAGCGAAGACAGATTGAGGCTTGAACTTTATCGCAGACTGGCTCTGAGCCAAAGTGTAGGTGAGGTTTATGAGATAGCCGGTGAGATTGAAGATAGATTTGGCAGATTGGATACGATGAGCAAGCAATTTATTGATATCATGGCTATTAAGCTTCTAGCTAGCAGCAAGGGCGTATCAAAAGTCTCTAGCTATGGTGAAAATGTATTTATAGAGTATGAAGATACAAATAAAGATAGAGTGACCCTCAAATCTCCGAGCAAAGATGATGATGATATAATTGCTACGGCATTTGGATATTTAAGACACTAGATTGGGGTTGTTGCCTTAGATATTTATATAATCAGATTTTAAAAGGAATTATCCATGAAGGCATATCGATCTAAAGCTGTAATTTTTAGCATACTTATGATTGGTTTGACAATGATCGGTTGTCAGCAATCATTTGGCAAGCAGCATATTATAGCATCAATACCCGAAGCATCCGGCATAAGCTATTGCAATAATAGTGATACATTGGTCGTAGCTAACGACGAAGGTTATTTTTATGAAATTGGCACCAATGGTACTGTGATGCATAAACACAATATAGGAAAGTACGACTTAGAAGGGGTCGTGTGCGAAGACAATAATTATATATTTGCTTTGGAGAGCGGCGGCTTGGTAAAAGTAGATAGGGTGTCACAATCAAAGCAATATATACACGTAGAAGGATTAGGTAAGTTCGGCAAAAAACGCGGTATTGAGGGTATAACAAAGATGGGAGATAAATATATTCTTTCACTCCAGACGTTATCAAAAAAAGACGCCAAGCTATTTGTTGTAGAACTTGATGATGTGAAAGCAAAAGTAGTAGATGTGATCCATCATGAAATTGAAGACTCTTCGGGGTTGGAGATGAAAAACGGTATACTCTATATAGTGAGTGACACCAAAAACAGATTATATTTGTACAGTATGGCTGAAAAAAAAATCTTGAGCACTTTAAAGCTTCCAAAATTTAATCAAGAAGGAATAGCTATAGACAATAATGATAATATCTATTTTGCAGATGATAAAGGTTATGTGCAAAAATATAGAATTGATGAATTGGGCATAAATTAGTCTAAAAACTTTTGATTGACAGAGTCACATTAATCTTCTATTAAAACTCAAAACTATATACTTTCTTTAATGCTTAGGGGGATAAAGTGTTGAACAATCAAACAATGGCTGATGCCATAAAACACGAGATAAGTAAAGTAGTTGTAGGTCAAGATAAAATGATAGAAGCCCTTCTAGTTGGGCTTTTATGCAGAGGCCATATACTTCTAGAAGGGGTACCTGGACTTGCTAAAACCACTACGGTTAATGCCCTTGCAAAGAGTCTTGGACTGAATTTTAGCAGAGTGCAGTTTACTCCAGACTTGTTGCCTAGCGATATTATAGGCACTCAGATATATGATCCGTCATCTAATTCTTTTAAGATAAAAAAAGGTCCTGTTTTTACAAATTTGCTTTTAGCCGATGAGATCAACAGGGCTCCGGCCAAAGTACAGTCGGCATTATTGGAAGTAATGCAAGAGAAGCAAATAACCATAGCTGATGAGAGCTTCAAACTATCACCGCCGTTTCTAGTAATGGCTACTCAAAATCCTATAGAACATGAGGGCGCGTATGCTTTGCCTGAAGCACAATTAGATAGATTTATGATGAAGGTGATAGTGGGGTATAATACAAAAGAAGAAGAGCTCAAGATCGCCAGAAGAGTGGCAAATTCCACTTTTGAAAAAATAGATCAGATCGTTGATATAGCACAATTGGAAGCCGCAACTGCTAAGATGATGAACATACATATTGACCCTGAAGTCGAAGCGTATATAGTCGATATAGTAGTAGCAACCAGAGAGCCAAAAACTTACGGACTAGAAGAGTTGGAGCCACTCATAGAATTTGGAGCATCTCCAAGGGCTAGTATAGACCTCTATAAAGCATCACGAGCCATAGCATATCTGAGGGGCCAGTCATATGTATCCCCGAACGAAATATTATATATAGCCAAAGAGGTGCTTAGACATCGCATTATACTTAGCTACGAAGCACAAGCCAGTGGAATAAGTCAGGATGATGTTGTATCCAAAATATTAGATAGCGTGCCAATTCCGTAAATGAGAGTTAAATGTATCTAGATACCAAAACATTGCTTCTCAAAACACAAAAACAAGTCTATTCCCAAAGACTTGGAAATCATATATCTAAATTTTATGGTGAAGGATTTGAGTTTGGAGAACTCCGTGAATATATGTATGGGGATGATGTACGCAAAATAGATTGGAAAACAACAGCAAAAATGGGAAAACCGTTTGTAAAGATATACCACGAAGAGCGGGAACTCAATGTGGCTGCTGCTACTATGATGGGGGGATCCAGTTATTTTGGTACCGTTAAACAAAAGAGCGAAGTAATGCGAGAAGTTGTAGCGCTTATAGGTATGAGTGCATTGAGCCAAAATGATAGATTTTCACATTTTTTGTTTGCGGATAAACTTGTAAAGTGGAACAAACCGAGCAAAAAAACATTTTCGCTTTTTGATGCTTTGGAGCAAATGGACCGTTTTGAAATACTTGGTGCAAAGAGCAATTATCAAGAGATGACGCAAACGCTATGGACTCATTTGAACAAAAAGGCAATGCTATATATTATAAGCGATGGCATAGGGGAGATCGATCTTGGAAAATTATCCAAAAAACACGATGTTGTATTGATAATAATTAGAGATAGATTTGAAGAAAACCCGCAAGAACTCGGTTTGATACAATTGATAGACATGGAAAGCGGCCAAGGTTTTTTTGGGAATGTAGATAGTGATGCAATATCTAATTATCGTAAATCATTGGCAGAAAATGATGCCATATTGGCAATTCATTGCAAAAAATACGGTATACGAATGCTAAAAGTATATACACATGAAGATGTATATCTAAAATTATTAAATAGTATATGCTAAATGGTTGAAGAGTTAAAAGATATCAAACCTTACTTGACAAGTACAGAATGGCTCTATTGGGGATTTATAGCAGCTGTAATATTGTTGTTGTTTTTATTTATTAGTATTGTCTGGTGGGGAATATCCAGATGGCTATATAGCAGAAAACAGAATTTAAGAAAACAATACCTGCAAGCTATCAAAAGTGTTGATTGGTCAAATTCTAAAAATGCTGCATATAAAGTGAGCTATTATGGAAGACTATTGGCAAAAGATCCCAGAAGTATAGAGATACTCAGCCAGCTTGAGCCAATGCTGCTAGAATATAAATATAAAAAAGATGTGCCAAAAGTCAATGATGAGACTTTGGTATATTATGATCTTTTGATCCAGGTGCTAGATGTTTAGTTTTGAATATCCATGGGCATTGATTTTGATATTTGTTTTTATTGCATGCGATAAATGGTGCAAAGAGCAAAGCGAAGCTATTTTTTTCCCTCATGTCTCTTTATTGCTTCTGAAAGGAAAAAACAGAACGCCAGCTCTGCATATATTAAAATGGATAGGCATATCATCAGCCATAATAGCTTTGGCTTCACCTGTAGTTAACTCTCATCAATATTTTGACAAAAAAAATGATAGAGATATAGTCCTCATACTTGATGCAAGCGATTCTATGAAAGACGGTAAATTTGATAAAGCAAAAAAAGAGTTGGATACTTTCATATCCAAAAGAACAGGCGACAATATAGGTTTGGTGACATTTGGGAATAGTGCATTGATTGCATCACCCATAACGTCAGATATTGAAATTCTAAAAATCATTTTGAAGTCACAAGAGCTTGGTGCAGCTGGCCATATGAGCGCTATTAATGATGCAATAACCAAAAGTTACGGTATGCTTGCCAGAAGTAAGGCAAAAGCAAAAATAGTGATTTTGCTTACAGGAGGCACTGATAATAAAAGTACTATTCATAAAGATGAGTTATTGCCCATCGTATCAAAATTTCCTATTAAAATTTATACTATAGGTTACGGTAATGACTATGATACTTTGCATCTTCATGAATTAGCAAAAGCAGGCCACGGCAAAGCGTATGAAGCCGAGAATGAATCAGAATTATCCAAAATATACAACGAAATAGACAAAAGAGAAGCTATCGTTTCCAAAGAAGAACCAAGCTATATCTATTTATATTTATACCCGCTTTTTGTGGCCTGGATAAGTTTGTTATTTTGGATATATATCCGCAATATCAAAGGAATGTAGAATGGTTTATTTTGTATATCCGTATCTCTTTTGGGTTTTAATTATTCCTTTTTTTGTTTTAGCTGTGTTATTGATCACAAATAAAAGCAGATTGGATAGATTGTTTGACCCTCAAATATTAGATAGACTCCGCGCAAACAAAGATAGTTTGCCGCAAGTGGTGAGAAATATTCTATTTTTTACAGCACTGTTTATGATGATAATCGCAATGGCAAGGCCTATTGCTGACAAAGGAGAAAAAAAGATATCCTTGCAAGGATCAAACATTGTATTAGCCCTTGACATATCCAAACCAAATGAAAGAGCAGACAATGATCACAATACATTAGATGATGCAAAACAAAAAACAAAAATTTTATTACAAAATATGAGCAATGATGAGGTAGCATTAACAGCATTCGCTAACAATGCTTTTTTGGTATCCCCGTTCACGCATGACAAGTTTTCTTTGGAAGAGATCCTAGATGGTATCGATAATAAATATATAAAAAATAATATTAGAAACTTTAAAGCTCTTGGAGAATTAATAGTTTTTCTTACTAAAAACAAACCAAACAAGATGGCTATTATTATCAGTAATGATATAAATGAAGATATTCCCGAAGATTTTAAAAGCTTGATAAGCAAGAATGATATTAAATTGTTTATTGTCCCTTTAAGTAGAGATATAAAAGAATTATTGGAATTTTTAAGCAGCCATAATGCCGATCATCGAGATAAATTTGTTTTATACAGAGACCAAAAAGAGCTATTTTATTATCCGCTTGGTTTGTCACTTATATTGCTTATTGTAGCATGGAGTTCATTGCCAAAAAGGATAAAAAAATGATAAAAATTGTATTTATATCACTATTTTTATTTACTTTGACTCATGCTGATTGGCTTGATTTTATAGATAGGCATAATGCCCAAAATGCATATCAAGACAGAGAATATAGCAAAAGTATAGTCATTTTAACTTTACTAAATAAAACACCGCAAGATTGGTATAATTTAGGTAATAGTTATTATAATGAAGAAAAATACAAAGCAGCTATAAAAGCATACGAAAAAGCTCCAAACAATACAAGTAAATATCATAATTTGGGTAATAGTTATTTCAAAATAAAAGATTATGACAATGCGATCAGATCATACAGACAAGCACTTATGATCCAAAAAGATAACGATACACAGTACAATCTTGAACTTGCAAAAAAACAACTGGCAAAAGATAGTCAAAAAACAAAACAAAAAGAAGTCCGAATTAAAAATAATGACAAGCAGCCACAGGATATGCATCTGCAAGGGATTCAAAGAAACGATCAAAAAGAAAAACAGTTATATGATATGCTAAAAAGTCTGGAAAAGAAAAAGACACCTACTATGTTGTATAATCTTATTTAAGGAGTGATTATGATTCAAAACCTTGGTAAAATATTTATATTTTATATTTTATTTGTAAATATTTTATACGCTAATATATCTATTGATATGATACCCAATAAAAAATCTATATATTTTGGAGACTCTCTGGTGGTGTCTGTAGTCGTGTCAAAAAAATCAAATCTTGATCTGTCTTCTACAAAGTATATTCAGCCGCCATTTGATGGTTTTATTTCCAAGGAAATAAGTAAAAAAAGTATTAGGCAAGGAGGATATGATATCACGCAAATCGACTATTTGCTTACTCCTCAAAAACCAGGGAACTATATTATTGATCCTGCAAAAATGACCATTGTTGAAAAAAAAACTGGTATTGGCAGTTTTTTTGATAGATTGTTCAGCCGCAAGCCACAAGCTAAAATAATAAGTTCAAAGATGTTATCTGTCACCATAAAGCCATTGCCGAGTTTGGTTCAGTTAGTCGGGGATTTTAATATCAGCGTCAAGCCAAATTTATCGACTACGGATATAGATACCCCAGTTGTGCTATATTTGAAAATTGAGGGAGAGGGTGCTTTGGGAAATTTTGATGGCTTGGATTATAGTATTGATGGCTTGGAAGTTAGCGCAAAAGAGCCTAAAATTACACAAGAGATCAGAGACGACAAAATTTATTCCAGCTATATTAAGGAGTATGTTTTTGAGAGTGATCATGATTTTATCATTCCGTCACGCAATATAACAATTTACAATACCAAGAGCAACAAAATAGAGACTATGGTTATGCCGTCTTATGATATTAAAGTCATAGGATCGCCAAGTAGTTCAATGTATAATGATTCTTCAAAAGACGGTTCGCTATCAATACTTTGGCTGATAGTCAGTTTCATTGCAGGATTGGTGAGTATGATTTTCGTATTGCTGGCAATGTCTAGAAAAAGAAAAAAATCAAATAAGAAATAGATTTATTCAAAGCTATTGTTAATGAAGTGATATTTATAAAATATCATGTAAGCTATTAGCCTCTGTCATCCATTCTTTAACACCGTCCCAATCTTCTTTGAGCAGCATTTGTTCAAAAGAGTCTAGTTCTTGCTTGAAATTTATTACAGAATCAAGTACATTGATTTTATTTTGTCTAATTATGCTTTCCCACATATCAGGAGAACTTTTGGCTATTCTGCTCATATCACGAAACCCTCCGCCGGCAAGCGCTATGATGCTTTTGGGATCTTCTTGGCGCATAACGGTATTTGCCAAAGCATAACTGATCACATGGGGCATATGAGAGATAAAAGCTGCGTGTCTGTCATGTGAAGTACTATCCATGTATATGATGTTCATTCCAAGCGCTTCATATAGCTTTTTGACTACTTCTTGTTGATGAGCTCCGCTTTTTTCTATATCGCAAAGCACCACTGTTTTGCCGTTGTATAATCCATCTATTGCAGCAGTTGGACCGCTTTTTTCTGTACCTGTCATAGGATGTGTTGCTACGAAATTAGAACGAATGGCATTTGGGATGCTGTCGCAAATGAGTTTTTTTGTACTTCCCATGTCAATAATTGTAGTCATCTTTGGAACGCTGCTTATTTGCCCTATAAGCGAAATGATTCCATCAACAGGGATTGCTAAAATAGCAAGATCACATTGCCAAATTTCTTCTATGTTTTGGGTAATCTTATCAACCAATTTTAAATCTATTGCTTCATGAATATGCGTCAAATTGTGATCATAGCCAATGATATTAATGTGCGGGTATAGTTTTTTTAAACTTAAACCAATAGAGCCCCCCATTAGCCCCAAACCAATAATACCGATTGATTTAATATTCATTTTTGACCTTTAACTCTAAAATAATGCCAAATTATATCATAAGGCTAAAAAAAACAGATTTATTATTAATTTTTAGGCTAAAAGACGATAAACTATTAGCTATATTATTGCATGAATTAATGAATTCATTGCTAATTTAACCTAAAGGTATTTGTATGATTAAAAAAACTTCTTTATTATGGGTGTCAATCGGCTCAATGCTAATCGCACAAAATATAACCAAAATCGAATATGACGGTTTGCATAGTTTGTCACCTAATACAATAGCCGAAATCAGTGGTATCAGAGTCGGCGATACATTATCTGAATCAAAAATAAAAGAGTCTGTCAAAAACCTTTCAGAACAAGGATACTTTCAGGATGTAAAAGTAGAGACCAAAAGCGGTGGAGTAGTAGTGTATCATTTTGTTGAAAAACTTGCTATTGCAAATGCTCAGATAACAGGATATGGCTCGGATGAAGAGAGTGCAAAGCTTATTGAAGCAATGGGCTTAAAAAGAGGCGAGCTGCTAGATGATGCAAAAATGCAAAAAGCAAAAGAGGTATTACAAGCAAAACTCGCCCAAGACGGTATATACGACGCATCGGTAGATGTCAAAAGCGAAGTTGTAGGAGAGGGAAGCGTCTCTTTGACTTTTGATGTAAAAAAAGGCGAAAAAGTTAAAATCTCAAATCTTGTTTTCAATGGCATAGATGCACTTAGCGAAAGTGATTTGGAAGCAAATCTGGCTAATAAAGAAGAAGAATTCTTGGGATTTTTGCCGTTTAGAAATGATGGCGTGGCTAATTTGTCCCAATTAGAAAATGATGTATATAGAATTAAAGATACATATATGAAACATGGCTATATTGATGCACAAATCAGCAAACCAAGCGTACAAGTAGACAGTAAAAACCGTGCAACAATAGAATACAATATCATAGAAGGCAATAGATACAAAGTTGGCAATATTGTGATTATTCAATCTGTAGAAGGATTGGATACCAATGAACTCTTAGAAGGCCTTTCATTGCAGGAAGGAAAATATTTCAATATAGATAAAATGCGAAAAGATATCGTATATCTTCAAGAACAAACAGCAAATTTGGGATATGCATTTGCCAATGTTTCACCGCAAATGGGCAAAAGCGGGACGGATACCATTAATATTCAGTATGTAATTACTCCAGGTACAAAAGTAACTATAAACGATGTACTAATTTCGGGAAACAATGAAACTCAAGATAGTGTAGTAAGACGATATATATATCTAGCTCCGGGAGATCAGTTTAGCCAAACGGATCTCAAAGACAGTAAAAATGCACTTGGAAGAACAGGTTTTTTTGAAAAATATGATATTCAGGCTCAAAAACTCACTGATGATAAAATGAATTTACTTGTAAATGTAAAAGAAGCACCGACGGGTTCTTTTTCAATTGGAGGAGGATACGGCAGCTATGAAGGTTTTATGATAAACGGAAGTATTGCTGATAAAAATATATTTGGTACAGGTATAGATACAAGCCTTGGAATTGATTATTCTCAAAGATCAATGAATTATAATTTGCATTTGGCAAATCCTAGAATTTGGGATTCTCTTTATAGTTTGTCATTGGATCTTTATAAAAAAGAGTACGACTATGATAACGACGACTATACAATTGATCAAGCCGGCGGCTCTTTGACTGTAGGCCGCCAATTTATGAGGCATTTTTATATTTATGGCGGAATCACATATTCAGATAATCAATCTGATATTACGGATATCACTGGCGGTGATTTGTATAAGCTTTTATATAGTGATAAATATAAAAAAGCAGCCGGCGTTTTAGGGGTCAAATTTGACAATACGGATGACTATTATGTTCCAAGAAGCGGTTTTATAGCCAGTCTTGGGGCAGAAGTTGCCACTTTGGATGGCGATCTTAGCTCGGATCATCAGAAGCCAGAAAATGGAGGATATACCGATTTTGGCGATTTTGTCAAATTTAACGGCAAGTTCGGAGCTTATTATGGTTTAAGGGATTGGATAGATTATGATCTTATCCTAAGGTATAAAGCTAGAGTTGGATATTTAAATTCAACCGATGGATATGTGCCAGTTGCCGAGAGACTGCTCATGGGTGGCATAGGAAGTGTCAGGGGGTATGAGACTTATTCTATTTCACCAGAGATACTTGATGGAACCGAATATAGAAGGGTTGGAGGTACAAAATCGTTCTCTAACAGTATAGAAGCAAGCATCCCTATATCAGAGGAAGCAAAAATTCGTATGGCATTTTTCTTGGATTATGGTATTATCGGTTCTGACGATTTTTATGGCAGAAGCTATGACAATATTGATAGAAGTTCAGGCGGTGTTGCCATAGAATGGTTTTCACCTTTTGGACCAATTAACTTTATATTTGCAAAAGCTATAAATCCGCAAGATCGTGATGAGACATCAAGCTTTGAGTTTAGTATGGGGACTAAGTTTTAGTATATAACTAGTCATCCTGAACTTGTTTCAGGATCTAAACCTTGTCATCGTATAATTAAAAAAGTGTAGCAATCTATTCTTCTCTCGTTCCCATCGTCTCGGTGGGAATGCATACTTTCTTTCTTTTACTACTTTTTTAGAAAAAGTACCTCAAAACTAGCGAATAGCGGTTTTGCGAAGTAAAAAGTTTCTTTAGAAAATCGTCATAATTGTAAAAAATCTGAAAAATGATTATTTTCTTGTTGTGCCAATCTAATTTTATATGATTGAATTATATGCTAAATATTTGTGAAGGTATATGCAGTGTATCTTTGACAATAATAGCAAAGCTTGCAGGTTTGTTGATTTCTTTGATAGCTTCTTTTATAAGATATAACGGCTTATCAGATGTTATTGTAAGTGTTTGATTGTTGTATGTAAAGGCAATTTTTGCGTTGTGCGAATGTTCTGAAAGCATAAGTGAAAGTGTATATATGAAACTATACCAATGCATAGTTTTTTTGCGTGGCAAAAGAGAGCCATATTTTTTACGAAGTATTTTTTTGATTTTTGCACTTTTCCCGGCCCTAAGCAAAGTAGCGATAAAAATCATTTGTTCGTGGGTAAAGCCATAATTCAACTCTTGCAAGGCAATATAAAACGAGTGTCTGTTTGCTTTATAAATTGTAAGATTTTTACCAATGTCACTAAGAGTTAAAGCCGATAAGAGTTCGTCTACATATCCTTTTTTGAATTCAAAATTTTCGCTAAATATATTATATAGTTCTTTTGCAATTTGCTTTTTTGTTTGCAAGGTTTTGTATGAACGGTCTGAATCAAACCTATCTACAATACTTTGGATACTAGGATTTGTTTCTTTTGGAAATACGTAATTATTGTTTTTTAATAATTTAGTGAGAAAGACACCTTCTCTTACTCCTACTCCGCTTGTCATAACTGTTTTGGCTTGGATGTAGGTAACTATTTCCAAAAAGATAAGAGTTCCTTCTCTAATTGTATCATATCTATCTTTTTTGAGTTTAAAATGTTTTAGGCCAATAGCACTGCTATTTGTTATATTTTCTAAATATTCTTGGTGTGTTGCAATATCATACATAAAACCATGCAGTTTATCCAAAGGATATTCTGATTTTTTCATGATAGCATCCCCCAGTGCCCTAGCTGTTCCGCCTATACCGATGGCTAGATCGTTTATAAAATTGCTTGGAAGTTTAGTTAATTCTTGTTTTATGTAATCTTTTGCATCATTAATCGGCCTGTTGCAATCAAAAAAAAGTTCTTTTATTCTGACTGTACCGATATTTAGAGAGAAGGTGTCTATGATTTTGCCATTTCTCATTAGTGTCAGATCTGATGAGCCGCCCCCAATATCTATTGAGATTCCGTCTTTAAAAGGAAGTAGATTTGCAATAGCAATACCGCCATATAAGGCTTCTTGTTTGCCGTCTATGACTTTTATTTTAATCCCAAGTCTGTCTTTTATAAGTGATATAAACTCTTTTGCATTAGGAGCATCCCTAAGAGCTGAAGTGGCGACACAAATAGTACTATTTGCAGAATATTTTTGGATCGTTCGTGCAAAGGCATTTAGGGCAAAAAAAGCTCTTTTGATACCAATGGGTTGTAGAAAACCAGCTTTATTATAAGCCCCTTCACCTATGCGCACTTTGCTTTTTTGTTCGCATATCAATCTAAAGCCGAAACGACTGCTGCGTTCAAAGATAACAAGCCTTGCTGAGTTTGAGCCTATATCTATGATAGCAGTTCGTTTTGCCATACTGCTGTTATTCTTCGTTTTGCAATTGTTCGTATTTAAACATTAATTCATCTGTATTTTCAATATTGTTTGGGTCCGGTACTATGCAATCAACAGGACATACTGAAATACAAGAGGGTTCATCATAATAACCAACACATTCTGTGCAGCGGTCCGGGTCTATAAAATATACCGGTTCACTCTCTTCAATTGCTTCATTTGGACACTCTTCGCGACATGCATCACATGCGATACACTCATCACCAATCATTAAAGCCATATATAATTCCTCGTATAATAAATTTTAAGAGTTATAACCCATTAAAGCTTATTGTTTATTTAAAAATAAAAAATGTTTTATTTTTTCGTTATTTCTATCGGAAGAATCAAAGATGCTATGGCACCATTGCCTTTTGGCCTGTTTTTTAATGATATCGTAGCCCTTAATGCTTGTGCGGCACTTTGAGCCAAGAAAAGCCCCAGCCCAACACCTTGGGACTCTTTGGTTCTTACAAAAGGAGCGAATAGATCTTTACTTTCATCTATGCCACAACCCTCGTCAATGACTTCAATTATAAAATCGTGTTTTTTTAGTTTGCTTTTAAGCAAAACACTTTTTCCTTCAGGAGTAAACTTAAGAGCATTTTGAACAAAATTTTGAACTATTTGAGTAAGCAGCAACGGTTGAATTGTAACCATAAGGCTTCTCGGAGATAATTCATAAGAGAAATGTTTTTTTTGATTTTGGGCCAATATGCTAAAGCCATCCATTTTTTTGTGTAAAAATGAGATAATATCTATAGTTTCGGGGGTTTCAAGCTGGGCACCTTCTGCTCGGCCAAATTCTAAAATAGAAGAAACTGTTTTGTTCATCTCGTCAATAGAGGCAATGTTTTGTATCAGGGCTTCTTTGAACATCTCTTTCGTGCTGTCTTTTTTGAGTAAGGTAACCTGATTTTTAGTCTTCATAACAGCGAGCGGGGTTTTTAGTTCGTGCGCACTTCCGATAAAGAGCTCTTTTTTATATTTGATAAAATTCTGTATGCGCATAAGCAGACGGTTAAGAGTTTTACCAAGCGGTTGAAATTCACTTGGAAGAGATGACAGATCTATGCTTTGTAGCATATTTTCATCCATCTTTGACAGTTTTTTATTTAGTGTTTTTATAGGATTTAGTAGCATATTCGATAAGAAAAAAGCATAAATTATGATGATAACCATAGTAATAGCGCTTAAAAAAAGAATAGCCCTATAAACTTCGGCTTGCAATTTTTTTGCTTGTGTAATGTCAGTTTTTATGATTAGATAACTTTCTGCCCCTGTAAGCGCATGAGAGCGATAAGGTATACGCATCTCCATAATAAAATGTCCTTGCCTGTCTTTGTATCTTACTATATTTGTAATGGATGGATTAGCAGTTTTGACCGTAACTATATTTGCTTCAATGTTGAGTGTTTGCCTTAGAACTTCTTGTTGGGTAGAGACTGTATGTTCAATATCCGGATATGTGGCAAAAAGATAATTCGCATGCTTTATAATGCCGTCTTCGAGCTGATTGTCTGTACTGTAACTGATGTATGTGTAGAGAATACTAGAAAAGAATACTAGAAGCGTCGCCATAGCAACGCTAAGTTGTAGTAGAAAACGAACTCTTATACTTTTTTGGGAAAACAAAACCTGTAGCCTCTTCTGCGTACTGTTTCAATGGTTGTAATACCAAGCGGTTTATCCATTTTTTGACGAATTTGATTAATTGCGACTTCTATAACGTTTGGAGTAACGAGCTCGGGTTCTTCCCAAATAGCATCAAGAAGCTGTTCTTTTGATACGATTTGATCTTTGTGCATTGCCAAATGAGTAAGAACTTCAAAAGGTTTGCCTTTTAATTCTATCTCTTTGCCGTCATAAATGATCTTTTCTTCTTCAGGGTTAATGATAAGGTTGCCAATTTCTAGGATATTGGAGCCTCCAAAACGAAGCTTAGCCTCGATACGAACCAATAAAATTTCAAAATCAAATGGCTTTTTGATATAATCATCAGCTCCTGCACGCAAAGCTTCTATCTCGCTTTCTCTGTCATCTCTAGCTGAAAGCATAATGATAGATGTTTTTGGAGAATTTGCTTTTATCTCTTTAATGATATCCATTCCGTTTCCATCCGGCAACATCCAATCTAATAGTACCAAATCATAATTTCTTATGCCTATATAATATTTTCCGTCATTGAGATTTTCTGCAACATCGTTTTGATATCCAAACTCTTTGAGTCCATCGGAGAGCGTTTTGCTTAGTGTTACTTCATCCTCGATAATCAATATTCTCATACTAGACTCCATTCTGGTTTAAGTTTTTTTTAATTATAGCAAAAAAATAGAGTTTTGTATGCATTTTTTTAAAAAATCCACTTTTGACTTATACCTACATTGCAATTTGCTAGTATATCAGGTTTTGTCAGCTCTATAAAAAGTTTATTTACTTGAGGAAAATTGTCGTGTATTTTATTTTTGAGCCCCAGCAATGCGTCTTCAAGTAATCCATATTGCTTGGAAGAAAGCTCTATCGTTATGATATTGACCATATCTGCATAATTAACAAATGGTTGACCTTGTGTATAGTCATAAGATGCCTCCAGATTAATGATCAGTCGCTGAGAAATTTCTCTTTCGTGTTCTAGTATCCCGATAATTACATCAATTTCCAGTTCTTTGATATGGATTGTCATTAGATGACTTTTCCTTCTTCTTTTTTTATAATTCTCATGATGTTTGGTATGTGCTTGTAGAAAATTATCCAAGCAATAATCCAAAGCGGAGCATGAGGGATTTGAGGAGTTATGATATAGCTGGCAATTATAAGTGCCGCTAATGCTATTAAAGATGATAATGATGAAATTTTAAGAAGTTTTGCACTAATGAACCAAATTGCAATAGCAATCAATGTAGGTATCGGAATCAAAACAATCAATACACCAAGTGCCGTTGCTACACCTTTGCCGCCTTCAAAGCCCAAAAACAGTGAAAAGCAATGTCCGACAACACTTAACAATGCTATTGTCCATAATACTTCTTGGCCGACACCGGATAATATGGCAATTAGTAACACAACAGCACCTTTTAGTGCATCTAGAGCCAATGTGGCCGCTCCTAATTTTTTTGCCAAAGAAGGATTGGTCTCTTTTACGACCCGGAGTACATTCGTAGCTCCTATGTTGCCGCTGCCGGCTTTTTTGATATCCACTCCGGCAAATTGTTTGGCCAATATGTATCCAAAAGGGATCCCGCTAATAGTATAAGCCAGTATATAAAATAGTAAATTTTGATTAATAAAGTCCATGATCGCTCCAGATGTAATAATGCAATTTTATCCGATTTTAGATAAAATATCTCCAATTTTAACCAATCGGTATCCAAAAAGATAACAAAAGGGCAAATATGGATTACAAAAAAGAGATAGAAAGACTTAAGGCTGCATTGCCGGTTACGATAGTGTCACACTATTATCAAAGAGATGAAGTGTTTGAGATAGCAGATATCGTGGGAGATTCATTAGAGCTTGCCAGAAAATGCCAAAATGATCCAAATGAATGGATAATATTTTGCGGCGTAGGCTTTATGGGACAAAGCGTCAAGGTCATATCTCCGGAAAAAAGAGTACTTATGCCGCGCGTCGCCTGCTGTGCCATGGCAAAGATGATTGATGGCAGCCATTTTGATCAAAGTGTAGCTTATATGGTCGAGCGAGGAATCGCAAAAGAAAATATTTTACCGATAACTTATATAAATTCGGATGCAAGCGTCAAAGCTAAAGTCGGAGAAATGGGCGGAATGGTATGTACGAGCGCTAATGCTTATAAGATTATTCAAAAAGGTTTAGAAAGCGGCAAAAAGATACTGTTTGTTCCGGATCGCTGTTTGGGGCAGAATTTTGCGATTCAAATGGGACTAAAATCATGCGTGATCGGTGTAGGAGAATGTGACCCTAAAGAAGCTGATGTCATTTGTTTTAATGGTTTTTGTTCGGTTCATCAACTCTTTACACCGGCAGATATTGAGTTTTATCGTCGCAAATACCCAGATATTAAAATAGCGGTTCATCCAGAATGTGATCCAAAAGTAACCGCTTTGGCAGACTTTGTGGGTTCGACTTCCCAACTTATTAAGTATGTGAACGAGCTTGATATTGATCAAAAAGTTGCAGTAGGTACTGAGTATAATCTGGTAAATCGCATGAGAAAAGCTAATACATATGTTTTATCTTCTACTAAGCCGGAGTGTCCTACAATGAACGAGACGACACTAGAAGATCTATATCGTACGCTTAAATCAATAGAAGACGGCAATCCGATCAATGAAATCTTTGTAGATGAGCATACGAGTAAATATGCCAAACTTGCATTGACAAGAATGCTTGAAGTACAATAAAGGAGTTATGTGATGCACAAAGAGTCTTTTATCAGATCAACGGTAGCTGAAGATATAGGCAGAGGCGATCTGTTTTCTTTTTTCGGAGAAACCAAAAATGTTACAGCTTATATACTTTCAAAAAGCAATGGGGTATTTGCAGGGCGGGAATATGTAGAGGTTTTTTCCGAATTGTATCCTGTAGATATCAAGTGGAATATAGATGATGGAGAAGAGTTCACTAGCGGCAAAAAGCTTTTATTTATCAAGGGAGACAATAAAACAATTTTAGCTTTAGAGAGATCTATTCTTAATATTGTATTGCATGCAAGTTCTATTGCTACCTTGACATCAAAATATGCTAAAACACTTGATGGAAGCGGTGTAAAACTTTTAGATACTCGCAAAACAAGACCAATGCTTCGCATATTTGAAAAATATGCTGTTCGTTGCGGAGGCGGCATAAATCATCGTATGGGACTTGATGATGCGCTTATGCTCAAAGATACGCATCTAGCAACTATAGATGATTTGCCAAATTATATCAAACAAGCTCGCAAAAACATACCTTTCACAACTGCTATTGAGATAGAATGCGAGAGCATAGAGATGGCTCAAAAAGCTATGGAACTTGGAGCAGATATAGTTATGTGTGACAATATGAGTATAGAGCAAATGAAAAAAGTGGCTGGTTTTAGGAATGCTAAATATCCTCATGTGCTGCTTGAAGCTAGTGGTAATATTGCGCTTGACACCATCAAAGAGGTAGCATCAAGCGGCGTAGATGCTATCTCGAGTGGGAGCATCATCCACCAAGCTAATTGGATCGACCTTTCTATGAAGATAGAGAGCTAATAAAAAATATAGTATAATAAAATTATTATTTTACAGAAAGGGCAAAATGCAACAAAGAACCATTAAAAAACCTGTCGAAGCAGTCGGTATCGGGTTGCATAAGGGTGAGCCTATAAGATTGAGATTGGAACCCATGGGCCCAAATAGCGGTATAGTATTTTATCGTGAAGATATAGCCCTTACTATTCCTTTGAAACCATCAAGTGTTATTGATACTCAAATGGCTACAGTTATCGGCAATGAAAAAGGCTTTATATCTACAATTGAGCATTTTCTCTCAGCTGTCTATGCTTACGGCATTGATAATCTTAGGGTTATTGTTGACGGAAACGAGATGCCAATTATGGATGGCTCTGCCGTTTCATTTTGCCTTTTGCTCGATGAAGCAGGCATTCAAACACTAGATGCTCCTAAAAATATTATGAGAATTTTAAAGCCTGTAGAAGTCAGAGACGGGGACAAATTTGTCCGTTTTATGCCAAGTGATAAAGCTACATTTGATTTTAAAATATATTTTGAACATCCTGCTATTACAGAACAATCATACTCTTTTACTCTCAGCACAAAAAATTTTATAGATGAGATTGCAAGGGCTAGAACTTTTGGATTTGCAAAAGACATACAATATCTTCAAAGTAAAAATCTAGCTCTAGGCGCAACTTTGCAAAATGCAATAGGGTTGGATGAGCATAAGATTCTCAATCCTGAAGGATTGCGTTTTGATAATGAATTTGTAAGGCATAAAATATTGGATGCTATGGGTGATATGATGGTCGGAGGATGTGCAATATTGGGCGCTTATGAGTCTTTTGCCGGAAGTCATAAGCTCAATTCTCAGCTTATTGCAAAACTCAAAGAAGAGAGCACTAATTATGAAATCGTGGCTGTAGATGCCGTACAAAGTAGGGAATTTGAAAAAAGTTTTGCGACAGCATGATTTGCTGATAATATCTATCTCTTCTCCTTTTTTGATAGGTCTTTATTGTGATAAACAATTGGTGCAAGAGTGGAGCTCAGACGAAAAGATATCCGATGGCCTTTTGCCGCTGCTTACGCTTATTTTGGACACATATGATATAAACTCAATAATTTATACCAGCGGCCCTGGAAGCCATATGGCTACAAAACTTACGTTTGTAACATTAAAGACTATAGAAATTGTCAAAGGCATACCTTGTGTCGGGTGTAGCGGTTTTGATTGTAATGACAATAGACCGATAAAAGCAATGGGAAATCTATACTTTGTCAAAGAAAAAGAGACTATAATAACAAAAAAATTTGACCAGGTGCCAAATACGTCTTTTGCATTGCCTCAAAATCTTCAAGATATAAAGCTTGATTTTGATGCCATGCCATTGCATATTTTGCCGGCAGTCTAAAGGGTAGAAATTGTTTGTAAGTGTTCCTGCAACTAGTGCTAATCTAGGTCCCGGGTTTGATGCATTGGGTTTGGCTATAGATTTACGCAACGAGGTTATTATTAAGCCGTCATCGTTTCTTAGTCTTGCTACCCATGGAGAAGGGGCCGAAAATGTAAAGATTCGAAAAAACCTTCTTTTTTTAGATATATTTTCTACACATTATAAGAGGCTCACAAATAAAGAAGATGCATTTCGTTTCGAATTTTTAAACCGCATCCCGATCTCAAGAGGACTTGGGAGTTCATCGGCTGTTATCGTAGCTGCTCTCGCATGTGCATACACAGCCGCAGGTGTATCATATACAAAAAGAGAATTGTTAAATTTGGCTCTTACTTATGAAAAACATCCAGATAATATAACACCGGCAGTAATGGGCGGCTTTAATGTGGCATGCGTAGAAGACGGCCGTGTTTACAGTAAAAAAAGACGCTTGCCTGATTATTTAAAAGCAGTACTGGTAGTTCCTAATAGAACTATCTCTACTGCAAAATCACGCACAACTCTTCCTAAAGTTTATACGAAAGATGAAACAGTGTATTCATTATCCAGATCAGCATATATGACTGCATTGTTTATGAGTGAATCATGGGATCTGTTGCGAATAGCATCTAAAGACAAGCTCCATCAAACCAGACGAATGAAAATGATGCCTGAGCTTTTCGAAGTTCAAAAAATTGCTCTCAAAGAGGGTGCTTTGATGAGTACTCTTTCAGGCAGCGGATCTACATTTTTTAATCTATGTTATGACAAGGATAGCAAAAAAATAGCGAAGGCTTTGCAAAATAGCTTTCCTGAATTTAGAATATTTGTCTGCGGCCTTGATAATTACGGCGTTATAGCAAAGAGTTAAACTCTTTTTTGGTATAATTGCACGATGTCAAAAAGAGAACCTATAAGAATGTGTATCGCTTGCAGACAAAGAGCTTTTCAGCATACTCTCATAAGATTACAGCATAAAGAGACTAGTATTGTTTCATACGATGGCAGTGGCAGAAGCTTTTATCTTTGCAATAAATGTGTACAAGATCAAAAAAAGAAAAAAGGGTTGGCAAAGCGTTTCAAAATTGAAGAAGCTTATGTTGACAAGTTATTAAAGGAGATTGATGGATAAGGTTAAAATCCAGGATGTTGCTGCCGAAGTAGGGCTTTCAAATGCTGAGGTATTAGATAAAGCTATAGAATTAGGATTTGCAGTTAAGGTAGCTTCTAGCTCTATTAGCACGGAAAATGCAGAAGTATTGTTTAATTATATAGTGAGCGGAGAATTACCGCAGGAGTTTAAAAAACCAGCCAAAAAAACAGTTGCTCCCAAGAGTGAAAAAGCAGAAGAAAATGCTGCTCCGGCCGTTGTTGTTGCCGAAGAAGAAGAAAAAACTTTGGTAGTTGAGCCTAAAAAAGAAAAGCCAAAAACTTCTAATATTTCAAGTTCTATCAAAGTCACTCCAAAAGCAACAGCCCAAGAGATAAAAGACAAAGAGACAAACATACTTGCAGGTATGACTATAGTCAAACAAAAAGTACAAACACCCGTCAAGCCGGCAGTAGTTGCTGTTACGGAAGCTGCTAGAAAGAAAAAACTAAAGAAAACTATCAGTGCCAAAGAGAGCGGCTCAAAGTTAGACATTGAAGATAGAGATTTTATGGGTAGCGGTTTTGAGCTTTTTGATGAACAAGAAGTGGTATTGTTGGATTTCTCCGATAAAAATATCTATGAAGAGATGAAGCGTCAAGAGCAAAAAAGAAAAGAAGAGCAAGAAAAACGTCCGACACGTTTTTCGCAAGTATTCAATCAGCAAAGTGGTGCTCGCCGTGGCGGTAGAAAACGTAAAAGATATATTAAATCAGACGAGAGTCAAGAGCAAGTAACGGCAATTGAGATTCCTGAAAACGTCAGAGTGTATGAATTTGCAGAAAAAGTCGGTAAAAGCGTAGGAGAAGTTGTAAAAGTTCTTTTTGCACTGGGAACTATGGTTACAAAAAATGACTTTTTGGACAAAGATGATATTGAGATACTTTCAGACGAATTCGGTGTTGAAGTAACTACTATTAATCCGCTAGATGCCCTTGATTATGTTGCTTCATATGATAAAGACGAAGATGTAAATCTAAAAGAAAGACCGCCTGTTATTACTATAATGGGACATGTCGACCATGGTAAAACATCACTTTTGGATAAAATTCGTTCGTCTAAAGTAGCAGCAAAAGAAGCCGGCGGTATCACACAGCATGTAGGAGCTTATCAAGTAGCCAAAAACGGCAAGAAAATCACATTTATAGATACTCCAGGTCACGAAGCTTTCACCGAAATGCGTTCCCGTGGAGCTCAGGCAACCGATATAGTCATTATAGTTGTAGCTGCCGATGATGGTGTAATGCCTCAAACAAAAGAAGCTATTAATCATGCAAAAGCGGCTGGCGTTCCTATGATCGTTGCAATTACCAAAATGGACAAAGAGAGTGCAAATCCTGATATGGTAAAAGCACAACTTGCTGAAATTGGTATTACTCCTATTGATTGGGGCGGGGATTATGAATTTGTGCCTGTATCTTCCCATTCCGGGCTTGGTATAGAAGAGCTTTTGGACGTGATTTTGCTTCAAGCTGAAATCATGGAGCTTACTGCTGATCCATCTAGAAATGCTAAAGCAATTGTTGTTGAAAGTTCACTTGAAAAAGGTTTTGGGCCGGTTGCAAATATCATAGTTAAAAATGGTACACTTCATATAGGTGACAATGTAATTGTCGGAAAAACATACGGTCGGATTAAGGCTATCAAACTTGATGACGGATCTAACGTAAAAGAGATCGGACCAAGCACTCCGGCTGCAATTGTCGGCTTAAATGAAGTTCCTGGAGCAGGTGATGTTTTAGTAGCAATGGATAGCGAAAAAGATGTCAGAGAATTAGCAAGCAAAAGAGCAGAGTACAATAGAGCAAAACAGCTCTCTAAGAGTACAAAAGCATCTTTGGATGATTTAACTGCACTTATTACAGAGGGGCAGCTAAAAGCGTTGCCAATTATATTAAAAGCTGATGTTCAAGGTTCTCTTGAGGCGATCAAAAATAGTCTTGAAAAGCTTAGAAATGAAGAGGTTAAAGTTAATATTATCCATGAGGGCGTGGGCGGCATTACCGAAAGTGATGTTACGCTAGCAAGCGCAGGAGAGCATGTCGTAATCCTCGGATTTAATGTCAAAGCCAATAGCAGCGTAGGACAAAAAGCGAAAGAACTCGGAGTTGAGATTAAAACTTATTCAGTCATATACCAATTATTAGATGACGTTAGAGATCTTCTTGGCGGTATGATGAGCCCTGTGATAAGCGAAGAAGCTACAGGACAAGCAGAAGTCAGAGAGACGTTCACTGTGGCCAAAATTGGAACCATTGCAGGTTGTAAAGTTATAAGCGGCAGTATCAAACGAGGCAGTAAAGCTAGAGTTATGAGAGGCGAAAAAGTTATTTACGAAGGAACTATATCATCACTCAAACGCTTTAGTGAAGATGTCAAAGAGGTTAAAAACGGATATGAATGCGGTATCATGTTTGATAATTTCAATGATATGCAAGCCGGAGATATTATAGAATCATTTAAAAATGTTGAGGAACAAGCGACACTATGACGCAAGAAGAGATCAAAAGACATCGAGTAGAGTCAATCTTAAAAGAGATTATACCGGAGGCTTTAGGTACATTGGATGATCCATTGCTTAATACTTTGGGCGTTACGGATGTGGTTTGCTCTAAAGGCCGCAGTGATGCCAAAGTTTATCTGGATAAGTCGGTATTAAGTGCCGATGAACAAAAAATAATCTTGAAAAAACTGCATTCTCTATCAAGTTACATTCAAAATCATTGCAAACAAAGCGAAGGGTGGTTTAAAGCACCTTATATGACATTTGAATTTGACGAGCAGCCGGATAAAATTAGTCATTTAGAAGAGTTATTTGCTAAAATACATAAAGAGATAAAGGGCGATGATGAGAAATGAGATCAGAGATTCTATTGCTAAGATTGTTGGCTCTTTTGGTGCCAAATTATATGATATAGAGATTGCTACCGAATTCGAAGATACAATTTTACGAGTGATGATCATAAAAGACGGCGGAGTAAATCTGGATCTTTGTGCTGATATATCTCGTGAACTTTCACTGTTTTTAGATGTAAATCCACCAATGGAGCAGGCTTATAGATTGGAAGTAAGTTCACCGGGAATTGAGCGAAAGCTTACCAAGCCGCATCATTTTCAAAATTCTCTCAATGAAAACGTAAAGATTAAAATAATCGATGAAGGACAAGTCGTTGGTATACTCAAAAGCGCTGATGATAATGGAATAGTGGTTGATATTGATGGCGTAGAGAGAAAAATAAATTATTCTCAAATCAATAAAGCACGAACATATTTTGAGTGGTAAGGGCGAAATGTGGATGAGTTGTATATGCGCCTTGCCGTGCAAGCTGCATGGAAATATCAAGGATTAGCATATCCAAATCCTGGTGTGGCTGCAGTTGTAACGCTAGATGGAAAGCTTGTTAGTATTGCTTCTCATGAAAAATCCGGCAGCTCGCACGCAGAAGTATTGGCTCTTTTAAAAGCTTATGAATTTATAAGCGGTAAAACAATAGAGTTTGATAGAGGAAACGCTTTTTTAGCACATCAATTTTTGCGTTCTTTGCCTAGTGATTTTTTTACAAAATGTACTATGTATGTTACTTTGGAACCTTGCAACCACAAAGGAAAAACACCTTCTTGTGCATCTTTGCTCATCGATTTACATATAAAATCTGTTTATATAGCCACACTTGATCCCATACCTAGCCATTCCGGCGGTGCGAAAAGACTGCAAGATAGCGGAGTTGATGTTCACATCGGATTATTGCAACAAGAAGCAAATGAGCTTTTAGAGCCATTTATGATTTGGCAAAAAAGAGCTTTTGTATTATTTAAACTAGCGCAAACTACAAACGGCAGAATTACTGAGGGAGTTATCAGTTCCCTGGATTCTAGAATACACACACATAAACTTCGCAGTGTTGTTAGCAAACTTGTAATCGGCGGCAATACAGTCAGAATAGATAGACCAACACTAGATTGCAGATTGATTGATGCTAAAGCACCGGATCTACTTATCTATACGGCTAATGGAGAAAATATCGATAAAACTATCCCGCTATTTAATGTTCCTGATAGAGATATTGAATTGGGTGATAATTTAGATTTTCTTCAAATGCCATCTTTGATTTTAGTAGAAGGCGGAGAGGGAATGTTAAGAGCTTGGCAAGATAGAATTGATTGGCTTTTGATATATCAAGCACCAATGCTAAATTCCAAACGTTTATCATACAATATAGATATGAAATTAAAAACTTTACACCACCAAAATTTAGGAGATGATTTGATAATATGGAGCAAAAAAATATGAGTAATAATGTAGATAAGCAACAAAAAATTATAGGAATGTTTGACGACATTGCATCTACTTACGATATTGCAAATCGTGTTCTTAGTTTTGGTATTGATAAACAATGGAGAAAAAAAGGCTGTGATAAAGCTTATGAAATATTGGCAAAAAATCAAATCGGTCAGATAGTTGATGTAGCTTGCGGTACCGGTGATTTGCTATTGTATTGGAAAGCTAGAGCAGACAAGCATGGTATCAGCGTAGACCAATATACAGGCGTAGATCCATCCGTAGGAATGCTAGAAGTTGCAAAAGAAAAAGTATCATTTGCTTCGTTTATAGAAGGCCAAGCGCAAGCGCTTCCATTTGCCGATAAGAGTTGTGATATAGTATCAATCTCTTATGGGATCAGGAATGTTGTAGATAGAGCAAAAGGGCTTAGTGAATTTTATCGCATATTAAACAATGGCGGCATGGTAGTAATACTAGAGTTCACCAAACAAGAAAAGAGCGGCTTAGTCTCAAAAATTGTTGATTTTTATATGAAAAAAATCCTTCCGGCCATTGGAGGATTGGTTTCGCAAAATTATGCAGCGTATCGTTATCTTCCAGATTCCATAGAACAGTTTTTGACTACTGCAATGCTAGAAGACGAGCTCAAACAAGCCGGCTTTAATATCAAATATGTCAAATCATTCTCTATGGGTATATCTACTCTGATAGTGGCACAAAAACCGTTAGTATAGGATATCTTATGGCCTCAAATGCAATGATGAGTGTCTCGTCGCTCAATAATAAAATAAAATCATTGCTAGAAACCACATTTGTACATATATTAGTCGAGGGCGAAGTCTCATCAGCTACGTATCATACAAGCGGACATTTGTATTTTACTATCAAAGATAGTGAGAGCTCACTTAAATGCGTGATGTTCAAATCAAGTGTTGCCAAACTCAAATTTCGTATAGAAACAGGTCAGCATATTGTCATAGAAGGCTCATTGGGCGTCTTTGTACCAAGGGGTGAGTATCAATTTTATGCCGTTCATATTGAGCCTTATGGCCAAGGCGCATTAGCTCTTGCATATGAACAACTCAAAGAAAAATTATCCCAAAAAGGCTATTTTGACCCATCTAGAAAAAAAGCAATTCCGAAAATAGTACAATCTATTGCTCTTGTGACTGCCAAAGATAGCGCCGCTTTGCATGATATGTTAAAGATCATAGATAAAAGATGGCCGCTTTTGGAAGTTACTATCGTAGATACTTTAGTGCAAGGCGAGCAAGCTCCGGCACAAATAGCTAAATCTATCAGGCATGCTGATTCTCTTAATGTCGACGTCATTGTTGCAGGACGAGGCGGAGGCAGCAGCGAGGATTTGTGGGCATTTAATAGCGAAATGGTAGCAGATGCCATATTTGAAGCCAATACCCCTGTTGTAAGTGCGGTTGGGCATGAGATAGATATAATGATAAGCGATTTTGTAGCAGATCTTAGAGCTCCAACTCCAAGCGCTGCCATGGAGATGATACTGCCGGATAAGCATGAGATCTTGCAGATATTAGATGCTTATTTTGAAGATTTGAAAAATAATACCATTAGAAATTTATTACTATTAAATAAACAATTAGAAAATGTAAATGAAAACATGAGAAGAAATTCTCCATATAGCAAGATTGCATATATGGAGCAGCAGTATCGCGAAATCAAAGATGATATGATGCGAATATCAAGATTTTTAACAAGCAATTTTGAAAAACTTCCCAGTGAGCTTGAAAAGAATTTACAAAATCAGTTTGCTTTGATATTGCATCAGAAGGAATATTTGCTTGAAGAACTTAAAAAACATTTTATTTTGGCAAATCCTGCTCTTCGCTGTACGGACGGATGGGCACAAGTTTTGGTAGAAAATCGTTTGAGCCAACTTGAAAATATAAATGTTGGAGATAGATTTGTATTAGAAGACAGTACGGTAAAAATGACTGTGGATTGCGTAGGAAAGCAACCTATCAAAAGATAGGCTATTGCAGATATTTTTCTAGTACTTTTGGTATTAAAATAGTCCCGTCTGCTTGCTGATAATTTTCCATAATAGCAATCAATGTTCTTCCGACTGCTAATGCAGAGCCGTTAAGAGTATGTACAAGACTATTTTTGCCGTCTTGCTTGTATCTTATTTTTGCTCGTCTTGCTTGGAAATCTCTTGTATTTGAGATGGAAGATATTTCACGATATTGGTTTTGGCCAGGAAGCCATACTTCTATATCTATAGTCTTAGCAGCACTAAAGCCAAGGTCTCCCCCGCAAAGCATAAGAAGTCTATGAGGCAATTCAAGTGCTGTCAATATATCAGAGGCATTTTGTACCATCATATCAAAAATCTCATCGCTTTTTTCGGGATTTGATATAGCTACCATCTCAACTTTATCAAATTGATGCTGGCGTATCATTCCTCTGGTATCCCTTCCTGCACTTCCGGCTTCTTTTCTAAAACATGGAGTATAGGCCGTCATCAATATTGGCAGATCTTTATCGTTGATGATCTCGTCATTATATAGATTTGTCAAAGGTACTTCGGCGGTTGGTATGAGGTAAAGATCTTCGTCTTCTATGCGAAACAGATCGTCTTCAAATTTTGGCAATTGTCCGGTACCCTTTAGCATGGATGAGTTGTTCATAAGAGGCACGTTGAACTCTTCAAATCCATTTTTGCGGTTAAAGTCCAAAAAGAAATTGATAAGCGCTCTTTCTACTCTAGCACCCTCTCCTCGTAGAACTGAAAAACGGCTTTTTGCCAGCTTTACTCCACGTTCGAAATCTATCCAGCCACAACTTGATGCCAATTCCCAATGTTCCTTTGGAGCAAAATCAAATTTGCGAGGCTCCAATACTTTTTTCAATTCAATATTATCATTCTCATCTGCACCTTCTGGGACGCTATCATCAGGAAAGTTAGGAATCATTTGGCTCAATACATCAAGAGCTTCTTCTGATTGTCTAGCGTTTTCTTGCAGTGTAGCAAGTGTTGTTTTGAAACTGTCTAATTGAGCTTTTAGTTCAAGCGTATCAAGGCCTTTTTGTTTGTATTCACCAAAAAGTTTAGATAATTTATTTTGCTCAGCTCTTGTGGCTTCGTATTTGGCATTATCATCTTTGAGAGAGGTAAAAAGAGATTTTAATTCTTCTAATGTTTGTGCCGCAACACCTTTTTTGGCTAGTTTTTTACTTGCTTCTTCAAAATTATTTTGGAGATATTTTAAATCAATCATACAAAACCTTGCTAAATATTTTTGGAATTATAGTGAAAAAGTATCAAAAGTGAGTTGAATTTAATGAAAAATAGCGGCAGCAGGCGGGCACTATTATTTATTGCTTTAAGTACGTTATGTACGCAAGTGTCCTTTAAGGGATACTTGCTAAGTTACTTTTTGTCTATTGTTGGCTAAATCTTTAGTCATCGTTAAATGTCTGATTTAAGCCTTAATGCCGCTTTGTTTATGACATTTTAATAGTTTTTGGTAAAATAGCTTTTGTATCCGTTAAATTTCTTTCTAAGCTATACAATATAGATCGCTATTTATTATTTTATTTCTAAGCCCAATTTTTGTTTTTGATATTTGTGCTCCAGTTAAATTAAAATCATAATCAAAATTTGCTCTTATTTTAGATGTATCTAGAAAGTATTTTATTGTTACCCCGTCTTTGGTATGTTCCGATGTTATACTTTGGATCGTTGATTTATAGTATCTAGGTACTTGGTTATCTGATTTTGAAACATAAAAAAAATATACTTCATCTCCTATTTCAAAAACTTCGTTAGGAATACATTCTAATTGATTTTTATATTCATTCTTGGTATATCCCCCTAGCAATTTAATCATTAACTCTTGTAAACATATCATCTTGTCCCCCATATATGTTTAAATCACTCTACAAAAGAGTAGTCCTTGGTGCTCAAATGCACGGTCTAGCTTTGTTTGGTTATTATTTTTATACATGCAACTAATATCTTGGTCCTTCTAAACAAGATAAAATGTTGGCGTATTTTGTAATCTTTCTTATTTTGTCTCAAATCCTTTTTTGAAGTTCTTGTAGTGATAAGTTTTAAATAAAAGTGTCAATAACTGCATTTTGCTTCCATCTTTTAGCTTCATCCCCAATTGTCTATAAGATGTCCATATATAGGCAAACTAACTGCCATTTTTGTTTAGGGCAGAATATCAGCAGTGCGAGTAAAATTGTCATATGAATTGTTGTTAAGCGTTTTTCTTGTAGATAACTACTTGTATTAGGCTCCATGTCTTAAGGGCTTCTTCTGACTTACTAGCATTTTCTTGCAGTGTTGCAAGTATTATTTTGAAACTGTCTAACTGGGCTTTTAGTTTAAACGTATCAAGACCTTTTTGTTTGTATTAACCAAAAAGTTTAGATAATTTATTTTGCTCAGCTTTTGCAGCTTGGTATTTGGCATTATCATCTTTAAGAAACTAAAAAAAAGATTTTAATTCTTTTATGTTTGTGCCAGAATACTCTTTTGGCTAGTTTTTTACTTGCTTGTTCAAAATTATTTTAAAATAATCATGCAAAACCTTGTTAAATATTTTTGGAATTATATTATAGTGCAAAAGTATCAAAATGGAGTTGAATTTAATGAAAAATATTAGTTCTTCTAATGTTTATGTCGCAACACTTTTTTGGCTAGTATTTTACTTGCTACATGAAAATTATTTTGGAGATATTTTAAATCAATCATGCAAAACATTGTAAAATATTTTTGGAATTATATAGTGAAAAAGTATCAAAAGTAAGTTGAATTTAATGAAAAATAGTGGTAGCAAGAGGGGAACTCGAATCCCCGACCTCCGGCTTATGAGGTAATATTTCAAATTCATCTAACAACCTTCCTGTCGGAGTTTGTTGATACTCCAAAATCTTTTTGTGCAAAATTTGTGCAAAAATCATCTAAGAATTTTGCTCTTTTTTGCTCATTGGAACGAATGAATTTAATATAATACTTCATAGTCGTTGCAATAGTAGAATGCCCCAGCATTTTACTAACCCAAAGAACATCTTCCCCACCGAGCAACATGATCGTTGCAAATGTATGTCTAGTATTATATAGTTTTTTATATGGAAGTCCGCATTTTTTAAGTGTAGGCTTCCACATATGATCTGATATTGTTGCAGGTTCACAATATGGTTTATTGTATCTATGTGTAAATATCCATTCGTTAGCCAAGCCATTTTTTCTATATACTTCTTTTAGTATATCTAAAACTGGAGGAAGCATATCAATTATCCTTCCTTTGCCAGTTTTTGGCTTAGAGATGATGCCTTTTGTCATAGATCTACGAACATAGATTTTTTTATTTTCAAAATCTATATCTTCCCATTTTAGAGCCATTAACTCTCCTGTTCTCATTCCGCTAAAAAAAGCCGCTGTTAAATATTGTCTCAACCAATCAGCAGAGTTTTTAAGTATTAATTCTACCTCATTCAAATTGAATGGTTCGATATCTTCTTTATACTGTTCTTTCGGAACTTTAACTAGATCTATAGGATTAGAACTTATAATCTCATCCATTTTAGCATCATTAAGGATACCTCTTAATACCGTTCTACAATTTTTAACACTTTGGACACTCAAACCTTTATCAAGAATTGTTATCTGCCATTTTTTGATATCACTGGCTTTAATGTCCAATAAATCATAATGTTTAAAAAATGGTATTATATGTCTTTCAAATAGATTTTTAAAACCCCTGGAGGTATTTACTTTTCTTGTTGGTGCATTTATGGATAAAGAAACATAGCCATAATCAACAAAGTTAGTTGATTTTTTTGGATGCAACTGCTCATCAACAAGTTTTAAAAGAACATCTCTATGGTTTTTGTCTATCCATTTTAGGTTAAGAGCTGTTGCCTCTTTTCCTGTAGATAGTCTGTAGTGTTTACCATTAACACTTCCATGAACATAAATTTTATTACCTCTTATTTTATAGCCCATTATCCTCTCCTTTCGGATATATATTTCAGGGCTGCTTTTTCCGAGACAACAATTTTAGCACCTTTTTTATAATAATCTACATCGGGTTCGGCGTTACGAATCATCCATTGCATTACCGCTTGCTTGGATTTGCCGGCCACAGAGGCAATATAGTTTATAGTATATTCTTGAGGCAACAGAAGCTTAAGCATAGATTTAATCTCAATTATATCTCTTCGATCAACCAAAACTAGATCTTCTTTTTTATCTGTTGCCATATCATTACGCTTCTAAATTTTCATCTTTTGATGTTTTAGCTGGACGGATGTTGGAGTTGATATAGTCTTCTATCCATTCTCGTTTGTAGTAAACATTTCTAAGTATTTTAGTATATGTTAGTTTTTTGCTGTTTCTCAAATAGGTTTGTGATGTTTTACTTATCTTGCACAATCCGTCAATACCTTGACTTAGCATTTCAGGGGTGATTAAATGATTGTCCATATTTAGCCTTAAGTTTGAATTTGGTTCAATAAAATTGTAAGACATTCAAACTTAAAGAATTATTATTTTTTTGTATATTGTAGATATAATTTGTATAATTTTCACTTTGGAACTAAAAAATGCATAAAAATTTAATGTCAAAATTACTAGATGTTTCCCTTAAAAGTATTTATAATTTTGAGAAACAAAATCGTCCAATTATAAAATTATTAAATTATTTTTCTGATAACGATGCCGAAGAATTACTTGAAATTGGCAAAATAACGAGGCTAGAAAATATTAATTTTATTGAATATATTAGACTGTCAGAAATCATCAAGCTTTTAGAAAAATCAAATATTGAATTTTTATGCAATTCTCTAGCTAAATATATTGAAATATACAATGGTATTTCTGGAATAACAAAAAGTTTAAGGTCAAATCGTTCATCTAAATTGGAATTTCTAAGAGATTTAGAAAAAATATTATTAGATTTAAAGTGGGAAATTACAAAAAGTGAAAATAATATTTTTCAGCCTGTAATAAAAGATTTTAATCAAGATATCGGTTTTGATTTTAATCATACAGACACAAATATTATTAGAAATATAATTCAAAGATACAATGTCTATAACACTCTATATGATTTGGATAAAACCGATTAAACTACCAAGGACTATAATAATCTATGACATGTGATCAATATATTTTAAACAATATTGATAAAGTTTCTTTTGCGAATGAGACTATTATTGAAACCCCAAAAATTAATTTTGAGAACTATGTAACAAAAAATAATGTTTTAGTTGATCTTAATAAAATTATTGGAAGTGATCATTCTGATTACTATAATAAAACTTGGCTTGAAGCTCTAAAAAACTTAAAAAGACCAGATAGGTTATATAAATTAAACTGTGATGGTGAAAAACCAAATTTATCATACTATACGGCCAACAATAAACTAAACTATACAACCAACAATTGGACAATTTATATCATAAATAATGAATTTGGATATATATCGGAAGGAAATCACAGAACAATAATTGCTAAATTCTTGGCGGCATTAGGTTCAATCCCAAATGAAATTATAATACCGAAAGTTGTATATATAACTTGCAAAAACGATAATTTTCATGAAAACAAAAGAAAACAAAATAAACTTCTAAAATTTTTTGATTGGGTAAAATCCATCAAGATATAATCTTAATTGATTTTTAATCTTTAAGAAATTTGGTATGTAATGTGTCTGCAAACACAGTACATGAACTTACAAAGAATCGCTCAATTAAATTATACAGCCATCAATCTTAATAATGAATTTTACATATAGTGTAAATATGTCGATTTTTTAGATTTTCTTGTTGTTATTGTCCGGCTCTTCCGCCAACTGGATGAGTTGCGCTACCGCCTACGACCCCACCGACCATGGATCTATCTCCTTGATAAGGAGCGTAACCGCTATTACTGCAACCATTGTCGGAATAGCCACCTCCGACACTTCTACCAGAGTATCCTCTACCGCCTGTAGCAGCATTTCCAGTATTTGGACTCATGATTAAACCAATAAAAAAACTTACAATAACAAAAGTAATTGCCCAGCCAAGCCCAAAATATTCATATATCTGTTTAGCTATAAATAAAACAGCAACTACAATTAAAAACAATAGTGCGAACGCAGCAGTTATCCAAAATAAAACACTTACAATGGATATAATTTTTTTTAAAAACCACGTTCCAGAAGATTTTAAAATTTTTATAAAAATATTTGCTCTCAAAGCTTTCAAAGTCTTATTCATATTCTTATCTTTAAACTTGATATCCAGGTTGTGTTTGTGTACCAGGGATATAACCTTTGTTTTGAAGGCATCATTGCCGGTGATATCAAGAGTATTGCCATACTTTATTTTTGCTATTTCTAAGGCTTTGAGTACTGTATTGTCATCTGCATTGGAGACCTTGATATGATTGCCTTCGTCGATAATTTCATCTTTTATTGTATTGGCTTTTATCATCGTTAATCCTTGATGTGATATGCTAAAAAATAGCACCCATTCTCATTTTTGATCAATTATACACATCTTTACGATGTGATATTTTTATCACTTCAACAGTTACTATCTCATCAATAATCTCATAGATAATTCTATAATTCCCAACTCTTACTCTATAAAAATTAGAGAGATTTCCTACAAGTTTTTTACCGTCATATGGCACCTGAGTAAGAAAGTCATTTATCTTTTCAAGTATTTTTTCTTGCCACACTTTATCGATTTTTTTTAAATCTTTGATGACTTTTTTATCGATGACAATTTTATACACTCAAAGCCGCTTTGAGTTCATCTAAAGATATCAGCTCTCTATCGGAGCTATTTTTTCTTTTCATAGCATCATAGTAATCTTCTATATCATCAAGATAATTTGCCAAAGCCTCTTTTACAAAAAAGCTTTTTGGCCTTTTGGTAGCTTTTGATAAATTATCTATTCTCTCTTCCATTTTAGGATCTAGTCTAATTGATAACATATATGTCCTTTGTATTACATGTATGACATTATAGCAAAATTTCGTATATATGATAGAAAAAATAAAAATTCTATTTTGTTCTATAAATAGATGGCACTTCAAATTCAGTATCAGCCACCAAACGCTTTAAATCTGCCTCGTTAATCATGCCAAGATTTTTCATAACATAGATCATGCCTTTGCAAAATCCTTTCGTATAAATAGTTTGCACTTTGTCGTCTGTTAATTTTGACTCGTGATACTCTTTGAGTGCCTTTTCAAGGTTTTCTATATATTTTTGACTGTCTATGTCTATTGTCATTAAATGTTTCTCCGATCTTTTTTCATGGTTCATTTTATCTCTTTTTTAGTATCTCAAACTCTTCCCCATCTTCTCTATAATACCCTTGATGTGGCTGTAAGATCAAAGGACTATTTTTGTGTTTATTTTTCATATTGCCGGTGTTAATAATATTTTTAAATCTTTCAGGTATTTCAATCTCCTCAAGTTTTTCTTCGATTTCGGTTTGTGAAAATTTTAAGATATCTTCTTTCATAGAAGCCCTTTTGCAATAAGCTCTTCTGTTTCTTTTGCCAATCGAGTCCACTTTTTGTTAGTAGGCCTATCTTTATATTTATCACGTATGTATTGGAGTTCTGTATATACAGTAGGATAATTTATTTCTCTTGGCGGCATACTATGAACTATAGTATAAGCTATCTCATGTACTCTTGCTTCATCATTGGCCGCTTCTTCGTCTCCTGGCTCAACAACTCTTCTCATGGTTGCATTAATGGTCGCAACTAATTCTCTCAATCCCTCGTACATTATTTCCGGAGGGAATTTGTCACATATTTTTTTGTTTTCTTCGTAGGTCATTTTAACTCCTTCGTATAGATTTCTACATCACTTGTATTCATAGAGGTTCTTTTTCGATAATAAGAAAATTCAGGAGCAGGGCTTGGGATTTGTCCATTTTTGTCTTGGAGTCTTTTTTTATTGAAATATTTTTGATATTCATCTCTATCTTTATAATCAAGTTCCACTTCTTTGCTGGCAGCAGCCGACATACTTCTTTGAAATGCAAAATTAACAACCGCTTGGATCTCGGCTTCTGTAAGTGTAAGGTTTGTATTTGGTATTTTGTGTTTCATGATAATATTCTTTGGAATGGATTTTAGAGCTTATTGTTTTTGGGCTCTTCCTTTTTTATTGCTGTCTTCAGTATATAAAATTTGTTAGAATTGATTATAACGCATTTTTGTATCGTACGATACAAAATATTACATTTTGTTAATCTCGTTCATTTTGCCGGCAAGCTCTAAAAGCTTTGGATCTGGTTTAAATTTTTCTTTGATATTTGGATTTGGAGCAGCTACTTTACTTTTAGATTCATTGTATTCCGTAGATGTTGCAATATTTTGGTCATCGGTTTGTGTGATGTTTGCAGTTTTGACTTTAAATTCTTTATTGAAATAGATAGTAAAAGTTTTATAGCTCATCATCCAATTGTATCTATTTTTCATCTCTTCAAAAAGATCTTTAGCAATTACAAAACCTTGATTTTGATATAAATCTTTCATTTCTTCAAGACAAGAGTAAAATTCTCTTCTTGGCGGTATTTTTTTGACATCATTTTTCATTTATTGTAATTCTTTGTAATAAAATGTAAACATATGTAATTATACAACAAAAAATAGCAAAAACAAGAGTATTTACATAAAATTACATTTTGTGAAATATAATGTTATGAATTGAAGCAGAAATTAAAGGCAGGATGTGCAAAGTATATACTTTCGGCAAGCGAAAATATAATACCTTGCGTCCTGAAACTTATTCGCACCTACGGTTCTCAACGGAAAAGAGAGGAAATTTTGGCAAAAATTGGTAAGGAATATAAACAAATAGGATTATGAGTGATTATAATGAAATGAGCTTTGATAGTAGATATTTTTGCGAGGTACCGACAGCAAATGTTATTGGTAAGGCTAAATTATTGCTTGAGTTTTAGTATAATTCATAATGAAAAAAAGAAAGGAGTTTTTTGTGAGTGATGAAGAATTATTAAAATCCATAAAAGACAAAATCAAAAGAATAGAAAATTTAACGGATAATGATATAGAAGATTATGCTTTTGAGGAGATAAAGTCTCAAAAAAAAATCTTACCAAATAAGTTTTTTACTTACAATAATCATAATAAAATTGCTATTTTCTTGGCTGGTCCAAGTGGGGCTGGCAAGACAGAAACAGCAGAAAAAATAAGTGAAAATTTTAAAATTGATATTGTAGACACAGATAGAATAAGACAAATATGTAGTGGTTATAGTGGAGAAAAAGCAAATCTTTTTCAAAAAGCAGCTTCGCGAGGGGTCTCGATTTTATTAAATCATGCTTTTACAAAAAATTTATCTTTTATTCTTGATGGTAATTTTGCTGAATATGATATACAAAAAGAAAATATAGAAAGAGCTATAAGTAGAGGCTATCAAATAGATATATTATTTGTTTATAGAGATTATAATACCTCTAAGAAATATACAGAAATACGAGAAAAAAAAGAGGGAAGGAAAGTACCGGAAAGTGTATTCAACAGAAAGTTTGAGGATTCTATGAAAACAACACTTCAAATTGCAAAAGAGTATCAGGTATCTGTAAAACTGTATGATCTTAAAACAAATAAAATTTATCATGACACAAATGAGGCAATATCTAGAATATCATCGCTTCTTAAACAAAAGGAATGGCAACATGATTTAGGTATAAGCAGATAATATGTCAAAATGACATATTTTGAGGCTAATTTGTAAAAATTCGGTAGAATAATAATAATATAAATTTGATATAATAAAGTAAAATAAATTAATAGGAGTAAGAATGACCGATTTTATAAATAAGACTTTCAAG
>JBAZDL010000007.1:0-59026 GCA_041654415.1 Sulfurovaceae bacterium | reverse complement strand
TTATACAAGGAGGTGTTATGAAACTTGGGTTTTTAGTAGATCTCAATTTATGCATGGGATGCAAGGGTTGTGAAATTGCTTGTAAAGTAGAAAATGAGGTACCGATAAGTTCATGGCGTTTACGCGTTAAGTATGTCGACATTGGAACGTTTCCTGAAACTTCTAGAAGTTTTACACCGCTAAGATGTAATCATTGTGAAAATGCTCCGTGTGTGCGTATATGCCCTGTTTCCGCATTGCATTATTTAGACAATGGCATTGTAAATATTGACAGCAACAGATGTATAGGATGTGCTGGTTGTATGATGGCATGTCCTTATGGTGCTATTTACATGGACCCGGAAACAAACACTGCAGACAAGTGTACATATTGTGCCCATAGAGTAGAAAGCGGGATGATGCCAGCATGTGTAGTAGCATGTCCGGTTGAAGCAAATATTTTTGGTGATGTAGAAGACGAGAACAGTCATATCTCAAGATACATCATGGAGCATAAAGGGAGTGTACAAGTCCGCAAACCGGAAAAACATACAGATCCTAAACATTATTATGTAGGCGGCGGCAATCAAGCCCTAAATCCATTAGCTCATCAAAGACTTGAAGGATATGGACTCTTTAACAATGTTACTCATTTAGACACAATAGGAGATCCTAATCATTCAATGCTAGACCGTTTCTTGGCTCCTATTTTTGGTCATGAAGCACTAGATAATACAGGTTTTGCTAGCATGCAAGCCAATCAAGACAATAGCACCAAAGGAGGTAACTAATGGTAGAGAATACTATACATGCAACACAAGCGATCGTAACGCTAGATGTGGCATTACCTGGTATTATATGGGGATGGATGATCACTCTAAATATGTGGGCAAAAAGCATAGGTACTGGTGTGATCTTAGTTGGAGCATTTCTATTTTATCGTTATAAAAAAGAAGATATACCAAATTTAAAATGGATAATGCCTACTGTTTCTTTTGTGGCACTTAATGTATTTTTGCTGTTTACCTTACTTGATTTGCATCAGCCACTACGCATGATAAATATATTTTTACATCCTCACTTCACCTCTGCGATCACCGTAGGTGCTTGGATGGCAACACTATTTACAGCACTTATTACACTACTAGCTGCTATTGGAATTTTTGATGCATTTCCAAACATCCTAAGACATAATGCAATTGTCCGCATAGTACGAGAAAATGATGGGTTATACGAAAAATTGTTACCATTTATAATATTTTTGGCAATTCCTGTTACACTATATACTGCTATCATTATGGCAGAAGCTAGTGCTAGAGAGCTATGGCAAGCACCTGGTGAAATGGCACAAATGCTCTTAGCAGCTATGATGGCAGGAAGCGCAACTCTTATTTTCTTTGCTTTTGATTGGAACAAAAAAATCAAAAAAAATCTAGCAGTTATTTTACTTGTGGCAATAGTTGTTAGTTTTACTCTTTATATGGGTGAGTATTTCTTTTCATTCAAATCATCTGAAGCAGAAGCTACTTTGGCATTTATTCATATGGGAGGTTCATATAGTATAGAGTTTTGGTCTGCAATGATAATTGGATTTATTGTACCGATTTTTATACTAATTAATGTAATAAGAGAAGATAACTATCCCTTGCTACGAATATCTGCTGTCATGGCACTAATAGGGCTATACTTGGCAAAAGATGTATGGCTCAAAATACCACAAATGTTACCGCTAAGCTAAGGAGATAGAAATGGTGAAAAAAATGGATCAAACAACAACAAGCTTTTTTGATAGCAGAAGAACATTCTTAAAAGGAAGTGTTTACGGTATAGCGGGCATTGGTCTAGCCAAAGGTGTCTTTAGTACTATTATTGATACTCCTGCAATGGCTGCTACAAAGTTTACATCAACTCCAAAAGCACTCGCTTTTTATCCTCCATTAAACCAATGGGATAGTTTCACTGAATTGGATGGTACAGATTGGAAACGAGGTGGAACTGGCAGAAACAATGGGATTGCAAGTGAAGATAATCCAAACGGCATAAAAGCTACAGAGTATATGCTTGTACCTATGATCTGTTCCAACTGTGAAGCAGCTTGTGGACTAACTGCATGGGTAGATATAGGTGGATACAAAAAAACGAAAGACCCTAGAGATCTTAAAGTACGTAAATACATGGGTAATCCATTGCATCCGGCGAGCAGAGGAAGAAACTGCGCCAAAGGATATGCAGTAAAATCTCAAATGTATGATCCAGATCGTATCCCGTTTCCTCTCAAAAGAGCACCGGGCTCTAAAAGAGGCGAAGGAAAATGGATAAGAACCACGTGGGATGAAGCTATGCAGACTATCGGCAAAAAAATGCATGATACGCTAAAAAGTGGCGATGAGATGTCAAAAAAAGCTATTATGTATCATGTTGGACGACCTAATGAAAGTGGTTTTGGACACAGAGTACTTTATACTATGGGCGTAGATGGTCATAATTCACATAGTAATGTATGTAGCGCCGGCACTAGACAAGGACTGACACAATGGACCGGAGATGATAGACCAAGTCCTGATTGGGCAAATAGCAAGCTTATATTTTTGCAATCGTCTCACGCTGCTGATGCTGGACACTTTTTTCAACAACACGCCGGTTATATTGCCGATGCTAGAAAAAAAGGAGCCAAGCTTGTTGTAATGGATCCACGGATGTCAAACTCTGCTGGTATGGCTGATCTTTGGGTGCCTATTTGGCCAGGAACAGAGGCAGCACTTTACTTGTATCTAGTAAATCGTATTGTCAATGAAAAAGATACTATAACAGGCAAAAGCTACATAGATCATGATTTTATGAAAAATTGGGTCAACTGGAATGTTTTGCTTAACGATAAAGAGTATCTAAATTTCATAGTATCTCAAGGATACATATCCAAATTGCCAAGTGGCGGAAGCTATGAAGATTTTGTCAAATTACTACAAGAGATGTATGCACCTTATACACTTGAATTTGCAGCAAAAGAATGTAGGGTAGATTCAAAAACACTTGACAAATTATTTGACATGTTCATAGAAGGCGGAGACAAGGTAACTACCTATTTCTGGAGAGCAGGAACTATAGGTAATCGCGGCGGCTGGATGAATGTAAGAGCCGGTGTTTTAGCTTTGGCATTAAGAGGATGTATGACCGCTGATGTAGGAAATAATGGATTTTACGGTTTCCATGAAATATTCATCAATGCCAAGGGTGATGCGGCTACCGAGGCAGGCAAAAAACCTGAGAAAGTTGACGCATGGAATGAACTTTTATTCCCACCTGACTTCCCACTAGCAACAAATGAGCCAAGCTTTTTGTTGCCTCATTTACTCGATGATGAAAAATGGCAAGATGATTGGAGTAAAAAAGGTATAAATATACCTAAAAAACTTGCTATATATATACCTAGAATGTACAATCCTGTATGGATCAACCCAGACGGCTTTAGATGGATAGAGGTACTAAAAAATGAAGACAAGATGGAGCTTACACTAAATCTATCTCCTACATGGTCAGAAACCAACTGGTACTGTGACTATATCCTTCCTACGGGTTTAGCCGGAGAGAGACATGATGAGCACTCAGAAGCAACTAAGCCTGCTAGATGGCTAGGCTTTAGACAACCTGTTCTTCGTGTTGCACTAGAAAAAATGGGCTGGAAACCAAAAGATCCGACCAGAGCAACACTAGAAGCGCATATGAAATCAGGTCTTGGCGAAGTATGGGAAGAGATAGAGTTTTGGGCAAATATCATGGTTCACCATGTCGACCCTGATGGAAGTTTGGGCGTAAAAAAACATTGGGCATCAAAAGAAGACCCTAGCCGTCCTGTAACAATAGCAGAATGGTACCAAGCCGTATTTGATAATGTTCACCATCTAAAAAATGCAGCAGAGAACAATCCTAAATATGCTTATAGCAAATATCCAAATTATGAAATGATGAGAGATATGGGGACTTGGCTAGAAGAAGACCATATATATCGTCCTCAGGAAAAAGAGCTTAAAAATGAAGATGGCATCATAGAGTCTATGCATATGAAATTTGACGCCAATACTGTAACTGTGGAATCAAACGGTATTGTCAAAGCCAAAGTAAATGGAGGAGAGGAAATTAAGGCCATTGGACTTAAAATGGATAATAAAATTGTTCAAGGACTTAATACTTCTAGCCGTAAACTTGAATTTTACTCTAAATGGATGGCAGAATGGAAATGGCCTGAATATGCAATTCCAATTTATCCTACCACAAAAGCTCAAAGAGAAAAAATGGTGCATATCGTAAGTCAAATTCACCATGACCATATGGTAAATGATAATGATTTTGCATTGAATCCTATATTTAGATTGCCATACAATATTCACACGAGATCAGTCAACTCTAAACATCTTATGGAGATTTCTCAAAACCATAATCCTATATGGATCGCTACAAGTGATGCCAAAAGACTTGATATCAAAAGAGGTGATGCAATAAAAGTAACCATTACCGATACAGTAAGTGGATTAGATAGCGGATACTTTATAGCAATGGCTGTACCAACAGAGGGTATTCTTCCGGGGACTTTGGCTTGTTCTCATCATGCAGGCAGATGGAAACTTCAAAATGCGGTCGAAATCCCTGGATTC
This sequence comes from Sulfurovaceae bacterium, assembly GCA_041654415.1. Classification (GTDB taxonomy): domain Bacteria; phylum Campylobacterota; class Campylobacteria; order Campylobacterales; family Sulfurovaceae; genus BN30871. The sequence goes on along the minus strand of JBAZDL010000007.1, from coordinate 54,398 downwards.
AAAGAAAAACTTGGAGTAATGGGCGTAGGAGCTCCTCTTTATGATATGACAATGGATGGCAAGATAGGCACACTCAAACCAAAACAAGGTATTGATGCTGGAATGATGGAGCGTAAAGGCTCATGGCAATTCAAAGAATTTAATAAAGACCTTGATAATATCTGGTGGGACGGTCTAAGTGGTTCATGGCAAAATGCAGTGGCACCTGTTCATCCAGACCCAATTGCATGTAATCATGCTTGGCATCAAAAAGTTTCAATAGAACCGGCAGAACCGGGACAAAAAATTGGAGACATTTATGTCAATTATGACAATAATTTCAAAGTTTATCAAGCATGGAGAGATAAATTGGCTAGACCATTAGATAGTACAAATACTACTCGCAGACCTAAACAACTCAAAAGACCAGTGTGGGCACTTACTGAGGATGCTTGGTCGGTGGACATCACAAACGATAAAGCTTGATTAATCAATTGTTGTTGCCTTTAAGGGCACAACAATTCTTCTTATGTTAATATAAATAAATTCCTTTACAAAAGAGTAAAATGACAAAACAAGAGATAGAAAATCGTACAACAATATATGGTCTAATATCGAGACTAATGATATCTGAAATAGATTGTGCATTTTTAAAAATTATAGAAAAAAATGAAGCTATTTTGGCACTTTTCCCAAACTATAAAAAATGGGAAAAGCGTTTGGGTTCATCATGTGGTGAGCTTATAACTACGCAATATAATGTAGATTTTACAAATTTATTTTTAATGCATTTGGTACCTTATGAGAGTTTTTACACAAGAGAAGATCAGATGATCGAAAGTGGCGGTGACAATCCGGTAATAGCTCTTTATAATGCTCTTGATTTTAGAGTAGAACTTGATAAAGCTAGAGCTGTCAGTCCAGACCATATAGGTGTAGAGCTGGAATTTATGTATATGCTTTGTACTGCTTTGGAAAAAGCTTTTGATGCCAATGACAAAGAAGGTATACAAGAGTTGCTCAAAATTCAAAAAGGGTTTATGCAAGATCATTTGCTTGTATGGGCTCCTCTATTCTTGATAGCCATGAAAAAAGAGGCAAGAACGCCTCTTTATCATGACGGAGCAGAACTTGCATTAGAATTTTTACTTAGTGATTTTGAATATATCAACGAACAATCGGCTAGATAAAAATGGGTTTAAATTTTGACGCATCATCATGCGTAAGGACAAGCGCTATAGCTTCAAATTGTCAAAAATGTGTAGATATCTGCCCTGCACAAACAATTAAACTTACGTCAAACTTGCCTTCTTTTACTCCAATAGAGTGCATAGAGTGTGGTGGTTGCGCAGGAGTGTGCCCCACTAGCTCTTTTATGTTAAGCGAATTTAATGTCACTGATTTCTCATTTGAATACTTTACTGATCCTCAAGTTCTATCGTGCAAACAAAATATCCCATGCCTTGCTGTTTTCAACCCAGAGGAACTTATCTCCCTAACGCTAGGAAGCGATAAAGAATTGGTTTTGGATGTCGGTCATTGTGAAACTTGCGAGATAAAAGAGAAGCTGTATCCACTAATAAAGGCAAATATCGAAGAGGCAAACTTTATTCTTTCATCTTTTTCATTTAAGCAGATAAAATGTGAGAATATTAAACTGGAATCTCCACAAGCCAAAAATGAAGAGTCAGATAGAAGAAATTTTTTAGGTAGTTTTAAACCAATTAATGCCATTAAGCACAAAGTAGAATTTGACGAGATCGTAAACAAAGACGAGCTAAAATCATTTGAGTTAGATGATGCTATGGTCAGTAAAATAAAAAATAAAAAGATACCTGATAAGAGAAAACTATTTTTTGCATTACTAAAACAAGAAGAGAAGCCAAAAAGATATGAGACAATAGATAGCAATGATATCTCGTTTAGCTCGCAGAAATATATAGACCAAAATTGCAATAATTGCCAAATTTGCTACCGTATATGTCCGACTGGAGCGCTAAGCAGTAATAATAACTTCTCTGAGATACATTTTGATGCAATGCTTTGTGTAAAATGCCACTTATGTCATGATGTTTGTACTCAAAATGCTATACATATGCAACCGTCTTTTGAAATAAAAGAGTTTTTCGAACCAACCGGGAGAGTACTGGCAGATTTTGTCGTAAAAAGATGCGATGAATGCGGAAACTCATTTACGTATCTTGGCGGAGATACGGTATGCCCTAGATGCAGTACAGAAGAAGACGAGGCTATAATGCTTCACCAAACAGCACGAAACAACTTAAAATAAAGGAATGCTAAATGCAATCATATGAATCACTAAAAGAAGCTTTTGATAATCTAAAAACAAAAGAAGATTTTTGTATCTCAGGAAGTTGCGAATCTGAAAGTAGCGAGAGCTTAATTGACTATCCAAGCTATACAGATGCCCTATATGCCATAATGATGGCACCAATATCCAGTGGGGTTTATATATCTAGATGGGATCTTAAAGAAATAGCCCAGAGTGCCGGAGAGTCTATGGCTATACACCCACGTAAACGAATGTTTGAACTGTTGATGAAATATGCATCAGATAAAGAAACTATGCAGCTAGTACTTGATGCATTCACAGCCCATATAGAAGAAAAAATTGCTATCTATGAAGAGTTGGCTAGCCAATTCCCTGCAAGCAAAGAGATATTTGAGAACTATGCATCAAAAGCAAATAAAATAATTGGGAAATTTCCTAGTATACTAAAAGAATATTTTTAAATTCTTAGCCAAATAGGCTAAGAATTATAGCTCACTCAACTGAACCGTTTTTTCTTCTTTGGTTTCTAGATCTTTCATCCAAATAGTACCATTAAGCAATTCATCTTCCCCTATAATACCTATCGTGCGAGCCCCTGCTTTGTCTGCTGATTTTAGGTGTGCTTTTAGGCTTTTTGGTTTATATTCAAAAGTAACTTTTTGAGTTTTTAATTGCCCTCTGGCAATATTCAAAATCAAATGGATAGCTTCTTCATTCATGCCGCCAAGATATAATCCTTCTCTCTTTGGTTCAGGAAGCTGCACTAGATCCATAATCCTCTCTATTCCAAGCGCAAAGCCTACCGCGGGAGTACTTCTGCCATCTAAGAACTCTACTAATCTATCATATCGGCCGCCGCCTGCAATAGCAGATTGACTTCCTATGTCATTGCTTACAAATTCAAAAGCTGTTTTGCTATAATAGTCAAGTCCGCGCACTAAATTGGTATCAACTTCATAAGATATACCTGTTTCATTTAATAATGTCTGAAGTTTGGTAAAGTCATCATCACAGCTATCGCAAAGATTATCAATCAGCTTAGGTGATGATTGTAAAAGTGTTTGACATTTCTCATTTTTGCAATCCAATACCCTAATCGGGTTTGTTACTATACGACGATTGCAATCTTCGCATAGATCGTCCTTTATCTCTTCTAGGAAAGATATGAGCTTGGTTCTGTATGGAGGCATACATTCATGGCATCCCAATGAATTTATTTTCAAAGAAAAATTGATCTGTAGTGCATCAAAAATATCTTTTATCATGGAAATGAGCATAAAATCTTCATATACGCTGCCCTCTCCGAAGCTTTCGCAGCCAAATTGATGGAATGATCTTAGTCGTCCTTTTTGAGGTCTTTCATATCTAAACATAGAGCCGTAATAATAAAAACGATAATTGGCATCTTGACGGTCAAGCTTGTTTGAGATAAATGCTCTCACTACCCCTGCCGTACCTTCGGGACGCATACAGACATCATTGTCTCCTTTGTCTGTAAACTGATACATCTCTTTCCCTACTATATCGCTGCTCTCACCGACAGAGCGTTTAAATAGTGCAGTTTCTTCCAAAATGGGTGTTTCGATATAACTATATCCGTAATTTCGCGCGATGCTTGAAGCCGTATTTATAATATGTTCAAATTTTTGACTCTCCTCAAACATCAAATCTTTCATACCCCGCAAAGGATTAATCATAGTGCCGTCCTTAAATAATTTGTAATTTGTAAATGAATTGTCTCTATATCTTGCGAGGCATCTATTTCCAAACAAGAAATACCAAGCTCAGAGACAATTTTTTGCATATTTGTTTGAACATCCAGCAAATATGAAATACCTCTTTGCTCTATGCCGTCAAGCCCTTTTTGTCCAAGCCTGTCTGCTAAAATTTTTTTATTAGTGATAAAAAGTACAATAAAATCCGGTAATGTTTCTTCTAATGCAAATAAATTCAATTGCAATATAGTCTCAAAATCAATATTCATATGTGCCATTGCGTATGCCATTCCGGATACAAAACCTCTGTCAGAAATAACAGTTTTGTCTCTGTTTGGCTTAATTACTGTTTCATAATGTTCAGCACGATCTGCTAAAAACAATAATGTCTCAGCTCTTTTTGATTTCAGTGAACAATCTAACAATATTTGCCTTACTTGCCTACCAAATGGCGTACCGCCAGGCTCATGAGTAACTATAATATCTGGAAATTTTTGCTTCATCAAAGAAATTTGTGTGCTTTTTCCGCTGGTATCGATACCTTCAAATAATATATACATTATTTCTCTTTTTTTATGATCTTAAGAGCTTCTATAGGCACCAAATGATCTATTTTACCATCAAATTTCAATAAAGATCTCACGACAGAAGAGCTAATAAACGCATGGTCAAGATTTGGCATTAAATATATAGTTTCAAGCTCTTGTTTTAGAGATGAATTAGCATATCCCATTTGAAGCTCATACTCAAAATCACTGACTGCCCTGAGTCCTCTTATGATGATATTAGCATCTAGCTTGTCGGACAAATCAACCAACAGTGTATTAAAACCAACCACTTTAACCTTTGGAAATATCTTTATAGACTCATGGATCATATCTATCCGCTCTTCAAGGCTAAACATCGGCTTTTTTTCTTCACTTTGCGCTACAGCTACTATAACCTCGTCAAACATAGTACAAGCTCTTTGTATGATGTCTAAATGTCCATTTGTAATAGGATCAAAGGTTCCCGGATAAATGGCTCTTTTATATTTGTTGATCATTACTCTTCCATCTCTTATAAAGTTCATTTGGGATATTCAAGGCATCATACCACTTGCCTATCAAAAATCGTTCCATCTCGTCTAAATTGTTGCAATCAGAATAATATGCCATCACAGGAGGAGAGATGATAACACCCATAAGTGAGAGTTTATGCATATTTTCTAAAGCTATAGTAGAAAATGGCATCTCTCTTGGAGCAAGCAAAAGAGGTTTTCTCTCTTTAAGAGCTACTGCAGCGATGCGTGTAGCCAAGTTGTCACTGATACCGCAAGCGATTTTTGCTAACGTATTCATACTGCAAGGTATAATAGCTGTTGCATCTACTCCAAATGAGCCAGAAGATATAGATGCCGATATATCTTCGACATTATGCTGTATAAACTCTCTTGATTCACAATGAGCAACTATTTTGGCATTCTTTGAGACTACTACGTGAAGTTCTATATCACTAGGAAGGTATTGTATAAACTTCTGTGCCAACCCAACACCACTAGCTCCAGTGATAGCAACTGCCAATTTCATTAAAATTCCTAATGTATAAAAAAGTTAAGTGGATTATATCTAAAAGTAGGTTATGAACACAAAGAGATAAAATTTATATCTCTTTGTAAATTTTACGAGGCTTTAATATTTTGACAATGGCTGCAAACACCATATAGATTTATCTCTTTTTTATCAAGATCAAAATGCTCGCTTGCTGCCAATTTATCTAATAGATTTTCATTATCTATAGATGCATGTTTGTCCTCTATATTGCCGCAATGTGTACAGATCAAATGAATATGATCCGCTTTGGCAATTTCATATTTGGATTTTTTACCGACAACAGGAACTTCGGACAACACTCCGCTTTGGCTCATGATTATAATATTTTTATATATAGTTGCCAAAGACAAAGAGGGATGAATTTTTATAACTTCAGCATAAATCTCATCAATATCTTTATGTCCGCACTCTCCAATAACTTCAAGTATATGCATTCTTTGAAAAGTTGCTTTAAGCCCATGCTCTTTGAGCATAGCAATATAATTCATCATATCGTCTAATTCCTTTGTTTAGTAAAAACTATAATTCATTTGCATGTTTTTCAAGATATTCAGCAACACCCTTTGTGTCTGCTTTCATACCTTCATCGCCTTTTTGCCATCCTGCAGGACAAACTTCTCCGTGCTCATTAGTAAATAGCATAGTATCTACCATTCTTATCATTTCGTCAATATTTCTACCAAGCGGCAAGTCATTTATCACGGCATGTCTAACCGTACCATCCACGTCGATCAAGAAAGATCCTCTAAGCGCTACAGATTCGCCAAATAATACATCGTAATCTCTTGAAATTTGCTTATTAAGGTCTGCAACCAATGGATATTTAATGCGTCCTATTCCGCCTTTCTCTACCGGTGTTTCTCTCCATGCAAAGTGAGAAAATTGGCTATCTACCGACACGCCGATCACATTAATACCTCTACTTGTAAATTCATCTATTCTATGAGAAAATGCTATGATTTCAGACGGACAAACAAAAGTAAAGTCAAGTGGATAGAAAAAAAGTACTGCACCTTTTGCACCTATATTTTTATAAAGATTAAAATCTTCCACTATTGATCCATCTGCCAATACAGCTGTAGCTGTAAAATCAGGAGCTTTTTTAGTAACTAACATTTCATTTTCCTTTTAGATAATTTTTATTACAAGAAAATGATATCATAAAAAGTTTAAATTAAGATGAAATGACTCCTATAATTCATAATCATTGCTATTTTATAAAAGTTTTGTAGAAGTTAAATCTTATTTAATACAAAATTGTTTAGTTTTAGATAAAATTCTATATTGGCATTTTGCAAAGGAGTATCAATGGAACAAAATCTATTTGTGAAGATTATGATCATTGTCACACTCGGTATGTTTGGTTGGCTTTTTTATCCTTTTATGAAAAGTTTTTTTGTAGCTTTTTTGCTTGTAATCGCATTTAATCCTATTCATATATATTTTGAAAGATATTTTAAAAGACATATGCTATCCCCTGCTAAAATTGCTATTTTTACCGCAACTAGCGAAACTGCCATCTTGGTGGTAATTTTATTTATTCCTATTATATTTTTTGCATATTATCTCATTTCTAATCCAAAAGAAATTATCTCAATGGGCATTACGCTTTATCAGCAATTTGGACACTTATTATCATTGATCCCTGACTCTATGCGTTGGATTGAAAAACCATTGATGAGCCTAGGTCAGCAATTAATCGTAAATCAAGACAAAATTATTTCCACTATTGCTATAAATTTTGGCAATAGTTTGCTTGACTTCTTAAAAGCCATAGGCGATATAATTTTAATTGTTATTTTTTTCTTTTTGCTTTCTTGGTATCAAAAATCCTTAATCTTGGCAATTGTGCCCATCATACCCATGAGACGCTCTATCTTGCAAGAGTTTGCAACCGATTTGGTATCTACTTCGGCTACAGGACTTTACACTCTCATAGGGGTTGGTATTGCCCAAGGAGTTGCGTTTGGTCTGTTTATTAGCTTTTTTGAAGGCTACAATCCATGGATTTTGAGCCTTATGATAGCAGTGACATCTGTTGTACCTATCGTGGGAACAACATTAGTTTGGGTACCGATAGTTTTAAAAGAATTCTTTGGCGGCAATTATATGAATGCTTTGATTATCTTGATTTATTCATGGGCCATGATATCGTTTTTTATAGACAATATAGTAAGACTCCTTGTTTTGCAACAAGTTAATCGTTTACTAAACAAGATATTAAACAAGGGTCACAAAGCAGTTAATGATTTTTTAATATTTTTCTCAATTATGGCAGGGCTGATTACATTTGGATTTTGGGGGATAATTTTAGGTCCTGCGATCGTGGCATTTGCCACAACCCTTTTAAGAGTCTTAAAACATAGACACTTAATAAAAGCCTTTAAGACTTAAACTTAGCTACTTCTTTGCGTAGATGGGTTAATTCTTCCATTATCGCATTTATGGCATCATCTTTGTTTTCAATAACACCTTCTTTGAACTGCTCAACTTTTGATTGTATATTTTTAGTCAAAATATCTATCTTTTCTTTTGCAGACCCCATAAGGTTATCAGGATCAAATGCATACTCTTCTTCCAGCTGATGAAGTTTATCTATTATCTCATCTTGATGTTTAAGTGCAAAATATACGCTTACACCGCCTATAGCTGTTCCTAGTAAAAAATTTGCTAAACTATTTTCATTCATTTTGTGCTCCTAGTATCATTTCTTTTCTTAAGAAATCTATATATAGATCCGGCAACAAAAGTACCTATTGCTGCTTTGGAAATGCCGCTTGATGCTTGGTCCGCAAGTATTCTACTCTCTACTTTGATTTCATTGAGTGTTTTTAATGCCTGACCGGACAAAAGAGTGAGATCATTTTGGGAAGTAAGCAAAAGTCTATCTACACGCTTCATTATTTTTATCGCATTGATGCCTATTAGCACTATAATAATAGTCGCAAAAACCATACAAAATGCTATCACACCAACAAGCCATGTTAGAACTTGATTATCCATTTTTCGACCTCGCTTTAAACTTATTACCCCGCTAGGTAAATACCTGAATTTTTGAGAGCGTCAGAGATAGTAAGCTTTGGATGAAAGAAGTCGAAGGACTACCCAAAGGTAATTCGAGACTTTTTTTGTTCAAAGATTGCTTATCTATCATGCTCCCTGAAAGGTACAATGATTTTGCACATACTCATCGTTAAAACTTCTTAGCGTAGCTTTGGCTATGCTCTCAAAGTTTTGCCTTGATTATGCACAAAATCATTTGTATCAAAAGTTAGATATTTACCTAGCGGGGTAATTATCTTCCATTAGAGATATTAGCACACTAAAACTTATGTTTAACAAAGAAAATAAAATTAAATTATTATTTGTTATCTAATTGATTTTGGATTTAATAAAAAAACAGTACCAAAAAATCAAAAAATAGAGTTATAATAATAAAAAAAGGATCCAAAATGATAAAAGATATTTTTTATACCGGCATTGGTGCTGTTGCTATATTTAAAGAAAAAGTGGAAGAAGAGATCAAAAAACTCGAAGAGAGCGGCAAGATAAAAACAGAAGATGCTAAAAGTTTTCTAACTTCACTATCAGACAAAGGCAAAGAAAGTGAAGAAAAATCCAAAAATGCCATCAAAGATGCTATAAAAGAAGCTTTAGACGAACTAGGTATTGCTACAAAGGATGATATTGCAAAATTAAAAGAGGAACTGTCATCAAAAAAATAACTTACTATAATCCTCTTAGAGTATATGCAATATTTGCATTTTTGATGACTCTTTATCTAATAATAAAGAGAAAAGAGAGCTTTTTGGGTTTTAAACCGTTATCTCCTGAAGCCTTAAAGCAAACCATCATTACTCTAGGAGCTAGCTTTATCAAATTGGCCCAAGTATTGGCTACTAGGTCTGATTTTTTCTCAAAAGATTATCTTGATGAACTCAAAGAGCTTCATGACAAGCTACCACCCATGAATGAGAGTGAATTTAATATTGTTTATAAAGACTCCTTTGGAGATATGGAGATATTCAATGAGTTCTCACTCGCTCCCATTGCTTCTGCATCCATAGGTCAGGTTCATGAAGCTTATCTAAAAGACAATACAAAAGTGGCAGTGAAATTGCGTAGATTTGATATAGTAAATCAAGTCAAAGCAGATATAAAGATCATAGGTTTTTTCAATAAGCTCTTCAAACCTCTTTTTAGTACATATACCAAAAATTCTATCGAAGCAGTAATTGGTGAATTTTCTAAAATGATCATCCAAGAGGTCTCTTTTCGCGTAGAGCTGCAAAATCTAAAAGAGTTCTCTGAGATATACAAAGATAGCGGTATCAAGTTTCCAAAACCTTATGAAAAGTATTGCAGCGATAACGCTTTGGTTATGAGCTTTGAGGAAGGCTTTAGATTTGATGACAAAGAAAACCTGCTTGCGTGCGGCATTGATTTTAAACCTCTCATAGCCAAACTGGTTAATTTTTATGCCGACCAAATGCTTTTAGAAGGATATTTTCATGCCGATCCGCATCCGGGAAATTTATTGGTTTCAAAAGATGGAGAATTGATATTGCTTGATTTTGGAATGATAAAGAGAATACCAAATGAGACCAGGATAGCTATTATTGAACTTATAAAAGCGGCTCACGAACAAAATTATGAATTATATATCAGTGCAAATAAACGCTTAGGTACTATTGCTTATGAAGCACCCACAGCAGAGTTGGCGGAATTTACATCAAAAATGTTTACGATTTTTTCAGATGAAAACCTAAGCAGTGAATCAATGCAGCAATTAGCATTTGATGTGCTTGAATCGACCAAAGATTTGCCATTCAAACTTCCTAGTGACGCCATATATATACTTCGGGTTAGTGCTATTATAGAAGGGCTTGGCACAACATATATAGAAAATTTTAACGGTATCAAGGATATTTTGCCTATCTTGCAAAGCAACATTCCAAAAGCCCTTGGTTCAAAAAATGGGGTGTTGGATATTATTATTGAAAATATCAAAGATGCCCCGTTTTTTATTCAAGACTTAAAGCATTCTATGCAAAAAATTGCCAATGGAGAGGCGGAAGTCACTCTTTCCAAAGACCAGCTTTACTGGATAGCAAAAGAGCTAAAAGAATACCTAAAACCCCTTTTAAGCTCATCATTGCTTATACTTGGCAGTTTTTTTGTACTTTTGTATGATAAGGATCTAAAAGAGATCGCTTTAGGCATATTTACGATTGGTGTGATATCACTTTGGTATAAGAGCTGATATCATTCGAAATCCAAAAGTCCCCATTTTTTGACAAGCTTATCATCATACTCTACCAAGCCTCTATCCCTTAGACTTATTAATGTTGCTTCATCACAAAGAGTATCCTCAGGCCATTCCCTAGTAAATCCATCAAGACTGTTTTTATTGGTAGCATCTATCAAAATAAATGGTTCTAGCTTGATATCCCTAGCAGCATCGATATTGTTTACTACGCGCCAAATCAGCATATAAGGATTTTCTAGGTCGTTATTGTGCTTATCTATGATAACAAGTATTTTGATATGATCCGCCAAACCTGCTAGAGTATGGCCAAGATGAAGCATAGAACTTTTTTTCTCTACGCTTATGACACATATAGGATTAGCGGTATGTGTCATATATTGTTTTAGGCCCAAGATATTGCTATCAATGTCTCTCATTTTTGATAATAGATCATTATCGTCTAGCAATTTGATATCTTTTGCTACCTCTTCTCCTGTGACATCAACTCCAAGCTTACCGCCTACAAATTGTTCATCAGCAGAATGATCCAAATGATCTACTACACCTTCAGAAATGAATATGCTTTTTTTGCTCAATCTATTTAGTATATATTCGCTCAAAGCTTCATAAGATGTCAAAGCTGGAGAATCCTCACCTACAAATATAGCATGTTTGACAAAACTCATCTGCCCTACTCCCCAAAAAGCATGCATAAACTGTTTGGCATGTCCTTTATAAAGAGGCTGCATTTTTGCCAAGATCAGATTATGAAATACTCCGTTTTCTGGCATATGATAATCTATAAGCTCTGGGGCCATTGGTTTTAATAGCGGTAAAAATATCCTCTCAGTCCCCCAACCCATATATTTATCTTCAAGCGGCGGTTTGCCTACTACTGTGGCATGAAATACAGGATTTTTCCTAGATGTAATGGCAGTTACTTCCATGACAGGGAACTCTTCAGGCAAGGTGTAATATCCTGTATGATCGCCAAACGGCCCTTCGACTTGGCTCTTAGCCGGATCTACAAATCCTTCTATTACGATATCAACATCATGAGGTACATAGATATCATTGGTTATAGACTTCACCAATCTGGCATTTTTGCCTCTTATCAGTCCATACAATAATAATTCGAACATACCGTTTGGCATCGGAGCTTGTCCGCACCAAATATACAATGGATCTCCTCCAATTGCAATGGAAACAGGCATTTTTTTGCCTGCTTTGGCATATTCATGGAATAGGTGAGCCCCATCTTTGTGAATCTGCCAATGCATCCCTAGATGATTTTTATCATACTGCTGCAGACGATACATGCCAAGATTTTGTACCAAACCATCTATGCTTTGTGTATACACCTGCCCCATCGTAATGAATCTGCCGCCGTCTTCGCTCCAAGTTTTCAAGATCGGAAGCTTGTCTAGATCAACAGAATCCCAGAGTATCTCTTGGCATACGCCTCTGCTTGATAATCTTTTAGGAAATACACTTTTTAGCTTCCAAAGTTTTGGTAAAAGTTTGATTTTTTCTACCAAACCTTTTGGCGGTTTCATCTTGAGCAGCCATCCAATATCCTCGGCTATTTTGTCTGGATGTGTGCCAAAAATTTTCTCCGTTAAACCCCTGGATGCAAAAAGATTCATAAATACCGGCATATCATACTCTATACCTAATCGCTTTGAGATAGGTTTAGTAAAAAGGAGCGGTGAAGCATTATCTTTTTTGATCTCAAGATAAGCAATATGCGGAATCTCAAGCTCCACATCAAGAGGCTCTTCTATCAGCCTAACACCGCCATTAGCTTTAAACCACTCTATAACATCTTGCATTGCAACCCTTATAATCTTTGAGGCATCTCATCTTTGAAAGCCATCTTTTCGGCTTCATTCAACAACTCTAAAGCACCATCGTTTATCATCTCTTTTGCCAGATCAGATCCAAGATTTTCGCTATTAGCCAATTGTGCTTCTAGTCTACGCTCCATGATATTGGTTCCATTTGGGTAGCCGATCATTGCTTTTATGGCAACTATATCATTATCCAAAGTAGCATTCACAGCAACCGGAGCAGAACAACCAGCCCCTATGGCTGAGACAAAATCTCTCTCTAGCTTAGTACACAAAAAGCTCTTCTCATCATTAAGGCTCATTGCAATATCATATATCAAAGGGTTATCATTGATAATTTCTATACCAAGGGCTGCTTGGCCCATTGGCGGAAGCATAAAAGAAAGCTTCTCTACAAAAGGAATATCTTTAAGCAGATCCAATCTATGAAGCCCGATATAAGCCAAAATGATAGCATCATACTCGCCATCTTTGAGTTTTCTAAGTCTTGTATTGACATTACCTCTAAGATCTTTGACTTTCAAGTCCGGACGCTTATGCAATAGCTGCATTCGTCGTCTCAAACTCGTAGTACCCACAACTGCGCCTTGTGGCAATTGATCTAATGATGAATATTTATGGGACAATAGAACATCGCTTTGATCTTGTCTTTGTGTGATTGCAATAAGACTTAATCCATCCGGTATATATGTAGGCACATCTTTAAGTGAATGCACGGCCATATGTGCTGTGCCTTCAAGCATGGCATCTTCAAGTTCTTTTGTAAAATGCCCCTTGCCTCCAATTAATGCTAAAGGACGATCCAATACCTTATCGCCACGACTTGTTATTTCATTTAATATCACTTTAATATCAAAATGTTTTTCTATATGAGCTTTAACATGATATGCTTGCCAAAGAGCTAATGCACTGGCTCGTGTTGCTATTATTAATTCTTTCACTTGTTATTTCTTTGGTAATAAATCTCTAAAGCCTTCTCGAAGCTTGTCTAGTTTTCCATCTATATATATAGTCGGCGTGCCTGTAACCATCAATCTTGATGCGACCTGCTCATCATGAGTTAACGCGTTTATTATCTCGGGTGAATTGATTTGAGCTGGAGTTACGCCAAATCCAGTTTGATCTTTGACCGTATTTATCAAATTTGTTTCATTTGTATCGTTTGGATCTATTTGCAAGGTATATATTTTTGCTACGATATCATTTTTGCCTTGTTTTTGTGCGACTTCCATGATACGAGTGAGCACGCCAGAAGCCGGATGAATTTGTTTTAGCGGCAAATGATAATAGTAAACCGCCATCACATCTGGATTTGCTTTGGCTGTGTTTAAGAGTTCTGGTATGATTTCTTGACAAAATGGACATAAAGGGTCAGAAAAAACCAAGATCTTATGTTTTGCATTTGCATTTCCTGCCAATAAATGATTTTTATCATAAACTTCATTTGATACCGTAGGTTTTATTTCCTCACGATAATTTACACCTGTTTTCAAATCAACCAATACCGGTGTGATCACGTTATCTCTGACAAAGAATGTCTCTGGTGCATTTAATTTTTGATTATTATATTCGAGTTGCAGAGTAACCAGCAACACTTCCCAGCCCGGCAATTCTTTGACACTTTTTCTCTCAATAATCGTTATACCCAATACATTAACATCTTTATTTTTTACTACTTGGTTTTTAACAAATTTTAAAATAGTTTTTTCATCTACGCTTTCTTTGGCACTACAAGCTATTGTGACCATCGCGGTCATAGTCAATAGCATCATTACTAATAATTTCCGCATCAATAACATCATTACTTCCTTCATTTGGTTTAAGATTGGCTTTAGGTGATATTGTACCTATTGTTTGCAAATAAAAAGCATAAAACAGCACCAAAAAGCCTACTATATCACTCAACATACCGGGTATAATAAGCAAAACTGCGCCCATAATATATGCAATATTTTGACGATACATAGCATTAATACTCATGCCCGATGCTAAGAATGATTGGAACGATAAGGCAATAGCTATATGTGTTCTTTTAAGAAGTGCCACGCCTATTATTATCATACCAAAAATCCAAGCAATACTCAACCAAATCCCAATGATTGAAGCCGCATACCATGAGGTATAGATCTCAGCTACTAAAAAAATAGGCAGCAGCCAAAAATATTTAGATAAGTTCACTGATGACATTTGCAACATCTTTCAGATCAACTTCCACAGATGGACGTCCATCCCTGTAAACAAGCTCAACCTTTTTGTCTTCTAGCTTTTGTCCTACAACAATTGCAAAAGGAATACCTATAAGCTCATAATCTTTCATTTTAAATCCAAAGCGTTCTTTGCGATCATCAAACAATACTTTGATTTTCTTAGCTTTCAATGCTTGATATAATTCTTCGGCAAATTGGCTCTGCGATTCATCTTTTGCATTTGATAGTATGATCTCCAGGTCAAATGGGCTACTCTCTTTTGTCCATTTGCAGCCTTTGTCATCATGATGCTGCTCTATGATTGCTGCAAGCAATCTGCTTACTCCTATGCCATATGTACCCATTACAAATGGTTGTGTTTTGCCATGTTCATTTAAAAATTCTGCTTTGAGCGGTTCGCTGTATCTAGTACCAAGCTGAAAAATATGCCCCACTTCTATACCCTTGGTATAGGTAAGTTCTCCTCCGCAACAAATACACTTATCACCTTCTTGTACAGCTATTAGATCATGATAAGTTACGTTCATTTTGTCACTGCTAGCTCCAACAAAATGATAGTTTTCTTCATTCGCACCACAAATCATCTGAGTAGCATTTTGCAATGCATCATCGGCTACTACCATTATTTCATTTGGAACGTCTAATGGTCCCATATACCCGGCATATAATCCAACTTCAGCCAATTCTGCATCTGAAACTTCGATCAATTCATTTGCATTTACTGCATTACATGCTTTTGTCTCTTGTAAAGTATCACTGCCTCGTAATACAAAAAGTACTATTTGGCTTCTGCCTTCATCGTATAGTGCTCTCATGGCGACAGTTTTCATGATATAAAAAGGATCTACTTTAAAAAAATCACTTAGTTCATCTATGCTCTTAATGTTTGGGGTATGGAACTTGGCAAAATTTGCCTCAGGAGCTTCACTTTCGCAAATTAACGGCTTTCTTTTGGCTGCTTCTATGTTTGCTCCATATTCGCAGTTTTTGCATACAACAATAGTGTCTTCTCCGCTATTGGCTAATACCATAAACTCTTTGCTTCCGCTGCCGCCAATAGCACCGCTATCTGCATCAACTACTCTAAATTCAAGTCCAAGTCTGATAAAAATACGTTTGTATGTCTCTTCCATAAGGGCAAATTCACGTTTCATATCTTCTTCATTTGCATGAAAACTATATCCATCTTTCATAAGAAACTCTCGTCCCCTCATGAGCCCAAATCTCGGACGAATTTCATCACGGAATTTTAAATTGATTTGATAAAGATTCAAAGGCAATTGCTTATAGCTTTTAACTGTCTGTTTGACCAAATTCACCATCATCTCTTCGTGCGTAGGTCCAAGTACAAATTCATTATCCTTGCGGTCTTTAAATCTTAGCAACTCTTTGCCGTATTTTTCAAATCTACCGCTTTCTACCCAAAGTGATGCCGGAGTAACAAACCCAAGGCTTACCTCTTGAGCTCCTACGGCATCTAGCTCTTCTTTGACTATATTACGAACATTATCAAGCACCATTTTACCAAGCGGCAAGAAATTATAAAGTCCACTGCCTACGCTTTGAATAAATCCTCCGCGAAGCAAATAGATATGACTGGGTAGAGTCGCATCATTTGGTACTTCTTTTAGTGTAGGTATGAGTAGTTGTGTAAACTTCACGCTTTATATCCTTTTGTATGGTGTTCTTCTTTGTACTGCTGTGGATCTATATTTTCAGTATTTACTTCAAAAATGTGCTGCATTGCTTCTATGCTGGATATGCCTTCTTTTTCTTTTGAGCTTTGTCTCATCTTTTGAGTTGGCTTATGCAAAAATTGATTAAACATTGAAATTGCCAATTTATACAAATTGTCATGGAGTTCTGCCGGAACAAATCCTTTTTTTATAGCTCTTGAAAGTTCTTTTTCGATAGCTGCATTGGCATGCTCTCTAATACCTTTGATAACCGGCTCTATAGATAATGCTTTTAGCCAACGATAAAAATCCTGCTGATACTCGCAGACTATTTCACTGGCCCTAAAAGCCTGTTCTTGTCTAAGAGCGTGATTGGCATTAGAAATATTTTGCAAGTCATCTATGCGGTATATGGTTGTCTTATCATCTTCTATCTCTTCTATATCTCTAGGTATTGCTATATCAAACCATAATCTTCTAAAATCACACTCATGCACTATTTCTTTGGTGACTACCGGCACCATAGATGCTGTTGCACTGAAAAGCAAACGATATCGATTAATATATTTTTCCAGATTATCAATTGTATCGATTTTGATATTGTCGCCCAAATTTTTTGTAGCTTCCTTGGCTTTATTGATATCTCTTCCAAGCAATATCACATCACATCCAGAGCGAAGCAGATGCTTTGTAGTCAATATTCCCATCTCTCCTGTACCTATCACGATAGCAGTTATTCCTGCCATAGTGTCTTGCAAGATCTCTTCAGCTTGTGAAACCGCAACAGAAGCTATAGATATAGGATTGGCTGAAATTTGGGTTTCATTTCGTACCTCTGCAGCACATTTTACTGCATAAGATAAAAGTCGATTGAGTCTTTTCCCAGCTGTGCCGTTTTTAAAAGAAAAACGAAATGCATCCTTGACCTGGCCAGTTATCTGCGACTCTCCAACTACTAAAGAATCCAAAGATGAAACCACGCTAAAGAGATGTCCAACAGCATTTTCGTCGTCAAATCTCTCCATCAGCTCTTTTAACTGATGGAAATTGACACCGCTATATTCGCTCATGACACCAAGTATAGTATGATATGTTGCAAAATTGTCTTTATTTGCAGTAATTATCTCGGTGCGGTTACAGGTGCTGACCACAAATGCTTCATGTATAAAATCAAATCCGACAAGACGAGCTAACATAGCTTTTTTGTCATCATCTGTTTTAAAACTGATTTTTTCTCTATTTGCTAAATCACAATTTTTATAGTTAAAACTAATAATTTGATAATACATCAAAAATTCCTATCTATCATCTCTTTGGCGATGAGCAGCAACTTTGCTTCGCCCTCTGTCTCCATTAACTTCACAGCCTCGTCTATAAGCGCTTTTGCTTCATTGTAGCATTTTTGAGGGATATTGTGTATTTTCATATTTTCAAGCACCCAAGCGCTTTCATTTTTTGAGAGTATTTTACCATGCATTGATCGTAATCTGATTTTTTCTTGCTCATTTAAAGCCTCATAAAGATATATATACGGCAAAGTAGTTTTACCTTCTTCAAAATCATGCAGTGCTGGCTTTCCGAGAGTTGCACTATCAGAGACAACATCCAATAGATCATCGATCATTTGAAATGCCAATCCTAAATTTTTACCATAAATACAATATTTATCTTGTGGCTTTCCGGATAGTAATGCAGCAGCATGTGCACTTGCTTCTATCAAAGATGCTGTCTTGCCATAGATCATTTTTATATATTGCTCTTTATTGGTATTGAATGTTTTTGACAAACCAACATCATCAAGTTCCCCAATACTTAACTTGATAACAGCATCGGAAATAATTTGAGCTATTTTTGCATCCATTATGCTTAATTCATTAAATCCTTTAGAATAAAGCACGTCTCCTAACATAATAGCGAGCTTATTGCCGTAAATTGCATTTATTGACGGTTTATTTCTGCGTGTCATTGCATCGTCAATAACATCATCATGCAACAAGCTTGCAGCGTGTATCATCTCAACGATCGAAGCCAGCATAACAGACAGGATGTTATTGCCAGCAATATATAAAATTAATTTTGCTCGCAATCTTTTACCTGCAGGAAGCTTGCGGTAAAGAGACAAGATCTCCGGATGCTCTAATGAAATAATATATTGTTCGATTTTTCTCTCAACCGCATTAAGCACATATATCTCCTATTCGCATTGCGTAACTATATTGCCGGCCAATTCCAAAAAAAGCCCATTTACACGATCTTCAAGTTCCATTTTGCCAATTGCACGCATCTCGTATAATGCCAATTCAAATTCATCTTCCAGTTCTTTTTCTTCTATAAGCTTCTCTGCAACTGCTAAACGCTCAAGAACTTTTTCAAATTCCATCTCAACAATATTTTGGTTAGCATTCTTGGAAATTGAAAAATAATTTGCTTTTGGCGTTGTAACCAAAAAATCATCTTCTTCATTAAAAATATTCATATCATTCTCCTGTTAATAATGATTATACCAAAGTTATATTTACAAAAGCCAATTAATTGGCTTTGACAGCAAGAGGCGGCTCCAAAGAACTCTTTATCTCTACATCCAAAACCTCTGTTTTGAAACGTAACGCTTCTACATTGTGCTGCAGCATCTTTTTTTCGGCTCTCAATACTGTTACGTCTTGCTGCAAGTCATTGACTATTTTGCTAGTATAGTAAATTTGGCTGCTAATATAAATCTTTACAAACGAAAGTAAAAACACTATACCTATTATAAATAAAATCTTTTTTAACAACAATATCGAAATACCATTTTCTTTATAAAATTCGTGGGTCAAATACCTACTCCTGATTATTTTGATTTGGAAAAACAAAACGTACGAAGTTTGGCGCTTCTGCTTCTAGGATTATACTTCAACTCTTCTAAACTTGCGGTAAATGGTTTTTTGTTCAGCGCATGACCCAAAGCATGGTTTTTCCCACAAGTACATCTCATTGCCATATCATCACAAATGCATTCCTTACTCCATTTTGTAAAACGATTTTTAACCAGCCTGTCTTCTAAAGAATGAAATGTTATTAACGAGACAATTTCACCTTCTGTATGATTGGACTCCAATGCATCAAGCAATCCTTCAATTTCTCCCAATTCATTATTGACTTCTATTCTAATCGCTTGAAAAACCAATGTAGCCGGATGGATTTTTCCGCCTTTTGGGAGAACTTTTAATGCAATTTCACTAAGAGCCTTTGCGCTGCGTATCGGTTGTGCTGCTCGCTCTTGAATTATCAAGCTTGCCAATTCCTTGGAACGATTTATCTCACCATAATTTTTAAAAATATATTCCAATTCAGACAAGCTGTAATTGTTTACAACTTCATATGCACTAAGTTTCGCGCTGCTATCCATACGCATATCAAGGGTTTCGCTTCCAAATGAAAAACCTCGCTCCAATTTATCTAACTGCAAAGACGATACCCCGAAATCTGCCAATACAGCAACTATAGGTTTTTCTTGGAGCGTAGGAAAAACATTTGCAAAAGTGCCTTTATACAAAGTACTTTTATCACTAAACGGCATTAGATGCTGCTTTGAAAAAGCAAGTGCTTCATCATCTCTGTCTATACCAATATGTTTTAATTGCGGATAATGCTCCAATATCTCTCTGCTGTGGCCGCCGTAACCTAGAGTACAATCAACAAAATAACCGCTCTTTACGTCGCGGAAACTATTTATTACTTCATTAAGCAAAACAGGTATATGCGGACTTTTTGTTGACACTATTCACTCTTTAATATTTAATTTTTATATGAACGTCTCTAAAAGCTAGAGATGTTATATGTATCTAGGGCTTTAGAGGTGTCCATATGATAACAAATTTTTACTCCAACCATTCTTAGTGCAAATATTTTATGGCAACAAATATCAAAAGATCATATGTCAATATTTGATATTAGAGTTGTAAATATTGACAATTTTTTTGATATAATATTGTAAATTGTAAACAGCAAAAGGGACTATTTGTAATGAATCAAATTAAAAAAAGGCTAGAGATTATCAAACTGGCTATCTTTATGACAGATGCCGAAACGATAAAACTGCAACTCTTGAAGCTTGAACCCTTTGAAGATGATGAACCGATAAATGAAATTATAAGCCTCTTGCGACAAAAACAATATGGTCAAGCCCAAGCTCTTATTGACTTGTACAATGAAGAAGAAGTAAAATCTATATATGAAGATCCAAAATTGCAGATAGAAGAAGACCCGACAGAAGAGATTGGGCAAACACTATCACTATCAAATCCGTTGGATGACGAATTTCAACTCTTTAAAAATCATCATGCACACATATCGTCCCACTCTCATATTGACGATAAAAATAGCATATATACAACCCGACAATATGCTTTTGCAGATATTAATTTTGATCAAAGTGATGATAAAATTATTAAAATTCAAACAGGCAAAGATAAAACCACTGTCAATACCTATGAATCAAATTTGATAAAAGAGATACAAAACAATGATATTGACAATCAATTTATCTCTCAAATAGAAGGAAGCAATATGGATGCACAAACATATAAAATTGACGATTTGGAAAATAGTACAAAAGAACAAGACGAGCAAGATAAAGAAATATTGACCGATGAAACAAAATCACACGCCACCAAACAATATCCGGCAATACCGGACATCATAACCAACTTTCAAAGTATGGCATTATCTTATCTTGATAAAGAAATAAATGTTTTTCATAAATCAGTTACTTCATGGTTGGAGCATATAGCCAAAATCGGATATACAGATAAAGGCATTTTCAATATGTTGACATATATGCAAAAACTCAAAAATTTAAAAAATCATGATGAAGCATCACAGTTAGCTATTGTATTTGGGACAACAAATTCAAATTTTGGAAAATTGATCTTTGCTAGAGAGCTTTACAAAGGAGAATTGTTTAAAAAAGATGACAATAAAGCTTTTGAACTTATAAACGAACTAGCATCGAAAAATTGTGCTGAAGCACTTTGCGACCTAGGTCAATTCTATGAACATGGAATCGGAACGCAAAAAGACACCAAAAGGGCTGAATATTGTTACAAACAAGCTATTGAACTTGATCTGGATAGAGCAAAAAATCTTTATCATAAGATGCGCAAAAATAAAAAAAGTTTTTTCTCGTTTCTATTTAGAGATGAGGACAGTATACTTTAAATAGTTTTTATAGCATCATACATAACATCTAAGACTTTATCTATTTCTTTGATAGTGATGATATATGGCGGCATAAAATATATTACATGCCCCAATGGTCTAAGCAAAACCCCGCGCGCGAGTGCAAACTCATAGATTTTAAGACCTATTCTCTCTTCTGCTTTGTATCCTTGCAATTCAACTGCAGCTATCATGCCCAAAACTCTTACTTCTTTTACATTTGCAAGCAATTTGAATTTCTCCAGCTTAGCATCTATGTGTAAACTTTTCTCTCTATTTTCTTCCAAGATATTGCTTTGCTCAAACAATTCCAGCGTAGCTAATGCAGCGCTGCAAGCTAGTGGATTTCCCGTATAGCTATGAGAATGCAAAAATGCTTTATGTTCATTATAATCACAATAAAATGCACCATATATCTCATCGGTTGTCATGACGACAGACAAAGCAAGATAACCGCCTGTAAGCCCTTTTGATAATGTCATAAAATCCGGTGAGATTGACGCTTGTTCACACGCAAACATTGTTCCCGTACGGCCAAATCCTGTCATAATTTCATCCAAGATCAAATGAATACCATATTTTTTCGTAAGCATTCTTGCACCGACTAAATAATCGGCATGGTACATGTGCATACCGCCTGCTCCTTGCACCAATGGCTCAATAATCATAGCTGATATACTGTTGCCGTTCTCTTCTAAGATCAATTCTAGGCTTTTTAATGCATCTGCAGCTGCTTGTTTACTGCTATTAGCCGGCACCGGCGTTTGCAAACACTTAAGAAGCAATGGCTCATAAGTATTTTTATATAAAGAGACATCCCCCACGCTAAGCGCTCCTATTGTTTCGCCGTGATAACTATTTGAAAGAGACAAAAATAGGGTACGTTGTTGTTTCATATTGAGATGATAATGATAACTCATCTTGAGAGCAATCTCTACAGCACTAGAACCATTATCGGCAAAAAACACTTTTTTTAAACTCTCGGGTGTAATATCAACGAGCCTATGGGCCAATTCAATAGCTGGCTCGTGCGTAAAACCTGCTAATAAAACATGCTCTAGAGTTTCTAGCTGTTCTTTTATTTTGCTATTGATATAAGAGTTACAATGGCCAAATATATTAACCCACCAACTGCTAATGGCATCTATATATCTATTTCCGTCAAAGTCATAAAGATAAATACCTTTTGCCGATTTTATCGGTATTATAGGCAAAACTTCGTGATCCTTCATCTGCGTACATGGATGCCATATGACATCCATGTCTTTTTTCATTAATTCTTGATTTAAACTCATAATAAATATCCTTATTTATCTGCAAAACGATCTTTTCAATTACACTTAATAACAAGTTGACTAAAATATTGTACAAATTTTTTAATTGAAGGTAGATGAAAATAGATGATTA
The DNA here is from genome assembly GCA_041654415.1 of Sulfurovaceae bacterium. Lineage (GTDB taxonomy): Bacteria > Campylobacterota > Campylobacteria > Campylobacterales > Sulfurovaceae > BN30871. Next base: position 31,232 of record JBAZDL010000007.1, on the reverse strand, counting down.
GTTGGATGCAAAAACACAATAGATATTTAGTATGGACGATATGGATTGCAACAATCGCATTTATTGGTGCCGGATTTGTTGGGTGGGGGAGCTATCAGTTTGGCTCAAATAGCGGAAAAATAGCCAAAGTTGGAGATATAACAATAGACCAAAACCGATTTGATATGGCATATCGTAATTTATATAACCAATACAATCAGCAACTTCAAGGCAAATTGGATGACAAAAAAGCAAAAGAGATCGGCATAGACAAACAAGCTTTCAATATCGTACAAACACAAACTCAAATATTAAACTTAGCTAAACAATATGGCATCATAGCAAGTGATACAGAAGTTGCAAAAGCCCTTGAAACATTTGAGGGCTTTAAAAGCAATGGAAAATTTGATAAAACTGTTTATGAACAATATTTGCAATCACAAAACATCAAAGCTAAAGTTTTTGAAGATATGATAAAAGACGAATTGATCATCAATAAATTAATTGCCCTACTTTACACTAATTCTACCCCTTTCGAGGACAAAGCGGCATCAATGCCTCTTGGATTATCAGATCAAATTGCTTATAGTATTTTGACTGCCAAAGATGTTTCAATCTCTATCGATGACAATCAACTACAACAATATTGGTCTAAAAATAAACAAAATTATATGCATCCCAAAAAATATTCTATTGAAGTTTTATGGACTCCAACTGATAATATCTTAGTAACACAAGAAGAACTAGAAGCATTTTATAAAGCAAATGCTCATAATTTTGTAGCACTTGACGGAAAACAACTTCCTCTTGCGGCAGTAGTACCTATTGCCACTCAGGAGCTTCGTTTGCAAAAAGCAGAAAAAACAGCTCAACGTGCATACATTGATTTCAAAAAAGCCAAATTGCCTGCAAACGAAACAATTGTAGTGTCCAAAAATGATCCCAAGATACCGTCTGGAATCATAAACGAAATTGACAAAATGAAAAATGGGGATATCTTAAAACCAAGAGTTATCGGAGATAAATATGCAACTATCAAGCTCGTTTCCATCACAAGTCCCCAACCAATGACATTTGACGAAGCAAAAACCAATCTAGTAAAAGATTATACTCAAGAAGCTACTAAAAATGCTTTACAAACTCTTGCAAAAAATACTCTTAAAAATTTTGATGGAACTAATGCACAAGCGGTCAAATGGATATCTTTAAAGAACAATGACAACGCATTGTCATTAAGCAATGAAGAAAATTTACAATTTTTACAAGAATTATTTACATCTCATGAAGAAAAGGGTATAATAAATCTATCGGACAAAGTTGTGGTTTACAAAATTATAGCTCAAAGGGTAGTTCCTAGCGATAACAAAGAGGCACAGATGATCAATCAGAGTGTAAGCGAGTTAAAAAGAAAGCTTTTGGAAGTAAATCTTTTAAAACAACTTGATAAAGATTTTTCTACTGATGTTTATGTAAAAGGACTTGATCTTGAATAAAAATATATTAGCAATTGACATTGGGTCAACAAAAATATGTTCTATCATCGCCGAAAAAACAGATGATAATCAATTGCAAATATTGGGTCATGGAATTGTAAAATCACAAGGTATAAAAAAAGGTTCTATCACAAATATAGAACTAGCTTCAAAGGTTATCAAAAAAGCTGTCAGTGATGCCAAACGTGTATCTGGAAGCAATATCAATAACGCCATAGTATCAATATCAAATGCATATGCAAAAAGCATAAATTCTACAGGCATAGTCAATATTCCACATAAAGACATAGGCATTAAAGAGATTCACCGTGCTCTTAATACCGCGCTCTACAATGCAAATATCCCCAATGAATACGAAATTATCCATGTATTGCCATATAATTTCAAAGTCGATGATCAAGATTTTGTAGAAGATCCTTTTGGCATGAATGCCAGCAGATTAGAAGCAGAAGTCAATATCATTATGACACAAAAATCAAATCTTGCAAATCTTAAAAAAGCTGTCAAATCAGCAGGCGTTGAAATCGAAGATATCGTTCTAAACGGATATGCCTCTTCAATTGCAACCATCAAAGATGATGACAAAGAACTTGGTGTAGTAGTCTTAGATCTGGGTGGGCAAACAAGCACTCTAACAGTATACACAGGCAATGCTATCAGGTATAATGACTTTTTTGGGATTGGCTCAAATAATATTACAAGTGATTTGTCTATTGCCCTTCACACGCCTCTAAATATAGCAGAAAATATCAAAATTAGACATGGCAATCTAACTGAAATATTGAATGATACAATTGAATTACCGATTATCGGTAACGAAGAAAATAGAAGTATTGTTTCATTAGATATTGTCCACGATGTTATTTTTGCCAGAGTCGAAGAGACATTGGCAATCTTGGAAAAAATATTTGATAAAAGCGGCTTAAAAGAGAAAATAGGTTCAGGTATTATTTTGACCGGCGGTATGGCAAACCTAAAGGGCATTAGAGAACTAGCTCAAGTTATTTTTTCAAATATGCCGGTTCGCATAGGTATACCAAATACAGAAAACATCAAAGGGATGTTTGAAGAGCTTAAAAATCCTGCATTTGCATCAGCTATAGGACTATTGTTGCACAAAGCCGGAAATCATACGGAGTATGAGATAAATTACGCTCAAGAGCTATTACATTCAAAAGCAACAGAAAATGATAATTTACATGATATCAAGATACACAATAACACCGCTGATGATTTTCATGAACCAAGAAAAAATAGATATGCAGACGATGAGCGCTCGTTATTTGAAGACCAAACAAAAGAAGAAAATGTACAATCATTTTGTTTGGAAGATCTAACAAGGGCAGATAAACAAAATAATTATATAAACAGGCTGTCAACATGGCTAAAACAGTTATTTTAACCCAACCCACACAAAAAGGAGCACGGTATGGAAGCATTTGAGATTGATATAGTAGAGACAAAATATTGCACAAATGGTGCTAAAATCAAAGTAATCGGTGTCGGTGGCGGTGGCGGCAATATGATCAATCACATGATCCGTGAAGGCGTAAAAGATATTGATCTTATCGTTGCAAATACCGATGGTCAAGCATTGGAAAACTCACTTGCTCCATATAAAATCAAGCTGGGTATCAATACTACCGGAGGACAAGGTGCAGGCATGATACCCGAAAAGGGGAGAGAAGCTGCCTTGGAAAGTTTTGAAGAGCTTAGAAGTATACTAAAAGGTGCAGACATGGTGTTTATCTCTGCCGGACTTGGCGGAGGCACTGGTACTGGAGCTGCTCCTGTCATAGCCCAAGTAGCTAAAGAGATCGGTGCATTAACTGTATCTATAGTGACTAGCCCTTTTAAATTCGAAGGCAGAAAAAGAACTGCTCTTGCAAAAGAAGGCTTAGAAGAACTCAAAAGGGAAAGTGACTCTATAATTGTTATACCAAACGAAAAACTATTGTCAATTGTAGAAAAAAATCTAGGCATAAAAGAGAGCTTTAGAATGGTTGATGACATTTTGGCTCAAGCAGTCGGAGGAATTTCCAATGTAATTATTTCTCACGGTGAAAATGATATAAATCTTGACTTTGCTGATATAAAAACTGTTATGAATCATCGAGGTTTGGCACTAATGGGTACAGGTAAAAGTATTGGTAAAAATGCTGCCTATGATGCAGCAAAAATGGCTATAGAATCTCCTCTTTTGGATAGCATATCCATTGATGGAGCTACCGGTATTTTGGTGCATTTTTATATTCATCCGGATTATCCTTTGATGGAAATTTCCGAAGCTATGGAAATAATTGAAGAGAATGCCGATGAGCATGCTTATGTAATATTTGGTACTACCACAGACAGTTCTTTGGCTATAGATGAAGTTAAAATCACTGTTATAGCTACAGGCTTTGAAGATAAAACCGATACACATTTAAAAACAAGCGAAAAACAGCCATCTCAATCTCTTTTTAATTCAAATTCATCAAACAACATAAATACGCTCAGAAATGCCAACAAAATCGTAGTTGGCGGGTACAATACTGACGATGATGATATCTATCAAGTACCCACATTTTTAAGAAAACAAATGGATTAACAAACCGATTGTTTCTTTTCTGCTTCATCCATCCCCTGCTCTTGGGGATATTTTCGATATAATGTTCCGCTATTTTTAATAAGGAAATTATTATCATGAAATATATCAAAACATTTTCACATACCACTATATTTACTGCCACAGGACTTGGTATTTTACTGGCTTCCGGTTTAGCTGGATGCGGCAATCAAGAACAAAATAACCAATCTACTCAAGAACAAGCCAAAAAAGGGGCATTTGTAATCATTGAAGAGACAGAAAAGGGAAAATATAAAATAAAAGAAGAGTTTCCCTCTGATGAAACTCGCATAGTACTCAAACAACTTGACGGCACAGAAAAAGTCCTCTCCAAAGAAGAGATGGATAAGCTCATGAAAGAAGAAGAAGCAAAGATCGACAATAACACGTCAAATCTAACAAATCCTCAAAATACACAACTCTCAGGTCATAGTATGAGCCTAGGTGAAACTATCTTGGCTAGTGCTGCTGGAGCTATAATAGGATCTTGGATAGGAAGCAAACTCTTTGGCAATCAAAATTATCAACAAAACAGACAGGCGGGATATAAATCGCCTTCGACATACTCAAAAAGCGTTGATAGCTTTAAAAAAAGCGGTACTTCTGCGAGTAACACAAAAAGCGGTTTTTTTGGAGGCAAAAGTACTGCATCTTCAAGTAGCGGATCTTTTGGAAGCAAAACCGGCACATCTTCAAGCAGCAGATCTTTTGGAGGTTGATTTTGATAAAACTTCAAACTATTAAACCGCTCGAAACAGACTATCTAGACAGACTTGGATTTGCATGGCACACAGATAGCGACAATACAAACTATATATCAAATGAACTTGTAATTGTTTCGGAACAAGAAGCAAAAGCATTTTATGATGCAGGAAATGAACTTTATGATATGTTTATTAATGCAGCTCAATATGTAATAGACAACAATCTTTTTCACGAGATTGGAATCCCTTTTAATCTCGTAGAACTCATAAAAGAATCATGGGAGAATGATATTCATTGGCATCTTTATGGCAGATTTGATCTCGCTGGCGGTATAGATGGATTGCCTATAAAATTGCTTGAATTCAATGCAGATACACCGACTTCGTTCTTTGAAAGTGCTATTGTGCAATGGGCAATGCTAAAATATAATGGCCTAGAAGAAAGCAGTCAGTTTAATGGTATTTATGAAGCTCTTGAAGCAAACTTTAAAAGACTAGTAACTCTAGAAGAAAACGTGGATGATTTTGAAACAAAATACGATGGGTGGAAATTTTTGTTTAGCTCCATCAGAGGCAATACCGAAGAAGAAAATACAGTAAAATTACTGCAGCATATTGCTTCTGAGGCCGGATTTGATACTAATTTTGCATTTGTTGATGAAATTGAATTCAGCGATGATGGGATATTTTACAATAATGAACAATATGAATTATGGTTCAAGCTTGTTCCATGGGAAATGATCGCACTAGAAACGCCTGATCTAGCAATGATCTTAACCAATATTATCAAAAATCAAAAAGCTATATTTTTCAACCCTGCATACACACTGCTTTTTCAAAGCAAAGGTATACTAAAAATTCTTTGGGATCTATACCCAAATCATCCATTGCTGCTAGAAAGTAGTTTTGCTCCACCAAAAGACAAAAAATATGTGAAAAAACCTATTTTTGGAAGAGAAGGTGAAAGCGTAAGCATTATAGATAAAGATGGAAATACGATTTCAAAACAAGAAGGTGAATACGATAACCACAAGATGCTTTTTCAAGAATATGCAAATCTAGCCATTGATAATAAAGGCGATTACTATCAAGCCGGACTTTTCTTTGCCTATGAATCTTGCGGTATTGGATTTAGAAAAGGCGGGGATATTATAAATAATACATCAAAATTTGTTGGACACATTATAGACTAATTGTTGCATTCAACAAAAGATGGACTAACTGTTCTATCATCAAGCCTAACGGCAGTTAGTTTGCCGTTCCATACACAACCTGTATCAATAGCTAAGACGTTGTCATCTTCATAGAAACCCAAAGTTGACCAATGGCCAAAGACAATCTTGTATTCTAAGGGTATTCTATTTGGATACAAGAACCATGGTTTAAGTCCGCTATTTTCCAATTCTTTTGTAGGAGTACCCTTTTGATCTATCTCCATACTTCCATCATCAAAACAATAACGCATACGCAAAAATGAACTAAATGCAAATTCTTCTTGTTCATCGCTCGTAGTGCCAAAACTTATACGATCAGCAGAACTATTGAGCATTTTTTTGAGCCATGCAGCAACATCATCGGCTGCTAGTTTTTTTTCGAGCTCATTTGCATATACTTTTGCTGTTTTTAGATCCCACAGGGGTGATATGCCTGCATGTACCATACAGTATCCAAGCTCACTATCTATATGCAATAATGGCTGGCATCTGAGCCAATCTATAAGTTCTTTTGCTCTAGGTGACTTTAAAATCAGCTCAATTGTAGGGTTGCTTTTTTTGATGCCATAATATGCGGCAATAAGTGCAATATCATGATTTCCAAGTACAATTTTAATACTTTTTTGATGCTTATACACATATTCCAATACTTCCAGGGAGCCTTTGCCTCGATTGACCAGATCTCCAACAAGCCACAATTGATCTCTACTTGGGTCAAAATCAATCTTTTCTAAAAGTTGCATAAATGACTTATAGCATCCTTGCAAATCGCCTATTGCCCATATCATAGCTTCAAGGTCTCTTTATATGCAATTATTTTTTGTTCAAGAGAAAGCTTGGCATAAGCGCTGGATGGCGAAGGCAAATAGCAAGTATCTATATCCATAAAGCCAAAATGAAGATTAAATAGCATTTGTGATTTTCTACCCGTAAATGCAACAGTCTGTATTGAAGGATACTTTTCAAGCAATGCGGCTATATCATTGACATCTTCATCTTCTATTGAGCTATCGGCTGAATTTTCCCTATTACAGCTGCTTATCATATCCCAAAGCCCTATTTTACTCTCTTTTAAAAGCCAAATTTTTTGATCCCTGTTGTTTATAGGATAAGAGGTAATAGACGATAAAATTTTCCAAAATTGATTTTGCGGATGAGTATAATAAAAGTTATTTTCTATAGATTTTATACTAGGGAAGGAACCAAGTATAAGTGTCTTGGTATCTTTGAAAACAATAGGAGAAAAAGGGTGAGTAATTATTTCACTCATTAGAAAAATCCATTAACGTAAAGCTTTTTGAAAATTTCTGATCAAAAGAAGAAGCAAAGCAAATGCATATATCTTAAAATTAACCTCTGAGCCTTTGTGGGTATCCAAAAAAAGTTGTGTTTTTGTCATCTCTTCGCCTGCTTGCTGCATGAGAATAATTTCTGGCATATAATAATATGAAAACATCAACCCGGTTGCTATTACCAAAAATAGCGCAACAAATGTCAAAAGATCTCTCTCTCCTTTTTTGTATTTGTAACTCTCATATACAAAAGCTACGATAACGCTCAAGGTTACAACAAAGGATAATCTAACAAAATTCTCTGTCATAATCATCCCCTCTTGAAATTGACTCAAAATCGGAGAGCCAAATATTGCTTCTGTGTGAAATGTTACAGGTGCCACCACTATGCCTGCATATAAAGATGCACCCAAAACAGCAGATAAAAAAATCAAATAAAACATTGTAATATTGCGAAAAACAGATGACATAAAAATCCTTTAAAATTTAGTTATAAATCCGCGGTCTAATCCTGCTAGATCATCATAAAACTTTGTGTATTGTACTCCAACTTGTGTTAAAAAAAGCTCCATTGAAGCCTTTTGGTCATACCCCATCTCGCAGGCCAAATATGGAATGTTTTTTTGTTTGACCTGAGTAATGATCTGCTTGAGAAGCTCATCTCCCCTTTCTCCTCCAAAAAGTGCAGTATGTGGCTCATAGTCTATCACGTTGGATTCAAGCAATGCATCTCGTGCAATATAAGGCGGATTGCTCACTACCAACTGAACTTGGGCATCAACGCTCTCAAGAAGGTTTGTCTGCTTCAATGTGATCCTATCAGTTAATCCAAATGTCTCTATATTTTTTTTGGCTACATTAAGAGCATCTATGGATATATCAGTAGCTATTATCTTCAAAGACGGAAATTTACGCGCCAATACTATCGATATAGCCCCACTTCCTATTCCTATTTCTGCAATCGACGTAATGTGTTCTTTTTCAATAATAGATGAAACCTCATCAATCAATAGCTCGGTTTCCGGGCGCGGTATCAAAACGACCTGCTTAACAAATAATTCTATATCATAAAAACTGGTCTTGCCTACGATATATTCGTATGGCTCATGAGATGCTCTTCTTGCTATAAGCGACTTAAAAATCTCTATATTTTCTACAACATCATTTTCGTGCGAATGAAGATATATCCTCTCCTTATGCAAATGATAAGCCAAAAGCAGCTCTGCCTCAAACAAAGGGCGCTCACAACTAGACTTCAACTCTTCGCTAGCCCAACCAAGCGTTTCTTTTATAGTCACTGTTACTTCTTTATAAATGAAAAAATACCATCGTGAGGCAACGATGACTCATCCTTGTCATGAGATTCATCAAATCCCAAAACTTTAAGACGCTCCAATATAGGAGGATGTGAATAATAAAAGAATATATACAGCGGATGAGATTTCGGAAACGCTTTGTTTTCGCCTACCAATTTGATCAACGCTGATACTAAATGCTCCTTGCCGCCTACGCCCGAACCATACTCATCTGCTTGATATTCATTGTGGCGGCTAAACAGACTTATGATAGGCATCCAAATGAAAGCCAAAAGAGGAAATACTAGCATTATAAATGCTATCTTTGCCCCTGCAATAGGTGCTGTACGAAGTTCTGCAAAGATTGATTCTGGCAAATGTCCCAAAAGATAAAATACTCCAAAAAACAGAATTGTCATAAGTGCGATATTTTTCCAAATATCCCCATGTTTATAATGGCCCAGCTCATGTCCTAGAACAGCTATAAGCTCATCATGGCTAAGCTTTGCCAAAAGCGTATCAAACAGCACTACTCTTTTGCTCTTGCCAAAACCGCCAAAATATGCATTTAGACGATTATCTCTTTTACTGGCATCCATCACAAATACGCCATCAGCTTTCATCCCGGCATTTTCCATAAGAACTTCTATCTTGTCTTGCAGCTCTTTATCCTCTAGAGGAGTAAATTTATTAAACATCGGCGCGATAATAGTCGGGTATGCAAAATTAATAATGAGCAAAATAGCCATAATGGACACAAATCCATACAACCACCACATCTCAAAACTTTCTATTATCCACACCAATAGTGCCATTACCCCAATTCCTAGTGTTAAAAAAAGCATAATGCTTTTAATTTGATCTATGATGAAGAGTTTTGGCGTGCTCTTAGTAAACCCAAAATGTTTATCTACTACAAAAGTTTGATAAATACTTAACGGCAAGGATACAATATAGTCAATAGCAAAATATCCAACCAAAAATATAATGCTTGCCAAAAATGGAGATTGCGATATGTATTGAGATAAGAAGCTATACATCACTTCAAACCCGGCCAATGCCCACCAAATAAACAAAAGATATTCCAGCAAATGAGCTGTAAGATCTAGCTTTTCTTTTGCTACTGCATAATTTGCTGCCTCTTGATATTTTGCTTTTGTCATCAACGCGGCATCTTTGCGTTTTTCATCAATAATGTAGCCCATTTGCATCACGGAAACATATACTTTGATAGCCGTATACACGGAAAATAATATAATTAATGCTTGTAGCATATATTGCCTTTTTTATTTGAAATATATCTAGTTAAGCTTAAAGTGGCTTTTTTGGTATAATACGCCAATTAAATCTAAGGACAATTAGTGGCATTAGTAGATCTCTTTGCTATCAAAAAACAATACAATATCAAAATCCTTCTTGACGGCGTGGACTTTCATCTAAATGAGGGTGAACGAATAGCTGTCGTTGGTCAAAATGGGTGCGGCAAATCAACGCTTATGAAGATAATAGCCGGCACAGAAGAACCAACCGAAGGCAAAAGGGTAGTTCAAGGCAATATACAAATAGAGATGCTGTCTCAACATCCGCTCTTCCAGCCAAATTTAACTGTGCGAGAAGCAATCAGCTTAGAACTGGAAGAACTTTATGAAGCCAAATTGGCTTATGACAAAATCGGTGAAAAACTGGCAACTGATTTTGACAATACTGAACTGCTTAAAAAACATGCCGAGCTTACAAACTTTCTTGACCACCATAATGCATGGAACTTGGATGACAAGATAGAGCGGGTATTGCAAGAATTCAAGCTGAAAGAGTATGAAAATAGACTTGTCAATTCCCTCTCCGGAGGTGAACAACGCCGTGTAGCCTTAGCTGGGCTGATACTAAAAAAACCGGATGTGCTTTTGCTAGATGAGCCTACCAACCACCTAGATGTATATATGGTAGAGTTTCTTGAAGAGATACTGCTCAAAGAAAAATTTACATTATTGTTTATCTCTCATGACAGATATTTCATAGATACCATAGCTACCAGGGTTGTAGAGGTAGACAACCAGCAACTTGTAAGCTACCAAGGCGGATATCAAAACTATCTCGCCCTTAAAGAACAACGACTTCACTCAATGCAAAAAGGACACGAAAACCTGCTTAGACTCCTCAAGCAAGAAGAAGCCTGGCTCAGCAAAGGCGTAAGGGCCAGGGAGAAAAGAAATCAAGGCCGTAAACAAAGAGTCTTTGAACTTCGTGAAAATGCCAAAAAAAATCCCACCTTGATCCGCAAGATGGTAGTAGAGCTAGAAAGAGAAAAAAAACATTTCAATAGAGATGAAAGTGTGTCTAGAAAAAAAATGTTGTTTGATCTTCACAATGTGACATATGGATTGCCGGAAAAACCTCTAATTACAAATTTCACAACGCGCATACTGCAACACGACAAGATAGCTATAGTAGGTATAAACGGTTCTGGTAAATCTACATTGCTGAAACTAATGCTCGGCAAAATACCACCGCTTAGCGGCAAAATAGACAAGGGTGATTTTGCTATAGGATATTTTGATCAACATAGAGATATGCTAGATGATAATAAAAGTTTATTAGAGACTTTTTGTCCTAATGGCGGGGATATAATAGAAGTTAATGGGAGAAATATGCATGTATACGGTTATCTCAAAAGCTTTTTATTTCCAAAAGAATTTTTAGACCAAAAAATAGGCATGCTCAGCGGAGGAGAAAAAAATCGTGTGGCACTTGCACTGTTATTTGCAAAAAAAGTAGATTGTCTTATACTGGATGAACCTACAAATGATCTTGATATTCAAACTATCACTATTTTAGAAGAGCAGCTCATTAATTTTGGCGGGGCATTGCTGGTAGTATCGCATGACAGATATTTTGTGGACAAAGTAGCATCTAAACTTTTCATACTTGACGGAAAAGGAAATATAGAAGAGTCACATCAGCCTTATAGTGATTATCTAATGATAGAAAAAGAGCTTAGAGAAATAGAGTCAATGGAAAAAGAATTTAAAGATACTCCATCACAAACAATACCCGCTGCTGTTAAAATAAAAACAAAACTTAGCTACAAAGAACAAAGAGAATTTGACACATTGCCGCAAGAAATAGAAGAACTTGAACATGAAATTGACGAGCTTCATAAATGTCTCAGCAATCCTGCTTGTTATCAAGAAAAAGGACTAAATGAGCTAACTAGAATGTTAAATGAAACCCAAAGCGAATATGATACAAAAAGCGAAAAATATCTAGAACTCTGGGAACTGTTTGAATCTTTACAATAAATTACCAGTATATGGTTACACTTCTCCTGCCCCAGCGAAGAGCCTTTCGCTTATCTAGACCCATGTAAATATCTATATGCTTGGTATATCTTGGATTCATCTTGTCTCTAACAGTATAATATCCATCCAATCCGCTAATTCTTACTTTTGAACCATTGGTTAATCCATATTGGCTGATCAAATCTCTTGATACTGCTATAACTTTCATACCAGGAACAAGACGAAATCCCCATGCCGCTATAAATGGCGTACTATCTGTTTGAGAAACAGTTGATGTATATGCAGAAGCAATAACTTTAAGCTTCCGCCCTTCAGGCTCTGCAATGATCTTATGCTCTTCGGGCTTCTTTTTTATCTTGCTTTTTTTGACTATTGCATTAATCTTATCTTGCGAAAGAGGCATCAGTATCTGTGTGCCTGTTTTTAATTCACGAAAATCGATAGATGGATTTAATATCTTGATCTCTCCTTGTGCTACACCGAATTTTATAGCAATTTTACCCAGAGTATCTCCTTTGACAATAGTATATGTACTTTGAAAATTTGAAGTAAAATTTGCTCTCTTGCTCTGTATATTGGTATTTCGATTTGATTGAACTATAGGGTCTGCGGGAGATATTGTTTGAGTAGATGCCATATTATCATCACTGCTCAATATATTCTCATTATCATTTAGAGTATTTTCTATTGAATTTGGATCAATTATTGTTTGATTGTATGGTTGGCATTGGGGGGCTGTGAAATTTAATCTTACACACTCTACGGCTAAATTTCTCTCTTTGGTTGTAAAATCTTTGCATTTTGGTGCTTTAAAATTTAATCTTACACATTCTAAAGCATCATCGGCTGACCTTATTGATTCCTGAGCAAAAACTATTGCCGTAAAACCCAATATCATAAAAAATATAATTTTTTTCATGACTTCCCCCCTATGGGTATTAAATGTTATAAAATACTAAAAATATTATCCTTAATAGTATTTTTATCTATAACTTTGTCATGAATTATCGGTTTGCTAAATAATCCTGTCACCATTTTTGGGACTTTTAAATGAATATGGTCTTTTATCCAATCAAGAGCATCTATATCATTTTTGACTTCATGCCCCAAAGCCCTAGAAACTGTTGGGCTGAATTTGGTCCATTCGGCCGTAGAATATACAACCGTTGGCAGCTTTTGTTTTCTTAAAGTCTTATATGCTCTTATGCAAGTTGCTGTGTGAGGATCCATAATATAGTCTTTTTTGGCATATTCACCTATTACAGCTTCACACTCTTCATCTGTAGAGAAAGATGCATCAAAATCCTCCCTTAAAACATCTAATTCATCAGGTGTAAGCTCATATTTACCGCTTGATGCTAGAGCATCCATCAACTCTTTTGTTCTAGGAGCTCCAAATTTATCAAACAAAATCCTCTCAACATTTGAGCTTTTGAGTATATCCATAGCAGGAGATATGGTATGCACCAAATGTCTTGTTGTTAGATCATAAGCACCGTTTGTTATCCAATCGGTCAAAATATTATTTCGGTTTGAAGAGATAAGTATCTTTGCTATAGGCAGTCCCATTTTTTTAGCATAATAAGCTCCAAGTGCATTACCGAAATTACCGCTTGGTACGACAAGATATATCTTATCTCCCATAGCGATCTTATGGTCTCTTAGCAAAACTATATAACTATGGATATGATAAATGATCTGAAATATTATACGTCCAAAATTAACTGAATTGGCGGCTGATAATTTGATATTTTTTGCTTGAAGAGTTTTGTTGAACTCGTCTGATGCCAAAAGTGATTTGAGTGCATTTTGGGTATCATCAAAATCACCCTTTACTCCAAATACAAACAAATTTGAAGCATCCTCGGTTACCATCTGTAATCTTTGCACATCACTTGTGCCGCCGTCTGGATAAAGACAAGCCACTTTGACATTCGGTTGATTTTTAAAAGTTTCTAGTGTAGCAGGCCCGGTATCGCCGCTTGTTGCTGCCATTATAAGATAATGTTCGTTTCTTTTTTTTGCCAAAGAGCTTAAAATATACCCAAATGGCTGCAATGCCATATCTTTAAAAGCACGGGTTGGACCATGATAAAGCTCACTCACAAAACAATCATCTTCTATTTGCACCACGGGTACCGGATTGGCGGCATCATCAAATGCATCATACCTCGCAAGTGCTTCTTGCAAAGTATCATTATCTATATCTATATCGCATTTTGTTAAAAAATCAAGTGCTAATGTTTTATAAGAGCTATTGAGATGTTTGGTTATAAATTCATCATCTAATTTGGGTAGCTGTTCCGGCACATAAAGTCCGCCAAAACTAGCACTGGGCGACAAGATGGCTTCTGAAAATGTTACATATTTTGCTTTGATACCATCATTGCCGCGGGTCTCGATAAATCTCATATTTTTAATTCCTTGTTTACTGCTGTCTTAGTTTTTGCCAATAATATTATTAAATAATTATACCATCTTAAAATAAGATTTTATTCTCTTTGGCAAATCGATACACATTGCTATATGTAGACTTTATTTGATAAATATCAATAAATAACACCTCTAATTATTATTTGGCTACCAATCCCTTTATGTAACACTCAGGCTTGTATTGGCAAATAACACTATAATCAATGTCTAAATATTGTTCATTTTTGTCTGGATAATCCATTTTGGACAAAAAATGCTTCATTGCATTTATCCTGGCTGTTTTTTTATTGTCAGTATGCACTACATGCCAATGGGCAAATGCAAAAGAGGTCTTCTCAAGCATTTCATCTCTCGCATTAGAATACTCATCCCAATATTTTTGTGCTTGATCGTCAATAGGGCTTAATTTCCACTGCTTTAGAGGATCTTTTTTTCTATCTTCAAGTCTCTCTTTTTGCTCATCTTTGCTGATATCCAAATAATACTTCAACAATATAATACCAGAATGTGTCAACAGATGCTCAAAACTTCCAACCTCTTCCATAAAAAGAGTATATTCTTTCTTGGTACAAAACCCCATGACTTTTTCAACACCTGCTCTGTTGTACCAACTTCTATTGAAAAATACCATATGGCCGCCGCTCGGCAAGTGTGGCACATATCTTTGAAAATACCATGATTTGGTCTCTTTGTCGCTTGGCTTATCCAAGGCGACAACCCTAGCCTCCCTAGGGCTTAAATGCTCCATAAATCTCTTTATCGTTCCGTCTTTGCCGGATGCATCCCTGCCCTCAAATACCAAACATACTTTTAAATTTTTTTTAATTACATGTCTTTGGAATTTAACCAGCTCGACTTGTAAATTATAAAGCTCTTCTTTGTAATCTTTCTCTTTCATTTTTTCTCTCTTTAATAGCTTTTGATATGGTTTTAAAAAACAACTACAATTCTATAAAAGTACCAACGCCGCTGCTTGTCAAGATCTCCAAGAGCAATGAATGTTCTACCCTGCCGTCAATAATGTGAGCTCTGCTCACCCCTCCACGCAAAGCCTCTATACAAGCATCTACTTTTGGCACCATGCCGCCATAAATAGTCCCGTCCGCTTTTAGCTGATTAGTTTTTTCCACACTTAGATTTGTCAATAAATTACCATCTTTGTCAAGCACTCCTGCGGTATCCGTTAAAAAAAGTACTTTGTTGGCCTTCATTGCTACTGCTATTTTGCTGGCAGCCAAATCGGCATTGATATTAAATCCCGGATGGCCAACCGCATTACTGCCGGCTATTGGAGCAATAACTGGTATAAGCCCATCATCTATAATATCATCAACCAATGACGGGTTAATATGCTCAATGACGCCGGTATATCCGAATCGTTCAAAATCTTTAGGCACTGCTTCTAAGAAATGTCCGTCTTTGCCGGATATTCCTACTGCTTTTGCCCCTTGAGTATTAAGAAGTGCGACTATCTCTTTATTTATCTCTCCGCTTAGTACCATTTCGACAACACGCATAACTTCTTTTGTCGTAACTCTCTGACCGTCGACAAACTCTGTTCCGATACCCAAACGTGACAACAGATCAGTAATAGTCTTTCCTCCGCCATGCACAATAATAGGCTTGAGTCCTACATAATGAAGCAAAACTATATCTTGAGCAAACTGCATTTTAAGTTCATCACTTGTTTGTGCAGCACCGCCATACTTGATAACAATTTTTTTGTCTTTAAATTTTTTTATATATGGCAATGCATCTAGAAGAGTCTTGACTACTTCGATATTATTTTTCATGCTCTGTATCCTTTGATATAACTGTCTACTTTTGCTATAACACTTTTTTGTAATTCTAATTTTAACTTGATTTTAGAGATAGGCAACTTAAAATTATCCATCTTAACTGCATCTTTTTCGGTTACTAACAAACTAGTGGCATTATTTTTATACAATAATAAACCTAGTTTTTCTTCATCAAAATAGGCATGATCGTCAAAATAATATTTATCTATAATGCCTTTTGGTAAAAACTTATCAAGCCGCGTCGGATTTGCTATGGCAGTGACTAAAATCATATTTGGTTTCAAGTTTTCATATGTAACATATCTAGTAAAATCAATATCCTCTTTGACTACAAGATCAGCTTTTTTTGAATACAACCAAAATTCTCTGAAAGGACCGGCAGGGAATGGGAGATAATTGGCGATACGTGACGGTTCTAATATGATATCAAATTTTTTAATACCCACTTGATTAAAACCGTCATCGAGGAAAATCACTTTTGCCCCCTTGTCCTTGGCGTAGGCAATTCCTGCTTTGCGATTTTCACTTACTATTACACTAATATTTGGCAAAGACTTAGCTATAAGCATAGCCTCGTCCCCGCTCTCATTTACACTTGCTTGCACGTTACCATTGCGACTAACCTCCATAAGCCCTTTGCTTTGCCTGCCATATCCTCTGGAAATTACGAATACCCCATCAAATTGTGAAGCAAGCTCAATAATAAATGGTGTTTTTCCTGTGCCTCCAACTATCAGATTGCCTATACTAACTATCGGCAAACCATAATCTTTTTGTACCGCCAAAGCACGACGAATCGACATTACAGTACCCCATAACAATCCAAAAGGCAATAAAACGGCAACAATAAACCAATGATACCATTTTGTTTTAAACCAAATTGTTTCAAAAAACTTGGTCATAACACTACATATAAGAATCGGCTATTTTTTCAACTGCTTCAATAACTATTTGCACTTCATCGTCACTCATGCCGGCATACAAAGGCAATGAAAGTGTTCTTTGATATACACCTAGCGCTACTGGAAAATCAAAAACTCTAAGAGAATATTTTTTTCTATAATATTCGGTCAAATGCAAAGGCATATAATGAAGACCCACATCAATACCTTCAAGCTTAAGTTCTCTAGCAAAATGATCTCTATTTTTGTCTATCTCAATAAAAAAATGTAATATATTTTCTTGTAATATGTCGGTTTTAATTGTAATATGTTTTGTACTTTCAAGTCTAGATACATACAGCTGAGCTATCTTTTTTCGACGCTCTATTTGTTCTTGCAAAGATGCAAATCTATCTAGACATATGACACTCACTATTTCATTCATTGCATAACGCCAACCTATATCAATTACATCATAAAGATAATTAACTTCAGATGCATGTTCTCCGGACTGTTGTGTCATGCCGTGTGTTCTAAGCAACTTTGCTCTCTCATAAAGCTCATCATCTTTGGTTGTAAACATACCGCCTGATATAATGTCTTTATACATATGAGGCGCAAATGAAAAAACAGTAATATCAGCTCCGGTTGATCCTAGATATTTACCATTATATTTGGTTCCCATAGCATCTGTGGCATCTTCTATTACTTTTACATCATACTCTTTTGCCATCTTGTACAATCTATCCAAATCCGGTGTTGCACCACCCATATGATTTACTAGTACAGCTCTTAGTTTTTTATTTTCATTCTTTTTGAGCGCTGCCTCAAGCTTGTCTAGATCGATCATATAATTATTGCTATCACAATCTACAAAGATCGGCTCTGCATCAAAATGTCTGATAACTTCAGGAATATCCACAAAAGCATTGATACTGCAAAGTACCTTGTCACCTCTTTTTAAATCCAATGCGCACATAGCCAAGTGCAATGCCGCTGTACCGCTTATTGTAGCCAGTGCATGACCTGTTTCAAATGTCTGGGCAAACACCATTTCTAGCTCTTCTGTTTTTGAAATGGTATGATCAAAATTCAAAACTTCTTGAATATTTGAATTAGTATTTTCTTTTATAAACGGCTTGTAGAATGAAATATTATTTATTGGCTCCATTTCTTATTCCTTATGCAATTTTATATTTTTCTTAATTGTTTTATTATACACTATTTTATTAAAGTTATGAAAGAATATTTCAAAAAATATCTATGAAATAAATATTTGATCTAATATGGTATTTACATATTCATTTGCTTTAAACTCTATAAGATCTTCGGGTTTCTCACCTATCCCAATGTAAAAAATCGGCATTTGCATCTCCTTGGCTATGCTCAACACCGAACCGCCTTTGGCTGTACCGTCAAGTTTTGTAATAATTATTCCGTCAACACCGACCATTTCATTGAATGCCTTGGCTTGGTTTATTGATGAACTTCCTTGCGTGCCGTCCAAAACAAGCAATTTACGATGCGGGGCACCTGCTAGTGCTTTGTCTGCGACGCGAACCATTTTTTGCAACTCCCCGGCTAAATTGGTCTGAGTATGAAGCCTTCCAGCTGTATCAATAATAACATGATCTATATTTTTTGAAATCGCCGAAGAGATGGTATCATAGACCACAGCTGATGGATCATGACCTTGACTTGTCGCAACAATTGGAATAGAAAGTCTTTTCGCCCAAAGACTAAGCTGTTCTATAGCAGCAGCTCTAAATGTATCTCCGGCTCCTAAAATAACGCTTTTGCCTTGGGAGAGATAGTGATAAGCGAGCTTGGAGATGGTTGTCGTTTTCCCGGCTCCGTTAACTCCTATTATCATCTCTACAAAGGGTTTTGTATCATAATTTTTAAAATCTGCTTTATACTGAAAAACGGTGATCAATGAATTGAAAGCCTGCGTTCTGCTGACAACTGACGGCAAGCCCTCAAGAATTTGTTCGACTAGTTCATAATTAACATCAGATTCTAACAATATCTCCTCAAAAGTCTCTTTAGAGATATTTTTTTGTTTTGCAGAAACTATCTCTTCTATATTTTTTGTTGTTTTTCCAAGTGCTTTTTTTATAAAATCCAACATTAAATTAACTATATCCTTTAAAAATATTAAACACCATAAAACCAAAATTGGTACTCAGATAATTTCATTATACTATTTGTGCTATAATAAGATTCTTATATCTTAAAGTATCAAAGAAAATATATGTATAAAAATACCCAAAAAACCAAAGAGGTCTTTAGGCGTAAATGTCTTGCCGGACTCACAAAAGCTAGCAAAAATTTAAGATATAGAACTTATGACAAGCACATAATTTCTGAGCTTTATAAGATTATCAAAAGTACAAAAGCACAATCTATTATGCTTTATATCCCTCTGAAAATAGAAGTTGACATAAATCCGCTAATTACAAGACTTCGAAAAGAAAAAAAAGTTATTTATGCGCCGTTTATGGAAGGTGAAAGTTTTAGATTGGTAAAATATAGAATGCCATTAATAAAAAAACGTTTTGGCATAATCGAACCAAAATACTCAAAACAATTTAGAAAAAAGAATATAGATTTAGCCATTGTACCCATAGTCGGAACCGATATGACAGCAAGACGCATCGGATTTGGTAAAGGAATGTATGATAGGTTTTTTGAAAAAGAAAAAGAAAATATCGGCATTACTGTATTTGTCGCAAGAGAACTCTATGTTTGTAGCGAATGTATCACAAATAAACACGATATCAAAGCTGATTTTATAATAACATAAGGTTAAATATACACTTTTATACACTCTTGCCTTATATGTTTTGCTTCAATAAGGAAAATAAATGTTACCTATTACTATACTCGCATTAACGATGGGAGCCTTTGCCGGCGTTATAATGACGTATATATGGCTATCAAAAACGGCATCAAAAAGATTTGCATACCTTGAAGCAGAGACTAGGGCCAAAGCAAAAGTCATAGAGAGCGAATCAGCTCTTTTGCTCCAAGAAGCAAAAGTAGCTATCAAAAAAGAAGAATTCGAGCTGCAAAAAACATTAAAGATCAAAATGTCAAGCATAGAAGAACAAGAAAAAAGTCTTTTTGCTGAAAGGCAAAAATTAGAGCAGATCGAAGAAAAGCTATATAAATTCTCTCGCAATCTAAACCAAAAAGAGAAAAAACTAGAACAGCTAGAACAAAAAAAAGAAAATATCATAGATGCCAATTTGAAAAAAATGGAACAGATAGCTTCTATGACTACACAACAAGCTCAAGATTATATATTGCAAGAAGTCGAAAAAAAGAGCCGAAATGAAATAGCCGCCATAGTCAGAAAATATGAACAGCTGGCCAAAGAAGAAGGAGAGCGAAAAGCAAATTACATACTTGCTCAGGCCACTACCCGTTATGCGGGAGAATTCGCAGGCGAAAGACTTATAAATCTTGTCAACCTTCCTACCGATGAGCATAAAGGCAGAATTATAGGCAAAGAGGGACGTAATATCAAAACCATGGAAACTCTTTTGGGTGTAGATATCATTATAGATGAAACTCCAGGAGTGATTATAATAAGCGGATTTAACCTCTATAGAAGAGCTATAGCAACTAGGGTCATTGAACTATTAGTCGAAGACGGCAGAATCCATCCTGCACGCATAGAAGAGATACATGAAAAAGTGAACAAAGAATTTGAACACAAGATCTACGAAGACGGCAAAAATATTTTAATAGATATGGGGCTTTTCCCTATGCATGAAGAGCTCATTAAACTTATCGGAAAACTCAGATACAGAGCTAGCTATGGACAAAATGCCCTAGGACATACTCTGGAAGTCGCAAGACTTGCAAGCATAATGGCAGCAGAAATGGGAGGGGACGAAAAACTTGCTATGAGGGCTGGATTGTTGCACGATATTGGAAAGGCTCTTACACAAGAATTTGGTGGATCTCACGTGGAACTTGGTGCCGAGCTTTGCAGGAGGTATAATGAGCATCCGATTGTTATCAATGCTATTTATGCTCACCATGGCCATGAAGAGCCCCTGAGCGTTGAAAGTGCTGCAGTATGCGCGGCTGATGCTCTTAGTGCCGGAAGACCTGGAGCTAGAAGAGAAGTGCTTGAAAGTTTTACAAAACGAGTCAAGGAACTTGAAGAAATTGCACTCTCTAAAGAGTACGTGGAACAAGCATATGCAATAAACGCCGGCAGAGAGATAAGAGTCATAGTCAATGCCAATAAATTAAACGATAATCAAGCCATACTTTTAAGTAAAGAGATAGCAAAAGAGATTGAAACCAAAATGCAATATCCTGCTGAAATAAAAGTAAATGTCATCAGAGAAACAAGAGCAATTGAGTATGCAAAATAATATAATATATAAAAGATAAATACGAAATTAGATACAATAAACCTGAAAAATTACAAGAAGGCAAACCATGAACAAATGTGATCAAATAAAAGCTCATGTAAGAATGGAAGAAAAATATGAAAGACTGAGTCTTAATTTTGGCGAAAATCAAGAGGTAAAAAAAGAAATTTTCGACGTAATAGAATCAGTTAAAAAACAAACAGGCCTCAACCCTATGGTCATAGACAGAATTGCGCAAGACACTCCGGAACTGCAAACCATATCTATAGAATGCACAGAAGAAAATTGCAGAGATTGCGGTGATTTTTTTACAAAAGTACTTCAAAAACTTCAAATAGATAAATGCGAGGAGGATCTATGAAAAAATTATTTATAGCTGTTATATTAACGATTTTGGGATTAAATATATTAAATGCAAAAGAAGTTGCAAATACAGCAAAAACAACCGAGAAAGACCCTATAGTAGTATTGCAAACAAGTGCCGGCAATATAGAGCTTAGACTTTTCCCAAAAGCAGCCCCTTTGGCTGTAAAAAATTTTATGACGCATGCTAAAAACGGATATTACAACGGTATCATATTTCATAGGGTTATAAAAGGCTTTATGATACAAGGTGGAGACCCTACTGGCACAGGAATGGGCGGAGAATCGATCTGGAAAAAAGATTTCCAAAACGAGTACGCTCCAAATCTGACATTTGACAGACCATTCTTGCTTGCTATGGCAAATGCCGGTCCAAACACAAATGGAAGTCAATTTTTTATCACAACAGCTGCTACTCCGTTTTTAAATGGAGGATATACAATATTTGGTGAAGTTATAAATGGGAAAGAAGTAGTCAAAAAAATAGAGAATGCAAAAACATCCCCTGAAGATAGACCTTACACTAAACAAATAATTAAAAAAGCTTTTGTAAAATAAATGACAAATATAGACTCTATCAGGCAAGATAGGCAAAAATGGCTAACCTACAAAGATATAGCACCCCTCTGGCAAGAGATCAACGATCTTCCGAATTATGAGGCAGAATACGGCCTTGACGATGTTGTGACGATAACCACGCAAGAGTTAAACAAAGATCAGCGAGAGAGGATCAATGAGCTTGCACTTGCCATGAAACCATGGCGCAAGGGGCCTTTTAAAATAAATTCGCTCTTTATAGATACCGAATGGCAAAGTTTTATCAAGTATAATCTTTTAGAGAAGTACTTCAATTTAGAAGGCAAGGTTGTCGGCGATATCGGATGCAATAACGGTTATTATCTGTTTAGAATGCTGAAACATAAACCAAAAAAACTTGTAGGCTTTGACCCGTCTGCTCTTTTTTATACCCAATTTTCTTTTATCAATCACTTTATCAAAAGCGATATAGCATATGAACTTTTGGGCGTAGAGCATTTAGGGATTTACGAACATAAATTTGATGTACTATTTTGTCTAGGAGTATTGTATCATCGCTCAGATCCTATAGCCACACTGAAATCTCTCTACAAAGGACTAGAGAACGGCGGCGAACTGTTTTTGGATACTTTCATGATAGACGGAGAAGAAGATGTAGCTCTCACTCCGTTCGAACGATATTCAAAAATTCCAAATATCTATTTTATACCTACCGTGAATGCTCTAAAAAATTGGTGTCATAGAGCCGGTTTTGAAAGTGTGGAAGTTTTAACTATTAAAACTACTGATAAAACAGAACAAAGAAAAACAGATTGGATAGATTCTCAAAGCTTAGAAGATTTCCTGGATCCCCAGAATCCAAACCTCACAGTAGAAGGCTATCCTGCTCCAAAAAGAGTCTATATCAAAGCAATTAAAAAATTATCTTGATAAAATATCAAAAAAATCTAAAAATTAACTTTTATTTTTAAATAAGGTGTTTTTTGGTATAACTCTATCAAAATTAATTAAGCAAAATTTATATCATAATATTTTTTATTATTGTGATACGCTTTTTGGTAATTTACAAGGTTATAAGAGTATATGAGAATACTAACCATAGGTTTTAATGATGAATATGTCAAAAAACTTGAATCAGAACTAAGCAAATATTTTATTTGTATAGTTGATAGTGCCAAAGATTTGTATGATGCAACTAATTTTACAGATTTTAGACACTACGAATTAGTTATCGTAGTTGACGAAGGCGTTAAATTTTCACTTGAAAGATATATAAACGAAGTCAAACGCAAAAAGAATGAAACTAAGATCATAGTATTGGCTACAAATCCAAAAACACAAGGTGTTTTTTTCAATCTAGGCGCTGATGATGTTATATGCCACCACTGTGAGCATCCTGATCTGATCGCAGCTAGAGTATTGGCTAATATGCGCCATCTTTTTGGTACCACTATCAATATAGGTCAGCTGGTCATAGACATCGCAAACAAAAAAATAGAATACAATCAAAAAAATGTCTCGCTTAACGGCAAGACATTTGATATATTGGCTTATCTTGCCTTGCGCAAACAAAGAGTTTTCTCAAAAGACGAGATTATTAATGCTCTTTGGGAAGAGCCGGAATATGTTAGTGACAATACCGTTGAAGTAGCTATCAATCAAATTCGTAAACGCCTCAAAAATATATTAGGATTTCAAGTTATCCACACTGTTCGTCGTCGTGGCTATAAATTTGCCTATTAGATAATCCGTTATTGCTCAAAAAATAAGCAATAACTACATTTTTTTATTCCTTTAATAAAGATATAATCTATAAATTTATATTCTTTTACAAGGCAATTTATATATGGTTGATACTTATATTATCGATACGCTTTTTACACTATTTGCAATGACTTTGATTATATTCATGGTGCCTGGTTTTGCCATGCTTGAAGCCGGAATAGTCAGAACAAAAAATGTCACCAGCGTACTTACTGTCAATATCATGATTTACGTAGTTGCTTCTATTGCATTTATCTTGGTTGGTTTTCAAATTGCTTTTGGCGATACACAAATTACTACTATGAGTCCTTTGGCATTTACAATGTTTCAGATGGCTTTTGTCGGAAAAGCTATCAATATCATGAGCGGCGGTGTAGGAGAGAGGGCAAAAATATTTCCACTAACACTTTTTACCCTTATTATGGGTGCACTGATCTATCCTTTTATTGTAAATATTTCTTGGGGCAGCGATATATTAAAAGATACATTTCTTGATCTAAATATGCATGACCTAGCAGGCTCTGCAGTAATTCATTCAACCGGCGGCTGGGCATTGCTAGCTGCTATTTTGGTTATAGGCTCAAGAAAAGGCCGATACATAAATGATCAGATAAAAGTAATTCCTGCTTCCAATATACCTCTAGTTACTCTTGGAGCGCTACTCTTGTGGATAGGTTGGTTTGGTTTCAATGGCGGCTCTGTTGGGAGCATTGCTTCCAAGGAAGCAGCCGATATGGTGGTGCTTACAATTTTCAATACCAATACGGCCGGGCTTGCGGGAGCTCTCTGTGCCGGTATCTTTATCTATCTTAGATATAAGCTTTTTGATATCACCATGATATTAAATGGGGCTCTTGGTGGACTTGTAGCAATTACTGCAGGTGCTGACCTCTATAATACAGCAGATTCACTTATCATTGGAGGTATCGGCGGAGTATTGGTAGTTATTGCCGTTCCTCTGTTTGATAAAGTCCGCATAGATGATCCAGTGGGTGCTTTATCTGTTCACCTTGTAAACGGCATATGGGGTACATTGGCTGTCGGATTATTCGCTAGTAGTGACACGATTACACTTATGGGTCAAATCAAAGGTATAGCAGTAATAGGGATACTTGTATTTACTATCTCTTATACCACTATCTATGCTATAAATAAACTTATGGTCTTTAGGGCATCGGATGATGCTCAACTTGAGGGGCTTGACGTGAGTGAATGCGGTATTGAATCGTATCCGGAGTTTAGAAGAACAATCTAATACAGTCATGCTGAATTTATTTCAGCATCTAATTTTCCGTTCACCCTAAGCCTGTCGAAGGGTGTCATTCCAGACTTGATCCAAAAAACTAAAAACTAAAAACTAAAAACTAAAAACTTCTCCTTACTTGCTCTGCCCAATACGGTATATATTTCATCTCTCTATCCAAAGAGGTACTTCCTCCGTGTCCGGGATAGATTTTAAAATTTCCTTTTATTTGTGATACTTTTTTGAGACTTGCTAACATATCTTTGGCACTAGAATATGGAAAATCCCATCTGCCGATAGACCCTGCAAACAAAAAATCTCCGCTAAACCAAATATTGCCTATCTCTATGACACTGCACCCTAGCGTATGCCCCGGAAAGTGATGAAACTTGACCTTGATGCCTTCTATATCCACCACCGCATCTTCCTTGACTTGAAAATCAGGAGTACTTGACGGTGTACCTTGTCCGAACGGGTCATTTTGCAGCATAAAAGCATCTTTTCTAGGAACATATATCGGTATATTTAATGCTTCTTTTAGAGCTTGATTGCTCCAAACATGATCAAAATGTCCATGAGTATTTAGGATAGCTATCGGATTTTTGATATTTTTTAGCACCCAAGATGTAGCTCCGACTCCGGGGTCTATGATAAGATCTTTGCCATCAACCGTTGCAATATAGCAATTTGTTTGATATGGCCCCATTGGCTGAACTTTAACTTGCATATATTATAATTCTCCTATGAATTTTCAAAAAACCCTTCACGATGCAATTATTTCCGATGACATAAAAATAAAAGAGGATTTGGTCAATAAATGTTTTTCGTATTGTACCAAAAACATTATCGAAACTCCATCCGATTTTTCGCCTATTGTATTTAGCAAACCGTCATATTATGACATTTGCAATATAGTAGACCCGAAAGAGCTGCCAAAAAGAAACCATTTAGATACCAATGAAGGATTGGCAAGATTGGTGCATGCGATCACCCACATAGAATATAGTGCTATTGATCTAGCTCTTGATGCAGTTTATAGATTTCACGATATGCCTCAAGAATTTAAACTTGACTGGCTCGAAGTAGCCATAGATGAGATACTGCACTTTAAGATGCTTAACTCAGTTTTAGAGGAATTGGGCTACAAATACGGTGATTTTGATGTACATCAAGGCTATTTTGACATCTCAAGACAAACCGATAGCTCGTCACTTGAGCGCATGGCAGTAGTACCTAGATATTATGAAGCAGCAGGGCTTGATGTCAATCCACAGATCATCAAAAAATTGGATAACAAACGTAAAAATCCTATAGTACAAAGGATCATAGATGCCCTTTATGTCATATTGGATGAAGAAGTTACCCATGTCAGCAAAGGGGATAAGTGGTTTAAGTATCTTTGCATGCAAAACAATATCGATAAGCAAGTGTACTTTGACATACTTAACAGATATGAGCTGACTAGCAAACATCGTCCTCATATCAATGTAGAAGCTAGAAAACTTGCAGGATTTAGCTGTAATGAGATCAAACAGCTTGGCGCAAAAGAGTGCAATTGAATGAAAAACAAGCACTCAATATGAATTCTTTTTGCTACTTGGATGGTGATATTCTTGTCTTGAATGTACTAGGAACCCCGGCTGCCAAAAAAGACCACATAGGCAAACCAAAAGGAAATCAACTCCGAATCAGTGTAACCGAAAAACCTATCAGAGGCAAAGCCACTGATCATATGGTCAGATATCTTGCAAAAGAGTTTGATGTTTTAGCAAGTGATATAGAAGTGGTTTTCGGCAGATATAATATCAACAAACAACTCAGGATAAAAAAACCAAAAAGATTGCCTAGCGTTATACAAAAAGAGATAAGCAAACTGGCAATTGATCTATGACGCTTATTCGAATACTGCACTCTCATAGAGCCATTTGCCCTCCACTTTCAAAAAACGGCTTTTTTCTATAAAATGAGAACCGTTCAATAGGGCATCGAATTTGACATAAGCTTCATCCTCGCCATCCACAAATTCCAATATCTTCAGCCCTTCAAAATTTGTATTGTCACAAAATCCAAGTATGTCCTCTTCCCACTGCCCGATATCATTTGTAAAATCAGGATTGTCTGGATGTGTAGTAGATATTATATATTTTGAATTTCTTAATGCGTATGCACTGTATCTCGACCTCATCAACAGCATGGCATTGCTTGGATTTGCGCCTTTATGGAAAGATTGACAGCATTTTTTATATTTCTTGCCGCTATGGCATGGACATTGGTCATTTACGGATATTTTCATAAAGATATTATACTTATTTCCAATTTACATTTTATAACTTTTGATGCAATGCTCTTCTTTAGGCAACCTCATGACCTTTTTGCCTTGCTTATTGATGCTTTGGACATATTTGGCAAAACTCATAGCATAGTCCAGATAAGTATCGACTCCTTTGCCTCGCTGCTGCTGCACTTCTTGCAGCGTCGTATAACCATCCCTGCCTTCAGATATATAGCTATTGACCACTATCACATAACGCTTTGACATATCTATAGGCATCCATTTACCGCTCTTGCGTTCTTTGACCTCAAGATTATAAACGCGGTTATTTTTTGGCCTGCTCATTTCTATATCATATCTAAGCGCATACGCATAAGGGAAAGAGCCATCCGAGCCGTAGTTGTCATAAAAATTGATAAGAGCATCTTCAAATGTCTGCTTGACCTCTGCACCTGAGAGTTCTACCTCTACTAGAGTATTTGAAAACGGCAAAAGCCCATATACGCCTCCTACGGTCATCTCTCCGGCATTAAGACTGGATCTTACACCACCGGCATTTTGTATGCATGCGTCCGCTCTAAGGCTAGCTTGATAAAACGATGCAGCAATCACGGGAGCTAGCTCGCTCCCAAGAGGCAGATCTTTGCCGTCAATTCCATCATAAGTTTTGCCCGGTACTCTTATGTGACGCAGGTCTTCACCTATGCTCCCTATGACTTCGGCTGATTTGCTTTTTATCTGATCTTTATATACCGATAATTTTGTGGCTACTTTTTTATCATCTTTTGCAATATCCATAGAACCGCTGTTTTTGAGGGTACTCTGCAGGGCATATAGATTTTTCTTGTCTATTTGTTTTTTGTTACCCTTGGCATCTTTGAGATATATACTATCGCCAGATATCAGATGTGCTTTACCACTGCATGAAGCTACATCTCCTTTATCATCAAATACGACATGAAGTTCGCCTAACACCTTGGAGTACTCCCATGCTTGGGCTATACACACTTTGCTACCGTCATCTTTGGAGATAATAGTCGGATACTCTCCGGCTGCCGCAAGTCCGATAGCAGAAAAATCACCAAGCAAGGAGTGTGAATCTCCGTCTATTATGACATCTATACCTTTTACTTTTTGAGCCAGCCTTTGGTCGTTTTCATATCCGAAGTGGCTCAATAAAATAATCTTATCTATGCCTTTTAAGCGTAACTCATCGGCATATTTTTGTGACCTAAAGATCTCGTCATAAAAACTCACCGCACTGCTTGGACGAGATGATGCAGATGTTTTTTGGGCAGTTTCTAGCCCTATGATGCCTACTTTGTGCTCATCTATCTCTTTTATGATATACGGTTTCCATTTGTTATAGAGCGTGGAACCTTTCAAGGCTTCTACATTAGCTATGATCACAGGAAAATTCGCCTTATCGATAAAACGAGCGAGCACCTCGTCGCCTTCGTCAAACTCATGGTTTCCCAAAGTAAAAGCATCAAATCCCATCTCATTCATCAGCTCCACATCGGCCTGCCCTTTAAATAGTGTGAAATACAGCGTTCCGCTCATCGCATCTCCGGCATGCAAAACAAGTGGATTTTTGGATCTTGATTTGAGCGTTTTTATAAGCGATGCTATGCGCGCCATGCCTCCTGCTTCGATTTCGTATGTTTTGCCGTTACTACCCAGCTCCAGCGGCTCAGGCTCTAGATGGGAATGGTGGTCATTGATGTGAAGTATTGTCAGCTCAAAAGGCTTTTGTGATGCAGCTAAATATTGAGTATTAAACACCAAAGCGAATCCTAGTGATAAGACAAAACGCAAACTTTTCATCTGCAAGCCTCCTTGATTTGTGTTTGACACCGTTATTGTTAATTGTAATATTTTTAGCTTTATATGCTTCTGATTTATTGCCGACAATAGCTTTTTGCTATAATTGCGCAATGTTTTATATCACTCACGAATTTACTGCCATTATCGAAGTCAAAAAGTCAAAGTTCATAGCCCACCTCTGTCCATATGGCGAATTTGGGACTATTATGAACAGACTTAGAGTCGAGCATCCCAAAGCAAGACACTTTGTCTATGCGTATAGATATCTAAATGAGTTTGACCAGATAGTAGAAAACAGCAGTGATGACGGAGAACCAAAGGGCACTAGCGGCAAGCCTTCGCTCAAAGCACTCCTTGGTGCTGATATGATAAATACGGCGGTTATCATCGTCCGATATTTTGGCGGCACCATGCTTGGCACCGGAGGACTTGTACGAGCTTATAGTGACGCGGTTAATGAAGTCGTAAACATCGCACAAAAATATCCGTATAAAAAACTTGTGGCAAAAGAGATAACAGTTACTTACGCCAACTTGGCAAAGACGGAATATACCTTAACCCAGCTTGGCATCGATATCAAAGAAAAACATTTTGACGATAATGTAAAGCTCATTTTGGAGGCTACAAAAGAGAGATTTGATGCGCTTAATGAGCTGTGAAGCACTCATCAATCCAATACTATGCCCGGGTCAAGCCGAGGATGACCAAGGGTGTCATTCCCTCACAGGCATGAATCCAGAAATAGTTACCGCTGGTGGCTTTTATTTTTCATCCTCCCCTAAAAAGATCTTTGTAAACCTGCTTACCGCATCTTTGTAAGACTCATTACTTTCGTCTGTCTCGTCCTTGCTATACTGCCAATTCCAACACAGATCATCTGTCACATTAAATCCAAAAAAGCGCAGCACCTGTTTTTGGGTATCGAGCACTTGTGAGCTGTTCCAATTTTGGGACACTATAATGATGCCTGCATCTATATTTTCAACGACATTGTCTTCCCCGAGTGTCGAGTGCCTGTTTTCTATCCAAGTGAGACGTTCTATCAGCTTTTGGTATATGCTATTCATCTGCCCCCATCGAACCGATCCAAAAAATACCACACAATCAGACTCAAAAAGCTCCTTGCTTATCTGCCAAAGTTCATCATCCTTATTATTGACGCTCGCCCAGCAGCGGTGATAGCCTGAGGGGTTTTTAGATGGATCTTTTTTCTTTGCGTCAAACTCCCCGCAGGTATTGCCTCTCTTGGTTGATACATTTCCTTCACATGGATAGATATTGAGCAGCGGAACTTCTATAATAGAGATATTCGAATTTTTAAGTCGTTGTGCGATCTTATAAGCTAGCTGGGTACTTTTGGGCTTTTCGCCGCCTTCTTCGCCATGCCAACGGTTTGATGTTGTCAAAAACAGTATTTTTTTATATTTTTTAAGTGCTTGAAGTGTATTGCCAAGTATGTTTTTATAGTGCTGCTCATCATTTGATGCCATATATCAACCTTCTTTAAAATAATACATCACATTATACACCAAAACAAATCTTCTTAAAAGAAAAAATATCAATAACGTTTTAATATCATCACTCCAGCAAAAGTCCGTCATGCTAAACTTATTTCGGTATCCATATTGTCATTGTCGTCTAGCACTTATTTAAAACACTCTGTCATACACGTGCTTGACATGTGGATTCAAAATAAAGATTAATTGTCAATTTAATCAAAAATCAGATACAATCAAGCTATATCATTGATAAATATTGATATATTTTTCAAGTTACTCCAAGTTATATAGTGAAAAAAACAGATTTCAATTAAACAACATTAGGAGATATCGATG
>JBAZDL010000006.1:0-124973 GCA_041654415.1 Sulfurovaceae bacterium | reverse complement strand
AAATCTTATGGATAGTGCAGATGAGAGTGAATCTTCAAGTTCGACTACTTATAGCGCTATTAATACCGATAATATTACAATTGTTGACAATGAAGCACAATTGGCGTTTACAGGGAAAACTGCTGAGAAAACTATCTCAAGCATTAATAATGACACAATAAATGCAAATACTACACTTAAGCAGATAGACTATGAAGCATTAGTTGATGATGTAGAAACAGAGAGAAGGTTTTACAATAATGTGTCAGAAGTTGCGCTAAGCCAAATTGATTTGATTTACCAAGCAAAATTTGTGATTCCTAGTCAGATACAATTCCAGCAATGTGATGAAGGTGGACAAAATTGTCATCCTGCTACAGTAAGCCTTGCAGATGTGCAAGCCGCAAATGGACAAATTTTTATATATAATAATGGCATATTTAATAATTTAGATTATGCTTTAGCAAATGCAGCACAACAAAGTAGCGATGAGGCAAATGCTCAAGGGGTTTATGTAATATATAATCCTGAAACAGGAAGTCCTATCGCAGAAATGATTTATGCATTATATGATAAAACTAATGAATTTTTAGGCGGTGCATTACCTCTTACAAATGCCGAAATTACAAATCAGGAGATTATGTTCATTGCTCAAGATCAAGGGGTTATAGTAAATAGTGTAAATCATAGCAGAGGTTCAATGACATACTATATGGCAGTAGCAGCTTTACTGAATGACGGGTTAACAAATCTTCCTATAGGAACAGTAACATTTAATGGTGCAGCAGCAAATGCCCAAAATATGGCAAATTTGGTAAACACAGCAACGAATGGCATGGGTACAGTTCAATATTCTACCCATGCAACAGATTTGGTAGGATTATACATAGGTTTTAATCCTTCTACAGGCGGATTAGATAGCTATGGCTTTCCATGGTCTCATAGTAGTTATACTGGTTATTTGTCACCTATATTAATGCCTAATGGAAGCCAAAATAATTCAAGAATTATAACTGATCTAGCTTGGAGTGATGGGCAAATAAATCAACCACAGGTTGTTAATCCAACAAATTAGGGACATAAATGAAAAAAATACTCTTACTAATAATTACTCAATTAATATTAGCTGGATGCAGTTTGCAATATATTGATGCGCCAATATCTGCTATTGTTGCACCAAACAATCTGATTTGGGAAAAATATGCTATAGATAATGGCGAAAAAAATACCGACTTAGTGGAGTGTGCTCAATTATATTCAAAAAAATATAACCAATTTGGATCAAACTATAGTTACTTTGTTTATAATATATGCATGATAAAAAAAGGGTATAGATTTGTGCCAAAACCAAATGGTTTCCCGGATCAATGCGAATTTAAACATAACGCGGTTGGTTGTGCATTGGCAAAAGGGGAGATCTATCTTGATAACCAAGGTAGAGTTGTCTGGAGAAAAACAGGCGAAGAGGCAAGAGTTGACGATTTTTAAAAGTTGTATTAGACCGATAAGTATGAAAAAAATATTTTTATTGATAATTATTCAACTGATGTGGCTGGGATGTAGCATGAAATATGTTGATGCACCATCTGCACCATATGCATTAAGTTGGAAAAAGGAGGGCTATACTCAAAGAATGAATGAAATTACACTTAATCAATGCGGATATAGCAAGTTTATTAATTATAGAAAAAGCAAACAAGCAAATATGGATGTATATCGTCAGCTGAAGACTCAAATGGAGCAATGCATGCTTGACATGGGCTTCAAGTATTCTGCAACATATTGGGATGAGCTTACAAATATCGATTACCCTAAAAAGAATAGATGTAATAATGAAATAAACATGCAGTATCCTGGCTGTATATCTATAAAAAACGAAAAATAGTTGAATTAGTTCTAGATTTATTCAATAAATTAGGAGTTATTATGAAAAAATTACTTTTATTGACAGTTGTGCAATTGATGTTAATAGGATGTAATTTAAAATATATTGATGCACCAATTCCGAGAACATATGAAGTTTGGACCAAAGAAGGGTTTACAAGAGAAATGACAGAAAGAGAAGCAAAATTATGTGGCAATTTCAATAAAAAAATTAGCTACAAAGAATATTATGATTGTATGATTAAAAAAGGGTTTAAGTATAATGTTGTTAGAGGGCAATAGTGGATAATTTTTAAAGCTCCAAAAGGAAGAAAACATGAAAATAAAACGATTTTTAACTATGCTTGTACTGTTCGTAGGATTTTCTTATGCAGATTCAAATATACAACAAGATTTAGAAACAATTGCTAAAACTTCAAATAATCCATCCAAACTTTATGCTATACAAGTTTCAGCTCCAGGTACCATAATATCTGAAAAAATGATGCTAATGGCTATGTGTGCTGGTACTTTAACTAGAACCGCCCAAGATATAAAAAGCATGTTAGAGTCAGGAAATGTAAAACAGCTAGGTATTGTCGGTGAAAGCGAGGCAGTCAATATCGCAACAACAAAACAAGCTATAAACGCACTTGATCGTAAAGTAGATGCAACAATTTATATCATAGCTAAAGAGAGTGATTGCAATGAGATAAAATCTTTAGCAAGTCAAAAAGGCATCAGTCTAGTTGTTTTATCGCAAACAGCAAGTAGTGTTTCTTCAACAATATCACAACCGAAAACTGAGCAACAAAACACACCTACTTATGAGGATAACGAGCTTACAAAACTTCGCAATCAAACTGACAAAGAACACTTTAAATCGCTAAAGCAAATGATACCAAAGGCACATAAATAGCATGAAACTTCATAATACTACAAATATCCTAATAGCTAGCAATATAGATAACTTCTCACGCTATGAGGGAGAGAGTATCGGAATAAGTGCAAGTGCTAGCTATAGTTCCCCGAACCCTGAAACTGTGACGAGTGCAACTACTACTACCAAGACACCTGCTGCAGGACAAGAAGAAGGTAAATTTGGTACATCTAAATCCATCGGCTTCGGCAGTGATAGTGACAGTCAGACTTCTACAACCTATGCAGGCATAAACACTTCAAATATTACTATAACAGGCACTTCCGTCATTCCTGCGGAGGCAGGAATCCAGAACATAACCATGGATAACCTCTCAGACATCCACACTACTACCACCACAGATACCATCAAAGAAAACAGCGGAAGCCTGACAAATACCTTTGATGCCGCAGCAGTTCAAAAAGAGCTTGATGTGCAGACAAGGGTAACGCAAGAGTTTAATGAAAACTCCTTAGCTATTATAAATGCATATGTAGATTCAGGTCAAAAAGAAGCAAAAGATAAAATAAAAGATATAAATAATCAAGAACAGGCTCTCAATGATCCAAATAATACAATGACAGATGAAGAGAAGAAAGCAGCTTATAATGATTTGGAAGCTCAAAAAACAGAACTTTATGATGATATATATAGTCTTGAGTATCAAAGAATAGCGCTCACGACAATATCTTCTATGCTGACAACAGGAGACATAGGGGCTCCGGCACTTTATGGTTCACTTCAAACAATCTCAACAATGGCAAGAGAAGAATCATTAAATAATTCTCGCAAATTTGCAGGAATAGTTGATCCTAAAACCGGAGTAGTATATAGCAATGTATCCGAAGAAAGCGGAGCGTTTGACGGTGTTAAGCTTGGAGGAACTAGACTTGATTTAGATGCCATTTGTGGTGAGAATAATGAGAGATGTATTAATGACGGCAACGGAAATCTTATATATGATGAGTTGGGCAGAGTGCAGTGGAACCCAGATCCAAAAACAGGAGCAGGCGTGTCCCTTGGTGACTACATGAATGCCAATGCTCCTGATATGGGTGGAACAACTGGGGGCGTGCAGGGTATTCAAGGAACTATGGGATTTGCTAGTTTAGATTTAGCATATCATTACGATGCAAATGGTTTGACAGATTGGGTTGTAGATACAGGTTGGGCTGGTATTCATGATTGGTTTGGCGGAGAAATATCAGGATTATATGATAATCAAGGAAATACCCAAAGAGGAATGTCAAAGAACGAATCAACAGCTTATAATGTTTGGGCCACTCTCGCTGTGCCCATAACAGCACCTATTGCATTGACCAATCTCATACCATACGATGTTTTCAAACTTTTACAGGGAGTGAAATGATGAAAAGAATATATGTTTTAGTTTTAATCTCTATATTTTTTTATGGTTGCAGAGGTGGCATGATAGGCTTAAGCGGTCAAGATAGAGTTGATTTTATTGCCGCTATAAAGCCAGCGCTTTATTATTGGCACAAGAATGGAGTAAGTGAGGAGCAAAAGATTAGGGATTGGATTGAATGTGGAGGACATACTAATGGACAATTTGTTTGGAATGAAACAAAAATAAGACAAGAGATGAGACCTGGAGAAGTATATACAACAAACATCTATCAAAATAAGGCTTACAATAGACTCCAAAATAAACTTATAAACTGCATGGATAAAAAAGGATATAAAAATTTGAGAGATTAGATGACTATCTATAATTTACATCATTACATATCAAAGGCAGTTTCAATTGCTACACCATTTGCTATTTCAACAGGTATTTCATATGATACCCTTAAGCTTATTATGGAGCTAAGATGATGAATAAAAAAATATCACAATATTTATTTTTTGGTTTATGTGGATTGATTTTATTTGGGTGCAGAGGCATTGAGGGTCCATGGCCAGGCGGTCCAGAATGGGAAGTTTATGAAAAGCTAAGGAACCCAAAGCCCGCCCTTTATTATTGGCAGAAGACCGGAGCAAGCGAAGAACAAAAGATTAGGGATTGGGTTGAATGTGGAGGTAATCCAAAATCAGGAGGGTTTCCTTGGAGTGAAGTAGAAATAAAAAAAGAAATGAGACCAGGCGACATTAATAATTTTTTTTATAAGCAACAAGCATACGATAGACTCAAAATAAAATTTGGAAACTGCATGCGTGGAAAAGGATATAAAAATTTGAGAGATTAGATGACTATCTATAATTTACATCATTACATATCAAAGGCAGTTTCAATTGCAACACCATTTGCTATGTCAGAGCTTTTTGATGCTCAAACATGAACTTTAGAACTTTAGGGTCAGGTGATGAAAGTAAACCGATGATATAATATTCAAATTTATTATAAGGAAAATATATGCCAAGAAGACCGAGATTAGATCTTTGTGGATTTCATCATATTGTCAATCGTGGAGTTGATAAAAATAAAGTTTTCAAATCAAACGAAGATAAAGAGAAGTTTTTAGAGATACTTTGTAAAGCTTGTCATATATACAAAGTTAATTTGCATGATTATTGTCTTATGGACAACCATTTTCATATACTTATAGAAACCACCAGCGAAAATCTCTCACTATTCATGCGACAAATTAGCTCAAACTATGCAATCTATTTTAATAAAAAACAAAAACGAACAGGTCATTTATGGCAAGGACGATACAAGTCATGGTACATCATGAATGAAACATATCTCTATTCTCTTTTTAGATATATAGAACACAACCCAATCAAAGCAAAAATATCAAAACAGATAGGAGAATATCCTTATACATTATTATCAACCTTATTGGATACAAACAAAGAGATAATACCTTGTGCGAAACACTCTAAACTTACTAAAGAACTTCATTATGGAGGTATACAAGAGCTTCTGGAAACTAAACTGACTAAAAAAGAACTTCAAAATCTTGAAATAGAACAAAAAAAGAAAATAGTACAAAAGGAACATGAATTTAGACAAGAAAAAAACAAAACACTTGACGAGCATTTTAAAGATAACAAAGATTTAACCAAAAGAAACTTTGCTATAATAAATTCATTAGACGATGGATACAAGCAGGCAGAGGTGGCAAGATATCTTGGCCTGAGTTCATCTGCTATAGCAAAAGTAAGGAAGAGTTATGAGTAGTGGTTTACTTTCATCACCTGACACTAAAGTCTAAACTTGAAGAGAACGTAGTAAATGAAGCTGATATAAGGCAAATATTAATTTATTCTATTTTGTTTAACAAAGCATATTCAAAAGAAACCAAAAATCAAAAGAATATCAAAAAAATCATTGTATATGCCGACAAATCCGTAGTTGACCTTGACAACATTGATACCTTGTCATTAAATATTGACCCCATGGATTTGTTTGATATTGAGCCCGATATTATTCTTGAAGACAATGTTCTTGATACTCAAATTAAATGTATAGGAATTAATACGTTGCAAAACTCCTCTGTGCTATAGGGCCGGGAACTCTTAGTAGACAAGTATGAAGAGAGGAAGACCGGCTTTATAGATACAAGCAAAAGGCAGGCTTTGTGAATCAAGGTTCCATCAGGAACTACACCTTTTCACAAAAAATCATCCTCTTATTCTACATTCTACGGGTCAGGCGTTGAATTTCCACTTTATGATATAATTCAAATAGAAAGTTATCATAAATCGAGGAGGCAATCTCATGCCAAGAAGACCAAGAATAGATCTAGCAGGCTTTCATCACATAATCAACAGAGGAGTAAACCGCTCTGATATATTTCTGCAAGATGAAGATTATGATATCTTTTTACAAATAGTATGTAAAGCTTGTAGAAACTATAGAGCCATTGTTCATGACTATTGCATTATGAGCAACCATTTTCACCTGCTTGTAGAAACAGAGCTTGAGAACCTCTCAGGATTTATGAAACATATCAATAGTAACTATGCAATATATTTTAATAAAAAGTATAAAAGAAGCGGGCATCTTTGGCAAGGAAGGTTTTATTCAAGATATATCACAAGCGAAGAATACTTTTATACTATTATCAGATACATAGAACAAAATCCTGTAGAAGCAGGCATTGTCAATGACATAAAAGAGTATTCATATACTCTAGCATCATCACTCATTAATAAAAAAGAGATAATCCTATGTGCAAAGGATTCAAAATTGATCAAAGAACTCGAATATGTAAACGTCCAAGATATCATAGGAGTCAAACTTAACGAAGATGAATTAAAAATACTCAATGAAATAGTGCATCAAAAGAGCATTAAAAAAGAGAATAAAAACACCTATGCATACAGTAAAAATCTCAAAGAACACTTTCATAATGCCAAAACAAAATCATTAAGAAATCTCGCTATAATCAATGCACTAGATGATGGATACACGCAGTCCCAAATAAGTAATTATCTCGGGCTGTCCAAGTCGTTAATATCAAAGGTGGTAAAAAGTGGAAATTCAACGCCTGACCCATAGAGTGCAACGCCTGACCCGTAGAGTGGACCCGTAGAGTGGAATGATGTGCGATACTATCTGTATTACACACTCTATGTCGCAACACTTTTGAGCTGCGAATACAAACAAGGCAATGTTTTATTGTACGGAGATGCGAAAGAGCCTATAAGTATTGAAGAATATATTAAATACCTTTCAAAACTTACAGACGAAGATTTAAAATCATGGTTGAGAGCTGATTTGCAAAGCGTTACAAAAGGTAAATGACCACATATGACCTGTCTAGATATTTTACAACCATCATAGCAGGCGATGCTACAAATATCATAGGCGGACAAGTGCTCGGAGATAGTATCAAGCTAACTACGTCAAACCTGAACATAAAAAGCCTGCAAGATACGGCCGTCTACGACAGTCAACAAAAAAATATCAGCGGGCAAATAACAGTAGGTGCTGGATGGGGATCTACAAGCGGCGGAGATGTCAACCTGGCATGTGTAAACATAACAAACAACGGCGATATATCATGCAATAAAGAGGACAGGCTATATTTTTATTTACATAGAAAAAGTAGCCTGCCCCCGTTTCCTCTATACCCATTTCCTTATATTTTTTCACAGTTTGTCCGATTTTATTATTATTGATCCGGTTTATTTGAAATGTAACCATTGTGATACTTTTTTGTTTTATATTATATTTGTTCTTTAAATGAGCTAGAAAATGACATTTTTCGTTAATGAAAAATTTTTTCTTGTTTATCTTAACTTTTGAGCGTTTCTCTTATGTGTGTATAAGATTAGAGAGATTTTTTGCTAGAGAGTACTAGTACAAGGGCTATACAAGGTTGTATGGCATTTTTGTTTTAAGAAAAAATATAACAATAAAAAATGATGATTTTCATTAATTTAAAAAAAATTTCTTATTTATCTTGACATTTAAGTATTAATAATGTTATAGTCTCTATTGTAATAATATTTTATAAGGAGTAATTATAACGTATTAATGATCGTTGGTTGTTGGCTTGTTAGTTGGAGCATCCGCAGTAGTGGGTGGAGAAATAATAAATGTATCATTTGAACAATAGTTTCAAAATGATATTAAAACAATCTAAGGAGAAATATTATGAAAAAGTTTACATTATCAGTAGTTGCGGCATTATCAATGAGTGCATTTGCTCTAGCAGGTGGAGACATAGCTCCGGTAGAACCGGCAGTAGTAGTGCCAGCTCCTATGGTAGATGATAGCGGTTTTTATGTAGGGGTTGCTTATGCAGCCGGAAGATATAATAATGATTATGATGGATGGGAATATAATCTCGCTCCGGATTTATATGAATGGTCTGGAGAAGAAGAGGTAGATTATAACGGCATCATGGCACAAGCTGGGTATAAATTCAATCAATACATTGCAATTGAAGGAAGATACTGGTGGTCTTTGGGTGACGGCGATTATTCCGACAAAGGAAGCGAGACACTCAATGGGTTCCCAAATACTACTTGGGATTATGATGCCGATTACGGTGATGAACTTAGAGCTTGGGGTATCTATGTTAAGCCTATGTTCCCGGTAACTGAACAATTTGATATTTATGCATTGCTTGGATACGGTAATGTGCAATTGGAAAATGATTTTGGTGAATGGCTGGATGAAAGTGATTTCCAATGGGGTATCGGTGCTTCATATGAGTTCACTGAAAATCTTTCAATATTTGTAGATTATGTAAGATTGTATGATGAAGACAACTCAGCATCGTGGGCACTTGCAGCAGATCTGTATGGTGAAGACAATTGGGATGAAGAGGTTTATACCATCAATGTCGGTTTGACATATAAATTCTAACTTCACTACCAAGCCTTTTTGGCTTGGTAATATCACACTTCTTAATACATTTTATCATCATTGCATCTTTCATAACACCTTGCACAAAAACTTATGCTACAATCTCAAAATAAAATCAAAGATAATCAGGATTATAAATGGCCGGAATTTTGGGATATTTGGCTGCACTAGCCGATGATATAAGCTCTCTTGCAAGCCATACACTAGCCGGAAGCACAAAGGCAGTAGCAAGCTCTCTGGATAATACATCCGTGATGCTTGATGATATAGCTACATATACAAAAGTAGCAAGTGCTAAGTCTTCAGGTATTTTGGTAGATGACCTTGCGGCTATTGCAAACCTTACCAATGAAACCACCACCAGCCTGCTACATAAAGAGATAAAAAAAGCTCATTCTTTAGAAGAGTTAAAAACCAATATTGATGCACTTGACCCAAAAGCAAAACAAGCCGTATTGGAAGAACTTGATAAGTTGCGTGAGTCTATAGGTGCCGAGGCAAAAAGAAAAGCAGCTGCCAGGGAACTTCCTATAGTATGGAAGATAGCCAAGGGAAGCATGCTCAATAAGCTTATTATTATCCCTTTGATACTTATAATCAGTGCAATAGCCCCATGGCTTATGAAGCCAATTTTGATATTGGGTGGATTGTATCTGGCATATGAAGGCGTCGAGAGCGTGCTTGAGAAGTTTTTCGGACATCATGAAGCCCAAAGCCAAAAAGAGACACTTGAAGAATTGAGTACAGAACATTTTGAGACTAATAAAGTAAAAAGTGCTATTAAAACAGATTTTATCCTTTCACTAGAGATCATGGTCTTGGCCCTTTCTTTTGTAAGTAACACTACCATGGTTATCAAGTTGGCTACACTTGTCGCTGTCGGAATTGTCACCACGGTAGGAGTTTATGGAGTAGTCGCATTGATCATAAAACTCGATGATATAGGTTTTTTCTTGCAGGCACGCACAAACGGAATGATTAATAAAATAGGGGATGTCTTAGTAGCCGCGGTACCGTATCTTATAAAAGCTATTTCGGTGATAGGGACTGTAGCTATGCTTGCCGTTGGAGGCGGTATAGTCGCTCATCAAACAGGATTGCTTCACGGCATCGAAGAGATAGTACATCATTATATTTCTGTTATGGATTGGCTTGTTATGTTTGCTATAGAGATAGTTTTTGGAATGATAATCGGCTATATAGTAGTCAAATTGGTATCTATAGCTATTTTTACGAAGAGTAAATTTAAAAAAATTGTTTAATTTACTCTTTGCATGCCCATACACTCTCTTTGCATAGCACATCGAGATAAGCACTAGCTTCGCTTTTGCCGCATGAGAGAGCCTGCTTTAGATATTTATATGTTTTTTGCTTGTCGTTTGGCACATCATTTTTCCATCCATATATGATCGCCAAATTAAGCTGTGCATTCGCATCTCCCATGGAAGCAGCTTTGCTTAGCAGTGTTATGGCTTTTGGTATATCTTTTGGTATATCTTTGCCGTATCCAGTATAATACAAAAATGCCATATTGGTATAAGCTTCTTTGACGCCGTTCGTCATTGCTTGAGTATACCAATATTTTGCCTGATTGATAAGCAATGGTTTGGTTTTGGCTTGTTTTTGATACATATACCCCAGACTATATTGCGATGGAGCATGGTTTTGGTCTGCTGCTTTGGTGTACCAAGATATAGCTTCTTTGTGGCTAACATTGGTACCTTTGCCTGATAGTGACATCAAAGCGATATTATATTGAGCTTTTGGATCACCATTTTTGGCTAAAGCGTAAAAAATCTTATAGGCTTTGGCATAATTTCCCTTATCATACTCCGCAATACCATCTTTCATCTCCATGCCAAATGCAAATGAGCCAATTAATAGTGCCGATATAATAATTTTTTTCATTTTGGATCCTAATTAATTATTATATAAAAACTTCCGCGACAAACACCTTGCTTACTCTGCCCCCAAAACTATATATACCTTCATTATAGCGTATATCTATCTCTTCACCGCTTTTTGGAAATACTTGCACTTGAGATGGTAAAAGGTCTTCTTTGTGTGCCCGCACGAAACACGCCACCATACCTGTACCGCATGCCAAGGTCTCATCTTCTACGCCCCGCTCATATGTTCTGACATATAGTTTGCCATCAAAAATTGCAGCTATATTGACATTTGCATTGTATTTTTCTCTCAGCTCTCTTGCTTGAAGCAGGTCAAATGATGATATGTCATCTCTAAGTGCTACAAGATGAGGTACCCCTGTATCGATCAGCCACCATGTCTCGCCATTTTCTATGATCTGTTGTTTTATGAGTTTTGGCGGCACCATATCAGATATGACATAATCGCCATTTATTTTGGCTCGTATTGCTCCGGCACCAGTTAAAAATATAGATTCATTATTTATAGATATGCCCATTTCATGCGCATAGTGTGCTACTGCTCTTGAAGCGTTGCCGCACATTGAGGCTAAGCTTCCGTCACTGTTGTAAAATTCCCACTCAAAATCATATTCATCATGCGGAATAAGCACCACCATGCCATCGGCTCCTACGCCATTGTGTCTATGGCAGAGTTTGATTGCCAAGTCTGATCTGTCTTTTTTTTGTTCAGCATAAAAGATGATAAAATCATTTCCGCTGGCACTATATTTGGTCACAGTCATTGTTTGCCTTTGTAATCATTCAAAATTATATCACGAACTCTTTCGCATTCTTGCTGAAGGTGCTTTAAGTCTTTGCTATTGTCTATCACATATGTAGCAAGCCGTCTTTTCTCTTCTATATCCATTTGTGACTCGATGCGCAACAAGGCTTCTTGTTCACTAAGAGCATTGCGTTTCATTAAGCGTTTTATTTGCTCAGATTTTGGAGCATAGACGACTAATGATCTATCTATTTTGTACCTTTTGTTTTCAAAAAAAAGCGGAATATCTATGAAATATGGAAATTTTCGCTTCTCTTCTTGTGAGGCAAGTGCCATAATTTTATCATAAATCAGCGGATGAAGCAAAGCTTCTAGTTTGGCTCTCATTTCGGCATTGGCAAATACTATCTTGCCGATCTCTTTTCTGTCTATTTTCCCATCTTTTAAGATATCTGATCCAAACATAGAGATAATGGCATCGCGCTGCTCTTCTATGGTTTGATGAGCTATTTTGTCTGCATCTATACATCTAAAGCCGTATAGCGACATAAATGAGATTGTAGAGCTTTTGCCTACAGCAATTCCTCCGGTTAGAGCGATAGCATAATTGAGCGTCATTAAGATTTGATAAGCCCTAAATATTGTTTTCGAATATATGTAGGCATCACAAATGAAGCAACGGCAATATCTGAATTATAATAATTAAAGCCGTCAGTCAAGTCTGCTCTTTGTAGATTTATATCAGCTGTTGGATGATAAAAGCTGCTTGCTATATATGCATATAAATAGCTATCATTGCTAGATGCAAAACCGTAAGGCATAACTATACGAAAATGTTCTCCCAATGTTTTTAGCTCTTTTGATGCACCGGATACATCTTGTGCCAAAGAACTAGCCAGAATTGAGAGGACACCTTTGGAATTTAATGCACGTTTGGCAACCCCACAAAATAGGGGATCGCTTAGCATCTCTTTGTCATTTGTAATGATAATATCCAAACTATTTTCTTGGATATTGGTTAATTCGGATATAGCATCACCCGAAGAGATCTTTATCGTGTTTATCTCTTTATGTTTGGCTAATTCATCTAAAATCTCTTTTG
The DNA here is from genome assembly GCA_041654415.1 of Sulfurovaceae bacterium. Lineage (GTDB taxonomy): Bacteria > Campylobacterota > Campylobacteria > Campylobacterales > Sulfurovaceae > BN30871. The sequence continues at coordinate 112,169 of JBAZDL010000006.1, read as the reverse complement.
GTTCGCCTATGATGGCTACTTGTTTTGGCTCTGCATGTATACACATAGGGATATGTACAAGCATTTCGTATATTGTATTATCTGTATTTTGCACTTTTTATCCTTGTTTAATTGACTTTCAAAATATTTCAATTTAAGAAATTCGATTTTATCCAAAAAGAGTCAAAAAAAGTTTAAACAGATTAAAAATATCCGATTTGATGTTATAATGGTCAAAAAGGAAGCTCTATGATAGATCAAAAATCACTACTGGATATTCTGCACTTTCGTCATGCATGTAAGCTTTTTGATGAGAATAAAAAAATATCCAAAGATAACTTAGCTTTCATTTTGGAGACTGCCAGACTCAGTCCATCTTCTTTTGGTATGGAGCATTGGCGTTTTATAGTTATCAAAAACCAAGAACTCAAAGAGACCCTAAGGCCAATCTGCTGGAATCAGCCCCAAATTACTACTTGTGATGCAGTTGTGGCTATCGTTGCTAAGCACAAAGCGGTTTCTGCCCCGGCATATTATAAAGCTATGTTTGCTAGAAGAGGGCTGGATGATGATGCAATGCAAGCTTATGTAGAAAGGTACGAAAACTATATCAATGACTTGCCATCAATTAAAGCATGGAGCCAAAAGCAGTGCTATCTAGCAGCATCTAATATCATGAATTATGCCGCCATGATAGGAGTAGACAGCTGCCCGATAGAAGGATTTGAGAGAGAAAATGTAGAAAAAGCTTTAGATATAGATAGTTCCAAGGAGAGCGTAGCGCTTATTGTGGCGCTTGGCTATAGAGTAAATCCGCAGACACCAAAGTTTCGTTTACCGTTTGATGAAGTGGTCGAATTCAGAGAATAGTTTTAAATAATTCTTGCTATATATGTATTTAATTTGTCATCCCAAACTTGTTTCAGGATATAGGATAGGTTAAAAAACCATTTTAAACTCGTTCATACTTTGACAAGCTCATTACGAACGAGTTTTGTTAAAAATTATTTTTGCAACTCATCATAGCCATACACATCGTCTCTAAATTGCAATTCTCCATCGTAATCAACCCATGCAGTTAAATATACGATATCGACAGGTATGCTGTTTTTTAGATTTAAATTTGTTTCGGTCTTGCCTTTTAGTATCTTGTTTGCACGCTCTAGATCTACTCTGCTGTCAATAGATGCAAAAATTTTTAGCAGTTCCATTGGTTCAGCCAAGCGGATGCAGCCATGGCTAAATGCTCTTATCTCTTCATTAAATAGTCTTTTTGTCGGAGTATCGTGCATATATACTGCGAAATTATTTGGGAATAAAAATTTGACTTTGCCCAAAGCATTGGCATTTCCAGGAGGCTGGGCAAACCTAAAAGGTACTGTTCTGCTATATCGATATTGACTCCAATCGATAGTGGCCGGGTCTATTTTGGGCTCATCTCTATCCCATCCTCTTGTTACTTCTATGCCTTCTTTTATCATCGCATTTGGGTTTTTGAGCAGTTTTGGGATAAATTCTTTTTGTATGATACTTTGAGGAACATTCCAATATGGATTTAGGATTATGTTTGATACGCGATTGCTAAATACAGGAGTACGATGTTTTTTATCCCCGACTATTACTTTCATCTCCTTTATTGCTTTGCCGTTTTCTATAAACGTAAATTTAAAATCCGGGATATTTATCATTATACTTCTTGGCTCAAAACGGTGATTTAGCCACTTGATGCGATCTAGATTTAGTCTGATTTTAGATATTCTTGTATCTATACTTTCTCTGAGAGCTTTTAGGGTTTTTGTATTTATTATACCGTTTGGCTTGATACCGTTATTTTTTTGAAATTTTATGACAGCTTTTTGAAGGCATGTATCATATAACTTTGCTGTTTTTGGCGTATTGCACTTTGCAAGTTCCCCAGTCGAGCGCAATCTTTCCCTAATTGCCGGAATTGCCACATTGCTTTGACCTATTTTGATAGAGCCTTTTATGGCAGGAATTTTCTCCCATCCGCCATTTTGTTTGATTTCTAAATATTTTATAAGTTCCTTTTCCATAAGAGCATAATTAAAACCTTTTGGAGTGGCTCTGTTTAGAGTATCATCTAGACTTCCATTGATAATGGCATCTTGCATGATATTTAGCGGATTAAATTTGCTGCCGTATGTGATCCAGCCACCATTTATCTCTTCTTCATTTGCTGGATTTACCAATTTGCCTTTGAAGGCACTCCAGTTTATATTGCCATTCAATAGATAATCTATATATTCTTTATAGAGCCCGGCTATTTCAAATTCTAGCTTTATTTTTTCTTCCATACTCAAGCTTGCATATACAGCTTTGCTTTTAGAGGAGATTATAAATGCATTTTGGCGAATTTTGGAGTCAGGTTCGATGGTTTTATCGGCATCTATTTGTTTAAACAGTTCATGTGAAAAATTTGAAAGAGTGTTTTCGTGTGTCCATACAGGTACAAAATACAATCTTTCATAAAACTCTTTAAAAAAACTTTTTTTTGGTTGATTTTGTAGAGATACTGCAATAATAGTTGAAGCTTCTTCGTGGAATTCAGCCGATTGTGCAAATGAAAATATTGATACATAAATAAGTAGGATATGTTTCCAAAAACCAATACGGTGTGTGTATCGTATCAAAAGATACTCCTTGTATAAAATTATTCGAATTATACCGCATAACCATACAAGAAATACTTGAACTTTTAATGCTTTATATTGGATTTACTTTAATTTTTTTGGCTTCTTCGTCTCTGATAGCGACAAAAGTGTGTCCTACTGCAACTTCAATAGTTTGCTTTGCCAATGAATGAGTCCTAAGTTCTACCTCTTCACCCTTTAGCAGCCCAAAAGATGTCAATCTATCTTTAAGAGCTTTGGGGGCATTGATGCTAATAACAACAGCTTTTTGGCCTTTTTTTAATTTATCTAGTGTCATATATTGACTCCTGCGAGTAAAAGTGTAATACGGTACGCTATAAAACTAAGTATCCAAGCTGTAGTCGTGGTGAATATAAATAGATAGACTAAATACTTCCATCCACCGGCTTCTTTTGCAAATACCATCGAAGCTGCCAAACATGGCAGATAGATCATCACAAAAACTATAAATGATACAGCAGACGCGAAAGGAATATTTTTCTTGATCTGTTCGATGAGCCCAGCATTGGCCTCATCAACTTCATCACCAAGAGAGTATAAAACACCTAGGGTAGATACTACAACCTCTTTTGCAGCCAGTCCTGTACCAAGGGCAACGCTCATTTTCCAGTCAAAACCAAGAGGTTCAAATACCGGAGTAATGGCAGTACCTACAATTCCGAGATAGCTGTTTTTTAGCATCTCTTCTTGATGAGTATTTTGCAGTGCTATTTTGGCTTCTTCGTTAGTTTGCTGTTCAAGTTGAGCTATAAATAGTTGTTCTTTGGCTTCATTTTTTGGATAATTACTGGCAAACCAAACAAGCATAGAGGCCAATAATATAAAAGTACCTGCTTTTTTAACATAGCTTTTTGCTTGAGAATAGACCGTGTGCCAAATAAGTTTAAATGATGGCATACGATATTTTGGCATTTCCATGACAAATGGTTCATCATCGCCTTTGAAAACAAATACTTTGAGAGCTTTTGCTGCCAAAAGCCCGAGCAATGCCCCTGTTATGTATATAGCAAAAAGCATCGTCCCAGCATTTTCTTTGGCAAAAAACGCACCTATGAATAGTACATATATAGGCAGTCTTGCCCCACAACTCATAAATCCTATGATAAAAAGCGTAATAAGCCTGTCTTTTTCATTTTTGAGTGTTCTAGCTGCCATATAAGCAGGAACCGAACATCCAAAACCGGTCACAAGCGGTATGAAGCTTTTACCATGAAGACCAAACTTATGAAAAAATCCGTCAAGCAAAAATGCTACCCTGCTCATATACCCGGTCGTCTCCAATAATGCGATACCCAAAAAAAGTATCAAAATATTCGGCAAGAACATTATGACCGCCCCTACACCCGAGATGATACCATCTCCTACAAGAGAACCCAGATTGCCGTCTCCAAGTACCGATTTTGCAAAATCGCTAAGTGCGACAAACACGGCATCTATTGCATCCATCGGCACAGCACCAAGAGTAAATGTCAATTGAAATAACATCCACATAAAAAACAAAAATATAGGGATGCCCAGATAAGGGCTTATAAGAAGATTGTCAATTTTTTGTGTTGTGCTTTTTGCTTTCATTCCTTCTGTGGACATAGCTTCCATTTTGGCACCTTTGGCAAATGCAAAATGCTCATCTGTAAAAATTTGCTCTAAATCTTTAGTATCGTAATGTATATAGATGTGGTTTAAGCCTTCTCTCAATATAGGCAAAAGCTCTATCCAGACAGGCTCTTGGTTTATGGCACCATATACTGCATTGTCCTCTTGGAGTAATTTGACTGCTAGCCAGCGAAAAGATGGCGCGAAGTCGGGCAAATGATAATTTTTGGCTTTGAAAAAATCTACTATATTGTCAATCTCTTCTTCTATCGCATCACTATAGACTACTTTGGCATCATTATATGGTTTGCTATGCGTATCTACAATAGTTTTTTTGAGTTCATCAATACCGGTTTTATTAGTTGAACTTGTCTTGATGCATGGAACGCCAAGAATTGAGCTCAGCCTTTTCTCGTCTATTTTGATCCCTTCTTTGTCAGCTTCATCGATCATGTTTAGAGCTACTATTACTTTTTTGCCCATTTCCAGCAATTGGGTTGTAAAGACCAAATTTCTTTGTAAATTGGTAGCATCGACGACGTTGACAATTACATCATATTCATCGCTTTGCAAAAAGCTTTTGGTGACTTTTTCTTCTATTGTGTATTCAGTTAGCGAATATGCTCCCGGCAGATCAATAATGTGCACTTCATGATTTTGACACGATACTTCATCACAAATGGTAAAGATAACCTCTGTCTTATCAACGGTGACACCAGAAAAATTACCCACCTTTAATTTAGCATCTGAGATAGCGTTGATTAGCGAACTCTTGCCTACATTTGGCTGACCAGCTAATGCCACCACGATTTTTTCCATATAACAACCCCTTTATTCACTATTTTGATAATAGTTATCGAAGAATAGCCGTTTTATCCTTAAAGTGCTCTTAACTTGATAATGATTATTAAAGTTATATTATCAATCTTCTAGAGCTTCTTCTATCATTTCTTTGGAACTATTATGTAAATTTACTTTGATCTTCTCATCAATAAGAGATACTCTGGTATCCCCACCGAGGTATAGCGTATGGAGGTATTGTTTTATTTTGTCATAATGTTTTTTGTCAACATCAAATTTTTTTAGAAATTTTTTGACACCGACCCATTTTGGTTTTTTATGGCTCTCGTCATGATCATTGTTTAATATAATTGTTGCTTGTTCTTGATGTTCTAGTTGATGAGAATAGATTCTTTTCATCTCGCCAAAAGCTTCTTTTAGAAGCTCTATTTCGCTGCGAAATACCGAAGATAATTCTTGATTGCTCTCTTTTAAGTCATGTATTCGATTTTTGAGAGTTTCTATAGTTTCATTTTTGGCATCTATGATAGTTTGAAATTCATTTGAGAGGGGTTGTGATAGCTTCGAAGCAGATGATGATTTTGACGCCAATGGAGATTGGTTGTCAGATGATATGTTTGCTTTCGGTTTTGTTTTTAATTTGCTGTCATCATCTACCACAATAAATAGTTGTTCATTCATCTCTTTAGAAGCGAGAGACCCTCGTTTAATTTTTGCATATACAGCTTGTCTGGATATACCTGTCTCTTTGGCATAATCTGCCGGCTTGACCAATCTTGACATTGTCATCTTCTCCTTGCACTAGAGTAATGCTTAAATGATACCATAAAATATATCAATTACAATAACATAAAAATATAGACATTAATTTATTTTATCAATTAATAAAAACAATAAATATAGTTTTAAATATGTTATCATATCGTAATTATTAGTTAAAGGATTAATTCTGGACTATATGATTTGGATTCATGCTCTTGCTTCGCTTGGGTTGCTGCTTTTTGGAATGTTTTATCTTGAGGCACGTATCAAGGAGAGCGTAGGAAGATCGTTCAAGATGTGGGTAAGGCGTGCAACAGGAACTAATATGCGTTCTTTGTTGATGGGCGTAGGAGCGACGACATTTTTTCAAAGTTCATCAGTAGTATCTTTGATGGCGCTCTCTTTGATAGGTGCCGGAATTATATCCTTGGAAAACGCTATAGCTATTATTTTTGGCTCCAACATCGGTACAACTGCTACATCTTGGATTATCGCGCTTGTAGGTTTCAAAGTCGATGTGGGGGTGTTGGCATATATTATGCTCGCAATAGGAGGTATAGGCGGAGTAATGACCGAGGAGTCATCTCGTCTGAAACATATATTTGGGATTATTGTCGGGTTTGGCCTTATTTTTTTAGGGTTAGAAGGAATGAAAAATGATGTAACAATTTTTTCCAATACTTTTGATATGGCTAAATATGCCGATCTCAATCCGTATCTCTTTTCTATTGTAGGTTTTTTGCTTACAGCAATAATACAATCAAGCTCAGCTTCTATGGCAATAGCTCAAAGTATGTTATTTGGACACGTGATCAGCTTTGAGATGGCAGCAGCTTTTGTAATTGGATCAAATGTGGGAACAACTGTAACAGTGATGTTGGGAGCAATTGGCGGAACACCCGATAAAAAACGCACTGCCATTGCTCATCTTTTTTTCAACTTCTCCACCGGTGTAGTAGCGCTTTTACTTCTTTTCCCACTAGTCTCTTTGGTTAATTTTATGAGTATTTCCGATAATGAGGTTGTGAACATTGCATTATTTCATACTGTATTTAATTTTTTGGGAGTATTGCTATGGTATCCGTTTATTGCTTTTCTTGCAAAAGGATTGATGCTTCTTTTCGAGACAAAAAAGAGACAAGTCACGCAATATATTCAAGACGTATCGGCAGATCTTCCGGATGTAGCGATCGTTGCATTAGAGAAAGAAGTCGATTATCTTGCAAGCAAAATTGAAAATTTTGCCTTGTTGTCTATCGGGGTGTCTCCAGCCAAAGCACTAGATGGGCAAAATGACACAGACAAGCTTTTGGAGCAACACAATGATTATTTTGATATACAATATAATAATCTATATAGAGATATTAGACTTTTAGCAGGAGAGATATTTGATTTTGCGATGATGCTTTCAGCCAATGTCACAGATAAAACCAAGCTCGAAGAGATAGAAAAAATGATCAAATCAGTGACATATCTTGCCACAGCGGCAAAATCAATAAAAGATATACTGAATGATCTTGAGTTTTTTAATGATACTCAGACTTCAGAAGAACAGCAATTTTACAAAAATCTTAGATACCAGATACTTACAAGTGTAATAATTTTTCATGCAGCCAAAAAAGGCGACATAGCAGCCATATCAGAAATGGAGATACGCTATAGCAAAATAAAAGAGTCTTATAAAAACAGTGCAGAGATACTTTCTGATATCATAAAGAATAGAAACATTCCTAGAGAAGTGAATATAATTGCTATTAATGATATGCATTTAAGCAAAAGTTTCAGCAAGTCTCTTAGAAATTTTATATACCTTATGCAAAATAATAATAATCTCTAGCGGACTGCGATGCAAATATAAGTTCAAAGATTATTAAATATCCTTGGCATGTTTGATACAATATCTAGCATGAGGCATAACTCGTAATCGCTCTAGAGGAATCTGCTCGCCGCTTTCTTCGCATATACCATAATTTCCGGTTTTGATCTTTGATAATGCATGGATAACTTCGTCTAATTCGTGTTGCTGTTGTTTTAGAAGCGCCGCATGGTGCATATTATCACTTTCCAATGATGCCATGTCTTCTATATCATCGATCTCATCTTCGCTTCCAATAACGTCTATTTCATCTTTTAGGCGAGCAATATTTGACTCTAGCTCTTCTTTCATCTCCAATAAACTTTTTTCAAATTCCTGATAATCTATAGTTTTCATGACTTCTCCTTTTATTTTTATTGCTCTTCTTTGATTTGCGTCCATTCGCTTAGATCGGAAGGAAAATCTTGAAGTTCATTTTCCCATCTGTCCCACTCGGTATAGCCAGTGTTAAATCTTGCAACATCCTGGGCTGCAAATTCGGCATTTTCATAAGAACCGAGTATTTCATCATCTATCCAAAGCTCATATCTTTTATGACCTGTTTGTTTTATTTCAAATGTTCCGACATCTGCGTTGTAGGTGTAAATATCCATTGCAATCTCCTGTGTCAAATACTTTTTTATATAATACCATAATATAATATTTTAATATATTTTTTTATAAAAAATAAATAAATTAATGATTAATATCTTTAAATATTTTTAATTTTCTGGGTCTGTGTTTAAAAGCTTTTTTCGCTATTTTCAAGGCTTCTTTTGTAAGTTTTTTTTGTTCTTTTGATGTGTAAAATATTAGCATATCTAAATTGGTTAGGTTTTTATTGTTATGCAGGTATTCTGCAAAAAGTGCCAGGTCATGGCTCCTGCCCAGCAAAGATGTTAATTTGTCAAGATCTTTGCTCCTTTGTTTTGAACGTCGAAGTTGATTTGATAATAATTGGATTTGATACATATGATATTTGGCATATTTGCGAAAGAGATGAATATCCTCTACTTCTTTGGTCGCAAGAGCGAGATGCAGAGTATCATATGCTTTTTTATATGTTTGTAAAAACCCGGTTTTCAGGTCTTTTATAGTGTAGTTTTCTCTTTTTTGATCTTTTATAGTATCCAATGCCATCATCATTGATTGTTTACAAATTTGAAGTTTTTGATTTATGTCGGCATCAGTAGTAGTATTGTTTTCTAAATTTTGCCGGAGTGTGGTTTGTATCTCTTCAAAATTATCTATTGGTAGTTTGCTTTTTTTGATCAGCCATTGAAAAGTATCATACATGACTTTTGTCTCACGTTCTTGTGATAAACTCTTGGCAAGCTCTTTATAAAATTTGTTTTGGCTTTCGAGGAATTCTTTGTCGCCAAAAAAAGGCTTGATGAGGTAGAGCAAAGATCTCATTTTTTTGGTCATTACTCTAATGGAGTGTATTTGCTTGTCGCTTGAAATAGAAGATTCACTGATTTCTTTGGATGTATGCTCAAGTAATTTTTCTATCTCATTCAAGGGATCAAATATTATTGACTTCATTTGGTCGAACCTCCATTTGAAAGCATTTCTAAATCATACCATAAATTATATTGAAATAAATAAAATACTTATATAACTAGATTTTTAGTTCGATTTTAGTGATTTTATTGTGGTGTAGGCAAAAAAACCTTTTTTCGTTTCTGTATTTTGAATGAAAAATGTGTATTTAGCTTTTCCATTATTGCCACGAAACGAAAAAAGAGAATAAAACAATAATCAATCAAAAATAATAGTTGAACACATTGCTACACATCCAGCTGCACATAATGCACTACCATTACAATCTCTTGCACATTCTACAATACATTTGCCCGTGTCTTCAGTAGAACGACTAGTACCAATAGGAGATAGTTTTATGTTTGCCGTTTCTATATTAATAATGTATGCTGGCATATTTGTTGTGGGATGCATAAGTATTAAAGTATTGTCATCTTCAACTTGAAATGTGTAAATTTGTCCATTTTTTGGGTTTTTAACTGTAAGCATCATCTCTGGTTTTGTTTTCATTTGTATTTCCTTTATTTTCATTTTAAACATAATCATATAGTACTACAAAGAAAATAACAATGCAAGATATGTAAAAAGATTGGACAAAAAAAGAGCTAGATTTCTCTCAAAGTGACTGACAATTTTGGGCACAGTAGCCATTTTAATTTTAATAAAGTCTGTATGTATGAGGATTTGTGATGCGATGGCGGACAGAGGGGGATTCGAACCCCCGGTACTCTCGTACGGCCGCGTTCCAGGCGACTAGATTAAACCACTCTCCCATCTGTCCATCTATTGAAGAGTTGGAATTATATCTTAATATTTTTAAAGGAACTCTTTGCTATACTTCTATCTCTTTAGGCTACAAATAGGCGTTGAGGGCAATGAAAGTATGAATTAAATTGTCTTGAACGCCTCTTTCTAGACCTGTGCAACGACACTAAGGGACAAAGAGTCAGGATGGGAACATAGCAGCTCATCTCTTTTTGTTGTGTGCCGCAGGTATCTGGGGAGAGGTACTTCACCGACTCTCATTCGATTTAATCCATAATTTATATGTTATAATTTTATATGTTACAAGATAGATAATAAAGAGTATATCATGAATAATAAAATAAATGTAGTATGCAAAAAATGTATGAAGATAAATGCTTTGCCGTTAAAAGAGAGCTATACAAAAGCAAATTGCGGTTCATGCAAAAGTTCTCTTCTGGATACAAAGCCTATAGAATTAAATAGTTCAAATTTTGATCATTTTATATCTCATAACGATCTGCCTGTAGTCGTTGATTTTTGGGCTCCATGGTGTGGTCCATGCAAAATGATGGCACCGACTTTTGAAAAAGTCGCAGAGCGTTTTCCACTTAAAATAATATTCGCCAAGCTGAATACTCAAAATGAAGAGATGATAGCAAGACGTTTTGGCATAAGCGGGATACCGACTATGATATTGTTCAAAAACGGTAAAGAGAGCAAAAGAATTTCAGGTGCGCTTGATGAGCACTCTATGACAAATTGGATTGCTAATTAATAATACTATATAAGATCATTGAGCTAAATATATTCACATCTCATCAGTGATACTCCATTCATAAAACGGTAACGCCTCAAAACTAATATTTTCTATACTAAACTCATATTGATTGGCAACCGTTATCATTATGACTTTTTTGATGCCGTGCCGCTTGTAAATTGAAAACTTTTTTTGACTCTTTGCCCATATGCTTTCTTCGCTATCGAATGGTGCCGGGATGATCAGTGTTAAATCATCTGTGACATATCCGTGTATGCCTAGAGTCTCAAAGTGTATATTTTGTTTGATGAGTGTCATGGCGATCGTAGAGTCAAATTGCATCATAAATGAATGCTTGAATGTTAGATATTTTGCTACGGCAGTATCATATATAATTAGCTTTTTTCCGCCTTTTTTTGAGATGTCGTCTATAAAGTATATAAGTCCCTCATCTTGAAAAGATTTGATAGTGGAATAGAGCCAATCTTTCGAGATCTTAAACCTCTCTTTGGCAAATGAGTATATTTGGTTTATGCTCAAATGTTCCGTATGATGTTCAGCTAGGATACTGAGAAGTTTAAGTTCTTGCATATCGAATCTGCTTTGAATAAATTGTTTCAGGATACTTTGGAGTGATTTGTGGACTTTTGCCATTATGGGGAGTGCACCTGATTTTAGAAAATGAGTGAATGCATTTGTCTGTACGATGTGATTTTCAAAAGCCAAAAACTCTTCATAATCAAGCGGCATAAGCTCTACACTATCAAAATCCACAATATTGCAAGGTTCTCTTGAGACTATAATGAGGCCGTCAACCTTGGGCAGTTTGATATCTTTATTATAAAAGTGATCCAATATAAGCAGCTTTATGTCATTTTGTTTGATATATTGTTGCAATTCGTCCAAAGGATTGAAAAACAGGTTTGGGTCATCCATATCTATATATAAAACATTTTTTTTGTCAAATTGTTTTATATGGTTAAGCACTAAGGCACTTTTGCCCGTACCTCTAGCACCATATAAATTTATATATTCTCTATTTGGCAATATGCATTTTCGAGGTATAAAATTGTCATTTACCGGGGTATTGTTTTGTAAATATTCTAGTAATTCCATCTGATTCTTCCTTTTAGTAAGGAAATGTTTTTTAGAATTGTACCATTTTTTGCTTGTAAAGTCTTGAGGTTTTCAGATATTTTAGATATAATCTCCGTTCCAAATTATGTCGGCAATAGCTGACGAGTTCTTTATAAGGGTAAACAAATGGAAAGAATAAGACTTAAACTTAAAGCTTATGACCATCGTGTACTTGATAGATCAGTAGCATCTATCATAGACGCTGTCAAGCGAACTGGTGCGGAGATTAGAGGGCCGATTCCTATGCCAACTAATCTAAAACGCTATACTGTTTTGAGATCACCTCATGTTAACAAAGATAGTCGTGAACAATTCGAAATTAGAATTCACGCTAGAATGATCGATATCGTTTCTGCTACAGGAGATACAATAGATTCACTTATGAAACTAGACCTTGCTCCTGAGATCGAAGTAGAAATAAGATCAATGGACAAATAAGGAGTAGAGAATGGAATTTATCGTAGAAAAAATCGGCATGAGCCGAACAATTAATGTTGACAGTATTCCAGTCACTCTTCTTAAGGTGATTGATACAAAGGTATGCGAAGTAAGAGAAGACGGCAAAGCGCTAGTAGCTTACAATAGCAGCAAAAAGCTAAACAAAAGCATCGAAGGCCAACAAGCTAAATTCGGCATCACAAATGAATTCAATAAGTTTATGACTATTGAAGTAGCTGCCGGTGTAGAAGCAGGCGATCTAGATGTTGCTGCTTTGGCTGAGGCAAATGTAGTGAAAACTTCACTTACCACTAAAGGTAAAGGTTTCCAAGGTGTTATCAAAAGACACGGTTTCGCAGGGGGTCCGGGCGGACATGGTTCTAGATTTCATAGAGCTCCAGGTTCAATCGGTAACTGCGAATGGCCTGGTCGTGTTCAACCGGGTCAAAAAATGCCTGGTCAACACGGTAATACAAAAACAACCGTAAAAAATGAAGTAGTATCTTTTGATGCCGAAAACGGTATCTTGGTTCTAAAAGGTTCAGTTCCTGGACACAATGGAGCTAGAGGATTGGTAAGGATTGTAAAATGAGTAACCCAGTATTAATTAAAAGCGATGCCCTTCCACAGGCATTTTTAGAAGTGCATCCGCACAATTTGTATCTTTACTGCAAGTCTTATGCTGCGTCAGTAAGATCAAACACAGCTAAAACAAAAACTCGCTCAGAAGTGAGCGGTGGCGGTAAAAAGCCATTTGCACAAAAAGGCGGCGGTAGAGCAAGACAAGGTTCAATCAGAGCTCCACACTACAGAGGTGGCGGTATAGCATTTGGACCTACTAACAATCGCAATTATGACCTTAAAGTCAATAAAAAGCAAAAAAAATTGGCTCTTTATCATGCTATCGCAGAAAAAGCAGCTAATGATAGATTGTTTGTAACGGATTCAATCTTAATAGATTCTGCTAAAACAAAAGATGCAGTTGCTATGATAAACGCTCTAGGACAAAGAGATGTTCTTGTAGTTAAAGATATGATTGATGATAAAACATTCTTGGCATTCAGAAATGTGCCAAACGCTTATCTCATTGAGAGCAACGAGCTAAATGCTTATCTTGCGGCTGCATATGGTGCGATCGTAATGGAAAAAGCAGTATTTGAAAAATTAACAAAAGAGAGTTAAGATGGCAGATATTACAGATATTAAAACAATTATGTACACAGAGAAGAGCTTAGCTCTTCAAGAGGCTGGCGTGATTGTAGTACAAACAACTCCAAAAATGACTAAAAACGGACTTAGAGAAGTATTTAAAGAATTTTTTGGTATCAGCCCACTCCGTATAAATTCTATGAGAGTTAACGGTAAAGTTAAACGCTTTAAAGGTATCCAAGGTAAAAGAAATGATGTAAAGAAATTTTACGTCAAGCTTCCTGAAGATGCGAAAATTGAAAGCTTAGCGGTATAAGGATAGAACATGGCAATAAAAACATATAAACCATACACTCCAAGTCGTCGTTATATGACTAATCTTGACAATAGTGATATTACGGCAAAAGCAAGCGTAAGAAGTTTGTTGGTAAAACTTCCGGCAACTGCTGGTAGAAACAATAACGGCCGCATTACTTCAAGACATAAAGAAGCAGGTGCTAAAAAACTTTACCGTATCATTGATTTCAAAAGAAATAAATTTGGGATCGAGGGTACAGTAGCAACAATCGAATACGATCCAAACAGAAACTGCAGAATCTGTCTAATTAAATATGTAGATGGTGACAGAAGATATATCTTGCAACCAAAAGGGCTTAACGTAGGCGATAAAATCATCTCTGCAGAAAGTGGCATAGATATTAAAGCAGGAAATGCTATGAAATTGATTAACATTCCTGTTGGTACTTTGGTACACAATATTGAGCTTAGCCCTGGTCACGGCGGTCAAATGGCTAGAAGTGCCGGCGGTTATGCACAGATCATGGGTAGAGAGGGCAAATACGTTTCTCTTAGACTTCCTTCTGGCGAAATGAGATATGTTCTTGGCGAATGTATGGCAACAATAGGTACTGTAGGTAATGAGGATTTTGCAAACGTAGTAATCGGTAAAGCCGGTAGAAATCGTCACCTTGGTATCAGACCACAAACTAGAGGATCTGCGATGAACCCAGTGGATCACCCACATGGTGGTGGTGAAGGTAAAACAGGTTCTTCAGGACATCCGGTTTCTCCTTGGGGTACTCCAGCCAAAGGTTATAAAACTCGTAAGAAAAAAGCTAGTGATAAACTCATTATCGCTAAGAGAAAGAAATAAGGGGTTAGCATGGCAAGATCAACTAAAAAAGGACCATTTATTGATGGTCATCTAAAAAAGAAAGTTCTTAAAGCAAAAGAAGAAGGATCAAATAAGCCTATCAAAACATGGTCAAGAAGATCTGTGATTTTCCCAGAATTCATAGGTTTGACTATCAATGTACATAATGGTAGACAATTTATCCCAGTATTTGTAACAGAGAACCATGTCGGTTATAAATTGGGCGAATTTGCACCAACTAGAACATTTAAGGGCCACAAAGGTACCGTTCAGAAGAAAGTAGGATGATGAAAATGAGTAGAGCATTAGTAAAATACGTACGCGTCTCTCCAACCAAGGCGAGACTTATTGCACAAGAAGTGCAAGGTATGAATGCTGAACTAGCACTTGCTAGCTTGGAATTTATGCCAAATAAAGCAGCAGGCATCATCTCAAAAGCAATTGCTTCCGCAGTTGCAAACGGTAGCTATGAGCCACAAGAAGTAGAGATTACAAGCTGCAGAGTAGACAAAGCGGCTGTGATCAAAAGATGGAGAGCTAGAGCTAGAGGTACTGCTTCTAGAATCTTGAAACCAACTTCACATATATTGGTAGAAGTTGCTCCTGCAGCTGTTGAAGTTGTAGCCCCAGCTAAAAAAGCAGAAACAAAATCAGCACCAAAAGCTGAAGCAAAAGCTCCTGCAAAAAAAGCAGCTTCTGATGAAGCGACTGAGCCAAAAGCAAAAACTAAAAAAGCTGAGCCAAAAGCTAAAGCTGACGGAAAGGATGCATAAATATGGGACAAAAAGTAAATCCAATTGGTCTTAGACTAGGTATCAATCGCAACTGGGAATCAAGATGGTTTCCGGCAAAAAGCAGAGCTGTTACTTTTATTGCAGAAGATTATAAAATCAGAAAATATCTTAAAAAAGAGCTTTTCTATGCTGGCGTAAGTAATATTATTATTGAAAGAACTGCGAAAAAAGTTCGTATTACAATAGTAACTGCACGCCCAGGTATAATCATCGGTAAAAAAGGTGGAGATATCGAAAAACTAAAAGAAACACTTGTCAAAATGCTTGGCAAAGATGTTGCTCTTAATATTAAAGAAGAAAAAAGACCACAAGCATCTGCTCAACTTGCAGCAGAGAGTATTGCTACTCAGCTTGAACGTCGTGTTGCTTTCAGAAGAGCAATGAAAAAAGTTATTCAAGGCGCTTTGAAATCAGGTGCAAAAGGGATTAAAATCTCAGTTGCAGGAAGACTTGGCGGTGCTGAGATAGCTAGAACAGAGTGGTATCTTGAAGGTCGTGTACCTCTTCATACTTTGAGAGCAAAAATCGATTACGGTTTTGCTGAAGCACACACAACTTATGGAATCATAGGTATCAAAGTGTGGATATTCAAAGGCGAAGTACTACAAAAAGGTATCCAACCAGAACCACAAGAAGAGAAAAGAGAAGGCAGAAAGCCATCAAGAAGAAGAGGTGATAATCATGTTGATGCCTAAACGTACAAAATATAGAAAAGTTATGAAAGGCCGAAATAGAGGCAAAGCTTTTAACGGTAACCGCATTGAATTTGGCGAATTTGCAATTAAAGCAATTGAAGCAGGAAGAATTGATTCTAGACAAATAGAATCTGCTCGTATCTCAATGACAAGAAAAGTTGCCAGACAAGGTAAAAGTTGGATCAGAGTATTCCCAGCTAAACCTTTGACAAAAAAACCATTAGAAACAAGAATGGGTAAAGGTAAAGGTAGCGTTGAGAAGTGGGTTATGAATATAGAGCCGGGTCGTATCATTTTTGAGTTGGCTGGTGTTAATGAGGAATTGGCAAGAGAAGCTTTGGCTTTGGCTTGTTACAAACTTCCTTTTAAGACAAAAATCATCTCTCTAAAGGATAGTAATGAAGTATATTGATTTAAAAGATAAAACAGAAGCAGAACTTTTAGAGATGCTTAAAGCTAAAAAACTTGAGTTGTTCACATTGGGTGCAAAGCTTAAAACTATGCAACTTACCAATACTAGTGAATTGAGAATCGCGAAAAAAGATCTCGCAAGAATCCAAACAGCACTTACTGCTGTTAGATCAAAGTAAAGGATCAACATGCCAAAAAGAGAAATTACAGGAACTGTCATCAAAAAAGCAGGTGACAAAACAGCGACTGTTTTGGTTGAAAGAAAGGTTTTACACCCTAGATACCACAAAACAGTAAAAAGATTTAAAAAATACCTTGTACATGACGAAGCAAACACTGTTAATGTTGGTGATACTGTAAGCGCTATTGAGTGCAGACCATTGTCAAAAACAAAAAGTTTTAGATTGCTCACTATCGTTAAGAGAGGAGAGATCTAATGATTCAAAGTTTTACTAGATTAACAGTAGCAGATAACAGCGGCGCAAAAGAAATCATGTGTATCAAGGTTCTTGGCGGATCTAAAAGAAGATATGCAAGTGTTGGTGATGTTATTATTGCATCAGTAAAAAAAGCACTTCCAAACGGAAAAGTAAAAAAAGGTAAAGTTGTAAAAGCTGTTGTAGTACGTACAAAAAAAGAGATCCACAGAGACAATGGCTCTTTGATCAGATTTGATGACAATGCAGCAGTAATTATCGACGATAAAAGAGAGCCTATAGGTACTCGTATCTTCGGACCGGTAAGTCGTGAAACTCGTTATGCTGGCTTTATGAAGATCGTATCATTGGCACCGGAGGTATGGTAATGAAAAAATTTAAAATCAAAAAAGGCGATAAAGTAACAATTATTGCTGGAGACGATAAAGGCAAAGTAGGAGAAGTACTTCAAGTACTTACAAAAAAAGATGCCGTTATTGTAGCAGGATGCAAAACAGCTAAAAAAGCAGTTAAGCCAACTGAAGAGAATAAAAATGGTGGTTTTGTGTCTAAAGAGATGCCGATCCATATCTCTAATGTGAAAAAAGTAGAGGAATAATCCAATGAGTAGAATGAAGCAAAAGTACAATGACATCGTACCTGCGTTGCGTGAAGCATGCGGGATTGCTAATCCGATGCAGACTCCTAAGCTTGAAAAGATTGTTATTAGTGTTGGAGCCGGTGAAGAAGGTAAAGATACTAAATTGATCCAAAATATGGCTGATACTATTAGCCTTATTGCCGGTCAAAAAGCAATCATTACAAATGCTAAAAAATCTGTTGCCGGATTTAAAGCTAGAGAGGGAAGTCCAAGTGGTATCAAAGTAACCCTAAGAGGCGAAAATATGTATAACTTCCTTGATAAACTTATCTCAATAGCACTTCCAAGAGTTAAAGACTTTAGAGGAATTCCTAGACGCGGTTTTGACGGAAGAGGTAACTATAACTTTGGTTTACAAGAGCAATTGATGTTCCCGGAAGTTGTATATGATAATATCATTAAAACACACGGTATGAATATAACAGTAATCACTAGTACAGACGATGACAAACAAGCATTTGCTCTTCTTGAGAAGCTTGGTATGCCATTTGCGAAAGGAAGAAACTAATGGCTAAAAAATCAATGATCAATAAACAACAAAAAAAGGCTAAGTTTTCAACTAGAGCTTATACTCGTTGTACAATTTGCGGTAGACCTCACTCAGTATATCAAGATTTTGGTATTTGCCGTGTGTGTTTAAGAAAAATGGCCAATGAAGGCCTCATCCCAGGCATGCGAAAAGCTAGCTGGTAATTAAGGAGTAAAAGATGATGACAGATATAATTGCAGACTCTCTTACTCGAATAAGAAATGCTGCACAAAGAAGATTGGATGTAACTACACTTTTACATGCAAACTCTGTTGAAGCAATTGTTTCTATTCTTGTAAACAAGGGCTACCTTGAGAGTTATAAAGTAAAAGAAGATGGTAATAAAAAAACTATCAAAGTGGTAATAAAATATGATGAAAACGGTAGAAGTATGATTAATGAAATTAAACGTATCTCTTCTCCTGGTCGTCGTATCCATAAAGGTAAAGATGAGATCAAAACCTTTAAAAACGGTTACGGTACGCTAGTAGTTTCAACTAGCCAAGGTGTACTTCCGAATGATGAAGCTTTCAAGCTTGGTATCGGCGGCGAAGTAATGTGTAGTGTGTGGTAAGGAGATAGTATGTCAAGAGTAGGAAAACAACCTGTAGCAATTGAAAACGGTATCGATGTATCAATAGATGGCACTATGCTAGTAGCTAAAAAAGGCAATCTTGAAAAAAGACTTGAAACACATGGTCGTGTTGAAGTTAAAATTGAAGACGGTAAAGTCCAATTTGTAAAAAAAGGCGACGACAGACAAAGTGCTGCTTTTTGGGGCACTTATAGAGCTTTATTTAACAATATCATTGTTGGTCTTGATAAAGGATTTACAAAATCACTTGAGATCAATGGTGTTGGTTACAGAGCTTCAATAGCCGGTAATGTTCTAACTTTACAACTAGGTTTCTCACATGACGTTATTTATGATGTTCCAGAAGGGATCGACATAAAAGTAGATAAAAACATTATCACTATAACTGGAAGTGACAAACAAGTTGTCGGACAAGTTGCAGCAGAAATTAGAGATTTTAGACCACCTGAACCGTACAAAGGTAAAGGTGTGAAATACACAGATGAAGTAATCATCAGAAAAGCTGGTAAATCAGCTGGTAAGAAAAAGTAAGGGGTTCTAGATGTTGAAAAGTATTCAAAAAAGAAAAAATAGACTCTTGACCCAAAGAAAAGCAAGAGTTAGAGGTAAAATTTCTGGTACAGGAAGTATGCCAAGACTTACAGTTTTTAAGTCTAACAAACATTTTTATGCTCAAGCAATCGACGATACAATCGGCCATACTGTGGCTGCTGTTGATGGTAAAAAAATGGGGCTTAAAGCTAATAAAGAAGATGTCAAACAAATAGCTGCTGAAATAGCAACTGCACTAAAAGGTGCCGGTATCGAAACGGTAAAATTTGACAGAAATGGTTATCTCTATCACGGCGTGATTGCATCTTTTGCTGATGCTCTAAGAGACGCTGGTATTAAGTTGTAAGGGTAAAAGATGGAAACAATAAACAGAGAAAATTTTGAAGAAGCCATTGTAAATATCGGTCGTGTTACAAAAGTTGTTAAAGGTGGTAGAAGATTTAGATTTACTGCTCTTGTAGTTGTAGGCGATAAAAACGGTACAGTAGGTTATGGTTTTGGTAAAGCAAAAGAGGTTCCAGATGCTATCAAAAAAGCTGTAGATGACGCTTTTAAAAATCTTGTTAAGATTAATATTAAAGGTTCTACTATAGCTCACGATATTGAACATAAATTCAATGCAAGCCGCATCTTGCTTAGACCAGCTAGCGAAGGTACCGGTGTTATCGCCGGTGGTGCTGCACGTCCGGTTATTGAGCTTGCAGGTATTAAAGATATCCTTACTAAATCAATTGGTTCTAACAACCCAAATAACCTTGTAAGAGCAACTATACAAGCTCTTTCAAGAATCAAATCATAAGGAGAGACGATGTCGTTGCATAATTTACAACCAGCAGTTGGCTCAACTAGAGACAATAAACGAATCGGTCGCGGTCAAGGTTCAGGAACAGGTAAAACTTCTGGAAAAGGTCATAAAGGCCAAAAAGCTAGAAAAGGTTACAATGAAAAAAGAGGTTTTGAAGGTGGTCAACAACCACTTTACAAAAGACTTCCTAAGGTAGGCTTTACTTCAAGAGTAGAAAAACCTTATGTAATCAATGTAGAAAAAGTAACTGTAATTGCTGAGCTTCCAGAAATTACAATGGAGAGTATCAAGGGTGTGTATAAACTGCAAAAGTCTGTCACAAAAGTTAAACTTATCGGCGCTAGCGCTAAAACCCTTGCTTCCAAAATCAAAGATGAAGCAGTAACTACTAGCGGAAAATAACATGGAAAATCCTTTAGTCAAGAAAATTTTGATTACTTTAGGATTTTTGTTGGTCTACAGGGTGTTGGCGTATATCCCAACACCCGGTGTTGATTTCGCTGTTATCAAAGAGTTCTTTGATACAAACTCCAACAATGCCCTAGGTCTTGCAAATATGTTTAGTGGTGATGCCATTAGCAGACTTAGTATTATCTCTCTAGGTGTTATGCCTTATATCACAGCTTCAATCGTAATGGAACTATTGGCTGCTACATTCCCTGCACTTGGTCAAATGAAAAAAGAACGAGACGGTATGCAAAAATATATGCAAATTATCCGTTATTTCACTATATTCATTACAGTTGTTCAAGCCATTGGCGTATCTATGGGACTACAAAGCATGACAGGCGGTCACGGACAAAGTGCTATTATTATAGATCATATGACATTTACGATCATAGCAGTATTTTCTATGCTGACAGGAACTATGCTTCTTATGTGGATAGGTGAACAGATCACACAAAAAGGTATCGGAAACGGTATTTCTTTGATAATTTTTGCCGGGATCGTTTCTGGTATCCCTTCTGCGATCTCAAATACGGTAAAATCGGTCAATTCGGGCGAGATGAATTTCTTGGCAGTATTAGTAATATTAGCCATTATGTTTATTACAATCGTTGCTATTATATATGTTGAGCTTGGTGAAAGAAGAATTCCTATTTCTTATTCACGTAAAACAATAGTTCAAAACCAACATAGAAGAGTGATGAATTATATACCTGTCAAAGTAAACCTTTCAGGTGTAATTCCTCCTATTTTTGCAAGTGCCGTGATGATGTTCCCGCTTACTATGCTGCAAGCCAGCTCAAATACATGGGCTACAGCAATTGCTGATTTATTGGCTCCTGGTGGAGTAGTTTTCAATGTAGCAACATTTTTGATGGTTATTTTCTTTGCATTCTTTTATGCATCAATTGCTTTTAGCGCAAAAGATATATCAGATAACCTAAAAAGACAAGGCGGATTTATCCCTGGTGTAAGACCCGGGGAACATACAAAAGAGTTTTTAAATGAAGTAGCTAGCAGATTGACCGGATTTGGTTCGGTTTATCTAGCTGTTATTTCTACTGTTCCATTTGTGTTTGTCAATGCTTTAGGCGCAAGTTTTTATTTTGGGGGAACTGCGATTTTGATCATTATTCAAGTTGCCTTGGATATGATGCGTAAAATTGAGGCACAACGAACAATGAACCAATACAATGTTTTGGGACATGTGGGTCTATAATGGCTATTCCTATTCGTAAACCAAACGAAATCGCCAAGCTTGAAAAAGCTGGCGGGATCGTTGGCGATACATTAAAATATCTCCAAGAAAACATAAAAATCGGCATGACTCTTCTAGAAATAGATGCTATGGCTGAAGAGTTTATTCGCTCACGTGGCGGCGTACCATCTTTCAAAGGTTTATATGGTTTCCCGTCATCAGTTTGTACATCTCTTAATGAAGTTGTCATTCATGGTATTCCTACCATACAGACTATAAAAGAAGGCGATATACTAGGCCTTGATATAGGTGTCAAGTATGATGGATATTATGGAGATGCTGCTATTACAATGCCGATTGGCAAGATAAGCAAAGAAGATGAAGCTCTTATAGCATGCTCAAAAGATGCTTTATACCATGCTATCGGAGAGATCAAAGAAGGCATGCGCTTTAAAGAGCTATCCCATATTTTGGAACAGTTTATTCTCTCAAAAGGCTATCTGCCGCTTCGAGATTATTGTGGGCATGGCATAGGAGCCAAGCCGCATGATGAACCAAACATTCCAAATTATGTAGAAGGCAAGCCAAATCAGGGGCCAAAAATACGTAATGGTATGGTTTTTTGTTTGGAGCCAATGGTGTGCCAAAAAAGCGGCTCACCACTTCATTTGTCTGATGACTGGTCGGTAGTTAGTGAAGATGGTCTAAGAACGAGTCACTATGAACATCAAGTTGCTGTAGTTGATGGTAAAGCGGTTATCTTAACCAACCCAACAACCATTATCAAAGAGTAGTGGCTATCTATTTATAGCTGGCTGTGACTGCTCCATATTTTAATTTGGAGCAGTCACAGCTTAGTTGTTAGTTTTTGCGGGCTTTGCCCGATTTTCAATAAGATTGAATAAAAGAGGAAAAAAATGGCAAAAGATGATGTCATAGAAATTGATGGAAAAGTTGTAGAAGCATTGCCAAACGCGACTTTTAGAGTAGAGCTTGATAACGGTCATATAATTTTATGTCATATAGCCGGCAAGATGCGTATGCACTATATCAAAATATTACCTGGAGACAAAGTAAAGATAGAACTTACTCCATATAGTTTGGACAAAGGTCGTATCACTTTTAGATATAAGTAATTTTTAATCTATTTTAGGATATAATAATTGCCCTTTGACTAGAGTAAGGAAAAAGGAACTGCGAGAAGAGCCTTTGCATAATAGCACTGATTATTCAAGGGCTGGTTTGCTTATTGTTTTTACAAGATAATAACTCGGCAATCCACGCAACAAAAAGTGCAAAACTATCACAGGAGTAACCCATGAAGGTTAGGGCGTCGGTAAAAAAGATGTGCGATGATTGTAAAATCATTAAACGTAACGGCATAGTACGCGTGATTTGTAAAAATCCAAAACATAAACAAAGACAAGGATAATTATGGCTCGTATTGCAGGTGTTGATTTGCCTCAAAAAAAGAGAATGGAATATGCTTTGACATATATATTTGGTATAGGTCTTCATACTTCACGCAAAATTCTTGATGCAACAGGTGTTGATTATAATAAAAGAGTTCACGAACTAAGCGATGCAGAAGCAGCGTTAATTCGTAATGAGATCCAAGACAAATATACAGTTGAAGGTGATCTACGTAAAAAAGTTATGATGGATATCAAAACTTTGATGGACTTAGGCAGCTATAGAGGACTTAGACACAGAAAAGGACTTCCTGTTCGTGGACAAAAAACAAAAACCAATGCAAGAACACGCAAAGGTAAAAGAAAAACCGTTGGTTCGGCGTGATAAGGAGTAGGTAATATGGCTAAGAAAAAAGTAAAAAAAAGTATAGCTAAGGGTGTAGTTTATGTAGCTGCAACTTTTAACAATACAGTTATCACAGTAACAGACGAAATGGGAAATGTTATTTCTTGGAGCAGCGCAGGTTCTTTAGGATTTAAAGGTAGTAAAAAATCTACTCCTTTTGCAGCACAACAAGCTGTTGAAGATGCATTAAACAAAGCAAAAGAAAACGGCGTTAAAGAGGTAGGAATTAAAGTTCAAGGTCCTGGAGCTGGTAGAGATACTGCTGTCAAGTCTATCGGAGCAACCGAAGGTATTCGTGTTACTTACCTTAAAGACATTACCCCGTTACCACACAACGGATGCAGACCTCCGAAAAAGAGAAGAGTATAATCACAGATTTTTATCTGTAGTGTGACTAATATTAATGAGTGCATTGATCATTCAATGCTTAGATTTTATAAAGATATATAAAAGGGTTTATGATGGCAAGATATAGAGGTCCAGTTGAAAAACTTGAGAGACGACTTGGCGTTGACCTTGGACTTAAGGGTGAAAGAAGACTAGCTGGTAAAAGCGCGTTAGAAAAAAGACCTTATGCACCGGGACAACACGGACAAAGAAGAACGAAGATCAGTGAATACGGTTTGCAACTTCGTGAAAAACAAAAAGCTAAATTTATGTACGGTGTAAGTGAAAAACAATTCCGTGCACTATTTGCAGAGGCTAACAGAAGAGAAGGCAATACAGGTAACTTGCTTATTCAATTATTGGAGCAAAGACTTGACAATGTAGTTTATCGTATGGGTTTTGCTACTACAAGAGCATTTGCTAGACAACTTGTAAATCATGGTCATGTATTAATTGACGGCAAAAGAGTAGATATTCCTTCTTGTAATGTTAGACCTGGACAAAAAGTAGAAATTAGAGAAAAAAGCAAAGCTAATCCACAAATCGTAAGAGCTATGGAGCTTACCAATCAAACAGGTATGGTTGAATGGGTAAATGTAGATAAAGATAAGCTTTTTGGAATATTTTCTAGAATTCCTGAAAGAGAAGAGATTTCCATCCCAGTTGAAGAGCGTCTCATAGTCGAGCTTTATTCTAAATAATCGTATTAAAGGCTAACCAATGAGAAAAATTAAAGTTGCACCGTTTATGCCTACAGAGGTAGAAGTAAACGAATTGGGCGCAAATAGAGCAGAGATCATAGCATACCCGTTTGAAAGCGGATATGCTGTAACTTTGGCTCATCCACTTAGAAGACTTGTTTTAGGCAGCTCTATAGGATATGCACCAATTTCGGTTAAGATTAAAAATGTTGCACATGAATTTGATAACATCAGAGGCATGCATGAAGATGTAGCAGTATTTATAATCAATCTTAAAAATATTCGCTTCAAAATTAAAGAAGAAGAGAGAGACAGTGTAGAACTTAACTATACTTTCACTGGACATAAAGAAGTTAGAGCCAGTGATCTTGCTAACGAATTAGTAGAGATCATTGATGGCGATCTTCCGCTTGCTACACTTAACGAAGATGCAGAGCTTAGTTTCAGCCTAACTGTAGCTAAAGGTATCGGATATGTTGCAAGTGAAGACCTTAAAGACCATGTTGATAGTAGTGCTATTGCATTGGATGCATTTTTTACTCCTGTTAGAAAAGTCAATTATAGAATTGAAAATATACTTGTTGAAGATAGCCCAAATTACGAAAAGATTATTTTTGATATCACAACCGATGGTCAAATTAATCCGGTAGATGCATTTACAAATGCTTTGGAAACTATGAATAAACAACTTTCAATCTTTAATGGTGTCTTGAATGTAGATATTAATTCATCTTTTACTAAAAAAGGTGGAGACGACTCTCAACTCAAACCATTTTTGAAAAGTGTTGACAATCTTGGTCTTAGTGCAAGATCTTTCAACTCACTTGATAGAGAAGGCATTAAGTTTTTAGGAGAATTGGTGTTGATGAGCGATATAGAGCTTAAAAATATCAAAAATCTTGGTAAAAAATCTCTTGATGAGATTACAGATTGTCTAGTAGAGCATGGCTTTGGTTCTGACTTTAGTCTTAGCGATTCACTTAGAGAATCATTAACAAAAAAAATAAAACAATTAAAAGGATAAGGCATGAGACATAGACATGGTTATAGAAAACTCGGTCGTACTTCTTCTCATAGAGCTGCATTGCTCAAAAACCTTTCTATAGCACTTACTAAAGAAGGTAGAATTGAAACAACTTTGCCTAAAGCGAAAGAGCTTAGAAGTTATTATGAAAAATTGATTACAAAAGCATCAAGCGGTGATTTGAATGCACACAGAGCAATTTTTGCTATGCTTCAAGATAAAGAATGCACTAACAAACTTGTTACAGTGATCGCTCCTGAGTATAAAGACAGAAATGGTGGTTATACAAGAATCATCAAAACTCGTCTTAGAAAAGGCGATGCAGCTCCTATGGCTATCATAGAGCTAGTATAATTTATTGGGACCTTTTGGTCTCAGTTTTCTTCTTTAAACATTTACTTACATTTCATATAAAATTTCAATATTATTAACAATTCTTTGACGTATAAGTATATAATCTTTATTATGATTATTTTTTTGTGAGCCGTGCCAATAGCAAGGCTGTAAAAGTAAAACAATTAATGTTTTTACGGACATAAATAGGCTCCTATAATAATAGATGTGCCTTTGATTCGTAGGATGATCTTCTATCGTGATCCTGATATCTTTTTTATACTAATATTTAGTGTTGGGTTTTATTATGAAGTCGGACTGCTGAGAGGCTTTATCCATTGTTCAACATTGGCACCTGTGGGTGTAAATCTAAGCAATGCGATTCCGCTTTTGTATACCCCGTCACTGTTGTATTGGGATATATTTGCTTTAACAAAACCTTCTTTTGTAACTTCGCCAAATTTTGAGACCCATATACCATATATTTGTTCTCCATTTTTCCAAACAAAGTAATTACTCACAGGGCTATCCATCATTAAAGGACGTGATAAAAGCTTCTCAAAAGAGTTACCTTTCCATCGCAATTGTCTATAATAGGTAGGCGAGACATCGCTTTGAGGCTCTGGAGCAAGAAGTTCCACAAAGCCGTCGCCATCAATATCAAATAAAAGCTCCGGCAGAGACACTCCATAATGTAAAGAGGCAAAAACATAAGGATTGTTGCTACTTTTTTCTTTTGGACCCTTCCATAATATGTTTCCGTCATTGTCTATAACTAGCAGTTGGTAATATTCTCCAAGATCATTTGACCCAAAACTTTTCCATTGTACTGATTCATTTTTGCCATCCCTATCAATATCAGCAAATAACTCCCCGGCACTTAGATTTGATGATAAAAAAAAGAATATTACAATTACCAAAAACAACATCTTGTTTGCTATATTTTTCATTTTAAATATCCTTAATGATTTTTATTGATTATAACATAATAATATATAATAATATCAAATACAATAATAAATTTGCTAAATCAAAATATTGAGTTATATAAGCATAATACATTATTATCATATATATATTTAATTTTTATTTACAATAATTTTTTTGTAAAATAGCACAAAAAAATGGATATTTTATGTTAAATAAAACCGTTATAAATTCAAATGAACTTATAGAATTGCTAGAAAAAAGAAAAAAAGCAGAAGCGGATTTTTTGCTGGTTGATGTAAGAGAAGAAATGGAATATGCTATGGGCTATATTGATGGTGCTGATATGCTAAAGCCGACTTCTGAATTTAATCAATGGGCTAGAGAGTTGCTCGATACATACAAAGACAAAAAAATAATATTTACATGCCGGTCCGGCAATAGAAGCGGACAGATTGCACAAATATTTAAATCAAACGGTCTTGATGGAGCGATCAATCATAGGGGCGGTATTATCTCGTATGGTGGAGCGATAGTAAGACCATAAAATAAGTAAAATAATACAGATTTTATGGTTTTATGATAAATAAAAATCGATAGACATAAATATATGTTTACTTTTGAATATTATGTTTCAAGCGGGTAAACGCCGTTTTCATCATGATTTTCAGTTCCCACTATAGGAGGATTAAATACGCAAATGAGTCGCATATCTTCCGTGCCGCCGTATAGGTGGTGGTTATCGTTAAGGTTAAGTGCATACATAACTCCATCATAGATATCGTGTATTTTGCCTGTCGAGAGATCTTCTATCTTGCCATTACCACCGACACAATAGACGGCTTCAAGATGATTTTGGTAATGGATATGTGTTTTGGTGCCAGCCTTTATAATGGTTTCATGAAATGAAAATCCCATACCGTCTTGTTTTAGCAATATTCGTCTGCTTGTCCATTGCCCATCTTTGGCATGCACTTCTTTTGGTGAGTTGATAATGTGTTTAATATCTCTTACAATCATCAAAACTCCTCTTTAAGTCTGTTTTGTTTTTGTGTCATTACTTCATCGACGGCTTGCTCAAATAATGCAAGTCCAGTTTGCAGTGTTTCTTCGTCTATGGTTAGAGGCGGTAAAAATTTGACAACTTGCCCATTGGATCCGCAAGTTTCAATAATAAGTCCCAAGTCAAATGCCTTAGCAGATATCTCTCCTGCTATGCTGCTGTCATTAGCAATTTCAAATCCATAAACCAGTCCACGGCCTCGTACATTAATATTATATTCTTTGTAGCGAGAAGCTATTTCTTCCAGTTTTGTTCTAAGTATATTTTCTTTGTAGGTGATTGCGCTTGAGAGGTCGTCATTGTCCCAGTACGACAATAACTCTGTCGAAGCGACAAAAGCAAGATTGTTGCCTCTAAATGTACCGGTATGTTCTCCTGGTTTCCATTGGTCAAGATCTGGCTTAAGAAGCACAAGTGCCATGGGCAAACCCCCACCTATAGATTTGCTCAGTGTTATAATATCCGGTGTAATGCCTGCAAATTCAAAAGAAAAGAAATCACCTGCTCTGCCATTGCCAACTTGAATATCATCAACAATAAGCAGCATGTCAAATTCTCTGCAAAGTGCCTCAATGCCTTGCAGCCACTCTTTGGAAGCAACATTGATGCCTCCTTCTCCTTGGACTGTCTCTAATATAACTGCAGCAGGTGCATCCAAGCCACTGCTATTGTCTTCTAGAAATTTTCTAAATATCATTAGCGAATCTATATCATTTCCCAAATAACCGTCATAAGGCATAAATGTAACGTTAGAGCGGCTGATGTGCGATTCATCACGATAAAAATTATTACCTGTTACTGAGAGAGAACCTTGAGAAAGTCCATGATATCCATTGGTAAATGATACAATGTTTGAACGGCCTTTGACTAGGCGAGCAAGTTTGAGTGCTGTTTCTACAGCATTAGTGCCAGTTGGGCCTGTAAATTGTAGTTTGTAATCCAAGTTTCTAGGTTTTAAAATAGTGTCTACAAATTTTTCGATAAAAGCTTTTTTGGCACTTGTAGCCATATCCAGCCCATGTATGATACCATCTTTTTGAAGATAGGTTATCATTGCATCTGTAGCTTTTTGGTTATTGTGCCCGTAGTTAAGCGTACCGGCTCCTGCAAAAAAATCAATATATTCGTTGCCTTGTTCATTTGTGATCTTTGCGCCTTTGGCGCTTTGGAAAATGGTAGGAAAGCTTCTAATGTAGCCTCTTACGACAGATTCATAGTTTTCAAATACCCTCATTGTGTGCTCCTTGTTTTGTTTTTGGTTTGAGTATATATAGTAGTTCATCTTCATGTGCCTCTTCAAAATTCTCTTTTGTTGCAAATACACTGATCTCTTTGTCAAAACCAAATTCATCTGCAAATTTTTCAAATACCTTTTGTGAGGCGACATTTGAAGGCGAGATGGTTGTGTGAATGTATTTGATATGTGCAAGCTCAGGAGAGTTAAATAACTTTTTTAACATTTTGATAGCTATGCCGTGTCCCCTTATAGTACTATCGACTGCAACTTGCCATACAAAAAATATCTCTTTATCTTTGGGAGAAATAAATCCAGAGACAAAACCAACGACATGGTCGTTTTTTTTGGCAACTATGCAAGTATCGCTAAAATATGTGCTCTGCAAAAGATAGAGATATTCCGAGTTAAGATCAAGCGGTTTGGAGTTTTTGATGAGGCGGTGGATACTTTTTGTATCCTTTTTTGTTGGGTGGTGTAATCTAATGGGGTCTTCCAAAAATTCTCCTCCTTAGTTTAAAATATTTGTATATTTTTGTGAAAAAAATAAATAAAAAATTGATTTGTTTTTTACACAAAAGCGGCCTAGTATAACATACTTTTTGAAAAAAAACAAATAAAAAACATAATCTAAGCATTTATTTCAATTACAAAAGAGTAAATATTCTGCCTTCAAAAAGAGGCAAAAAGATAGCAAATAAATTATAATAACTCGGGATATTTAATATAATTTTTCGATAGAATTTAAATGATAAATTAACAATTTTAATAGTGTATATAGTATAAGAGTAGCTGTCTGTATCGGGTTTATTTAGCTTTTAATAAATAGATCAAAATAAATCTACCTACCACAATGCCCATTACAGAATAAACAGCCATTGGACCATAGATAAAAAAAAGTGAACCCAAAAGCAAACTCAGTATAAAAAAGCGCAATGGAAAAGTCAAAAAAATCGGGCTATTGATTTTTTTCCTTATCTGTAAAAGTTGCAAAAAAAGATGCATAAAATATAATATACTGATGATAATCCCGAGTATAAAAAAAAGTATTTCTTTCATTTTTTATAAATAAAAACTCTCCAAACAGAGTACAGAGCAACAAAAAGACCTAAAATAATAAATGTAGCAGACCAAGAGATACCATCAGTGCTTGACGATAGATTTTGATCTATATAGCGACCAATATAGCCGCCAATAACCATAGGCAGAGCTATCATCCATCCTACTGCGCCAATCACAATAACGGTTTCCCATAAAATACCTTTTTTGCGCCATTTTTGCATCCAAGATGCTTTTTTGTCGATATGCTCTAAAAAACTATTTTTTTTGTCATTATTCAACTTCACGCTCCAATTCGATTATTTTTTTAAAAAAAGCTTTTCGAAGATTTTGCATATTGAGATGAAATATAGACTCTTTTTTTTGCTGATCTTTGAATAATGTCTCTATGATCTCTTTGAGTTCACCTATCTTACTGCTTTGAGCAAATTCTTTTGTTGTAATGGTCAAAACATTATTTTTAAAAGAGAGTATACCGCCATTAAAAGCAAAATATTCTTCTTTGTCTTCTATAAGTGCAATTGCTATAGAGGGTTCTAAGATTGTCAGAAACTCAATATGTCTTGGCAATATACCAAAGGAACCTGTTTTGTCTTCCGCCCTAAAAAAAGAGACATTATTTATTATTTTTATATGTGTAGGGGTTATGATGTGTAGATCAAAGAGCGGCTTCATCTATTGTTCCGATCATGTAAAACCGACTTTCATCAATCGCATCCAGCTCTCCGGAAATGATCTTTTTGCACCCATGTATCGTTTCAGAGAGCAAAACGCTTTTGCCAGATCTCCCTGTGAATGATTCGGTTACAAAAAAAGGCTGTGTTAGGAATTTTTCCAGCTTCCTTGCTCTAGTGACGATCAAGCGGTCCTCGTGACTTAGCTGCTGCATACCAAGCATTGTAATGATATCTTGAAGATCTTTGTATTTTGCCAACATTTCTCTAACCTCTTTTGCTACAAGATAATGCTCCTCGCCTACGCTTGTCGGGTCAAGTAATTTAGAATGAGATGCAAGCGGGTCTATTGAAGGGTAAAGTCCTTTTGATGCATAACTGCGAGAGAGTATAATCGAAGTATCCAGATGTGTAAAAACAGAAGCAACACCAGGATCGGTAATATCGTCAGCCGGTACATATATAGCTTGTACAGAGGTAATAGAACCTTCTTTTGTTGACGCAATCCTCTCTTCAAGTTCGGCGATTTCATTTAGGAGTGTCGGTTGATATCCTACACGCGAAGGGATTCTGCCAAGTAATGTAGAGATCTCTTGTCCGGCTTGAATAAACCTGTAAATATTATCGATAAGCAGCAGTACCTCTTTGTGCTCATCATCTCTAAAGTATTCACTCATAGTCAAAGCTGTAAATGGGGTTCTGTATCTGATGCCTGATGCTTCATTCATCTGACCAAATACCATAATTGTTTTGTCTATAACACCTGATTCAACCATTTGCGTATAAAGCTCGTGTCCTTCTCTGATGCGTTCGCCGACTCCTGCAAATACAGAAACTCCACGATGTAGTGAAATAGATTTAAAGATGAACTCAGAGAGTAAAACTGTCTTTCCGACACCGGCACCCCCAAAAAGTCCTACCTTCCCTCCTCGTATGAAAGGTGAGAGCAGGTCAATGACTTTAATTCCTGTTTCATAGATTTGCACATCCCCCCTTTGTGCCGAGACTTCTAGCGAAGGTTGAAATGTAGATTTAAAATGTGAAAATTCTCCTTCTTTGCCGTCAATTGTATTGCCTAAAGTATCAAAGACTCTGCCTAATGTCTCCTTGCCCACAGGAATGGTTATTTGCTCATGAGTTCTTTGGACTTGCATGCCCTTTTTTACGCCTTGCATATATCCTAAAGCGACAGCTCTAACGAGATGATCATCGAGTTGTTTGCGTGTTTCGAAATAGAGTTCTCTTTCTTCTATTTTAAGCATAAGGACTTCGAATATAGATGGAATTTCTTCTTCGAAATAGATATCGCAAACAGTTGAATTTAGTGCAATTATAGTTCCATTCATCTTTATCTTTTATCTTTATTAAAACTTCTATATTGTATTATAGCTAAATCCATGAATGGGAGGAGATAAATTTGAATACATATATTTTCCCCGAAGTAGTATGGCGATTTGAAATAATCGGCTTAGATGTTGTGATCACCGATACTGTGGTAACGACATGGGTAATTATGTTTTTTTTGCTTTTTCTTTCTCTTTTGATCAGTAGTAACCTTTCTGTTTTCAAGCCAACAAAAATGCAACTTTTTGCTGAACGGATCGTTGTCGCAATCAAAAGCACCCTAGATGGTTCTGCTGCTATACCTGTTTGGGCTTTGGTTCCGTTTATAGGCACATTATGGATTTTTATTGGGATAATGAACTTAATTTCTCTGATCCCTTATTTTCATAATCCTACAAGGGATTTGAGTACAACAGCCGCACTTGCTGCAATCTCGTTTTTTTCCATTCATTATTTTGGTATCAGATTTAGCGGATTACAAAATTATCTCAAACGTTATATCAAGCCTTCAATATTTTTACTTCCATTTAATCTTTTTAGCGATTTTTCCAGAATATTTGCAATGGCAATAAGACTTTTTGGCAATATGCTTAGTTGGGAGATGATTATTGCTATTTTAATCGCACTAGCCGGATTTTTGGTGCCGATCCCTATGATATTGCTTAGTATCGTAGGAGATTTATTGCACGCTTATCTCTTCGGATTACTGACTTATATATTTATTATAGGCGGGATACAAGCCGAACAAATTAAATCAACAACAGGAGAAGAAAATGGATAGTATGACAATAATTATTGCAGTTTCAATCATTACAGCCGGCCTAACGATCGCAATCGGTGGTTATGGGCCATCAAAAGGAGAGGCAGATGCGCTCTCAAAAGCAATTGAAACTATTGGAAGACAACCGGAATCTGCTAATGATATTACACGTCTTCTTTTTGTTGGAATGGCAATGGTTGAGTCAGTGGCTATTTACTCTTTGGTAATAGCACTGATCATCCTTTTTGCTAATCCTTTGTTAGACTATATCGGTAAATAAGAATTTCCATGTTTAATTGGTGGACTTTCTTTTTTCAAGTTTTAAATTTTTTCATTGTTTTATATATTCTTTATCGGTTATTTTTTAATCCCTTGAGACGCATTATACAAGCAAGGGAAGAGATGATCGCTCAACGTATTGAAAAGCTTGAAGAGCGAGAAAAACGTGTAGCTCAAGATGAAGAGTATTATAAGAATAGCATGAAAGAGATTCAGTCTCTGCGGGACAAAGAGATTGATGAAGCAAGGAAACAAGCACTGATCGAAAAGGATCTCTTAATAAAGGAGACCGATAAGGAGATCGCAAAGGCATTTGAAAAACAAAGTATGATCATAGAGCAAGAACGGGAAAAATTTGAAAAAGAGATTTATCAAAAAAGCCTCGAATTTAGTCTGTATTACAGCGAAAAATTATTAAAAGAGTTAAGTGACGAGCAATTACATCAAAAACGTATTGATAAGTTTTTGCAGGCATTGTTGCAGAGTGATACAAAAGAGATCAGTTCATTGCAAGAAGAACTTACAGGCAAAATATGCAAAACAACTCTTTATACCCCATTTGCATTGAATGAAGAGTCGCTTGGGACGATTAAAGATGTTTTGGGTAAGGTTTTCAAATGTGATACTGTCGAGTTGCAGATCATGAAAGATATTTCTTTGATAGCAGGGATTCGTTTGATCATGGGCAGTAAGGTTTTTGATGCTTCATTCAAAGGAGAATTGGAGCAGCTTAAAGAGAAAATGGAAAACGTGCCGCAATGAACAATAAAGAGTTTATAGAAAAAACATTTGATACGATTTACCATGCTGCTGATTATGAAAGAAAAGTATTCAGCATGGGAGAAGAGGGCTATATCTCCAGCATAAGTGATGGCATTATTGAAGTAAAGGAGCTTCCGAATATTGGATATTTTGAGCTTCTAGAGCTTCCTCATAATCTTTTTGCGCTTGCATTGAATATCAAACAAGATGCGGTCCAAGCTATTGTCTTGGGCGAATATACATTACTTAATGTCAAAGATCGCGTAAGATATACAAATAAAAGCATATCAATCCCTGTCGGAGACGAGTTGCTAGGAAAGGTAGTTGATCCTTTGATCTTCTCTTTGGACAAAAAACAATTGATCCTAACAGATGAGCACTATGCCATCGAGCAAGATGCGATTCCTATGATGCAAAGGGATTTTGTTAAAGAACCCCTATATACCGGCATTAAGATCATTGATGCAATGATCCCTATTGGCAAGGGACAGCGAGAACTTATTGTCTCAGACTCCTCACTCGGAAAGACATCAATTGCAGTCGATACGATCATTAATCAAAAAGGCAAAAATGTTCTTTGTATCTATGTCTCTATTGGGCAGAAAAAAACAGAAGTTGCCAGAGTGATCGAGGATCTTAGACGCCACGATGCTCTTGAGCATACAGTAGTAGTTGTTGCTTCATCAGATAGTTCTGCAGGAATGAAATTTATCGCTCCTTATTCAGGATGTGCAATAGCTGAATATTTTAGAGATCAGGGAAAAGATGTGCTTATTGTTTATGATGATCTCACAAGTCATGCAGATGCTTATCGAAGTATTTCACTTTTGCTTGAAATACCACCTGGACGCGAAGCATATCCCGGAGATATCTTTTTTATTCATTCGCGTCTTTTGGAGCGTGCGGGCAAAAGAGATGATAAATATAAAGGAGGCTCAATAACGGCACTTCCTATTATAGAAACCCAAGCAGGGCGTATCTCTGATTATATCCCAACCAATCTTATATCAATAACAGACGGTCAAATATATTTAGAAAGAGAACTTTTCAATAAAGGATTTTTGCCAGCTATTGATATTGGAAAATCCGTATCACGCATAGGCGCTAAAGCTCAGGCGTCTGCATTAAAAAAGATAGCAGCTAAGCTTAAACTAGATTACTCTCAGTTTTTGGAGGTAGAGATTTTTACAAAGTTTGGTGCCAAAGCAGAAGAGCAAACACAAAAGTTGATCTATAAAGGACAGGCATTGAGAGTTGCGCTAAAGCAAAAGCGCTATGAGTATATTGATATGCCTGAGCAAGTAATCATCTTTTTTTTGAGCAATGAAGGATATTTGCAGTCTTTGCCTTTGATAGAAGTAGAATTATTTATAGCAAAGTTCATTTCTGAAATAAGAAAAAATGAGCCTGATATTTTTGATATCATTAATGCAACAAACGAGATCAATGATGCATTGATCAAACGTCTCCATGGTGTGACAAATCAATTTATAAAAGAGTGGCAGCAATGAGCAGTTCTTTGTATTTGACAAAGAAGCTCAAGAGCACCCAAGAGATCGAAGATATCATCTCCACAATGAAAGCATTCGCAAATTACAACATCCAAAATGCCAAACGCAAACTCCCGCATCTGCGCACATATCATAGAAGCATAGAAGATGCAGCAGGAGATATTGTCACAATTTTTCCTAGCCTTGCAAATATTGAATACAACTTATCTGAAAAAACAATTTTTGTTCTTTTTCTTTCTCAAGAGGGACTTTGCGGATTTTTTAATGAGAATGTCATTGATTTTTTCAATGCTATTCCAAAAGAAAATTATAGCACTGTTATTGTTGGTGAAACTGGCACGCAAGAAGCAAAAGCACAAAAGATTTCTTTTGATCACTATATCAAGGGTGCTACGAATGTTGAATCTATTGATACACATACTGAAGAACTTTCAATATACCTCAATGAAGTATTCACAAAAGAAAATTTGAGCACTTTAAATTTAGTATATGCAAAACACAATGATAAAGCTAGCTATGATGTGGTAGTTAAAAAGATTTTACCGCCGGATTTTTCTGCATTTCATAAAAAATCAACCAATAAAAAGCCGCTTTTGTACCTAGAAAACCATGATATATTGAATGCTTTAATCAAGGAATATCTTTATATATCATGCTATAGAGCATTTATAGAATCGGTTGCCAGCGAAAACCAAGAAAGGTTCAATGTGATGAATCAAGCCAGAAATGCTATCAAAGAGAGAGAGCAGCTGATAAAGCTCGAGCTTAATGCATTTCGGCAAAAAGAGATCACCCAAGAGTTGCTAGAAATAGTCACCACATATCGCGCAATGATAAAAAAATAAGATAGGAAAGTTATTCGAGTATCCAGCACGCCGCCCAGTAAATACTTATCTGTGCAATCATAAAAAGCAGTACAAAACCGGACTTGCTTTCATTCCACTTAAATTCCCACTATTTGTGATATAATTCGACAAAAACTAAACCAAGGAAAAAATATGATTCCTTTTACGGATGAAGAGTTAGAACCAGCCGTTGTGAACGTTATAGAAAAGGTAAGACCTTCTATCAAGCTTGACGGCGGGGATATCAAACTTATAGGCATTAAAGACGGTAAGATATATGTGCAGCTTCAAGGAGCATGTGTCGGCTGTGCTAGCAGCGGCACTACACTTAAATACGGTGTAGAAAAACAGATGAAAATCTTGATCCATCCAGAAATTAGTGTTGTAAATGTTCCAATAGGCAGCGAAGATAAATGGAGCGAATTAGGGTGAGTATTAATCAAACAAGATTATTAGCAAGAGCAGAAGCCTTGTTTTTAAAAGGAGAGTATAAAAGTGCTCTTCAAACATACGGCATACTCCTAAAAGAATTTCCAAAACTTGATGAAGCACGAATGGGTATCTTTTTGAGTGATTTGGGGCTTGAGAATGATGATGAAGCCCAGGCTCTTTTTGATTATTACCACTCTATAAAAGATAAACAAGAAGATGCTGTTCAAATTATTAATGATATTATAGAATCTTTGGATGCTTCTAAAAATACTTTACAAGAACTCATATCATCTCATATAACATCACAGCTTGAATTGGACGGTATTTCGTACAGTGATTTCAAAGAGTTAATTAAAACTAGAGGTGATTTCAAGCAGACTTTTGAAGATATTATGTTTTCGACTAAAGTCATAATCACTACCAAAGAAGAATTAATAGATTTTATAGTCGAGCTTACAAAGGGTGGTTTTGAAGAGATGGCATTAAAATACTTGGATGATACAGCTAGCTTGTTTGCTAATGACCAAGATATATTGGAGCTTTATAAGCTGTTTGACAAGGAAGAAAAATGAAAATACCGTTTGGGTTCAAAGGATATGCTTATATAACGGATAATACAAAATTAATACAAGCCGATACGATTTTTTTGAAGACTTCACAAAATAGCCATTACTTTGATACACTGCCGAACACTTCGGAATTTATTACGCCCGAGGAGCTGATACAACTTTGGGATATAGATAACATAAAAGTAGTAGGTGTAACAGGCACAAACGGAAAAACAACAGTAACTGCGGCTATCTATTCTTTGCTTTTGGATCTTAATCATAAACCGGCATTGCAAGGCACTCGAGGATTTTTTGCAAACGAAGAGAGATTGGAAGAAAAATCTATGACCACTCCGTCTGTCTTTGAAACTTTGTATCATATGAAACAAGCTCTTGATAAGGGATGCGATTATTTCATAATGGAAGTAAGCTCGCATGCTATTGAACAAAAGAGAATAGAAGGTATCACGTTTGCTCTTAAGATCCATACAAATGTTACAGCCGACCATTTGGATTATCACAAAACAATCGAAGAATATCGCAGAGTCAAGAGCCTATTCTTTGCTGATGAGACACCAAAACTTCTAAACAAAGATGACATAGCTCATATCACGTATGATCCTGTAAATGCACAAAGTTATGGCGTTGATCAGCCGGCATCTTTTAAAGTGCAAGCATTTTCATTAAATAATGGGATCACGGCATATATAAAGCATTTTGAAGACGAGGCTACGTTTAGCTCTCCTATGGTGGGGCTTTTTAATCTCTATAATCTCATGGCAGCTATCGGAGCTGTGGTTATGTTGACAAACAAGCCGATACAAGAAGTGTGTGACGCAGTACAGCATTTTGCAGGAGTAGCAGGACGCATGGAAGTTGTTAGCAGTGAGCCGCTTGTAATAGTGGATTTTGCCCATACCGATGATGGGATGCAGCAAGTACTTCAAAGCATGAAAGATAAAACATTATCCGCAGTCTTTGGAGCCGGAGGCAACCGTGACAAACTCAAGCGCCCGCGCATGGGAGCAGTAGCCGGCAGATATGCAAGTAAAATCTATGTCACTAGCGATAATCCAAGAGACGAAGAACCGCAAACTATTATCAATGAGATATTGGAAGGTTTGAAGGGTAAAGATAATGTGCAAGTCTTTGTGGATCGCAAAGAAGCTATCAAAAGAGCAATTGATGAGCTAAGGGATGGCGAAGCACTTTTGATATTGGGCAAAGGTGATGAAGATTATCAAGAGATCAAAGGCGTTAAACATCATTTTGACGATAGAGAGATTGTAAGAGAGTATTTAGCAATTAGTAAAAAGCAGTAATCAAAGAGCAGCATTTTATTTTCATTTAAACTAACTTTGGTATTATTCGGAGTAAATTACTCTTAATTAAGGAAAAAAAAATGAATTATGCTTTACCCCAACCGGCTTTTTATATATTTAAATGTCAACAAAGTTCACCTCCGGGCATGCCAAAACCAAGTTGTGTAAGTCAAAACAATCCTGAATCACAACAACTATTTATGTATCTAGCTCAAAGTCTAATGCAAAAAGGTATTATTTCTACTGTTCAACCTATCCAAACAGGCTGTTTGAATCGTTGTCAGCAAGGTCCTGTAATGCTGGTAGAACCGGGTCATACTATGTATGTTGGACTTACCAAAGAAAAGATAGACCGCATCATAGAAGAGCACATCATAGGCGGCAAAGTTGTAGAAGAATATGTGATTGCTCCTGAGATGTGGGGTGAGCCAATAGAGCCAAAAACTTTAGTGCAACCGTAAAATCATAATTTTATAGTATAATTGCACTATTTAAATCAAGGAAAATATCTATGACCATTACTATGCTTTATAGTAAAATCCATCGTGCGACAGTAACGGATGCCAATTTAAATTATGTTGGCTCCATCACAATAGATAGTACGTTATTGGAAGCTGCTGGAATGTTAGTGGGGCAAAAGGTGGATATTGTAAATATCAATAATGGCGAGAGATTCTCGACATATATCATAGCAGGAGAGGCTGGCAAAGGGGATATTTGCCTAAATGGTGCAGCAGCCAGAAAGGTTCATGTTGGAGATAAGATCATTATTATCGCCTATGCCCAAATGGATGCTAAGCAAGCGACTTCGTACCAGCCTAAACTTGTTATATTAGAAGATGAAGACAATACAATAGCTCAAGTTTTAGAAGGATTGGAATAGCAATGTTTGAAGGAATGGATATCTCCAAAATGTCACAAATGATGGCTAGTATGCAAGAAGATATGAAACGTCTT
The DNA here is from genome assembly GCA_041654415.1 of Sulfurovaceae bacterium. Taxonomy (GTDB): domain Bacteria; phylum Campylobacterota; class Campylobacteria; order Campylobacterales; family Sulfurovaceae; genus BN30871. The sequence continues at coordinate 72,501 of JBAZDL010000006.1, read as the reverse complement.
CAGGAAGATGCAAAAAACAAAGAATTTACAGTAAGAGTAGGTGGCGGTATGGTAAGTATCACCATTAACGGTAATTCTGAAGTTTTGGATGTATCTATAGATGATTCACTCCTTAGCGATAAAGAATCATTGCAAATATTGCTTATCAGTGCTATGAATGATGCTTATAAAATGGTAGAAGATGATAAAAAAGCCCAAGCTATGAAAATGATGGGTGGAATTAACCCTTTTGGGTCATGAGACAGTTTATAGCCTTGTAGTATCAATAAGATAGCTAAACTCTTTTGAAGTTTTAAGATGGACTATTTTTCTAACTGTGTTAGATGATCTGCCATCTGTTTTAATCATTTTTTTCAAAATTGTCTTAATATTATTCATTTTTGCTCCTTTATAAAATGATGTTTTTAAAAAACAAGATAAGTATAAATAAAAATCATTACAATATGATTACATTAGGAGAGCGTATATATGCAATCATTAGCTAAAGCAATAGAACAAGACTCGCTTATACAAGTAAAACAAATCATTGATAATGGTGTTGACTTGTCAAAACCTCTTGTGCTTGGAAGTGAATATGATCTAGATAGCCCAGATGAGGTAAGTGTACTATTTTTTGCAATACGAAAGAATGCAAGTATCGAGCTGATCAAACTTCTTTTGAAGCACGGCGTAGATCTGTTTGAGGTTGACAAAGAAGGTGTAAGCAGTCTGGATATTGCTATCAAATTCAAGAGATATGATGTGGTACAATTATGTATTGATAGCGGATTTGATCTCAATAGTACAAAAAGAAAAAGCGGCATAACCCCCCTAATGCTGGCATCATGTTTTAATGATATAGATATGTTGAAATTATTGATTGAAAATGGAGCCAAAATTGACAATAAAGATAAATTTGGTATGAACGCTATAGAGTATGCACAAAAGCTAGGCCAGAGAAAAACTGCAGAATTCTTAGAAAGCAAGATAGAAAATAGCAACTAGTGTGTTTGCCGCCAGTGCGAGCGTAGCGCGTGATGATGGGATTGCTGCCACTTTATGCTATAATACGCAAAAAGAAAGTAATACATGAGCCAAAAAACCCTCCATTTAGTAAGTCTCGGCTGTACCAAAAATCTAGTTGATAGTGAAGTAATGTTAGGTCGCTTGAGTGATTATGTACTCACTGATGATGCCAGGAGTGCAGATGTCATCATTGTTAACACTTGCGGATTTATAGAAGCAGCCAAGGAGGAGTCGCTCTCAACGATATTGAATCTCCATGAACAACGAAAGGGCGACTCGTTGCTTGTCATGAGCGGTTGTCTAAGTGAGAGATATAAAGATGAGTTACAAAAAGAACTCCCTGAAATTGATATATTTACAGGAGTAGGCGACTATGACAAAATAGACCATATGATAGAAGCCAAAAAAGGTGTTTATACTCCAGAGGTATTTTTAGCAGATGAAAACTCACCTAGAGTTATCACGGGCTCAAATTATCATGCTTACATCAAGATAGCAGAAGGATGCAATCAAACATGTTCGTTTTGTGCTATTCCGCACTTTAAAGGCAAGCTGCACTCTAGGACACTAAATTCTATAGCCAAAGAAGTAACTAGCCTTGTAGCTAAAGGATTTTGGGACTTTTCGTTTATTTCCCAAGATAGCTCAAGTTATGGAAGAGATATAGGATTAAAAGACGGTCTTATAGATATGATCAATGAAGTAGAGAAAATTGAAGGCGTAAAGAGCGCAAAGATCTTATATCTATATCCAAGTACGACCAGTTTTGCCCTCATTGACAAGATAGCAGATTCTACGGTTTTCCAGACATATTATGATATGCCGATCCAACATAGTGATGATAGTATGTTTAAAGTGATGAAAAGGGGCTTTGGAGAGGAAAAGACCAAAGCATTGCTTAAACATATGCAAAGCAAACCAAATGTATTTATACGTACCACATTTATAGTCGGGCACCCTGGCGAGAGCGATGAGGCGTTCGAGAGGCTTTGCGAGTTTAGTAAAGATTTTGGGTTTGATAGATTTAATGTATTTGTCTATTCGAATGAAGAGTCCACGGCTGCTTATGATATGGAGCAGATATCAGCTAAGATTATTGAGCAAAGAGCGAAAAAGCTTGGAAAGATCGCCACATTGGTTACAAAAACATCATTGTCAAAATTGATTGACACTACTTTACAAGTTGTAATCGATGGAGAGAGTAGCGAGCATGAATTTTTGCTAAGTGCCAGACCGCTTGCTTGGGCAGTAGAAATAGACGGAGAGATACTCATTAATGATACATCCGACCTTTCTATTATTTACGGTGCTTCGTATGAAGCAAAAGTAACAGAGCTTGCAGGCAACCAGTTATTGGCAACACTTGTAAGTAAGGTAGAAGGATGAAGGAAGAAGGAAGAAGGAAGAAGAATAAAGAGTGAAAGATGGTGTTGTTCTCAGCCACAAAGTGTCGTGAAAATCTAAAGGACATAATATGAAAACAGATGACAAATCAGTTTCTACCTTCCGCCTTCCGCCTTCCACTCTATCTGCATTGGTCAACAAAAAACTTCTCCTTGCCTTTTCGGGCGGAATAGATTCATCAGCGCTTTTTCACATTCTTATAGATAACGGATTGAAACCAGATTTGGCTATAGTTGATTATGGAATACGAGAACAGAGCAAAGATGAAGTAGTGTACGCAAATGAGTTGGCTATAGAATACGGCCGTGAGTGCTATGCCGCTAAAGCTCCTAGTTTTGAGAGTCATTTTGAAGCCAATGCCAGAACTTTTCGATATGAGTTTTTTGAAAATTTGATAACGGAACATAAATACGATATTTTGCTCACAGCTCATCAGCTTAATGATCAGCTTGAATGGCTGCTGATGAGACTAACTAAGGGTGCAGGAGTCAGTGAGCTGATAGGATTGCATAGTGTTGCACAAAGATCAAGCTATACGATCGTGCGTCCGTTGCTAGAATATAGCAAAAATGAATTACAAGACTATCTAGAAACAAATAAATATCGATATTTTATAGATGAGAGCAATAACGACGAGAGTTATGAGAGAAATTATTTTCGTAAATATTACAGTAATTCACTTATCGAAAAATATAAAGACGGCATAAGACGAAGTTTGAAGTATTTGAAAGATGATATATTTATACTTGAAGACAGATTTGAAACAGTTTTTGCCTATAAAGAGCTTAGAGTGATCAAAATATATGATACAAGACTCAGGGTCAAAGCAGCTGATCTAGCCCTCAAGGGACTAGGATATCTCCTAAGTGCATCACAGAGAGAAGAGATAGAAAACAACGAGCATTTAGTCATAGGTGGGCTCTGGGCTATTGGATTGAGTGCGGATAAACTCTATATTGCACCATACCATAAAATTGTATTGCCAAAAGAGTTTAAAGAAAAATGCAGAATCGCAGGTATCCCCCCTCTAGTGAGAGGCTATTGGTATATGGAGAATTTAGATAAAATAACCATATAGTAAAACTTGATTTCCAAAGGAGTCTTTATGAGATATGTTTTAAGCATTTTGATTTTATTGTCATTTATCGGGTGCAAAGGCAAGGTTTCTGACGATGATGACGGTAGAAAAGATATCCAATATACACAAGTCCAGCTCCAAAAAACAAAACCTATAACAAATCAACAATTTAGAGAATTATTACAAGACACTGTAGGTGATTTTAAAAGAGTGCAAACTTCTATAGGGTATTCCGGCCTGTATTCAGTTGAAATGACATATATAGATAACGATAAAAAAATTTTGGTTTCTATTGTGGATGGCGCAGGCAACGAGGGGAGTGGCCTAATAGCTTTGATGAAACAAAGTGTTGACTCAAATATAGATATAAAAAATCAAAATGGATATCTAAAATCAACATCAATTGATAATATCAGAGCTATAAAAGAAGAGACAAAAACAAAAAATGGCATTGTAAATAAATTGACATTGATAATATCCGGCAGATTTTTGTTGACAATAGTCGGCACCAATGTTGACATGAATGAGTTGCGAGAGTTTATAAAAAATGAGCATTTAATAAATAAATTACAAAATCTGGCTTAATAATTAAATTTTTATTAAAAATTAATTTAACATTTTTTTTCTAAAAAAAATAGTATAATATATTCCGTTAGCATAAATTTTACCGTTAAGGATATGTAATGAAAATAGGGTACTTGTTATTATTGGCAGCACTTTTTGTCATAAGCGGATGTGATAAAAAGACAGATGAACAAAAAGAAGTAGTTATACAAGAAGAGAGCATGAAAGATATGAAAGATGCCTTTGAAGAAGTAGGAAAAACCTCAGAGGATCTAAAAAAAGCCACTCCTTTGTCAAATGAAAAATTAAAAGCTTTATTGCCTGAAAAAATTGACGGGCTTCCACGAAAAAGATTCTCAATAGGTCAGCTTGGTATGCATATTGCTGAAGCTCATTACGGGGAAGAAGATAAAAAAATCACACTTTCTATACTAGATGGCGCAGGTGAAGCTGGAAGCGCTATGATAGCAATGATGCAAATAGGTATCAACGCAGGCGGGGAGAGCGAAGATGAGAATGGATACAGAAAACCGATAAAAATAGACGGCAATAATGGTGTAGAAGAGCAAGAGCGGTTCGATAATGGCGTTACCAATAAAATTATGCTTATTGTAAAAGGACGATTTCTGTTAACACTTGAAGGCAACAATATTGAGACAGATAAAATAAAAAGTATTATAGATAGCGAAGATTTTATTGATAAATTAAAAGATCTAGCAGGCTAGGGTAGTCAAGATTTAGTTATTATTTTATTCTTTTGCCAGGGGATGGGCTTTGAGATACTCTTCTAATTTTTTTGTATTTCCTAGCCGGGTGTAGATTTGAGTAGTTGCCATGGATGAGTGTCCTAGAAGTTCGCTTACATCTGCTATCCTAGCTCCGCTGTTTAACAGATGTGTAGCAAATGAGTGGCGAAGCTGATGAGGTGTAGCTTTGATCCCATGAGCTTGAAAAAGCTTAGAAAGTTTATATCTCAGTCCAGCTGAATTAAGTGGGGCTTTGTCTTTTTCGAATAGATATTTTTGTGGCGTGTAAATATCTATATACTCTTTTAATATAACTTGGAGTTCAGGTATTATTGGCAACTCTCGGACTTTGTTGCCTTTGCCGTAAATCTGTATCCAATCTCCTTTTATATCAGATAGTTTTAAAGAAGCTAATTCACTTATCCTAAGTCCTAGACCATACAGCATATACACTAAAGTCTTTTGTTCTATATCTGCAAATTGAAGCACCTCTTTTAGATGATTTTCTTCAATAGGTTTTGGCAGTGTGTGAGGTACTTTAATAGAATCATTTGGATGAAATGTGACGTTCAAATTTTTTTGGTCATTTAAAAATTTTACAAATGAACGCACTGCACTCAGTTTTTTAGCTATAGTTTTTTTATTGTTTTTGATAATTTTGAGTCTAAATGGCGTGATGTCTATGGATATTTTTTCATCAACTTCTTGGCTTATGTGGCTGACTTCAATCATTTGCCTCAAAGCTATCTCGTAAGTTGTGATAGATGTTTGGCTATATCCTCTAATTTGCCAAAGATAATCTAAGAAATCATCGCTGAGGGCAAAAAATCTCTCTTTCATTGGCAAGGTTATACAATAGTGTGTGAGAGCATAGCTTTTTGGAGTGCTTTTTTGGCATCATCATGCTCAAGCCCATTAAGTGTTATACTCTGAGCGTATATATCAATTTTGCAAAATGGTTTTGGAACTACAAATTTATCCCAACTATCAAATTGCCAATAACTGCTAGCTTTGTAGTTTACGGTACATATTGGAAGTTTTAATTTTAGAGCAAGTGATATGACCCCATCGTTTAAATAATGTCTGGGTCCTTTTGGCCCATCGGGAGTGATAAGGACTTCATTGCCATTTTTGAGGCAACTCATTGCTTCAAGTAATGCTTTCGCTCCTCCTTTAGATGTGGAGCCTTTAATAGGTTTGATGTTTAGATGTTTTATGGTGTTTGCAACTATCATACCATCTTTATGTGCTGAAGCTATTGCATAAGCGTTTTGTTTTGGATGAAGCTTGCGATAAGCTTGTGGGGAAATAAAAAGTTCTCCATGCCAGCAAGCCCATATGTATTGACTGTCATCAACAGGAGTAATGTAATGAATTTTTTTTTGGGCAGTTAACCAAACAAAACGCATCAGAAAATAGATCAAAAATGGTACCACATTGAGTTCTGCCCAATTAGTAATTTTTTTGATCATTTATTATCCTTGATCACCACTCCATTAAGTAGACTTCTAGAAGTTTTGGTGATTTTTACAGGCTTGATAGTGCCTATCAACTCTTCACTTCCTTCTACAAATATCAATTTTCCGTCATCGCTGCGGCCGGCAACTTTGCCGTTTGGTTTTAACTCGTCAAAATAGACTTGATGAATGGTGTCAAGCTGTGCTTGCATTATTTCATCAAGGATCTCCGTATGTCTCTCTTGAAGTCTCGTGAGTCTAGCTGATGCGACCTCTGAATCTACTTGATCTTCATATTCGGCTGCTGGAGTATGAGGTCTAGGGGAATATATAAAGGAGAACATTTGATCAAATCTAACACGCTCAAGCACATCCATTGTGTCTTCAAAATCTTCATCGCTCTCACCGGGGAATCCAACTATGATATCTGTAGAAATTGTAGCATTAGGTACCAAAAAGCGTATCATTTCGCATCGGTTTAAAAACCATTCTTTGGTATATCCTCTTTTCATAGCTTTGAGTATTTTACTTGAGCCGCTTTGAAGGGGAACATGAATTTGTTTGCATATCTTAGGGTTGGAGGCAAATTCTCGTATAAAATCATCGTCCATATGAAGAGGATGAGGAGATGTGAAACGAATTCTCTCTAGCCCCTCTATACGGCTGATAGTTTGGAGTAGGCCGGTAAAATCTTTGACTTCGCTTGTTTGACTAAATCGTCTACCGTAATTGTTTACATTTTGACCAAGCAGCATCACCTCTTTGGCGCCACTCGCTACGGCTTTTTTGATCTCATTTACTATCAGATGGCTAGGTATTGATATCTCTTCGCCTCTAGTAGTAGGTACTATGCAAAAAGTGCATGATTTATCACAACCCATTGAGATGTTGACCATGGCTTTAAAAGGATTTGTGCGATATTCCCCAAATGCATATGTGCTGTCATCATAATTTGTATCTATTTCGACCGCATGTTTTTGGTGTAATACCATTGTGATCTTAGATACATTTCTAGCGCCCAAAACAAAATCTACCATTGGAGCTCTGCGTATAATCTCACGACCAAGATGGCTTGCTGTACATCCGCATACCCCTATTTTGGCACTTTGCTTTTTGTTTTTACCAAAAACACCGATTTCTGAAAAAAGTTTAGCAACAGGTTTTTCTCTAACGCTGCATGTGTTGATGATTATCAGATCAGCTTCTGAGATATCAGTAGTAAGCGAGTAATTTTCTGTTATGGATAGTTCGGCAATGAGATGTTCGCTGTCGCGAACATTCATAGCACACCCTAGCGTTTCAATATATAGTTTTTTTTGCATCAAAAGTTATATAATATGGACTTCATAGATGTATTCGTTTTCATCTAATCCGTACTTAACCTCTCTCATATATACGCTAGAACCCTTCTCTTCAAAGTATTCTATAAGCTCTTTAAGTTCTTTGTGTGAGTTTTCTCTATCAAAATAAAATATAGACTTTGTCGACAACTCAGCTTCAATTTCCTCAATATCTATAGCTTTCGGCTTGGCTTTTAGTGACGTTCTGGCAAGTTTTAGTTTCATTTTGATCCTTATATTGTATATGTTATTCAATGCTTAATTATGGTCATTATACTTAATTTTGGGTAAAGGTTCGTTGAGATATAATTGTATTCTACAAAAATGAATACTTCCCACAAGAGATATCAATGTTATTTATGCCTTCTTTTGGTAGGAATATAAATCATTTTATAAATAAAAAGGATAACTCTTGGAAAAGATTTTAGATACCGTTGAAGCTATAGCGCACGAAAAAAATATTACAAAAGAACAAGCTCTAGCAGCATTTAAAGATGCACTTATCAATACCGCAAAGAGATTGACATCTCCTGAGAGTATGTTTGAAGTCTTTATAGATAATCAAAAGAAAGATTATACTATATTTAAAACGATCTCTATAGTAGCAGATGACGACGAGAGACTAGTGGCCGGATCTGATGGTTTTATGGCTTTAAGTACTGCTCAAGAATATGATAAATCCATCGAAGTTGGAGATACTTTCAAATCAGAATTTGATCTAGAGCAGTATGGACGTACAGCATCAGCCAATCTTTTTCGTGAATTAGAATACCATATCCAAAGACGTATCGAGCAAAGTTTACTGGAGAGATATCAAGATAAAGTCGGCACTATTGTAATAGGAACAGTGGCTAGAATAGATAGCGAAGAAAATACATATGTTGAGATAGGTGAACTTAGAGGGGTTTTGACTCTTCGAAATCGTATCAAAGGAGAAAAATTCAAAGCAGGAGATACTATCAAAGCGCTGCTTAAATATGTGAGTATCAATCCTAAATTCGGATTATTTCTAGAGCTATCTCGCACGGCACCAAAATTTTTAGAGGCACTTATGGAGCGCGAAGTTCCAGAAATTGCCGACGGTGTCCTAGAAATTACTAATTGTGCCAGAATCCCCGGAGAGAGAGCAAAAATCGCTCTTAGAGCACTACAGTCAAACATAGATCCCGTTGGGGCAGCCGTAGGGGTAAAAGGTGTAAGGATCAACGCAGTAAGCGCGGAGCTCATAGGCGAAAATATCGATTGTATCGAATATTCACCGATTCCGGAAATTTTTATCACTAGAGCATTGAGTCCTGCAATAGTTCAAAACATCAAGATAGAGAAAGAAAAAGCAATAGTCTCTATTACAAGTGACCAAAAGGCAAAAGCTATCGGAAAAAGCGGTATCAATATCCGTCTGGCTTCTATGCTGACGGGGTATGCTATTGAATTAAACGAAATAGAGGGTAAAACAGCAGAGCCTACCGATACTAAAGATAGTGCAAAAACCACAGATACTTCAGCACTTGCTAATTTGTTTAGATAGTTTTGTTGGATATGACCATGAAGGTGAGTTGCAAATAAACCTCCTTCAGATTGCGGTCATTTCTAATCTTCCAAATGATATCAATGTTTGATATTACAAGAAATCGTCGATTGTCACACGTCTGTTTTTTACTTTGGCATAATTATCATCAGGCACTGTTTTTTGTTCGATTTTTTTTGCTTCAGGTGCTCTTTTGTATATTTCTGCATATTCTACATTTTGTTTGACCTTAACAGGTGTTCCCATTGGTGCCCAATAAAAAAGTTGTTCCGCATATTCTCTTGGTACTCTAATGCAGCCATGCGAAGCTGGATAATCAGGAACATAACCTTGGTGTATAGCGATACCCCAATTGGTCAGGCGCATCATAAACGGCATAGGCAGATGATATATTGTGGATATGTGGTGTCTTTTTTTCTGTGTTATTTTGAATTTACCTACAGGAGTACGGTGACCTGGTTTTCCGGTAGAAATGCGACTTTCTATTACCACTTCTCCATCTTCGATAGCGTATATTTTTTGCATACTCAAATCTATTATTATTTCTTTGTAGGCAAATGTGTAAGAAACACATAACAAAAACATGAATGTAATTTTATAAAATTTCATATATTGCCTCCTTTTTTAATTCTTATAATTATATATAAAATTATATCATATAAAAACTATTTTCATTAAATTTGTTCATTATATCTTAAACCCCATACTTTTACCATCATTGTCAAAACTGCTGCCAGACTCTTTTTCTATCTCTTCTTTGAAATCGTTCATCGTAAATAGACTCTCTTCTCTTACCGCAACTTTGTAAGCGGTATTTTTGATGACAAGGCTGATCTGTGCTCCTGTTAGCTCATAATTGGCTAAAGACTCTACTTCAAATCCGTCTTCATAATCTGCATTTTCAGGAAGCATCAGCTGCCACAGCTGTAATCTCTGCTTTTTGGTCGGTTTTTTAAATTCTATTTTATAGTCAAAGCGTCTAGAGAAAGCTTTGTCTATATTGCCTAGCAGATTCGTAGTGGCTATCAATATACCTTCAAATCTTTCTATTTGCTCTAAGAAAATATTTTGCATTTGATTGTGCATCTTATCTGCGCTGCTTCCTTGACCTTCCACTCTGCTGCTCAAGAATTGATCTGCTTCATTAAGCAATAAAATAGGCTCTACTTTTGCTTTTTGGCTAAGGGCTTTGAAATCATCAAAGATCTTGCGTACATTTTTTTCACTCTCACCTATATACATTGAGAGAATTTTGGAGCAATCAAACGATAGTAGAGGTTTTTTAAGAGTTTTGGCTAGACTCATAGCTGTCATTGTCTTACCGGTACCGGCGTGGCCGTAAAATATGATCTTGGCATCTATGCCTTTTCTCTTTTCTTTTATACCCCATGCTTTTAGTTTCGCGTATACATCTTTGTCCATTTGCTTGATGATAGTTTCCAACGTTTCTCTGGTTTTTGTATGAAGTACTACATCATCAAGAGTTGTTGTAGGCTCAAAATATTCAAAAATCTCTTGTTCTTTGACTAGCATATCAAGTTTTAGCTTGGTGACCTTTTTCTTTTTGTGAGGATGTATGATACGTTGAAGTACATCTTCGTTGATAAAAAATGAACGGCTGATACCCCCAAACATATTTAGTATCTCATCATAATCAATTATCTCTTCGCTTATTAGTTTCGAGCCTTCTTCTAGCATGGCGCGATTTTTGATCTTTTCATATTCATCAAAACTGATAAGTTCTATGAGACTGTTCATCTCCCGGAATTGTCCTTCGCCCGCACTATATTCTTCTTTTAGAAGTGCCAGAAATATCTTTTGTTCTTTTTCATCTAACTCTTTTTCTGCAAAAAACTCTTCTACTACTATTGGCTCAGTAGTTACTTTGAGTCTCTCTTCTATTCTTTTGGTGAGAAGAGAAAGTTTGTTTTTAAGACGTCCTATGGTTAAAGAGTTATCGCCAAAACCTTGTTTAGAAGTAGCTATTGAGTGCAATAGTGTGACCATGTCAAATTGATCTTGAAGGTACTCAAGATGATCAGTATATGGCTTGATCTCGGGAAGCAAAATCTCCAAGGAACCTTCCTCTAGAAGTCGAAGAAGTGATATGCTCGGTACAACAGAAGCTCCAAGCAACTCTAATTTGGAGCTTTCATGGGTTTTTATCTGACCAAAACTGCTTTGTACGATCCATCCAAGGTCAATGAGATTTTTTATCATACCAAGATTATGTATATAATCATATCCTTTTACTTCAAAACACTCTTGAAGCATTTCTAATACACTCACTTCTTCTATACCCTTGGCATATCTGCGACAAATATATTGTACCAATATCACTTCGTCAGATGAGCATTTGAGATGTTCGTATATTGGGCTTTTGGCAGGGTCTTTGGCATCCAAAAATGCAATAAAATGTTCCAATTGTTGTACCTTATTTTTATTTAGAGTATAGCATAAATATAATTGTTAGTCTATAGTCGTTGTTTTATATTGTTAGATAAGCGTCATAAAGAATATAAAACGGCATTTATTTTTTCAAATGGTATATCATAAATAAATATGATAATTAGTAACTTTTAATTGTAAATTGTGTTATAATAACTAAAAAAGGAGCAAACATGAAAAAATTATTTTTGATACTTCTTTTGGGCATTTTCGCTTATGGTGTGGATTATATCAAACAAGGTGATGCTCAATATGCAAATGGCAATTTTGATAAAGCTATAGAATTATATACCCAAGCTATCTCTAAAAATCCAAACAATTGTACAGCTTATAACAATAGAGGACTTGTCTATTATGAGCGAAAAAATTATAAATCAGCAATAAGAGATTACTCTGCAGCCATCGCCAAACAACCAAATTGTCTTGGAACTATCATCAATAGAGGAGTTTCGTATTCACGTATCGGTGATTATAAAAATGCTTCAATTGATGCTAGAAAAGCATGCGCACTCGGCGATTGCGAACTTCTTGATATGCTTAAAAAAAATGGGATATTGGTAAATTGATATTGTTGCAGCTTTTGCAAAGTATCACGCCGATAATCGGTCATCAAAATTTGCGCGAGTTTTAAATTTCCGTTCGTGCTGGCATGCCGAAGGGCGCTAAAAATAATATTCGTCATGGTTTGATAGGCCCACTAAAAGCTTAGCTTTTTCTTTCGTTACATATATGCACAGAGACATCATTTGCACTCTTATCAAATCATAGCTTTTTTGCTATAATCACATTTATCTCTATATACAAAGTTGCCCATGAAGTCAATATTAAGTTTATTTACAAAAACTCATCAAGCTACCGCCACACTAAATGCGCCTCATGGAGTACATCTGCGACCCAGTGCAACTATGGCAAAAATTGCAAAAGAGTATAAGTGTAAATCTATATTGACAAAGGGCGACAAACAAGCTGACATCAAAAATATGAACGCCATACTAGCTCTTGGGCTTGAAGACAAAGATGAGATAACTTTGCACACTAGCGGCAAAGACTCAATAGAAGCACTAAGGGCATTGCAAGATTTTTTGATGACTTTATCTAATGATGAACCAATGCCTGAATTGGCAAATGATATTAAAAATATAAACTATGAAGGTATTGTATCAAAAGGCATAAGTGTAAGCGGCGGCATTGCAGTTGGTGTGCCATATTTTTATAAAGTACAGCAATCACGCGACGATGAAGGTAGCAGTGTTTCTTTTGGCAATGCTTACAAACTGGCTATCAAAGAGCTTGAATCGCTGTCAAATGATGATATATTTATGGCCCAAAAAGCCATATTGGAATCAATTTCACATAATTCACACGAAGAGTTTATTGCAAGTATAGACGAAGCTATAACATCTTTAAAAGATACTGCAAACCAAGCCAAAATTGCAGACTATCAAGATATCAAAAGAAGAGTTGCCAAGCTTATGCAAGGTGCAAAATCTCTCGTATTTCCAAAAACTCCTTTTTTGCTTATTGCTGATGAGCTGCTTCCTAGTGATATACAGACTCTAATAAAAGAAAACATACAAGGTGTGATTGCAAAAGAGTTGCCTCCTCGCTCGCACGCTGCATTGCTGCTCAGAAGTTATAAAATTCCCGCTATTAGTTTGGATACATCATCGCTAGAGCTTACAGATACTGCTATGATACTGGATGGTTTTCAAGGCTTGCTAGTAACTGCTCCTGTCAAAAGCGATTTGGAAAATGCAAACAAAGAGATAGCCGCCAGGTTGTCAAGCTCTATCCCAGACAATGAGAAAAGACATGAGCCGGCCGTTACAAAGAGCGGCAAACATATAAAAGTTTTGGCAAATATCACAGATGTTACCTCTGCGCTAGAAGCCAAAGAAGCCGGATGCGAGGGAATAGGTCTGTTTAGGACTGAATTTTTATTTCGTGAAACCAAGCCGACATTTGATGAGCAAGTAGAAGCTTATAGATCTATATTTAGTCTTTTTGATGAGGTGACAGTGCGTACTTTGGATGTAGGCGGAGATAAAAAATTACCATATTTGACCCTGCAACATGAAGCAAATCCATTTTTGGGAGTGAGGGGAATACGCCTTTTTGAGACACATTTAGAGTTAATGGAAGAGCAGCTATTGGCCATTTTAAAAGCCAAGCAAAATGGAGAACTTAAGATTATGTTCCCAATGGTGTCAACCGTAGAAGAGTTCAATTATGCTAAAGGAGTAGCTCATACACTAGCTTCAAAACACGGCATTTCATTAGATGATATATCATTTGGAATTATGGTGGAAGTGCCTTCGATATTGTTTTTAATTGAAGAGTTCAACAAAGTCGTCGACTTTTATTCCATAGGTACAAATGACCTCACCCAATACCTATTTGCCATAGATAGAACACACGCTACACTTACTATAGACCCGCATTCAAGTGTACTTTACGATGCTATTAAATATATACAAGACAGGGCTACAAAACCTGTCAGTACCTGCGGAGAAATAGCCAGCGATATTGATGCCGTAAAAAAATTGGTAGAGATTGGTATTGATACGCTCGGTGTCACGCCGGCCATGATACCAACCATAAAAGCAAGGATAAGAGATGTTTAGTTTTTTACAACGTATAGGCAAAGCCTTAATGACTCCTATAGCAGTTTTGCCGGTGGCTGCTCTTTTGCTTCGTCTTGGTTTTGGAGATATATTTGACGGGCAGTTGGCCGTCATTATGAAAACGGCCGGAGAGAGTATTTTTAGTAATCTTGATCTGCTTTTTGGAATAGGTATAGCTTATGGGTTGGCAAAAAACAATGACGGCACAGCTGCATTAAGCGGAGCCCTAGGAGTATTGGTAGCCAAAGCAGTATATCTAGGAATCGATGAAAATCTCAAAATGGGTGTATTTGTCGGTATTATCATGGGAGTTATAGCAGGGCTTTTATATAACCGTTTTTATGACATTAAGCTGCCTGAATTTTTGGGCTTTTTTGGAGGCAAGCGATTTGTACCTATTGTTACTACTATTAGTGCAATCATTATAGGAGTACTTGCGGGGTATTTTTGGCATTTTGCCCAAGGCGGTATAGATGCATTTTCGCATGCTATTATAGGGCTTGATGCATTAGGTACTTTTATCTACGGTGCTCTCAATCGTTTGCTTATTCCTTTAGGGCTTCATCATATCCTTAATAGTGTTTTTTGGTTTCAGCTAGGAGATTATACCTATATGAAAGATGGTGTTGCGACTATAGCCAATGGAGACCTGCATCGATTTTTTGCAGGAGATAAGAGTGCCGGAGTTTATATGTCAGGATTTTATGTCGTTATGATGTTCGGGCTTCCTGCTATGGCTTTAGCAATTTATCTGCGAACCGTGCAAGAATACCGCAAAAGAGCAGGGGCAATCCTAGCCGGTGTTGCGTTTACATCTTTTTTGACAGGGATCACTGAGCCTCTTGAATTTTTGTTTATCTTTGCAGCGCCTGCACTTTTTGTGCTGCATGCTTTGCTAACAGGGCTCGCTCTTGCTGCAGCTCAATTACTTGATATTCATGCTGGTTTTGGATTTTCAGCAGGGCTTATCGACTATATCATCAACTACAAGTTGGCTCAAAACCCGCTTCTTATATTGCCGCTTGGAGTTGGTTTTGCACTTCTTTATTTTGTCCTTTCTTATTTCTTGCTAGGGTATTTAAAACCACAGTTATTTAGTGACAATGCATCTGGCAATGTTCAACAAAACATTGACAATTCAAATACCCTCTCTTTTATAGAAGCGCTTGGAGGACGTGATAATATAATAGAGACAAATGCCTGTATCACAAGGCTTAGAATGACATTAAAAGACAGTTCTCTTGCCAACGAGAAGACTCTAAAAGGTCTAGGGGCTAGCGGGGTTATAAAACCGGACCAAAATTCACTGCAAGTGGTTCTTGGTACAAAAGCCGAGAGTATAGCCGAGAAAATAAAACTAATTACAGGTGTTTAAAATATTTTTTATTAATTTATAAATTTTTCTTCATCTTTTTGATATAATTTTTGAAAGGTTGACACATGAAATATTTGCTATCTTTTATCTTTATTTTTACATCATTTCTTTATGGCGGTGAGGCTGATGATATCATCAAGGCTGTAGAAGATAATCTTCGCGGTGATTATATGTATGCCAAAATGCGAATGATCGTCATAGGCGGGCGCGGTGAAAGAACCATCGAGATGGAAAGCTGGTCGCAAGGAGATACGAAGAGCTTCATAAAGATACTTTATCCCAAAAAGGATAGGGGTATAACATTTTTAAAATTAGATACTCAAATGTGGCAATATATCCCCAAGATTGAACGTACGATCAAGATCCCGCCATCGATGATGCTTCAAAGCTGGATGGGTAGTGACTTTACCAATGATGATATGGTAAAAGAGAGTTCGATGATCAAGGACTACAATGCTAGAGTGCTTGCTAAAACAGCCTCGCGTGCTACCATAGAACTTTTGCCTAAACCAAATGCAGCAGTTGTATGGGGGAAGATCATAGTTGACGTTGATTTGTTAAATAAAGTACCGACAAAAGAGATATTCTATGACGACCAGATGCAAAAAGTACGCATAATGACTTTTAGCAACATACAGCGTCACGGGTCTCATACTCTTCCTATGGTGATGGAGCTCAAACCGCTTGATGCAGAAAAAAAGAAAAATTCTACAAAGGTTGTTTTTGAAAAGGTAAATTACGACACTCCTATTGATGCTTCTTACTTTAGCAAGAATGCGCTCAAGCGCTATTCAAACTAATAGCCGATGCTTTATAGCCTTGCAATTAAAAATATCCTAGCTTCAAAGAGCCGTACTCTGACTATATTTTTGCTCAGCATGTTTACAACGGCTTTTTTTATAGTTTATGTAGCTTTTACTAATGGTTCGCATGAACAAATGATCAAAAGCTCCGTGGAGATATATACAGGATATGCACACATCAATGCCAAGGGATACCAGGAAGAATCAGATTACGACCATCTCATTGAAGATGCCAAGCAAATTGAAATGTTTTTAAAGCAAAAGCCTTTCATTTCAAATTTTTCGCCTAGATTTGAAACCTATGCATTGCTCTCGCAAAAAGAAAAGACAGTAGGTTCTATGCTAACCGGCATAATTCCGTCTCGCGAAAGCAGCCTGAGTCATCTAGAAAGCGCTTTAATTAAAGGCTCATATCTCGAGGATAATGATACTAGGGCTATTTATATAGGCAGTGATCTTGCTAAGCGCCTCTCAATAGACGTCGGAGATGAGATTGCTATGATCGGCTCTTCGCTTGATTATTCTACTGCGGCTGATCTTTTCAAAATCAAAGGGATCTTTAAAACAGGACTTTTTGATTTTGATTCCAGCTCTGCTTTTGTCAATAAGTTTTACTTGGACAGTATCATGATGAGCGAAAATAAGGCAAGCTACTTTGTTGTTAATTTTATAGATAATAAAGCAGCAGATAGTTATGCCAAAATACTGGGTGATAATTTGCCGCAATACTATGAAGCACTAAGTTGGAAAATTCTCTTGTTTGATCTGGTGCAGTTGATACAAGTTGATTCACTATTTGGGTATATCTCGATCTCTGTTTTTTTTGTAGTGATTTTTTTTGTCATCATGATCTTTAATTATGTCAATATCTATTCTCGCGTACGCCAAATAGGGCTCTTAAGAGCGTTGGGATTCACACCAAAAGATATAAGAGTTTTGTTGTTTATTGAATTATTGATCATCACATTAGTGAGTGTTTCTTTGGGTGCAATCATTGGAGCGATGGCCGCGTACTATCTTGAAATAAATCCAATTACTATTTCAGGATTAGCTGAGACGTACAAAGAGTATGGCATCATTTACGATACCATACCTACACATTTTGATACATTTACGATCATTTGGAATGCTCTAGGTATCTTTGCGTTGAATCTTTTATCTATTTTCTATCCGATCTACAAGATCAATAAACTTAGTGTCACAGAGGCAATGCGTTATGTATAAGATAGCATTTGATCTAGCATGGAAAAGTTTAATTAGACGCAAGACTCGTACTTTAATGGTGATCGTCATGATTGCTTTGAGCTTAAGCGGCTTGCTTTTTTTACAAGGGTTATATGATGGAATGGTGTCGCATATGATCAATACTACTATCAGAAGTGATTCCGGAGAAATTTCGCTTTATGCCAAACAATATCGTTTGGAAAAAAATATAGATTATCATATAGATGATCCAATATCCATAAAAACATATCTTGATGGCTTCAACGAGATTGATGCATATGCCATTCGTCTCTCTGGGGAAGGGTTAGTCTCCACGGCACATAAATCACTGGGAGCTATCTTGAAGGGTGTGAGACTGGAAGATGAGAGAAGATTTGGGGACTTTGATACTTTTTTGTCTCAAGGAAAGTTTGATTTTGGCCCAAAAAAACAAGAAGCGTTAATTGGCTTCAAGCTTGCCCAGAAACTTAAAGTCACTATAGGCAGCCGTCTTGTATTTACTGCCCAAGACGCAAGCGGTGAAATAAATGCGATCTCTTTTCGTATAAGCGGTATTGTTAAGAGCGGAAATTTAGCAGTAGATGAAGGATCTGTTTTTGTTTCTATAGAGACGATGGAGCAGTTTCTTGCTTTGCCAAACAGTGCTACACAAATCGCACTTCGCATAAAAGATGAATCTCATATCAATAGCATCCAATCAAAGATCCAAAAAAAATTTAATTCGCTAGATGTATTAAGGTGGGATGAACTTTATCCTCTATTGATAGAAATGCGCGACATGATGGATATCTTTAATTGGCTAAGTTATGCTATTGTTTTTGCTGTTGCGGCTCTTGGAATATTTGGTGTAATTTTAATGTCTATTTTGGAGCGGATGAGAGAATTCAGCATAATGATGGCTATTGGAACCCCGTATAAAAGTATTCGCTATCAAGTTATCAGTGAAGCTTTTATTATGGCAATAATCGGATATATAATAGGTGCGCTTTTGGGATTAGGTTTTTTGGCATACACTGCATCAAGCGGAATTGACCTGCGTTATTACCAAGCCGGGCTGGAGAGTTTTGGGTTGAATGCTATTTTGTATGCCGATATCCGTTATTATTACTTTCTTCAAGCTTTTGGCGCAGTCTTTTTCGCCACTTTTCTTTCTGTTCTTTGGCCGTTGCATGTACTCAAAAAGATAAAACCTATAGAAATAATACAAGGAAAAATGTTATGAAACTAACTCACATCTCTAAAATTTTCTTTCCCGATTCGCCAAAAGAGGTCAAAGCACTTGTGGATATTAATCTGGCTTTTGAAGAAGGTGAGTTTACTACACTAAGCGGGGAATCAGGATCGGGCAAAACTACTCTGCTAAATATCATCGGAGGGCTAGAGAGACCGACAAGCGGGAGTGTTTTTATTGATGAGTTGGAACTGACAAAACTTAGTGATGAGCAGATGGCAGACTACAGGCTGCGCCATATTGGATTTGTTTTTCAGGCATATAATTTAATTTCTGTGCTTACCGTGAGAGAAAATATAAGCTTCATTATGAAACTTCTTCGCTTTGATGATGCGGAGATCAACAATCGTATAGATGAACTTGTCTCTATATTGCAGATAGAAGATATTTTAGATAAGTTGCCAGGGCAGATCAGCGGCGGTCAGCAACAGCGTGTTGCAGTCGCACGAGCAGTGGCTTCAAGGCCCAAACTCATCTTGGCAGACGAGCCTACAGCCAATCTGGATTCAAAAAACAGTGAAAGGCTTATGAAGATGCTCCGCACTCTCAATGAAAAAGAGCATGTCACTGTGATCTTTGCCTCTCATGACAGATATGTCTTGGAACAATCAAGGCGGATTATTGTCTTAGAAGATGGAGCAGTCATTGAAGATCGTTAAAATATTACTTATTTTTACCATTGGTTCATGGGCATTTGAAAATGAATATAGCATTGAAAATACCAATTTTACACTTTCGCTAGTTCCATATTCTACAGATGAAAGAATTTTTTATAACTACAACAGGTTGAGGCTTGATTATACACTTAAAGAAGAAAATTGGTATATCAATTTCATAGGAGATATTGACAATTATTATGGAAAAGAGTATGTACAAAGCGATGAGTATCTCTTTTTGCGTATGATCAAAGCAGATACTCCGTTTGATATAGAGACTCATACTCATCATTATGACGGAGGAGAATTGTTTGGACGTGTTCATCGCTTGAATATCGGTTATAATGATGAAACACATCGCCTTGTCTTTGGTCTTCAAAAAATCACTATGGGGGTAGGGCGCATATGGACGCCAACTGATCTTTTTAATCCGCGTAATCCATTGGCACTTGAACCTGACCAGATTTTTGGAGCTTATGCGCTTTCTTATACTTATGCATTTGATAAAACTACTGAGATGATGGGGGTGGTCAGCCAACGACATGATAAAAGCTACAAATATGCAGGCAGATTAAAGGGTTATGTAGGTTTTGCAGACATTGCGTTGGATTTTCTCCATAGCAATGATGCACAGATGATCGGTTATGAAATTGAAGGTGATCTCTTTGATACGGGCATAGAGTGGCGAAGCGAAGGAGGATATTTCAAAGATAAGATCTTGGACAAAACATTTTATCAAGGCATTCTAGGCGTAGATTATGGATTTCAAAACGGAGTCACTGCCGTATTAGAATGGCTTCATACTTCCAAGACTTATTCGGCTTTGGAAGTTTTGAATATGCAAAACTCAACACTCTCTGGCAACCGATTTATATCTTCGGATTATATTGGTTCTTCTTTGAGTTATGATTTTACTTTGATGCTTCAAGGATCTGCTAGCGCAATATACAGTATAGATGACAATAGCATGTTCGCATCGCCTGTTCTTGTTTATAGCTTGGATGACGAGACCACCGTCTCCTTGGGGGCTCTGCTTTATATTGGAGACAATCAAAGTGAGTTTGGCAGTTTTGAGCATCG
The DNA here is from genome assembly GCA_041654415.1 of Sulfurovaceae bacterium. Classification (GTDB taxonomy): domain Bacteria; phylum Campylobacterota; class Campylobacteria; order Campylobacterales; family Sulfurovaceae; genus BN30871. Next base: position 51,938 of record JBAZDL010000006.1, on the reverse strand, counting down.
TTATTATTTGAGACTAAAGAAAACATTTTAGTTATTTAATATGTACAAAAATAGATATAATTGCATATGCTAAAATATATAGATGGTTACAACACCCAGATAAAATCTCAGGTGCAAGCATTGATTGATCAAAACAAGCTTGGGGAATACATACTTTCAAAATACCCCAAAATTCATTCATATACTACAGATAAAAGTCTTTATGAGTATGTAACGGAACTCAAAAATACCCATATGAAAAGTTCTCCACCGATCGCTAAAGTGCTTTATGATGCCAAGATAAGAGATCTCAAGTCAGCACTGGGAATTCATACCTTTATCTCTCGTGTACAAGGCGGCAAGCTTAAAGCCAAAAATGAGATCCGAATATCGCATGTTTTTAAAAAATCTCCGGAACCATTTTTGCGTATGATAGCTGCTCATGAACTAGCACATCTAAAAGAAAAAGAACATGACAAGGCATTTTATAAATTATGTACTCATATTGAGCCATCGTATCATCAACTTGAGTTTGATGTGAGACTTTTTTTGATACACAAAGAACATTTTGGGGAGATTTACTGTTCATGACTACTGTAATTATGCTTTTTATCCTGCCTATCGGTATTGTGATATATTTTTGGGACAAAAAAAATTATTGGGAGGCTTTGGAACTTTTTGAAAGCTATATTCTCAAAGTCAAACATTCTGATCTTTCCGAGAATGAAATGTTAAAAAAACTAGAAATGATGTTTTATAAAAACGATTACCAAATCATCAGGCACGGCAATGGGCATTTTATCGCAGAAAAAAGACATTTTAATATCGGGACACTGTTAATTATGTTCGGGTTGATGAATGTCATCGGCTTAGCTTTATATCTCATTTTCTATAGCTTTATTTTGAAACCAAGACGACTTTTGGTTGACTTGAAATCTGATACTGTGCTAAAAGCTTTGTAAATATTTATTTTTTTGCTACCCATTTATCATCTACTCTTTCGTATTTATGCTTCACTGCAGCCCACGCCACTTTATGTGCCGTCTCTTCTAGGGTATCATCACCTTGGCGTTTTTTGGGATCTGCGTATTGATGCCAAGCATGGTTGAATGCTTCTTTGTAAATATCCTGCGCATGACTAGGAAGTACATTAGTTACATTTTCCGGTAGATCTTTATTGGTTTTGTATGGCATGATGTGACTCCTTAATGTAAACTCGAAACATAAGCCTAAAAATTATCACAATTATATCATCTAAGGGTAATTACTTTTGATATTTTTTTTGATTACAATTGATTATTACATCCAAACTTAATATGAAGTTTAATATAATCAGAATATGAATGAAAAATATCTTGTTTTAGAAACATATCGTGACCATATCAAGCTAGTTTCCAAGGATCAATGGATCCTTCAAACTATACGGGATATTGAGAATGTGCTGCATGGTATACCCTACGATAAAAAAATTATTTGGGATGTTTCGGGGGTGAGTGAATTTGACAGTGCCGGTATTCTTCTTTTTATAGAGTATATTAATTATTTTGAGGCACAAACAAAAGTCAAAGTCACAGGATATACCTCCAAGCAAAAAGATATGTATAATCTGCTCAAAAAACAACATAAGTCAAAAAAGACGATTCATTTGCACAACGAAAGCCTTCTTGAGCGAATAGGCAAAAAAACTATTCATATTTATGGTGAATTTAAAGAAATGTTACGCTTTATGGGAGAGCTTTTTGTAAATCTATTTTATACACTTTTGCACCCAAAAGAATTTCGTTTCAAAGAGATGGTTTATCATATCTATCATTCCGGATTTAGTGCGCTTATGATTGTTGCAGTCACGGCATTTTTAGTTGGTATGGTTATCGCATATCAAGGCTCAGTGCAATTAGCAAAGTTTGGGGCTGACATATTCATAGTTGATACGGTCGGTATCTCAATGGTAAGAGAGCTAGGCCCTATGATAACAGCTATCGTCATAGCAGGACGAAGCGGCTCAGCTTATACTGCCGAGATAGGTGCAATGAAGATCACAGAAGAGATCTCAGCGATGCGAACAATGGGGTTTGATCCTTACTCTTTTTTGGTATTGCCTCGTGTTATTGCTTTGATGATAGCATTGCCGCTACTTATATTTTTTGCAGATATCGTGGGGATCTTTGGCGGGATGTTCGCTTCTAGGATGCAGCTGGGTATCTCTATTGAACAGTTTGTAAATAGGCTTTATGAAGTACTCGAAGTCAAACATTATATTTTAGGAATGATCAAAGGGCCCGTGTTTGCATTTCTTATTGCAGCTGTAGGATGTTTTAGAGGGTTTCAAGTTTCTCAAAATACAGAAAGTATAGGATTGCATACGACCCAAAGCGTAGTCAATTCGATTTTTCTTGTGATCGCTTTTGATGCCCTTTTCTCTGTGATATATACGGAGCTTGATCTATGAGTGTCATAGAAGCAAAAGATATAGTTACAAAATTTGATACGCGAACCATTCATGATCATGTAAACTTTTCTGTCAACGAAAACGAGATATATGCAATTATCGGAGAGAGCGGCTCAGGCAAATCGGTACTAATGAGAGAGATGATCATGCTTGCCAATCCTACAGCAGGGCATATAAATATTCTAGGTGAAAATTTAGAACACATTAGCCCGCGCAAAGCACAGGAGTTACGTAGAAAATGGGGGGTGCTTTTTCAATTTGGTGCACTTTTTTCTTCCTTAACAATCGCAGAAAATATAGAATTGCAACTCAAAGAATATACAAATATCTCAAAAAAAATGAGGGATAAATTGGTATATTCTAAACTGGAATTGGTAGGATTAGAATCTTATGCAGCTAAACTGTATCCATCAGAGCTTAGTGGCGGAATGGTTAAAAGAGCAGCTCTTGCTCGTGCCTTGGCGATGGATCCAAAATTACTTTTCCTTGATGAACCTACTTCGGGATTGGATCCCATAGGAGCACGTAATTTTGATCAGCTTATCGTGAATTTGCGTGATTTACTAGGGATCACTGTGGTGATGATCACGCATGATCTAGATAGTATGTTCAGTATAGTAGACAGAATGGCGGTTCTAGCAGACAAACATGTAGTTGCAGAAGGAACGTTAGAAAATGTGTTACAATCACAACATCCTTTTGTAGAAGCATTTTTCAAAAATGAATATACTAAGCAAAGATTTAAGGACAAGATTAAAGATGTATAATAGAATCAACTATACAGTAGTAGGCATTTTTGTATTACTCTTTGGCGTGGGTATGGCATGGTTTGCTTTTTGGCTAGCTAAGTATGGCATGCAAGATAAGTATGATATTTACAGAATAGAGATAAAAGAATCTGTCACAGGACTTTCTGAAGATGCAGCAGTTAGATTACGTGGTGTAAATATAGGGAGAGTAAAACAGATAAGAATCAATCCAAAAAACGTAGAAGTTGTTGAGATTTTGCTAGAGATACAAAAAGGAACAGTCATAAAAGAGGATATGACAGCTCATACACAAATGTTCGGCGTGACCGGACTTTTGTCTATAGAGATCGATGGCGGAACAAATAGTGCAAAAACATTACAGCCAACAGCCGCATATATTCCAACTATCAAAACTCGCGCCTCATATATCTCAAAATTAAATGAAGAGGTTGAAAAGGTAAGCGCACTACTCGATCGTAGCAAAAAGCTTCTTTCAGACAAAAATATACAAAATTTTGAAAAAACATTGGAAAATTTAGAAAAGATCACATCTAGAGGCGAAGAGCTGGAAAGCAAAGCGATCGATTCAATGAATAAAATAGACGGTGCCTTAGGAGATTTAACGCTTTCTATGGAAAAAACATCCAATAACCTTAATAGGGTTACTTTAAAAGTAGAAAATGGTCTGGATAGAGGAGATTATAATCTCAGAAATATTCTTGAGCCGATGACAACTGATCTGCAAGTGCTCTCAAACCAAATTGATGATCTAGCCGGAGAGCTTAGACAAAGTCCAAGTGATCTGCTCTTTAAATCTAGACAACCCGCAAAAGGACCAGGCGAATGAAATATATTATATGGATAGCAATATTTTTATTCCTACAAGGATGCAGTGTAAAACAATCACCAATGAAGGCATATACTCTTCATAGTGATGCAAATCAAAAAGCCTATAGCTACAAATTTAGAGATAAAACAATAAAAGTGGCATATCCTCAGGGGCTAAAAGAAAAGATGGGTCGAAATATGCAATTTTCATATAGCGATACTGAGCATGGGAGTTATCAGAATTCTCAGTGGTTCAATACTATAGGACAATTGCTGCAAGGCACCTTTATCCAAACATTACAGCAGAGCGGACTTTTTAGGGGTGTCTTTTCTTATACTTCTACCGTACAAGCTGATTATAGACTAGAGAGTACGATTTTTGATTTTTCTCATAGAGTCAGAGGTAATACTTCGTATGCTATGGTCTCGATACAATTTGCTTTAATTGATGCAGATAGTGGGAAAATGGTCAAAAGTAAGCTTTTTAGCTATACTGTGCCAACGGCGACAACAAATGCAAAAGGATATGTTGACGCTACAAATATGGCAATAAATATACTAGGCAAGGATCTGATAGCCTGGCTTGAGATGTAGTATCCATATAGAAATTAGAGAAGCCAAAAATAAATTTATTGTTCAGGTGTGTTGCTTAGTGATTCCTCATTTCTGATTTTGAAGCTATTTTCGCTGCTCCTTGCTGTTACACAACTAAAATCCATATTTTTTATATTTTTTTATATCTATACATTATATATGATGTATAATATCATTAAAGATACACGTTGTACGTTCTTGGCAGTGTTAGTATCTACACATAGGATGCAGCCAAAAATAGGTCATGATGCAATATAGACATCATAATATGCAAATATTATATACAAAGGAGCATATAATGGAAAACGATGGATCAAGAAGAGATTTTTTAAGATATATGAGCATACTTGGAATAATGGCTTTTTATAATGTACCGTTGTATGCAAAAACGACAAAAGAGATTGTCAAGTATCAGCTTACGCCGAATAAAAACGGTGATAAATGTGATACCTGTATGCATTTTTTACCGGAGACAAAAGAGTGCAAAATCGTTGAGGGACCAATTGATCCAAATGGTTGGTGCGTTAATTACTTTAAAACTCCGGCTACTACAAAAGCTTAAAACATCAATATATCTTCTTTTCCATGCAGATAGTACGGAGAAGAAGTGTACTCACAGCCATATGGCGCATGAAGTTATAACTATCATAATCTAAAATTTGCTTTTTATCTTTATTGTTTCACATTGTTACACTACTATTTGGGATAAATTTGGAGAGTGGTGTTTTCACAAAGTAGTTTAATCATCTTTTAGATAATATACATGCATAGTAGAAAAGGATTCTCACCATCTAAAAGGGGTTTAATATGACGCATATTGTGACCGAACATCCCTATTTCGGGATATTTGTCTTATTTATTTTAACATTTGTTGCTTTTTCGGCGACTCTTGGTTTGCAACGTTTTGTAAGTAGAAAGCTAGCTCGTCTTGATACGGAAAAGCTAAAAATGTCTATCTATGAATGTGGTCCAGAGGTAACAAAACAGCCAAATACCATATCAGTACAATTTTATCTGATCGCACTTTTGTTTATTTTGTTTGATGTAGAGATCATCTTTATGTTCCCTTGGGCAGTAGATTTCAAAGCACTTGGATGGTTTGGATTAGTAGAGATGATACTGTTTATCTTGCTACTCGCTATTGGATTTGTATATGCATGGAAGAAAGGAGCACTTGAATGGCACAGCATCAAGTAAATTACGCATCGGCTGCAGGATTACCTGTAGCGTTAACTTCTGTTGACAAACTTGTCAACTGGGGGAGATCAAACTCGCTTTGGCCTTTGACTTATGGACTAGCCTGTTGTGCTATCGAAATGATGGCAAGCGGAGCTGCTAGGTTTGACTTTGACCGTTTTGGTACGATATTTAGAGCAAGCCCTAGACAAGCAGATGTTATGATATTAGCAGGTACACTATCTAAAAAACACGCAGAGTTCACTAGAAGACTTTATGATCAAATGGCAGAGCCAAAATGGGTCATTTCAATGGGAAGCTGTGCCAATACAGGTGGAATGTTCAATACTTACGCGACAGTTCAAGGTGTTGACCGTATTGTGCCTGTAGATATCTACTTGCCTGGATGTGCGCCTCGTCCTGAGACATTGCAATATGCATTAATGATGCTTCAAAAGAAAATCAGAAGAGAATCTGCTAATATGAATAAAAATACTAAGCAAAGGTTGGTGTAATGAGAAAATACACTCCAAAAGATAATGTACAAGGTAAAGCATACTACACAGATAGATTCTGGGTCGCTCCTAGAGTACCTAGAGAGTCAGTACAAGAAAGCAGTCATTTTGCAAATGTGGTATCAGCACTCAAAAAATTTGCTAAAGAGTCATACATAGAGGTGGGGCAACTCATTATACATATCAAACCAACAGACAATATATCGGTACTTTCTATACTAAAAGAGAAATGCGGGTATACCCAATGTTCCGAACTTAGTGCAGTAGATTATTTGGCAAGAGACGGAGAATTTGAAATCTTTTATCAAATGCTAAATGTCACTGAAGCTGCGAGAGTTCGTGTAGTTTGTCGCATCAAGCAAGGCGAAGCAATTGAGAGTATCGAGCCGTTATTTAAGATGGCAAATTTTGCAGAGCGTGAGATGTTTGATATGTTTGGAATTGTTTCAAATAATCATCCATATCTAAAACGTATCTTGATGCCAGACGATTGGTCGGGGCATCCACTGCTCAAAACTTATCCATTACAAGGCGATGAAGCAGCGTCATGGTATGAAGTGGACAAAATTTTTGGTAAAGAGCATAGAGATATCATAGGGCCTGAAAATAGAGACCCTGCTAAAATTGATAGATATGATACAAAACGTTTCTCAAGAGTGGGCTACGAAGTGCCGTTTGGCGCAGATATATCCGAAGGTGAGAAAGAAAATCCTATCGAATACAGTAAAACAGTAATGGCAAATTATCAAAAATCATCAAAACAGCTCAAAGAAAGAAGATAGGGGCAAAGAATGCAAGTAACTAATAAATTAACACCGTTTTTTGAAAATCTCAACTTTGAACGCAGTGATAACATGATGGTCATAAACTTTGGACCACAACATCCATCTGCCCACGGACAGCTTAGACTTGTTCTTGAGCTTGACGGAGAGCTTGTCACCAAGGCTTATCCTGATATCGGTTATCTACACCGCGGAATAGAGAAAATGGCAGAAAACATGACATATAATGAGTTTTTGCCTACTACAGACAGACTAGATTATATAGCATCAACAGCCAATAACTATGCATACGCGCATGCAGTAGAAAAATTGCTTGGTATCGAAGCTCCAAGAAGAGCGCAAGTGATCCGCACTATGCTATTAGAGCTTAATCGTATTATCTCTCATTTATTCTTTTTGGCAACCCACGCACTTGATGTTGGAGCAATGTCAATATTCCTTTATGCATTCAGAGAAAGAGAATTTGCAATGGATCTTATGGAGGATTATTGCGGAGCTAGACTTACTCACTCTGCTGTTCGTATCGGTGGAGTTCCTTTGGATTTGCCAAAAGGCTGGCTTGAGAATTTGGAAAAATTCATAGATGAACTTCCTGCAAATATCGCACTTTATGAGGGTTTATTGACAGAAAATAGAATCTGGAAAATGAGACTTGAAGATGTTGGTGTCATTTCAGGAGATGAAGCTCTTAACTGGGGTTGTACAGGAGTTATGCTAAGAGGTTCTGGGGTCAAGTATGATATTAGAAAAGAAGAGCCTTATGAACTTTACAGCGAACTTGAGTTTGATATACCGACAAGTGATAGATGTGATAGTTACGGTAGATATCGCTTATATATGGAAGAGATGAAACAATCCATAAAAATAATTAAACAGCTTATTCCTATGTATGGCGATACGCAGCCACAGCTCATGGCTCATGCACCGCAATATATCTCAGCACCAAAAGAAGAGATAATGACACAAAACTATGCTCTTATGCAACACTTTGTGCTTGTTACGCAAGGGATGAGACCTCCGGTCGGCGAAGTTTATGTGCCTACAGAATCACCAAAAGGCGAACTCGGGTTTTATATCAAAAGCGAAGGCGAACCATATGCTTATCGCTTAAAATGCAGAGCACCGAGTTTCTTTCATACAGGACTTTTGCAAGAGATGTTAGTAGGAACATATATAGCTGACGTAGTTACCATTATAGGTAGTACAAACATCGTTTTCGGTGAAGTTGACAGATAAGGAGAGTGCATGAAAAGATATGATTTAAGACATCTTCATGATGATTTTTATGGAAGAATGATGGAAATTATCAAAAGTGACCTCTCAATTGATGAAGTAGGTATTTTTCTGTTTGAAGTTGGTGATTTTAGCAGCGTTCAAAAGAGCGCCGATATGATCAAAGAAGCTGGTTATGAACTCATGAATTCTCTTAAATTCAATGAAGTTGATTGGACTATAGTAGTCAAGAAAAAAGGCAACTAATGGCCGGGGTACTTTTCTCAACATGGCGAGGTGAACTCATTGACAATCGCAATAAAGCGATCGATGAGCGAACGCCTAGCGCATTTGCTTTGCCAGAGAATTATACTGCCGATAAGGCTTCCAAAGCTTTTATTGGCTGGGACGGCATAGCTCTTTTTGACAGTGACATAGATGTAGTAAAACTTGCCACGCAATATGCTGCACAATATCAAGTTTATTCTGAAGCATGCGGCAGATGTGCACCCGGCAGATGGGGCGGACGGATATTGTATGATCTGCTTGATAAGATAGCCAGAGGGGAAGGTTCACATAGCGATATAGATCACCTAAAAGAGGTAAGCGAAACTATGATGCTTACATCCAAATGTGAGATCGGACGTACAGTACCAAAACCTATACTAGATCTTATAGAGCATTTTAGCGATGAATTTAGTGATTTGATCGATAATCAAAAACCATCAAAACACTATAATATTGAAGTGAAATATATAGCTAAAGTAACAGCACCTTGCACAGATATGTGCCCGGCTCATGTCGATATACCTGCTTATATTGAAGGTGTACGGGATATGCAGTTTAGTGACTCATTATCAGCTACTCGCCAAACTATGCCGTTAGCGCATACTTGTGGCAGAGTTTGTCCTCACCCGTGCGAAGATGCATGTAGAAGGGTCAATCTTGATAGCCCTGTGTCTATAATGGAGCTAAAAAGGCTTGGAGCTGATTATGAGACTGATCATGCTCTTCCTTGGCAGCATCCATATGAGCCAAAACAGCTTCGCAATGATGGCAAAAAAGTAGCTATTATAGGAGCAGGACCAGCTGGACTTACTGCAGCATATTATCTGGCACTAGAGGGCATCAAAGTAGATATCTTTGAAGAGCTTCCGGTGCTTGGAGGTGAGGTAGCAGTGGGTGTACCTCAATATCGTATGCCTATAGAGAAATATAACAAAGATATAGAACTCGTCACTTCTATGGAGGCAGTAACTGTTTATGCCAATCATAGAGTAGATGCTGCTAGGCTAAAAGAGATAGATGAGGAGTATGACGCCACATTGCTAGCTTTTGGTACAAGACTATCCAAGAAAGTAGGTGCTGAAAACGAAAAGCCTGATATGGAAGGCTATTGGGGTGCGATATCTATGCTTGACAAGGTCAACTTGTGGCATAAATATCGCATAGGAAGCCCGGCCGAGGAAGATCTCAAAGATAAAGTGGTAGTTTGTGTAGGAGGCGGATTTACATCTATGGACGTAGTGCGCTGCTCTATCCGCGAAGGTGCAAAAAAAGTTATTATGCTTTATCGTCGTGATGAAAAAACTATCATAGGCAACACTACATATGAAGAGTATCATGAAGCAGTTGAAGAGGGAGTTGAGTTTATATTTCACTCTGCTGTTGAGAGAATATACGATGAAAATGGAAAGATAACAAAACTGCTTGTCAATCGTTTTGAATTGGTACCTGATCCAAACGGAGGAAGAGCTCAATTAGTCAAAATTGAAGGCGGTGATTTTGAAATAGAATGTGATTATCTAATCCCTGCGGTTTCTCAAGCAGCAGATTTGCAGTTATTGCCTGCTGAATGGGAGCTTGCAATGACTTCTTGGGGTACACTTTTAACAAACGGCAAAGATTATATGACTTCACGAGAAGGGCTTTTTGCAGCTGGAGATTGTGAATATGGCCCGATGACCATAGTCAACGCAGTCGGACAAGCAAAAAGAGCAGCTTCTGTTATGGCTAGATATCTTGATACTGGCAAAATCAGTTTGAGCGATGATGAGATCATGGAAGACCATCTAAAAGCGCTCAAAGTATATAACAAAAAAGAGAAAGTCACAGGATGGATGCCAGGAATTCCTAGAGAAATTAGTGAAAAACTAGGTGTTGAAGAAAGAAAATATAATAATAAAGAGGTAAATTTAGGTTTCACGGGCGAAGAAGCTATCAAAGAAGCCGAGCGCTGTATGCGGTGCTATTATATCTCGATGGTGGCGGTGTAATCATGAGTATTAAAGAAAATAGAGCACAAAAAATCAGCGTTACAATTGACGGTAAGGTTTGTGAGGCTACGACAGACGATACGATTTTGAGAATCGCAAGAAAAAATGGTATATATATACCTACAATGTGCTATCTCTCAAAAGTAGAACCGATAGCATCATGCCGTATGTGTGTTGTAGAAGTCGAAGGTGTAGAGGGCGCTATTCTTTCGTGTCAAGCCAGAGCGACAGACGGTGCAGTGATAACGACCAAAAGCAATCATCTTCATAAACAACGACAAAATATTATGAAGCTTTACAATGTAAATCATCCTCTTGAGTGCGGAGTTTGTGATAAGAGTGGAGAGTGTGATCTTCAAAATAAAACACTTGAATTTGGTGTAAATGCTCAAAGTTTTACAGCTAAAGATATGTCAAGACCAGTTGAAAATTGGGGATTTGTCTCTTATGATCCTGCGCTTTGTATTATGTGTGAAAAATGTGTCAGGGTTGCTAACGAGATCACGGGGAATGAAGCCTTACAAATAAGTGCAGGCGGATACAAATCAACTATTGTAAATGTAAAAAAAGACTTTAACGATGCATCATTGGGCGAATCAGCTGCCGTATGTCCTGTAGGGGCATTGGTAAGCACTGATTTTAAATACACATCAAATTCGTGGGAATTGGACAAAATACCTGCAACTTGTGCTCATTGCAGCAGCGGATGTTCTCTTTATTATGAAGTCAAAAACGACAAAATTTATCGAGTTACAAATGATTTTGAGTTTAGATCATTATGCGGAGCCGGAAGGTTTGGTTTTGATTTTGCCAATGAAAATGTCAGCAAAGACAATGAAGCATTTCATAAAGCTTTAGCAGCATTTAAAGAAGCAGATACAATCAGATTTTCAAGTCTTATTACAAACGAAGAGGCTTTGATATTGCAAAAGCTCAAAGAGAAATATGATTATCGATTGGTTTGCGATGAAGCATACGGATATCAACAATTTCTAAAAGCTTTTGGAAGTGTAAGCGGTGAAAGTTTATATAGTGCCAACTTGGAGAGTTTGAGTAACTCAAAAGGTATCATTGTACTAGGCAGCCGCATAAATGATGATAACCCAATGGTAAAATACCATATTAATATGGCGAGTAAAAGAAATCGTGCTAGAGTAGTATATATGCATCCGATAGAAGATAGCAATATTAGTAATATTGTAACCCAGTTTATCAAATACGAAGTAGGAAGCGAAGAGGGTGCAGCTGCCCTTTTGGCAAACACTCTACTCCAAGACAAAGAGTTACCTCAAAGTCTTAGAGACTTTTTGAATGATTTGGATATCGGCAATATTAGTGCTGAGAGCAATATCGGTGAAGAAGAGTTAGCTGAGTTGGTGCAGTCTTTGGATAAAAAAACAGGATTTACACTTGTAGTAGGAAGCGATCTATATAATCATCCAAGAGCTGCACAAATCGCAAAACTGATAGGCGCTATTCAAAAATACAGTGATTTTGATGTGCTTTTAGTACCGCCAGCGACAAATGCACTCGGAGTTGCGCTTATTTGTACGCTTGATGAGAATGCAGGCAGTTATACTGTAGGCTATAATGCCGTTGGTGATTTTGAATTGAGTTGTTTGGGCGAAGGTGATTTGGATATGCCTGCACTGAATCAACAAGAAGGAACATTGACTACTATCGATAAAAGAGTTGTACCTACTAATGTAGCAATGTCGTATGGCGGATATGTATTAAATGATATAGCCAATGCTTTGGGCTTAGAGGCAGTATATACAATAGATTATACATCCGTGCTGCCTAGTAAAGCAGGCTTTAAAGCTATGGCTTTTGATGAATTGCCTTTCGGTTTTGATGTCTCAGGAGTAGAGCACCGTGGCTATCTTTTGACATCTAAGCCTGTAAAAAGCGTAGAAGTATTTGAAGAGATAGATGAAATTCCTGCGTATGACGGTGCAATCATTTATAGATGCAATCTGAATGGTCAATGTAGCATGTTGACAAATCGTTCAAAAGCATTACAACAAGATGGGGTTTGTCTCAAAGGCTCAGCACAATTTGCTATTGTATCAAAAATTACTGATGGGGATGAGGTAGAATATATAGTAGACAGTATTAAATATAAGCGTATATTTAAGCTTGACTCATCGTTGAAAGGTACTATAGCGCTACATCAAAACTACGACATGGGACTAGGTAGTACCTTGGTGTCTTCTTATAGATTTAGTCATTTGACTTTGGAGCAATAAAATGGATGATACGATGAATGATAATGAAATAACATTAAAAATAGACGGAAAAACTTGCAAAGCCAAGGAGGGGGAATATATTCTCAATGTAGCTAGAGCAAACGGTATATTTATACCGGCTATTTGCTATCTGACTCGATGTTCTCCTACGCTGGCATGTCGTATATGTCTGGTAGAAGCTGACGGCAAAAGAGTATACTCTTGCAATACAAAAGCCAAAGATGGAATGGAAGTAACAGTAACCAACCAAGAGATCCTCGAAGAGCGTCGAGCTATCATGGAAGTTTATGATGTTAATCATCCATTGCAATGTGGCGTATGCGATCAAAGCGGGTCTTGTGAATTGCAAAATTATACACTTGAACTAGGAGTTGATTCACAATCATATATGATTGCAGACTCAAAAAGAGAAACAGCAAATTGGAGTAGTGTATTGCACTATGATGCCAGCTTGTGTATCGTTTGTGAGAGATGTGTGACAATATGTAAAGATATGATGGGGGATAATGCACTCGGTACAAGCCCAAGAGGCGGAAGCGAGCTTAATAAAGAGCTCAAAGAGAGTATGCCAAAAGATGCTTATGCAATGTGGAATAAACTGCAAAAATCTATTATTGCACCAAGCAACGATACAGGATTGACTAATTGCAGCGATTGCGGGGAATGTATAGCCGTATGTCCAGTAGGTGCATTGGTAAGCAGAGATTTTGTATATACAAGTAATGCATGGGAACTTCAAAAAACACCTGCAACGTGTGCTCATTGCAGCAGCGGATGCCAAATATATTACGAAACCAAACCGACTTCTATCTCTGATAGGGGAGAGAAGATCTATCGTGTTACAAATGAGTGGAACTATGTTTCATTATGCGGAGCAGGAAGATTTGGTTATGATTTTGAAAACAGAGCAGTTGTCAAAAACGAAGAGTTATTTGCAAATGCCATTGATGCTTTCAATCAAGCCAAAGCACTTAGATTTAATTCTATCATAACAAATGAAGAAGCTCTTATGCTTCAAACTTTGAAAGAAAAACTCGGCATTAAGCTCATCAATAATGAAGCAAAAGCTTTTCAAGAATTCTTAAATAGCTATAGTGCAGCTGCCGGCAAAACTCTTTGGAATGGGGATTACAAAGAGATGATGAAGAATAGTGATTTTATCATTAGTGTCGGTTCTGCATTGCGCCATGACAATCCGAATGTTAGATATGTTTTTAACAATATACAAAAGATGAACAAAGGTGCAGGACTCTACTTTCATCCGGTAAGTGATAGCTTAATTGCCGGCTTGGGTAAGAATGTAGCTTGCATAGAACATAAAGTTAACCGCGAAGAAGCAATATTGTATTGGATACTAGATAAGTTTGCCAATAGAGATAAGTTGCCGTCCGAGATCAATGATTATTTGGCTAGTTTGCATACTAAAATCACCAAAACAGTTAGTGAAACTGTAATGGAAGATATCAAAGAAACTGTTGTAGATGAAACAACCGGCGAGAGCAAAGAAGTTGTCAAAAAAGTACCAAAAACTATCCAAAAAGAGATAGAAGTAGATAGCAGCTCCTTGCTAGATGCATTTGACGCTCCGGCTGATTATGCAGATACTTTAGAGAAGTTTTTGGGTAAAAAAGAGAGTTTTGCTTTGATTATAGGAGAGGATCTGTATTTCCATCCGCAAGCTGATAACTTAGCAAAATTGGTAGCATTAATAGAGAGCACTACAGACTTTAAAGTTGCCATAATCCCTCCGAAAACAAATTCACTAGGCGTTGCTCTTATTTGTGATCTTGATGCTGACGCTGAGGGATATACTATAGGGTATAATGAGCCTGGAGACTTTAAATTAAGTGCTTTAGGTGGCGGAGATATGGATATGCCTGCACTCAATCAGCAAGAAGGCACACTGACAAATATGCATAAACGTGTAGTGCCTACAAATGCCGCACTCTCTTATGGCGGATATGAGCTAAATGACATTATGAATGCTCTTGGACTTGGTAAGAGATTGACTGTCGATTGGACAAAAGAGCTGCCTGCCAAAAAAGGATTCCAAGCTGTAGAGTTCGATACATTGCCAAGCGGATATACAAATGACGGTGTTGAGCATCGAGGATATATGCTTGAGAGCCAAAAAATAAAGGCTACTGCTTCCATTCCAACTAAATTAACAGTAAACGATATGAGCGGCCAGATTGCTTATAGATGTAATCCTCAACGCCAATTTAATGAATTTACAGCTAAAGCACATCAAATTTTCGAGCCGTTTGCTTTGTATGTTAGTCCTGCTAAAGCTGAAACTCTTGGCGAAAAAGTAGCATTTGACATTAACGGCATAGAATTTGTGTTGGATGTTGTGATTGATGAGAAAATGAGCGGTGAGATAGTCAAATTACCAGACTTCAAACACTCTAGCGAGATTTATGCCTTTTTTGGCAAAAATCGATTTAAACCAATAACTTTAAGGAAGGTATAAAGATGGATGCATTAGTTATAGGAACTATCATCAAGGTAGTTTTGGTATTACTTGTAGTTTCAGCGCTTGCTGGCTTTGGTACATATATCGAAAGAAAGATTTTGGCATTTATGCAAAGACGACTAGGGCCTACTCATGTAGGTCCTTTTGGTTTGTTGCAAATTGCAGCTGATGGTATTAAACTATTTACAAAAGAGGATATTATCCCTCAACACGCTAATAAATTTATCTTCAGTTTAGCTCCGGTTATCACTGCTGCTACTGCATTTATAGCATTATCGGCTGTTCCATTGTTTCCGACATTTGTTATTCCAGAATCACTGCCTCTTATCGGTGGTGCTATAGTGCCATCGGTTATAGCTGATGTCAATATCGGTATTTTGTTTGTACTTGGTATGATGGCCGCAGGACTTTATGGGCCATTGCTAGCTGGTATGGCACAAGCTAATAAATGGGGGATCTTGGGATCTGCTAGAACAGCAGTGCAATTTTTGAGTTACGAGGTTGTAACGGGCCTTTCTGTACTTGCTCCAATAATGGTAGTCGGTTCATTGTCATTGTTGGATTTTAATAATGCACAAACAGGGGGTGTGGGTTCTTGGTTGATTTGGCAACAGCCGATTGCATTTATACTATTTTTGATAGCAGGTTTTGCAGAGACAAACAGAACCCCATTTGACCTATTGGAGCATGAAGCAGAGATTATCTCAGGGTATGTTACAGAGTATAGTGGCCTTAGATGGGGTATGTTCTTTATTGGTGAATATGCAAATATGTTTACTATAGGTATTTTGGCAGCAGTTATCTTTTGTGGCGGATACGGAGATCTTGGTTTTATCCCTGGATGGTTGGCTCTTCTTTTAAAAGTCACATTCTTTTTCTTTTTGATGTTATGGGTAAGAGCTTCATGGCCTCATATTAGACCGGATCAGTTAATGTGGCTATGTTGGAAAGTATTGATGCCACTAGCTGTAATAAATATTGTCATTACCGGCATTGTAATCATGATATAGAGCGAGGAGAGAATTATGCATGAAGAAATAACACATACAGAAAGTACACCAAAAGAGAAGCAAAATTATGTGATGCTCGATCTTGGCAGTACGCCGGCTTACGGCTGGCCTGCTTTTAAACAAGTAGCAAAACGCGCCATAAACGGCGAGCTTCTTGTCGGGCTTTGGCTAACACTAAAAGAAATGGGCAAAACACTCTTTATGGGCGGTAAGCATACTACTATGTATCCATTTGAAAAGATGCCAATATCACCAAGATATCGTGCGATACACAATATGCTTAGACTTCTTGAAAGCGGGCATTATAGATGTATAGGATGTGGACTTTGTGAGAAGATTTGTATCTCTAATTGTATCGCCATGGAAACAAGATATGATGAAAATCAACGCAAAGAAGTAAGCGAATATACTATCAATTTTGGCAGATGCATCTATTGTGGGTATTGTGCTGAAGTATGTCCTGAACTTGCTATTGTTCATGGAGGACGGTATGAGACGGCAAGTGAACAAAGAGCTAGTTTTTCACTGTTTGATGATATGCTCACTCCGATTGATATGTTAAAGCAACAACAAGAGTTTGCAGGATTTGGTTCTGTTACACCAAACGCCGATGCAGCCATCAAAAAAACGCCATTAGCGTATTAAGGAGTCTATTTATGTTTGAACAAATTGCATTTTACCTTTTCTCTATTTTAACTATCGGACTTTTTTTAGTGACCGTGTTGAGCAATAATATCTTGTATGCTATGACTTCTTTGGCTTCAGGAATGGTGCTTATTTCGGGCTTTTTCTTTTTGAATGGAGCTGACTTTTTGGGCGTGGTGCAACTAATAGTTTATGTGGGTGCGGTTATGGCTCTATATGCTTTTGGTATGATGTTTTTCAATGTCACTAAAGTAATCAAAGAAAATAACACATCCAATGTCTTAGTGTTTGTATTGGGTGTTTCAGTTGCTTTGCTTATGGTAATAATGTTTGCGGCTCCAATTAGCCCAGAGGTTATTTTTGCCTCAGTATCCCCTGAGCCAAATGCAACAAACCCTGAAGCTGTGGGTATCGTATTATTTACAAAATACTTAGTACCTTTTGAAGTAGCTGCAGTTATGTTGCTTATTGCCATGATAGGCGGTATTATCTTGGCAGGTAAGAAAATGGATAAAAGTCTTACCAAAACAGACGATGAAAATATCATACAGAAGGATATAAAATGATAGGACTCAATCATTATCTTATAGTGGCTGGATTGCTTTTTGCGATCGGTCTTATCGGAGTTATTCGTAGAAGAAATTTACTTATGTTATTTTTTGCTACAGAGATCATGTTGAATGCTGCCAATGTTGCTTTTGCAGCTATATCTCATTATTACAATGATTTATCAGGTCAAATGTTCGCTTTTTTCATAGTAGCAATAGCTGCTAGTGAAGTTGCAATTGGCTTGGGATTATTGATCTTGGTATACAAAAAACAAGGTACGCTTGATCTTGATGATCTTGCATCAATGAAAGGATAATCATGGAAAATTTAGTTTATATTGCCCTTTTTGCGCCACTGGTTAGTTCGTTATTTGCCGGACTATTTGCCATGAGCCCAAGACAAACTTTTGTTGGTGTTATTTCATCTTTATTGTTGTTCGTATCATTTGTCTCTTCAGTTGTATTGGGCTATCACATAGCTACAACAGGAGCAAGTGTGCATGTAACTATGATGGATTGGATCAGTGTCGCTGATCTGCATATTCCTTTTGGATTTATGGCTGACCAGGTAAGTGTTACCATGATGGTCGTAGTCACTTTGGTCTCTACGGTGGTTCATATCTATTCTATTGGATATATGGATCATGACAAAAGCTTTAATCGCTTCTTTTCATACCTCTCGGCATTCGTTTTCTCAATGCTTGTGCTTGTTATGAGTGACAATTTTGCAGGACTTTTCATTGGATGGGAAGGTGTTGGTGTTTGTTCTTGGCTGCTTATCGGTTTTTGGTATCACAAACCGGATGTTAGCAGGGAAGAAAACCCGTCTATCTCTCCATCTTGGGCAGCAAATGAAGCTTTCATAATGAACCGTATTGCTGACCTTGGTATGCTTATAGGCCTATTTATAATATTTTGGAGTACTGGAAGTTTACAATATGATGTTGTATTTTCACAAATCCCTAACCTTGCGCCTGCAGTGCTAACTGCAGCAGCAGCAGCGCTATTTATCGGTGCTATGGGTAAATCGGCTCAATTTCCGCTTCATACATGGCTAACAGATGCAATGGAAGGCCCTACTCCGGTATCTGCGCTTATCCATGCAGCAACCATGGTAACAGCGGGGGTATTTTTGGTTATTAGAGCCAATCCAATTTTTTCTGTTACTCCAGAAGTGAGTTATTTTATCGCGGCACTTGGTACATTTGTAGCATTTTTTGCTGCATCTATGGCATTAGTGAACCGTGACTTGAAACGTATAATCGCTTTTTCAACATTGTCGCAGTTAGGTTATATGTTTGCAGCCGCAGGATTGGGAGCATATTGGATAGCGCTTTTCCATTTAGCGGCACATGCATTCTTTAAAGCTTTGCTATTTTTGGGAGCAGGAAACGTTATGCATGCTATGCATGGAGAGCTTGATATTTTCAAGATGGGCGGACTTAAAAAGAAGATGAGATGGACATATGCATATATGGGTCTTGCTTCTTTGGCGCTTGCAGGCATTCCTCCGTTAGCAGGATTCTTTTCAAAAGATGCGATCATCGAGACGGCATTTAATGAAGGTACACTTATACTATGGGCTATGCTAGTAATTACTGCAGGTATGACAGCATTTTATAGCTTTAGACAAGTATTCTTGACATTCTTGGGTGACGAGAGATACAAAGAGTTTGGCATCCATCCACATGAAATGTATGGCTTTGTGCTTATAGCTATGTCTCCGCTTGCTATATTGGCGGTTATTGCCGGATTCTTTAGAGATTGGTTTAATTCTTTTATTATTCATCTGTTGCCAAATTATGAAATGAGTGAGCATACTCATCACTTAGCATTGATCTTGGGTGCTATTGTATTGGTGGTTGTAGTATCAGGCATTGTTTTGGCGTATATTAAATATGCCAAAGGATTGAAAAGAAGTGAAAAAACTGAAAATGGATTGATTTACAAGCTTCTTGCAAATCAATATTATATTCCGAAAATCTATGAGGCATTGATCACTAAGCCATATGCAGAGATCTCTAAGCTTTTGTGGACAAAAGTGGATATGCGCGTAGTAGATGCTACGGTTGACGGTATTGCTAAGGTTATATATAAGAGTGGAGATGGTTCACGCAAGATGCAAACAGGGAATTTATCAAACTATCTGAATTGGATGGCCGGCGGAGCTTTGGTATTGTTGTTTATAACTGTCGCATCATATGTGATAGGGTAAGGAGAGAGGATGAGTTTTATTTTAAGTGTATTGATATTTTTTCCGTTAGTTGCCGGAATATTGGGATTTATAGTCGACAAGGGGAGTGCTAGGGTTTATGGTATCAGCATAGCTGCTGTGGAATTTCTTTTGTCATTGTGGCTGTGGATGAATTTTGATGCTAACAGTGCATCTATACAATTTATAGAGTTTTTTCCAATAGTAAAAGATTTTGGTATTAATTATTATGTCGGAGTAGACGGGATAAGTCTATTTTTGGTAGTTATGACTACGCTCATGACACTTATAGGCATGGTTAGTATGACTATCAAAAATGAGATAAAAAATATGGTTGTAACTATTCTATTTTTAGAAATGACCATGGTTGGTGTTTTCCTTGCTCTTGATGCTATTGTGTTTTATCTTTTTTGGGAACTTTCACTTGTGCCTATGCTTTATATTATCGGTGCATGGGGTGGGCCGCTTAGAGTTTATGCGTCAATCAAGTTTTTCCTATATACATTTACAGGCTCGCTTATTATGCTAGTCGGTATGCTGTTTGTTGCATATAGTTTTTATAGTATTACCGGTGTATGGAGTTTTGCTATTACAGATTGGTATGCACTTAAATTCGATCTAAATTATCAATTCTGGCTATTCTTGGCATTTTTTGTTGGATTCGCTATTAAAGTACCTATGTTTCCATTTCATACATGGTTGCCATATGCACATGGTCAAGCCCCAACAATCGGTTCAGTTATCCTAGCAGCAGTATTGTTAAAAATGGGAACATATGGTTTTGTGAGATTTTCACTACCAATGTTTCCTGATGCTTCTGTGATGATGATTTTGCCTATAGCTATTATATCGATCATTATGATCATATATACAGCTATGGTAGCATACGCTCAAGAAGATATGAAGCAAGTTATCGCTTATTCTTCTGTATCACATATGGGTATCATCATGTTGGGTATTTTTGCGATGAATTCACAAGGTATCACTGGTTCTATATTTCAAATGCTTTCACACGGTATAGTGTCCGGCGCTCTGTTCATGTTGGTGGGTGTGATCTATGATAGAACACATACTAAAATTATGAGCAATTTTGGTGGTTTGGCTACTATTATGCCAAAATATGCTCTTGTATTTGGGATTATGCTGATGGCATCAGTCGGATTGCCATTGACTATAGGATTTGTAGGTGAATTTTTGGTCTTAATAGGATTCTATAAAGTATCTCCTATTTTGACTATACTAGCAGGAACTTCAATTATAGTAGGCGCAATCTATATGCTGGCCGTTTACAAAAAAAGCTTTTTCGGAGCGGTTACAAATGAAGAGAATAAAAAGCTTAAAGATTTAGACACAAGAGAGCTTTTCTCATTTATACCATTGGTTGCCATAGTGATTTGGCTTGGGGTTTATCCAAAGCCTGTACTAACTCCGATTGACAATAGTGTTCAAGCAATGTTGTCGTTTATGAAAGAAAAGGCCATTACGCCTGAAGCAAAAAATATGATTATAGCAACACAAAGCGCTAAGGAGGCAAAATAATGGTTACGCCAATTCAAGTTACGGTGCAAGAGTTAAACCTTCCTCTGTTGGCACCTATGCTAATTGCAATTGCTGGGGGATTAGGGATATTAGTGATTGATCTATTGAAGTCGAATCTCGATAAATCGCTTTATGTAATGCTGAGTATGATAGTTTTGTTTGCTGATTTGTTAGCTGTTGCAGGAATTACTCCAAATCGTGGTTTTTTTGATCTTATGCTGGTTGACGGAGTGTCAATTGTATCTCAATTTTTGGTTATTGTAACTTCAATGCTATTTATACCTTTGGCATTGACGTCCAAACGGTTTCATGAGTTTTCATATCCAGAGTTTTTTGCGCTATTTTTATTTATGGTAGCAGGTTTTCAATTTATGGTATCCTCAGACAATCTTATATTGATCTTTGTCGGTATCGAGACTGCATCATTGGCACTTTATACTCTTATTGCTATGCACAACAGATCTAATTCTTTTGAAGCAGCACTTAAATATTTTACTATGGGCGCATTGGCAGCCGGTTTTTATGCAATGGGATCAGCTGTAGTATATGCTACAACAGGCAGTATAGAGCTTTGGCAAGTTAAAGAAGCTTTGAGTATTAGTTCAAGTACAGGCAGTATGGTTATTGCGGTAACAGGCGGAGCCGTACTGCTTTTGGTCGCTTTTGCGTTTAAGTTGTCTTTATTTCCATTTCATACATGGGCCCCTGATGTATACGAAGGAGCAAGTGCTCCGCTAGCCGGTTATATGTCAATAGTGCCAAAAGTTGCTGCATTTGCAGTAGCTCTTAGAATCTTTGATATCTATATAGATTTAGGAGTAGAGTCGGTTCGCACTATCATTTTGATTTTAGCAGTAGTTACTATGACGCTAGCTAATATGATGGCACTGGTTCAAGAGGATGTCAAAAGAATGCTTGCTTATTCATCTATATCGCATGCAGGTTTTGTAATGGCAGCATTAGCACTTGGAACCACAAAGGGTAATGCGGGTGTATTTATATATTATGCTCTGTTTATGTTTACAAACTTAGGCGCATTTACTATGTTATGGATATCTCGCCATAAAAAATTAATGTATTCTGATAGATATGACCATCCGTACGAAAAGTTCGCCGGACTTATCAAAATAATGCCTATGGGCGCAGTAGTAATGGCACTGTTTATGCTCTCTTTGGCAGGCGTTCCTCCATTCTCAGTCTTTTGGGGTAAATTATTTATTATGAGCGCAGCAGTAGATGCGGGCTATATTAAACTGGCGATCATTATGGGATTAAATAGTGCAATTGCAGCTTACTATTATCTCAAGCTTGTTGTATATATGTTTTTAAAAGATCCTGTTTTCAATACAGATACAATATACTATAATATATCCAAACCACTTATGGTAATAGTCGGTATTGCTTTGACGGCTACTGTAACATCTGTATTTTTCTTTGACGTGCTTCTTACATATATCTATGCAATGCTAAGTGCTAGCGGGTTTTAATGAGTAGGGTGCGTTTGCCAACGCACCGCTTTAAATTCCGTTTGTATTGCAGATTGGTGTGTTATCAAACACACCCTACAAAAACATAAAAATTTTCTAAAATGCCTCCATTTCATCATTTTTTATCATTGTTTTATCACTGAACTGAGTACGGTTAAATGTAGTTTGTCTTTTGGCTAATTGTGCAGTGTGAGTGGATATTTGTTCTATGAGTTCATCTTTATTGATTTTCCCATCCAAAAATTCTAATGTCTCTTTGATCCCGATAGATTTCATGGGATTTGGGGTTCGTGTGTATTTGGCTTCAAGCATTTTTACTTCGTCTATGAGCCCGTCATTTATCATTTTTATAGTTCTTTGTTTTATTTTATTTCTCAATACATCTCTATCTGTTAGAATCTCATAAATCGGTAGCGGTGCAGTAATAGTTGGTTGCGGTGGATTGTCTTTAAAGTATTTACTTGGGATAGTATCTGTTTGCAAATAAAGCTCCAAAGCCTTTTCTATCCTGTATCTATCGTTTGGTTTGATTTTTGCCATGTAAAGAGGATCAAGGGAGTTTAGATACTCATAAGCTTGTATTGAATCTTTTAATATTTCTTGAGTCTTAAGCTTAATGTTTTCGCTGATCTTTGGCATGGGACTCATACCTGTTAGCAGCATTTTTAGATAAAAACTGCTTCCTCCTACTATGACCAGCGGAGTGTTATTGATCATTGCTTGGTTAAAGACTTGTTTATAAAGGGCTATAAACATGATTACATCAAAAGGTTCATTGGGATTAAGTATATCTATGCCAAAATGTTTTATTCCATTTCTCTCAGTAATAGTCGGTTTAGCAGATGCTATGTCTATATCTTTATATATAGAAAGGGAATCAAGAGAGAGTATAATGCCATTTATCTCTTTTGCAATTTGTACGGCAAGCGCACTCTTGCCTGATGCCGTTGGACCGATAATGGCTATTTGGGACGGAATATTTTTCATAGGTGCAATGATATCATAATTTTAAGGCAGAAGGTAGAAGCTAGAAGGGAGAAGGCGGAAGGTAGAAGGTAGAATTTTTCCGTTCGTCCTGAGCTCGTCGAAGGATGACAGATAGATACATTTATTCACCAACAACTAGATGTTAACGACCAATTTGTAACCGTTTAGTAATACTTTTTATATATATTTTCGCCATCTTTAAAAACAGGGAGAAAAGATGAAAAAAATCATATTGTCAGCAGTAGCAGTAGCTGCGATGACATCATTTGGCGGTGCTTCTGAACTAAGTGAACTCAAGGCGCAAATGCAAATTATGGCAGATAAAATAGCAGAGCTTGAAGCAAAACAAGCTAAGGCGTCTGAAGTAAAATTGCCAAAAAATGCTACTCAAGTCACTTCAAAAGCACCGGTAATTGAATTTAGCGGTACGCATTATCTAGGTTTTGTAAATACAGACGATAATATAGCTGACGAAACAACAAATAAGTTTGAAACAAGAAGAAACTATTTTCAAGCAAAAGCATTCTTC
This sequence comes from Sulfurovaceae bacterium, assembly GCA_041654415.1. GTDB lineage: Bacteria > Campylobacterota > Campylobacteria > Campylobacterales > Sulfurovaceae > BN30871. The sequence continues at coordinate 27,696 of JBAZDL010000006.1, read as the reverse complement.
AAAGAAAATCCGAAAGATTACCTAAGAATTACTCTTGATACGTTCCAAAATACAGGAGAGACAACGGGTGCAGATTCTGATAGCTGGGAAGTTAGGCTCAAATACGCTTATCTCTACCTTGATGAGATACTGCCATATACCGGTGTAGAGATCGGTCAAGTTCATAGACCGTGGATAGATTACGAAGAGCATAACTCATGGATGTATAGATCTGTATCCAAAGTATTTGTTGAAGACAAAGGCCATGGACCAGACTATACAAATTCAGCTGACCTCGGATTTAACTTCAAGACAAAAACACCGTATTTTTCAAGCGAACTTGGACTCTTTAACGGTGCAGGCTATCACTACAAAGAAGACGGCGAAGGCTTGAGTGGGGAATGGAGACTTACAGGCCACATTCTTGGAACAGGGGAAGAGAAAGCAAAAGCAGACCTACAATATGCTAACGTATCTTTCTTTGGTCAATTAAATAGTGATTTTGCTAAAAAGGGAGATCCTATATCCGGCGACTTTAATTGGTACGGAGTTCACGCTGTTTATAACCAACCGGAGTTCTTGATTGCAGCTCAATATGTAGAAACTGAAGATGCAGCAGTAAAACAAGACGGCGATGGTTATAGCTTTAACGGCGAATTGAGACTTATCCCGGGATTTGACCTGATCGGTATGTATAGCAAATACGATTTTACAAGCGGAATAAATAGAGAAGGTTGGCTAGCAGGTATTGTTTACCCATACAATAAAAATGTTAAATTCATAGCAAACTACCTAAGTGAAGAAGAAACTAATGCCGCTAACATTACAACGGTTGATAAAGATTCCATTATGCTAACTGCTGAAGTCAAATGGTAATATAATAAATATACTCCTTTTTGATTAAACTTCATTAGATACCTTTTCTTTTGGGTATCTAAAACTTAATCCTCCTCTTGGTTACAATTCGGTAACATTTTAGTAATAGTTTTTTTGTACAATATTCGTTATCAAATTTTGGAGGCAAGAGTGTTTACTCGTGACAATATCTTTTTTGGCGGCATCTTTGCCATAACGTTTGTGTCGTTTATATTTTGGGGTTTTGATTATTTAGCTAATTTTCATTTAATATTTTTGCTTGCAGCATTGTTTGGTATATTTATGGCATTCAATATCGGCGGCAACGATGTAGCCAACTCTTTTGGAACCAGCGTAGGAGCAAAAACACTCACCGTAAAACAAGCCCTCGTAATAGCAGCAGTATTTGAGCTAAGTGGCGCTATGCTAGCAGGTGCCGAGGTGACAGATACAATTAAAAAAGGTATTGTTGATGTTTCTGGTATGTCTTTTGACCCTATGCTTCTTGCATTTGTCATGATGGCTTCATTGCTTTCTGCGGCCCTATGGCTATTATTTGCTACAATCAAAGGCTTACCGGTGTCTACGACCCATGCTATAGTCGGTGGAATATTGGGTGGCGGTATAGCGCTTGGATACAGTACTATGGCTGAGGGCAGCGGGGTGTTTGGCCTGATCAGATGGGATCAGATTGTAACCATAGTTATTAGCTGGGTCATTTCTCCCATATTGGGCGGTATGGCATCATATGGTATTTATTGGTATTTAAAAAAATATATACTGGACTACAACGAAAAAGTTGAAGCTCAGATAGTAGATCTAAAAACACTAAAAAAAGAATTTGATGAAGCAAATGCCACTGAAGATCAAAAAATAGAACACGAAAAACAAGTAGCAATATTATCGACTATGCAGAAAAAAACTACAGCCTTTTATGCTCTTCGTACACACGCCCCTTTAATAGCCGCATTTGCAGTAATGACAATAGGTGGTACTCTGCTGTTTAAGGGCCTAAAGCATACGGATATAAAATTTAATGGCGTAGAAGCTATACTCTTGTTGGCAACTTTTGCTACATTGGCTTATGGTATTACTTATGCTATAGTAAAAGAGATGCACCGCGATACTCCACACAAAGCCACTATGAGATTATTTAGTATGCTTCAGGTGCTTACTGCATCATCTTTTGCATTTAGCCATGGAGCAAATGATATCGCTAATGCTATCGGGCCGTTTGCTGCTGTAATAGATATTCTGGCAACCGGAAATATTAGCGAAAAAGCATCTGTCCCATTACCTGTCATGATCACATTTGGCGTTGCACTTGTTGCCGGCCTTTGGTTTTTGGGACAAGAGGTTATAAACACAATAGGCCATCGTATAACCGAGATTTTTCCCATAACAGGGTTTGCGGCTGAGCTGGGAGCTACCTTGATCATACTAATTGCAACCAAAATGGGCTTACCTGTATCGTCAACTCATATATTGGTTGGTGCTGTTATTGGCATAGGGATGCTTAATCGCAACGCCAATTGGAAGCTTATGAAACCTATAGTGCTTTCTTGGATTATTACTTTGCCTGCCGCAACCATTCTGGGCGGTTTATTCTTTTTTATCCTCAAAGCAATATTTGGCTATTAATATTTAGCACGCCAAAATGCGTGCTTGCCTCATAACACAATATATTTAACACAAAATTTATTCCAATCAATCTCATAATCTATTTGTTTCTATTTCGTTACTAAATAAATATAAAATTATCGGTACAAATTTTATACAAGGTAGGAAAGATGAAAAAAACAACAATCAGCCTTGCACTTATAGCACTTATGAGTGTGTCAAGCCAAGCAAGAGATCAGATAAAAATGGTAGGAAGCTCTACGGTTTATCCATTTGCTTCTGCGGTAGCTGAAGAGCTTGGAGCAACCAGCAAAGTGCCGACTCCGGTAGTTGAGTCAACAGGCACAGGCGGCGGTATGAAAATGTTTTGTGCCGGCGATGGCATGGATACTCCTGATATCACAAACGCAAGCCGCAGAATGAAAACAAAAGAACTTGCTTTATGTAAACAAAATGGCGTAACAGATATCACAGAAGCACTTATCGGTTATGATGGTATAGTTTTGGCACAAAACAAAAAAAATGTCCCTCTTAAACTAACTAGAGAACAAATATTTTTAGCAATTGCAGAGCTAATCCCTTCAAAAGACGGCAAGACACTTATCAAAAATCCAAATAAAAAATGGTCTGACATCGATGCATCGTTGCCAAATCGACCTATTGTTATTTATGGACCGCCAAAAAGTTCAGGCACTAGAGATAGTTTCGAAGAAATGGTTATGCAGCATTTTACTGAAGACGGCAAATTTAAAGCTGTTTATGAAACAGCAGGACACAAAAAATATAGCCGTATCAGAACCGACGGCATCTATATAGATAGCGGTGAAAATGACAACCTTATCGTGCAAAAACTTGGTAAAAATGCTGCAGCAGTCGGTGTATTTGGATATGGCTATCTAGAAGAAAATGGTAACAAAATCAGTGGCGCGACAATTGATGGTTATGCCCCAACTCCGGCATTGATAGCCAGCGGCAAATACCCGATTTCTAGAAGCTTGAGATTTTATATCAAAAACAGCCATAGAGCGGCAGTACCTGCTATAGATAAATATGCAGCAATGTTTATGAATGACAAAATGATAGGAGAAAGAGGAAACCTAAAAAGACTTGGTCTGGTGCCTTTATCAAAAGCAGCTAGAGCAATGTCAATCAAAAATGTACTTTCTCACAAGAAACTTACAAATCTTGATTTGATGACAAAATAATATTGATAAATTTATATGAAAGGCTTGTAGATCAACAAGCCTTTCATAGCAGCTTTATATCACAAAATAAAACATAACTTTTTTTGTAACTTTTTTGTAATATTTATGTAATTAATTTGTAATCAAATTGTAATCAATTTCTCTTAAAATGTCCGAATCAAAATAACGAAGGACATATTTATGAAAAAATCTCTTTTAAGCTTAGTGGCTATCAGTGCATTAATATTGGGCGGTTGCAGCAATAATACATCTCAAGATAACAATACAACAAAAGATACAAATACCGCATCTTCTCAAAATTCTAAAAATCAGATCAAAATGGTAGGAAGTTCTACTGTTTATCCATTTGCTTCTGCGGTAGCTGAAGAGCTTGGAGCAATAGGCGGTGTACCGACACCAGTAGTTGAATCAACAGGCACGGGTGGAGGCATGAAAATGTTTTGTGCTGCCAAGGGCAGCCCTGATATTACAAATGCTTCACGACAAATGAAAGCAAAAGAGTACGAAGAGTGTCAAAAAAACGGAATTACAAATATCACTCAAGCGCAAATTGGTTATGACGGTATCGTATTGGCTCAAGACAAATCAAATGCGCCGATGAACTTGACAAGAATGCAAATCTTTTTGGCAGTTGCAGATGAAGTGCCATCCAAAGACGGCAAAACACTTATTAAAAATCCATATAAAAAATGGTCAGATATAGATGCCAGCTTGCCGAATCGTCCTATTATGGTTTATGGGCCGCCAAAAAGTTCAGGCACTAGAGACAGCTTTGAAGAGATGGTTATGCAGCACTTTACAGAAAAAGAACTCAAAGATGTATATGAAGCAGCCGGATATAAAAAATATAGCCGCGTCAGAACAGACGGAGTATATGTAGATAGCGGCGAAAACGATAATCTTATCGTTCAAAAATTGACAAAAGATAAAAATGCCATAGGCATATTTGGATATGGATTCTTAGAAGAAAATGCAAATAAAATTGTAGGTTCTATTGTAGACGGCTCTACACCGACCCCTGAAAATATAGCTAGCGGTAAATATCCGATCTCTAGAAGTCTATTTTTCTATGTCAAAAATGACAATAGAGCTGCTACCCCGGCAATAGATCAATATGTAGAGCTTTTCATGAGCGAAAAAATGATAGGGGATAGAGGCAATCTAAAAAAATTAGGCCTTATCCCTCTTGAAAAAAGTGCAAGAAAAGCTATGATAAAAGATGTGCTTGACCAAAAAGTACTCACATCCGGTGAATTGAAATAGGCCAAAATATGCTGCAAAAAAACAAACATATTTCTATTCAAGAGAAACTTATAGAATATCTCTTGATGGGTGCTACGGCAATTACTATCCTTACAACATTTGGGATACTGTTGTCTATTTTATTTGAAGCAATAGCTTTTTTTAGATTGGAGAGTTTTTGGTATTTTATATTTGGTACAGAGTGGTCGCCAGGAGTTGAGGGTGCCAAATTTGGAGCGGTTCCTATATTTACCGGTACGCTTGTCATTACTCTCATAGCTATTATAGTAGCAGTGCCTATAGGAGTCTATACCGCTGTTTATTTGTCTGAATATGCTTCAAGCAAAACAAGGAATATTGCTAAACCTATTATAGAGACTTTAGCTGGGATACCTACTGTTGTATACGGATTTTTCGCAGCCATAACAGTAGCCCCATTTATTGTAAAAGCTTTTGCATCAATCGGCATTGAGGCATCATTTAATAATGCATTGGCTTCAGGGCTTGTAATGGGCATTATGATCATACCTATAATAGCAAGCCTAAGTGATGATGTTATCACAAGCGTACCTGACCATGTAAGAAAAGGCTCACTCGCTCTTGGCATGACAAAATCCGAAACTATAAAATTTATAGTCCTACCTGCAGCTATGCCTGGAATTATTTCAGCTGTATTGCTAGGAATTTCAAGAGCAATAGGGGAGACAATGATAGTTGTGATGGCAGCAGGCGTTAGGGCAAATTTAAGTTTCAATCCTCTTGAAGATATGACAACAGTGACAGTACGTATAGTGGATGCTCTTACGGGTGATAGCGAATTTAATTCACCAGAGACACTTAGCGCATTTGCTTTAGGACTTGCACTCTTTGTCTTTACACTTATACTTAATGTAATCAGTGTTTATACTATCAGAGTATTCAAAGAAAAATACAAATCGAGCAACTTATGAAAAACAGTAATCCATTTTATGACCCCACACTCAAAAGACGACATATTTCAGATAAGATTTTTAAATCTATTGCGATATCGGCATTGTTGGTTTCTGTAGCATTTTTGATCATATTTTTTACTGATATCATAAGTAAGGGTTTACCGTCTTTTAGACAAACATATATACAATTGCCTGTAACTTATAATAAAGATACCATAGCCGATAGTTCATATGCTATTGATGAAAAACATTATGAGCTTGTAAGTCGTGCATGGTACAGAGATATGCCAAAACATGCAGTAGCAAATCCGCAATTAATGAATAAAGTGCAAAATGAGTGGGTACTTGCCGATGATAAGGTAGATCAATACATAAAAGGCCATCAAAATAGTCTATCGGAAGATCAAAAGCTTATAGTTGATGGTCTAATAAAGCAAGGCAAGATCGACCAAAAATTCAATATCATTTTTTTAACCGGCGGAGATTCCAAGATACCAGAAAATAGTGGATTTTTATCTTCGGTGGTTGGGTCAATACTTACTATTATAGTTTGTATAGTATTTGCTTTTCCGATAGGTGTCATGAGTGCTATTTACCTAGAAGAATTTAAAAAAGACAATAAAATATCCCAGATCATAGAGATAAATATCAACAATCTTGCAGCTGTGCCGTCTATATTGTTTGGACTTTTGGGGTTGGCTGTGTTTATTAACTTTTTTGGCTTGCCGAGATCTTCTGCTCTTGTGGGCGGTCTTACTCTTGCATTGATGACACTGCCGGTAATTATAGTAAGCAGCAGAACATCATTAAGAGGAGTGCCGGCTAGTATTCGTCAAGCTGCGTATGGCTTGGGACTTACCAAATTACAGGTTGTCAAAGACCATGTATTGCCGTTGGGACTTCCTGGTATCATGACAGGCTCTATTATAGGAATAGCCAGAGCTATGGGTGAGACAGCACCGCTTATTATAGTAGGTATGATAGCTTTCATTCCTGATATTCCAACTAGTTTTACTGGGGCTGCTACAGTAATGCCGGCTCAAATATTTACATGGGCCGGTATGCCAGAAGGCGCCTATGTAGAGAGAGTAAGCGGAGCTATTATGATACTTTTAGGAGTGCTTTTGACTATGAATGGAGCAGCGATATACATGAGAAAAAAATATGAAATTAAATGGTGAAAATATGAAATTTAATGTAAAATTAAAAGAAGAACAAGATAGTAATGCCAAAGAGGTAAAAGTAAAATCTGATGATCTTTGCTTGTGGTATGGACAAAAACAGGCACTTTTTGGAATCAATATGGATATTTACAAAAACAATATCACAGCACTCATAGGACCTTCCGGTTGCGGTAAGTCAACTTTTCTTAGATGCCTTAATCGTATGAATGATCTAATTACGGGGGTCAATATAGAAGGACAAGTGATTATCGATGATAAAAATATATATGACAGAGATGTGGATGAGGTAAGCGTGCGTAAAAAGATCGGCATGGTATTTCAGCAGCCAAATCCATTTCCAAAATCCATATATGAAAATGTAGCATACGCGCCACTTAAGCATGGGATTGTAAAAAAAGGAACCCAATGCGACGAATTAGTAGAGGCATCACTAAGAAGTGCCGGTCTTTGGAATGAAGTCAAAGATATGTTAAAACACCCAGGAACAGGGCTCAGCGGCGGTCAGCAGCAAAGACTTTGTATTGCCAGAACCATAGCAGTCAAACCGGAGGTGATTTTAATGGATGAGCCAACCTCTGCACTTGATCCTATTTCTACAGAAAAGATAGAAGAGCTTATGTTGAGGCTTACAAAAGATTTTACAATAATCACAGTTACCCACAATATGCAGCAAGCAGCACGTGTAAGTGACTATACGGCATTTTTCCATTTAGGCAAGGTTGTTGAATATAGTGATACAAAAACTATATTTCTAAATCCAAGAGTAAAACAGACAGAAGATTACATTACAGGAAGGTTTGGTTGATATGTTGACAAAATACGAAGAGAAATTAACAAGCATCAATGAAATGATGAAGACAATAGGGCAAAAAATAGTTAAGGCAAACGAAATTATATATGATGGTTTGAAAAGCGGTGATTATTCCAAGTTTAAAGAGGCAAAAGAGAGTCTTGGCGGCATAAGAGACGAGGCTCGCAACGTAGATAAAGAGATAGTTATAACTTTGGCACTATTTGCTCCCGAAGCAAAAGACCTTAAAACGATAATCTCATATCTTAAAATGACAAATGAATATCTAAGAGCAGCATCAAACACCAAAAGCTTTCTCAAAAACTTTCCGGTCAAAACTGATGGTGAATTACACTTTGGTGCCATTATGGCTAATATTGTTTTGCTGCAAAAAGCAAGTTTGGCCGCACTGAAATGTGCAGTATCTATGCTTTCACAAGAAGAAAAAGACGTGATTCAAGATCTATGTGTCAAGGCAAATATGGAAGAGAGCAAGACCGATGATATATATTCGCTTATAGAAAAAGATCTTTTTGTTGAGATGCTCAATGCAAAAGAACTTTCTCAAGAGTATTTTCAAGCACTAGCACTCATTAGAAAGATAGAAAAAATAGCAGATCGCGCGGCATGCATGGCAAATTTGCAATACGATAGTTGTCACAGAAATTGATAAACTAAAACATGAGAGGTTTACAATGAAAAGAAATAAATTCAAAGAGATCGAGATTATTATCATAGAAGATGAGCAAGATGTACTTGAACTAATAGAGTATATTTTGACAAAAGAGGGGTATAAAGCTACAGGATTTTTATCTACAGAATATGTAGAGCAATTCTTAGAAGAAGAGAATCCTGCATTTATGATAGTAGATAGAAACCTTCCAAATACTGAAGGCAGTCACTTTGTATCTTATTTGCGTTCTAAAGGATATGAGATACCGGTCATATTTTTGACAGCAAAAAACGGTGACAAAGATATCTTGGACGGTTTTGAATCAGGCGGTGATGACTATATGACCAAGCCTTTTAAGCCACAAGAATTGGTCGCTCGCATCAAAGCTCTGCTCAAACGAAGCGGGATTACGCAATATAGCAAATTGCGTTATAGAGATATGGTTCTTGATTGTCAAAAGCAAGAATTGAATGTTGACAACTCTTCAGTTGCATTGACAAATCTGGAGTTTAAGCTGCTTATGACTTTTATTAAAAACTCGCATCAAACACTAAGCCGTAATTTTCTGCGAGATGAAGTATGGGAAGATGATGGGAGCTTTAATGATAAGACTATCAATGTAGCACTCAATCGTCTCAAGAAAAAAATAGATCCATTTGATAATAAACATTACTTTACACCCGTGTGGGGAGTAGGATATAAACTCTCGTAAATTTTGTTATCAAAATGTTTCTTTTCTAGCTTATGATATGGCATATCTTAAATAGGAATACTATGCAAGTACAGATAGAAAATTATATGCTTCATCATTATCCAAAGCTCTCGATCGTCCCCGAGAAACTACAGAAATTATTATTTAGTTTGCTAAGAGCATTTTTTCACGAAAAACAGATCAATACATTTCTAGAAGCCAATGCAAACAAGGAAGCTTTTGGATTTATTGAGGCGGTATTGGATCATTTTAATGTCAATATAGGCCTTCGCAAACAAGAACTTGACCATATTCCGCCATACGGCAAAGCAGTCATCATTGCCAATCATCCTCTTGGCGCATTGGATGCATTGGCGCTCATACATTTACTCAAAGATGTACGTAAAGACATTAAAATAGTAGCAAACTCCTTTTTAAACCAATTTGATCAACTAAAAGATATTTTAATTCCGGTTGACAATATCCAAAACAAAACAGATAAGAATTCACTAAAAGAGATATATGATGCATTAAACGACGGGAAAGCGGTTATTATATTCCCATCAGGTGAAGTGAGCCGTGCCAGAGTAGACGGCATCAAAGATACTGCATGGAAAAGCGGTTTTTTAAAAATCGCTTCAAAAACAAGAGCCCCGATATTGCCTATATATATCAAAGCAAAAAATTCTAAAACTTTTTATATGCTCTCATGGCTAAATCGTTCTTTTGCAACTGCGACATTGCCGCATGAAATGTTTAAATCCTATAAAAAAACTATCGATTTTAAGATAGGTAAATCAATATCTTATGATTCTTACAATCTAAGCGGCCTATCTCCGAAACAAAGCGTAAAACTGCTTCGTAAACATTTTTATCGTATAGCCAAAGGAGGTAAAGAGATTTTTCTCACTCAAAACATTATAGCAACCCCGGAAGCAAGGAGCGAACTAAAAAAAGCTTTAAAGAACGCCATCATGCTGGGTAAGACGTTTGATGATAAACACATACTGCTGTATTCTAGTAATATAGAAGATTGTGTCTTAAATGAGATAGGCAGGCTAAGAGAGCTTAGCTTTCGATTTGTAGGTGAGGGCAGCGGCAAAAAAAGAGACATAGACAGTTTTGATATGTACTATAAACATTTAATAGTATGGGATGATGATGCACTCGAAATAGCCGGAGCATACAGAATCGGTATCGGTAGAGATATATTGGAGTTATACGGTACAAAAGGTTTTTATACTACTAAACTTTTTGATTTTGATAATAAATTCGATTCTTATCTCTCTCAAGGCATTGAGCTTGGGCGCAGTTTCGTGCAGCCAAAATATTGGAATAGCAGAGCACTTGATTATTTATGGCAAGGAATCGGAGCATTTATAAAAACACAACCTCAAATTCGTTATCTTTTTGGAGCTGTGAGCTTGAGTGACACATTCAGTAACGAAGCAAAAGGTATGATGGTAGAGTTTTATAGCAATTATTTCGGTACTAATGAATCATTAGTTGCACACAAATATCCATATAAAATATCACTTGAAACAAAGAAGAGATGTAAATCAATCTTTGTTTACAATGATTATAAAAAAGATTTACAAACGCTCAAAGAAAAGCTAGGAATGATGGGATATGCTATACCTACACTTTATAAACAATACAGCGAAGTATGTGAAGATGGCGGAGTAAAGTTTTTTGATTTTGGATATGACAAAGATTTCGGCAATTGTGTTGACGGCTTTATTGTGACAGATTTGTCATTACTAAAGGAAAATAAACGTAAGAGATATATTGGTTCATTGATTAGCGAAAGCAAATGATATTGTTTTTCTTGTATAATACTATGTATGCAAAAAGAAAAGATAGAAATTCTAATTATTGAAGATGAAGAAGATATATTGGAGCTTGTAGAGTATTTGCTCAACAAAGAAGGGTATAAGACTACAGGTTTTTTATCTACTGAGCATGTAATGCAATTTTTGGACGAAGAGAGTCCGTCACTGCTTATAGTAGATCGCAATCTTCCCAATACTGAAGGCAGCCAATTTGTTTCTCATATAAGAGAACAAGGATATACAATTCCAGTGATATTCTTGACTGCCAAAGATACTCAAAGTGATATAGAAGATGGGTTTGAAAGCGGTGGAGATGACTATATCACGAAACCATTTCAGCCCAAAGAGTTTATTCTTAGAGTAAATGCTCTTCTAAGAAGGAGCGGTGCATTAATATCAGGTGATATGGTTAAATACAAAGAGATTGCTTTGAATTGTAGAAAAAAGACAGTTTCTGTTGGAAATAATGATATAACTTTGACGCAATTTGAAAGTGATCTGCTCTATTTTTTGATACAAAATGCAGGCAAGAATATAGATAGGGAAGTTTTGCACAATGCATTGTGGCAGGACAAAATAGAAAGCAGTAATTATAATGCTATGAATGTTGCAATTAATCGTCTCAAAAAAAAGATAGATCCAGAAGGCAAACTTGGATATTTTCATGCTATTTGGGGTGTTGGATATAAATTTGAATAGGAGTGATATGTGGAATTTAATGAATTTTTAGAACGATTTAATCAAGATGAGGCATACCAAAGTGAAGTATTTAAAAAATACTCATATGCTGTGCAAGAAGATTCATTGGAACCTTTGCAAGTTGAGCTTATTAAGCTGCAAGATCATTTGGAAAAACATCAGAAAAAAATGATAGTCCTTATAGAGGGCAGGGATGCCTCAGGCAAAGGCGGAGCAATTCGTAGGATTACCAGATATATGAATGAGAAGCATTATCGAGTAGTCGCTCTTGGAAAGCCTTCTGATGTACAAAAAACACAATGGTATTTTCAGAGATATGTGGAACAATTTCCACACGGCGGAGAGATGGTGCTTTTTGATAGAAGTTGGTATAACCGTGCAATGGTTGAGCCTGTTTTCGGTTTTTGTACCAAAGATGAATACAAAACTTTCATAAAAAGTGTCCCGCAGTTTGAAGCTGATCTAGTAGATCATGGATTTTATTTTGTAAAGATATATTTTTCCGTCACCAAAGAAGAGCAGAACGCTAGATTTTTAGAAAGGGAACATAATCCTTTAAAGCAATGGAAATTGAGCGAAATTGATCTGCAGATGCAAGAAAAATGGGATGAATTTACTCTCATGAAATATGAAATGCTCAAACGCACACATACTATTAAGACCCCTTGGACGGTTATACGAAGTGTAGATAAATTTAAAGCAAGATTGAACGCTATCAAGACAATATTGAATCATGTACCTTATGAAGGGCGCAATAGTGAACTGGATTTTAGTGTAGATACAGAAATTGTACATAATGGACACAGAGAAATAGAGATTATGGAAGCTGATCTGCGCAGTCAAGGTAAATTTATCGGATAAAATCCGTCTCACAAGGAGTACCGTAAGACGGATCAAAACAAGGAAGGAGTAAAAAGACTTGTATGCAGTACTCTTGCAACAATGTAAGTATAACTCCAAATGGTAAATCAATATACAATAAAATAAAGAAAATAGTTAATGTATGATAAACAATTTTTATGTGGCATAGATGAATCAGGCAGGGGGCCATTGGCCGGACCGCTCGTGATCGCCGGGGTAGTAATGTATAAAATGATAAAAGGCGTAACGGATTCCAAAAAGCTTTCAGAAAAAAAAAGAGAAGAAATTTATATTCAAATTATCCAAAATTCGCGACATCATATAGTTATCTTTGATGCCGGGCAGGTTGATGACATGGGTATATCTGCATGTCTAAGGCAAGGACTTTTGGAGATTATACATCATTTGCCGGAGTATGATTATCTTTTTGATGGAAATTGTACATTCGGTGTGCAAGGTATAACAACTATGATAAAAGCTGATGAAAAAATCCTCGAAGTAAGTGCTGCTAGCATATTAGCCAAGGTTACAAGAGATAGAATAATGCTAGAGTTGGCTATACAGTATCCGGAGTATGGGTTTGATAAACATAAAGGCTATGGCACCAAAGCACACATAGATGCCATTTGCAGCCACGGTAGATGCAAAGAACATCGAAAGAGTTTTAGAGTTAAAGGGATTGACGATTAGATTTTTCTAAAGAAACTTTTTACTTTGTAAAACCGTTATTCGCTAGTTTTGCGGCATACGCTCAAAATCTCGCTGCTTTTCGAGCGTTTGGGCGACATTATTTTATGGCATTTACTACTTATAAATCTTTTCTATATGATCCATGCGGCTACCCATATTGAGCAAAACCATATCTGCAAGCACTAAAGCCATCATGGCTTCGCATACTATGCTTCCTCTGATGGCAACACATGGATCATGTCTGCCTTTGAGTGAACACATAGTCTCAATTCCATCTTTGGTAATAGTATGCTGTTCTTGAAATATTGACGGCGTTGGTTTAAAGTAGGTAGTGACAGCGATGGTATCACCATTACTCATGCCGCCTAAGATACCGCCGGCTTTGTTGCTCTTGAAGCCTAGTGAACTTATGGGATCATTGTTTTGTGAGCCTCTAAGAGTTGCACTTTTTGCCCCCTCGCCGATTTCTACAGCTTTGGCTGCATTTATGCCCATCATTGCTTCGGCTAATGCACCGTCTAGCTTGTAGTACATTGGCTCTCCTAGGCCTATTGGAACACCAGTAGCAATAGTAAGCACACTTCCGCCTATAGAGTCATGCTCATCTCTTGCTGATGTGACAGCTTCGATTTGTTTGTCTTCGTAATTCTTGTCAAGTGCATGTATAAGACTTGATTTGGCATATTCAAAATCATCCAAGTTGCCTTTGATATTACCGATAGCTTTGATGCCGCTTTGGATATTGATGCCAATCGTGCTAAGCATCAATTTTGCTATTGCACCGGCTGCTACTCTAGCCGCTGTCTCTCTAGCACTGCTTCGTCCGCCGCCTCTGTAGTCTCTAATGCCGTATTTGTTCCAATAAGTAAAATCAGCGTGGCCTGGGCGGAAAAGATCTTTTATGGAGTCATAATCTTTGCTTTTTTGGTCCTCATTATATATAACCATCGCAATTGGAGTACCTGTGCTTTTGCCTTCAAAAACTCCCGATAATATAGATACCTTATCGCCTTCTTTACGTTTGGTCTCCAAACTGCTCTTGCCTGGTTTTCTGCGGTCTAATTCACTTTGGATAAATGCTTCATCAATTGCTAATCCGGCTGGAACTCCATCTACTACACAACCCAAAGCTACACCATGAGACTCACCAAAAGTAGTCATTGTGAATTTTTTGCCAAAAGTATTCATATCATTTGCCTTGTAGTAATATATCTAGAGCACTCTTGGCAGCTTTTTGCTGAGCTTCTTTTTTGCTTTTTCCTTGTGCTGTAGCTATCTCTTTACCATTTAGAGTGAGGGATATTTCAAACTCTTTTTTGTGATCAGGCCCAAATGCTCTTATCAGCTCATAATCAGGCGTTACGCCATATTTGGCTTGGGTTAGCTCTTGAAGAGCTGTTTTGTAATCTCTTGAAAGAGTTTGCAAATCAATGGTCGGATAGCATTCTTCCAATAACTCTATAACTATTTTTCTAGCTGTTTCAAGCCCGCCTTCTATGTAGATAGCACCTATGATAGCTTCAAATGCATTGGACAATAAAGAAGGTTTGGTTCTGCCTTCATTGTTTTCTTCGGCAAGAGATAGATAGATATATTTTCCTAAATTTAATATTTTTGCCAAAAGTGCAAATCCGCTTTCATTGACAAGGGACGCTCTAATTTTTGATAGTGTTCCTTCGTCCGAATCTTTGAATTTGTTATACAGATATTCACCTACGATGAGGTCAAGTACTGCGTCTCCTAAAAACTCAAGCCGCTCATTATTATAAGGCTTTTTAAAACTTCTATGAGTTAAAGCCTCAATAATCAATTGCTTGTCATTAAAAACATACCCCAATTGGCGCTCCAATTGACTATAGTTATCCATTATTACTCCTTAATTTGGCTTTTATTATAGCATATTATGGGTTATAATGTCCCTTTCCTGCGTTGTAGTACTTTGATATGCTGGTGCCAAAGTCATCTTTGTAGTCTTTATGCTCTTTTGCGTATTTTTCTGCACTGCCTACACCCCCAAAGTGTGATGCTATCAACATAGATTTAGCAAATGACGGATCGCTAAGGTCAAAACCTTTTTGCAAAAGTCTTTTTGTATTTATTCTAAGCATTTTATCCATTGCTTTGTCTTGAAGTTCAGTACTGTTTAAAAAAGCCTGTTTGCCACCTTCGATATTCCAATTATTTGGATCATTTAGAAATTTTGTGAGATTATATCCATCTCTCCACATCACTTTGGCCGCTCTGGTTTTGGTCTTTTTGGTATAAGTCAAAGCTTTATAGTTTTCTAATTTTAAAAATCCTATATCAACCAAGCTCATGGCACCAAATTGATATTTGCCCAAAAAACCGTTACGATTAACTACAGTATGTTTGTTGGATGACTCCATTATGGCAATTATACTTTTGACTTCGTTGTAAATACTTTCATTGGCACTAGACAATACCGCGCTAAAGATTAATATATACAAAAATCTCATGCCAATACCTATTTTACTACTTCTATTTTGGCATAAAATACACCATTTCCAACTACGCCAAGTTCTTTAGCGGCCGCATGAGAGATGTCAAGTACCCTGTGCTTTACAAATGGGCCTCTATCGGTTACTTTGACAATTACACTTTTGTCTGTTTTGGTGCTTGTTACTCTAAGAAGGGTACCGAAAGGAAGAGTTTTGTGTGCAGCAGTTTTTTGTGTGCTGTCAAACCTCTCTCCGCTAGCTGTGCGGCTGCCGTTAAATTTTGAGCCGTACCAACTGCATTTGCCTGATGCTATATGTTTATATTGCTTTGTGATATTATTTTCAATATTTGTCACATTGACATCGCTTGGCATGGCCATAGCACTTGCAATTGTTAAGCAGATTGACAATATTTGCAAACTAAATTTTGTTTTCATGATTATTCCTTAAATTTCATAGCTTCTGCTTTTGCCATCTGATCACAAAGTTCATTCTCAATATGTCCATTATGTCCACGTACCCATTGAGCGCTAATGGTATGAGGTTCAGAAGCATCTATGTACATTTTCCATAAGTCAACATTTTTTACTTTAGCAAAGTTTTTAGCTATCCAATTTGGCAACCATTTATTGATAGCATTGACAACATAACTACTGTCAGAAATTATAATTACATAGCAAGGCTCTTTGAGAAGTTTTAGCCCTTCAATTACCCCCATAAGTTCCATCCTGTTATTTGTAGTATGCGCTTCGCCGCCACTAAAATGTTTGCGATGTCCTTGAAACTCCAGTATCCCCCCATATCCTCCAGGCCCTGGATTGCCCAAGCTTGAACCATCAGAGTAGAGAGTTATCGTTTTGCGTTGTTGCTTTTGCAATTTGTTCCTCCACTTTTATTGAGTTGATAGCTTTACAGTTTGGACATCTTTTAAAGCTAACGGGGAATGTATGTCTGCAATTATTGCAAATATATGAAAAATACAGTTCACCATTGTCATATCCATAGCTTTTGGCAATGGCAAGCATATCAAGACTAAATATACTGCAAGTTTGTGACAAGGTATCTTCAATGCCTTTGATGTAGTATAGTACTTTTAGAGATTCATATGTATTGATGATATTCATATCCAGTTTCTTATTATCCAAAAACCACAATATATCCAAAATATCTTCTATCCGATTTTCATCAAAAATATTCCAAGCCTTTGTGTGGTCATTACGGAAAATCTGTTCCATTATTGGACGATAAAGCGATGGGTAAAGTTTGTATAGTTCCACTAATTTATTGCTTTTGTCTTCCTTGGATATTTTTTTATCGGCTATAAGCGTTTCTAATTCCAAAAAAGCTTCTAGGGAAGCTGTATCTTCGCCCATTGTTTTAAGAGGTAATAAAGTCTCTTTGGCTTTGGTAAAATCATGCATCATCTCATATATTATCTCTAAAGAATATAATATACTTGGACTTCGCGGTTTTTTTGATAATATGTCTAGATAAATAGTTTTTGCTCTTTCTAAAAATCCGGCATGAAAGTAAGTATTGCCTAGATGTTCCATGAGCTCAAGCTGCGGCAGCTCTTCGTTTATATTTTTGATAAGATAGAGATATATCTCTATGGCTTTTTGATACTCCCCATTATGTTCGAACGCTTTAGCCAATGTTGATAGCGGGGTGAGCATATGCTCTTCGTATATTAAATCTTTTGTATTTATGCTGCATTCACTGCTTTCAAATTTTTCTAAAAAATTCAGCAATGAATTATGTTCTTTTTGTTTTGAATATACTTCCAAAATGTAAACCGTTACTGCAATAATAAAACCTAAAGCCACAATAAGCAAGATGCTAAATAGCGGATCATTGTATTTTGGTAAAATATTTTCCACTTTAACTCCTCTTTTGTAATTTATATGGTTATTGTCACACTAACTGTTTATTTTGTGCTGTAATAAATTATACCAAATTTGCTATAATGATGAGATGATAGATACAGCCTCGATTGAAACGCTCAAAAATTCCATTAATATTGTTGACGTGATAGGCAATTACGTAGAGCTCAAAAAAGCAGGGGCAAATTACAAGGCTTGTTGTCCTTTTCATGGTGAAAAGACACCGTCTTTTGTGGTTAGTCCAGCTAAGCAGATATATCATTGCTTTGGTTGCGGTGTAGGCGGTGATAGTATCAAGTTTGTGATGGAATTGGAAAAACTTACTTACCCGGAAGCTGTCGAAAAGCTGGCTTCTATGTTCAATTTCTCTCTTAATTATAGCGAGGGCAAGGGTGATTATAGTGAAACCAAAAGAGTACTTGAAGCTATGCAAACATGGTATATCAAAAATCTAAGCCATGCCAATAATGCTTTGTCATATCTTCATAAT
Source organism: Sulfurovaceae bacterium (assembly GCA_041654415.1). Lineage (GTDB taxonomy): Bacteria > Campylobacterota > Campylobacteria > Campylobacterales > Sulfurovaceae > BN30871. The sequence continues at coordinate 9,611 of JBAZDL010000006.1, read as the reverse complement.
CGCGGAATCAATCAAAATTCTATAGAAATGTTCGGCGTGGGCTATGTCCCATCGGGAACAGAAGTTATGAATTTTTTACATTCTACACTTATGCCTCTAGGCACAGCCGAAGAAGCCGGTATCATAGCCACAGGCGAGGAAGGTAAATATGCTAGACTGGTTGAGAGGATCACTTTTCCGATATATTCTGCAAGCGGAGGGATAGTTGGATTTGGCGGAAGAACTATTTCAAATCATCCGGCCAAATATATTAATTCACCTCAAACCAAATTATTTAACAAATCGCGCTTATTGTACGGTTATCATCAGGCAAAAGAGCATATCTATGCATCTCGTAAAATTATAATTTGCGAAGGATATCTTGATGTTATTATGCTGCATCAAGGCGGATTTAAAGAAGCAGTTGCCACTCTTGGTACAGCACTGACAAATGATCATTTGCCGCTATTACGCAAGGGTGACCCCAAAATTATATTAGCATACGATGGAGATAAAGCTGGCGTTGCTGCAGCATTAAAGGCTGCTCAAATGCTTTCTCTTGCCGGATTTGATGGAGGAGTAGTGCTTTTCCCAAATGGCCAGGATCCTGCTGATTTGATAGCAAAAGGCGAAACAGAATTAGCGGCAAAGTTACTTAGAGAACATAAGCCATTAATTGAATTTGTCATCGAGAAAATTATTGGACAATATGATCTATCCAATCCAAAAGAAAAAGAGAGTGCATTTGGGGCTGTTCGTTCATATTTAGCAGGTCTTAGCGATATTTTGCAAGAGTCTTATATACCATTTGCCGCATCTGCTTTGCAAGTTTCCATAGCACTGTTTGGCAAGGGCAAAAAAGCTCAAAAGTTTATGCCTACAGTTTCTAAACAAACCAAGTATGATATAGAGCAGCTCAGTCTGCTCAAAACACTATTGGAATATCCAAGAATGATAGATGATGTGTTAAATATTGTACATCCGGCTATGTTTGGAGTGTATGAAGAGTATTTCCAAGCTATCATATTAGGTGATAGTGAACATCGGCTTGTTCGCCAGCTTTCTCTTAATGAGCATGCCAAGGTTATGAGTGAAGCTGATTTGCAAAAAGCACTGCGAAATTTTCTAATCAAATATTATGAAGATAAACTAAAAAGTATAACAGCCGATACGACAATATCTTTTGGAAGAAAAGCACTTTTTATCAGAGCAATAAAGACAGAGATTATACCAAAATTAGAGAGAGGGGAAATGGTCGATCATGAGAGCATTGGCATTATTTAGCGGAGGACTTGACAGTATGCTAGCAGCGAAGAGAGTCGCTGATATGGGCATAGAAGTCATAGCTATACATGTCAAGATAGGTTTTGGCAGCAAGAAAGATATTGAAGATCTCTTACGACAAAGAGCATCAATAGCAGGGGCTTCATTTCGCGTCATTGATGTGCGAGAAGAATATATACAAAAGATTTTATTTAATCCTGTACACGGATATGGAAAAAATTTTAATCCATGCATAGATTGCCATGGGTATATGTTTCGAATTGCAAAAGAACTTATGAGGGAGCTTGATGCCTCTTTTATCATTACTGGAGAAGTGCTTGGACAGCGCCCAATGAGTCAACGAAGCGACGCTATGAAACTTGTTAGCCGCTTGGCAAATGATACGGACGAAAAACTTATACTCAGGCCATTATCAGCCAAGCTTATGGAGCCCACTACACCAGAAATAGAAGGTTGGGTAGATAGAGAAAAACTGCTTGATATATCAGGCAGAAGCAGAGATAGGCAGATAACCATGGCTGCAGAGTATGGATGGGAGGAGTATGAAAGTCCAGGAGGGGGGTGTCTGCTAACTGATATTCACTATAGCCAGCGTATAAAAGAGCATATCTCTTATGATAGTTTTGGACTTGAAGATATAGATATACTTAAATTCGGACGGCATTTTAGACTTCCGGATAATGCCAAATTGATTGTCGGCAGAGATGAAGCTGATAATGAGGCATTAAAGAGCATTGAAAGTCACAAATATATTCAAATTGCATTGCCTGTGATCGGTCCATTTTCGCTTATTAGTGTGTCTGCTTCATCACAAGATAAGGAATTGGCTGCAAGGATAGTAATTACTTATGCCAAGAGCAAAAAAGATGAGGTTTATGAGATAGCAGTAGGTGATGATGTTTACCGTGTCACTCCATTTGCTTCCAAGCAAGATACACATCGCTATTTTTTTAATGCCTAAGCTTATTTTATGTTTTGGTAGTATAAAATTTCAATTCCTAAGCAGTGGGGCATTAGCTCAGCTGGGAGAGCGCTTCGCTGGCAGCGAAGAGGTCAGCGGTTCGATCCCGCTATGCTCCACCAATCTACAGTTTTTTACAATCTCATAAAATCCTTTACTTTAAGCTACAGCATGCTTTTAAAGCTATTTCTTGTCTTATGCTGTCTCATGCAATACTATCCTATCTAAGTATTTAGTGGTACATATTTTGGTACATTTATAAAATAAAATTTTTTATAAAAGGATTATGTACCACTATGAGTAAATCCACTAAAACAACATTTTCAACATACAAAGAGATTAAGGCGCTCAAGCCAAAATCAAAAGAATATACCCTGACAGACTACTATACAAAAGGACTGCAATTACTAATCAGAACAGACGGTGGAAAGCAATGGGTGTTTAGATATTCGAGTCCAATATTAAAGGATAAGCACGATAAAGCAAAGAGAAGAAGAACGGGTTTTGGATCATACCCTACTGTTAGTCTTGATATGGCACGCAAACGGGCAAATAAGTTCAAAGAAGAGATAAGTCAAGGCATCGATCCTCTTGAAATAAAACAAGAGGTTAAAATGCAAACCGCACTAGAGGATAAATCACAATTTCATAAAGTTGTTTATCAATGGATTGATGAGATATTACACTCGATCAATACGCAAACTACGATAAATAAAATACAAATAGCTTTTGAGAATGATGTGTTCCCATTTTTTTGTGAATATGACGAGAATAGAAATATAGTTTCATCTATGCCGATCAAAGATATAACTCACGCCAAACTGCTATATGCTTTAAAACAAAAATCAATTACAGCAAAAGAGACGGCTAGGAGATTATTGTCTAACTGCAATAGAGTTTGGATATTTGCTATATCTAACGGCTATTGTGAATATAATATTGTGGCTAATATATCAAGAGATGCTCTGCCTAGGCCCAAAGATAAACATTATGCAAAAATTACAGATGAGAAGATATTAGGACAGCTATTAAAGGATATAGATAACTATAAAGGACATATCATTACAAGAACTGCTTTAAAGCTACTTCCATACACTATGCTTAGGGCTGAAAACTTAACAACTCTTAAATGGGAGTATATAGATTTTGAAAAGAGGCTTTTAACAATACCAAGAAACAATATGAAAGTAAAAAGTGAAAATTTAGATGATTTTGTTTTGCCTTTGACAAATAAAGTGATAGATATATTAATGGAGATCAAGCTAATAACTGATTGGAGCAAATGGGTATTTCATGGGCTTACAAATATTCATATGCATCTTAATCCAGCAACTGTCAATAAAGCACTCAAAACCATGGGGTATGATGATGAGACAAAAGGCACTAAGCAGACCATACATAGTTTTAGAGGTACTTTTAGAAGTTTAGTAGAGACCTATTCAAATGAACATAAGAGCTCCTTTGAGGTGAAAGAGAGCATACTTGATCATCAAGAAACCAACAGTGTCGTAAGAGCTTATACACATAAGGCAGATTATACAAAACAAGCTAGAGAATTGCTAGAGTGGTGGGAGCAGTTTTTAGAGAGAGTAAAGTATCATGTATAGAGATAAAATTTCACTATCCTCTGTAACTAAAACTAAAAATTTGCTTTTAGTTTTGATATTATCAGAGCTATTTATTTGTGTTGCAATAATGAACGAATTAACATTATGAAGGAGAAAAAAATGAATAAAGATCACAACAAAAGTTCTAATAAAATAATTGAAATGTACTATAAAATATATTCTATACTAATCTATTTTGAATCGTTAGCTTTGACAGCTTATTTACTATATGATATTCCAACTATTATTTATTTTCCACTATTAATAATTTTGGCTTTTGTGTGGCATGCTCTATATATAAAAAAATCATTTTGGGAAAAGATATTGTGAGGCTTTTGGCTATATGCAATAAAGGCGAAAAAATGAGAACCAAAACTAAAAATTTAGTTTTGGTTGCAAAATGCAATCACACAGAGGACAAGAATATTTTTTCTACTTTTAGGACTAATTGCATGCCGGCTCTATGAATCTAAATCATATAGGGTATTATAAACTTTATATCTTGAAATGATTTTCCATATAATCCAATGGTCATTTTCATTAAAATCAAATCCTATTTTATCGTTAAAGTCATTTACAATGGATTGAAAAGTGTGAGTCTCTTTAAAAGAAGTTTTATCTGCATTATTTTTAATAAGGCGAAAATTTTCTTTTTCGTTAATTTCAAGCTCAATATTCTTTGGAAGACTCTTACCCTTATCTTTATTGTAAGATTTTTCAGAATCAAGGTCTCTTAAGATTTTTTCTAATTCTTTTAAAAAACTATCTTTATGAATAAAGTCTTTAAGTCGTTTTGATGTGGCAGAAATTATTCCACAAGATTCTAAACTTTCTGATAACGCAATAGATAAAGTATCTGCTTTATATTTTGTTAAAAGTTTGATGATTTCGGATATTCGTATATAATCGTCAATCTTTTTGCTATCTTTGCCTTCATACCTTGAGATCTTCTCGCTAAATATAAACTCTTCTAGATCCTCTTTCGTAAAATATTTTTCAAGCAATGTGAATACTGAACGACCCTGCTTTTTCCATAAATAGTATGTATTGATAGAAACATCAAAGAGTTTCATATATATTTCTCGTTCAGTCATTATTTAATCTCCGATTCACAAATATAGAAATTATATAACAAATTTATTAATCATTTAAGTGTAAATTAATATTTTAGTATATATAATAAATTATTAACAAATATAGTAAGGATATTATATGTGGATTTATCAAGATAATCTTGAAAGGGGAACAGATGATTTCCCTCAAATTGCAAAAACTACACAAGCTAAAGCTAGAAAAGCTGGGAAATTACAATTTGTAAAGATTGGACGAAATGTTGTTTATAAAAGAGAGTGGATCGAGCAATATCTTAAATCATTACAGCAAACATATTTTAATTCTGGAGCACGTTATGGTAGTAAGTAATAAAGGGGTAGTGAACAGCATACAAAACAATGAAGATAAGTTTTTAAGCGCCAAAAGTGCGGCTGATTGGTTAGGTATATCAAGATCAACTTTTTACAGATTATTACAAGATGGCAAGCTGCCATCACCTAGATATCCTTTGTCCCCATATATGCCGAGATGGCTAAAAAGTGATATTCTTTGCTATCTAAAGGGGATTTGATGGATTTTGAGGTTAATTCATTTCAAGTACCAAATGCTCTTGTAGATAACCTCATGCGAGACATCTCGCCAAATGCCCTAAAATGTTATTTAATAATTGTTAGAAAAACAAAAGGCTGGAATAAAGAGCGGGATAAGGTATCCACAAGTCAACTCATGGAAATAGCAGGCATCAAAAAGAAAGATACTGTCTATGGTGCCATGAAAGAATTAATAGAATATGGGCTTATCCAAGCAATTAAGCAACCAGGTAAAATGACTTCTTATAAAGTAGTACCTAAAATTGGGACTAGTACCGAAAAAAGTAACCACCAAAAAAGGGACTGGGTAGTACCGAAAAACGGGACTACTACCAGTCCCGAAAATGGGGACACTACAAAAGACACTATTAAAAACACTCTTACAAAAACAACTCTCTCTCCTAAATCCTCTCTCAAACCAAAAAGAGAAGAGAGAGAAGATATTAAAAAATCTTTTTTAGATTTTGTAGATAGTCTTCGAAAAAACTATAAGGGTAATAGCATCAATAATTTTTACCCTGTACTCACTTTATATTTTGATCAAGAGATCAAAGTAGCCTCAAATGGATATCTTTATTTTTCAAATACATCAGATTATCTAACTCCTCAACAAGCCAAAGAAGTTTGGAGATATCTTGACAAGAACCCCTTAGCCATTATCCCACTCGCAAAATCCAATCAAGGAATTGCTTAATGAAAAATCAATTAAGTTCGATAGGGCCTATCAAGATAAGCTCTACAGAGTTTAATAATTAATTTATTTAAGGAGAAAAATTATGAGTAAAAAAACCAGTTTGATACAAAAGTTTTGGCAATGGTGCCATGAAAGCGAAGTCGGCTTTTGTAGTCTGCTTCATCTTGAACATGAAGAGTGTTTACAATGGCTAGATGAAGACAAAGAACTTGATCCTAAGCGCGAAAGACTTATCCGTTATCTCATGGCACATGAAGATGCACCGGAAGATGTTCAGGATGTTCTTAGCCTTTGTGTTTGGCGTTTAGAAAAGCGTCTTGAGAACATATATAAAATGACGATAACAGTTGATCCTCTCTCGCAGACCTTTTAATTCATTCCGCAATAAAGGAAAAAAGCATGAAAAAAACAAGCATTAAAATTGGAATTTCGCTCGCAGTAGTTTCTGTAATCAGTACCTCTCTTTTTGCATTTGATATTGTATATGATCCCGTACAAACTTCAAAATCAATTGCAGAATATGCAAAACAAGCGGAGCGTTGGACTCAACAAGCGGCGCATTATAAGTCTCAACTTGAAGCATATAAAAATCAGCTGCTTTCTCAAACGGGAGTAAGAGACTCGGTACAATTTGCTAAAGATATAGAGAGCTTTTATAACTTCTCCAAATCATCCAAAGAATTTTTATCTCTTAGCGGCAATACAAGCAGCGCAGCGCAAGCGCTTTATAACAAATATAATCTTTTTGAAGATTGCAAAGTGGATTACTTTAACAGCGATGAGAAAAGAATATGCGAGAACAAGATCAAGAGAAAAGTTCAAGAGATCGCGGTGTATCAAGAATATAGCAAGACTCTTGATACGATAGGTACAAATATCAAAAATCTCGGTAACAAATTAGTTATGTCTCAAGATATAAAAGAGTCTCAAGACATTCAAAACGCCATTCAGTTACAAGTAGCGCAACTTGATCTTACCAAGACACAAGTTGAGCTTATGAACTCTCAAGGTCAGCGACTTGATCAAATTGAGATCAAACAGAATAAGCAGATTATGCATAAGCGAAGTATGACTCCCGATACACATGATTATAATGATTGGTAAAAAAGGATCAAACATGAAAAAAATAATATTTACATCATTGCTTTTAGTGATATGGCTCACCGGCTGCGATGAAGGGAAAACAAAAACGGTTGAATATTATATGCAAAATAGTGATGAGCGCAAAACTAAGATCGCAGAGTGCAACAGCAATCCCGGAGAGTTAGGAATGACTCCAAATTGCATCAATGCTTCAAAAGCAGCAATGCAAATAAGATCACTTACTCCCGATACAACAGATTATAGTAAATGGTAAAGAGGAATAGATGTTTTTTCAAAGCATAGGTAAAAAAGTAGATAGTCTGTTTCAATTAATTGAAAATGCCGGCAGTTCTGATATGGCTAATCAATTAGCGGTTTTAATAACTGTTTGGATCACAATAATAATAATGATTAAAGGATATATGACTCTTGCAGGCAAGAGCCAAGATCCCATAAGAGAGTTGGTATGGGATATTTCGATTAAAGTAATTATTATGGTCTTTGTTTTAAATATCGATGGATACTTGACTCTTGTTATTGATGCGATGAATGCTTTGCATTCTTGGGTAGGCGGCGGAGAAAATCTTTATGCAAAGCTTGATGCTTTGCTGGCAAAAACAAAGGTTTTGGCAGACTCACTATATGATGCCGATACAAGCATAGTTCCACTAAGTGGCGCTATTGCAAAAGTATTGGTCTATCTCGGCTTTGGTGCCGGGGCAATGCCTGCAATGTTTGTGGTGATTATTACCGAATTTGTCCTTAAACTTGTGATTATGCTTGCCCCGTTTATGTTTTTTACCTTAATGTCAGGATGGTTAAAAAATATGTTTACTCAATGGCTTAGTATTTTCTTTTCCAACCTCTTAACCGTGCTGATTGTTACTTTATTGTTTAACGGTATTCTTGATCAGTTTTCATCATTTATTAGAATTTCACAAAACCAACTAAATAGCGGTTTAGATTTAATTTATATAGGCTTCCAGGTTCTTGTTGTTGGAATAGTAATGTATGTTTTAATCTCAATAGCCAAAGATTTAGCCGAAAAAATCGCTACAGTTGGTTTTGAAGGCGCAATGCAAAGTGCTTTGGGAACTTCCATAAGAAATTCAAGCAGAGGCGCAAGAGCAGCAGGAAGCGGAGCGTTTTCTACCTATAATGCTGGTAAAAAAGGTTATGGTGCAGTTAAAAATAAAATAAATAAATGGAGAGGAAGATGAGTAAATTTTTATTTTGCCTTTGTTTAAAATCATGGAAATGTATGTATATAGAGATTATAAAAATATATAGATTTTTAAGTAATTGCAGGATAGGGAACAAGTACCCAAAATGTGCCCATTTTGTGAACTTGTGTTCCCGTTTTCTGCGAAGCTCATGAAGGAATTTTTGTGAAAAAAATAAAAGAATATAGAGTTAGAATTTCAGAAGATAGTTATAATTTTTTAAATAATTTATACAAGCAAACAAAAATACCCAAAAGTAAATTACTAGATATTTTTATAAACGATATTGAAAAATGCAATGAGTCTCGAGTAAAATATTGCAGCTAAAGTACAATAGAATACTAAGTAATAATAAACTACTTATTTCAATATTGTGGTTCTTTATGTTAAGCACAATGTCAATCCCTTGAAAATAAAAGAGTTTAAAACTAAAACCAAATTTTTAGTTTTAGTTACAGAAAATGAAAATATTGTATAATAATAACAAAGGAGTAGCTATGGCAACACCTATGCAATACGATGTTTTAAGCGAGTGTTACAGCGATACAATGGCTATGTTTAGCAGACTCACTCTAAAGTATAATGTGCCAAAAGATAACTATCAAGATGACAAAGATAGATATATTGAAGTTTGGCTCAAAGAGATTAAAGAGCTCGATCTTGAAGATATAGACTATGATAAAGTGTTTGTAAAGTTGCAAGCAATCTCTAGACCTTGGTATGATTTAGATGATAAGCTCTTTGAAGAGAGCGAAGGAGCTAGTAAGGACTCTAGAAAACTCGATTGCATCTTTTTGGAAGATGATGAAAAACTCGATATTCCAACTTTCATAAAATATGATCTCTAAGTAAATCAAAGCTAAAAATTCGATTTTAGTTATACTTTAATGTGATATAATATTTGCCGACATAAAAACACAGTATTAAACTAAGTGGTACATAAAATGGTACATATGAAAAAATCAAACTTCTTTAAACTCCGTAAAATAGGGCTTTAAGCCTTTTTTATAGATAGAGCTATGCCCACCAATCTACAATCTAATAAAATCCAATACACCTTATTAATCCTTTGAGACCGTACTTTATTGTCACACCATTATAGCCAAACCTCCAAATATAGATAAAAATATGCGTTTT
>JBAZDL010000005.1:0-127970 GCA_041654415.1 Sulfurovaceae bacterium | reverse complement strand
GTCAACAAAAAACAGATCAAAGAACTTCTAAATGAATCGGCTTGCACCCATAATGAACAAAAAAAGAGCAGCTGCGATAAGCCAAAGCCCGGAGCTACGAGCGGCGGATGTGCTTTTGAAGGAGCGCAAATATCTTTGTTTCCTTTTGCGGATGCGGTCCATTTGGTGCATGCACCCTCAACGTGTTTGGGAGCTTCATGGGAGACTAGAGCAACGCCTAGCAGCTATGAAGGAGAAAACAATACCTATTTGGGCTATAGCACTAATGTCACTGCGCATGATGTAATTTTTGGAGGCAACAAGAAATTAGAAGACTCAATAGAGTACATCATTGAACATAAAAACCCAAAGGCGATCTTTGTGTATGAGACGTGTGTGACTGCCATGATAGGCGATGATATGGACAATATCGCTTCACGTATGGAGGCAAAATACGGCATCCCTATAGTTGTCGTGCATGCCCCCGGATTTGTGGGCAGTAAAAATCTAGGCTCAAGGTTGGCCGGGGAAGCGGTACTGGATAAACTCATAGGCACCAAGGAACCTGCACAAATCCATCCATTTGGCATCAATCTTATAGGGGAATACAACGTTACAGGAGATATGTGGCAATACACTCCTATCCTGGAGAAGATCGGCATCAAGGTTGTATCTACATTGGCAGGTGACGGGAGGATAGAATCGATCCAAACGGCCCATAGAGCAAAACTAAATGTCATCGTATGTGCCAAATCACTCATCACGCTTTGTCGCAAAATGGAAGAGCGTTTTGGCATACCGTATATATCAGTCTCTTTTTACGGCAAGAGAGATACCTCAAATGCCATTCGCAGCATTGTAAATGCATTTAATAACGAGGAACTCTCAAAAAGGGCGGAAGTTGTCATTGCCGAGGAAGAAGAGGCACTGGAAAAAAGACTACTTCCGTATAGAGAGATACTGCAAGGCAAAAAGGCTATCTTGAACACGGGAGGCAACAAATCATGGTCTATTGCGTCAGCCCTTCAAGATATCGGTATAGAAGTAGTGGCAACCAGTATCGCTAAGGCTACTTTGGAAGATATAGAGATAGCCAAACAATATGTGCCGATACTCATAAAATCTCCTGCCAATGAACAGGCCAAGCTCATAGATGAACACAATGTAGATATATTGCTAGCAGGCGGGAGAAGCCTATATACGGCCATCAAGAAAAAGATAGCTTTTGTAGATGTCAATCAAGAAAAAAAGGTCAGTTATGGCGCATACGGGGGACTTGAGAATCTAGCAAAAGATGTTTGCGCCGCTGTTCAAAATCCCGTCTTTAGGGTAGTGGGCACTCCAGCACCATGGGAGGTGTCTCATGCTTAAACCGTTAGAAGTAAATCCTCTTAAACTTTCTCAGCCAATGGGAGCATTGTTGGCATTTTTGGGAATTAAAAATTGCATGCCGCTCATGCACGGGGCGCAGGGATGTGCATCGTTTTCCAAAGTATTTTTTACAAGACACTTCAATGATCCGATCGCTATACAGACAACAGCAGTCAATGATATCACAGCAGTCATAGACGGCGGAGATTATAGTATCAGCGAAGCTGTCAAAAATATCACCTCCAAAGTCACTCCTGAACTCATAGGACTCTTTACCACGGGGCTTACAGAGACCAAAGGAGATGACATAAGAGGTGTGGCGTCTATATTGAAGCCGCAACATACAATAGTATATGCACATACCCCTGATTTTGAAGGAGGGTTGGAGAGCGGATATGCCAAGAGTATCGAAGCAATTATAGAGCAATTAGTCAAACCCCAAGAACAAATAGAACAAAAAATAACATTGATCCCGCATGTGAGCATGACGCCGCTTGAAGTAGAAAGAGTAAAAGAGCAGATAGAACTTTTTGGATGGAGTGTGTTTGCGCTGCCTGATATCAGCGAATCGCTTGATGGACATTTAGGACAAAAGCAAGGAGCGTTGAGCAGCAACGGTATATCGGTTTCGCAGATCAAGGACTTGGGCTCATCCCATGCGGTTATTACTATAGGTAATAGCGTATATAGCTGCGGCGAAAAACTATGTTCTAAAAATCAAAATATGCAGCATTTACATTTTGATATTATAGGAGGCTTGATGGCAAGTGATCTTTTTTATGGCAAATTGATGAGTTTAAGTCATGTATCACAGCCTCATGCTTCGATCATTAGATGGAGAAAACGACTCCAAGATGCACTGCTCGATACCCATTTTATATTGGGTGGATGTAAGGTCGTCTTGGCATGTGAGCCAGATCAAATACTCTCGCTCTCCTCAATACTTACAGAAGCAGGCGTAGAGATAAAAGCAGCTGTCTCTCCAACCAAAAGCGATATGTTGGCAAATATTCCATCAAGCCATATAATAATCGGAGACCTTGATGATGCCCAAGAGTTTTTGGATGAGCATACTCTTCTTATCACTAATTTTCACGGTGAAAGATTGGCTCATAAATACCATTGTGCACTCCTTACCAGAGGTTTTCCTAATTATGAAACATTGGGTAATCAACTCAAAGATGACATATTATATCAAGGTTCAACTCAGCTTCTCTTTGAAGCCGCAAACTGTATGCAAGCCCATCACCATATTTGAGCTATGTGGTTGGTACGGTAATAAAAAATCCCGTGGAACACTTTTTGCATATAGAATGGTAGAAGTTAATTTAAAAGGAGTGAAAAATGAATATCCAAACCTCTGTTCTTACAAATTCTATTATGGTTGCTTTTGCGACAAATAATACAACGCATATTGATGCTCATTTTGGTTCTGCCAAAGAGTTTCATATATATGAGATCACACATGATAGCTACAGTTTTTATGGGGTGATACCGATCACAACCAAAGATACCGATCGCACAATAGATCTTTTAAATGGTACTGATATAGTGTATTTTGTTAATATCGGCCCGGCTGCGGCAGCTAAGATTATCAATAGTGGAATCTTTCCTATTAAATACAAGGAATCAGTAAGCATAAATGAAGAGTTGGCAAAACTCATGAATATGCTTGGGAGTAATCCTCCTCCGTTTATCAAAAAAATATGCGAAAGGAGAGCATCATGAGTGAGCAGTTATTTTTAAAAACTATGGTTGGACAGGTGCGGGCATTGGATCAATTTGGCTCATGGAGCCATAAAAGCGATCAAGAGCTGCTAGCGGAAAAATATGTCAAAACCAAAGATGAGCTTAGAAATATTCCGGTCATTGCCGATATAGATGAGATGCAGATCAAAGAAATACGCCTCATCTTCCAAGCTATTGCACTTGCCTTTGAGATGAGAACAGGAGTAATGTGTTCAGTAGTAATGGAGATGAGCCATGAAGGATTCGGAAGGGCAGTTGTCCTTGCTGATCGTATAGTGATAGTCAATAAGTTTTTCAAAGATGCCCATAGGTATTCATTCCGAAGTTTTGAAGAGTTTGTAAGCGAAGGTGAAAAGATGCTAGGCGATGCCTTGAAGCTTTATCGCTCTTATTATCCTATAGAGGAGCAGGCATGTTAAAAATAGGAATTTTTTGTGCGAGTGCCGGAGGAAATAGTCTCAAAATAGCAGACAAATTGGCCGATGCATTTGAAGTGGACGAGATTGTCAATATGGAAGAGGATTTTGATGAGGTTGCTCAACTTCTAGAATATGATATTTTATTTATCGGAAGCTCTACATGGGGGCAGGGAGATGTGCACCATAGCTGGGTAGACCCGCTTTTTGAAATTTCTTTCGAAGATGTGGATCTCAGCGGAAAGAGAGTGGCATTTTTTGGTGCAGGTGACAGTCAGAAGCATGGCGAGCATTTCTGTTCAGCACTGGGAAAGCTGCATAAAGTGTTTACAGATGCAGGAGCAAAACCTGCCGGATTTATACCAAAAGAGGAGTATAGCTATGACTTTTCTTTGGCGGAAATTGATGATAAATTTTGTGGTTTGGCAATAGACGAGCAAAATGAATCTCAAAAGACGGATGTGCGAATTGAGCGATGGATAGAGCAGCTTAGAGAAGAGTTGCCATTATGAAAAAAGGAGAATAAAATGTTTTTAGTTGTAGCAGTTTTTAATCAATATAATCTAAAAGATGTCTTGGAAGACTTGTTTCAAAACAATATAGAAGGCGTCACTGTTTCACAAGTGGTAGGCAAAGGTTCTTTTGGAGTCAAAGAAGCAGATCAGCAATGCCCGGATCTTGTCGAAAAGGTCAAAGTAGAGATAGTTGTCTCTGATGAAAAAAACAGAGCAATTGCAATGGAGTGCATCAGAGCTAATTGTCAAGATCTAGGCAGAGGTGCCGGAAAAATGTGGTGGCTTGATGTGGGCGGAGTGGAACGTATCCGTACAGGCGAAAAAGACACAGAAGCCCTTACGACGCAAATTGATAAAAAAATCAAAAATATACCGTTATCAGTAACCACAGCCATTGATACACCGTGTAGTTAAAAAGGAGAGCAAATGCTTAAGCAATCATTAACACTTAATGAGTTCTATCGCCTCAGAGATGCTGAAGATTATTTTGAATTTTTTAGTATTGCATACGATAAATCATTACTGGGTGCAAAGCGATTTCATATACTCAAAGAGTACAGCGTGATGATCAAAAAAGGAATGGAGCATCTTTCTAGTGATGAAGGTAAACTGTTAGATTTTTTGAAATTTTCATTGCTCAAAGTCTATGGGAAATTTAAAGACGGATATGCGCCTAGCGCGGCTGAAGTGTGGAATATGTTTGATAATGGAAAACTTAGCGGATGTGCTAGCTGTACACCGCAGCAAGGAAATAGTTGTGGATGTTAAAAACGAGATCAAACTTTATGACAGCGTTACAGCAAAACGCTCCGGAAAAGACAGAGATGAACCGCTTTTTCATATAGGGCAGAAGGTTCGCCTTTTGGAGGATATCGTAAATGACGGTACATATCCCCATGCTCCCATAGGCACGCTGATGATGCCAAAGGGAAGTATAGGATATGTTAAAACTATGGGCGAATTTCTGCAAGTAATTCGAGTTTATGAAGTACATTTTTTAGGAGGTGAAACGGTTGAAGTTGTGGGATGCAGAGAACATGAATTAGAAGCGATGGAAGAATATGTAGATTCCATTCAAGAAGAGAGAGATTTTCTTGAGGCTCATCACAAGAGAATGCAAGAGCTGCATATTAAAAATAAATCTCAAAAATAAGAGGAATAAAGATAGCAAAAGTGATTTTTATTTTGATTAAAATTTAGACAATGTTAAGACGCCTAAATAGGCAAAAGCATTGTAATATTAGTAAGAGGATACAAATCTTACCCGTGACAATTATTTCGGGTGATGTATTAGTTAGACCATATAAACGTAAATCTTAAAAACAAAGGAAATAAAATGACAACAAGAGTAGAGATCATAAATGACTTTTTGGCGATCAACGTCAAACCGGGAAGTACTATTCAAGATATTGTAGAGGCAAGTGGAAGTGCATTGCCATTTGGTTGCAGAGACGGAGAATGCGGTACATGTGTCGTAGAAGTAGTACAAGGTATGGAGTTCTTGACTCCAAAAACAGATAAAGAGATAAAAGTACTTAAAGAGATCTGTTCAGGTACCTGTACACCAAATTCAAGACTTTCATGTCAAATGAAAATAGCAAGTCCAAACGGAATCGTGAGATTGAAGTATTAAAAATGTCTATCCATTCGAAGTGCAAAGAAAAGGTAAATTAAGATGAACCACAGTGCCGTTCTAGCTATCAAGCAAAAACAGAATATGCAGCTTTCTCTTCGATTGTGGCTTCCATTATTGCAGGCTCCTCTGCAAGAGTTGGATACCATATTAAAACAGCATAGTTATGAAAATCCCTTTTTGGAACATATGTCTTCTTTTGAGATCAGCGATTCATCTAGATATAATGGTGATGGTGATACCAAACGAGGATTTATAGAAAATACAAGCACTTATAAAGAGTCACTGTATGATAAGCTTTTGGATCAAATCTGTGAACCGCTGTTTCCTACTCCAAAATCGCAAAAAATCGCGCTTGAAATATTGCAGCATATAGAAAATGACGGTTATTTTACCGGTGATATAGAACAGATTGCCATAGAATGCAATACAACCAATGAATTTGCGGAGACTATCAGAAAACGATTTGGATATTTAGAACCAAGCGGTGTGGGTGCTGTAAATAATGAAGAGTCATTTTTGTTTCAATTGGAAGCTATGGAAATGCCAAGCGGTGTATACGAGCTTGCATGTATTTTAGTTAGAGATCTAAAGCATATAGACAAATATCACAAACATCATTTTTTTGATGAAGCGATGCATATCATAAAAATGCTCAATCATCCGCCTGCTATTGATTATATCGATGATGAGCCATACATAACCCCTGATTTTTTTGTAGAGATAGATGATGATGTAGTTATAAAGATCAATAATGAATACTATCCCGATATCGAGATCAAAGATCCATTTTTGGCAAAAAACAGTGAGCTAAGATCAAAACTTAAAGAGGCAAAAGACTTAGTAAGCCTCTTGGAGCTGAGAAAAGCTACGCTATATAAATTGGTTATTAGCATTGTTGATAAACAGATGAGGTTTTTTATGGGTGGCGAACTAAGGCCGCTTACTATGTCTGATATTGCTCTAGAGCTTGGATTTGAAGAATCAACCATCAGTAGGGCAGTATCCAATAAATATCTTCAATGTGAACGAGGAACGTTTTCTTTGAAATCATTTTTTACCAATGCCATCACACATAATCTCTCATCATCGGAAATTAAAAATTATGTAAAGGCGTTAGTTGATAATGAACTACACGATACTCCGCTGACCGATGATGAGATCATGAATAAAGTCATACAGAAATACGAGATTAGTATGGTAAGAAGAACTATTACAAAATATCGCAAACTCCTCGATATCCCATCTTCTAAAGAGCGCAAAAAACTTTACACGTTTTCCTAGCCCTTTATATCACATTTTTTGGTATCTATTTGTTCTATCAAGAGATCAATCTCTTGATAGTCTATTTTTCCGGATTTTACCATTTCAAAAAGTCTCATTAGCGGGTCTCTGCAACAGGCTGCATGATTGCACTGTGTGACTAATTTTTTGGCTTTTTTATATGGCAGCGAAGAAGATCTGAATATCTCTATAGCTTGCTTGATTGATTTATCTCCGCATTGACATATTATTTTATCTTCAAGCTCTTTCATATTTATATCTCATGATAAAAAATCATACTCCGCTCTCATGCGGATAACATCTTGCATCGCATCTTGGATCTTTTGACTCAAAATCGGAAGTCTATCATAATCGGTCCATATGGTATCTTCTACTATATCGTGAATTTCTCCGGCTATTTCAACCACTTTTCGCTTGCATCCGGCAAAAGTTTTTTTTATCTCTTTTTCATCTATTATAATTTCCATGTTTATCCTTTTTATTTATAATGCATAAATCATTTCCAGATTAAGAGCCGGAGGTCTATGTAAATACATCAAATGGTATGTTTTTTGAAATTCAAATTTATATGATTCATATAGGTCTGTGATCTCCTTGATAGCAGTTGGGACAAATGCTATAATTTTTTTTAGGCCACGATGATATAACACACCACGCAAAAGTTTTTCAGCATCATTATATGCAGAGGGTTTCATAATCCATGGCGCAATTTTGATATGCCTTTCTCCTAATGCATAAGAATGTAAATATCCATTTGGAGTACAAAGAGGCAATGAAGATGATCGCTGCATAATATCTGACATGTAGTGCGATCTATGTTCACCAAATGCTTTATCATCTAATTGATTTGCGACATCTAGATAATTTTCACCGCTTATGCTTTTGGCTATAGCCTGAGAAAAGTTAAATGCTACTCCGCCTCCAGAATGTACCGCTTTATAAAATGATGTATATTCCTCAAAACTAGCTTGCAAAAAAAGCTCTTTTTCGTGTTCATTAGTAAGAACCATAATAGGTTTTTGTTTTGATTCGACATTACGAAGCAAAAGCTGTATTAGTCTCATTTTTGTTTCATTGTCGATATCTTTAACATAGCAGAAATTATTGATCACGATACTTTTTTCCCAAGAAAAGGCACTAATAAAACCAACCAATTTTGCTTGATCATAGATCCCAAAACAGAGACTTTTATTGTTTTTATATGTATGAATACACAAATGTTTGTCGCATATAGCCTCTTGGCTAAGTTGTGCTATGTCCTGTTCCAAACCTGGACGAATCCATCCTATGAACATAGATATAACTCTTTTAATTCAGATGTGCTAAGTACACGTTTTCTAGAGGTGACTATTTCTCTGATTTTTGGAAGCATCTTGGTTAAAGTTTTTTTATCAGCACTTATGCCAAGAGTTTTTAAATGATACCACAGAGTAGAAGTACCTGAATGTTTTCCTATTGGAAAATCTCTATGCAAGCCTACCTCTTCAGGGGAAAAGGGTTCATATGCACTTGATGTTTTCATAACGCCGTTTGCGTGAATGCCTGATTCATGTGCAAAGATATGTTCGCCTATGATAGGCAAATGAAAATCGATCGGTTTGTTGGCTGCTTTGCTTACATATGATGTCAATGCTTGAAGGGTAACGGCATCTATTTTTCTAAAATCACCAAACTGATGTACAAGACTCATAAGCACTTGTTCAAAAGAGGCATTTCCGGCGCGTTCGCCTAACCCGATGACTGTCGTATTGGCGCTTATTGCACCGGCTTCTATAGCGGATATGGCATTTGCAGTTGCCATTCCAAAGTCATTATGGGTATGTATCTCGATAGGCAGCAAGTCGTATTCTACTAGGGCTTTTACTTTTTGATATGATTGCAAAGGTGTCAATATGCCGACTGTGTCACAATAACGAAATCTATTAACTCCAAGGTCATGTCCCAAAGATAATACTTCTTTTATAAATTCAGCGTCAGCTCTGCTAGCATCTTCGCCTCCTATGCAGACAAATAGGCCCTCTTGTTTCGCAGCTCGTATCACTTGCTCAAGATCAGCTAAAACTTTTGATTTATTGCCTTTATATTTTATGCCGATCAGTAAATTTGAGATAGGAATGGAGAGATCAACAGCTTGGATGCCGGATGACAAAGAAGCTTCAAGATCACTCATCATAGCTCTATTCCAGCTCATTATAGGAATCGGAAGATTGAGAGAAATGATCTCTTTAATATCATCGATCTCTTTTTGTCCCATAGCAGGAATCCCGACTTCGAGTTCATCAGCACCGGCTTCATAGAGCAGCTGTGCTATTTTCAATTTTTCATGAGTATTGAAAGCTACAAAAGGAGCCTGCTCCCCGTCACGCAAAGTAGTATCATTAATGAGTGCCATATCGAGCTCCTTTTTATTATCCAACCTCTTTAGCGAGACGGAAAAAATATTTCTTCGTTGCTTCGTAAACTGATTTTTCTATAGGCTGCAGTGCATAGCTATCATCACAGATCAGCCCGATAGAGCCAAGCTCTCCCATTGGACAATCTCCTATCTTTTCAGTTAAGAGAATATCGCAATCTTTGAGCGTTTGTTTTATTTCTTCAATTGGATTGTTGCCGTGGCAATTTTCCGGACCGCTGCAATATGCGCTCTCTATTTTGCGGTGCATTACAAATTTGATAGCCCTGTCGCCGGCTTCATAGATCAAAAATTCTTTTGCACTTCCAAAGTGCATATTGATCACACCTTCTCCCGCGGTTGTTACTGCAATTAATTTGGTTTGACCTGTTGAGCTTAGCTGTTCTTTTGATGCTTGCTCTATCTTGATACGCTCATTTGCATATTCAAGTGCTTTTCTCCACACCTCTATTTTTTGGTGCATCTCTTGTCTGGCATTGATATTGTATTTTTTCTCTAAAGTATCGAAATCCATATCGGCAAACGTTTTTTTGGTAAACTCTTCGCCTCTATCTTCTCCGATAAGTCCTACAGCGTCAGCTCTGCATTGTCTGCAATGGCTCATTAGCTTCATATCCATTCCGCAAGCTTCCTGAGCTGCCATTACTTCTTGGTCAGTTGCGCTTGGCACTCCGCTCAAGCCAAATTTTGTTCCAAACTCAGGAGCTGAAAGCAATGGCATGATGTTATGCAAAAAGACACCCAGTTCTTTTAGTTTTTTTGCAACATTTGCCAGATCCTTATCGTTAACTCCGGGAATTAGTACCGAATTAGCTTTTACCAATATACCTCTATCTGTAAGCATTTTGATGCCTTCTAGCTGCTTTTCAAGAAGCAATTTAGCACCTTCTTTGCCTTTTATTTTATGATGATCCCAATGCACCCATGGATAGATTTTAGCACCTATTTCACCACTTTCATCTACAGTATTAATGGTTACTGTTACATGGTCTACATTGTATTTTACGATTTCATCTATATACTCAGGAAGTCTCAACCCGTTAGTAGACAAACAAAGCTTCAAATCGGGAGCTTTTTCCTGTAGTAGCCTAAATGCAGTAAAGGTTTTATCCGGGTTTGCCAATGCATCTCCTGGTCCTGCTATGCCTACAACTGAAAGCTGTTGTATCTCCCCACCCACAAAAAGAACTTTTTTGACAGCCTCTTCGGGAGTTAGTTTACCGCTTGTAACACCTGGTCTGCTTTCATTTGAGCAGTCATATTTGCGATTGCAGTAATTGCATTGAATATTACACGCAGGAGCAACGGGCACATGGATCCTGGCATAATGCTGATGTGCCCCTTCGCTATAACACGGATGGTTATTGATCTTGGCTTGTATCTCCAAAGCTTTAGGGTCGTTTGGATCAAAGCTACTGGATGTTCCGCATGCGCAACTCATTTTGACTCCTTTGTATTTTTATCTTATTTGTAAAGTGTTTTTTAGAGTACACTTTCATGAGATTCTCTTTGGTCTATTGAGATATTTTCTCTAAAAGGCCTTGGTTGATTAATGGGCGAGAACATTCCTTTTTTTGGATGTACTCTAATAGCATACAAGCCTTGTGTTTGGCCATCCATGTAATATTCATTATATGATGCCGTGTAAGGCATATCCCAAACTATAGCTCCCTCGGTTGGGCACACGTCAGCGCATTTTGGTACACTGCTATCTACACACTCGATACATTTTTCGGGCTTTACATAAGTGTACTCTTTTGCGACAATCGGACTGTCATTGGCACTTACTATCGCCGTAGCCGGACATTCATCTATACATGTATCGCAATTGATACAACAATCTGTGATCATAACTGCCATACTGCTACCCTACCAATCGCCAAGCATGGCATGAGACTCTCTATCGCTTTGCGATATATAATTGACAAACGGCTGCTCTTTAATAGAGGGAAGCATAAGGCCTTTTTTGTTATGTACGCGGATTGCATAAGTGCCTTCATTGTTGCCATCAGCATAATATGATTCATATTCCGTGGTATATGGCATATCCCATACTATGGCTCCCTCGGTTGGGCAAGCTTCAGCGCATCGTGGAGAATCGGCATGACCCACACACTCTACACAGCTTTCAGGCTTTACGTAATATCTAGTTTTTTGGGGATTTTTTTCATTTTTTTCATCTAAAATCGCTGCGACCGGACATTCCATCGCGCATGCATCACATAATATGCATTCGCTTGTGATCATTACCGCCATTGGTTACTCCTTGAATTGAACTTATAAGTACTAATGCAAGTTTTGTTCCGTTGGATATGAAGTTAGTTATTATTTACAATATTTTACGAAATGGTACCATCTTGGAGCAAGAAAAATTATTTTTTTCATAAAATCTATGGGCTTTTATGTTGGTACTATCAGTTAGAAGCGTAATGCGTTTTAAGCCTTGTGATTTAGCAAATACAAGTGCATAATCAATCAGCACTGATCCCAAGCCTTGATTTTGATGATCAGGAGATATGATCATATCTTCTAAGATACCGACTTTTTCATTTAGTGCCGTAGAGAACGTATATAAAATTGTAACCATACCAACAATTTTAGCCGATATCTCTATGATCAAAATATGACCTAGCTCGGGAGAGCTAAGCAGTGTTTTTAAAGCATTTTCTTGTTTATCTTGTTCAAAACAAAACTCCTCTTCTTGTTCAAAAAGAATCTTTAATAAATTGCACAACTCGGAAATATCTTCAATAGTAGCCAATCTTTGTAGATTCAATTTATTTCCTCTTGAGTCTTATACTCTAGCGTAACAGGTTCTTCTTGTGAGATAAATTTTTTGGTAATGATACATTTTATGATATTCGGGTTAGATGGAAGATCAAATTGCAATGGCAACATAATTTTTTCTATAATACCTCTGAGTCCTCTGGCACCTACTTCTTTTTCTTGAGCAAGCTTTGCAATATTTTCAAGCGCGTCTTGTGTGAATTCCAAATCTATCCCATCAAGTTCAAAAAGAGCCTGATATTGTTTGATAATAGCATTTTGCGGTTCTTGAAGAACCCTTATCAAATCTTGTATAGTTAAGGTATCAAGTTTGGCAATTACAGGAATACGTCCGATAAACTCAGGGATCATTCCAAATGCTATCAAGTCTTTTGGCATGATTTCTTTTGGAATATGATCAGTTTTTTCTTCTTTTAGAAACCCTAATGTATTTGCACTCTTTTTGTTTTTGCCCAAAAGGCTGTCTTGCAAGCTTACAAATGCCCCGCCGCATATAAATAATACATGAGTGGTATCAAATAAAATCGTTTCGCTTGAAGAGTTTTTGCGTCCCCCTTTTGTAGGTACATAGACTTCTGCTCCTTCTAGTATTTTGAGTAAACCTTGCTGTACTCCTTCACCAGAGACATCTCGCCCGCTTGTAGCGCTTTCGGCTTTATGGGCGATCTTATCAATTTCGTCTATATAAACAATCCCTTTTTGGGCTCGTTCCAAATCATATTCGGCTGCAACTAGCAGTCTTGATAAAATGGACTCTACATCTTCACCTACATATCCTGCTTCAGTAAATGCAGTAGCATCGGAAATTGCAAAAGGAACATTCATAATTTTTGCCAAAGATTTTGCTAATAACGTTTTTCCGCTGCCTGTTGGGCCGATTAACAATATATTGCTTTTTTCGATCTCAATTTGCTTGATCTTAGGCTTATCAATTCGTTTATAATGATTGTACAATGCTACGGCCAAGACTTTTTTGGCTTCATCTTGACCTATAACATAGCTATCAAGATGTGCTTTTATATTATGGGGCAGGGTAAGCCCTTTTTGGAATTCCTCTTTATTGTGTGCAAGTTGTTCTTTGTGCCACTCTTCATGGCATGTATCTATGCATTCGTTACAAATATGTGCGTTTTCGGCACTATAAAACTTTAGAACATCATCTAAACTTTTACCGCAAAAATCACAGATTGTTTCACTTTTCACTATAATCCTTTGATAAAATCTTGCATTCCAAGCGGTATTTTTGACAAATTATGAGTAGAGATAAATTGTTTTTCTTTTTTACTCCATACATCCTTGTCATCTACTATATATCCTCCGGCTAATCCAATGGTAAGTTCATTGGCTACCATGCGATATGTATCTTTGGAAAAGTCAACACCCAAGAATAGATATGATTTTCCCTCTTTGTATTCTTTTAATATAGGAGGCATTGCAAAACCGGCCATTGCTTCGGTGAGCCAATCTACAAAATCAGCATCACTGATGATAAAATTCTTATTTGGAATAGTTGAACCAAGCGGTTTAAATAAAATCGGAATAGAAGTATGCATATCTTCTTTGCTGATCTCGTGATAGCTTTTGGTATCTATGTCATATTTGTATATCAAAAACCTATCCGAACCGCCCATGATCCTTGCTGTTCCTGTGATCATAAAATGTTCTACATCTTCATATATTTTGCAAGCGCTGTTATCGAGATTGGTATCGATTAAATATTTTGGTTTTACGGTTTTGAGGTATTGGTATATCAAAGGCACTTCGTATTTTCTAGAACTGTAGATATGATTTGTTTTTTCTACTATAAATTCTCTGCCTTTTCGCTGCTCCAGACTCATTGCTACTCTGGTATATTCATACATCAATCTGGTGCTCATCGGCCGGTTCTCATTGAGAGCCAAAGACATGCTATCGCTGTCATATGGTAAATTGCTCCCATCAGAAGCAACTGTATCTTTAAATATACCCATACCTAAAAATGGTACCAAAGTGCCTTCTGTAAATGATTCTTTAATTTTATCCATGACATCCTACTCCTGTGTAAATTGTGAATGCTTTATTGAGTGCAATATGCAATCTCTCCAAATTAATCTTATCTGACATATTGTGAGGCATATCAACATAAAAAACAGCACCGTCTTTGCTAATTAAAAAAAGTGATTTGCATAACGAATCAGCCAAACTGCCGTCAAGGATTTTAGTTCCGTACCACGCACCAAATTCATTATAATTATCATATGCCACTTGCATAATTTTTAATTGTTTTTGTAACTTTTGGGCTCCTTGCGATGGATGATCAAAAATGAGATAACTATGGATTGGAACTTGCAGTAGGCTTAGAAAATTATCTATTTGCAAGATCTCTTCTTCAAATTCCAAGTTTGGCACTGAAAATAAAATAGTCATACTAATATCTTTTGAGCTTCTTTGGATAGTAAATTTATCTGCATATGGGGTGCTGACGGCTATACTTTGTGCCATATATCCTTCTTCCATAGCATCATCGATCAGACTCAAGACTTCATCATTAAAAGTTACTTTATGCGACATTAAGACCCTCTCCCTATGCTTTTGTTTTTGATGCCAGTGCCGGCAAGAGGAGCTCCATCTCCTCAGCGTTGATCCCATCGTCGCTGCCCATGAGAACTATTCTTTCGACAGTATTTTCCAATTCCCTGATATTTCCAGGCCATGGATAAGACATAAGTTTATTCATTGCCTCTTCAGTGATGATTATCTTTTTTTTGTGATTTTTCATCGAACGTTCCACAAAGAAATTAACTAGTAGCCGTATATCTTCTCCTCTTTCTCTAAGCGGCGGAAGGTCGATAGGGATTACATTGAGTCGGTAATAGAGGTCTTCACGAAATTCACCATTTTTTACCATTTCTTCTAAGTTACGATTGGTTGCAGCGATCAAGCGCACATTAACCTTTATTGTTTTGCTTCCTCCTACTCGTTCAAATTCTCTTTCTTGAAGAACCCTTAGAAGCTTCACTTGTGCAGAAGTAGAAATATCACCTATCTCATCTAAAAATAATGTGCCGCCATGAGCTAGTTCAAAACGCCCTTTACGCATCTCTTTGGCATCTGTAAATGCACCCTTTTCGTGTCCAAATAATTCACTCTCTATCAAGCTATCAGCTATAGCAGCACAGTTGAGTTTCACAAAAGGTTCATCGGCCCTTTTGCTTCGTTTATGAATAGCAGCAGCTACAAGTTCTTTGCCCGTTCCTGTCTCTCCTCTCACAAGTACTGTTACATCACTTTGTGCGATACGATTGATGATCTTGTATATTATTTGCATTCGAGGACTCTCACCAATAATATCTCCAAAATTATGTACTTTGGAGTCCCATTCCATTTTGTAGTATTGTTTCAAATCTTGCAAATGTTCTTTTTCTTGAGATAAAATATACTGTGCATGCAAAAAATGGCCCAAAAGTGAACCTATAATAGAAAGAATTTTAACTGTCTCATCAAAATCAATCTCTGTTGATTTGGTCAAATTGGTAGACAAGACACCCCATAGCCTATTTTCTACAAGCATAGGTACTGCAATATATGAGATAGTCTCAGCATTTCTGTTTCCTGATTTATTTAAAAACAATGTATCATTATGAATATTTGCGATGACTACAGGTTCTTTATTTTTGGCTGCTAATCCCGTAGCCCCTTCACCGATACGGTATTCTGACATTGCTTGCTGATATTTATTAAAGCCATTAGCGATATAAATATGCAATTTTTCATCAGATTCGAGTCTATAAATAGCGCAATTCTCAAGTTGCAATGATTCTTTAAGAGCAGCCAGAGAGCGCTCAGCTGATTTGACTGCATCACGTGAATCTGAGATATTCATGGCAATATCATATAGTACAGATAACTCTCGATTACTTAGACATGTTTTGCAGTTTGGCAGCATATGCTTCCTTTTTATAATTTTATATGATTATATTATAAGATTATTGTTGGTATAAATATTTGCATTTTATGTCTATTTTTTCATCAATCATCTATTTTTTTACATACAGCCTCTTTTGGAAGCTCTTTGACTCCCGGTTCTATCCACCAAAGTTCGCCATTGCTTAAGCGTACTTTGCCGCCCCATTTTATGTCTTGGTCAAATTCTATCTCTTCGATTATCTCTTCCATATCTTTTTTTGCGATATAAAAATATATTTTGTCTTCTTTCTCTCTGAGCATTACTTTTGCCATTGTTTTTTCCTTTTTTTAATGATGTGAAAACCATTTTCTGATTTTATACAAGAGAGGATTTTCTTTGAACCAAACTCTCAGTTGTCCTTTGCTCAGTTCTTTTACAACTATATTTTGCTGCAAGGATTCATCACTCCCAGGAAAATCTACTCTATAGTGTGAACCGCGGCTCTCTCGTCTTTTTAGTGCAGACAAGATCACTGCTTCGGCAATTTCCAGGGCATTTCTTAGTTCAAGTATGGATATGAGTTCAACATTATTGGTTCTTTCTTTGTTGACGCAATGAAGTGTGGGCACCTCACTTCTAAGGTAGCTAATATAATCATATGCTCTTATGAGGCTTTGTTCATCTCTTTTTATTCCGACATTCTCGAACATTACTTTGCCTAAACTTACACGCATGGCATTAAAATTTTTAGTTGCATCTGAGTCAAAAATATGGTCGACTAATTTAATATCTTTTATTACCTTGCTGTAGTCGATAGGCAAAAAATCTTTAGCTTCAGAATACATCAATGCCTTTTTGCCGGCCATCTCTCCAAAAACTACACCTTCAAGCAGTGAATTTCCTCCTAGTCTATTGGCACCATGTACGCCATTAGATGCACACTCGCCGCAAGCAAACAATCCATCAATATCAGTACTGACCATATCGGTTTCAATTCCGCCCATAGTATAGTGAGCGACTGGCTTAATGGGCAGCAGCTCTTGACTTATATCAATACCGGCTTGCATATAAGCTGTTTTATATAATGATGGAAGTTTAGTCTCTATGGTCTCTTTGGACAAATGTCTCAAATCCAAAAACACCTCTTTGCCATTTTCTATTTGATTCATAATAGCTCTAGAGACCACATCTCTTGCGCCTAATTCGTCCACAAATCTTTTTCCATCGCTATTTATGAGATATCCTCCTTCGCCTCTGGCGGCTTCACTTACCAAATAATTTGTTTTCACAAAACCTGTTGGATGAAATTGTACAAATTCCATATCTTTTAGATGCAACCCCGACCTTAAAGCAACGGCCAATAGATCTCCGGTATAGTCTTGGGCGTTAGTGCTGTATCCTCTATAAATCCCAGCAAATCCTCCACCAGCCAAGATGACTGATTTTGCAGGATAAACTACCACCGAAGAATCAAATCTCCTAATGGCAACTACTCCGCTTATTTTGCGGTTTAATGTCGTTAGATTCATTACAAAATGGTTTACTAAAAACTTTACACCTTTGTTTTGTGCAGTTTTTATCAAAACTTGAGTAATTTCAGCACCGGTTTTATCGCCGACAAAGCATGTTCTTTTACTGCGAGTACCGCCAAAACCTCTTTGCATTATATGGCCTTGTTTGTCTTGATCAAATTGCACACCTAGATCGACTAGTTTCTCAATTATTTTAGGTGCTCTTTCACACATGTAAGAGATAGCTTTTTTATCTCCAAGATCATAAGCACCATTTAGTGTATCATCGATATGTTGCTCAATGGCCCCAGTATTATTGGCATCCAATACTGCATTTATGCCTCCGCTAGCTAATGCACTATTGGATTTAAAAATATTTCCTTTCGTCATAAGCGCTACTCTATTGGTATCTGTTTTTGCTTCAATGGCTGCCATTAGCCCAGCTACTCCGCCGCCGATTATGATCACATCATACATCATCTTGACAACCTGTAGAGCAGATCATATTTTGTACGATTAGCCGGAGCAATAGATGCGATCTTGCAATTTTGCTCCACGTGATCTTGCCATCTTGTACTAAAGAGAGAACTAACGATCCCGGGCGTGGACCTTACGAATTGAAGAGCTAGCTGAATATCATTTTCTAGCGTCATACTCTCATCAAGCACAAATCCAACCTCGGGAGTAAATGATTTTTTAAACAGATGCATTTGGAGTAACGACGAAGATGTAATGACACCAATATTCAAACGATGAGCTGCTTGAAGCAGGGTGCATTTATCGCCATCAACGCTCTGAGTTTCTTGGGTATATATATTTGTTTTTGCCAAATTGAATGGTGTTTGGATATAGGCAAATCGGTGATTTTGGCCACCAACCTCTCTAGCTATGGAGACCAGTTTCTCTAAACTTATATGTTCTATCGTGTCAGTTATAAAGGCATTCCATACTGCTACACCGTAATTTGTAAAGAGTCCTTCATCGGCCAATACTTCAAATCGCTCAAAGATACTATATATATTTTTATAAAATGCATCTTCTCCTAATCTGGCAAGATGCATTTCTGGATTATGAAGATAATATATATCAAGTTTATCTATACCTAGATTGGCTAGGCTTCTGCGGCATGACCATTCCAGGAAATCAGGCGTCATGCAGTGTTGGTCCAATTCGATATCATTTGCCGTCGCAAGACCCAAAGAGATGATATGCTCATCGATCCAGGTATATGGGTTGGAAGGGAAAGGAAACTCAAGAGGGATAAATCCTCCTTTGGAAGCAATGATCAAAGACTCTCTATCTATACTATTTGCTATTGATTTTAGAGCCTTGCCTATCTCTTTTTCACTTTGGCCGTAACGGTAGTTGCTAGCCGTATCTATATGGTTAATTCCGCTTTGGATAGCTTTGGTCAAAGGCTCTTCATATGAAAAAAGATAATTTTCTTCTTTGTACGGTTCTGGGGTAAAAGTGCCTATTCCCAATTTTGAAAATATTAAATTACGGTGTGGTATATAAAAGCTTTTATATTGTGAAAACTCCTTGGCGTAATCCAAAGTTTTTTTGTAAACGGCATTACTCATATGTCATCTCGTCTTTTGACAAATGATAATAGAATAATCCCCAGATCAATAGACAGTAACTAGAAATAAGCATAAATACAATATCTATCATCACATTCTCCTTCTTTGGAAATATGACAATTAATATGCAAAAAGTATTCCGCTAGCAAGTTAATTTGAAAATATAAACTGACAATCTATTAATTAGACCGAATTTTTATATCGAAGAGTTTATTTCAATAGCTTTGGATAAACGAACATATCCATTTTACCTTTATGATCTTTGATATCTTTCCACTTTTTGATATCAAGCTTGATAGCTACGATACCAAGTGTCGGAATATTGTCAATATATTCATCTGCCAATATGTTGGCTAGCTCAGTAAGTGCTGGATTGTGATTTACTACAAAGATGCTTTTGTTTTTATCTTTTTGATCTGATAAGATATCCAATATAGTTTCAAGATCAGGCATATAAAGCTTGTCTATATATTTTATATCTTTATCATATTTGATTTTTTTAGATATTTTTTTTGCTGTCAATTTAGCGCGCAAAGCTGGGCTTGAGAGTATCAAATCAGGTTTGATCTTTTTTTCCAAAAGATAAGAGCCCATCGCTTTCAAATCTTTAGACCCCCGCTTACTTAGGCCCCGATCAAGGTCGGCTGTATTTTCCTCGCTCCAGTCTGATTTGGCATGTCTGATAAGATATAAAGTTTTCATAGCAACTCCTTAGTTTTTTCTCAATAAGACCAATACTACTCCGCCATCACCAAAATAATGTTTTTCAATTGTATCAAATTTTATATCATTAAGCAACCCGTCAAGTCCGCCAAGATTTATATATGATTTGAAATTGAGATAATGTTCCTTGCCGGCAATCCATTCAATAAGATATATAAGCCATTTTGAGATAAACGAAGTTTTTTTACCCAATTCATAATCTACTATCAGTAGATCTTTGCTGCTGATACGCACCATTTCTTTGAGTATTTGTTTAGCCGTAGCGTGGTCTTTTTCATGCAATGCAAATGAGGTCATAATAAGCTCGAATCGGTTATCGTCATAACTTGTGCTAGTGGCATTCTCAAGGCGGCATTTAGCTTTTATCTTACCATTGGCAGCAACGCTTAGCATATCACTAGATATGTCTATGCCTTCGCTATTAATACCGTGTTTTTTGAGAAGCTTTATTTGATCACCCGTGCCGCAACAGACATCCAAGATAGTGTTGTATTTATGACGTTTGATAACATCAACGACTTTGTTGCGAATAGTACGTACAAAAGGGTAGAGGAGTATATCATAGAATTTTGATGTGTATTTATACTCTTCCATTCTTGCGTGCTTTACCTTTAATTCTTTGGATCTTTTGTTATTTGGTTATCATTTTTTGGGTTTTCGGCTTTTGTGTTAATTAATTGTTTTACGATATCAAGTTCTATATTCAAAGAATCATCTTTGAGCGTCTTCATCTGACCTTCGTAATATTTTGCAAATACACTGAAAAGTTTTTTGTATCCATCGGAGACTTTCACAGGGCAAGACGCTCTCTCCCATTCTGATATCATTAAATACATCTGATGTGTTGAAGGATATTCCAACACCCTTTTTTGCAATATAAGAGGCTTTTGATTGACCCATTTAGGTTGATCATGACAATCTGCACGACTATCAATTAGCCAATTTTTCATTAAATTTACATAGTCGCTCACAAGTATCGCTTTGCGGATACCGCTATTTTGACTATTTTCTATAACCACTTGCTGCTTATTGGAGTGTGAAATGCCGTCTTGGTCTTTATAGGTCACATTGAGTATTATATCGCCATCAATTGATTTCATTTTTTTAAGTTTCAAGAGTACCACGCCGCCTTTGGTGGCTTCTTCACTCTTTTTAGACGGAAATAGAGTATTTATCTTCATAATTTCTCCGGTTGCTTTGCTAGCATCAGGCGAACCATACACAGCATCAATGGCATAAGCTTTGCTCTCTAATTTTAAGGATAGATCATATACCAAAGGAGTCACCATATATTCAAACTCATCATCAAGTACTTTTGCAAATCCTTCAGAAGAGTGTACACTATAATAATTTGCACCTTTGATTTTACTCACAAATTCTACCAAGTCATTGTTGAAATCCACTCCTACCCCTACAAATGTCGTATGTATGCCTCGTTTGCTTGCATCTTCTGCCATTCCAAAAAGCCCTTCTTTATTAAGCTCTCCTAAGTTTGGCATTGCATCGGTGAGAAATATTATGCGGTTTTCATACTCGCTGCTTTTTTCTATACCATCAAAAAGTGCTACTCCGGCTTTGTATCCTGCACTCCAGTTTGTACCGCCTTTGTCTTGTATCTCTAATATATGTTTTTTAATTGCATCCATATCTCTAACAGCCACAAAATTGAGTTTCATGGCTCTATATGCGCTATCATCAAACACTACCATGCCGCTTCTGTCATCACCCTTTAGGTGAGACAGCATAGCTACTATTGATTCATTGGCAACTTTCATTTTGCTTTTGCCATTATCTTTTTGAATAATATCTTGCCTATTGCCAAATTTATCATAATAATATTGATCAAACGAACTTCCCATTGAGCCTGAAATATCAAGCACGATTACAAGATTGAGCTTTTTACGCTTAAAGTCGCTAGCTTTGATACCAGAATTGAGCCCGACACTCAAAAAAACTTCTTCCTCTTTTGTAAAAGGATTTGATCTCTTGGCAGATACATAGCTAGGGCAAAAAAGCTCATTGCATTCTCCTTTTAATGCAGTGTCAAAAAAGTGTTGATAAAATTGTCCTTCATAAGTGATCGAATCAAGTTTTGGTAAAAAACCGTGATCTATATTTTCTTTGAAATTATTTGTATCCTTGGCTCCGCCTACAGCCAATCCAATATTGCCGGTCGGTGCCATAGGAGATGGCATAGGCATGCTGCGCATCATCATTCCGCTTTTTTCAAACATCTTTTCTGCCTCTCGCGTGGCATTGTATTCCCAATCATCTAAAGGCTTTGATTCTAATGTATTGATTGGTTGTGTTGTATTGTCATCAATCGGTTTTGCTGCCAATATAATACTCATCGTCATTATAAATAGCAAAAAAACTTTTTTCATATTGTTCTCCTTTGGCATTTGTATTATTATTATAGCCAAAAATAATTAGCCGAACAGTTAAAAATATTATCTATTTGCGACTAAGTCGCATCTGTTTTTAGAAATAATCTGATATAATCACTCTCATGAAAAAAGATATACAAATTTCAAATATAGCGTCATTGCCGACGCGTCACGGTGCCTTTCACATACAAGCTTTCAAAGACGGATGCCAAGAGCATTTAGCAGTTTTTACGGATCCATTGCCTGATATTCCGATGGTGAGAGTGCATTCTGAATGTGTAACAGGCGATGTTTTTGGCTCACAAAAATGCGATTGCGGTTCTCAATTGGATGCAACACTAAAGATGATAGCTGAACATGGCGGTATGGTCATATATCATCGCCAAGAGGGAAGAAACATCGGACTACTTAATAAGGTCAATGCATATGCCCTTCAAGACCAGGGTTATGATACTGTAGCTGCCAATCATCAATTAGGGTTTCAAGCCGATGAGAGAACCTATCATGCTATAGAATTTATTCTTAAACATTTTGGATTAAAAAAGATAAAGCTCATTACAAATAACCCAAAAAAGATAGAGAGCATAAAAGGCGTAGAGATTGTAGAGAGAGTTCCTATGATCACACCTCCTACAAAGTGCAATATAGATTACCTAAAGGTAAAAAAAGAGCAAATGGGACATATGCTCTAACAAAAGGTTTTTTTTGAACATAACAAACAGTCTAAAAGCAGAAGGTATTGAGTTAGATAGCGAGATAATATCCAAGCTAGATACATTTACTGCTTTATTGCATGAGTGGAATAAAATTCATAATCTTACCGGAGCTAAAAATATAAAAGCTATTCATGACAATATTATAGATGCTCTTTATCCAATTGATTTTATACCTTTCCCGAAAAATATTCTAGATGTCGGTACAGGAGCAGGTTTTCCAGGGCTCGTGTTAGCTATTGCGTTGCCAAATTCTACTTTTGTACTTAGTGAACCACTCAAAAAAAGAGCTTCATTTTTGCGTTTTGTCATAATGGAGTTGGGGCTTGAAAATGTAAAAGTTGAAGCTGTGAGAGTTGAAGAGTTGGATGCTAAGCCTTTTGATATGATAACTTCCAGGGCAGTCACAAATACAAATTTTTTATTGGAACTTACAGATAAAGTTAGAGGCAGCCATACTCAATACCTGCTATACAAAGGCAGTAAGGTTTTTGATGAGATTGAAGAAGCATCGACTTATCAGCTGTCTTATGATATATTACAAAAAAACAGAAGAAATTATCTATATATAAAGAGTGTCAATGTGGCTTAAGGTTATCATTTTTGGTTTAATGTTGTTTGGGCTGTATAAACTTTTTGGCGGTAAACTATTGTCATCAAAAACATCACAAAAAGATGTGCAAAATATGATTGAGTGTGATACATGCGGTGCATTTGTATCTGAAAATGATCTCATAAGATTTAATGGCAAACATTACTGCTCAAAAGAGTGCAAAAATAATTACAAGGTATAAATCATGCTAGTTTTTGGACATACTCTCATCCCTTGCAAGTCTTGGTACAGAGTTGATTCTATTGATGGTATATTAAATACTCCTGCAGGAAGTATTGTTCTATTGCCAGATCTGCAATACTCTAGTGACATAGCACTTCATTGTATGAAAAACGATATACCGTATGCAGTGAAATCAATATCAATAAAAGATGCAGTAATCGCAGCCAATCTAGGTGCTGCTTATGCCTTATGTGATATTGAAAATGCACAAGAGATACAAAAAATAGCCAATGAATATCTATGGACGATGAGAATAATCACATCTATAGATGATGAAAACGAGATTGAATCTATTGCTCTAAAAGGCATAGACGGAGTAATTTTCAAAAATAGTATTTGTGGATGATAGCTTGCCGGACTCAAAATTTTTCCATTAAAATAATTAAAAACAATCAATCATATATCTTTATAATATAATTAATTAAAATATATATTTTTTTAGTATTTTTATTGACAAAACGCAATAATTGGTTTATCATATGAATAGGATATTTTTTTATCCAAATTTCAAGAGAAAGATACATTTGGTATCCAAAAGGAAAAAACAATGAAATTAGAAAATACAATTGTCATAGTTGCAGACCTTGGTGAGTTAAAAGCTTATAAAATTTATAAAAATGACGGTTCATTTAGTGGTGAATTTCAAAACACTTATAGACTTGAGATGATTGTAAATAAGAATTTTATAGAAGGCAGAAAAAAAATAGGAGAAATTTTGAGCGATAGCGGCGGCAGAAAGATCCATGATACAATGGATGAACACGAAGCTATACTTGAGAAAGACAATAGAGTTTTAAAGGACATAGTTCAAGCTATAGAGGAGATAACAAAAGAGCAAGAACCCAAGCATATATTTTTAGCATTTCCAAAAGAACACAACAATCAATTAGTTGAGAAGCTTAGACATGATGTAAAAGAGCTCATAGAAAAAAATATACCTTCTGATTTGGTAAAAATAGACAAGAGCAAACTTTTATCACATTTTATAGGTTAAAAATTAAAAGTGCATATTCAAAGTAGTTGTGATTTGCTTTATGTGCTAAAAAAGCTAAATTATTTAGAGACTACGAGAGATTTTTTATGGTGGCCAAATAGCGGAACTTTTGAAGTAATTGTTGGTGCTATTTTGACACAACAAACCAAATGGGAGAGAGTAGAAGAGTCTTTGTATAATCTAGACAGATCAACACTTCTTTCACCTGAATCATTAAGCAACGGCAATTTGGAACAAATAGCTGCCTGTATAAAACCTAGCGGTTTTTATAATACAAAAGCTCATAGACTTCAAACTATCAGCAGTAACATTTTAAAAGATTTTGGCTCTTTTGATAATTTTCAAAAAAATGTTTCTAGAGAATGGCTTCTTGAACAAAAAGGCATAGGTATGGAGAGTGCAGATTCTATACTTTGCTATGGATGCAAAAGAGAGATTTTTGTAGTAGATAGTTATACCACAAGACTTCTTGAGGCTTTGGGATATAAATTTGATAATTATATGCAGCTGCAAAAGTGGATGCAAGAGGGTCTAAAAGAGAATCTTCAAAAAGCAAAAAAACTTTACCCGTATAATTTAGAGCTATATGCTATATATGCCAGATTTCACGGCAAGATAGTCGAATACGCAAAAGAATATATCCGCGACAAAAATGTAGATATCAAGCCGCTTCTAAATTAGTATAGTTTTTTGAGCCTTTTTTATTCTTTGCCTGAATTTATGTGCTTGTAGTGCCTTGGCGTGACATATCATCAAGATATTCGCATATAGGATCGTCAGGATCATTACAAATAGGAACGCTTGCTGATGATCTTAAAAGTTCTTTGTCTCCAAATATTTTAGAAACATGTTCCCAGTTTACCAGCTGCCAAAAATTATCTAGATATTTTGCACGTTCATTTCTATAATCAATATAATAAGCATGTTCCCATACATCACAGACAAGCAAGGGCGTAAGATTATGTTCTATAGGCGTATGGGCATTTGATGTTGTGTATATTCGGAGTTTTTCATGTTCATCGGTTACCAGCCAAGCCCACCCGGAACCAAACTGTCCTGCAGCGGCCTTGGAAAATGCTTCTTTAAACGATTCCATTGAATTAAAAGTTGTTTTTATTGCATTTAGCAAAAGTTCTGATGGTTCTGTTTTTGTAGGATTAAGACAATTCCAATAAAAGTCATGATTGAATGTTTGTGCTGCATTATTAAAAATAGCACCGTTTGATTGACGGATGGTTTGCTCTAACGACATCTCTTCATATTCGGTATCTTTGATTAATTCATTGAGTTTGTTGACGTATCCGGCATGATGTTTTCCATGATGATATTTCAATGTTTCTTCAGAAATATATGGAGCCAAAGCATCCATTGCATAAGGTAATTCCATTAACGTATGTTTCATTTTTTCCTCCTAGATTATTATTAATTAGGGGCTTGTAAACTTAGCCATATTTATTAAATCTCACAAGAGATTACCTCTAAACTCTTCAAATATTATACCATACAAGTTTACATATTTTAAATTTAATTTATTTTTTTGGATAAGATAAACAAAAGCAAGAAAGATTTATTGGCAGATAAAATAAGTTATTAGATGCAAAAGAGGATAATTTGAGTTTAATAGCCTTCACAAGTGTGAAGGCTAGGAAGATTATTTTAATTTTGAGATATAAGCAGCTACTTCAGAAAGTGCTTTATCATCCAAAGGTGCAACGCTACCTTTCATAACTGCACCCATACCATTAGTGTTAAGCGTACCGGCTTTATAGCCTTGGAGTTTTTTCAACAATGCTGCTGAACTTTGTCCAGCTATAATTGCTGATTTGCCTAGGGCTGCAGTTTTACCGTTTGCACCATGACAGCTCGCGCATTTGCTATTATATGTTGCTGCACCGTCAGCCATTAAAATCGAAGAAGTTGCCAAAACCAAAGCCGAGAAAACAATTTTTTTCATAATTATCCTTTAAAATATATTAGTGATTTTTTTAATCAAATATATTTTATATTATCTAAGCTAATATTATATTTAATATTCGATTTTTTTAAAAATATTATTAAATATGTGTATGCATAATATTCTATTTCATGAACCATCAAAAAGGTAAATAAATTTTGCGCACCATTTCTTCATATTCGCTTTTGATATCACTATCTAGCGTAATTCCTCCACCGCTTTTGTAATACAGTATGCCATTTTCTTCTCCAATATAACGGATAATAACAGCTGAATGAAGTGATGAGCCGTCATATATTCCAAATATGCCGGTGTACCATTCTCTATTATAATTTTCGATTTCGTCAATGATGTCGATAGTTTTCTTCTTTGGCGTTCCGCTAATGGAACCAGCAGGCGTAAGAGAGTCTAGAATATTACCTGTTTGCATATACCAATTATGAGATAATTTGCCTGTGATGTGCGAACTAACCTGGAGTAATCTTTGTTCTCCGGCTTTAATACTGTCAATGTATCTAAATCTTTCCACTTTTATGTTATTTGCGACTATTCCAAGATCATTGCGCATAAGATCGACTATCATAGTATGCTCTGCCATCTCTTTTTCATTGGCTAGTATCTGTTGCGCGGCATTTGGTAATGACGCATCAATAGTGCCTTTCATTGGGTAGGTTGAAATTGTATTGTCTTCTATAGATATAAATTTTTCAGGAGAGAAGCATATAAATTTACCTTTGAAGTATAATTTATATTTGGCTTTGGATGCACAAAATATTTCATATAAATTCAAATCGCTCTCTATCGGTGTGCGAAATGTCAGATTTAGCAGATATGTGTTGCCGGATTTGATCTCTTCAATGACTTTGTCAAAAGACTCTTTATATAGTTTGAAATCTATTGGATTTTTAGTAAAATAATATGGTTTTCGTATCGGCAGCGATGCAAAATTTCTTTGCCGGTCAAGTTTGTAAAATATATCATCATCTAGTTGGTCAAGCGGCGAAGCAAAAATATTTTGCTTATCGTAAGAGATAATAAATAAAAAAGGTGTCTTAGAAGCACCTAGATCATTTAGTGTTTTGATACCTTCAAAATGTGTATAATGTGGCATTATGAGTCAAGCAAGAGCATTTTGAGTACTGCCATACGCACAAATACTCCATTGGTTACTTGAGTAAGTACCTTGCATCTATGATCGGCTAACACTTCATCTGATATATCGATATTTCTCATAACAGGACCAGGATGCATGATGATAATATCCCGATTGCCTAAGGTTTGCGGTGTGATGCAGTAATGTGATGCATAAGTTTCATAATCTTCAAATATCGGAGTTTGGTGACGCTCCAATTGAGCCCTAAGACTCATTATGACATCCACTTTATCTATAATATCTTCTATCTTGTCATATTTAGCCAGCTTTGTATCGGTGGGCATAAATGGAGCAGGAGCTACCAAGCTGACCTCTACGCCAAATCTAGGCAATAGGCTTATAGCTGAACTTGCTACTCTAGAGTTTGCAATATCACCTACTATGGCTACGCGTTTTCCTTCAAGCGAGCCAAAATGTTCTTGAAGCGTAAATAGATCCAATAAAGCTTGAGTAGGGTGAGCATAATTGCCAGCCCCCGCGTTAATAACTGGAGCCATATCCATATCGGCCAGAGTTTGCGGTATTTCATTGGAAGCATGTCGAATAATGACACCATCGGGTGCCATAGCCCCTAGGTTGGCAAATGTATCTTCTATGGTTTCGCCTTTGGCAGTAGAGCTTTTGGATGGGTCTAGA
Organism: Sulfurovaceae bacterium; assembly: GCA_041654415.1. Taxonomy (GTDB): domain Bacteria; phylum Campylobacterota; class Campylobacteria; order Campylobacterales; family Sulfurovaceae; genus BN30871. The sequence goes on along the minus strand of JBAZDL010000005.1, from coordinate 99,448 downwards.
TGTACAACGGCCGCTCCTAATTTTTTGGCCGCTACTTCAAATGAACTTCTAGTTCTTGTAGAGTTTTCAAAAAACAGGGTAAAAAGCAATTTATCGCGCAGCAGGGCAGGCGGATTGCCATTATTTTTAAATCTAGAGGCATTTTGCAAAATATTGTTGATCTGTTCTATACTAAAATCGTCAGCAGTGATGAGGTGTTGCATGGCAGCTTCCTTATATATATTGCAAAATTATATCAAAATTGGAGTTAGAGTTGGCAGATAACAGCTATCAGTTAGTGTGTAGCAGCGGAATAAAAAATGAAGATATGATTTGAGATTAGCTTTGTGTGGCTTGTTGCCACCCAGGGGGTGGTCAAGGCTTATTTTGAATGATCTGCCATAGCTTGAAGTTTAGCTTTGTAAGCTTCAAGATCAAAGTCTTTTACTCCTGCTACGCCATCTTCTATCGCAGCTTGTGCAACAGCAGAAGAGACCCATACAAGAAGTCTTTTGTCAAATGGTGAAGGAATGATGTACTCAGGACCAAATACCATGTCATCTCGTTTGTGAGCCGCTACTACATTGGCAGGTACCGGCTCTTTTGCTAAAGCTGCCAAGGCGCGTGAAGCTGCCATTTTCATATTTTCTGTGATTTTGGTAGCCCTAACATCTAGTGCACCACGGAAAATAAACGGAAATCCAAGTACGTTATTAACTTGGTTAGCAAAGTCACTTCTGCCTGTACCAATGATAAGGTCATCTCTTACTGATTTTGCAAGGTCTGGCATAATTTCAGGTGTTGGGTTTGCGCAAGCAAAAATAATAGGGTTAGAAGCCATAGATTTTACCATATCAGTCGTGATTTGTTCAGGACCTGAAAGACCTAGTATCATATCTGCGCCTCTTGCTGCATCTTCAGGAGTTCTGTCTTCTGTATCTATAGCAAAAGATTTTTTTTGCTCATTTAGGTCTGTTCTGCCAGAATGGATTACGCCTTTAGAGTCAAGCATAGTAATGTTTTTAACGCCAAGCTGTTTGTACATGTTTGCACACGCAATTCCGCTAGCCCCAGCTCCGATAACTACAACTTTAAGCTCTTCGGCTTTTTTTCCGCTCATTTCAAGAACATTAATAAGGCCTGCTGTTGTAATAACTGCTGTTCCGTGTTGGTCATCGTGGAATACAGGAACATTACAAATTTCTTTTAGTCTGTCTTCGATCTCGAAGCATTTTGGAGCCCCGATATCTTCTAGGTTGATCCCGCCGAATGTATCAGCAATTGCAGCTACTACTTTGATGATCTCTTCAGTATCTTTCGTGTTTAGTTCGATATCAACTGCATCTACGTGAGCGAATGATTTGAATAGTACACATTTGCCTTCCATTACAGGTTTGCCGGCCAAATGACCGATATCCCCAAGACCAAGTACGGCAGTACCGTCAGAAATAACAGCTACAAGGTTACCTTTGTTAGTATAATCGTATGCTGTATTGATATCTTTTTCGATTTCAAGACAAGGATATGCAACGCCTGGGCTGTATGCCATAGAGAGTTCTTTTACGGTATCACATGGTTTTGTAATAAGTGTTCCTGTTTTTCCATTTGTATCAAATTCATTTTGAGCTTTATGATAATTTAGCGATTCTTGTTCAAATGTGGACATATTATTCCTCCTAGTTTAATTGTGTAATGATTATAGCTCTTTATTTGCAGTGACTTCTTGAATTGCAGAAAAGTTTTGTAGTTAATCTATTTTTGTGTGTATAGTTGAAACATATTTATTTAAATGCAATGGTTTCTGTGTAGATTTGTAGCCCATTTTGCACGCTCCACCATCCTGGTAGCATTGAATCATAATATGGCTTTGTTACTTTTGCGAAACTATCAACTTCTTCATATAGATTGACACACCAATCATACTCGAGACCTCTCGTTTTTAGAGCCTCAATTGATAAAAGTGTTTCATTAATACATCCAAGGCGTGATGAGGTAACCAGCAATGCTTTAGCATCAAAAATTGAAATTAAATCCACCATTTTGATATTACCAGTAACCGGCGTCATTAATCCTCCGGCACCCTCAATGATAAGTATATCGCATAGTGATGCCAGTTCTTGATATTTTGCTATGATGTGATCCATGTTTATAATTTTATTTGTATCGGCACAAAACGGAGCAGCAGGCAGATTAAAAGTATAGGCTGTGATATCTTGTGGTTTTAATAATGCAAAATTGTCATTATACTTTTTGCATTTTTCAAGCAATAGAGATGCATCAAGCGGCACATCGGTTACGCCGGTCTCTATAGGTTTAAAAACACCTGCTTTTATGCCGCGATTATTAAGCTCTTCTATGAGCTTGAGTGTGACAAATGTTTTGCCGACATTAGTACCGGTGGCTGTTACAAAAATAGGTTTCACTTGCAATTTTCCAAAAATTTTAGTATAAAGAATTAGGACACCTCTAAAAACCCTAGATACTTATAATGGGCTTTGCGAATGTAAGATTTTGCAAGAGATTTGAGAAAGCCTAGCCGTAGCTAAGTTAAACAAATATCTTGTGAAAGATTGCGTTCGAAAAGTTCACCCTATGGGCATCTATAGCTTTCCATTATGCATTGTTACTCACTTTCGAATTAGCTAAGGCTAGTCCTTCAAGTGAGTGTCTAGCCTTAGAAAAAGCTAGAGATGTTATGAGTATCTAGGGTTTTTTTAGAGGTGTCCATTATTAAAATTTTAGTATAATAGTATTAAATAGTAGTAATTTTTTATAAAATAAATTTTAACCAGTAGCCAGCAGAGCAAATTTTACATCGAATAAAAGATAGCTTTAATATATAAATAAAAAATAAAGGAACAACATTGCCAAGAACTAATGTATCTTTAGAAACTGTTTATGCGCTTGATGAGCCAAAAAAATACAAAGTAATATTGCATAACGACCATTATACATCTATGGATTTTGTGATACATGTACTTATGAATATATTTCACAAAAATGCCATGGAGGCACAAGAAATTATGCTTCAAATTCATGAAAAAGGAAAGGGTATATGCGGTGTATATACACACGAGATAGCACAAACAAAAGTAGCACAAGTATCTAAGCTTGCAAAGCAAAATAGTTTTCCTCTGCTTGCAACCATAGAGGAGGAATAATTATGTATAGTATATCACTAAAAGAGGTATTTGAAAATGCTTTAAAGTTTGCTGCTGCCCATAGACATGAATATTTGACCGTTGAGCATATTATGCTCTCTATTGCCAAGAGCCTTGAGGGCAAAGAGATATTAGAAGTCATGGATGTAGATACAGACGAGTATGCCAAAAATTTACAAAATTATATAATGGAAACCACTCCTTTGTTGCCAGAGCATGGGGAGCCGTCACAGACTGTTTCACTCTCAAAAGCACTTAATGACATGATATCTCATCTACACAGTTCTGGCAAGAGCCAAGCGGGTATTGGAGATATGCTAGCAGCCGTATTTTTGCAAGAAGAGGTATATGCAGTGTATTTATTGCAAAAAGAGGGCGTTGACAGACTTGATATACTAGAGATTATTTCGCATAGCGGATTTGATGAATCATTAGAAAACCAAGACGAAGAACAAGGTGAGGATTCTTGGTTGGCTCTTTATTGTGTAGATCTTACAATATTGGCAAAAAGCGGCAAAATTGACCCGGTCATAGGCAGATCGGCAGAGATAGAGAGGGTTATGCAAACTCTTTGCAGAAGAAAGAAAAACAATCCCATTCTTGTAGGTGAAGCAGGAGTAGGCAAGACCGCTATAGTTGAAGGATTGGCTCTCAAAATTGTCAGCAATGAAGTACCGCAGATATTGCAAAATGCACAAATTTTTGCTCTTGATATGGGGGCATTAGTGGCAGGTACAAAATATAGAGGAGATTTTGAAAAACGACTCAAAGGGATACTAAAAGAGATAGAGGGTATCGATGATGCAATTTTATTTATCGATGAGATACATATGATAGTAGGTGCCGGAGCTACAAGCGGAGGTAGCATGGATGCTTCAAACCTGCTCAAACCTGCACTTGCGAGAGGTGAATTTAAATGCATAGGCGCTACTACGTTTGCTGAGTATCGTAATTTTTTTGACAAAGACAAAGCGCTATCAAGAAGGTTTGCTAAAATAGATGTCAATGAGCCTAGCTTTGAAGATACTTTGCAGATCCTCAAAGGCGCTAAGGCCAAATATGAAGAATTTCATCATATTACATTTACCGACGATGCACTTAAAAGAGCCATAGAGTTATCGATTAGATATATTCATGATAGATTTTTGCCAGATAAAGCCATGGATATTATAGACGATGTGGGCGCAAGTTGTGTACTGAACGGTAAAAAAGATATTATTATCACACCAAAAGAGATAGAAGAGAGTGTTGCAAAATCTCTTTCATTGCCATCTACTATTGTAAGCAGTGATGATTTGACCAAAATCGCTTCTTTGCAAAGCGAGCTAAAATCAAAGATCATTGATCAAGACAAAGCAGTAGATGCCGTGTCTAGTGCAATTAAGCGTTCATACGCAGGGCTTAGCGGAGAGCATAAGCCTATAGGCAGCTTTTTGTTTGTTGGACCTACTGGAGTTGGTAAAACAGCACTTGCTGTAGAGCTGGCAGCATCTATGCAGATGCATTTTGCCAGATTCGATATGAGCGAATACATGGAAAAACATACTATCAGCCGCTTGATAGGAGCGCCTCCAGGATATGTAGGCTTTGAGCAAGGAGGTTTGTTGACTGAGACTATCAAGAAGCACCCTCATACTGTCTTACTCCTTGACGAGATAGAAAAAGCACACCCTGATATTATGAATATATTGTTGCAAGTAATGGATAATGCAAAGTTGACCGACAATAATGGAATCGTCAGTGATTTTAGTCATGTAGTGCTTATAATGACATCAAATCTAGGCACCAAAGAAGCAAGTGTTATGGGCTTTGCAAAAGATGATAGCGTCAAGACAGATACTGCACTCAAGGGCTTTTTCTCACCAGAGTTTCGCAATCGCCTAAGCGCAGTGATAGAATTTGCTCCATTGTCAATGCAAAGTTTGGAGCGTATCGTATCGCTTGAGATCGCCAAATTAAATACTATTTTGATACCAAAAAAAGTAATAGTTAAACTTACGCCTAAAGCCAAAGAGTATCTAGCCAAAGAGAGTTATGATATAAAATATGGAGCCAGACATATAGCCAGAGTTATAGATGAGCAGATAAAAGAACATTTGAGCGATGAGGTACTTTTCGGCAAACTAAAAGATGGAGGCAAAGTTACGGTAGGGTTTAAGGCGAATCATTTGGAGTTTTCGTTTGGAGCATAGATATGGCATCGATGTTCGATGAGGACTATTATATATCACAGCTTGGAGCAGATCATATATTTCCAAATCCTAGAAATGCTTCAGATGAAGGACTATTGGCTTTCGGAGGAGATTTGTCCCCGGGCCGCATATTGACTGCTTATAGAAAAGGCATTTTTCCTTGGTATAGCAAAGGTGATCCTGTTCTTTGGTGGTCGCCAAATCCTAGATTATTGTTGTATCCATCGCAATTTAAAGTATCCAAATCATTTCGCAAAACACTCAAAAGCAGAAAGTTTGAAGTAAAATTTGATACAAATTTTGCTGATGTTATAAGGGCTTGTGCCTACACACCCAGAGAAGGACAAAGCGGCACATGGATATTGCCTGAAATGCAAGAAGCATATCTTGAGCTTCATAGACAAGGATTTGCACACAGCGTAGAGAGTTATATAAATGGCAAATTGGTAGGCGGATTGTATGGTATTTCGATAGGCAAATCGTTTTTTGGTGAATCTATGTTTTCTCATATGAGTGACGCGTCCAAAGTAGTTTTTAAAGCACTAAGTGATGTTTTAGCTCTGAGAGGCTATGATTTCATTGATTGTCAAATACCTACCGAACACTTAAAAAGTTTGGGGGCTGTTGTGGTGTGTCGAGATGAGTTTTTGGACTCACTCAAAGCTACTATTCAAAAGCCGGGCGATTTAGGCTCGTGGCAACACTTTAAATGGGAGTATAACGATGCTAGATAGAGATATACCATTCTCTTTATGGTTGGATTTTGTAGAGCGAGATTTTATCAAAACCAAATTTGTTGAATTGATTGAAAAACGCATAATAAATGGAGCTACGAGCAACCCATCTATATTTGCATCAGCTATCATGCATTCACCTGCATATAAAGAGCAGCTAGCATCTTTAGAAGGCAAAAGCGCCAAAGAAAAATACGAGGCACTTGCTATTGAAGATATCAAACTTGCAGCTCAAGCGCTAAGACCCCTGTATGACGAGGGACACGATGGATATATCAGTATAGAAGTAGATCCGTTTTTATCTCATGATACAAAGGCCACAGTCAGAGAAGCAAAAAGACTCTTTCGTGCCATTGGTGAGCCTAATGTCATGATCAAAATCCCTGCTACTCCAGAAGGATACAGTGCTATGAGGCAACTTCTTAGCACCGGAATTTCTGTAAATGCCACACTTATTTTCTCTTTGCTTCAAGCTAAAAAATGTCTTAGGGCCATGAAGAAAGGCCTTAGCGTATTTGAAAATAGCGGCGGCAGAAGAGCTAGAGGGGTTATTTCTGTATTTGTTAGCCGTTTTGACCGTGTGCTTGATCCGAAACTAGAAGCTCTTGGTATTGAGACAGCCAAGACAGGTATTTACAATGCCGCTAGAATATATAATATGATCGAAGAGAGTCATACTCCGAGTGTGAGAGCACTATTTGCCAGTACGGGTGTCAAAGAGGGTGAAAAACTGCCTGAAGATTATTATATCTCCGAGCTTTATGCTAGTCATGCTGTAAATACTGCTCCGCTTAGAACTATATATGCTTATATGGAACACCCACAAGAATCTTTTGTATTGCCTATAGACAAAAGTATCATTTCTGCACATTTTGCCAAGCTAAAAAATGCAGGTATTGTAATGAGCGAAGTTTATGAAACACTTCTAGAAGAGGGTCTTAGATCATTTGAAGTCTCTTTTGGACAAATGCTAGAGAGCCTAAAATAAGATTAAAATTTTTATTTTGCTCTATCTTTTATCATATTCATCATATGATGTTACGATAAAAGATTTCACATTCTACTTCTTATCGGCTATTGTTTATTTTTCTCATAAGGACGATAGGCCAAAGCTACCCTCCACTCCATGCCGTGCAGTGTGACGCTTTGCCATATTACATTTTTGATGACTTTTTCTTTTGATCCAGGTGCTAAAAAGAGGTAGCTGCCTTTTCCTGAGGGTGTAGACGCTACCTTTTTCCCTAAAGCTAATAGACTCTCATACTCAGCATACATCGGATCGCTAAAGAGGTTTCTGCCAATTTCATCACTATCTTGATCATATATAAGCGTGCCGTTTGGCTGCATGATCCAGAGCTCATAATCATCTGGAATCTTGCTTTTTTTGAGGATAGAGTTGATAAATAGGTCAGGGCGTATCAATACACTAATGGAACCGATTAGATTTTTTTGACTGTCATACACTGGGTATGCCAAGTCAGCCGCCAAAAAACCTTCTACAGCTTTAAAACTACTGCTAAAAACCGGTACTTTATTTTTGCGTAGTGTGGCCACATGTTCTTGGTTGCTGACATTGGTACCTTCAAAATTCCTATAATCCCGCGGTTCTATGTATCGCATGACACCATTTAGATCAATAAAAGCAGTTTCTACCACGTCATGATTTTTGTCAAGTATAGAAACAAGCAGCTTTCTTATCTCTCCTTCATTATTGATGTCAAAGTCGCTTGTTTTGACCAATGTTGAAGTTGAATCGTCGATTGTATTTAGTCTTTTTTGTAAATCAGGCACAAAGCGTTTTAAAGAAATATTTAACAGCGGAGCAGCTTGGATCTGTGAGCTCTCAGTATCCACTAAAATTATACGCCATGGCATATTTGGGAGTTTACGGTAATGCGCATATTTAAGACCTTTTTGATCATATTGTATCGTTCCACTCTTTTTTGTTGTTAGGGTTTGAGACAATGCTTCTTGCATGGTTTTGCTGACACGCATAAAAATATTTGTAAATATCATATCGTTATTTTGATCGAGCATAGTATCACCCTTGTTATCCAGAACAAACCATGTATAGTTTTTGGATATAGCAAAATCACGATCCAATTGCATGTATAGTTCATCTAAAAAAACAGAAGTGCCAAGAGCTCCAATAACTTTGTTGTCTACTATGATCGGAACAGCCACAACTGCAGATTTTTTTCCTGATGAACGGCTGTAAATCGGGTATCCTTTTACCTTATTTCCGGCAAAGAGTGATTTAAAATACGCTCTGTCACTAAGATTTAGCTTGGTATAATCTTGCGTAACGGTATAGTAATTGCCATCAGGGAGGACAAAAAAATAAACTCCGGGCAAGTTTGGCGTAATCTTTTCAAGGCGAGCTTTAATTTTCTTCCAATCAGCACTTTTAGCTTCAGGACTAGCTGCAATGAGCTCTAATGATGTCAGCGCATTTGTAAAAATAGAGTCAAGATGATTAGCTGCACCATTGAGTGTTGTATTGAGGTCTGTATCTGGTACTCCTTGCTTTGGCATTTGAGCCCATACAGAACTTACAATTAGAAAAGAAAATAGTATTGCGATTATCGTTTTCATAAAACTTCTCCTTCTTGATTATATTTACTTGGTATAGTAATAATACATCTTGTTTATTGATATTTAGCTAAAAAAATATTATATATTATTGTATAATAGATTCTTTTATTTTAGTATCTATTTTTATTATTACATAATTTTTAAAGGATTATAATGGTTTCTATTTCTCATCTTGAAGCTGCTTTGGCTGCAGTAGACGCTGAAATTAATGCTCTTTTGTATAATAATATTATTTCTACAAGCCAAAAAGATGAAAAAATGATTAGGCTACTAGAAGAGAGTAAAGTGCTCAAAAAAGCTCATAAAGATCTATGCTGCCTAAGAGAAAAAACATCAAGTGATCAGAGCAAATCGATAAAGAAATAAATTAAAAAAAGAATAAAAGTTGCTTTATCAGCCTAGAAGGCTGATAAAGACAAGGATGCATTATGCATTAATATGCTCATCATCTTTCTCTAGCAGAGTTTCTACTCTACTGAAATGTGCCATATTAAAAGCAGTAAATTTATATCCGATATAGATGATCAGTGGCCATGTAGCCAACCAGATCAATGAAGTAGTATAATCAACCATAATAACTCCTTAATAGTGGTGTTCGCCAGAAGATGTTATCTCATCTTCGGTAATTTTAACGCGGTCCATCAGGTACCAAACGTAAGAAATATATGCCAAAACAAAAGGTACCATCAATGATGCGTATGACATTGCCGCAAGGGTATAATGGCTTCCAGATGAATTTTGAATTGTCAATGAGTGTTGAATGTTATATACTGATGGGTAATAAACAGTTCCATTTAGCCCAACATTAAGCAATAATGCCATAACAACCAATACCGTTCCAATGCCTATGGTGAAAATGCAGCAGTTTTTAGCTCTAAAAGCTGCATTGTAAATTGCAACAAGAACCATAACCACGCCGATTGCAAATATAGCACCTATCCAAGGAAGCTCAATAAATGTAAACAAGTGCTTCATAGGCACAAGAGAGACAAATTTTGTCACAGGATCGTATGAGTATCCATCTTTAAACAATACCCATGCAGTAAATGCTAAGAAAAACGGAAGAAAGTACATAGTATTGTGCTTGATCATTTTTCTTGCTCTGGCACGAATCGGTTCATGGTCTATATTGTTGATGAAATACATTCCTCCGACTATTCTGACCAAAAAGACCATAGCAAACGGCAATAGATAGTTTTGAGGAACCAAAAGAGCTTCCAGCCCACGTGTTGGCACTGTCCAATAAACAAAATTATTATCATCAAGGCGGAAATCTGCACCGCTAAAGAATGTACTAATTGCAGCACCCAATAAAAAAGTCCCCAAATAACCGTTGATCGCTAAAAATTTTTCATATGTAGCTGAACCGAAAAGATTTGATTCTTTTTTGCGATATTCATATGAAACAGCTTGAATAATAAATGTAAAAAGAATGGCCAGCCATACCCAGTATGCCCCGCCAAAACTTGTCGAATAAAAGAGCGGAAATGCAGCAAAAAGCGCACCTCCAAACAATACAAGCGTAGTAAATCCTAGCTCCCATTTGCGTCCTAGCGAGTTTACAAGCATTGTTTTTTCTGTTTCATTAGATGAGAGTTCATTCAATAAAGTTTGACCCCCTTGAACAAACATAATAAAGACAAACAGCCCCCCAAGCAGAGAGATGATGATCCACCAGTAGATTTGTAATTCGTGTAATGAAAGATTTTCAAACATTAGTGTCCTCCGTTAATGCCCAGAGAAATCTGGCGCAACATAATTTTAATCTCAGCTATTAACAAACCGGTAAAGATAACTGCAAACAACCAAAATGATAGCTGTACGTTCCCGACATCGATTTGTGTAGCAGCAATTCCAACCGGCATCAGATCTTGTATAGCCCATGGTTGACGACCAACTTCAGCAACAATCCATCCGGCTTCGGCTGCAACATAGCCAAGCGGTATAGAGATAATGGACAACCAAAGCACTTTTTTATAGCGAGCAATATCGTTTGCCATTAGTAGATATAGTACGACAATAAATAATACTATAAACCACATACCTAAACCTACCATTATATGGAAAGTATAAAAAGTTAGTGCTATAGGCGGTACGATATCCGTAGGTTTTTCCAAATAACCATACCCAAAATAAGGCATATATTCTTGAAGTTTTACATTGGCTGCATTCATTGCAGTTTCATCGCCGGCTTTTTTGGCCGCTTTATAATCAGTAAGGGCCTGTACGGCTATTTTACCTTTTTCTATTTTTGATTCAGCACCTTCTATGCCATATTTTTCGTTACCAAAAACCAAGTCATCTAATCCTGGAACAAAAGCATTTATATCGTGATAACCCAAAAATGACAATGCATATGGAATTTCAAAATCACCTATAAATTCTTGTTTATCATCTCCGATCTCTTTTTCAGGATTTAAAATACCCCACGCAATGATTCCTGCACGTTCTTCGCCTTTATAGAGCCCTTCCATTGCTGCTAATTTAACAGGTTGATGTTGTGCTACTTGATAGGCCGACTCATCCCCGCTGATGGCCAAAAAGATTGAAACAAGCAATCCAAAACTAGCTCCGACTACCATAGAACGTTTTGCTTCGATTACATTGCGTTTGCGTAAAATCATCCATGCAGATATTCCAACTACGAACAAAGCCCCGATCACGTATCCGCTGCCGATAGTATGTAGAAATTTTGCTACTGCAACAGGCGAGAGGGCAACATCAAGAAAGCTAGCCATTTCATTGCGAACTGAGTCCGGATTGAAAGCCATTCCTACCGGATATTGCATCCATCCGTTTGCTACAAGTATCCAAAATGCTGACAGGTTAGATCCTACAGCAACAAGCCATGTTGAGAATAGATGAAATCCTTTTGAGACTTTATTCCATCCAAAGAACATAACCGCAAAAAATGTAGATTCCAAGAAGAATGCCAAAATACCCTCAACAGCCAGTGGTGCACCAAATATATCACCTACAAACCATGAATAATTAGACCAATTCGTTCCAAACTCAAATTCCATAATCAGTCCTGTAGCAACTCCAATAGCAAAGTTGATAGCAAAGAGAGTCATCCAAAATTTAGTAATATTTCTCCATCTCACGTCACCTGTTTTTACATATATAGTCTCCATGATAGCGACGATAAATGATAGTCCCAAAGTGAGCGGGACAAACAAAAAGTGGTATATGGCTGTTAGGGCAAATTGTGCTCTTGACCAGTCTACCAACTCAATACTTAGTGTTTCCATTGTATCTGTTCCTTTTTTAAATGTAAACAGCCCAAATCCTAGCTATTTGTAGTCTAGCATGACTTGATGCATGTATTTATTGTTTTAGATCGTCAAAACTTTTTATGTCCCCCTAAAGTGACGATCTATTGATTACGGGGTAATCATAGCGGTTGAATTTATGATACAAATGTTTTTACGATACATTCGCAGTTTTTCTTTATCTTATTTGTTTTTTGCAACGACAACATTTTGGGTTTTTTAATTTTTAGTGATTTTATTATTTGTAAAATCACTTTTTGTTAACTGCTCCAAGACATGCATGCTGCGTTGAGTATCATTTTCATACTCTGTTTTCAAATAATTTGGAAAGAAAAACAGTTTCATTATCCCAAACAAAATTAATAATTTAAGAGCAATCAGAACCCACAGTTCCTTTCCTACCCTCATATTTTTAAAACCGTCAATATAAAGTGATGCAATATAGTGGAGCATGATTAATATCCGCTTTTATATTGGTGATAATGATAATATTTTAGATTATCATTATTTGCTTTACTAAGCAATAATAAAATTGCATTATCCGATTCATTAATTTTGACTGGCATAACAATCATATCTATCCTTTTAACTACGATTCTGCCCATTTTGTACCATATTATTACGTTGCAGTAATTTTTATCATACTTTAATGGACATAAGTAACACTTGCAAAGGAGACAGCAAGTGTTACTTATACCAATTCATAGGTCATTTACAGAAAGGCGATAATAGCTTTTTAATGCTAATCGAAACTTAATATCAATAAATAAATTATATCAATAAGTAATATTTTAATATTATATTTAGCATTTGTAAAGATATATATAGCGTAATTTATCATATGTAAAATTAAATTATTATTAAATAGGTCAATTATTTCATTATTTTAGATTTAAAAACAATTTTTAACTCTTTGTAATGCACTTTAAGGAGAGATTATGAAAGAAATGATTATGATTTACAAATGTAAAAAAAAAGGTCTTTGATGAGCAAGAAACGTAATTATTCAATCAAACCTATAAGTTTTTCATTTGGTCCGCTAAGCCATAAACCAAAAGAGATGCTATTGCTTTCTGCTGATGAGCTAGAAGCTATGGTGTTAGCTGATTTTAAAGGACTATACCAAGAGGAGTGTGCCAAAGAGTTAGGCGTATCACGTCCTACATTTGCCAAGCTTATAAAACGTGCCAGAAAAAAAATGACTGAAATGGTAATGTTTGGCAAAGGTATTTCGCTTGTTGATAAAAAACGAAGTTTCACGGTCGTTTTTCCTACTAATAATCGCTCTGAGATTTATCCGCATTTTTTGAGTGCAAAATATTATGCATTTGCAAAAATTGAAAATGGCTCTATTGCATCAATAACTTATAAAAATAATCCTATATATTTAGAAATGGAAAATAGAGGTATTGATATCGTAAATGATGACAGTGCGACCGGGCTATCTGCGGGGAGAGTTATTCCGCCACTGCTTGAGGGGGCTGATATTCTTGTAGTCCGTTCTATAGGAGATGGAATACGGCGAAATATTGAAGGTGTGGGTATCAATATAGAAATAACCGAAATGATGGATATTGATTCGGTGCTTGAATACTTGATGTGATTAATGAATTGTAAATATCCTATAATGCTTTAGTCTAATGTACATAGATATCAATGATAGGTTCTTGTGCTATAATTTATTTAAAAATCAAGGAACCATTGTATGGAAATAACAAAAAATATTCTTGTAAATATACAGTATCGTCTAACCGATGAAGAAAATAATCATCTTAATCCTGACGATGATGAACTTATTTATCTCCACGGTGGCTATGGACAAATTTTTGAAGATTTTGAAAAAGCACTGGAAGGTAAAAAAGTTGGAGATAATTTTAAAGTAACACTTTCTCCACAGCGAGCATTTGGTCTTTATAGAGAAGATCTTGTTGTTCAAGAGCCAATTGATGAACTTCCTGAGGATATTTTCATAGGTATGGAACTTGATGGGATGGATGAGGTATCAAATGAAACACTTATCTATACGGTTACTGATATGGAAGATGATTTCGCTATTTTGAATGCAAACCATCCATTTGCAGGCCACACTGTTACTTTTGAAGGGACTATAATGGAACTTCAACCGCTTAGTGATGAAGAGGCAACAGCACTTTTGGCATACGAAGAGGAGCATCACTGTCATCATGACAAATAGGCAAGGCGATATTTGTTTTAAATGAATTTTTTAATATGTTGCTATTTGAAATTATTTGTACCAACATTGTAGCCGGATTGACAAACATAATATATAGAGTAGTATCATAAGATATTTTTAATAACTTTTGGATATAATGCTTGCCTATTTTATACAAAAGGAATCCAATGTTAGAAGGTATCGTTAGAGAGAGTATCGGTTCAGGCAGTGCAAAACGCCTAAAAAGAGATGGTTATCTAATTGCCAATATTTATGCTAATGGCGTAGAAAGCGTATTTGCAGCATTTAAAAAAGGTGATTTTATTAGAGCAGCAAGAGCAAAAACAACTCTTACATTGCCAGTAAAAGTTGATGGTAAAGAATATAATGCTGTTATTCAAGAGTATCAATTTCACCCAGTAACCGGTGATATCACACACGTTGATTTGCGTGTAGCACTTCCAGGTGTGGTTACAGATTATTTGGTTCCGGTTAAAACTACCGGGACTCCAAAAGGTCTTAAAAATAAAGGTGTTCTTATTCAATCTAAAAAAAGATTGAAACTTAGAGGTGCCATCGAGGATATGCCTGCAAATATCACTCTTGACGTAAGCGATTTGGATCGTGATGATTCTATTTTGGTGCGCGATATTGAGACTCCGGCAAACACTCGTATCATGGATAGAAGCCATGTTGCGATTTGTGGTGTGATTAAGTCTAAATAATGTGGCTTTTCGTAGGTCTAGGCAATCCCGGTCAGGCTTATGAAAACACAAGACACAATATTGGCTTTATGGTCATTGATGTGCTTTTAGCACATCACTCTACACAAGAAATTTCAAAAACCTCATTTCAGGGCAAACTATACAAATCTGCTAATGCTTTATATCTAAAACCGACTACTTTTATGAATCTATCTGGTAAAAGCGTGCAAGCTGTTGCAAATTTTTACAAGATCGATTTAGAGCATATTGTAGTCATTCACGATGATCTAGATTTGCCGTTTGGTGCTGTAAGATTCAAAAGAGGCGGTGGAGACGGCGGACATAATGGACTAAAATCTATTGACTCAATGGTAGGTAAAGATTATCTGCGTTGTCGCATAGGTATAGGTAAACCAGTCCACAAAACCGAAATAGCTAGTTTTGTTTTGAGTCCTTTTGATAAAGATCAAGAAGATATTTTAGAAAAATTATTCAATCATGTTTCAGATGCATTGTTACAAATTGACAAAAAACCGATTAATCAGATACAATCACTTTATTCGCTCAAAAGCATTGAGGATTTAAAATGACATTAATTCCAAAACTTTACTTTTTGTATCTAGTTAAACTTTATGCAAAAAATTTTTTAGTTATTTTGCTTGGTATGTCTTTTATGTTTGTTTTGATCGATTATTTAGGGCATACAAATAAAATTAGCGGTTCTACAAATCAGCTAATAATGTATGTTTATTATATTTGGCAAAGCTCATTGACCATGCTATATCCTTTGGCGCTTGTATTTGCGGTTATTGTAACTAAGATGAATTTGGTCAAAAATAACACAATGGGTGCCTTGCACTCTTTTGGCTATAGTAAGCGCACACTTTTTACCCCAATTTTCATAGTCGGCGCGATTGCTTATATAGTTTTTGTTGGGCTGCAAACAACATCTTTTGCTTATGCTAAAGATGATGCCGCAATGCTTATCGGAAATGGAAGCGCACGAGCTTCTAAAAATCTTTTTTTTAAATATAATGATACTTTCGTGTATATAGACAGGCTTGACCCAGTAGCTAAAAAACTGATTGGAGTTTCTCTTTTTAAAACTGATAAAGATCATATAGAATATACCATGAAAGCACCGTATGCCGTATTTAATGGTAAGTCATGGGATGTGCATAATGCCGTTATGTATCGCAACCATTATACAGATGGTTATTTAGATAGATACTCTATAGAGCAATACGAAACTATGACAACGCTAGATGGGTACAAGCCGGCCATTATGGAATCAATAAATGAGGGCAGTTCGCTAACTCTGATCGATGCTTTTGGTACATGGAAACTTTTTGACAAGCAAGGACTCAAATCTGACAGGATAAGAGCAGGTATATATGATAAGGTCATATTTCCTCTTTTTGCTTTCGGACTTATGGTATTGCTTTTCTTTAAGATACCGTTTTTGAGCCGCTTTGGAAATGTGGCCAAGGTTACCACAATAGCACTCGGAGGAAGCTTGCTTTTGTGGGGTACACTTATGGGACTTTCTTATTTGGGGGCAAACGGTGTCGTAGCGCCGGAAATATCCTCATTTTTGCCGATAATCCTTTTGAGCGGATATGCAATGATGGAATATTTTGCAAGAGAGAGCACCGTATAAGCTATTAAACCAAATAGAGGCAATATTTGGGTAAAATCGCACATTAAATAATTAGGAATTTTAGATATGGCACTTGATTTTTTGGCACTTTCAAACAAATATGATACACCTTTGTATGTATATGATTTTGATTATATTGAAGATAGATATCACGCACTAAAAGAGGCATTTAGCGGTCAAAAATCACTGATCAATTATGCCGTAAAAGCCAATTCAAATCTTTCTGTAATATCTCATTTGGCAAAGATGGGAGCAGGAGCAGATTGTGTGAGTATCGGCGAAGTAAAAAGAGCAATTACCGCCGGAGTCGACAAATATAAAATAATCTTTTCAGGCGTTGGTAAAAAAGACGAAGAGATATACGAAGCTCTCAAGCAAGATATTTTGCTTATAAATTTAGAGAGTGAAGCAGAGATGAAGAGAGTAGAAAGCGTGGCTGCATCTCTTGATAAAGAGGCCAGAATTTCTATTAGAGTCAATCCAAATATTGATCCCAAAACCCACCCATATATCTCTACAGGATTGCATGACAATAAATTTGGTGTAGAGATAGATGTAGCCAAGCGTATGTATATATATGCCAAAAAATCAGCCAATCTCAATCCTGTGGGTATACATTTTCATATTGGTTCGCAACTGACAGAATTAGAGCCAATAGCTGAGGCGTGCAGCATAGTAGCAGATTTGGCTAGAACGCTAAAAGCTTTGGAGATAGATATACGATTTTTTGATGTCGGCGGCGGTTTGGGAGTAGTGTATGATAATGAAACAACTATAAGCGTAAAAGAGTATGCGGATATGATCAAAGAAAAAACAAAAGGACTCGACGTTACTCTTTTGTGTGAACCGGGACGATATATGGTAGCAAATAGCGGATATTTTCTAACCAAGGTATTGTATGAAAAGAAAAATGATACCAAAAGATTTGTTGTTGTTGATGGTGCTATGAATGATCTTTTGCGCCCAAGTTTGTATGAGGCATATCATAAGATTGAAGCACTAGACAATGAAAGCGAAAAAACACCGGCAGATGTCGTAGGTCCGGTATGTGAAAGCGGAGATTTTCTCGGTAAAGGGATTTTGCTGCCACAATTAAATCATAATGATCTGCTCATAGTGCATAGTGCAGGAGCATATGGGTTTAGTATGTCAAGTAATTACAATACTAGAAACCGCGCTGCAGAGGTTGCGGTTGAAAGCGGAAAAGATAGATTGATTAGAGCTAGAGAGACTTTTGAAGACCTAATTGCACTCGAAAAAGAGTTTTTGGTATAATTAAGATATAAAGGATATATCATGGATATAGAATCATTGCGTCTAAAAATTGACAGCATAGACGATGAAATTTTACGCCTACTGAATGAGCGAATGGTATATGTCAATCACGTAGGAGAGATAAAGACCAAGGTAGGCGGTGCCATATACAGACCAGAGAGGGAGCAAGCTATAATCAATCGCTTGGTTGAAAAAAGCAAAGAGCAAAACGGAGCATTGGATAGAAGAGCTATAGAAGCCATTTTTTATGAAATAATAGGTGTTGCCAAAGATTTAGAGAGAGCAGAAAAGGTCGCCTATCTCGGCCCGAAGGGTACTTTTACACATCAAGCAGCTGAAATGCGTTTCGGATCGATCAAGGAATATTTGCCACTAGTGTCAATATCATCAGTATTTAAAGCAGTTGACAGCAATCGAGCAGCTTATGGTGTGGTGCCAATCGAAAATTCTACAGATGGTATTGTTGGTGAAACATTGGATTTGCTTGGCGAGTATGATCTCAAAATTTTGGCTGAAATTTATATGCCTATTCATCATTCATTGTGTTCTTTGGCTTTGTCGCTTGATGATATCCAAAAGATATATTCAAAAGATATTGCTTTTGGGCAGTGTCGTAAATTTTTGAGCGAACATAGATTAGATAGTGTGGAGCTCATTCCAGTAGAATCCACAGCAAAAGCAGCTGAACTTGCAAAATTAGATCCGACAAGTGCAGCGATCTGCCCTCATATCGCAGCTAAAATTAATAATTTACCGGTAATTTTTGATAATATAGAAGATATGCATGACAACAAAACCCGTTTTGTTATTATTGGTAAATTTGATAGCAATCCAAGCGGAAATGATAAAACATCAATTTTGGCAAAATTATCAAACAAGCCTGGATCTCTAGTTGAATTTTTGAGAGAATTTGAAAAGGCAGGTATTAATCTGACCAAAATAGAAAGTCGTCCGGCAAAAGAAAACAAAGCATTTTCATATTGGTTTTATATAGATTTTGATGGTCATTTCAAAGATCAAAACATTGAAAATATTATAGGAAATAGAGCTGATATAAAATGGCTAGGAAGTTACGTAAAGGCAAATGATGAAGTTTAATGAAACACTAAAAGAGATAACACTGTATGAAGCAGGAAAACCAATAGAGTTGGTAGTAAGGGAGTTTGGTATAGACCCCAAAGATGTTGTAAAATTAGCATCCAATGAAAACCCGCTTGGCACATCACCTGCGGTTGCAAATGTTATAAGCGAACATGCCTCAAAGGCACATTTGTATCCAGATGACAGTATGTATGCGCTCAAAGACGGATTGGCCAAAAAATTTGGTGTTAGCAGTAATGAAATTATAATAGGCGCCGGAAGTGATCAAATACTTGAGTTTATCGCTAGATCTTTACTCTCCCCTGAAGACTCGGTTTTGATGACTAAAATTACATTTGCTATGTATGAAATTTATGCCAAGCAGATGGGGGCTAAAATTATTCGTACCCCAAGTTATGAGCATAAAGCGGATGAATTTATAGAAGCATACAATAAATACAAACCCAAAATCGTATATTTATGCATACCAAATAACCCGATTGGCGATTGTATGACAAAAGCTGAGGCCTTAAAAGTAATTGATTCTGTAGATAAGCATACTTTAGTAGTTGTAGACGGGGCATACATGGAGTATGCTTCACATAAAGATAAAGCTTGTGAAGTTACTCCAAAAGATATATTAAAATATCCAAATGTTATATATTTAGGTACTTTTTCCAAAGCTTATGGGTTGGGCGGCATGAGAGTAGGGTACGGCATAGCTAATGAAGCACTTATAGGGCAGATTGCAAAAATGAGACCGCCATTTAATATTGCTTCACTTTCTCTCGCAGCGGCAATCGCTGCTTTAGGCGAGGATGAATTTATAGCTAAATCTCTTGCTCTTCATGAAGAACAATTGCTTCGTTATGAAGATTTTGCTATAAAAAATAATATTAGTTACATTCCTAGCTATACCAATTTTATTACTTATCTATTTGATGAGTCATTAAATTCCACCGAGATAGCAGATGCATTACTCAAAAAAGGTGTGATTATACGCAATCTAGCTAGCTACGGACTAAATGCCATTCGCATTACTATAGGAACCGCAGAACAAAATGATAAATTTTTTCACTTTTTTTCAGAGCTGATTGCTTCTAAGTAGGGAAGATGAAAAACATTAAAAACTATTCTATAAATGAATTGGATGAATTGGCTATTAAGATTAGAGATAAGATATTAGCAACAGTTAGTAGTACTGGCGGACATTTGAGTTCTACACTTGGGGCTACTGATTTAATTATAGCAATGCACTATGTATTTGATGCAAACAAGGACCCGTTTATATTTGACGTAAGCCATCAGGCATATGCACACAAGCTTCTTACGGGCAGATGGGATTCATTTGATACTCTCCGTAAATTTGACGGGTTGAGCGGATACACCAAACCAAAAGAATCCCAATATGATTATTATATGGCAGGCCATAGCTCTACTTCCATTTCTCTTGCTGTTGGAGCAGCCAAGGCTATAGCACTAAAAGGTGAGGACAGAATACCGGTAGCTCTTATTGGAGATGGGAGCATGAGTGCAGGCATGGTCTATGAAGCACTCAACGAGCTAGGAGATCGCAAATACCCCGTTGTCATCATACTTAATGATAATGAGATGAGCATAGCCAAGCCTATAGGAGCGGTTAGCAAATTGCTTTCCCAGACAATGGCTAGCTCTTTTTATCAAAAATTCAAACATTATGTAGAAAAAGCTTTGGATCATTTGCCAGACAGCGCTATGTATATAGCAAGACGATTTGAAGAATCACTCAAGCTTATTACCCCTGGTATATTATTTGAAGAGATGGGAGTTGAGTATATCGGACCGGTTGATGGGCATGATATAAATGGATTGATAGAAACATTACAAATAGCAAAAGAACTGGGCAAGCCGGTTATTGTTCATGCGCAAACCACTAAAGGTAAAGGTTATGAGATAGCAGAAGGTACTGGTAAAGAACATTGGCACGGCGTAGGTTCTTTTGATATTTCAACAGGCAAACCAAATAAAAAAAGCAGTGACAAAAGTGCCACTGCAATTTTTGGTGAAACGCTTTTAGCTCTTGCCAATAAAGATGATAAGATAGTAGGAGTTACTGCTGCTATGCCAAGCGGTACCGGACTCTCTCAAGCTATGGAGGCATATCCAAATCGTTTTTGGGATGTGGCTATAGCCGAACAACATGCTGTGACATCTATGGGGCCATTGGCAAAAGAGGGATTTAAACCGTTTTGCGCACTTTACTCTACATTCTTGCAGCGCGGATATGACCAGGTTATCCATGATATTGCTCTCATGAATGTCGGTGTTGCATTTGCTATAGACAGAGCTGGCATTGTCGGAGAGGATGGAGAAACTCACCAAGGAGCTTTTGATATATCATTTCTTAGAGCTATTCCCAATATAACTATTTTTGCTCCATATAATGAAACAACCATGAAGCTTGCGATGGAATTTGCAAAAGATCTTCCAACTCCATGTGCGTTTAGATACCCTAGAGGAGCATTTATGGCAGCCAATTGTGCATCTGTACCGTTTGAACTAGGTAAATCTAACATTGTCCAAGACGGAGAAAAGATAGCATTTATAGGCTATGGCAATGGGGTGGGCCGTGCTTTGGAAGTTGCCAAGAATGTAGACTTTACTCCTACTGTTGTAGATTTGCGTTTTGTAAAACCTCTTGATGAGGTATTGTTGACTTCACTTGCCGGTTCACACAAAAAATGGTTTGTATTTAGTGATAGTGCCAAGATGGGTGGAGTAGCATCAGCAATACTGGAATTTTTTTCGCAGACAAAGATACAAGGCGTAGATTTAGTAACTTTTGAGTATGATGATGCTTTTATTACTCATGGATCTACAAACGAAGTAGAAGAGTCATTAGGTCTTAGACCAAAGCAGTTAGCACAAACAATTAGTAGAATTTTAGAGGAGAAATAATGCCAAATTCATATATATTTACAAGCGAATCAGTTACAGAAGGTCACCCGGATAAAATGGCAGACCAGATAAGTGACGCTATACTAGATGATATTTTATCAAAAGATGCCAATGCTAGAGTAGCATGCGAGACATTGGTAAGTAATGGCTTTTGTGTGATTGCAGGTGAACTAAAGACAGTCGCATATTGTCCAATGCAAGATATCGCTAGAAAAGTTATACAAGAGATAGGATATACTGATGCTAGTTATGGATTTGATTATAGAAGCGCAGCTGTACTTAATGGCATAGGTGAACAAAGTCCGGATATCAATCAAGGGGTTGACCAAGCATCAGGAGAGATAGGGGCAGGGGACCAGGGGCTTATGTTCGGATATGCTTGCACGGAAACTCCTGAGCTTATGCCGCTTCCAATTTCTTTGGCGCATAGACTTACATCCAAATTGGCTGAAGTTCGCAAAAACGGTACGATCCCGTTTCTTAGACCGGACGGTAAGGCACAAGTAAGTGTGAGATATGTTGACGGCAAACCGGTCAGTATAGACACCATAGTTGTTTCAGCTCAGCACCATGATGATATTCCTGAAAACATCATCAAAGATGCCATACTCCAAGAAGTCATCAAAGAAGCGATTCCATCGCACTTGATCCATGATGATATTACATACCATATCAATCCTACAGGAAGATTTGTCATAGGCGGTCCTCAAGGAGACGCAGGACTAACAGGCCGCAAGATCATCGTCGATACTTATGGCGGATCTTGTCCTCACGGCGGCGGCGCATTTTCCGGTAAAGATCCTACAAAAGTAGATAGATCGGGTGCATATGCAGCTAGACATATAGCCAAAAATCTCGTAGCTGCAGGCGTATGCGATAAAGCAACCATACAGATAGCTTATGCCATAGGCGTTGCTCATCCGGTATCGATATATGTAAATACTCACGGTACTTCACAGGTGAGCGAAGAGAGCATCACTAAGTGTGTAGAAGATCTATTTGATCTAACTCCAAAAGGTATCATCACTTCTCTAAAACTTTTGCAGCCAATTTATCGTAAAACTGCAACTTACGGTCATTTCGGTAGAGAGAACCAAGGTTTTGGCTGGGAACTATTGGATAGAGTAGAAGATATCAAATCATATTTCAAAAATAATATTTGACAAGTTTCTTTCATGGCAAGTTTATCAGGCCATGAAAGATTAATGCTGCCTCTTTAACAAGTCATCATATTTGACAGGCTATCGTTACTTTTAGGCAAGAAGTGCTGTCTATATCTTTTCAGTATCACCTCTTTGAATCATTTATCGCATCAGCAGAATTATAAATATAAAAATTATTCTCAAATAAACTTTGATCCGCATATACTTAAAATTTACGATATTTTGGCATTTATTTTTAATATATTATTTTCATTTAAGTATTTTCTTATTATGACAAGTATAAAATATATTTATCAAGATAGTAAGGATTGCTATGGCAAAAAAAATGATTTTGACCATATTATTTGGCTTGGCCAGTCAACTGCTATACGCTAGTTCAGCTGGCGAGCCTGTTATTGATTTAGGAAAATGCGGTAAGCTTGTTCATCCGGTTAATATTGATGGCAGATGGTTTTATTATTGGGATAAAAGCGGTGACGGCACAAAGGCTGATAAGGGAGACCTTAATGGAGGAAAAGATTATGTCAGCCACGACTTGCTTGATGAACTATTTAACCATGATATCAATGGCAAACCAAATACAAAAGTCAGAAATCATGATGGATATTACGGCACTACAAACGAATATAGATATGGTACTATCAATGGGGTAAAATTGGCATTGCCGGCAATAGATGCTAATAACTCCCTTAAAGGTGGCTCATATTATTTGCAAGATAATCAACCATACACAGATTTAGCCAAAATATGGGATAACCACAACAAAGGGTTCAATACTAGCGGAACTCCATCCGGTTGGCAAAATAGTT
This sequence comes from Sulfurovaceae bacterium, assembly GCA_041654415.1. GTDB lineage: Bacteria > Campylobacterota > Campylobacteria > Campylobacterales > Sulfurovaceae > BN30871. The sequence continues at coordinate 75,714 of JBAZDL010000005.1, read as the reverse complement.
ATTATTGGTCTGCCACACCAAGTGCTCTGGGTCACACTTTTATTGATTTGGATACAGGTTATGTGGACTTTACTTTTGATTTTGACAGTGTTTATGTTGTATTAGAGGTATTGTAGTGCACAAAAAAAGAGTCTTGTGTAATCAACTATTAGAACATAAAGGACACCTCTAAAAACCCTAGATACTCATAACACCTCTAGCTTTTTCTTAGGCTAGGCGTCCTAAATTTAGTTATACCTTAAATTTGATATCAAATTTAGTAGAAACAAAAACTATTTACCTGATTAAAGAAAAGATTTAAAAAACTTTTGCTATAGTCACAATGAAATAAAATTAAGGAGAAAACAATGGCTGTAATTATTACTGATATATGTATCAATTGTGCTGCTTGTATCGATGAGTGCCCAGTAGAAGCAATCGTAGACGAGGATGAAAACCCAACAGGTGAAGAAACTTATTATGTTTATGCAGATAAATGTGTTGAGTGCGTAGGTTACCATGATACACCAGCATGTGCTGAAGCATGTCCTACAGAGGGCTGTATCCAATGGAGTGATGTAGTAGAAGGTATGCCTTCTTCTCCAAATAGAAAATCTAAAGGTACTCCTGTAGTAGAATAATACTACGCTAGACTATCGGTAGCACCGATGGTCGTCTTCGCTTCTTTAATACTATTTTTAACATTTTTTCGATATAATCCCCGCCTACATAACTAAATTGCATATGCAATATATAGTAAATTTATATGAGGAACCAATAAATATGGAACAAACATTATCAATCATCAAGCCTGATGCAGTAGCTAAAAACGTAGTTGGTAAAATTTTGAGTCGCTTTGAAGATGCAGGACTTAGAATTGCAGCAACTAAAAAAATTCAACTAAGTCAAGCAGATGCGGAGGCTTTTTACGCTGTTCACTCTGAGAGACCTTTCTTTAAAGATCTTGTTGAGTTTATGATCTCGGGACCGGTTGTAGTATCTATACTAGAAGGTGAAAATGCTATGGCTAAAAACAGAGATCTTATGGGTGCAACAAATCCAAAAGAAGCGGCAGCGGGTACAATAAGAGCTGACTTTGCTGACAGCATTGACGCGAATGCAGTTCATGGAAGTGATTCTTTGGAAAATGCGAAGACAGAGATAAGCTTTTTCTTTGCTACAAGAGAGATTTGCTAAGAGGAGTTCTTGTGCAAATTGCATTTGAGAAGCTAGCTTCTACTCCAAAACCATTTGAGATTTCGCTGCAAGGAGTGGGTTTGAGCGGCACTCTTTATAAGCAGCATCATGATACAGCAATTTTGGATGGTATGCTTAATGGAGTACTGGAAGTGCAGTGTGACAGATGCGGCGTTTTGTTTGATGTTGATATAAAGCAACCATTGAAGCTAGAGTTGAGTCAGCATACGAGACAAAACAAGGATAATTTAGATATAATTGAGTTTTTAGATGGCATCATAGATTTGGAGTATATTCTACAAAGTGAAATTGATTCCATCAAAAGTGCCTATCATTACTGTGAAAAGTGTGACGGTATCGACGATTTTGAAGTTGAAATTTAAATAAAAGGATAAAAAATGGCAGTACCTAAGAGACGAGTAAGTAAAACAAGAGCGGCAAAAAGAAGAACACACTACAAAGTAACCCTTCCTATGCCTGTAAAAGATAGTGATGGAACATGGAGAATGCCACACCATATGAATATGACTACCGGCGAATATAAAGCCTAATTTATGATAACAATAGCTATAGATGCTATGGGCGGGGATCATGGTCCCGAGCCTATTATAGAAGGTGTAGTACAAGCATTAGAAGAGATGAGATTTACTCCTATTTTAGTAGGAGATAGAGAGAAAATTCTTGCATTTTTACCACAATACTATCATGAGAAAATAGAGATTGTTCAAGCTAGTGATGTGATAAGTATGAGCGATTCATCTACTGATGCGCTAAAGCGAAAAGACTCATCTATATATAAAGCAGTCGAGCTTGTCAGGGAAAAACATGCAGATGCAGTAGTTTCTGCAGGTCATAGCGGCGCTACAATGGCTTTGGCTACTTTGCGCATAGGCAGATTGCCACATATTTCAAAGCCGGCACTTGCTACTCTAATGCCTAGCCTAGGGAAAAATAAAACTCTAGTTCTTGATGTGGGTGCGGTTGTTGAGTGCAAAGCTCAAAATTTATATGAATTTGCCATTATGGGAGAGGCTTATGCAAAGAGCGTAATGAAAATCCCAAATCCTAAAGTAGGATTATTAGCTAATGGTGAAGAAGAGAGCAAAGGCAATGACCTTACAAAAGAAGCATTTAAACTTATAAAAGGATTTAAGTGGTTCGTAGGTAATGTTGAAGGCAGAGACATTTTTAATGGACATGTAGATGTAGTAGTTTGTGACGGGTTTACGGGAAATATCTTGCTTAAAACAAGTGAAGGAGTGGCATCGACTATCTTTACTATGATGAAGCAATATATTCGTAAATCGCTTCCGGCAAAACTTGGCGCAATGCTCATGAAAAGAAAAGTTTTTGCCAATATTAAAAAACAAATTGATTATGCCGAGTATGGCGGAGCACCACTTTTGGGGATAAACGGATGTGCCATTATTGGGCACGGCAGTTCTAACTCTAAAGCTATTAAAAATGCTATTTTTCAAGCAATTAGCTATAGCAATTCGAATGTCAATAGTGTAATTGAATCACTTATGACACAACCACAACATTAAATTACAAGAATCAAAAGGATATACAATGGCACAATATGCGGCAATGCGATCAATTGGAGCTTATGTGCCAGAAAAGGTTTTATCAAATAATGATCTTGAAAAAATGGTAGATACTACCGATGAATGGATAGTCAAACGTACAGGTATCAAAGAGAGACGTATAGCAGCCAAAAATGAAAGCACTAGTGATATGGGCGCTAAAGCTGCAAGCCTAGCTATTGAACGTTCTGGTATTACCAAAGAAGATATAGATCTGGTATTGTGTGCTACGGTAACACCAGATTATTTTAATATGCCATCAACTGCTTGTATTATTTCAAAAAAACTAGATATTACCAATGTTCAAGCCTTTGATATTAGTGCAGCGTGTAGCGGTTTTGTATATCTTCTCTCGATAGCTAAAGCTTTTATAGAATCCGGAATGAAAAAAAATGTTCTCATTATTGGAGCTGAAAAGTTTTCGTCTATTGTGGATTACACAGATCGTGGTACTTGTATTTTATTTGGTGATGGAGCCGGAGCAGCGGTAATTAGTGCTACACCAAACAAAAAAGAATCTATTATTGATATTCATGCAAGCGCAGATGGTACTTACGCGGATTTTTTGGTTACTCCAGCTCCTGGCAGCGTAAACCCTGCAAATCAAAAAATGATTGATGAAAAGTTAAATTTTGTACAGATGAAGGGAAATGAGACGTTCAAGCTTGCTGTCAAGACTTTGACACAAGATGTCATAGAGATACTTGAAACAAACAATTTGAAAGCATCGGATATTCCTCACTTTGTGCCGCATCAAGCTAATTATCGCATAATAAAAGCAGTTGGTGATGCCCTTGGCATGAGCGAAGATCAAGTTGTAGTAACTGTCCAAAAATATGGTAATACTTCTGCAGCTTCAATTCCTATAGCAATTAATGATATTTATGAATCAGGCAGACTTAAAGAGGGTGACTTGATGCTATTAGATACCTTTGGCGGTGGTCTTACTTGGGCTAGCGCTTTGCTTCCTTTTGCCGGCAAAACTAAATAAGGAACTATAATGACCATCGGTTTTATCGGTGATATTGTAGGCAAACCCGGTAGGGACATAATCGCTAAATATTTGCTAAATTTAAAATCAGAGTTTGGTATAGATTTTGTGATAGCCAATTATGAAAATGCTAGTCATGGCTTTGGACTTAGCGTCAAAAATGCTGATGAATTATTTGCCTGTGGTATAGATATGATGACCGGAGGAAATCATAGTTTTGACAAAAAAGAGATCATATCTCTATTTGATACGCACTCTATTATTCGTCCGCTTAATTATCCACAGGCAATGCCAGGAAGCGGCATCTTGCGTACTGCGATATTAGATACACAAGTTGCTATTATTAACTTAATGGGTCATTATGCTATGCCTATGGTGGATAATCCATTTACGGCTATTACTGAAACCATACAGCAATTGCAATTAGAAGGGATAAAGCATATTGTTATAGATATGCACGCAGAAGCCACAAGTGAAAAGCAAGTTCTCCTCCATTTACTTAAAGATAAAGTAAGCGCAATATTAGGCACTCATACCCATATTGGCACCGATGATCTTAGTATAATACAAGGATGCTGTTATGTAACCGATGTTGGGCTAAGCGGATGCCGTGATGGTGTTATAGGTATGGATGCAAAAGCTCCTATTAAGCGTTTTTTAACTGGCATAGGTGAGTACTTTGATGTACCAAAACATTGTAAATCTATGCTTCAAATCATAGTTTTTACTCTAGATAATAATGGCCGATGCATAGAAGCCAAGAAAATAAAGTATTATGATAGTGGCGAGCGTACCATAACACAAGCTTTTATGGAAATTGACAACCAGCAATAAATAGTTGGTAATTAATAGCCAACAACTAGAAACTAATTAGATATAATACAACAAACAAAGGCATTTAATGTACCATCCTATCAAGCAACTATCACAAGAGTCCAAAGAAGAATTAGAACAGCAAATTAATAGTTATGTAACTGCAATGGGCGGTAAAAATGCCTTTTTAAAACTATTAGAGGCTATTCGCAATACTTCTCCGCATCCATTGGTTTCCAAAAAGACAGCACTGGAGTTTTCCGGAGGGCTTATGAGATGGAACAAGCAGATACATAGAAACAATCTCTCAATGCTAAGTATTCAAATGAATGCTAGAACCGAAGACAATGCAAATTTGATGCCAAGCCGTGATAATAAATCATATAAAAATATATCCAATATGCTTAGAACACTTTCTCCGCTAAGCGTATCTGTAGCATTGAATAGTGACAAAACAAATATTATATTTGAGACAAAAGCATTTAAGATAGTAGATGCTGATACGACAATTATGGAGCCATTATTTGAATTATTATTTTTTTCACCAATATCGGTAACAAAGAAGTTGATTAATAATTAAACTTTTTGTATAACTCTTACTTTTGATGGGTTAAAGAGTTCAATAGCCTCTTTGACCATTGGCTCTTCTAATAGCGATGACGGATCTTTCTCTTTCCCGGCTTCATTGACAGCATCTGGCATCATGCAAGAGCTTGACGACATCTCAATCTCTTCTATCATGGAGCCTGTTTGGGATTCTTGTGTTGATACGGGCTCGGTGTTATTTATTTCATCGGATGTGAATTTTTCTTCTTGAGTCTCTTGTTTATGGGCTTTATTTGGCTCAATAGGCAGATTTTTTATCTGAATATTTGAGCCAAAAACTTCATTTGCTAATTTTTTAATAACTCCAAAACCGGCTCTGAGCCTATCCTTGTCTTCGTCGTTAGCGCTAGAATGCCAATACAAAATCCCATCTTCAAAGCGGTTAAAAGTAGTCGTTCTATCAAAACAACTGCCAAGCATATAATCCCTATCGTATATTTTTTGTATCAATTGCTCAAATATTTTATGATAGTTAGTCGTATTTGTTGTCTCATTTTTAGAAATAGAGGGTATTGTCTGAACCGTATTAGTGGCTACAATAGCAAGAGCAGGCTGCTCTGTGGCTGAAGTTTGCAGTGGCGCTGACGTTGCTGGCAGAGCGTGAAGCTCTTTTTCTAAATTTTTAATAAGAGTATCAATATCCCTGATTTCCAAAGATTCCATCATCTTAAAAAACGTCAAAGAGAGCACAAAGGTTCCATCACTCCCCATTTTTAGCAACTCTTTTGAGCCGGCAATGACACGAAAAAATCTCTCTATAATAAGTGGTGAGAGTATTTTGTCTTGGGCAAACATCAAATCTTTAATATAAAGCGAAAGCTCATCTAGTATCATCTCTGTTTCGTATTCTGAAGCTAAAGCAATAAAGTCAAAAACCTTATCATGTTCCTTTAAAAGAATAGATGAAATCAAATTTTTTAGATGGGAAGGTTCAATAATGCCCAGCATGTGAGTGATAGTAGATACATCTACAAAATTTTTGGAATATACGATAGCCTGATCAAGCAGAGTCAATGAATCTCTAAGGCTCCCGGCACCTGTACGTGCTATAATCTCTAAAGCTTCTTTTTCGTATTCTATATTTTCAAGATTTAATATATGCTCTAAATGGTTAAATATCATTTTTTCCGGAATTTTTTTGAATCTAAAATGTTGCGTTCTAGAAAGAATGGTAGCCGGGATTTTGAGCGGATCAGTAGTGGCCAATATAAATTTGACAAAACTAGGCGGCTCTTCTAGCGTTTTTAGCAAGGCGTTGTGAGCCTGAGTAGTAAGCATATGTACTTCGTCTATAATAAATATTTTATATCTACCGCTGCTAGGTCTATATTTTGTATGTTCTATAAGCTCTTTGATATCATCAATGCCGCGATTGCTTGCTGCGTCCATCTCCACAATATCCATATGGCGATTTTCATTTGCCATTAGACAATTGGCACACTCATTGCAAGGAGTTGATGTTTCTCCATTCTCACACAATAAAGCTTTGGCAAATATGCGTGCAGTAGAAGTTTTTCCGCTGCCTCTAAGTCCTGAAAATAGATATGCATGTGATAACCGTTTGGAATCAAGGGCAAGAGACAAAGTTTGCGATATGGACTCTTGTCCTATTAGGTCTTCAAAAAGATTGGGACGGTATTTACGTGCAAGGGCTAATGACAAAAATAACTTCCTTTATTTAGTTGACCTATTATAGTCAATTTTTACTTTTAAAAAGCAAATTATTGCGCGACTTATAGTGGTTATTGCATTATAAGGGCAACCAGTAAGTAGCTGCTTAGTAAAACTAAAATTGTAATAGCATTAAAAACAGCAAAGTGCCTAAAATTTTCTCTGCTTCCTATAAAAAAACTATAAATTAATTTTGATATCTGATTAGATATAGTTGCAATGATTATGCCGAGTGCTGCAACTGAGGCGGTTATATTTTTCATTTCACTCATTGCTATTGTAACAGCATCAACATCGCTAATACCTGCAATTATAGAAACTATATAGATCCCTTTGTTGCCGAAATAATCATATCCAAGTTGAATACCAATAAAAACAGCTCCGAAGAGTAAGCCATATTTTATAGATTCAAACACATCAAAAGGATTTGTAAAATTAATTTTTTGTGTTATTTTTTCTCCTCCTTTTGAAAGAATATAAAGATATAAAAATCCACTAAATGATGCTAGGACGAAAGGTATTATGATAAACATAGCTAACGGTATATTTAAAAGTAAAACCCATAAAAAGACCCTAAAAAACATCATGGAGTTGGCAAGTCCAATCCCGATAGCTGTTTGTTTGGATATTAGTTCGTTTTCTTTACTTCTTTTAGAGAATATTACGGTTGTTGCGGTCGATGAGACAAGTCCTCCAAGAAAACCGGTCAGATAAATTCCTTTGTCGCTGTATCTTTTGCTTAATATATATCCAACAAAAGATATTGAAGAGACTAAAACTACAAAAAGCCATAGCTTGAATGGATTTATTAAATTCCATTTATCAACAGTTTCATTTGGCAAGATTGGCAAAACAGTCAATGTTATTAAAAGAAAAATAGCAGCTGCATCAACCTCTTCTTTGTCTATTCTTTCCTCTATTTGAACTAATTTATCTTTGATATTTAAAATAAATACTATTAAAACAGCGATAAATATTGCAAGGACTTGGTCTTTGGCTATTAAAATTCCCAATAAATATGTCAGTATAAGAGCAACTTCAGTGGTAATTCCTTTGTGGTCGTCTTGTTTGGCGTTGATATAATAGCCTATACCTACCAATACAATAAGACCTAAAAATATATCAGTATTTAAAAAGGCACCAAGATATCCCAAAAGAGCAACAAGAGCAAATGTTCTAGAGCCCGCTAGATCTTTTCTGTTTCTATAAATATTATTTAATTCTCTTTGAAGCCCTATTATAAAACCTATAACAAGAGAGAGAATAATATGGCTTACCAAGCTATACTCTATCATTTAATAAATCCTTTATATAAATAAGACCATACTTATAGTATAGAAAAATTTTAGTTTTGATAGATCATTGTAGCTATTTTAGCACCAATTCACTAAAAAGTCTATCAAGGAATTAATATTAGGACGACAAAAGTTTTTTAATAAGATAATATGAAGCGCGAATAGGACCGTATAGCACATAACCTAAGATAAGCAGCGCAAGTCCTTCTATACTGTATATGTACAACATAGAGGCTATTATAGTTAATGCCACCAAGAGTCTATAGAAAAAGCGGTGATTGATCTTTATTTTTTTTGGTGACGGATATCGTATATGGCTAACCATTAGTATTCCAACAAAGAGCATTATGGCCAAAAAAAGAACCCTATAAGATTCATATCCATAATTTAAAACAAATAAAACTCCCATAGCTATAAGGGAAGCAGCAGCCGGAATGGGAAGACCTATAAAAACAGATGGGTCAGAAATAGCCAATGTACTATTAAATCTTGCTAGTCTCAAAGCACCAAATATTACATAAAGTGCAGATACCAAAAAACCAAATTTACCAAATTCATCTCCAGCAAAAAAGAATATCAGCATTGCAGGCGCCACTCCAAAAGCTACTATGTCAGCCAAAGAGTCAAATTCTGCTCCGAAATTGCTCATAGTTTTTGTAGCTCTTGCTATACGGCCATCTAGACCGTCAAAGATCATTGCTATCATAATTAGCCACGAAGCGATTCCAAAATCACCTTGGCTAGCCTTCGTGATGCTTAACATACCCAAAAATATACTTGATGCAGTAAAAAAATTTGGTAATATATAAGCTAATCTCGGCTTCATGATATCGGCTTATCCTCATTTGGATGAGCAAGCAAACTAGGAAGTCCTTTTTGTTCTTCATATGCTTTGATGATCTCTCTGACTTTTTGACCTTCTATGACTTCAGTTTCAAGTAAAACTTTTACCATATCTTCTATTGCTTGTGCATACAAATTAAGTTTATCTTTTACAAGGCCATAATGTTTATCTAGTATACTTTTGACAGCATTGTCTATCTGTTCGGCTGTTTTTTCACTATAGTCTTTGAGGGTTTGTCCTCCACCCAAAAAAGTGCTGCCTTGTGATTTTTCAAGCACCATAAGACCTGCTACATCGCTCATACCATATACAGAAATCATTGCTTTTATAATATCTGTAGCTCTTTGCAAATCGTTTGCAGCTCCTGTGCTGATCTCTTTTAGAAATACATCTTCTGCTGCACGACCCGCGAGCAGCACATCTATTTCAGCCAAAAGCTCATGTTTTTGCTTCAAGAAACGATTTTCTTCTTCAGGAAGATGCAAAGTATATCCAAGCGCCCCAAGACCTCTAGGAATAATAGAGACTTTAGTAACCCTGGTAGCACCACGAGTAAGCTCGGCAATAAGTGCATGTCCGCTTTCATGATATGCAACTATTTTTTTCTCAAGATCATTGATCTTTCTATTTTTTTTCTCAAGTCCCACAAAGGCTCTCTCTATTGCTTCCATAAGATCACTTTGATCTATCTCTTTTTTATTATTTCTACCGGCAAGAAGAGCTGCTTCGTTGATTATGTTTGCCAAATCTGCACCAGCTAGTCCTGCTGTGGCTTTAGCAACAACGGCTAAATCTACTTTTGAGCCAAGCTTGACATCTTTGATATGAACTTGGAGTATAGCTAGTCTGCCTTCATAATCAGGTTTGTCAACAAGTACTTGTCTGTCAAATCTACCAGCACGAAGCAACGCAGCATCAAGAACTTCTGGTCTATTTGTAGCAGCAAGAACAATTACAGGAGTATTTGTCCCAAAGCCGTCCATTTCTGCCAATAGTTGATTTAGCGTTTGTTCTCTTTCGTCATTCCCGCCCATTGGTCCGCCAGAGTTACGACTTTTACCTATCGCATCGATTTCATCGATAAATATGATAGACGGCGCTTCTTTTTTGGCTTGTTCAAACAGATCTCTAACTCTGCTTGCGCCAACACCGACGAACATTTCTATAAAGCTTGAGCCGCTTACAGAAAAAAATGGCACACTAGCTTCTCCTGCTACTGCTTTGGCAAGCAGTGTTTTACCAGTGCCCGGAGGCCCAACCAGCAAGACTCCTTTTGGAATTTTAGCACCTAGCTCTATGTATCGCTCCGGATATTTTAGGAAATCAACAATTTCTTTGACTTCTTCTTTTGCCTCTTCGGCTCCTGCTACATCATCAAATTTGGTTTCCGGTTTTTCTGAATTTACTAATTTGCCGGTTTTGCCTACACCAAGTATTCCGCCGCCCATATTTTTGCTCATACGTTTAGCTAAAAACATCCATATGGCAAAAAAGATTAAAATCGGCAATAGCATACCAAAGAGTTCGGAGAAAAAACCGCCGCCCATTATACCTTCATAGACCACTTTTTTTTCTTCTAGTAAAGCTATAAGTTCCCTGTCGCCTGTAGGTACAAGCTGGGCAACATATCTTATCTGTTTTCCGTCTTCAGTGCCGATAGCTTCTATGTTTGTCGGTGTTATCTTAACATTTTGGATTTTACCATTCTTGATAGCATCTTTTATATCTGAGTATTTGACTTGTTTTGTTTGAGTTACTCCGCTATTAAGCATAGTTCCAACGCCTTGAGCATCACCATTGCCGCCTACAAAAGATTTAAAAATAAGTATTATCACTATCGCAAAAATAGCAAAAACAAGAAGCGGATTGTTATTAAAAAAATTATTATTATTATTATTTTTATTGTTCATATCATTTGACATTTTGTTCCTTTTGGTAAACTAAAGTTACCCATTCATCCTTTAATTTTCTGTTTAATAGTTTCAAATCATTGTATGCTTCAGTAACTAGAGCTTCTTTTTTATCTAAAATTCCCGAAAGAATTAATAAGCCGCCCGGTTTAGTTATTTTCTTTAAGTCTTTTGCAATCATCACCAAAACATCGGCTATGATATTTGCTATTGTAACATCATATTCTTTTGATGCATTATTGGCTGAACCTTCCCAAATAGCATCATAAGTTTCATTATTAATTTGAAAATTTTCTTTACAGCTTTCTACAGCAAGAGGATCTGTATCACACAGTTCTACACTTGATGCGCCCTTTTTCTTGGCTGCAAGCCCAAGTATCCCGCTGCCGCATCCTACATCTATGATACTATCGTTTGGTTTGACGTATTTACTTATCATCTCTAAGCAGCTAGCAGTTGTAGCATGATGACCGGAGCCAAATGCCAAAGCAGGATCTATGGTAATATTGATCTTATCGGCTTTTGGTTCGTGCCAACTAGGAAATATATAAAATTCTCCGGCTTCTATCGGTTCAATAGAAGCTTGATATTGTCCCATCCAATCGCTATTGGCTTTCTTCGAATGAGTAAAGTTTATATTTATTTTGAGAGGAATTGTTATTTCTTCTAGTTGCGTTTGCAGATGTGATAGGTCATTTTCGCTTCTGACTATGATATTATTGCCGTCGATTTCTATGCCATCATCACAAAGCAAAGCTGTCGCGTCAGCAACAGCTTCTGTGTAGCTCTCATCAGTTGTGATTATAAGTTCATAATACTCTTCGTTCATTTTCCCTCTTTAATATATCTAAATGCTTGTTCTAAATCCAGTGTGCCCTCATAGAAAGCTTTACCTACAATCGTTCCGTCAATTCCTGCTTCAAGCAATCTGTGGATATCTTCCATGTCCCTAAGCCCACCGCTTGCTATTGTCTCTAACCCACTAGCTTCTTTGATAGCTAAAGTAAAATCTATATTGACACCACTCATCATACCGTCTCTGCTGACATCTGTACAAATGATAGCCTCCACTCCTGCATCAGCAAACTCCCTTGCAAGATCGGTGGCTTTCATATTGCTAAGCTCGCTCCATCCTTCAACGGCAACCATGCCGTCAATCGCATCAATACCTACAACAATAGGGTATTTGGCTGCCATTTCTTTGACAAAAGCCGGATCTTTGAGGGCAATTGAGCCAAGAATAAGTCTATCAACGCCGAGGTCAAGATACATTTTGATGGTTTCTTCATCTCTGATTCCGCCACCAAGTTCTAGTTTTAGGTTAGAGTTGGCTCTTATTTTTTTTATCTGTTCAAGATTTTGAGGAGTGCCTGCGAATGCACCATTCAAATCAACCAAATGGACCCACTGGCTGCCTAGCTCTTCAAAACGCGCTGCAACCTGCCATGGTTCATCACTATAGATCTTGGCACTATCCATCAACCCTTTACTTAGTCTTACTGCTTTGCCATCTTTGAGATCTATGGCCGGTAGTATCGTCATTTTTTTCCTTGTTTATAATTTTGCAAAATTGGCTAGAATTTTAAGTCCATTGTCATGACTTTTTTCCGGGTGCGGCTGTATGCCGTATATATTCTCAAATTGAACAGCACTTACAAATTCATAACCATAGTGAGTTTTGCCGATAGCATATTGGTCATCACAAACTACATGGTAAGAGTGAACAAAATATAGATAAAAATCTTTCGGAAGTCCATCAAAAATTGGAGTGTTACGTTGTGCAAACATTTCATTCCAGCCCATATGCGGGACTTTTAGGGGATGATCAAATTTGGTCTCATCAAATTTAACCACACTCCCTTCTATAAGTCCGAGCCCTTTGTGTGAGCCAAACTCTTCGCTGCTGTCAAATAACAGCTGCATACCTAGACAAACTCCCAAAAGAGGTTTGCCGCTAGCAGCAAATTCTAATACAGCCTTGTCCATTCCATTGCTTTTTAGATGTTCCATAGCATCTCCAAATGCTCCTACTCCAGGGAGTAAAAGCTTGTCATATTGTGCTATTTTATTCGGATCGCTTTGTATCTGGGCATCTATGCCGAGTTTGGCAAATGCATTCATAACTGAGGCCAAGTTGCCCATATTATAATTTACAATACCTATCATGGGTACCTTTATATAGTTTTTTAAAGTATTGTGATTATAGCACATTAAGCTTTATTGAGTACGCTTTTATAGTATTGCGATATAATTAGCACAATGTATTTAAATGGAAATGTATGAGAGAAAATATAGAGTATTTTGCAGTTAAGTTTTTGCTTTGGTGTGCAAGCTGGATGCCAAAAAGTTGGATATACAGCACGATCAAAGCTATAGCTATTGTTTTGTATTTCATATTGCCAAAACGACGAAGATTAGTCTATAACAATCTTAAAAATGTGTTTCCGCAATTGAGTAAAAATGAACTGGAGAGGTTTTCTAAAAAAGTATATGACAATCTTTCTCAAAGTGTTGCCGAGATACTTTTGATGTTCGTTGACAGGTTTGACATCGATAAAGCTATTATAAATTTTGATGAAGCTATAGAAAAAATCAACGAAATAAGTAGCCACAAAAGAGGCGTGATGCTATTTACTGCACATTTTTCCAATTGGGAGCTTTTAGCGCATTTTATATCAAAACACGGTTTGCCGTTTTTGGTTATAGGAAGAGAAGGGACTAATAAGATCATTGATAAAAACATAACTATCCCGTTTCGCAGTAAATACGGTAATAGGGCCGCATATAAAAAGAAGGCAATGATAGCAATGGCAAAAGCTCTTAAAAATAGAGAAACTATAGGTATGCTTATAGACCAAAAAACAGGTGGCACACATAGTGCTAAAATAGAATTTTTTGGACAAAAAGCCAGCACTACTTTATCGATGTCTGCACTGAAATTAAAATTTGACCCTCTGATTATCCCTACATATGTTGTTAGAGAAAAACGGGGATGTTATAGAATGTATATAGATAAACCTCTCGAATATACAGCAGACGAGATAGAGGACGAAAAAGAAAAAATGAAAGCTATGACCCTGCGTTATAATCAAGCTTTAGAGACTATGATACTTAGAGCACCCGAACAATGGTTTTGGATGCACAATAGGTGGAAGCATTGAAAAAAGCGCTCATTATAAGTGATGGTAAAAATGGTCACTTGAATCAATCAATCGCTTTAGCTAAATATCTTGGATATGAATATGATGTCACAAAAGTTCATTTCAAATACAAAATATATAAGATGCTTTCATATCTATTTGATAGAATAGGGCTGTATATTATGTCTATTTTTCAGTTTGGAAGTGGAGTTTTGCCTCGTCATCCTGAACTAGTTTCAGGATCTAAAAATGAATATGATATAGTTGTATGTGCCGGCTCAAGCACTTACTATGCCACAAAAACCATTGCAAAAAAATTTAATGTAAAATCTGTTGCAATGATGCTGCCTCGTGGCTATAGATATGATTTTGATGTGATTTTTGCACAAGCCCATGACAATCCTCCTATACTTTCGAATGTTATAGAAATTCCTGCCAATTTTTCATTTATAAAACCACTCGGGCTCTATAAGCCAAAAAAACAATCTGTGGGAATTATTATAGGCGGAAACAACAGTTCTCTAGAAATGAATAAAGATAAATTAAAAAAACAGTTGGATTTTATAAAAAAACACTTTAAAGATTTTGAGATAGCTGTAACAACTTCGCCTAGAACTTCAAAAGAGATAGAAGAGCTTATAGTGAGTTATCATTTTGATTATGAAGTTATATATTCGCTCAACTCAGTAAATCCGATACCTGATTTTTTGGCGAAATGCGAGACGGTTTTTATAACAAGTGATAGTACGTCCATGATAAGTGAAGCTATTTCTTTTGGAAAGGCTAATATTGTTGTTTTGCCGCTCGTATCAAAAAAACAAAATAAATTTGTCAAATTTATATCAAAATTAGAAACAGATGGGTATCTGCATATCTTTGACGGTAAAATAATAAATAAAAATAAAAAAATAGATTTCACGCAATATCTCAAAGGGCTAGATTTATGAAAATAGTACAATTATTGCCTGAACTAAATGAAGGCGGGGTAGAAAGAGGAACGGTTGAATTGAATCGCGAGTTTGTAAAACTTGGATATGAGAGCATTATAATCAGTTGCGGCGGAAAACTTGTCTCACAAATCAAAAACGATGGCGGTAAGCACATCAAGCTTGACGTGTGTAAAAAAAATATATTGACCGTTCCTTTTAGAATATATAAACTTTACAAGGCACTAAAAGAACTAAAGCCTGATATCATTCATGTAAGAAGCAGGGTGCCTGCATGGCTGAACTTTTTTGCAAATAAGGCATTGCATTTCAGAGTTGTAAGTACAGTGCATGGATTTAATTCAGTTAACTTTTATAGCAGTATCATGACAAAGGCAGATGCGGTTATTTGTGTAAGTAATAGCATCAAAACATATATCCAACAACATTATTGTACTCCAAATGAAAAAATTACAGTAATTCCAAGAGGTATAGATTTAAAATTATTCAATCCAAATAATTTGGATAAACAATTTATTGCTGATTTTAAAAAACAATATGATTTGGATGATAAATTTATTGTATCAACAGTTGGACGAATAACCCAGCTAAAGGATCTTGAAACCTTTATTAGTGCTATAGCTATTGTAAAAGAGACAATACCACAAATCAAAGCATTCATTGTTGGCGGTGTGCATAAAGACAAGCAAGGATATTTTGAGAGTCTGAAAGATTTGGTGCAAGAATTGCATTTGGAAGATGAGGTGGTTTTTGTAGGGTCACAAAGCAAAGTCTCTGAGATTTATATGCTTAGCGATGTAATAGTAAGTGGCTCCAAGCAAC
This sequence comes from Sulfurovaceae bacterium, assembly GCA_041654415.1. GTDB lineage: Bacteria > Campylobacterota > Campylobacteria > Campylobacterales > Sulfurovaceae > BN30871. The sequence continues at coordinate 59,913 of JBAZDL010000005.1, read as the reverse complement.
CTGAGAGTTTTGGTAGAAGCGTAGCAGAGGCTATCGCTATGAATACTCCTGTTGTCGCTACAAATCATGGAGGTGTAAAAGATATTATAATAGACGGCACAAATGGATTTTTCTTTGATGTCGGCGATAAAACAGAATTGGCAAAAAAAATATTATATGCCAAGGGGTTATCGTTTAACGGGCATGATTATATCAGTACTAATTTTTCATTAGAGCAGATGGTAGAAAAAACATTGAAAGTTTATAAAGGAATTTTATAAATGATCTGGTTTATTGTTTTGATGCTTATGATTGTGGCATGGTTTTCATATCGCTATGCATGGTGGAGGGAGAATATTGACTATAAATACCCAAGAATACTTATGTATCATATGGTAAGAGAACATATTAGTGGGAAAAAATTCAATTCACTAAGAGTGCCGTCGGATATGCTTGATAAACAGATAAAATATTTGAGTGAAAACGGATGGCATTCTTTTACTATGACAGAGGCGATAATAAATAGAGACAAACTGCCTAAAAAAAGTGTAGTAATAACTTTTGATGACGGCTATAGAGATAATTTGATAAATGCTTTGCCAATATTAAAAAAATATGATTTCAAAGCAACAATATATCTTGTAAATGACAGACACGATCGTGATTGGTCCGGATATCGAAAGAGTAAAAACGAGGGCGCAGGATTAAAAGATGAGCCAAAACTCAGCGATGATGAGGTTGGCGAATTGATAAAAAGCGGTTTGATCGAAATTGGAGCTCATACTGTAACGCACGCAAATCTTTCTACTTTGGGAAATAATGAAAGTCATAAAGAGATTTGCAAATCAAAAGAGCTAATAGAGAAAGAATTTAATATAATATGCGATAGTTTTGCTTACCCCTTTGGATTATATAAAAATAGTGATGTTTTGGATGTCAAAAATTGCGGATACACCAATGCAGTAACAACAAAAACCGGCATTGCAGATTTGAAAAATTGTAATTTATTTGAAATTCCCCGCATTACGATTAGCGGTAAAGATAATTTTTTGTCATTTAAACTAAAAATAAAAACTGGCAAGAGAGGATATCGTAAATGATAGCTCATAAGAAGAATTGGTAAAGTGTCCATGGCATTAAAAATATTAAAAATTACCGATGGCAGGGCAGGGCATATTACTGTTAGTGATGGTGTTATAGAGGCGATTAGCAAAAATCATAAAGTAGAAATTATCGAATTTGATACAAAAATAAGAGCAAAGTTATTGTTGCAAATCTTGAAAATTATATTAAAATATGAGTTGCTATCAAATAAACTTGTATCTAGTGATTTTTTTATTAAATTATTTTACAAAAATTATTACAAGCCTAATGCTAAAATTGATTTAATTGTTTCAACAGGCGCAGAGACATCGTTTCTCAACGTATGGCTTAGCAAAGCATTAAATGCAAAAAATATATATTGCAGTTCTTTGAGGGGGGTAGATCCAAAATATTTTTCACTTGTTGTCAGCGTGTTTGAACCAGACTTGAAAAATGGCATAAAGATGGAAATTGCACCAACACAGATTGGCTCCAAAGAATTACCGCAAAGAGTAGAAAAGTTTTGCAATGAGAAAAATATAGACAAAGATGAAAAATACTTTGTTCTGCTTATCGGCGGTGACGGAGAAGGGCATATTTACACTGAAGATGATTATAAAACATTGGTTAGTTCATTTATAGCCATAGCCAAACGATATAATGCAAAAGTTCTTATTACTACATCCAGAAGAACCGGGAAAAAAAATGAAAAGTTATTAAAAGAGCTTTTTGCAGACCATAGAGAAGATATATCATATAGCGTATATTTTGGTGAAAATCCTGAAAGGGTGGTTCAATTATATCTTGAGCTCGGGTCGGCTATTTTTGTTACAGAAGAAAGCGAATCTATGATAACTGAGTCATTGTGTTTTAAAAAACCTGTTTTTGCTTTGTATCCTAAAAAGGTGCAAAAAGGAAAGAAATATGAAAAATATTTGAGCCGTCTTAGCAGCAATCAAAGGATAGTTAGACTTGAGATAGATAACAATTTGTCAAATGCCAATTTGGATAAATTTGATTTTAAATATATAGAAAAACTTCCTATTGATTATTTAGCAGAGAAAATTCAATCATATTTGTAATAATATAAATGATTATAACGATGACTAAAGGAAAAAAATGAAATCTAAAAATATAGCGATTGTAGTGACAGATTTAGGAGGCAATGGTGCTGAAAAATCTGTTTTATACAGAGCTAACATTCTTTATGAAAATGGTCATAATGTGGTGTTATTCTTAATAGAAAACGTAAAAATCTATGATGTTGATAATTATAAATTTCCTATTATTGCATTGACTAAACGAAGAAATACATTTAAATTTCTAGGTAAACTAGGAGATTATATGTATGCTAAAATATTAGAATTAAAAATGAAAAAATTTGACAATTTTGATATCGTTTTTTCTCATTTGCCAAGAGCAGATAGAGTAGTTAAACTTATAAAACATCCAAATAAATATTTTGTGATTCATATGTCCTATAAGGCTGAACTTGAAAAATTTAATAAACGAAGAGCGGCAAAGAAATTAAAACTATATAGATATTTATACGAAGATGAAAATATCATTACAGTCTCCAAAGCCATGGTGAAAGATTTTGATGAGCTGAATATAAAATATAAATACGCAGAAGTAATATATAATCCTTTTGATATTGATGAAATTAGGCAAAAAGGCAATGAGGCGATAGAACTTGATTTTGACTATATTATTTCTTCTTCGGCATTTAAAAAACAAAAAAGATATGATGTGCTTCTAGATGCATTCAAGTTAATGAAACATAATATAAAGCTCGTGATTTTAGCAAACCCGCATTCAAAACTTGTTAGCATGATAAAAGAAAGAGGTCTTGAAGAAAAAGTTATAATTTTAGGATTTCAGCAAAATCCATATAAATATATTAAAAATGCCAAATTATTGGTTCTTGCATCCGACAGAGAAGGATTGCCAAGAGTAGTAGTTGAGTCTTTGATCTTGGGAACTCCTGCTGTGAGTACTGATTGTCCAACCGGTCCAGCGGAAGTTTTGGTGGATAAATTGTCAAGATGGCTTGTTCCAATGGATAATCCAACGCTATTGGCACAAAAAATAGATGAAGCATTGGATGAAAATATTCAAATAGAAGATTATATTGTAGAAAAATTCGGCAAACAAAATATTTATAAAAAATTAGAGCAATTATTAAAAGAGAACATATGAAAATAGCGCATTTTATTATTAATCTAGGAAAAGGAGGAGGGCAGAGAAGTACTATAGATTTAATCAGAAGTACCAGCGATAAAGTTGATAATTATCTTATTTTATTGGAAAATAAGAGAGCCTATGAAGTCAGTGATATAAAAACATTTTCGCTTTGCCAAGAGAGAAAAATATATAAACAATTAGATATATTAGGGGATTATCTGCTTTCTAAAAAATTAGATAGATTGCTAAAGGAATTAAAAATAGATCTAGTTATTTCACATATGGAAGCAACTGCAAAAGTTTTAAGATTTTTAAATATCCCAAAGATTTATTATATGAGAGTAGATATCACTCAGGAACTGAATTCATTCAAAGAAAAATCATTTTTAAGATATATAAAAAGAAAAAATTTATATAAAAATATTTTTGACAATCAAAATTTGATTACTATTTCACAGGATACTGAAAAAAATTTATTAAACTTTATTAATCCAAAAAAAATACAAACGATTTATAACCCTTTTGATCTTGAAAGGGTTATGCGCTTATCAAATGAGCCGGCAATATTGCCTAGTGAAGATTATTTGATTCAGATAGGTTCGGATTTCAAAAGGAAAAGACAAGATATTTTACTGGAAGCCTTTTCTAAAATAAAAGATAAAAAAATAAAATTATTGCTTTTAGGAACAGAGGAAAACAAACAAATATTAGAATGGATCAAACGCTTAGGGATCAAAAAAGAGAGAATTATATTTCAACCATTTACTGCAAATCCGTATCCTTTTATAAAAAATGCAAAAATGCTTATCATGAGTTCTGAGAGAGAAGGGCTTCCCAGGGTTATTGTTGAAAGTCTGATATTAAAAACTCCCGTAGTAAGTACGGATTGCGATACAGGACCCAGGGAGATATTGGTTGATGAGCTTGGAGTGTATCTGGCAAAAGTAAACGATCCTAATGATTTGGCAAATAAAATAAATCTTGCACTCAAAAGCTATCCGGAAATTACAGATAAATATATTAAAAAATTTGATAAAAATGAAATAATTAAAAAATATCTGTTTTTTACAGGTAATCTAATTAAAAATAATATCAATTAAACAATATTAAACTTCAATCAAAACAAAATAATATTATAATATATTTATTATATTTTAAAAAAATAAATCGGATTTAAATATCAAATAAAAATTAATTCAAAAATTAATACTAAAAGGAAATTGCTTGCTCTTTAACTCCTATATATTTATATTTGCTTTTTTGCCTATAACTTTTTTTATATACTTTTGGTTAAATAATAAGCGGCTTACTTATGCCTCAAAGGCTTGGATGGTATTTGCTTCACTCTTTTTTTATTCTTGGTGGAATATTATCTATTTGCCTCTTATTTTAGGGTCTATTCTTTTTAATTTTACTATAGGCACAATTATTTCACGTAATAATAAGCAGCAAAAGGGTATTTCTAAGAAAAGCGTATTAATATTTGGCATAAGTGCCAATATTCTTCTTCTTGGTTATTTTAAATATATGGATTTTTTTATTGCAAATGTCAATACTGCTTTAGGAACACATTGGGATTTAATGCATATAGTGTTGCCGCTAGGCATTAGCTTTTTTACTTTTACTCAAATTGCTTATTTGGTGGATGCGTATCGTGGCGAAGTAAAAGAGATGGATTATCTTAATTATACTCTCTTTGTCACTTTTTTCCCTCATCTTTTGGCTGGACCTATTTTGCATCATAAGGAAATGATGCCACAGTTTGATTCTGTTAAAAGTAAAATTATCAATTACCGTAATATTTCAGCTGGACTCTTTTTGTTCTCTATTGGTTTATTTAAAAAAGTAATAATAGCAGATACATTTGCCAAATGGGCAAATTCAGGATTTGATAACTCTTCAATGCTTAGTTTTTTTGAAGCATGGGCAACGTCATTATCTTATACTTTTCAACTCTATTTTGATTTTAGCGGTTATACCGATATGGCGCTTGGTGTTGCTTTGTTGTTCAACATCAAGCTCCCAATCAATTTTAACAGTCCTTATAAATCACTAAATATACAAGATTTTTGGAGACGCTGGCATATTACCTTGTCTCGTTTTTTGCGTGATTATGTTTATATCCCTTTAGGCGGAAATCGCAACGGTGAGTTTAGTACCTATGCTAACCTTTTTACTGTCTTTTTGATCGGAGGTCTTTGGCATGGTGCTTCATGGATGTTTGTTGCTTGGGGAGCCTTGCATGGAATTGCCATTGTTATTCATCGAGCTTGGCAGCAAATGGGCTTAGCAATGAATAAAGTGTTTGCATGGTTTATTACTTTCAATTTTATCAATATAACCTGGGTTTTTTTCCGTGCTAATGAGTGGGGCGATGCGATAAATATTATAAAATCTATGTTTTTTGGACAAATTTTAATAGATAATAAGTTTTCAAAGCTATTGATTTTTAATCAAAATATCATAAATGTCGATTTTGGAAGTTTTTCTACAAAAATGAGAACGGAGACTTTTTTGTTGATCATAGCATCATTTTTTTTCTTATTAATATTTAAAAATTCAAATGAGTTGACCAATGCTTTTAGACCATATTATAAAAATTTGATTTTTATAATATTATTACTAGTGTTTAGCTTTGCATATCTTAATTCTTATAGTAAATTTTTGTATTTTAATTTTTAAAGACATGAACAATATGAACAATAAACAATTTACCATTTTTACAATTTATGGCGTATTCGTTATACTAGCTGCAGCTGCCATTATAAACACTCTTGATTTTTCTACACAAAAAAATGATGTGTTAAGAAAATACCAATTTTCTAAATTTGATAATAAAGATATCAATAAAGATATTAATACAGTTTTTATAGGGGATAGTTCTTGTGGAAATGCGATAAATGCGAATTTATTCAATGCCAATACAGGCTTAAATTCATATAATTTAGCATTAACTGGTTCTTTTGGGGTTGAATCAGATATTAACATGCTTAAGCATTCTTTGAAACATTTTCCAAAGCTACAGAATGTTATTTTTATGCACACCTTAAATATTTGGGGAAGAGATTTTTCATATACTGGATATTTTGATACACTTTATAGTTTTTCAGATTTATTTAATTATAACTATTTCACTGACAAAAATTTATTTACGGAATATTTAATTTATAAAACAAATCCAAAAGAAATAGGGTGGCTTTTGGGAAAAAATAAAATAAAAAATTCAATAAATTTAGATATTGATTATAATGAACAAAAAAATAAAAAATTTTCAAATGGATTAATTGCACTATCATCAGTAAAAAATTATGATGAATTCAATCTGGCAAATCATAAAAAATTAGTATATCAAGAGCTTGAACACATTTGTAAAAAAAACAATCTCAAATGTTTTTATGTTAATGGACCAATATTGGAAAATATCTATGAAGACGAAAAACACAAGGTAGATAAATTGATAAAAAAAATAAATTCATTAAATAAAGATATAATATTCATACCAAATGTATTTGCATATTCTAGCAATATTATAGGTGATTCCGAAGATCATATCGATCCGGATTTTAAAGATAAAGTTACACTCGACTATATGGAGATACTTAAAAAATATGGACTTAAAGGGAACAAATAATGGAAAAATTATCGCTTGCAAAATATAATATAGAAATTCACAAAGATAAAGGAGTCGGATACTGGCGAAATCTTTATTTAGAATTTATTGAGCTTATGGATTTTGATTCTATTATTGAGTTTGGATCTGGAAGTCCTAGTTTTTTGAATAAAATCGAAGCCAAAAGAAAAGTAGCATTAGATTCTGGTGATAAATATATTAAGAGCTTTAATGAGTCCGGTATAGAATTTCATGAGTTAGATTTTGATAAAGATATTATGCCCGATTTGGGTACTTTTGATATCGCAATTTGCTCAGACGTATTTGAGCATCTTTTGTATCCGGACAAAACACTTTATAATATAAAAACTTCTTTAACTAAAAAAGGAATACTTTTTAGTCATGTTCCAAATGAATTTACTTTTAAAAAAACAATTCAAGTGATGCTGGGTATTTCAGAATCTTTATATTTTCATAAAAATTGTGAAGAGTATAGTGATCCACATCTACATAGATTTACAAAAACAGGGTATGAAAAATTTTTAAAACTCCATTTTAAATATAATCTTTTTATATCTGATTTGAAATATAATAGTAAATTAAAATTATTAAATTTTTTGAAAATCCCAATTCCTTATACTTTTCAAAATGGACCAACTTTTATAAGCACTAATGATCTGAATAGCTACAATCATATGATTGATTTAAAAAGAAAATTAAGTTTGTAAAATACAAATAATCATAGCGCGTTAATAGAGCTATTTAAATCTTATTTATTCTAGAGTTTGTCAGGAGAATTAATGCTAACCAAAATTCGCAAAGTTAAGACAAGAAAAAGTCAGTACAGAATCTGTCTAGAAATTGTGATGTATTGTAAAACAAATTTGTTTTAAATAGAGGTTTCTAAAACCATAAAAAGGAAATTGCTTGCTCTTTAACTCCTATATATTTATATTTGCTTTTTTGCCTATAACTTTTTTTATATACTTTTGGTTAAATAATAAGCGGCTTACTTATGCCTCAAAGGCTTGGATGGTATTTGCTTCACTCTTTTTTTATTCTTGGTGGAATATTATCTATTTGCCTCTTATTTTAGGGTCTATTCTTTTTAATTTTACTATAGGCACAATTATTTCACGTAATAATAAGCAGCAAAAGGGTATTTCTAAGAAAAGCGTATTAATATTTGGCATAAGTGCCAATATTCTTCTTCTTGGTTATTTTAAATATATGGATTTTTTTATTGCAAATGTCAATACTGCTTTAGGAACACATTGGGATTTAATGCATATAGTGTTGCCGCTAGGCATTAGCTTTTTTACTTTTACTCAAATTGCTTATTTGGTGGATGCGTATCGTGGCGAAGTAAAAGAGATGGATTATCTTAATTATACTCTCTTTGTCACTTTTTTCCCTCATCTTTTGGCTGGACCTATTTTGCATCATAAGGAAATGATGCCACAGTTTGATTCTGTTAAAAGTAAAATTATCAATTACCGTAATATTTCAGCTGGACTCTTTTTGTTCTCTATTGGTTTATTTAAAAAAGTAATAATAGCAGATACATTTGCCAAATGGGCAAATTCAGGATTTGATAACTCTTCAATGCTTAGTTTTTTTGAAGCATGGGCAACGTCATTATCTTATACTTTTCAACTCTATTTTGATTTTAGCGGTTATACCGATATGGCGCTTGGTGTTGCTTTGTTGTTCAACATCAAGCTCCCAATCAATTTTAACAGTCCTTATAAATCACTAAATATACAAGATTTTTGGAGACGCTGGCATATTACCTTGTCTCGTTTTTTGCGTGATTATGTTTATATCCCTTTAGGCGGAAATCGCAACGGTGAGTTTAGTACCTATGCTAACCTTTTTACTGTCTTTTTGATCGGAGGTCTTTGGCATGGTGCTTCATGGATGTTTGTTGCTTGGGGAGCCTTGCATGGAATTGCCATTGTTATTCATCGAGCTTGGCAGCAAATGGGCTTAGCAATGAATAAAGTGTTTGCATGGTTTATTACTTTCAATTTTATCAATATAACCTGGGTTTTTTTCCGTGCTAATGAGTGGGGCGATGCCCTAAAAGTTTTTAGAGGCATGATCGGGCTTAATGGCATTATATTTGATGACAAGTATGAAAAATATCTGTATTTTTTACATTCATGTAAGCAAGTCACTTTTGGAGGTATTACACAAAACATCGGAAATGATTCGGATATTTTGATTTGGATGATAATAGGATTTATTTTAATTCTATTATTTAAAAATTCAAATCAAAAATTAGATAATTTTAAATTTAATTATATAACTGTTTTGATATCGGTCATGGCTTTTATAAGCGGTGTTTTATCATTAAATAAAGTAACAGAATTTTTATATTTTAATTTTTAGGAATAATGGTATGAAACAAAAAAAATGGTTAAAAATATGGTTTTCTATTGTTATTATTGTTATTCCTTTTGCTGTCGGTCTTAATTTTTTCATTGATCCATTATGGTTTTTTACACATTCCCATAGACTGAATACTTTGCAAGTAGATATTGATGAGAGATTGCAAAAATCTATTAAATTAAAATATAATGAAAATTTAAACAATATAGATACGCTTCTTTTAGGAAGCAGCAGAAGCACATATTATAACCAAAATAAATTCGGAAATTTAAAGGTTTTTAATTTCGCTTTTAGCAGCGCTGAGCCATATGAATATAAATATTTTATTAATTATGGAAAATCTTTAAAAGGTAAGGAATTTAACAATATTATTTTGGGATTGGATTTTTACGGATGTGGGCAAACCAAAGAGAAAAATGACAAACCAGACTATTTGTCAGATTTGGAAAGAAAGCCATCATACGTTTTGTCACATTATATGTCTTTGGATGCAATGCAATATTCATTAACAAATATTTTTAGGTCAATAACCAATCATGCCGGTGGTAGATCGTACAATAGAAGTAATGTTGTTATTGCAGACAAACAAGATGTCAAAAAAGTAGAAAAACGCGCAAAAAGCCGAAGCAAGACATATTGGCAGAGTATGGCGGTATATGATAAAAACTATTCCGCAATTTTACAAAATTTGAAAGATCAAAATAATAAAACAAATTTTATTGTATATACTACTCCATTGTCGCAACCTTTTTTATCTGTTCTTTATAACGATAAAAAACTCAGAGAGTATTATTTTAAATGGATAAAAGATATGGTTTTAGTATTTGATAAGATTTATTTTTTTACACTGCCAAGTAAGTTGTCTGAAAATTATGAGATCTATTCTAAAGATGGTGATCATTATTATCCTGATGCTGCCCAAAATATTTCTAGAATAATTTCAGGACAGCAAGATATAAAAGAATTTGGCATTGTAATTACTAAAAATAATATAGATAAAGTTCTAATAGATTTAGAAAAGCAAATAGAAAATTATGAAGCTGAGAAATGTGCAAAAAGCGACTAAGTTTAATATTTAATGCTTAGTATCTTCTAACAATAACTTTATCTACGACTTACTTGATCTATAATGATAATTTAGTTTTTATATGTAATAAAACTCTCTATACCACTTTGCAAATTCACCAATGCCTTCAGTTAAATCCGTATCTGGTTTATAGTCAAAATCTCTTACTAGGTCATCTATATCTGCATAGGTTGATTTGACATCTCCTGGCTGCATATCCATAAAAAACTTTTTGGCTGTCTTGCCAAAAGCGTTTTCGAGTGTTTGGATGAATTCGAGCAACTGAACCGGAGCATTATTGCCGATATTATAGATGCTATATTTTTCTGAAGGATTGTCTATGACATTGATAATTCCATCAACAATGTCATCTATGTATGTAAAATCTCTACTCATATCACCATGATTAAATACTTTTATCTCTTTATCTTGAGTAATGGCATCTGCAAAGAGAATAGGAGACATATCGGGCCTTCCCCAAGGTCCGTAAACTGTAAAAAACCTAAGCCCTGTTGTTTTGATGCCATATAAATGACTATATGTATGAGCCATAAGCTCATTTGATTTTTTGGTAGCTGCATATAGGCTGATAGGAGTATCTGTTTTATCTGTGGTTTTAAATGGTTGCTCTGTATTTAGTCCATATACAGAAGAGCTGGAAGCATAACATAGATTGTTGACGTTATAATGACGGCAGCACTCCAAGATATTCATAAATCCAACGATATTGCTTTGGATATAGGCATCGGGATTTTCTATGGAGTATCGCACTCCTGCTTGTGCCGCTAGATTGCATACAGCATCAAACTTTTGTGTTTTAAAAAGTTCTTCCATTGCAGGCTTATCGGCTAGATCCATCTTTACAAACTTATGATTTGGGAATTTAGAAGATCGGATTATCTCATTACTCTTGCAATCATGTGCTTCAATACCAAGCTCGTTTAGCCTAGCATATTTGAGATTGACATCATAATAATCGTTTATATTGTCAATCCCGATGACTTCATCGCCCCGTTCCAGCAGTTTTTTTGCCAGATGAAATCCTATAAATCCTGCAGTTCCTGTTACTAATATTTTCATAAAATACCCTTAATCATTCCCAAATAAATCACGACTATAAACTTTGTCTGCCACATCATCCAGCACATCAGCGTGACGATTGGCGATAATGACGTCAGAGAGTTTTTTGAACTCATCTAAATCCTTAATCACTTTTGAATGAAAAAACTCATCTTCATGCAACGTAGGCTCATAAATGACTACTTCAACACCCTTGGCTTTGATCCTTTTCATGATTCCCTGTATAGCAGAAGATCTAAAATTATCTGATCCAGCTTTCATAACAAGTCTGTAGATTCCTACAACTTTTGGATCACGGCTAAGGATTTGATCAGCAATGAAGTCTTTTCTTGTACTATTTGCATCTACAATTGCTCTTATGATGTTGCTTGGCACATCGGCATAATTGGCCAATAATTGTTTGGTGTCTTTTGGTAAACAATAACCGCCATAGCCAAATGACGGGTTGTTATAGTGCATTCCTATTCTAGGGTCTAAACCAATACCGGTAATTATTTGTCTGCTATCTAAACCGTGTGTTTCTGCATAGCTGTCAAGTTCATTAAAATAAGCAACTCTCATCGCTAGGTATGTATTTGCAAACAGCTTGATAGCTTCAGCCTCTGTGCTGTCTGTAAAAAGGATAGGTATATCTTTTTTTATGGCACCACCGGCTAAGAGATTAGCAAAAACTTTGGCTCTCTCACTTTGTTCTCCGACAATGATCCTGCTTGGATATAAGTTATCATATAGGGCTTTGCCTTCTCTGAGGAATTCAGGAGAAAAGATGATGTTGTCAGTATTAAACTTTTCTTTCAGTGTTTTGGTGTAGCCTACAGGAATAGTGGATTTAATAACCATCACTGCATTTGGATTAATGCTCAAGACATCGTTTATGACAAACTCTATTGATCTAGTATTGAAATAATTAGTCTGAGGGTCATAGTCAGTTGGAGTTGCTATGATTACAAAGTCAGCATCCTTGTAAGCTTCATTTTTATCCAATGTTGCTTTAAAATCCAAATCATCTCTTTGCAAAAATTCTTCTATCTCTTTATCTTCGATAGGTGACTTTCTATTGTTCAAGAGTTCTATTTTTTCCGGGATGATATCTAAAGCTACCACTTCATTATGTTGGGCTAGCAGCATTCCGTTGCTTAGTCCTACATATCCTGTGCCTGCAATGGCAATTTTCATAAAACTCCTTCTAGTTTGGCAAAGTGATTTGTAGCTTCTACAAATCCTTGTACGCTTCCGCAATCGAATCTTTTGCCTTTAAATTTATAAGCGATCACTCTCCCCTCTCTAGCTTGAGTCAGCAAGGCATCTGTGATCTGGATCTCTCCGCCTTTACCTGGTTTGGTATCTTTTAGGATATCAAAGATATCTGGTGTGAGTATATATCTACCTATAATTGCCAGATTGCTAGGAGCATCAGCGGGATCTGGTTTTTCTACCATATCACTTACGCGATATATATCATCATTCCCATCTACTAATTTACCTGCTATTATCCCATATTTATTTGTTTCTTCTTTTGGGATCTCTTCGATGGCTACTATCGAGCATTGATATTGCTCATATATCTTGACCATTTGGGATAATACTCCCTCTTCGCCATCTTGACATAGATCATCTGCTAAGATAACTGCAAAAGGTTGATCGCCTATGAGGGTTTCTCCTGTGAGTATGGCATGACCCAAGCCTTTCATCTCGGTTTGGCGAGTGTAAGAAAAAGTGCATTTATCAATAATGTGGCGAATATCTGCAAGTTGCTTCTCTTTTGCTGTCCCTTTGATCTGATGTTCTAGTTCATAGCTGATGTCAAAATGATCTTCTATTGCCCTTTTACCCCTGCCTGTAACTATTGCCATAGTATTTATGCCTGCTTGTATAGCTTCTTCTACTCCGTATTGGATAAGTGGTTTTGTGAGGACTGGCAGCATCTCTTTTGGCATTGCTTTGGTTGCAGGTAGAAACCTTGTCCCGTATCCAGCTGCAGGGAATAAGCATTTTTTGATCATTTTTAACCTTTTGGCAATGTATAAAATGTTGAATTATATATTATGTGTATTTTAGCATATCACTATAAGAGTAGAGTTAATAGTGAAAGAGGTAGATTAAATTTGTAAATAAAATTATTACACATCGTGCCAAAAAATTTAATAACTTTGTTATAATAAAATTATTAAGTCACATATAGAAGAGGAAAATGATTTCATGGCAAATCAAAAAGATTTTTTAACGCTGAGTGAAGATTTGTTACTTGGTGAGGGCATGGGCAGAAAATGCTATATCTATCCTGGGGATAATGATTTATGCATAAAAATACCTTTAAAAAGAGCTAAAAGAAGCGCGCAAAGAGAGATAAATTACCTAAGAAGACTTCACAAAAGAGGCAAATCATTTGATATGATAGCTGACTACAAGGGTGATATTGTAACAAATATAGGAAGGGGCAACCTATATGAGCTTGTGAGGGATTATGACGGTAATATATCTAAAAATTTGGAATATTATTTTAGCTTAAATGATAAAACTATAACTTCTAAAATGACAGAGTTAATCGAAAATTTGAGAGAGTATCTTATAAAAGAATACATATTGTTTTCAGATCTTGATATGGATAATATTTTGGTTAAAAAAGAAAACGAATTTGATTATAAACTCGTTGTAATAGATGGCATAGGGGATAATAATCAAATTCAATTTCTTGAATATTTTCCAATATTTGGAATTAAAAGATGTGTAAAAAAGTGGGATAAGTTTAAGAGGGGAATTGCTAAAAAGTTTCCCAGTTTAGATAAAAGCGTCAAAGATTTTAGCGATTGAAATTTATCTTTTAAAGATATAATATTGCGATTTAGATATTGTGTTTAAGGGTCTTAAGTGATATATATTGTTATTTTGTTATCAATTGCTTTGTGTTTGGGGATTTATTTTTTTATTTATGGTAATTTTCACAAAGTGGATAGTAATGTATATAGATCCGCTCAACTTTTTTTCTTTAATCTTTTTTATTTGAAAGTGTTTGGAATCAAATCAATATTAAATCTGAGAAAAACTAGAAGACATAAAAATAAAAAATGGTACAAAGATGAGATAGTGGCTGCCAATAAACTTGGTATAGAAATGCATGAATATCCGATAGGAGACAGGGAGATGATCTCAGTTGAGTCAATGACAGAAATTGTAGAAATTATCAAAAATGCACCAAAACCTATACTTATACACTGCAAAACAGGAGCAGACAGAACATCTTTAGCTGTAGCGTTGTATCAATACGCCATAAATAAAAACTCTCCTGCGTATGCGCATAGATCACTTTCTATTTTGTATGGTCATTTTCCTTGGTTTGGTTCTAAGACTAAAGCAATGGATGATAGCTTGGATCTATATATCGAGCATACCCAAAAAACTCTTTGATAGTTAAAGTATAATATTAAAAAACAATAAAATAAATTTTATTGTTTTTGTTTGAAAATTATTTTTGGTGATATCAAAATAAAGTCGGTTTTTTTATATCATCTCTTTTGATCGGATTATAAGATCATTGAGTTTTTCTTCATACAGTTTAGCCGATTCATTAGAAGTTGACTCAAACCTTGTGACAAGTACAGGAGTAGTGTTGCTGGCTCTTACAAGTCCCCAGCCATCTGCGAAATTAACTCTTACGCCATCGACATCAATGATGCTTTTTATAGCAGGAAAATCGACAGGAGGATTTTGTAGCAATGTTTTTAATTGTGCTATGATGGCAAACTTTTGGCTTTCGGTGGTTTTGACCTTTATCTCTTCTGTTGAGAAAAGTACCGGGAGTTTTTCTATTTCGCTATCCAGATCCATACCGTTGTTTATAAGTTCAAGAACCCTAAGAGTTGCATAGATGGCATCATCAAATCCAAAGTATCTATCCCCAAAAAATACATGACCGCTTACTTCGCAAGCAAGCTGTGCATTTTCTTCTTTCATTTTAACCTTCAGATTTGAGTGTCCGGTTTTGTACATCACAGCTTTGCCGTATTGGTTGATAGTATCATACATCACTGATGAGCATTTCACCTCACCTATAACTGTTGGATTTTCCATCTGGCTCGATAAAAGAATAGCTAGAATATCGCCTTTGATATTATGTTTTTTAGTTAGTACTGCTATGCGGTCAGCATCCCCGTCATATGCAAAACCTATTTCAAAATCACCTTTCAGCTCCCTTTTGATATCAACCAAATTATGTTCTTCTGTAGGGTCTGGATGGTGATTTGGGAATGTTCCGTCAGGTTCTACAAAAAGAGCCGTATAGTTGAGTTCTAACGCATCAAAAATATCAGTCACCACAGTACCGGCTACTCCATTGCCGCAATCAAGAATAATTTTTTGCTCCATTCCTTTGAGATGAGAAAAATGATCTATTATGAAATCAATATAATCTTTTTTGGTATCTATAAATGTTGTGGCAGTATCATCTTCTATAGGCATATCTTGGTTTGCTATGATTTCATCGCCTAGAGCATAAATATCTTCGCCAAAAAACGGTTTTTTGTTCACGGTGATCTTAAATCCATTATACTCGCTCGGATTGTGCGAGCCTGTTATCATGATTGAAGCATTTACTTGCTTGTCGATATTTTCGGGTTGTACAAAATTGACAAAATAATTAACAGGAGTTGCTACCATGTCCATATCTAGGACCATACAGCCGGCATGATTGAGTCCGCTTGCTAGATAATCTCTTAAAATCGGAGAGTGAGTCCTAGCATCATACCCTATGGCAACTACACCGCCAAGTTTTTTAATCTTGAGCCCCAAAAAATATCCTATAAGTTTGACGCTTTGCTCGTTTAATTCACTCTCAAATATACCACGAATATCGTATTCTCTAAAAATTGATTTTTGTATCATAATTTGTCCTATATTAGTCTGCGGGTCTATAATTTTTTTCTTTTTCTCTTTTCTCTTTTTGGGCTTTTTTCTTTTTTTCCATCATTACTGCATCTCTTAGCTCTTCTTCGTTGTCATATCTAGCCCCATCAATAAACTTTGATTGATCATCAAATTGTCCTGTCTTTAGTCCCCAAAGCAGTGCTACCAAACCTAGGGCACCAAGAAACGTAGATACGCTTAGCATTAAGATCATGATGTTACTACTCATTTTTATCTCCTTTGTCTAATTTTATACTTTTAATTCTAATAGAATTTCCTACAACTACAAGAGAACTGAGACTCATAGACAATGCAGCCACAAGTGGATAGACAAACCCCATTACAGCCAATGGCACTGCTATTATGTTATAAACAATCGAAAAGCCAAGATTTTCTTTGATAGCTTGGTATGTTCTTTTTGATATACGGTAAGCTTCAGTGATCTTTTGCGGTTTTTCATCCAGCAATACCACATCACTCACGCTTATAGCTATGTCGGCACCACTTCCCATTGCTATTGCGATATCAGCTTTAGCAAGTGCTATGGAATCGTTTATCCCATCGCCTACCATAATGACTATTTCTTTTTTGTCATGGAATTTATCAATAAGGGCTGCTTTATCCTGAGGCAACAGATTGTCGTATACATTATCAATGCCGGCTTCTTTGGCTATTGCATTTGCACTTAGCGCATGATCCCCCGTGAGCATAGATATTTTTAAATTCATAGATTTTAGTTTTTCTATAGCTTCTTTTGCTCCTGCTCGAAGTTTGTCACTGAGTTCAAATGATGCAACAAGTATCCCGTCTATCGCAAAAAAGAACAATGAATGCTTTGACGAAAATGTGGTTTTAATGCCAAGTTCTTCCATTAACGCGCTATTGCCGCCTGCGAGTAATTGCGTGTTGTATCTTGCGATTACCCCTTTAGCTTGGAGTGTTTGCATCTCTTTGAGTTTGAGTTCTTGAAGATTATCGTTGTGATCTTCTAAGTATCTCTTGACCCCCTGACTAATAGGGTGATTTGATGAAGCTACTAATGAATATAAAAGTTGATGATCAAACTCTTTATGAATAGCTGCGTTTACAACAGAAGGTTTGCCCTCTGTTATGGTGCCTGTTTTGTCAATTGCAACCATGGTGCTTTTTGCCATAGTCTCTAGAAAAGTTGCTTCTTTAAATAATATTCCTCTTTTGGCTGCTACACTGATACCAACCAAAGTGGACATTGGGGTAGCTAGCCCCAAAGCACACGGGCACGCTATGACAATGACCGATATAGATATGATAAGAGCTTTTTCAAAATTACCGTCATATAGATACCAGCCTGCAAATGTTGCTATAGCAATAGTAAGTATAGCAACAGAAAAATAGCCTGATATGCTATTGGCAAGTTGTTCTATTTTTGGTTTTTTTGTCATTGATTCTTCGAGTAGGTTGACAATGGAGTGAAGCAATGAATTTGAAGCATCTTTGGTAGCTTTATATTGTACGACACTATCTAGGCAAATAGAACCGCTCAATATGGCATCCCCGGTTTGTTTGTGTACAGGTATGCTTTCTCCTGTAAGTGAACTTTGGTCAAATGATCCGGCACCATCGGTAATAATACCATCAATGACAATTTTTTCTCCGGCTTTGACCTCTATGATATCGTCAATGGCTATATTTTCTACGGCTATGAGACTTTTGACTCCATCGCGAACAACCATAACCTCTGTAGGTATAGTACTAGTAAGAAGATCAAGTGTATCAACAGCATGTTTTTTGCTAAGTACTTCTAAATATTTGCCCACAAGTACAAAAGTAATGATCATAACGACAGAATCGAAATAGACCTCTCCATGCCTGCTAACCATCGCATATATAGAATAAATATAAGCCAAAGTCGCTCCGGCGGCCACCAAGGTGTCCATATTGACAATCCGGTTCCTGTAGCCAAAATATGCTCCACGATAAAAGACCCATCCGCTATAGAATAAAACAGGAGTTGCCAATACAAATTCCGCAACATTTAGTATATCTTTGAATTTTTGCTCAATACCACTAAAATATCCTGCATATTGTGCAATCGCAATCCACATGATATTCATCATGCCAAATACCGCTACAAGAATACGTGCATAGTAATCCCTGCGAGTTTTGACGGCTCTTTCTTCTTGTAATGCCGGATCATACGGAAAGGCATCATATCCTATAGAGCGAATTGTTTGTATGATTTGCGAAAGATCTATGACTTCATTGTCCCATATGACTTTTGCTTTATTGTTGGTATAGTTTATGGTAGCCTCTATAATACCGTCAGTTTTGTGAAGTACTTTTTCATTGAGCCATACGCATGCAGAGCAGTGAATACCTTCTATAATCAAGTTTATTTCATTAGTTCCATCCGGGAGTATTTTGACATATTTGTTGCGAAATCCATCTAGATCAAATTTTTCTAGATCATCTTGAATTGTATTTGTTGGAGGAGTTAGGGTTGTTCCACCTAATTTATCATAAAATGTATCTAAACCTTCACTTCTTAAAAGATGATATACTCCTTGACACCCGTGACAACAAAAGTGGCATGTTTCATTGTTTATTTTTTCTATTATCATCGCACTTTCATCAAATATTAGATTACAGTGCGTACATTTTACCTTTGCCAACGCCTAGCCTTATTTTTTAAAGTTGTCTATTTTACCAAAATAAAAATAAATAGAGATGGTTTATTTGAAAGATTTAATTTTTTAAGAGTCAAGATAGTATAATACATATATAAACTTATGGCAATTTGCCTATTTTATCTTCATAACCATATATTCCATGCAATAGTAAGAGGCACAATGAGCGATCAAAAAAAACCCAGTCACCATAACCGTAAAAGTAGAACACATGTACCCGTAGAAGGTTATAAGGTGGAAGAATTACAGCAAAAACCACTAAATCAGCTTCTCGAAATTGCTGAAGAGATGAAAGTGGAAAATCCACATGAGTTACCTAGAAGAGACCTTATATTTGAAATTTTAAAATCACAAGTCAGTCAAGGCGGATATATACTTTTTACCGGAATATTGGAGCTTATGAATGATGGATATGGATTTTTACGTTCAATTGATAGTAATTTTGCCAATTCTAGTAACGATACATATGTAAGCAGCACTCAAATAAAACTATTTTCACTTCGTAGCGGTGATATAGTAACAGGACAAGTACGTCCGCCAAAAGATCAAGAGAAATATTATGCGCTTCTAAAAATAGAAGCCATCAACTATCTGTCTCCTGAAATCTCTAAACAACGACCATTATTCGATAACCTCACACCATTGTATGCCAGCGAACAACTTAAGCTTGAATACAATCCAATGAAACTTACAGGCCGGGTACTGGATCTATTTACTCCTATAGGTAAAGGTCAAAGAGCATTGATAGTTGCTCCTCCTAGAACTGGTAAAACAGAGCTTTTAAAAGAACTTGCCCACGGTATCACATATAATAATCCAGATGCTTCACTAATGGTATTGCTAGTAGATGAGAGACCAGAAGAGGTCACCGATATGCAGCGTTCAGTTAAAGGAGAAGTATATAGCTCAACATTTGACCTGCCTGCACAAAATCATGTCAGAACGGCCGAGATGGTTATAGAAAAAGCCAAAAGACGCGTTGAGCTCGGCAAAGATGTCATTATATTGCTTGACTCCATTACAAGACTAGCTAGAGCTTACAATACAGTTACTCCAAGCTCGGGTAAAGTACTTTCAGGCGGTGTGGATGCCAATGCTTTGCATAAACCAAAGAGATTTTTTGGAGCAGCTAGAAATATAGAAGAGGGCGGAAGCCTCACGATCATAGCAACTGCACTTATAGAAACAGGCAGTCGTATGGATGAGGTAATCTTTGAAGAGTTCAAAGGTACCGGTAACTCAGAAGTAATACTTAGCCGTTATGTAGCAGATCGCCGTATCTACCCGGCAATTGATGTGATCAAATCAGGTACTAGAAAAGAAGAACTTTTACTTACTCCTGATACATTGCAAAAAGTATGGGCTATCAGAAATGCCATGCAAAATATGGAAGAGGTAGAAGGCCTTAAGTTCTTATTCTCTAAAATGCTTAAGACTAAAAATAACGAAGAATTTCTCTCTATTATGAATGATGGTGCATAACATAGTTTGTAGTTTGGGTGTGGGTGTGAGTTTGTCATTGTGATAAGCAAACAGCCAAAACAATCTATTGATTGGCGGTAAAAATGAATATTGGTGTATTTGACTCCGGTTTGGGTGGTTTAACAGTAGTTAGTGCAATGCTCAAGCACTTAAAAGGTATCCAGATATATTATATAGCCGATACTCTAAATGCTCCTTACGGAGAAAAAACAAAACAACAGATAACAGACTTTAGTATTGCCATTACTGAATACTTTATTCGCAATCACAATATAGACGCGCTAGTTGTTGCTTGCAATACTGCTACAAGCGCAGCGATAGCCGAACTTAGAGTAAGATATCCAAATCTTATTATCGTCGGAACAGAACCAGGGCTCAAACCTGCTATTTCACACAGTATAACCAAAAAAGTCGGCATATTGGCTACTCCTGCCACGCTAAACGGTGAGAAATATAAAGATCTTGTAGATAAGCTTAGCGATCAATATTCAGTTGAAGTTTTTGAGCAAGCTTGTGATGGACTGGTTCAGCAGATAGAAAAAGGGGAGATAGATACGCCAAAAACTATCTCTATGCTTGAGCATTGGTTGGCTCCCATGAGGGAAGCCAATGTGGATACTATCGTGCTTGGATGTACTCATTATCCATTAGTGGGCAAAGCCATAAAACAAGTCATGGCTCATCCGGTTGAGTTAATTCAAACTGCTGATGCGATTTCAAAAAGGCTTCTTTCTTTACTCAAAGAACGCGGACATATAAATAGTGGAGAAACTCAGCTGCACATCGCATCGACCGGAGACATAAATCCTTTCATGATAGAACAAATACTTGGTGATAATATTGAGATAGATAGGATAGTAATTTAATTAACCCCCATGCTTATTTTTGACACAGAGGTTAGATAATATATATTTTATTGTTTTCTTGGGGTAGAAAGTTTGGAATAATTTGTATCCAATAAAATTCTATTTTCGGTATATTCTTCAATTTTTGGAGAACAGTTTTTTAGACGATAGCGTTCGGCTAAGACTTGATTTCTTTTGGCAAAAGCACGAGCTTTTTCTGCCGGGGTAGGTATGCTATTTATAAATACGACAGGAAAGACGATAAACACACCTTTGACATTTATACTTGTATCTGAATTTTCGTTGTATTCTTTGATCAACTTTTCTGCCTCTTGAGAGTTGAGGACCATTGATTCTAGGATTTGCGTACAACCTAAGTTATCGTCACCTGCTTGCACCGCAGGAGTAACTTTCTCAACGCGACCGATACAACCGCTTAAAAGAGTTATGATCATTATACTACTTATTATATATTTAAATTTCATCGCATCGTTCCTTATTTAAAATTAAAATTTATAATAACATATATATTTTAATAAAACGTTTAATATTTAATAATTATATTTATAATTTTGGCAGATGCCAATCTCTATAAAAGGCAATAAGACGCAACAAAATTCCGCATAAAAAGACTGCCAAAATCGAAGCACTATTGAGCATATCTTCAATGTATAAAAAATAAAGAGTCATTCCAACGAGCAAAGCGATACTTCCATAAAAATCACTTTTTAGCAGCAGTGGTACTTCGTTAAGAAGCATATCCCTTACGACTCCACCACCGACAGCAGTTATTAGGGCTAAAAACATTACTCCAATGATGTGAAAATCTGCTCCTATACCCAAAAGCGCGCCTGTAATAGCAAACGATACAAGCCCCAAAGTATCCGAGAAGATAAATAGATAATGGCTTGCTATCTCACTTTTTTTGTGCAATTTAAATAAAAGCCCGATTACAATAACGCTTATGACAAGAAATGCAGGTAAATAATGAGTAAAGCTCATAGGAGGCCTGTCTATGATGATATCACGAATGACACCGCCGCCAAGTGCAGTTAAAAATGCTATTATAAAAAGACCAAGCAAGTCAAGACGTTCTTTGGTAGCTATAAACAGTCCGCTTAGGGCAAATGCAATGATACCAATACTATCAGCAATGAGTAATAGTATATCATTGCTCATTATCTCAAGCCTACAGCGTCTTTTACAATTCTTAGTTTTGTTTGAGCCAATTTTTTGACTTTTGATGCACCATTTTCAAGTATATCTTCTACTATATGAGGATTTGCCTCATAATAAGCTCTTTTTTCTCTGGCTTCGGCAAATTCATTCCAGATGAGTTCTTTTAGATATTTTTTGAAATGCCCATATCCTTCCAAGCCGCTTTGATATCTAGTTTGAAGTTCTTTTCTTCCATTGTCATCTAAAAACAGAGACGCAAGTGCATATACATTACAGTTGTTAAAATCCAAAGGTTCACCAAGAGGAGTAGATGTGGTTACTATTTTATTGCATTGTTTTTGTAACTCTTTTTCATCCATAAATATATCTATAGTATTGCCATAGCTCTTACTCATTTTATCACCGTCAATACCTGGAATGGTAGCAAGTTCATCT
Organism: Sulfurovaceae bacterium; assembly: GCA_041654415.1. GTDB lineage: Bacteria > Campylobacterota > Campylobacteria > Campylobacterales > Sulfurovaceae > BN30871. Next base: position 37,011 of record JBAZDL010000005.1, on the reverse strand, counting down.
TCTACAATATATTCCGGAAGCGTAAATATATCACCATACTCATTATTAAACTTTATAGCTATATCACGCGTGATCTCAATGTGCTGAATTTGGTCTTTGCCTACAGGAATTTTTTGGGAATCAAGCAAAAGTATATCTGCAGCCATAAGGACCGGGTAGGAAAAAAGCGCATGATTGGCCGGGATCCCTTTAGCTACCTTGTCTTTATAGCTATGGGCACGCTCAAGCAGTCCCATTGGAGTAAATTTTGATAGTATCCAATATAGTTCAAGCACTTCAGGCACATCACTTTGTATCCAAAAGGTGGTCTTGTTTGGATCAATCCCCAAAGATAGATAATCCATCACCGCATCGTGAGTATATTGTCTTAGCGCATTTGCATCGGTTGAGCTGGTCAAAGAATGATAGTTGGCTATAAAAGTAAAAAGCTCATGCTCTTCTTGAAGCTTGATCATAGGTTTCATTGCTCCAAAATAATTGCCTATGTGAAGCTTTCCACTTGCTTGAATACCGGTTAATATACGCATTTATCCCCTTTTTTACTGATCGATATCATCGTCTCTTTCTCCTCTTTTTCTTGCTATTATTTCAAGTGGAACTCCCTCGAAATCAAACTTTTCTCTCAAAAAGTTTGCCAAATATCTCTTATAGCTAAAATGTATATATTCCGGACGATTTGAGACAAGCGCTATACGAGGCGGTTTGCTGTCATACTGAGTAGCAAATTTTATTTTGACTGATGCTCCGTTATGTGATGGTACATGGTGACGGCCAATAGCTTCTCGAATGACTTCGTTTAGTTTGGCCGTAGGTATTCTCATGGAATATCTCTCATAGATTTTGACTATCTCGTCTAAGATCTTATGTACTCTCATGCCGGTTTTGGCAGATATAGTGATGAGTGATGCATAGTGCAAAAATTTGAGTTTATGTCTTACATTTTCGACAGCTTCTTCGTATGTTTTGTCACCTTTTAGGTCCCATTTGTTTAGCACTATGAGACATGCTAGACGATATTTTTCTATAAGGCCTGCTACTCTCTCGTCAAGCTCGCTTACCCCTTGTGTAGCATCGATGACAAGCAGTACAAGATTCGCTTTTTCCAGCATATCGGTAGTTCTGCCAAGGGCAAATTTTTCAATTCCTAGTATCTTGCTTCTACGGCGGATACCGGCAGTATCTATGAATGTTATCTCATAATCCTCGTGCGTTATGGTTTCATCGACCGGATCTATAGTGGTGCCGGCTACATCGCTTACCACTGAACGCTCTTCATGGAGTAATGCATTCAATAAAGAGCTTTTGCCTGTATTTACGCGTCCTATGATGGCTACTTTTATATGTTTGTCGTCTTCGGCTTGCTGCGGTGCTTTTTCTTCTTCTTCATCAAAAAGCGGATCAAATTCTTCTTGAATAGTCAGGTTTTCCTCTACTTTTGGCGGTATGTATTTTTCAAGCCACTGATAAAACGGTACAAATTTACGATTATGACTTACAGAAACCGCAAAACTTACCTCCGGTCCAAATGACATAAATTCCCAAAATCTCTCTTGTTCTTCTTTGTCGTTGTCTATCTTGTTTACTATTAGAGCTAGCGGTTTGCCTAATTTTTGTAGACGATAAAACAATTGTTTGTCTTCTTCATCCGGCAGCATTTTGCCATCTACCATATACAGTATGATATCGGCATCTTTGGCAGCTTTGAGCGACAGTTCGCCTACTTTTGAAAAAAGAGCGCTGCTATCATCAATACCACCGGTGTCTATGACTTCAAATTCTCTGTTTTCCGATATTGTTACTATTCTTTTTTTGATATCTCTTGTAGTGCCGGCTACATCGGATGTGATAGCATCTCTTTGTTTTGCCAGACGATTAAAAAGAGAACTTTTGCCTACATTTGGGCGTCCGAGTATGGCTACTTTTTTCATATTTATCCTAGTTTATAATTTATTCTCTAATTTGAAGCAAAGCTTCAAATTAGGTCTTCAGCAGACAGCTCTCGCGACTAGTCGCTCTTATATCCATCTGTTATTAATTATTGTTTTAATTTTAATTATACCATAATAAGTTATAAGGTGTGATTGTGAAATAATTTCACGTTTAACTCACGGCGTTTTTGTTATTATGTTGTATATTATTAAAGGAATCATATTAATGAAAAAAGTATTTATATTATTATTTTTGAGTGTTTTTGTCTATGCAAAAAGTATTGATGTGAATTATGGTGTTAGTTTTGGAGTATTGGGAGAACTTGGCATAGCCAATGTGCATCTTGATGAATCTAATAATAGATATACTATAGACATCAATGCTAAAACTACAGGTATAGTCAAAACAATGAGTTCTAATCGTCAAGAGAGACACATAAGCAGAGGTCATATAGTAAACGGCAAGTATGTATCGGATAGTTATATCGTACATGTTTCTCGCGCTAATAAAATCAAAGATAAGATATATACTATCAATCATCAAACAAAAACCGTTACTAAAAGGATCATCAAAAAAGAGAACGGCAAGGTTGTGTCAGACGTGAGAGAAAAACTACCATTTTATAGTTCGAACGATCTATTATCAATGTATATGAATATGCCAAAGCTTATATCCCCATCAAGCGGTACCGCAAAAAATTATCGTTTCAAAGCAGTCGGAGCTGAAAATCAAAATGGAAATATAGAGATATACGTTCCTGATATTTCAGGTTTGTCAACATACAAACAAGAGTTGGGAAATGAAGGACATTGGTACTTTACAGCTATTATAAATCAGCCGATATTTGCTAGCAAAAGAGGTGAGTTTATGATAGCTATGGATAAAGACGGTGTGACACAAAAAGCCGTGCTTCAAGATATTATACTTTTTGGAGATTTGGTGGCTAGAAAACTAGATTGATATATTTTGTGAGAGAACAAAAGATATTTATTCGAGCATAGGAGTTTTTGATGATGGTAGTTCTATTTTGTTTTAAAAGGGCATATTAATTTATGTATGCTTATATCTTTTTGCTCTTCTCACCCGACAATTTATTTAGTTAAATAAACAAATTGTCGATATAAAATGATAATTAAAAAGTGTTAAATTGACATTAATTAATGAAAATATTAAATAAAATATTGAAGATATCTTATCGAATTGTAATTAAGAAAGGTGTGAGTGTGAGAGTAGGTGTGGGTAAACGGTACATTGGCGGATTGGGGTAGCAAGATGCTAAAGGCGAATATGATTAAAATTTTAAGAGATAGTAGAGATGTTTTTGGTATAATCGTGATAATTATATTCGAGGAGAAAGATTGCTATGATATTAATAGCCGGTCCATGTGTGCTAGAAAACAGAGACAATGTTATGCGAATAGCTGAGGCTTTACAAGTCTATCATGAAGATTGCACTAAAGATTTTTATTTTAAAGCTAGTTTTGATAAGGCAAACCGCACAAGCATAGATAGTTTCAGAGGGCCAGGGCTTGATGAAGGGTTGCGCTTATTGCAAGAAGTCAAAGATACATTTGGTTATAAAATACTCACCGACGTGCATGATGCATCACAGCCAAAAAGTGTAGCTGATGTTGCAGATGTATTGCAGATACCTGCATTTTTATGCCGCCAAACTGATCTGCTTGTAGCTGCAGCAAAGACCAATGCAGTTGTAAACATTAAAAAAGGGCAATTCCTTGCTCCTGCGGCCATGGCTCATTCTGTAGGAAAAGTGTTAAAAACCAGAGGATATGACGGTAAGCCAAATTATGAAGCGGCACAAAAATATGGAGTGTGGCTATGCGAAAGAGGCAGTACATTCGGATATGGAAACTTGGTAGTTGATATGAGGGGACTTCCTATTATGAGAGAATTTGCACCTGTAATTTTTGATGCAACACATTCAGTGCAAATGCCTGCTAGCGGAGATGCGAGTAGTGGTGGAGATAGTTCGTTTGTGCCATATCTTAGCCGCGGGGCTGCTGCGGTTGGCGTGGATGGATTTTTCTTTGAGACACATTTTGATCCTAGTGTTGCTCTAAGTGATGGACCAAATATGATACAATTAGACAATTTGGCAACGCTAATAGAGCAAATTGATGCTATTAGGGCGATAGTAGAATAGTTTTTAGTTTTATGGATTCCTGCCTTCACAGGAATGACAGATTATTGTCATTCTGCTGCTTGACACGGGGACCAAAGATTTTATTTTTATTTGATACAATGCAAATAAAGAGAGTTTAAGACAGCAAAAAAGGACGAATATGAAAATAGTTGAAGGAAATTTAAGAGTCGATACTACTAAAAAAGTAGCTATTATTAATGCAAGATTTAACCATTTTATCACTGATAGTTTGGTAGGCGGGGCAAAAGATGCTTATGCAAGACACGGCGGAGATGCAAGCAAATTAGATCTTATTTTGGTTCCGGGAGCATTTGAGATACCATTTGCATTGGATAAAGCATTAAGCAGTGGCAAGTATGATGCTGTATGTTGCCTAGGAGCCGTTATTCGTGGTTCAACTCCTCATTTTGATTATGTTGCTGCCGAAACAACAAAAGGCGTAGCAAGTGTAACACTCAAATATGGAAAACCTGCTACTTTTGGTGTGCTTACAGTTGATACAATAGAACAAGCAATCGAACGTGCCGGTACTAAAGCAGGGAACAAAGGTGCTGAGGCAATGGTAAGCCTTATTGAGATGATCAACCTTTATAGTGAACTCGCATAATGGCTACTAGACATCAGGCACGAAGTGCGGTCATTGGGTTATTATATGCATATGATTTGGGCAATGATACTATAAGCGCTTTCTTCGACGACATACTTGAAGAGCAAAAGATAAGAAATAAGCAAAAAGACTTTTCAAAAGAGCTTTTTGCCGGGACTATTGCTAATTTGCCTCAAATTGATAAAGAGATAGACAAGCATTTAGCCGGATGGGATATGACGAGTATCGGCAAAGTAGAAAAAGCCATTATGAGATTAGGTGCTTATGAGATATTGATCGCAGGAACAGATAGAGCTATTATTATCAACGAAGCTGTTGAACTGGCAAAAGATCTAGCTGATGAAAAGTCACCATCATTTATTAATGGTGTATTAGACGCTATAGGAAAAGAGTAGATTTCAATGTTAAATCGAATGAGCATCGATGAGGCTGTTGAGCTTATAGAAACCGGTGATCTTAAAACATTGGGGCGAATGGCATATGAGCGTAAAAACGAGCTTCATCCGCAAGGAATTACTACATTTATTGTGGATAGAAATATAAACTATACCAATGTATGTTGGGTGGATTGTAAGTTTTGTGCATTTTATCGTCATGAAAAAGAATCTGATGGATATATACTCTCTTTTGATGAAATAGATCAAAAAATAGAAGAGCTTATAGCTATCGGCGGCACTCAAATACTATTTCAAGGCGGAGTTCATCCAAAACTTGAGATTGAGTGGTATGAAAATCTAGTAGAGCATATACACAATAAATACCCTACTATTACGATCCATGGTTTCTCAGCTATTGAGATTGATTACATAGCTAGACGCTCAGGACTAAGCATTAGAGAAGTATTGATTCGCTTGAAAGCCAAAGGTCTTAGTTCTATCCCGGGAGCTGGCGCTGAAATACTCAGCGATAGAGTCAGGGATATCATAGCGCCAAAAAAACTAAATAAAGACAAGTGGCTTGAAGTGCACCGTGAGGCTCACAAAGTTGGCATAAAGTCAACAGCAACCATGATGTTTGGTACAGTAGAGACCACGCGAGAAATTGTAGAGCATTGGGATTATGTGCGTTCATTGCAAGACGAGACAGGCGGATTTCGAGCATTTATTATGTGGTCATTTCAAAGCTCTAATACGCAGCTCAAAGCCGAAATTCCTAGCATTGAAAAGCAGTCGTCCAATCGGTATCTGAGACTTTTAGCGGTTGCCAGACTGTTTTTTGACAACGTGCCAAATATTCAAAGCTCATGGGTAACACAAGGAAGTTATATAGGCCAAATGGCTCTGCTTTACGGTGCAAATGATCTTGGCTCAACGATGATGGAAGAAAATGTAGTAGCAGCTGCAGGCGCTGCCAATGCAATGAATCAAGATGAAATGATACGACTTATACGCGACATTGGCGAAAAACCCGCTAAAAGAAATACGGCTTACGAGATCTTGGAGCGGTTTTGATAACCCGACTAATTTATACCTTATTATTTTTGATTTTTACAGGAGAGTCTATGGCTGCTACAATTACCGATATTGACGTTAAAGGAGCTAAAGTTCCTTTAGTGTTTGAAGAAAATTCGCAATTGCCTATCGTCTCTTTGCAACTGGTGTTTCAAAATAGCGGAGAGCTTAGTACTTCCCATGATGGTTTGGCAGAAATGAGTGCCAAATTATTAGGCGAAGGCACACGCGCTGACGGAAGTATAGCTTTTGCTACCAAACTTGATGACAAAGCGATCCATCTATCTGCATATGCCAGCAGAGAAAATTTTATTATCGGAGTAAGCAGCCTTAAAAGTGAATTTAAAGACGCAACCTCGCTTTTAAAAGCTTTACTAAAAGATCCAAATTATACAGCTGAAGCACTAGCTAAAATCAAGAGACAAAAATTAGGATGGCTTAATCAGAAAAAAAGTGATTTTGACCATCAAGCAGGCGTACTTTTAAGACAAACATTATTTGCCTCTACTCCATTAGCTAGACCCTATGAGGGAACCGAAGAGAGCATTAAGTCAATTGCCATAAAAGATATAAGTTCATTTATAAATTCACATTTAGGATACAACAACGCAATTATAGTAATGGGAGGAGATATATCTCTAAAAGAAGCTGAGCATACAATCAAGGATATATTATCATTATTGCCAAAAGTAGATAGCAAACTGCTTGTTAGCATTAAAGCTTCTAATGAACAAAAAACAAATCACATTTATAATAATGATACAGAGCAAGCATATATCTATTTTGGTTCACCTTTTGATTATTCGTATAGCAGTGATGATCAATATAAAGCTATGGTTATGGAGTATATTCTCGGAAGTGCCGGATTTGGAAGTCGCATCATGGAAGAGATACGAGTCAAAAGAGGTTTGGCGTATAGTGCGTATGCGAGTTTGCGACGGACTAAAGTATCTAGCTATCTAAGCGGTTATTTGCAAACCAAACTAGAAAATGAAGAGAGTGCAAAAGCATTAGTAAAAGAGGTTATAAGTGAGTTTGTAGCCAAAGGCATAACAGACCAGGAGTTAGAGAGCGCAAAAGAGTTTTTAGTCGGCAGCGAAGCATTGCGTACTGAGACATTATCACAAAGACTCAATCGTGCATTTGACGACTATTATTATGGCCGCCCTCAAGGTTTTTCAAAAGAACAAAATGAGAAAATTATGAATGTAACTCTAAAAGAGATGAATGAATTTATATCTTCTCATCCAGAGATCACAAAACTTTCATTTGGAATAGTTGCGAAAAAGTAATTTGTGTGGGTGTGGGTGTGCCAAGCAAATCTCATTGCGAAGGCATTGTCCTGTGGCGACACTCTTTATGGATTGCTTCATAGCTTTGCTTCTCGTAATGACAACACACATTATTCACTCACACTCAAATATTTATTTCATTTTGACATATTTTTGACAATCTTTAGACCTTTTGGATAATATAGCATTAGTTATCTAAAAGGCATACTATGCAAAATGATCATACAGAGCTTTTTCATAAACTTCATATTTCAAGCTTATTGGATTTGGCTTTATCAGTACCGTCAGGATATAATGATACCACATTAAGTAAAGAGCTTATGCCGGGCAATTTATTAACTGCTGAAGCATCTGTAAAAAGCATACAAAAGCATGGTAATAAACTTCAAGTTTTATTTGATCTGCCTGCATTCAGACGCAAAGTTAGTGCTACTTTTTTTCATGTGACACCTTATCATATAAATACATTTATACCTAATTCTACCCATTTTATACAGGGCAAACTAAATGAATATCAAGGCTTTTTGCAATTATCACAACCAAAAAAGATAAACAAGCCTAACTGTATAATACCAAAATATAAAACAGTATTGAAAAATTCTGAGATGATAGAACTTATATCATCGATGCTTTCATATGAAAGGCTTATAAACGAAGGCTTAACTCCCAATGAAGCAAATATTATTTTGATGCTTCATACTCCAAAAAACTTAGATTCGATATATGAACAAAAAAATTTTAAATCCAATATCGTGCATACACTCAAAACCGTTGAAGCTTTTAATCATTTCAAGAAACTAAAAGGCAAAAGAGTAGATTTTCCAGCAACAGTTGCTTTAGATGGAGATGAGAAAGCGTTTGTTGAGAGTTTACCATTTAAACTTACAAATGAACAATTAAAAACTATATCAGAGATAAAATCAGATTTTGCAAATATAAATAAAGCTGCGAAGCGAATGATAGTAGGCGATGTTGGAAGCGGCAAAACCATGGTGATCTTGGCATCAGCAGTGATGGCTATGCCTAAAACAAGTGTTTTAATGGCTCCTACTTCATTGCTTGCATTGCAACTATACGAAGAGGCTATAAAATATTTGCCAAAAGAGATGAAAGTAGCCCTTGTAATGCAAGGCAAGATGATAGGAGATTATGGCGAGGCTGATTTTATTATCGGTACGCACGCGTTGCTTTATAAGGATGATTTGCCAGAGATTGATCTTGTGATGATCGACGAACAACATCGTTTTGGCACAGCACAGCGCCACGCACTTGAAAAAAGTTTTTCAAGAGGTAAAACAAAAGCTCATATGCTGCAATTTTCCGCTACTCCCATACCTCGCACCCAGGCTATGATGGATTCAGCGCTAATTGATATCAGTCTCATTACTAGCACACCGTTTGAAAAAGATATTACTACAAAGCTTATATCCAAAGAAGATTTTGCATCACTACTATCTCATATATATGAAGAGATACAAGCAAATCATCAAGTTCTTATCGTGTATCCTCTTGTGGAACAAAGTGAGCAGATACCCTATCAATCACTTGAAGAGGCTAGAGGTTTTTGGGAAAACAAATTTAACAATGTTTTTGTGACTCATGGAAAAGACAAGGATAAAGAAGAGGTACTTTTAGACTTTAGAGAAAATGGCAATATACTATTAGCTACTACGGTTGTCGAAGTTGGTATATCTTTGCCTAGATTGACTATGGTTGTAGTAGTTGGAGCAGAGAGACTGGGACTTGCCACGCTTCATCAACTAAGAGGCAGGGTAGGCAGACTAGGGCTTAAAAGCTGGTGTTATCTATATAGTCACAACAAAACCAATGAAAGGCTGGAATCTTTTGCAAAGACTATGAGCGGATTTGAGATAGCCAAGCTTGATCTGCAGTTTCGCAATAGCGGAGATATATTGGAAGGCACCATACAAAGTGGTCAAAAATTTAGATGGCTTGATATGGCAACTGACGAGAAGATAATATCTGAGGCAAAAGAGAGGGTAATTATAAATAAATAAATTATGTCGCCCGAACGGTCTTGAGAGCCAAGCTTTTTGCTGTAGTGCCAAAAGAGCTTGAGCGATTCGTGCGGGCGACGATTTTTCTAAAGAAACTTTTTACTTCGTAAAACCGTTATTCGCTAGTTTTGTGCTACTTTTATAAAAAAGTAGTTAAAGAAACATAATTAACAATTAAAATATTTTAAGCTGACTAAGCTTAATAAAGTCCGAACTTCCCGTCAGCTCGTTTATACATGACTCTTAGATTGCCATCTACATCATTAAAGACAATAAACTGTCTGCGTTTTTCATCTTTGAGGGCTTGCATAGCCTCATCAAAGTCTATAGGTTTGTGAAGACTTAAGTCCATAGGTACGATTTCGATATCTTCATCACTTACCCCGCCAAATTCACTCACGGCTTCAGCTTCAGCACCCAAATCTTTAAAGCTCATAATTTTATGATTTTTGATTTTGTCTGCATGTCTTCTGAGTGTTTTTTTGACTCTTTCTATGGCAATATCAATAGCACCATAGACATCCTTGTCTCTTTGTGATATTACTACACTATTTTTATCTTTGAGGTTTATGACAAATTCTACCATGAATCCTTTTTTGCCATTTTTTTCCTCGCCAGATACAAGTGTGGCTGCTGATATAATGTCTAAATGATATTTATCCAAACTATCAATTGCGCTATTGGCATATGCTTTGATAGGTTCAGTTAGTTCAAAATGTCGTCCTACGATGCTTCTGTTCATCTTATCTCCTTTTGGATACCTAATATGTAGATTACTCTACATCCTTATTGTATTGCTTTATGCTTAATGAATGATAAATAAGAGGTTAAATCTTTTGAAGTGTGCGGCGATGATACGTAATAGCAGGTGCAACTGCACCTGCTGCACCGCTTGTAGCTATGTGCTCAGGATCTTTATATCTGACGTATACGTCGATGATCACATCAGGTACGCTTCCAAGAGGCAGTGAGAGAATACTGGCAGTATTTAATACCCTGCTGCAAGGAGGAAGAGATAATAATGTTGCTCCATTGCCTATGTAAGATATTGTAGTAGTTATCTGATATCCCGAGCCGTCATCATAATTTCCTATGGTACCGTTGATAGTGTTTACACAATTATTGTTTAGTGTACGATCATAGTCGAGCACTGACATTATGGCTAGTTCAGTATAGCTTTTGGCATATAAAGCTGCTTGTTCATTGCGATATTGTGTTGTAGTACTATATGTAGAAGTAGCTGCCATATTGAGTACAAGCATAGCAATGGTTGCCAAAATAAGAATAACAAAAATAGCAGTAACCATAGAAAAAGCTTTTCTCATCGTATGACCGCCTTTTCTTTGCAGAGTGTGACAGGTGCTATGTTTGTACCGCCGATCGGCTGTTGAACACATATTTTAAATCTTACTGTATTATCCAATTGTGTAAATTTAAAAACAGACACGTTATTTAAAAGTATAGCCGAAGGAATGCCAACGTCTGTATATTTTTCACCTTCCCAAGGCTGATAATTATAATACAGCCTCAAATCATACACATCATTTACCCCATCATTATTGATATCTCTAAAATTAGTTGGGACAATGGCATAAGCACTCCATGAGAGAGCATAATGCTCGGCCCTGATCTTAGGATCGCTGTCTGTAAACACAAGAGTCGGAGGAGCTGTCCCTGCACCATATGCCTTAATAGCACAACCGGTACCGCCTGCTACTAATCCTATGCAGCTTGGATGGTATTTTGTTAGATTGTCATAATCATCTGTTTTGAAAAATATAGCAGCTTTTGAGCCTGCAATACTTGTAAAATCAATGCCATTGTTGGATAGTTTTTCTATTATGGCTTTTGACATGGCTATATTGCTTCCGGGGGTAGGGCATGTTATTCTAGTTGAACCGCCTGTGTCGCAATAGCCGCTCCAACCCGGTGTCGCGGTAGCTTCGAAGCTATCATTATCTACCCCTATCCATTCAATAGCAGTATGTATATTGTCGCTTATTTGAGGATGGTCTACAAAACATATGAAATCATTAAAAGGATTGTCAGGGTTTTTTGCCACTACGGTCCATGGGATAGCATGACTTAAACGATTTGCTATTTGCATGGCAGCAATTTCTGTTTTGACAGATGAAGTACTTACGGCTTTTTGTGATATATATGTATCAAAAACTTTTGCTATGATGGAAGAGCCTATTGAAGCAACAATACCCAAGATTACAATAACAAAGATCAATTCTATCATACTAAAAGCATATCTTAAATCTTTTTTCATTTTATTGATCCGTTTTATCAGGTGTTACTGCGCCGATATTGCAGCTAAAAGCACTAAGAGTAATATTTTTATTTGCAAATGCAGGCTCGATTGAAGTGAGAGTGACTGATACGCGTTTTATATTGGTTGTTATACCCATGCTTACAGAGGCAGGATCATAATTAAAAGTTGTGATAGGAGCCAAAGCGATATTATCATTAATGTAATTAACCTGAGAAGCCATATTCATATTGATATCTATATAATCACCTTGGCTTGTAGTAGTTGACTCGACAAGAATCAATGGTGTTACTATGCCATTATAATCATCAATATCATTATCTCCGCCATCGAGAAAATTTACTGCTTTTGAAGCATTGTATTCTATACCATTGACTTGGTCTGTTCTGCCATTGATGTTTAATCCTGCTTTGTTATTAAAGTTAGCCGAATCAGTTTGAAGTATCGGTCGCCTAGAGCCCAAAGAAGGATCTGCATCGACCTCGTCCCAGTGGCGAGATAAGATCATTTGCATTTGTGCAGCAGCTGCAGCTACTGATTCTTGCATAATGGTACTTTCACCGCTTTTGGCAGACTGAATGGTAATTATAGGAATACTTAGCATAGCTATCCCCATTACGACTATAGCAAATATAAGTTCTATCATTGCTACAGCTTTTCTTTTTGTGAGATTACCTGCTTTTATTACCATGATAGCCTATTTGGATTTGGTAACGTTTTTGTATCTATTACTTTGCCTGTTTTCCCGACCCCAAACCATTCATAAGATGGCGAGGCAAATTTGATATCAAAATAAGGATTCCCATTTTGAGCGGGGTCAGAATGATATTTGAGCCACAGATCTGGCACTATGGTAATCCGTACTATTTGGGTGCGTCCATCCATGGGATAACCGATAGTTACAGGGTCAGTGGTACCGCTGTTTACAAATGCTATATCTGTTTTTGGAACAATAGATGTCGCAGCTTTGTTAGGCTGTAGATTTTGTATCCATCCCATACTGTGAGGCAAATGTTCTTTTACTCTATACCAATTGGTATCAGGTTCATTGCCCGATGTATCCAATATACTGCTGTACTGGGTACAGTTTTGATCACAATAAGCCAATACAGACATAGTGGTCTGTATATTTAAAGTCAGTACGGTTGGCATGTCTTTTGAATAAGGATTGAATACTCTGCTATAAAAGAACGTGTAAGCTTTGTTGTATGTATTGTTGCCTTCAATATAAAAATTATTGATCATATTTGCTGATGCGCTTATTGGTATACTGCTATCATTAATAAGCATAGCTTTTAGTTTCTTATACAGTATGAGTACCGGATTTAGTACTTTATCCCAAATCTTTGGTATGTTATAAAGTATCTGTAAGCTGCTTGTGCCATTATTATCTTTGAGGAATTTAGTTTTTGAAACAAAGATAAAAGAAGTTTTATTGACGTCCCCATAAGTATAATTTCCTTCATTGTTGGTTTCAAGTCTATATCCTAGTTGAACATTTTCTTGAGTATGGTCGCTGAGATTTTCAGCTATCATAACATCAGACGATGAACTATTAAAATCAAGTTGGAGATTGATATTTTGAGCTTCGCAGCCATTGACAAAATTAGTAGTGACGCTGTCATTGTAATTAGCGGCACTAATTGCCCCATTTAGATCAACAGCCATTGCAGGAGTTTGTCTCAGATCACTCATATAAAGCCAGTTAACTGCTCCATTTCTAGGCAAATTGCCGATAGCTAGATTTGATACATCGATGCTGTATGGTACAAAATGAATAGGTATATTACTAAAACTTTCCGTGCCTTTATCAGAACTTGTAGTGCATCCTACCTTGTCACCATCAGAATTACCACTGTCTGTTATGCAATCTGTTAGCCCTGTAAATCCTGGAAATTGTGGCTTTATAGAAGTATCCCAATCTACCCGAGTCCAAGTATTATCAGTCATCCAAAGATCATAAGTTCCTATGTTGTCTCTGCGCAGCATATCTCTGGCGCTATTTGTGCCGGTGAGCAGTACACTGGTTCTTGATTGTCGGTGAGTAGTGTCGTTGCATGTCACTGTATTGCCGTTAAATGCAAGTGCAAGCAGATTCCCTGTGGCTTTAATGAGGCTAAGATCGCTATTTGGTATGATAGTTTCATTTGCATTGATATTAGTATATCCTTCGGCAAGAGTGTTAGAATTGTACCGAGTAGCATTTATCTCTATCGGATAATTATATCCGCTTACTAGATTTTTTGTGACTGGATTATTTTGGTTGCTTGTTATCCATTTTATTGTTGGATTTGCACCTTGGCTATTGTCTCCTACTCTTAGTTTAAGTCCATCGGGGCGAATTGAGAAATTGTCTCTAGAGCAGTATGCGTATGAATAGTGTTCCACCAAACAACCATAGCACTCTTGTTCGCTATTGTCGGTTTTGCACAAATTGGCACACGTAGTATCTCCGATTTTTTTGTAGTACTGAACATAAATACTTTTATAACAAGATGCAGGTTCGCAATGATAATCAATTATACTGTCATCACCATATTTAAAAACCCATAAGCGCATAGCAGCATTTTTAATAGCTTTGTTTGAGGTCAAAGAAAAAGCTTTGGTTGCTTGATTGTTTAAATATATAGTTTGATTGGCATCTACTGACTTGAAGTTTCTGCAATTTGTATTATTGTAAGATGTTTCACTAACAACACCGACATCAATAAGTTCTACTTGGACATCGCCGTCAAATACTGTTTTCGTTACAAAATCATTATCGTAAAAAACCGCTTGGAGGTTAAACGGTTTGCCTGCTACTTGGGTATAGAGCCTATAATCCCCATTTGTATAATCAGCCGTATTTCTTTCGACATTGAATTTCCCATAAACCGAAATCGGCATAGTACTGCATGAATTTATACGACCTCTGTATTGCTGCCCGTTTTTTATGTACATTCCGTAAAGATTTTGGTTGCCAAATAAATCCACACCAACAGCAGATTTGCTATAAATAGAATGAACATTATCCATAGCATAATCAGGCATGTCATATAGTATGCCGCCTCCAAAAAGAGAAAGTGCTGCTAACCAATCAAGCTCTAAAAGCGGGTCCAGTAAATCTTTGGAATCGCAATCGTGAGAAAAGCCAGATGTATCATCTATGCCGCAATCGTAATTTAACAAAGAAAGGTTTAAGATGCTTTCTGTACCAAGAATAGCTTGTACATTTGTTAAGTTGTCTACGCCTAGATTTCGAATAGGTATGGTTTGCCTATGAAACAAACATATCCAAAGTATACAAATCCCTTCGTCCGTAGGTTGTTCATAACAAAGATCATCAGCATTTTCCACTATAGGCAGAGGCGGATTTTCTTCTGCTACAGCCCATATAGCCAGACTAAAGAAAATTAATGAAATTATGGTCAATAACCATTTTTTTGAAACTTGAAAAGTTTTCGTGTTATCTCCTTTTGGTGTCAAACTCCGCTAATGCACCGATTATATATAATAATAGTATTTAATAAATTAAAATTTTATTAAATGATATGAGTGGGCGGTAGGCGTAGGATAGTGTTTGCTAACACACCTTTTTATGTTATGGGTTATTATGCCGTCGTATTGATCCGAAATTTATAATACAGCTCACTACACTTTGTGCGTAATAACCGGGGCCATTACTATGCCAATAATACCTACAACTTTATTTTTGAGTCACCTTGAATGCATGTTCAATAGCTTTGATAAAAGCATCTCTTGTGCCACCTTCTTCTAGGGCCGCATAACCAGCTGCAGTAGTACCGGCCGGGCTCATTACGCTATCCTTGATAAGCGCAGGATGTGAGCTAGCCAATAGAGGCGCAAAACCTTTAAACAAAGATCGAACTATTTTCATACTGTCATCTCTTTTGAGTCCTTGTTTTACTCCGCCATCCATCATTGCTTCAGCAACCAGCGCCAAGTAAGCCGGGCCGCTACCTGCAATTGCCGTGGCTATATCAAGTTCTTTTTCACTCTCCAGCCAAAATGCATCGCCAATGGTTTCAAATATTTTTAAAGCTTCTTTTTTTAGATCATCAGATCCGACAAGGGTGGTTGTGGATGCGTTAAGAGCTGCTGAAACATTTGGCATGGCACGAACTACATGTTTTGCATTAATGACATTTGTCAAAGTTTTGATAGGGGTGCTTGCCAATATAGATATAAGAGAAGTTGCCTCTCCTTTTAAATTCGCAGCCACTTGATCTAGTGCATAAGGCTTGACACACAAAAGTATGGTTTTGCCGGTAATGTCATAATTATCAAGAGGATAGATGTCTAGCGTTTTGTCTAGTTTGGAAGCAAGAAGTTTGGCTTTTGATGTATCTTTGGCAACAACTTCCAATTCATAATGTTTTTGAAGTCCAATACTAAGCGCTGTGGCCATTGCGCCACTTCCTATAATGGTTAGCTTCATCGATTCTCCTTAAAAATTAAATTCTTTTTTAGCTTTATCGTTTCAAATGGACTTTAAAAGCTAAAGATTTGATCTATTTATCGTTAGATATACCATCAAATATGATACAGTACGAATTAAATAATTCTGATATAAGTATTGTAACGAAAATCATAAACTTTTTACCTTTTTTGGGTATGATACTAGGATACAATAAAAGATAATAGAGGTAATTTGTGATGAAAACTAGACAAATATGGTTACACATAGTATTTTTGGCAATAGCATTGGTTTTTGGCGGATGTTCATCTAAAAACAAAGTTGAAGAATATGGTAAAAGTGCCGAATATTGGTATCAAAAAATAGGTGACAGTATAGCCAAAAATAGTCTTGACAAAGCAGATAAATATTTTGTATCGCTTAAAAGTGAGCATCCAAGATCTCCAATGATAGAGACATCGACTATAATGTTGGCTCATGCACATATGGATAAAGAAGAATATCTGTTAGCAGGTTATTTTTTTGATGAATATATCAAAAGATATGGTGGTTTTGGTATGGCTGAGTATGTAGAATTTATGAAAATAAAAGCTTCTTTTTTGGGTATAAAAAAATATTATAGAGACCAAAAACTTATCATGGATACTATAGTCAAAGGAGAAAATTACCTCTTAACTTATCCAAATTCACAATATGCTCCATTGGTAGATAATATGCTTATACGTCTTAAAATGGGTCAATATTTATTAAATGAAAATATAGCTTCTTTGTATGACCGTACAGGTAAAGAAGAAGCTGCAAGAATTTATAGAGAAAAAAATAGTGTATATCCGATTAAAATGGAAGATATTGCTATGCCTAAACAAGGTTTTTTTGATTTTATGTTTTAATAATTTAGAATATTTCTTTTAAACAACCATACTCAAAAGGAGAAAATACTTATGCATTTAAGTGATTATGATTCTTTTCCGGCATCACTTCCTGTTGTTGTAGAAGACGAGATTTTTTTATATCCATTTATGATAAGCCCTATCTTTTTGGCATCACAAAAAGATATTGACGCAGCGTCGTTTGCTATGGAAAATAACTCTTTATTATTCGTCGTAAGTTCAAAAAGCGGCAAAGAAGGCAAAAGAGAACATGACGATTTATACAAAATCGGTGTCATAGGTTCAATTATGCGTAAAGTACAATTACCTGACGGCAGAGTCAAGATACTTTTTCAAGGCTTGTCAAAAGGAGAAATTGTAACTTTTGAAGATGAAGAATTTAATAAAGCCTTAGTGTCCGTAATAGAGCCATTGCCATATAATCAATTAAAAATAGACGCTCTTTTGGATATGCTTAGAGATGGGGTAAAAACATTATCATCTATAAACACACATTTCCCGGCAGATTTGGTAAGGGCAATAGAGGACAATGGAGAGCCATATCGCATAGCAGACTTGGTCTCATCAATGCTAAAGTTAGACAAAGATAGTGCATATAGAATCTATATAGAAAACGATATAGAAAAACGTCTTATTTCACTTATTGACATCATAAATGCTCAAGTAGAAGCAGCCAAAGTTCAAAAAGAGATCCGTAATAAAGTCAATACAAAGATCGAACAACACAATAAAGAGTATTTCCTAAAAGAGCAGCTCAAGCAAATACAAAAAGAGTTAGGAAGCGATACCCAAAAAGAAGAAGAGATAGCTGCTTTCAGAGAAAAGATAGAAGCTCTTAAGCCCCATGTTGACGAAGATGCATATAAAGAGATCAATAAACAATTAGACCGCTTGTCTAGAATGCATCCAGAGAGTGCAGATGCAAATATATTGCAGAGTTATCTTGAGTGGGTATTGGAGATGCCATTTGGCAAATTTGGCAAAAAAAAGGTAGATGTCGGTGAAGTATCTAGAGAGTTGGATAACGACCACTATGCACTAGAAAAACCAAAAGACAGGATATTGGAATTTTTCTCTGTTAAATCTTTGGCTCAAATGCGCAAAATGAGTACAAAAGATACTAATGGAGCCATTTTATGTTTTGCAGGACCTCCGGGGGTCGGTAAGACATCATTGGCAAATTCAATAGCCACTGCATTAAAAAGGCCTCTTGTCCGTATAGCTCTAGGAGGCTTAGAGGATGTAAATGAGCTCAGAGGTCATCGCAGAACTTATGTAGGTGCAATGCCAGGACGAATTGTGCAAGGGTTTATTGAAGCAAAAAAAATGGATCCGGTCGTTGTGCTTGACGAGATAGACAAAGTAGGCAGAACCTCTAGAGGTGATCCTACTTCGGTATTATTGGAGATTTTGGATCCCGAGCAAAATACTCATTTTAGAGATTATTATCTCAATTTTAATATTGATCTGAGCAAAGCGATCTTTATTGCAACCGCTAATGATGTCAGTAAAATCCCTGCACCTCTAAGAGATAGAATGGAGTTCATAACACTTAGCAGTTATACTCCAAAAGAGAAATTCGAGATCGCAAAAAGATATTTGATACCCCAAGAACTTAAAAAGCATGCCCTCAAGGAAGATGAGGTAACTATAGCAGATAATGCTCTAAAGGCTCTTATTGAGGAGTATACTAGAGAAGCAGGGGTAAGAAACTTGCGTCGTAAAATAGCAGGTATCATGCGTAAAAGCGCTAGATTATTACTAGAAAACAAAAAAAAGAAAACTATTCATATAACTATGAAAAATCTTGAAAGCTTTGCTGAGAAAAAAGTATTCGAGATAGTAGCAGTTGATGAAGAGCCAAAAATAGGTGTAGTCAATGGTCTTGCTTGGACAGCTGTGGGCGGTGATGTGTTGATCATAGAAGCTATCAAACTTAAAGGCAAAGGAGCATTGCAGCTTACAGGAAGCTTGGGCGATGTTATGAAAGAATCAGCGCATATAGCTTATAGTGTAGCCAAGATACTTATAGATCAAAAGAAACTGGAAGTTGCTAAAGATATTGATGTTTCAGACGAAAAAGAGAAAATAGAATATTATAAAAGATTTGATCTGCATTTGCATGTACCAGAAGGCGCTACACCAAAAGATGGACCAAGTGCAGGTATAGCAATGGTCACAGCAATTGCTTCGATATTGAGCGGCAAAGGGGTGGATAGCAAGGTAGCGATGACAGGCGAAGTCACTTTGACAGGTAAAGTATTACCTATAGGCGGACTCAAAGAAAAACTAATTGCAGCTTACAAAGCAGGTGTCAAAAAAGCCTTGATTCCTTCCAAAAATTTCGAAAGAGATCTGGATGAGATCCCCGCAGAAGTAAAAAATCACTTGGATATCATTCCTGTTTCAACTATTGAAGAGGTGCTGCAAATCGCACTGGTAAAGTCATAAGCATACTTAGCTTATGACAATTATAATTGCTTTATAGCTTTCTTCTTTTTAATTCTTCAATAACATTTGTGGTTATAATATTAATATTATCGTGAATATCATCATCTAATTTATCAATCGTTTCTTCATCTATGATCACCATATCGTATTTGCCATTTTTTAATGCATCTGACAGCAAAGCAGAATCATCCAGTATCATGACAGAATATCCCATGTTTTGTGCGGCTTTTGCGATTATTTTGCTTTCCAAATCGTTCGTTTTGAATATTAAGATCTCATTTATAAAAATTTTTGAATCATTTATGTCTATGTTTATATCAGATGTACTTGTTCCATCTTCCGGGGAAATTTGGCTAATATCAGAGGTTTCTGCAGTCTCATTATTGCTAAACAAGATCTCTTTGATCTTAGAAAGAGTGACAGGTTTAAAAATAATATTTTGTTCGTTTAAGCCCAATTGTTCTAATTTGTCTTTATTGGATAGCCGACTCATTACAATGAGTTTGCTTTTATCGACTGTTGATAAAGATTCTATGATTTCTTCATCGGCTTTATCGATGTCTATCAAGCAAAACATGCATTTGTCTTTTTCGCTTAGTGAACTTGCTTTTTTGATCGATTTAAATATTTTTACTTTCGCGCCAAAAAATTTGAGGTAATTTTTGAGGTAATCAACTAGCTTTGAAGAAATATTGTCATCCTCATAAAGTCCAATTGTGGTATTGGAGAGTGCATCTTCAAGATTGGAATTTTCTATTGCTATCTCTTCTATAGGTAGGGTGAGATAAAAAGTAGTGCCTGTATCTGTTGCGCTTTCAACCTCGATATGCCCACCCATAGTATGTGCAAATTGATTTGATTTCGCAAGCCCCAAAGGGTTAAGCGGTTCAAAAATTTGTTCTTGCTCTTCTTTTGTCATGCCCATGCTATTGTCTTGAACTTTGAACACAAGTGTGCTTATCACAATATTATCATGTGACTCTTCGCTAATTTTGTGAATCTCGACATTTATTTCATCATCGGCATTTGTAAATTGGAGAGCTTTATTTAATAGATTATTCAATATCTCTTTTATTTTTTCAAGATTTCCTTTTAGTTTTGGGCTGATCTTTGGGTCTATATAAAAATTGAGATCAATATTTTTTTCAATAGCATTTTGTGTATATATCTCTATAATGTTTTCAAACTCTTCGAACGCAGCAAAAATGATATTGTCGCCATCAGTTTCAATAGCTGTATATTTGTTTTCCTTTGTAGGGTCTACAAATTCTTTTATTATGTCATAGGAGTGATTTTTGCCTTCATAAGTATCGAGTTTTAAAGTCAAGAACTTATCAGTTTGAGTTTGTGAGACATTTTTTACAGTATATTCAAACAGTTCAATCAGTTTGACCGTATTTTCTAATTCTTGATTTGAAGTAATATAACCATATATAAGCAATATGAAACCAAGGACAATAATACTGCTCGCACTGATTGCTAATATTAGGTACTCTTGATTATTTATATCAAATTGCGGGTAAATAGTGAACAGTAAATAACTAGCCAAGCCCATCATTATCAAGATAGGCAATAAGCTTATTGATTTTAGTCTATTTCGTGTAGTCATGTCATTTGCCTTTATTCATTTTTCATAAGTTCTTCAAACGCAACAAACTGAGCCCAAAATTTTTTAATTAGAGGTTCTGCTTGTTTAATATCATCATTGTATTGCAACTCCAAAAGCGATTGCGCAAGAGGGGAGATATATAAATTACTCGCAACCCCTTTGAGCAGACGAGCAGTTTTTTTTATCCTTTCGATATCACTTTTCTCATATGCGTCTATAAAATTGGCAACTTCTGTGTGGCATTGTTCAATAAAATCTTTTATAAAATCTTTGACTATATCGTTTGGCAGAGATAATGCATTAGCTGTTTCATCTAATGTAAAATCAAATTTTATAGGTGTAACATTCGATAAATCTATACTACCCACAGATTGTTGTCCTAAATTTTCATTTTCGATTTTGTTTGTTGCGTCACCTTTTTCTGATTGTGTAGGCTCGATATCTTCTTGCTTAAAATCGGCATCATTGGTATCTGGTGTGGTAGGCTCGATAGCAGCCTCTTGCTTATCATCAGTATCATTAACATGTAATGTTATAGGCTCTATAGCTTCTTGTTTTTCATCAGTATCATTAATATCTGATGCCATCTCTTCATTGTCTGTTGAAATTTGCTCTATTGCATTGTAAAAATCATCTATATTTTTTTGAGTAGCAGATGAATTTAATGCTGCAACGAGATTAGATATATTTTCTGGCAAATGGAGGACATCGGAGAGGTGTACTATAAAGTTAACTGCTGATTTTTGTATATCTTTGTTATTGCTTTCAAGATCTTTTCTGAGTGATTTCACTGTTTGTATATATTCTTTTAAAAAAGTAATATAATCAGTTTTAGATAGTCCCATTTTTTGACTTATTGCATGCGCGTCTAGATCGATTGCTGATGATTCAAAGTTGATTTTTGCAGTATCATATGCAGTGGTACTTTCTTGAGGTTCTGTTTCAGCATCAGTATCAGTGTTTTCTTGTGGTTCTGTTTCAGTATCTGTATCAGTGCTTTCTTGCGGTTGTATTTCAACATCAGTAGCGCTTTCTTGTGGTTCTATTTTAATATAAGTTGTTTCATTTTGTGCTTTATTTTCCGGTTCGTCTTGGTTGTTTTGACTTTCATCATATATAATGTCCGACAAAATGGCTTCTGTTTTAAGTTCATTGTCTTGCAATAACTCTTCTTTTTGTTCACTAAAAGATTCCATCATTGTATCTGTATCGGTTTTGATCTCATTTCTTGAAATTTCGGGTAAAATTTTTACGATTTTACTCTGAGATAATAGACCGCTAATCTCAAAGCTTTCTATTCTATAAAATCTTACATCTCCTAAATTGGCAATGGTAACTTTATCCTCTTCAAAAGCTATATCAATAGCCCCGCTAGCTATCTGTCGGTAAAGTTCTATGAGATTTGCTGATTTTAGCAGAGAAAAAAACTCTTTGTCAGCAGCTATTATGTCTTTGGTTTGATTAATAATGCAATACATTATCTAAACTCCTTATTGTGAAACTCAGCGATGTCCGTCTATTATTGAACGGTTTTTATTATAATATCGAAACTATAAACATAACGATACAATAAAAAGGTTAAAAAATAGAAACAATAAGTTTTTAAGCCTCTTCTTTTATGGCAGACGCTATTTTCTTGTTCGTAATAGCAGCTATATCTTCAAAAGATGCATTATGTATAGCCTCAAAAGAGCCAAAATGATTTAAAAGCTTTGCGAGCGTAGCTTTTCCTATCCCTTTTTTTTCTAATAACTGGCTTTGGATCATAATTTTTCTCTTTTTTTGACGATGAAAACTAATGGCATATCTATGCGCTTCATCTCTTAATCTTTGCACAAAATGCAGTCTTTCGTCTGTGGATAGAAGTGAAAACTTATCGTCTGCTGTGTAAATAGTATCTTTTGCTGCACCTTTGGCACGATGAGCTTTGGCATCTATTTTTTCCTTGGCAATTGCAATGACATCAATATTGACTCCGGTCTCTTTTAAAAGTTCTTTAGCTAGATTAAGCTGAGCTGCTCCGCCGTCTAAAATCCAAAGATTTGGCGGTGGATTCTCTCCAAAGTCACTAATGCGCCTAGATAGCAGCTCTCTCATTTGCCCGTATTCATCTTTGGCTTCCAAGATATATCTGCGATAACTGCTTTTGTCCCAATCTCCTTCGTCCCATACTATCATGGCTCCTACACTGGCTTCTCCTTGATGGTGAGAGTTATCAAACACTTCTATTCGGTATGGAAGTTCTTGAAGCTCAAAAATAGTTGCCAGTTTTGATTCTATATTATTGTCTTGGAGTCTTGATTTTTGACTCAATAATTCTTTTGCATTTGCAAGAGCAAGCTCTATGATCCTGGCTTTATAGCCTCTTTGCGGATTGGTTATGGCAATTTTCTTATTTAATTTTTTTGAGAGCAGCAGAGCAATTTCATCCATCCCTTCAAAAGGATGAGCGACTATGACGGAACCTGGCACGTCAGGTGTGTATGGTTGATATGCAGATATTATTGTCTGAGTATAAGCTTCACTAGAGTCGTAAAATTCATTGAATCTAAAGAAACTGTGATCACTCGAAATTACTTTTCCATCTCGAATAAATAGCTTGATTATTACTCCTCTGTCATGTGAGGCAAATACGGCAATTGCATCACAATTTTCCAAAGAAGCCGTATCTAGATTAGAAAAGAGAGTAAGTGAAGAGATAGTTAGCTGAGCATCCCTAAGCTTAGCTGCCTCTTCATATCTTTCTTGTGAAGCTAAGAGCATCATTCGATCAGATAATGCTTCTATTAAGTTTTGACGTTTTGTGATGCTTTCTTTTGCATCCTTGACTATTTTGGCATACTCTTGGGTGGTTATTTTATTTTCACACGGAGCCAAACATTTTCCTATTTGATGAAATAGACAGGCTTTTTTGCCTTTAATGCAACTCCTTTTTTGTACAAGAGGATAAACTTCATAAAGCGCATCAAGGAGTACTTTTGCCCCAGATGGAAATGGACCGTAATAGGTGATATTTTTACCCTTTATTATTTTTCTGGTTATTTCAAATCTAGGGAATTCGTCTGATTCGTCTATGCAGATATATGGATATGTTTTATCATCTCTGAGCAAGATATTGTATTTCGGCTTGAGTTGCTTAATTAGTGAGTTTTCCAATATGAGAGCATCTTCTTCGCTCTCAACTATTATATATTCTAGAGAAACTACTTCGCTAAGCATCTTGATAAGGCGATGTGAGAGGGTAGGGTTTGGCATAAGATTCGGTGAAAAACGCCAATAGCTTTTTACTCTATTTTTGAGATTTTTGGCTTTGCCTACGTATAAAAGTTTGCCATGACGGTCAAAATACTGATATATTCCGGCATTATGCGGAAGTGTGCGGATTACTGATTGCATTGTATATCTTGTACTATACGAGAAAAAATGGTCTTTAATTCTTCGTCATGATAGTCAAATTGAAAGTTGCCTTGTGCTTTTTCGCCATAATGCGGCACGGTGTCCAAATCATTAGTGATTTTCGGTAAATAATATTTGGAAATAAAAAATTCAACTTTTTTAATTTCTGGAAAAATGCATTGTTTATCATGTTTTGATAGCCCTATTAATATGCTTTTTAATAAATCTCTATTATAATCAAGTTCCATTTTGTATCCTGGGTGCGAGAGAGCAACCAAGAGAATGTCATTTTTGATAGTTACAAAGGCTATAGCTTTTTGAAAACGAGGTGGAAGCAGTGCTAAAAATTTGCCATAGCATTGATATTGAACAAGGGGAACAAATTGAGATTGTCGCGTCAACTCGGAAAATATATTTTTAGCTGTTTTCATACGGTAATTATAGCATCTATTTGCTGTGTATTATTATCTGGATGTGGGTATAAAACACCGCCCAAATATGCTCCAGATGTCAATTATGCCATGCAAAGCAAAGGAAAATAGATGCCAAAATATGATGTTATTGTTATTGGAGCAGGTATAGCAGGGCTGTATGCTGCCATGAATCTTCCCAAAAGCAAAAAAGTGCTTGTTTTGTGCAAAGATATTCCATGGGAGTGTAATACATTTTATGCTCAAGGGGGCATCGCAACAGCATTGAATGAGGCTGATATAGCTTCTCACGTGCATGATACCATAGAGGCCGGAGCTCACCACAATCTCAAAAAAATTGTTCAGATACTTTCAGAAACGTCACTCAAAACTACTGCTGATATCATATCCAAAGGTATGAAATTTGACACTGATGCCAAAG
Organism: Sulfurovaceae bacterium; assembly: GCA_041654415.1. Taxonomy (GTDB): domain Bacteria; phylum Campylobacterota; class Campylobacteria; order Campylobacterales; family Sulfurovaceae; genus BN30871. Next base: position 11,660 of record JBAZDL010000005.1, on the reverse strand, counting down.
GCAATCTATTATATACCAAAGAAGCAGCACATTCCGTAGCTAGGATTATTCATGCAGGAGGTGATGCTACCGGAAGATATTTGCATCATTTTATGATGACACAAAATCACCATCTTTTAGAGCAAAATGCACTTGTTTATGATCTGCTTATACAAGACGGCAGATGTTATGGGGTCAAAGCTACAATCAATTATCAACCTACCACTATTTACGCGGATACGGTCATTATTGCGAGCGGAGGTGTAGGTTCTCTCTATGAATATAATACCAATTCTAGAACAGTAAGTGCAGATATTCAAGGTATTTGTGTAGAAAAAGGTATTGCGCTTAAAGATATGGAGTTTATGCAGTTTCACCCTACTGTTTTTATAAAGACACCATATGCAAGAAAACTGCTCCTCACTGAAGCATTGCGCGGAGAAGGAGCTTATATAGTCAATGAAGCAGGAGAGCGATTCTTGTTTGAATATGATGAGAGAGGAGAGCTGGCAAGCAGGGATATCGTTTCTCGCGGTATATTTGACTACAAACGCCGCACTAAGCAAGAGGTATATCTAGATTTTTCTATGTTCAAGCCAAAATGGTTTCATGAGAGATTCCCAAATATTACTCGCACATTTGCTTCGGTAGGTTATAATTTTCCCAAAGACCGTGTGCCAATATCTCCTGCATTTCACTATGCCAATGGAGGAATAGCATGTAATAGTCATGGTGTGGTTCCAGGGATAACAGGACTTTATGTTATAGGTGAAGCAGCACGTACAGGAGTGCATGGAGCAAACAGATTGGCATCAAACTCTTTATTAGAAGGAATGGTGTTTGCCAAAAGGGCAGTAGATCATATATTGTCACATGAAACTCATATTGCCACAATGCCGAAATTTGATAAAGATTACGGCAATATCTTGCATAAAGAAAATGATAAAGAGTATAAGCATAAGCTTCGTCAAATTATGTGGGATGAGGTAGGTATTATTCGTACTACCAAAGGTTTGCATCATGCCAGAAATTGTGTTTATGATCTGAAAAACCGAGAGATCGGACGATTGTTGCAGCTTAGGCTAAATACTGCTTCTGCAATCGTTGATGCTGCACTTTCACGCAAAGAGTCGCTTGGTACTCACTATATAGAAGAAGAAGAACAAGATATTTAGCTTATCACAGTGAGAATAAAATTAACGGTACTGATTTGCTACGAACTGTCTTCTTTGTTGGCATGGAGAGAGAAAATTCAGAATTAATCTACTAAAGGTATAATTACATTATTAAAACAAACAGGATGTATGATGAAAAATGTACCTTTGGTGATATTGGATTTTGGCTCACAATACACACAGCTAATTGCTAGAAAATTGCGTGAAAGCGGAGTTTATTGTGAAGTGGTCCCTTATAGAGAAAAAATAGAGGATATTAAAGCCAAAAATCCACAAGGTATCATTCTCTCAGGAGGTCCGGCTTCTGTATATTCTGAAGATGCTTATAAACCAGATGACGGCATTTGGGATCTTGGATTGCCAATATTAGGTATTTGCTATGGTATGCAGCTTATTGCTCAGCATTTTGGCGGAGAAGTAGTGCCAGCAGATCACCATGAGTATGGCAAGGCAAAATTAAATATTATTAAATCATCACCTATTTTTAATGGAGTCAACAATGATTCTATCGTTTGGATGAGTCATGGAGACAAAGCTACTGCTATTCCGGCAGGATTTGAAGCTATTGGAGTGAGTGAAAACTCTCCGTATGCTGCTATAGCAAATGAAGAGAAAAAACTTTATGCTTTCCAATTTCATCCGGAAGTCCATCACTCTAGCGAAGGTGTCATTATGCTCAAAAACTTTGCTAAATATATTTGCGGATGCGAAAGCACATGGAATATGGGAAGTTTTGCCAAAGAGAAAATCGCTCAGATAAAAGCTCAAGTGGGGACAAGAAAAGTGCTTTGCGGAGTGAGTGGTGGAGTAGATAGCTCTGTAGTAGCTGCGCTTTTGCATGAGGCATTGCCCGCAGATCAATTGGTGTGTGTTTTTGTAGATCAAGGTTTATTGCGTAAAGACGAAGCCTCACAAGTAGAAGATATGTTCCGAATGCTTGGTATAAATCTTATTACTATCAATGCTCAAAAACTGTTTTTAGATAAATTAGCCGGAGTGAGCGATCCTGAGAAAAAACGCAAGATCATAGGTGAAACTTTTATAGAGGTATTTGACGAAGAAGCGAAAAAACATACAGACGTGTCTTTCTTGGCTCAAGGTACGCTTTATACAGATGTTATCGAATCGGTTTCCGTCAAAGGACCATCCAAGACTATCAAATCGCATCACAATGTAGGTGGACTGCCTGATTGGATGACATTCGAGCTAGTTGAACCTCTTAGAGAGATATTCAAAGATGAAGTACGCACACTTGGTCTTGAACTTGGACTGCCTCGTGACATGATAGGTCGCCATCCATTCCCGGGACCAGGACTTGCTATTCGTGTAATGGGAGAAGTAAATGAAAATGCTCTTAGACTTATACGGGAATCAGATGCTATTATGCAGCAAGAGTTGAAATCATCAGGATATTATGACAAAGTATGGCAAGCATTTACCGTACTTTTAAATGTAAGTTCAGTCGGTGTCATGGGTGATAATCGTACTTATGACAATACTGTATGTGTACGCATGGTAGAGTCGGTTGATGGCATGACAGCGACTTTTGCACATATTCCTCATGATATACTAGAAGGCATTAGTCGCAGAATTATTAATGAGATAGATGGCATTAACAGGGTAGTGTATGATATAAGTTCAAAGCCTCCAGCAACAATCGAATGGGAATAGTTTGGCTTATTTCACTTCATCTGCACCATACCCAAAACAGTCACATACTATTATGTATGCTCCTTCTTGAGTATGTCGCATATAAAGCAAACTAAGTCAAACCAAGAGCAAATCTAAAAAATAACTCTTTTTTCTCGTTACATCTAACACAAACTAAGAGCAAATTTAATATCTTTATCTTTTCGACAAATAGTTCTTTTTCTGAGAAGTATACTCCCTCTTCGCAAGAGCTTATATAAAGCAAATAAATAGCAAGCTTCTAAAAATAGTTTTGCTATGGAGCTATTTTTCTTTTCAAAAACATTCAAATCTAACACAAACTAAGAGCAAATTTAATATCTTTATCTTTTCGACAAATAGTTCTTTTTCTGAAAAGTATGCTCCCTCTTCGCAAGAGCTTATATAAAGCAAATAAATAGCAAGCTTCTATAAAATAGTTCTTTTTGTGATATTGACATCTTTTTTTTGTAGTATTAAAACGGTTTACCATAAGAAACAGCTATAAAAAATAATAAATTTTTTTGAAAAAGTATACAAAATTTCCAAATTTGTACTATAATATATAATGAAAAGCGTAAGCTTTGCATTATATCAATTAAAGGAGATGTTATGGGTAGAATAAAAATTACACAGTTAGTTGCAGTTGGTATTATTTTTGCCATGTTGTTCTTTTCTGGATGTTCGCGTACAGGAGCATTTCTTGGTGGTGCAGCTGTTGGTGCACTTATAGTAGCTGCATATGACCATCCTCGGTATCGTGATAGACCTTATTATTATTGGCACGGTAAATACTACTATGGAGGAACTTACCTAAGAAATGGGTGCTATCGTTACCAAGGCGATACATTGTGTGGCGGGCGTTACTATAATAACTGAAGATAAATTCTCAGCCATAGGCACTTTGCCTATGGTGTTTACCTCCAAGTAAATAATATATGAGTCTCTTTTATTTTTTAGCTAAATAACTTTTTTGTGCAAGTCATATCTTTAATACAGTTGCATTTATTGGATATGGATTTTTATGGGAATCTTTTTGAGTGTGAAATATGAAAATTATGAGCTTATTTATAAGGAGATACCATAGGCATTTGCCTATGGCTATCAATAACGTGGATAATATGGATAATAGCGTCCGCCATACAATCTGCGATCTTGATAATAATAGTATCCATCACGATAAGTTCCACCGTAATAATATCTATCATTATAATAATAATAAGGTCTATCGCGATATCGAGGATAATTATACGAACCTATAATCACGGCTGCGGTTGCGCCAATGACTGCACCCGTAGCTAGCGCTCTCTCAGTACGCGTACACCCGGTAAAAAACAGCATACTAGCAATAATACTTATTGCGCCCAAATGTTTGACTTGTATTTTACTCATAATATCTCCTTTAGTGATATATACCAAATACTATTGTATAAATGTGTAGGCTTTGTGTATTTTTATAATTTTTTATATTGATAGTTTATTAAATACTATAAAAAGTAAAATGTTTTTTAAAGCATTAACCCTTAGTGTAGTCAACTCAATTTTATTATAAATTTTAACTAAACTTCTTGCAAATTAGTCTAAAATGTATTATAATTTCAAAAAATTATTGAAAAAGGATAGTTTATTATGGCAAAAAGACAATATCAAACAGAAATAGGTCAATTACTTCATCTGATGACGCACTCATTATATTCAAATAAAGAGATATTTGTGAGAGAATTGGTGTCTAACTCCAGTGACGCTATAGATAAATTTAACTATTTTTACCTTACTGATGAGAAGTTTAAAAATGAAGATTGGAACGGCACGATATTCATCACAATAGACAAAGAAGATAATTCTATTACCATAGGCGATAATGGTATCGGCATGAATGAAGATGATTTGGTTGCAAATATAGGCACTATAGCCAAATCAGGCACAAAATCGTTTATTGAAAATCTAACCGGAGATGCAAAAAAAGACAGCAACCTTATAGGCCAATTCGGCGTTGGTTTCTATTCTGTATTTATGGTAGCTAAAAGCGTAGATGTCATTACAAAAAAAGCCGGAGAGGAACAAGCGTATAAATTTAGCAGCGACGGTACAGGCGAATTTGAGATTAATCCTGTAACTAAAGAATCTCACGGTACAGTGATTTATATTAAACTAAAAGATGATGAAAAAGAGTTTACCAGTCCATGGAGAATTAAAGAGATAGTCAAAAAATACTCCAACCATATAGCATATCCTATTACTCTAAATTACAAAGAAGAAGAGGTGATCGGTGAAGGAGAAGCAAAAGAGACCAAAATCGTAGATAAAAGCGAGCAGATAAATGCCGCAAAAGCACTTTGGACCATGAGCAAATCTGAACTTAAAAAAGAGGATTATGTAGAGTTTTACAAGAGCATATCTCATGGTGACAGTGAGCCGTTAACTTATTTGCACAATAAAGCCGAGGGTGCGAATGAATATACTACGCTTTTCTATATCCAGCGTAAAGCACCGATGGATATGTATAGAGCAGACTGGGAGCCTGGGGTTAAATTGTATGTAAAAAGAGTATTTATAACAGATAGCGACAAAGAGCTTTTGCCTCCATATCTTAGATTTGTAAAGGGGGTTATAGATTCGTCTGATCTGCCACTTAATGTGAGCCGTGAGATATTGCAAGAAAATAGAATACTTGCCAACATTAAACAAACTTCTACCAAAAAAATACTTCAAGCTATATCTAAACTTGAAGGTGAAGATATGGATATTTTTACAGCAGAATATAACCGGGTTATCAAAGAAGGTATTTACAGCGATCACATGAACAAAGAATTACTGCTAGATATCGTTAGATATAAAAGCTCTAGCGAAGCCGGACTTGTAAGTCTGGAGAGTTATATAAGCCGCGGTAATAGCGAAAAAAAAGAGATATACTATATCATAGCAGAAAATGAGAAAATAGCTAAAGCTTCTCCACTTCTTGAGGCTTATAAAAAAGCCGGTATCGAAGTACTTATTATGGATGATAGAGAAGTAGATGAGATAGTAACTCCATCAATTGGAAGCTTTAAAGAGTGGAATTTTAAAGATATTTCTGCCATAGAAGCCCCTTCAAGCAAGAGCACGGAAGAACAAGAAGCCATAAATGAAAGCATGAAGCCGCTTGTTGAAAAGATCAAAGAAGTTTTAGGCGATGCCATTAAAGAGGTTAAAGTTTCTGCTAGACTTACTGATAGTCCGGCTTGTGTACTAAAAGACAGCTCTGATCCGATGGCAAGTATGGCTCATCTGTTCCGCCAAATGGGGCAAGAAGTACCTGCCACCCCATTAATACTTGAGATAAATCCAGACCATGATATGATCAAAAAACTCTCATCATTGGAAGATAAAGCAATGTTTGAAGATATGGCGTGGGTATTGTTTGATAGTGCACGCATAGCAGAAGGGTTGGATATAGACGAGAAGTCACAATTTGCTCAAAGAGTAGCTAGAATAGCAAGTAAAGCACTTTAGTTTTTTATTTTAATATGTATGTCGCCCGAACGACATTGAAAGCCAAGCTTTTTGCAGTAGTGCATAAAAAAGCTTGAGCGATTCGAGAGTGGTGACGATTTTTGTACTACTTTTATAAAAAAGTAGTGAAAGAAAAAATATCATCTATGCTTTGATAGTTCTATGAAATTAAAATGAATAAATACATCGACCAAAATTTGTTTGCAAATGTAACTATTTTGTTACTATTTGCCAATAAAATCCGCTTATGCAATACAGATCAATATTTATATCAGATATTCATTTAGGCACCAGGTTCTCCAAGGCTGAGGAGTTTTTGAACTTCCTTAAACACACCGAATCAGAAAATCTTATTTTTGTCGGTGACATTATAGACGGATGGGCAATAAAAAGAAAATTCAGATGGCTGCAGGCACATTCTGATATCATCCAAAAAGTCCTCAAAAAAGCCAGAAAAGGTACAAAAGTATTTTTGATTACCGGCAATCATGATGAGTTTCTGCGGCCATTTACTCCGCTTTTGATGGGTGATAATCTTGAAATTGTAAATGAGTTAAGCTATACGGGAGTAGATGGCAAACAATACTTGATTACTCATGGGGATTTCTTTGATAGTATTACAATGACTCATCGATGGCTAGCCATTGTAGGAGATGTTGGATATGATTTTGTATTGTTTTTAAATCATATACTTAATAAATTTCGTCAAAAATGCGGTATCAAAAGATACTGGTCCTTTTCAAAATATATAAAAGACAATGTCAAAAGCTCAGTAAGTTTTATTAATAACTTTGAAGAGATACTAGCAACCCATGCCAAATATAAGAAATATGATGGAGTAGTATGCGGACATATTCATAAACCTGAAGCCAAGATGATAGAAGATATAATGTACTATAATTGTGGTGATTGGGTTGAGAATTGCAGTGCTGTTGTAGAACATCATGACGGCAGATTTGAGATAATTCGTTGGGAGAATACATGAGTGAAATTTCTCTTGCACTATCCGGAGGAGCAGCTAGGGGTGCATATCATCTAGGTGTGTTACAGTATATTGATGAAATGAATATAAAAGTAAAAGCTATTTGCGGTACATCAATAGGTGCTATAATAGGAACTAGTTACGCAGCAGGAGTGAGTCCGCTCAGACAACTTGAAATATTCAAATCACGTGAGTTCAAAAATATTTTTTCATTTAATTTTTTTCATAATTCTATATTTAGCATTGATTCCAAGGCTGCAATTATGGAGCAACTAATGCCGATAGATAATCTTGAAGGGTTAAGTATCCCAGTATATTTTACAGCAGTTGATTTGAATACAGGAGAAGAGTTGTTTTTCTATCAAGGCAAGATACCTGAGATTTGTTTGGCTTCTTCAGCGCTTATTCCAATGTTTGAGCCGGTAAAGTATAATGGACGGATATTGGGTGATGGCGGCCTTATAAATCACATGCCAATTTCGCCTCTTTTAGAACATCCTTATTCAATCGTAGGTGTAAATCTTCATCCGCTAACAATATCGCACAAGCAAAACAATATTTATAATTTCATAAAAAGAGCAATATATCTAAAAACATATTCCAGTTCACAAGATAGCCAAAAAAAATGTAATGTTTTTATCACCAATGATAAATTACGCAATTATTCTCTATTTTCATTGAAGCATTTGGATGAGATTTTTGAATTAGGATATCAAGATGCAGGCTCTTTGATTGATATTTACGCTACAATGCCAAACTAAATATTTTTAGTTTGCAAGGAGCATTGTTTGATCAAAATTTTTATTTATATTGCCATAATATTTGTCGGTATTCAGTTTATAACTATTGATACCAAAGAGCATATTGAGTCCGATCCCAAGGATGAAATTGTAGTTAGCAGTGAAATAAAAACGATATTAAAAAGATCATGCTATGATTGTCACTCAAATGATTCTACAATTCCTTGGTATGGAAATATAGCACCATCTTCTTGGCTTGTAAGGCTTCATATAAATGATGGCAGAAAAATACTAAATTTTTCAGAGTTTAAAAAATATGATACCGAAAAACAAAAAGATCTTTTCGATAGGATAGAAGATTCCGTAGTTATTAGAATGCCGCTTGATAGTTATGTTTGGCTGCATAAAGACGCAAGTTTGAGCCAAGAAGACAAAGCTAAGCTAAAAGCATGGAGCAAAGAAGAGTTTAGCAGAATCTAAGAATATGATATTTTGCTAAAATATCATATTTACTATTGTTCTTATAATTTTATGTAATTATATTTTTGGCAGTTTTGCGTATAAATGTGTTACAATTTTTAAATCGTTTCATCTAAAAGGATTATGTTTGGCTAATATTGTGTCACCGCAAAAAAAGGCAACTATTGTCTCAAGCAGTATAGCTTTTTTATTGGTGTGTATCAAATTTGCAGCCGGTTTGCTTAGCGGGTCTGTTGCAGTATTGGCTTCTGCTATTGATTCATTGCTTGATTTTCTTGTATCTATGTTTAATTTTTTTGCCATAAAAAAAGCAGAAGAAAACCCAACTAGCAGTTTTCAATACGGCAAAGGCAAGATCCAAGGTATCGCTGCGGTTATAGAAGGTACCATCATATCGCTATCTGGCTTGTTTATAATCTACAAAGCAATCCAAAAGGTATATACAGGCAGTACAACAGAGTTGCTTGGTCCGTCTATTGCCATTATGGTCTTTTCTATTGTAATTACATTTTTTCTAGTACGTTATTTGTTGCATATAGCAAAACAGACAGACAATTTGGTTATAAAATCTGACGCACTTCATTATCAGAGTGACCTTTGGAGCAATAGTGTTACTCTTTTGGCTCTGGCATTGGTTTGGATGACGGGGCAAAATATAATAGATGCTATTTTTGGTTTGTGTATAGGTATTTATATCATATATTCTGCGAGTAAGATTATTGTGGATGGCACAAAGATACTGCTTGATCATGCCTTGCCAGATGACCAGGTAGCCGCTATAGTAGATATACTTAATAATAATCCTGAAATCAATAGCTATCATTGGCTCAAAACGCGTACGGACGGAACAGTAAATTTCGTAGAGTTTCATATGGTTTTGCGTCCAAATATGTTGCTCTTGGAAGCTCATCGCATAGCAGAGCAGGTTGAAGAACAGATGATGGCCATTGATCCTCTAAAAAAATGGGTTATTACCCCTCATTTTGATCCTTATGATGATGAAGAGATCAATGATGCTTTGTTTTCAAACGGCTCATTGGATGTTCTTACCAAAGGAAACTGACGTATGATATATCTTTTATCTTCGTCTTTTCATGATGGCGTAGAGAACTTGCCAATGATAGAATTTGTTCCGACGGCAAATAGTATAGATTTTTCATCTTATGACATATTGTTATTTACTTCCCAAAATGCCGTATCTATAATAAACGAGATAAATCCGGCATGGCTAGATTTCCCTTGTATTGCTATAGGCAGTCAAACTGCCAAGAAGATAAAAGAGCTTGGCGGTTTGGTTATAGGAGTTAGCGAGTCATATTATGCATCAAGTTTGTCGCAAATGATCAGGGAAAAATTTGCCAACAAAAGGATATTGTATATACGCCCAAAAGAGATAGCTTCAAACGCTTTATTATCTTTAAAAGATCATGATATAGATATTGATGATAGGATAATATATGAAACTAAATGCAAAAATTATGATATTAGCCATAAACCTCCAAAGGGTGCTGTTATCATAGCCACATCTCCATCCACTATAAAATGTTTTGTAAAAAATTTTAGATCTTTTGATGGGTATAAAGTTGTTGCTATAGGTGATACCACAGCAGCAGCTCTTCCTGCAGGTACTGATTTTGTCATAGCATCCAAGCCCGTGATAGCAGAATGTATAAAACTTGCAAAAGAGATCTAGAATTCATAAAATAAACCCATCTCTAACCCCAAATAGGGTATAATTGTTTACTTCGCCTGAGTAGTTCGACTACTGTAATATTGAGGTCCAACATATTTCTTTTGCAGGACTAGTAGTAAATCGGTGTGTGGGCGGTGTCGTTTGAGTTAGTGAACCTAGCGAGAGATTGCCCCCTAAAGATTTCTCTCTCCCGCACCGTTGGCTTTTTAGGGCCGACTTTTAACAGAACGGCTAGTCGGGTGGAGTGTACTTTAAATCTATGGTGTCCAAAGTCATTATATATTTGAAGTAAGAAACTAAAAGAAGGAATTAATTTATGGACATTCTTATTGTCGGTAGTGGAGGTAGAGAGTACTCTATGGGGCTTGCATTACTCAAAGATCCAAAGATTGGAAAATTATATTTTGCTCCAGGGAATGGAGCTACTGATAATCTAGGGACAAATATACCTCTCGGTGATTTTGATGTATTAGCTGATTTTGTTCAAGCCAATAATATTGAACTAACCATTGTAGGTCCAGAAGCGCCTCTTGTAGCAGGGATCGTCGATATATTTAAAGCCAGAGGATTAAATATATTTGGTCCGACTGCTGCTGCTGCGCAACTAGAAGGCTCAAAGATATTTATGAAAAACTTCTTAGCCAGACATAATATACCGACTGCTAGATATATTGAAACAGACTCTTTGGAAAAAGCATATAAATTTATAGAGACCCTTACGCCGCCAATAGTGGTAAAGGCAGATGGTTTATGCGGCGGCAAAGGTGTTATCATAGCGCAAAGCTACGATGAGGCAAAAAAAGAAGCTGGAGAGATGCTTTCAGGCAATGCTTTTGGGGAAGCGGGGAAAGCAATAGTTATTGAAGAATTTCTTGATGGGTACGAGCTTTCTGTTTTTGCTATTTGTGACGGTAAAGACTTCGTTATATTACCTGCAGCTCAGGATCATAAACGACTTCTAGATAATGATGAAGGCCCAAATACCGGCGGCATGGGGGCATATGTGCCGACACCGCTTGTAAACGAGGAAATTTATCGCAAATTAGAAGAAAGGGTTGTCAAGCCAACACTTGCTGGAATGCAAGAAGAAGGTATGCCATTTACCGGAGTACTTTTTATGGGCGTAATGGTAGTGCAGGGTGAGCCTATAATTTTGGAATATAATGTAAGATTTGGAGATCCTGAGTGTGAAGAGATTATGCCGCTTCTAAAATCTCCAAGTGAGTTATTTTATAAAGCAGCCACCGGCAATCTGGCAGAAGCAAATATTGAGTTTTATGATAAATATGCTGTAGGCGTTGTTATGGCAAGCAAAAACTACCCTTATAGCGAGTCTGTTCCGGCTGAAATTATTATAGACAATATAGTGCATGATGATATAGCATCAAATGCACATATATCTTTTGCCGGTGTAACCAGAGGAGATGACGGCAAGCTATATGCCACAGGCG
>JBAZDL010000004.1:0-183136 GCA_041654415.1 Sulfurovaceae bacterium | reverse complement strand
CGCCTATATTATTGATAGAGTTTGCTGCATCTAGACTGGTTATGTATCCGTCTATCAAGCCCATGTTTGTTATAGAATCGGTTGCATTTAAAATAGTTGTATACGATGATGAGATCTCGCTATTGTTCGAAAGCTCTCCTGCGATATCCAAGGAGACATTAAACCCTTTTATTTTCATAGTATTGGTATAGCTGCTTGAAAGATCTATATCTATATCGCCGTTTGATAAAATCTCTCCATCTCCTACCATAGATGAGCTGTTTATGACAGTTTTAGAGTTTGACTGCACTTTAGCATTTATGTTTGTTATATTTTGGGCTGTTATGTTTATATTGTTTGCGCTTAGTTGTCCATTATCATTATTTATAGTTTGACCGCTTGCGTTTAGATTTTCTACATCGATAACCGCGCTGTTCGTGAGAATATTTGCGGTATTGAGCGTGGTTGCGCCGTTTGCTACTATTTTACCGCCCTGGTCATTTGTGATCGTATCTGCTATATTTATACTGCCCGAGGCAAGTGTGGCAAGAGACGGCAAAGTGCCTGTGCTCGCGTCGGCTCCTGCATTCCCCGTGCTATTTGAGCTTCCGTCCAAGCTGCCATCATTTGCGACGCTATTTGCATCACCGCTAATACCACTTATAGGCTCATAGCCCACGAGCGAATCGTTTGCGTTATTTAGGTTGGCAGTTGTTATTGTTAGGCCTTGTAAGCCTGTTTGGGTTATAGATCCGTTTGTATTATTGAGAGTATTTGCCGCTATTTCCAATCTCCCGGCTGTTATTTCTCCTGAAGTATTATCAAGTTGTGATGTTGTTATCGTGCCTTCGGCCAAAGAGCTTATAGTGCCTGTGTTTGTTATACCCTCTTGTGCTTTAATAGCACTACTGCCTTGTGACGTTATGGAGCCTGAATTATTTAGTGATGTTGAACTTATATTTGATATAGTAGAGCTTGCCATTGTGCCGCTGTTTGTCAGCATGCCGTTTGCATCAATGCTCACGCTGCTCGCACTTACAACCCCGGCATTATTTACCCCTACTCCGCTCTGTGTGCCTATGAGTGTGATCTTGTTTGCATACATGCCTCCAAGAGCACTGCTGTCAATAGCAAAAAGAGGTGCCGGGGTACTTGTCGTATTTGCTGCTATGTTAGTACCGTCACGCGAAACAGTATTTGTTCCCGTGATGACTTTAAGCTCATTTGCCCACACGCTGGCGTTTACTACTGCCGCACGGGCAAGTATATTGATGTAGTCAGAGCCTAATGCATTTAATCCTGCCCCTTGTATACTAACTGTTCCATTATTGACATTAAATCCATCTAGATTTCCGTTATTAAAAAGCAGCTTGCCGGTAGTTAGAGTAGTACCGCCTGCATTGATGATATTTGCACCATTTACACTGATGCCGCTTGGATTTGCAACGATAAAGTCTGCTTTGCTTCCTGCAATTTCTATATTGCCTGTCAGGTTGCTCGGATTGGATGAGTTTACCTGGTTTACTATGGCTTTAGCACTTCCTGTAGCAAGCCATGGGTTCCCTTGTACCCAACCGGCTGTGAGAGTATTTGTATTTGTTCTTGAATTGTTTATGACCGTGCCGTTATTCTTGGTATCAAACTGAGTATATTGGTTCATAGAAATACCGGCTGCTGTCGGTGTTTGGATATTTACCTGCGTTGCTCCGCTTGCAGTATAAAGAATGGTAGGCTGTTGTGATTTTGCTGCATTAGGGTCTGCAATGATATTAGCATGAAGTGAATTAACAAATAATAATGATGTGACGCCAACACCAAAAACTCGCTTCAGTGGAGTAAATAAATCCGTGACTATCTCATTAAGTGCTGAACGGTTATCTGTTGCTTTAGACAAAGATGAAGCATTTTCGCTTACAACCACTGTTGTGTTTGCAAAGCCTTTCATCTTTTTATGGATCGTTTTAAATACGTGGTTCATACTACCTCTTACAGTGCATAATTCAGGCTAAAGCCGAGTGTTATATCTTTGGTCTCAAAATTATCCGGTTTGTATATAGGGGTTCCTGCAAATATATCGTAAGACAAATTGCCGCCAAATGCAAACTGCCCTCTCAGCCCGACAGCAGCACCGACAAGTGTCTGACCGACTAGCAATTTTGCACTTTGCCCATCAACATGTCCACCGTCAATTGCACCGTAAATCTGATGATTATTTGTATATGTATAGGCAAGTGTATTTCTCCAAATCGCTCCCCTGTCGGCCATAAGCGTATAATCTCCGTCGAATCCCCTGACGGTATATCTTCCTCCGATACTTAATCTGTCTTGAGGAACAAGAGGAGTTTTGTTATATTGTGCATGAATAGAACCCTCGTAAGTAAATGGAAGGGAATAAACCGGTGCAAACACAGACACATCTGCTGTTATTATCTTCATCCTGCTGGTACCTTCACCATATGCTTCTTCAGGAGCACGGAGCGAGCCTCTTGCACCGGTACCTTTTCTAAAGGATGATCCAAAATTCCACATAGCATTACCTGCTTGTTCTTGGTGAGAAAGTCCTATCTCGTATCCTGCAGTTTTTCTGCGTTGTCCCGTGACTTCTGCATCATCTATAAAGCTGTCAGAAGATCTCGCCCAGCCCTTTAGATATATAGAACTTTTCCCGGTGGAATTCCTCTGAAATAGATATGAGAGTGATATATCTCTGTTCTTACTGTGTCCGCTGTAATCATATACCTGATTTGCGCCCGCTGCTGCTTGATGGTAGTCATATTTGTTTTGATTAAAGCTAAATAGCCAATATCCATATGGGATGGAATAATGCATACTCCAGTTGTCTGAATTGCCAGTCATAGAATCAGTAGTACCGCTTGGGGTTAGTATGGTTACATTGTCATATCCTGCTACAGCACTGCCATAATTAAAGTAAAATATATCATTTAGTTTAAACGGATTATCGACTGATACCGTAACTCCGCCTTGGTATTTTCCCGTTGAGCTGCTGCCTGCATCATCAAGAGATAAATTTAGACGAAACGGCACTTCTCTTTGAGTCCATTTAATGACTATATCTGAAGCCCCTTGTACACTAGATGGAACTATCTGCATGTCTGCGGTGACAGTAGGTACTCGTTTGAAGTTTTCCAGGCCTTGTTCTATATCCCGCAGATTCAATACATCACCTTTCTTTACAGGCATGGCATTAAAACTATTTGCTCGCTCTACATTTGTATCTACAGTTGGAGTTTGTTCAAATTTGATCTCATTCACTTTCCCTGCAAGTACACTTAGTTCAAGTTTGCCGCTCTTTATATCCTGAGGATTAGCAACGACTCTAGTAGTGACATATCCATTGCGTATGATCTCATTGCCTGTGGCACTGATTATGGCATTGATACTATTTGCACCGATACATTGTCCGGATTTAAATCCGATACTTTTTAGTGCGGATGACAGGCTGGGTTTAAACATATGAGCATCTTCGCCTACAAGCTCTACGTTTTTTATATCAAAACAAGGAGTTTCGTTTTTATATAGAGTTAATTTTTTTGGAGTAGTGATGTTTGCTTCTTGGAGATTTACAGTAGGTGCTGCCGGTTGAGCTTTTTGAGTAGCTTTTTCTCTCTCTTTTGCTATCTGCAGTTGAATAGCTTCGATCTCTTGAGAAGATAAGCCAAATGCCTCAATATATCCTAATAGCAATAATGCCGACAACCAACCAAATCTCACAATAACCCTTCAATACCAAAACTAATAGTAACTTTAATAAAAATTATATATAAAATATGTTAAATAATTGTTAATTTATATGATTTAGTAATGATTTTTATTATTTAATGTATGAAGTGTGTAAATAAGTATAAGTAATATATTTTAAATTGAGTAAAATATTTTTGTAAAAAGTTTGAAATTCAAAAAATATATTAAGATTTTGTTTGATTGTTATATTTGTAGTGGCCGGGAGAGGGGGATTCGAACCCCCGGAAGTGTTACCTTCGCCGGTTTTCAAGACCGGTGTATTCAACCGCTCTACCATCTCCCGATAGAGCAAAATATGGAGGTGCCACCCGGATTTGAACCGGGGATAGCAGCTTTGCAGGCTGCGGCCTTACCGCTTGGCGATGGCACCACATATTTAGTGGTGCCCGGAACTGGACTTGAACCAGCACGGCTGCAATAGCCGGGGGATTTTAAGTCCCCTGTGTCTACCATTCCACCATCCGGGCAATGACAACATCCATATTTACAGATTTTATCAATATTAATTTTCATTTTATGGAGCGGGCGAAGGGATTCGAACCCTCGACCCTAACCTTGGCAAGGTTATGCTCTACCCCTGAGCTACGCCCGCATCACAACATAAATGGGACAGAATTATAACCAAAAAATATTTGAATGTAAAGAGTAAAAACAAAAATATCACAATTTTTTTGACAATAATTCCATAAGCTCGAATTATTGAGTCTAAAAATGATATAATCAAAATAAAAATAGAGGGATAAATAGTGAGAAGTGATGAGATAAAAACAGGTGCTATCCGTGCGCCGCACAGAAGTTTATTGCGAGCTACCGGTGTAAAAGAGGAAGATTTCAACAAACCTTTCATCGGTGTTGCAAACTCATTTATAGAAATAATACCGGGGCACTATTTTTTGGATAAAGTAAGTGATATCATAAAAGATGAGATCAGACAAGCTGGATGTGTACCTTTTGAATTTAATACTATAGGTGTAGATGACGGTATCGCAATGGGGCATGACGGTATGCTCTATTCTCTCCCGAGCCGTGAGATTATCGCGAACTCAATTGAGACCGTAATGAATGCACACAAACTTGATGCCATGATAGCTATACCAAACTGCGATAAAATTGTCCCTGGGATGATAATGGGGGCCTTGAGAGTAAATGTGCCGACCGTATTTGTAAGCGGCGGGCCTATGGCAAAAGGATACAAAAAAGACGGTACGCCAATCGACCTTGCTACTGCATTTGAAGCTGTCGGCAAGTTTGAAGCCGGAGAAATAGATGCGGATGAACTTAAAGATATTGAGTGCAACGCATGTCCAAGCGGCGGAAGTTGCAGCGGTATGTTTACAGCCAACTCCATGAACACCCTTATGGAAGCTATGGGCATTGCTCTTGTAGGCAACGGTACTATTTTGGCTCTGACTAAAGAGCGCGAAGAGTTGTACAGAAAAGCGGCTAGAAGAATTTGTGAAATCGCGCTCATGAACGAAAAAGATCAAGAGAAATATAAAATCCAAAATATCCTAAATGAAAAAGCCGTTCATAATGCTTTTGCCGTAGATATGGCAATGGGCGGAAGCAGCAATACTGTTCTTCATATGCTTGCTATTGCAAAAGAAGCAAATGTTGACTTTAAACTAGAAAATATTAATGCGATATCAAAAAAAGTAAGTCATATAGCAAAAATCAGCCCAAGCCTCTCGACTGTTCATATGCAAGACATAGATAAAGCCGGTGGAGTGAGTGCAGTTATGCACGAAATGAACAAAAGAGGCGATGATATATTGCACGATAACCTGACAATAACCGGTGAAAACATAAAAGATAGAATCAAAAACAGTGCAATATTGGATACAAACATAATCCACACTATTGAAAATCCTTATAGTCAAGTCGGCGGGTTAGCGATACTTTATGGAAACCTTGCCGAGCAAGGTGCAGTTATAAAAACTGCCGGAATCACAGGAAGCCGAGTATTTACAGGAACTGCAGTATGTTTCAACTCACAAGAAGATGCTATCAAAGGTATTATTGGCGGCAAAGTAAAAGCCGGAAATGTAGTTGTCATCAGATATGAAGGTCCAAAAGGCGGACCTGGCATGCAAGAGATGCTAGCTCCTACAAGTCTTATCATGGGTATGGGGCTCGGTGATAAAGTAGCACTCATAACAGATGGCAGATTCAGCGGAGCTACCAGAGGAGCTAGTATCGGGCACGTATCGCCAGAAGCCGCAGAAGGCGGACTTATTGGTCTACTAAAAGATGGGGATGAGATATTTATCGATGTTGATAATTATATATTGGAAGCAAAACTGAGTTTTGAAGAAATTGCAGAAAGAAGAGATAATTTCGTACCATTTGTAAAACCTCTAACAAGCAGATGGCTCAAACAATATCGCGCACTTGTAACAAATGCAAGTAATGGTGCTGTGCTGGAAGCGGAATAATAAAATATTTCCGCATAGCCAAAAAAGATCTTTGATTGAAAAATAGAAATTCTTGAATGATTAAAAGATGTTTATAGCAATCACAATGAGAAGAAATCTCCTTTTTGTGAGCTATTAGATAGCAAAGTTTACCCTTTTAAAAAAGGAGTTATGAGTAGCGTCTAGCTCCCATAAATCTCGCGCTATAAAACGGATGTTTAAGGCTTGTGATAACAACTTTATGTTTTGCAGAACTTGCGTGAATAAATTTATTATCACCTATATAGATACCTACGTGATTAACAACCTTATTTTTGCGTTTTGATGTATCAAAAAAGATCAAATCTCCTTTTTGAAGTTCTGCTCTGGCAATCTTAGCACCTTTTTGGAATTGCTCGATTGCTCTTCTAGGTATATTTACACCTTCTAATTTTAAAAGATATGAAGTAAAACCTGAACAGTCAAATGTATTTGGCCCCGTAGCCCCCCATACATATCTATGTCCTAGCTTTTTTTGCGCATTAAACGGAAGTGCAGCTGATTTCAAACTTTCAGATACGAAACTGTCACTTTTTTTTGAAGCTGTACTTACATTCAATGTTGAATTGCTAGCCAAGCTCTGTCCAGAATTACGACTTTCAGGTATAGTGATTGTTCTACCAATATCAAGCTTTCCCCATAAAGAGATATTGTTAGCTTTTCTAAGGTCGGAAGTCTTTACATGATACTTTTGTGCAATAGCGGTGAGAGTATCACCCCTTTTTATCTTGTAAGATTCTGCATTAGCAAAAACGGTAGACGTGAACATCAATGATGCGGTAAATAATATAGTTTTTTTCATTCAAATCCCCTTTGTAAATTTTTGTGATTTTAAAATTGTAGCTGATTAAAATTAATAGATTGTTAACAAAGTTATAAGAAATGTGAATTAAAATAGGAGAAAAATAGTGGCATTAAGCCACTATTTAGGTTTATTTTGCGAGTGCTTCTTTTGAAGTTTTTGCTACTGCAGCAAAGCTTTCAGGGGCATTCATGGCCATATCGGCCAAGATTTTTCTATCTAGTTCGATATTGGCAAGCTTTAAGCCATGCATGAATCTTGAATAACTCATATCATTTAGTCTAGCAGCTGCGTTGATACGAACGATCCAAAGTCTTCTAAAGTCTCTTTTTTTGCGTCTTCTATCACGGTAAGCATAAACTAATGATCTTTCAAGTTGCTCTTTTGCTTTTCTAAAATGTTTTCTTCTGCCGCTATAAAAGCCTCTAGCTTGTTTTAATAGTTTTTTATGTCTTCTGCGTCTTACTACGCCTGTTTTTACTCTCATGGTGTTCCTTTACCTTGTGTTTTGAGGTGTCAAGCTATCAATTTTGCTTGAACTTGCCCCATATGTGATGGGGGACATTTGGCGATTTCTCGCGAGCTGGATATGAGCGTAATTACGCGATCATCTCTTTGATTTTTTTAGCATCACTAGCATTAACATACTTAGGGCTATTCATTTGTCTGTGGTGTTTGCCATCGACTTTAGTCAAAATGTGGCTTCTAAACGCTGTTCCACGTTTAATAGCACCACTTTTTTTGACTTTAAAGCGTTTGACAGCGCCTTTGACACTTTTCATTTTAGGCATATGTCTTCCTTTTAAATTTTTCTCATAGAAAATGGGACATGATTATACCATATAAGATTGAAAATTAGATAAACTTAGCAGCAAAATAAAATAATATGTGAATATTTGTAAACTCCGCGTTATAGCGCGGAGCAATGAAGAGAAAATTTGAGGCTTTTATTTTTTATTCGGGACGACATACATACTCATATATCTTCCCTCTTGTTGGATATCTTTTTCTATAGTTGCCACATCTTCTAACATTGGCCATACTTTTTTAAGCACATCGGCACCCCACTCCGGGTTTGCCATTTCACGGCCTCTTAGAAATACTCTTAGCTTGACATGCTTGCCTTTCTCTAAGAACTCTCTAGCATGCTTTACTTTATAATTGACATCATTTTCTGCGATTTTGCATGAAAACTTAATCTCTTTGATCTCAATTATTTTTTGATTTTTCTTGGCTTCTTTTTTGCGCTTTTCTACTTCATAGCGATGCTTTCCATAGTCCATTATCTTGGCTACCGGCGGTTTTGCATCCGGAGAGATAAGCACCAAATCCAAGCCTTTAGTCTCAGCTATTTTGAGCGCCGCGTCCCTAGCGATGATACCAAACTGTTCACCATCCTCGCTGATAACCCTTAACTCTTTTGCTGTAATCTCATCATTGATGAGCGTTTCGTCTTTCTTGCCTTTAGTTTTTGTATTAAACTGCTTGCTCAAATCTTTCCTTCTTGAAGTTGTTTGCTTAATTGTATCATAAATTCCTCTTGAGTTAGATTATATTGTTCTTTTGCTCTTCTATCTCTAATAGCAACGCTTCTATTTGCTACCTCTTCATCTCCAATGATAACCACATATGGCACTCTTTGTTTTTCAGCATTTCTGATTCTTTTGTTCAAACTATCGTTTTTATCATATATCTCACTATCTATATCTATGCTCATCATGGCTTTTTGCAACTCTTTTGCATACTCTACGTGAGGTTCGCTTATCGGTACAAAAATCACTTGTGTAGGAGCGATAAATAATGGAAACTCTCCGGCAAAATGTTCTGTAAGAATAGCTATGAATCTCTCAAATGATCCTAAAATCGCACGGTGTATCATAACAGGTTGTTTGCGCGTATTATCTTCAGCTACATACTCTACGCCAAATCTTTCCGGTAAGTTAAAATCTACTTGGATAGTACCGCATTGCCATTTTCTACCCAGCGCATCAGTGATCTTGACGTCAATTTTCGGGCCGTAAAACGCTCCGCCGCCTTCGTCTATGCCGTAAGGAAGATTATTTTCGCCCATTGCGTCTTTGAGTGCCCCAGTCGCAATCTCCCAAACTGCATCATCTCCTATGGCTTTTTCCGGTTTGGTAGATATCTCCATAGTATAGTCAAAACCGAATTTTCTCATAACGCTGTCTACAAACTCTACAACTTCAAGAACCACAGGTTTGATCTGTTCTGGAGTACAAAATATATGTGCATCATCTTGTGTAAATTCTCGTACACGAAGCAGTCCATGAAGTACACCTGATTTCTCATGCCGATGCACCACTCCATATTCATAGTATTTAAGCGGTAAATCACGATAACTTTTGCCTGATTGTTTAAATATCTGTATATGGCCTATACAGTTCATCGGCTTGATACCATACTCTTGCTCGTCTATTTCGGTTAGATACATATTTTCACCATAGCAGGCATAATGCCCGGATATTCTCCACATATCAGCTTTAAGAATTTCAGGTCCACGCACCGGTTCATAGCCTCTTTGGCGATGTGCTTTATGCAAAATGGCTTCAAGTTTTGCTCGAAGGCGTGCACCTTTTGGCAACCAAAACGGTAAACCCGCACCAGCTTCTTCATTGAACATAAATAATTCGAGCTCACTGCCTAGCTTGCGATGATCTCTTTTTTTAGCTTCTTCGATCATGTCGAGGTGGGCTTTGAGAGATTCTTTGTCTGCAAATGCTATGCCGTAAATTCTTGTCAGCATCTCTGCTTTCTCATCTCCGCCTAGATAAGCCCCTGCTACTCTAGTGAGTTTAAAATTATGCAAGAACCCTGTAGTAGGCACATGTGGTCCACGACATAAATCTTCAAAATTGCCTTGTTTGTAGATAGAAACTTCATCGTCTGTGATACGAGACAAAACAGCCTGCTTTAGATCATCATGAGCAAATTTACTCATCGCTTCATTTTTGCTGATCATGTATTTCTCAATAGGAGCTTTTTTCTTGATGAGTTCTTTCATCTTTTGCTCTATTGTTTTTAGGTCCTCTTCGCCTATTTTTTTATCTACTCTAAAATCATAGTAAAAACCTTCATCTACAACCGGTCCTACGAAAAACTGTGCGTTACCATAAAGCTCCAATATTGCCTGAGCCATTAAGTGTGCTGTAGAGTGACGGATGATCTCCAATGCCTCAGCAGAATTATCATAATGTATTTCTTTTAGCCCTGCGTTAGAAGTGATACTCTGCGTATCTAGCAATGTCCCATTGGCGTCTATATAACCAATAACTTTTTTGTCCATCTGAAACCTTATAAATGTTTTGAAAATGCCATTATTATATCGAAAAGTAGTAATAAGTGGATTAAATGAGAAATTATTGTAGATGGTGATCCCGATTGGACTCGAACCAACGACCCCTACCATGTCAAGGTAGTGCTCTACCAACTGAGCTACGCGATCACTAAAATTAGAATTGAAAGTATAGCAAAAATATATTAAAGTTTTTCATTTATATTTTTCAAAAACAACATTGTCATTCTGTACTTGAAGCGGAATGACAAATGTAAAAACTTTACGCTTCTATATAATCCAAATCCTCATGGAATGTCTCTCGAGTCAGATATAGCATCACAAATCCTAAAGCAAATACAACAGTACCCACAACTGCTCCGGCACCCAAGACTCCCAAGCTGCCTTTTAGCAACATAAAACTGGATGTCACAGGCACAACTGAGCCTCTTACAAAGTTTGGTACGGTTGTAGCTACCGTTGCACGGATATTGGTACCGAATTGCTCGGCTGCCATAGTGATAAACAATGCCCAATATCCACAGAAAAACCCAAGTAAAAATACTGCTACATAAAACTGTGTCACACTAGCCCCGTGCAAAGTATAGTAGTAAATTACTGTAAACGCAGAGATAATCAAGAATACAAAGTAGGCTTTTTTGCGGCTTTTAAGCTTTTGGGACAAAAACCCGCTGGCTAGATCCCCAACAGAAAGCCCGATATAACAATACATCAGAGCCTCCCCTGCACTCACCTTGCCGTCTATTGCCAGCTCAATGGCAAATTCCGGAGAAAACATAACTAATACGCCTACAACATACCAAAGAGGAACGCCTATAATGATAGCTTTGAGATATTTGGCAAATAAATCTTTACGACGAAATAATGAAAAAAAATCTCCCCTTTTAACATCATCGCTGACATGGTGCGTAAACATTTCTGACTCACGTACTTTAAACCTTAAGAACAATAATGCAAACCCTAGGACTCCGCCAAATATATAAGCATTTCTCCAGTCAAAATGAGTAGCTACGATATTGGCAGCTACTACTCCAAGTACGCCAAATGCAGCTATTGCCATAACGCCATATCCCCTAAGATGCTTAGGCAATATCTCGGCAACCAATGTAACCCCTGCTCCAAGCTCTCCGGCCAAACCAATACCGGCAATTAGACGAAGGAGGGCATATTGCTCCACGCTTGTAACAAATGCATTAAGAGTATTGGCAACAGAATAGAGTATGATAGAAGCAAAAAGCACCGACATTCGCCCCCGCTTGTCTCCTAAAATACCCCATAATATGCCACCAAGAAGCATGCCTATCATTTGCATATTAAGTATGATAGACCCCCAGTACATAACACCGTCTTTATCAAGTCCAAGTTCCGTAAGGCTCTGGACTCTGACAACGCCGAACAAAATAAGATCATAAATATCTACAAAATACCCCATAGCAATAACGATTACAGGGAGGGCAAGTACTTGACGCATAGTTGTTATCATCGAATAACCTCCTTGTCAAGCTCTCCGCTTTTGAATTTAGTCATATACTCTTTTAACATATTTTTTACATCTCCTGACATTATAAAAAGTCCAATTATATTAGGGATCGCTAGCGCCAAAAACAATACTGTACTAAAATCAACCATAGTGTTGGTATCAACAGCTGTTGCTATGATAATAAATGCCAAGAATATAAGCTTCCATATCAAAATACTTTTTATCCCAAACAGATAAACCCATGCTATTTCACCATAATATGACCACGCAATAAGAGTAGAAAACGCAAAGAAAAATATAGATAGAGATAAAATAGTCGGAAACCAACCAATTACGGTTCTAAAAGCTTCTGTTGTCAGCCCTGCTCCATTTTTGGCAGCTATTAGATCTCCAAAACCGGCAGCCGGGTCATATACACCGGTGATAATTATTACAAGTGCCGTCATAGTACAAACAATGACCGTATCAATAAATGGCTCATAAAGTGCCACCATGCCTTGACGAATAGGATATTTAACTTTTGCTACCGAGTGAGCAATAGGTGCTGAACCGATACCGGCTTCACTTGAAAAAACTGCTCTTTGAAACCCTTGTACTATGATACCTATAATTCCTCCTGCTGCTGCAGAGGAATTGAATGCTTCGGTAAAAATCAATTTAATGGCATGTGGTAAAAATTCGTAATTGGTTGTGATTATCCACAAGCATGCAGCAAGATAGACCACTATCATAAAAGGTACGATTTTTTCTGTAGTTTGTGCGATTCTCTTAACACCGCCTATAATGACAAGTCCGACCAAGCCGGCGACCAACAGACCAAATACTATAGGATATGTCTTGAAAAATTCAATTTCTCCGCTTGCTACACCAAGAGCTTGAGAAACTTGGAATGTATTGCCGCCCCCTATAGAACCGCCTAGAAGAAAGATAGCAAAAACAATAGCCAAAAACTTTCCAAGTCCAGGAAATCCGTTTTCCGTAAGGCCTTTTTTAAGATAACCCATACCTCCGCCGATTATCGTGCCGTTTGGCAAAAATTCTCTGTACTTTAAAGAAAGTGTAACCTCTGTAAATTTGAGTGTCATACCCAAAAAACCGGCCACTATCATCCAAAAGGTAGCGCCTGGTCCGCCAATGGAAACAGCTATAGCGACTCCGGCTATATTACCCAACCCTACAGTGGCGGAGAGTGCCGTTGTGAGTGCTTGTCTTGGTTCTATAATACCTACATCATCTTTGGTTTTATAGCGTCCCATAATAATTTGATATGAATGTCTCAACATTTTTAGATTTACAAAATTTAGCTTGATTGTCAGGTAAATGCCGCCAGCAATAAGCCATGCGACTACAAAAGGTACTTTGCCCTGACCGCCTAATCCAAATAATATATCAAAAAACAGCACAGACTCTAAAAAAGATGTGAGTGACTGAAAAAAAGCGTTCATGTTTTTACTCTTTATGATAAATTGTTGCTAAATTGTAGTGGAAAAATGCTAAATAGTACGAATATACTACAATAATAGAATTGATTTATTATACTTATAAATCGGACAATTTATTAATATAAATATATATTTATATATAATTTTTCAGTATAATAACCAATATTATTTACGAAAAGGGATGTTTATGCAGGCAAATATTGGAAAACTTATTTTGAGACTAATGATAGGCGGCATGATGTTTTTGCATGGAATAGCCAAGATGTCCCATGGTATAGATTTTATAAAAGGCATAATTGTCAGAAACGGCTTGCCGGAATTTTTGGCTTTTGGTGTATATATAGGGGAGGTTTTGGCTCCAATGTTGCTGATAATAGGATTTAAAAGCAGATTGGCTGCCGGAATTGTGGCTTTTAATATGGTAGTAGCAATATATTTGGTACACTTAAAAGATATGTTTATTTTGACAAACACAGGAGCATGGGCAGTAGAGACACAAATGTTTTATCTGTTTGGATCTATATGCATTGTTTTGCTAGGTTCAGGAAAATATGCTGCAAAACCGGACTAATCGTCTAAAATGAAATTGAAAATACTATTGGGAGTTATCATAATGTCAACACTTATCAATGAATATAAATGGCATCATGCTATAGAAAAATTGACACCCGAAGAGAAACATATACTAATTGACAAAGGCACTGAACGCCCCTTTAGCGGCGCATTAGTATATAATAAAGAAACAGGTATTTATAAATGCAAACTTTGCGGCTCGCCTCTGTTTACATCAAAATCAAAATTTGAATCCCATAGCGGATGGCCCAGCTTTGATGATGCAATAGATGGAGCAGTACATGAAATTCCGGACAATGATGGGAATCGTACAGAAATAGTATGCGCTAAATGCGGTGGACATCTAGGGCATGTATTTAGAGGAGAAGGGATGACCGCTAAAAATACAAGATATTGCGTCAACTCTCTTTCGCTCGAATTTGACAAACAAAATGCACATACTACAATTGAAAAAGAAGCTTATTTTGCAGGCGGATGCTTTTGGGGCGTTGAATATTATTTAGAAAAACTAGATGGTGTCAAAGATGTCATTTCAGGCTATATGGGAGGAGACAAAGAAAATCCTACATATATAGATGTATCCAGTGGCAATAGCGGGCACCTTGAAGTAGTAAAAGTTATATATGATCCATCTAAAATAAGCTACGAAACATTGTCAAAAGCATTTTTTGAGATACACGACCCTACTCAAGCCGACGGACAAGGGCCTGACATTGGAGAACAATATAAATCAGCCATATTTACAAGTGATGAAAAAGAAAAAGAGATTATAAATAATCTCATAAACATTTTAAAACAAAAAGGCTACAAAGTAGTTACAAAAATATACGATGCTAAATCTTTTTATGAAGCAGAAGATTATCATCAAAATTATTATACAAATCAGAAAAAAACACCATATTGTCATAGATATATAAAAAAATTTTAAAATATTTTATAAAAATATGTAATTTTCTTGCCAAATTTAATATTATTTTGGTATATTTATATCAAGAAAGATGATTTAGAGTGTCATCTTTGGTTAAGTGTTATTGTTCTGTCAATATGTTATACCTAAAGATTACTCCATTTTATATTTTCGACCACCATTAAAACGGTGTATTTCTACAAAAAAAGGCAAACAATGGCAGAAGTTCTAAACGGAACAGTTAAATGGTTCAATAGTGAAAAAGGTTTTGGTTTTATTCAACAAGATAATGGCGGTAAAGATGTATTTGTACATTTTCGTCAAATAAACAATACTGGTTATGGCCGTGTATCTCTTGAAGAAGGTCAAAAAGTATCTTATACTGTAGGTGAAGGCCAAAAAGGTCCACAAGCAGAAAACGTTACTGTTCTGTAACTCTACAAATCAGGCAGACTCTTCTGCCTGATATTCAATAATATTCTTACAAATTCGCTTTTAACGCAATCCACATTTCTGGTGCTATAAACAATTGGCAAACCTTTTGCTTTTGCTTCGGCACGATAATACTTCATAGCATTATGATTGAGAAAATTTGTCAACATCAATACAATCTCAATATTAGAAGGGATAGGTTTATCTTTTTTGCAGCCGTTTTTTTGGTTTCTAGCAGTCCAATGAACAATAGAATCAACACCAAGTTGATGCAAAACGACTCTTATGGGGTCTATTCTGTCGCCGCCTAAAACTAATACTGACATTTTAAATCCTTTATTTGATAATCGATATCAAAATATTAGCGTTTAATGACTTAAACAAATATTAAATTGATAATGACAATCATTTTAAGTAGTATTAAAGTAAACGGCTGTTATTATTTGTCACTTGAAAACAAAAACGAGGAGAGGAAATATACATGAGAAATACAACTTTAAAGTTGTCATTATTAGCTTTAATTACCATATCAGTAGCTGCAAATGAAAATAACGAGTCAACCGAGGTGACATTTGAAGGTGAGATCAGGGGCGGATATCAATATACCGATGATTCAACTGACACAGCCGATGAATTTGGACTATCTACGGCTATTAAATATGAAAGCAGCAGCTGGAATAATCTTGTATTTGGCGCGAGAATAGCAGCAGCCGCAGGTGAAGGAAAAGAACCTTACGGCATACCGTTTTTTGATGCTAACAACGATGGATATGGAATAATTGACGAATTATATGTAAAAGGTAATTTTGGAAACAGCGAACTTACTATAGGAAGACAAGCTATTGATCTGCCTTTTGTTGACACAGATGAAGGACTTGGACTGATCGACAATAGATTTGAGGCGATAGTATTTTCAAATAAAGACATCAAAGACACCGCTATAACTTTGGCGCATGTTAGAAGCTGGAGCGGTGTTGATAGTGATGATCCTGGTAAATTTAACCGTATTAACGGCAATGACGGCTTGCAGTTGGCAGGAATAGAATACACGGGAATTGAAAACCTAGGTCTCAAAGCGTTTGGATACACAGCAAAAGATTTTATAAATGTGGGTTATCTTGAAGCTGCTTTTGAAAATGAAACAGACTTGTTTGAATATACTGCAACTCTTCAATATGCCCTGCAAGACTATGAGGATGGAACAAAATCGAGTACTTTTGGTGCTGCACTTGAGCTCGGATTAAAAAGTATTCCTTTGGGGTTCAATTTTGCTTACAATAGAAACTTTGATAATGGAGTTGCTGATAATCTATATGGCGGGGGTCCATTTGTTACAAGCATGGAGCATTACACAGTAGCCGAGCTAGAAGGAAAAGGCGACATCATAAAAGGCGGACTTAGTTATGAGATAATTGACGGTCTAAGTTTGGAAGCAAATTATGCAAAACTCAACAGATCAGCACTGCTTGACGCAAGCGAAATAGATTATGCTTTGGGTTATGAATATAGTGATAATTTAGACTTTAATATAATTTATAGCGATATTAAAGACGATCAAAACGACGATATGAAAAATCTAAGAATTTTTGCTAATTATAAATTTTAACTAACCTTGCATTTTGAACATATGTGCGATATAATTATAGAAAAATAATATAGGTTACATATGAAAAATTGCGTAGGAAGAAAACGAAAAAATAGAAATATAGATGCAGATCACTCAAAGGTGTGTTTCAAGCCATGCGGGCTTCCAAGAGACACACTAGAAGCGGTGATAGTATACGAAGATGAAATGGAAGCTATCAGGCTGGCTGATCTAGAGTCCCTTTATCAAGAAGACTCTGCAGCCAAAATGGGTATTTCTCGCACTACTTTTGCCAGACTTATACAGTCTGCTCATCAAAAAATTGCCGATGCACTTATCAATCAAAAAACCATAGAAATTAAAAAAAGATAACAAAAAGAAAAAAATACGAAACACTCTTGACTTTTGAACATATGTTCGTTATAATATGGTCATATGTTCAAAATGATGAACATGATCTTAAATATTAAAGGATAAACTATGTTTAGACGTGGTCAAGGAAAAGGCCTAGGATGCAGAAATGGTCTTGGCAATAATAATCAAGCTCAAGGCAGAGGCTGCCGCAGAGGCTTAGGCAATAGAAACCAAAATGTGCAAACTGAAAATAATAATGGTGCCGGTTTTGGATTGAGAAACGGGAGCGGTGCAGGAGCTGGTTTTGGCAAAAGAGTCAACAAAAATGATCAACCTTGCCAAGGAAACGGCAAAGGAATGGGGCTAGGCGGCGGTCGCGGCAAAGCACACAATAGAACTTTTAGCAACAGCAACTAAATGAAAGTGACTATTGCAAGCGGAAAGGGTGGAACTGGAAAGACCACCATTTCCACAAATCTAACAGCATATTTAGCAGAGCACGGCAAATCTGTTGTATTGGCAGATCTTGATGTAGAAGAGCCAAATTCCGGGCTCTTTATACACGGAAAAATCAAATATGATAAAACAGCCAACAAAATGGTACCTAATTGGGATAGCACCGATTGTACATATTGCGGTGAATGTGCAGATGTATGCAACTTCAATGCAATAGTAGCTCTAAACGATGAGATCATTATCCATCCCGAGCTTTGTCATAGTTGTTACGCATGCAGCGAGCTTTGTCCTACAGATTCATTGCCAATGATACCTGAACGAATCGGTGAAATTAAAGTTTTTGAAACAGAAAATTTTGATTTAGTCGAAGGCAGACTTGATATCGGACAAGAGATGGCAGTACCGCTTATCGGGCAAGCTATTGACTATGTAGATGAAAATTATGATGGCTACATCAAGCTTCTTGATGCACCTCCTGGTACAAGCTGCCCGGTGATTGAAGCAAGCCGTGAAAGTGACTTTGTAATACTTATAACAGAGCCGACTCCTTTTGGCTTGAACGACCTCAAGCTTGCAGTTGAGACCATGAAGGTTTTGAATAAAAAAATAGGCGTGATCATCAACAGGTATGGGATCGGCAACAATAATGTAGAAGAATACTGCAAAGATGAAAATATTCCTATTATTACAAAAGTCAACAATGACAAAGCAGTCGCACAATGCTATGCCAAAGGAGAACTTATCTATCCGCAAATAGAACATTTCAAAGATTCTATCAAAGAAATTGCAAATTTTTTGGAGGGGATCAGATGAAAGAAGTAGTAGTCATATCAGGAAAAGGCGGAACAGGCAAAACTTCTATCAGTGCATCCTTTGCTTATCTTGAGGGTTCAAATGCAGTAATAGCAGATTGTGATGTGGATGCTGCAAATATGCACATATTGCTTAATGCTGATTTTGAAAAACAAGAGGATTTTTTCAGCGGGGAATTGGCCCTCATAGATGAAGAGAAATGTACAAATTGCGGCAAATGCAAAGAAGTTTGCAGATTCGATGCAATTGACCTTAAAGACGGACAATATGTCGTAGATAAAATTTCTTGTGAAGGATGCTGGTATTGCAGTAGAGTATGTCCAAGTGATGCTATTACTATGGTCAAACAAAAAGCCGGGGATCTTTTCGTATCCAATATCAAAAATAATTCGACAATGGTGCATGCCAAACTTGGATTTGCAGCAGAAAATTCCGGCAAACTAGTAGCCAAAGTGAAACAAGAAGCAAAAATATTTGCGCTTAAAAACGATAAGGAATTTATCATTACTGATGGAAGTCCAGGGATAGGATGCCCTGTAATTTCTTCATTGAGCGGAGCTAATTTAGTAGTATTGGTAACAGAAGCTACCGTTTCTGGGTTGCATGATCTAAAAAGAGTAATAAAATTACTAAAAACATTTTCTCTTCAAGCAGTTTGTATAATAAACAAATATGATTTAAATACAAAGATGAGTAAAATTATAGAAGAGTATTTAGACACGGAAGGTATCAGAGTAATTGCAAAATTACATTATGATGAGATGTTTACACGTGCTCTGACAGAGGCTAAGCCTATAGTAGAATATAGTGCACAAAGTGAGCTTTCAGGCCTAATTCGAGAGAGTTGGAACGAGATAAAAAATATAATCAGGAGCAAGAAGTGAAAATAGTATTTACGGCAAAAGGCGATAGCTGGGATAGTCAAATAGATGAGAGATTCGGACGTATGGATATGTTGGTGCTTTTTGACGAAGGGAGCAATTCTCTTGAAGCAATCAAGATAGACACTGAAAATATGGAACACGGTGCGGGGCTTCAAACGGCCCAAAAAGTACTTGCGTTTCATCCGGACGTCATCATAACCGGAAACGGTGCGGGCAATAAAGCGCTTGATATTCTAAAACGCTCATCAGTTAAAATGTATATCGGCGCAGGCGGAATGAGTCTCAAAGAAGCGTATGAGGCATATAAAAATGGAAAATTGAATCTTCAATTTTAAAGGACAAATTATGAAAATTATATTCCCGACAGATGAAAATAATGGTTATCTCTCAAAAAGAGGTGCCCATTTCGGTAAAGCTAAATTTTACACTATAATAACTCTTGAAAATGATCAAATTATAGATGTAGATACAAAAGAAAACCCTGGCCACAATAGCGGAGCATGTGCAAATGCGGTTATGAACATTATGTCTTTAAGCCCAGATGTTCTGATCGTAAGCGGTATAGGCGGAAGTCCGGCTAGCGGTTTTGCAGCAGCAGGCTTAGATGTATATAGCGATCAAGCCAGCCCTACAGTACAAGAAAGTATAGCCGAATTTATCAAAGGCAATCTAAAAAAAATAAATGCACAAGGGACCTGTTCAGTTCACTAAAATCTGCAACCTATCTAGTTTGTTAAACCGTATGGTTTAACAAACTACAATCTTATAACTTACAAAAGGTCCTGATGAATAAAAGTATAAATAAATTCTCAAATCATATCAAAAACCTAATGCATGGTTTTTTCCTCAGCGTAGGAACTACTGTAGCTGAGCCATCAACGGTGTTACCACTGATGATACAGCATTTTGGGGGCGGTTCCATCATGGTGGGTATTTATTCTTCGCTACTTAGAGGCGGGGCTGTTTTTGTACAGCTATATGCCGCCTTTCATGCCCAAGAATATCCGCTCATGAGACCATATTTGAGAAAAATATTTTTTATGCGATTTTTGGCATGGTTTTTAATAGGGCTTTGTATTGTTGCAATTGGCAATAATCACCATACGGCAACCCTAATTGCAATAGGCATGGGGCTTTTTATATTTTCATTTAGTGCAGGATTTGGTGGGATATATTTCAAGGAAATTACTGCCAAAATTTTTACACATAAATATCGTGCCAAAAGTATGGCTTGGAAGCAATCGGTTGTAGCATTTGGTGCTATTATCAGCGGGTCTATTTCTGGATGGATATTACATGAGTACCCAGCACCATATAGCTATGGCTATCTATTTATGTTAAGTGCATTTATTATGGGTATAGGATTTTTGGCTATGGGCACTGTAGATGAGCCAATCAAAACCAACATAAGTACAAAAGAAAAATCATTTAAGTCATTTTTGAAAAATGCAAACAAAACACTAAGAGCTGACAAAATATTGCAAACTCAAATTGCATCATTTTTCTTTGCCTACGGATATTTGCTTATACTTCCTTTTATTATATTGGATGCACAAAACAAAATATCTCTTAGCGGTGTCATAATAGGCAGCATCATCACTGCTCAAATGATAGGCTCACTATTAAGCAATATTCTTTGGGGAAAATTAAGCAGCAAGGGGCACTATAGGCTTACTACTATTATCAGCTTGATAATCATAATGACAGCTGTCATTTTTTCACTATTTGCAAGCACGGTTGAACATTATTTAATTATATTTTTTATGATCGGTATGGCTATAGACGGAATTAAATTAAGCTCAGACAATCTTATAATTGTAATAGCCCCCGAAGACAAAAGACCTTTGTATATGGCGCTGCAAAATAATCTCGTTTCACTGGGATTGTTTTTTTCAATAATTGGCGGTATAATACTTAAATACAGTAATTTTACAATTCTTACAATGATAACTTTACTATTTTTGATCATTGGACTTTATTTTTCGCTAAAATTAACACAAGAACCACACAATAAAGGAGAATAAAATGGGAAAATATATATATGCTTTGATCGTAATTATTTTTATTTGGTTTGCAGGAAGCCAAATTTATACAACATTCTTCAAAACTAAAGAGACGGCTAAAACTACACGATTGGCATGCCATAAAAAATCTACAGCCTTTGAAGTAATTTATGACAAAAAACTTATAGACAAAGCGATAGAAAGTATCGAAAACGGAAATGTAAAAACTAAATATGAAATGCAATTTTCTAAGTATATGCCTAGCAAAATGGGTCAATACTTTACGATAGAGCAAGTAGACAATGACTTGCATCAAATACTAAAATCTTATAAAAAAGGCGATCAAAACGGATCAAATACTCTTTTAATAGATTATTTTGTATACGAGAATGATCTTAACGATCCTGGTAAAAAAACTGAGGAAGCTAAAAAATATGCCGGATACATAAGAATGAATTTTTATTTAGACAACACAAAGATTTATGGTGTGCAAATCGACTTTATGGATTGGCAAGGCAAAGATATCAAAGAAAAGCTTGAATGCGCCGTTGAATCGCTAATGACCCTAAAACAATAACACTTCAAACCAGTCTTTATTTGTTCAGCATCTACATTTTAAACCGTTACGGCCCCCACCAAAGCCTCACGGTGTGATGGCCATATAAGAAAATCATTAAAAATCAAATCAATCTATCTAACTTTGAAAAACCCCTTGATACTTACTTTGCCTTGAAACAATATGCACGCTTAAATGCTTTAACTTACAAAAGCAAATCCCTTACTTTATATAATACACTGTGTTGTTTTAAGATCATTTTGATAAATGAATACTTGTTGCAAGTCGATATAATACTTAGTGGCATTTAAAAGCAAAATATATTTGAAAGATAACTGATTGATGCGAGAAAATGTCCTCACATGAATTGTGAGGACATATTTTAACCAAAGAGGTTAAGCTAAAATACTAAAGAGTATTTTTAAAGAGAGCAAATATACCCCAAGCAAAGTAAACCATTGTCCATATTATAAACAATGCCAATGTAGCATTACCAAGTCTGGTTACCGCAACATCTTTGCTAGCATCAAAAACGCCTTCTCTTTTACCGACTTTCCATGCCATAGTCAAGATAAATGCGATACCTGTAAATCCAAGAACTACAAAAGTAAGCAAGAACATTATGATAGTTTCCCACTCTAAGTTCATAGGATAACCATAAAGATCATATCCAAGACCTGACATGATATTGTATCTAATAAGCTCTCTAACACCGGAAATAAACAGTGCTACAACCACAAGTACTGCAGTAGTTATATAGCTGTTTTTGTTTGTCATTGCCAACAAAAGCAATATAACAACAGAAACTATAGTCGCCAATATCACTGGATGTAGAAGAAGTCCTACTTGCAGCATCCAAACAACAAACAACACAGCACTAATAAGTAAGCCGACAACAGCTAATTTTGTACCAAGATTTTTTACAAATGTAAGATATTCAGATGAAAAATCTTTTCTAGTGCTCAAAAAGTCACTATAGTTTTGCATAAAAATACCGGTTACAGGAATAGTCAAGCTCACTAGAAATGCAAGTCTAATGATGTCAATATGGAAGTTCCATCCAGAATTGTCGATAACTCCGTTTGGAGCATACCATTCTGCCCATTTTGTAGGAGAGATTGACTCAACTGCAAAATTATGCATCAAGATACCACAAAATACAAGTATTACAAAAGAAATAAGACCGATTAGGGTACTTCCATTGCTTTTTTTGTTGGCATATGAATACCAATAAAACATCATGTATCCGGCTATAAGCGCATAGATAAAGATAAATACCCAAGCACCAGAAAGCGTATTTGCTACATACCATCCTGAGTCATAAATGACTTGTGTGAACAATAGCGGCGCAATACCTAGCAAAATCAATAGAGATACGCTCAATTTACCTGTCATGATAAGATGCGGATTGAAAATCTTCCAGTTATTATCATGTTTTTGCTTGGTACTTCCGTATACTGAAAGCCCCAAAGCACCAATTGCCAATAAAACAAAGGCCGCATGAAGAGCCCATGTCAAGATATAGAGTCCTTGAAAAACGACCGGGAAAAACGGTACGCCGGCAGGATCTCTCATTAAATTTATGAAAGTTGCATCCATATTCTTACTCCTTTATTTTGCTTGCGTGGCAATCCATGCAGCCATCGCATCATACTCTTCATCCGGAAGAGCTATTTTTGGCATATATGGACTTGACCCCGTGCCTATTACATTTTTAATGTAACTTTTAATTCCAGCCTCGTCTTGCGCAATTTTATTCACAAGTCCCATCATTGGTCTATAAGCACCATATTTTTCCAATGAATGGCAGTTCGAACATGCTCTTACTGTAAGCATTTTACCAACCTCTAGTTTATTTTCAGGCGTGATAGTGCGAAGTCTTTCCGGCACCCATGGATCTACTTTAAGTAGCCCTTTTTCGGCAAGAAGCGGAATTTCATTTTTGATGCCTTTTCCAGGGACATCTCTGCCTATAATATTATTACTATAGATATATTGTCCTGCTACCCAAGGTTTACGCATAGACTCTCTTAGTTTTTCGCCCGGCCATACACCTGCAATACCTATAACAAAAAGCATTACTATTGCCAATGTTCTTGTGATCCATTGCGGTTTAAAGATAGCCACAAAAAAGTAAAGAGAGAACAAAATAGCAAGAATGATACGATTTAGAACAATCGAATTTATAGTTAAATCAAGTACGGTATGTGCATTTGTAGGCAATGTCATAATATACCACATAAAAGATAGTAGAGTTAAAAAGCCGCCGATCAAACTCACTACACCCATTTTTTGGGTCAACTCTTTTGACAGTGCAGCATTTTCTTTCTTCATAGCACTAGATATGATCATACCTATAATACCTGACATCATGATCATAAATCCTACTCTCAAGAACATGTGAGGGAATGTGTTGACACCAAAAAATGCATCACTTGCGCTTCCTGTAGTGTAGTATGCATCATTTCCAGGCCACATCATGAAACTGATAATACCTATGATCAGTGCCAATGTACCAACTGATGCGATAGCAAATGTATATGTAAGTTTAAGATGCGTTTTGCGGTCAATTCTATTAATAAAATAGACAAGTGCAAATACACCGATTACCTCATATATAAAGAAAACCCACTCAGTTGCCCATACCCACACAAAGTTGTGAATCAGTGCACTTATACCTCTTGGACTAGCAGCGGTTGCCGTATACCAAATACCAGGTCCTGTAATCGAACCAATGACATAAGAAAAAATAAGCAAAAACATACCATATCTTTTCATATAGTCATACAAATCAGCTCTGTCTTCTTTGTATGCTTTGTGTGCCAAAAATGCAAACAACATACCGGCACCAACAGATGTATGAGACGCAAGAATGTGAATCGTACCTGTCAGCCCCATCAGCCATGCTGAACCATAATTTGGAACATAAAAGACTGGATAAAGCCCTAACATTTCCATAAAATCCTCCTTTGAAGCTTAATATTGTTGTTAAGGAAATAAATTCCCACGCTTAAATTTTATTCCATGTTTGTTAAGTGCATATTAAATTATAAAATATTTTATTAAATAAATAATTTTATAATTTTTTAAACCTAACCGGTGCTTTGCTTTACTTTTATAGTAGCATAATGTCCAAGTACATAAATACACACCAAGGCAATTATATCATAAGAATATAATATATGCAAAAATTAATATATATTATTTTTATATATAAAATATTCGCGCTTTACAGGTGTAAATACCCATAAAACTCGAATAAATGAAGTGTTTTTAGGAGGGTTGGGCTTCTGTAGTACTTTCAATCATAAAAGAGGCTCTAGCCAAAGCTTTATCTATATGGTCACAGATATTTTCTTCGCCGATTTTTTTGTGTAGTTCTGCTTTGTGAATATATTTATTAACGTTTTTATTGACACCAGAGAGTATCAGTGTAGAGCCTCTATTTTTCAATCTTTCACAAACAGTATCTATTGCATGAAGTCCTGCAGCATCTATCATAGGAACAAGCCTGAGTCTCAAGATAAAAGCTTTTGGAGTGACCTCCATGTTTGTCAAAGCGTCAACCAATTTTTCTGCTATACCAAAAAATAGCGGTCCTTGTATCTCATATACCTCTACACCCTCTGGTACAACTTTTTTGTTAATAGAATCGGGGTCATCGGTCTCTTCTTCTTCGTCGTATGATCTGATCTTGGTCGATTTCATCATGGAGTTGATAAAAAGTATGGCTGCAAGAGATATGCCAGTTTGAATGGCAAAGTTCAAATCTACAAGTACAGTCAAAGCAAAAGTTATAAAAAGTACTGCTCTGTCAGATCTTGGTGCTTTTAGAATAGATTTAATATGCTTGATCTCAGACATATTCCAAGCAATGACAATAAGTATTCCGCTCAAAGCCGCCAATGGGACTTTCACTATAAATGGAGCCAACAGCAGCATAAATACCAGCAGCCAAACAGCATGCAGCATACCTGAAATTGGAGAAACAGCTCCAGCCTTGACATTGGTAGCAGTTCTAGCAATAGCACCGGTAGCCGGCAATCCGCCAAACATAGCCGATCCTATATTTGCTGCACCTTGAGCGAATAGCTCTGTGTTTGGCTTGTGTTTGGTTTCTGCCATGCCATCTGCTACGACTGCTGAAAGCAAAGATTCTATAGCTGCAAGAACCGCTATAGTCACAGCATCAGGAAAAACTGCTCTTATTTTTTCAAAAGATATATCCGGCAGAGATGGGCTAGGAAGCATAGATGGGATTGCTCCAAAACGGCTCTCGATAGTCTCTATAGGAAAATCAAACAGATAGACTGCAATTGCTGAGAGAACGACGACGACGATAGGCCCCGGTATCCTAGGATAATTGATTTTCATAAAAAAGATAATAATGATACTTATTAAAGCCACAGCAACAGCAACCGGATTTGCCTGATGAAGATTTTGAACATATAGTACTAATTTATCGATAAAATCAGGGGGCATATTTTCAATAGGAAGCCCGAAAAAATCTTTTAGCTGCGAAAATAGTATCAAAAGAGCAATTCCAGAGGTAAAGCCTGTAACTACTGGATATGGTATGAATTTTATAAGTTCTCCCGCTTTTACTAAGGCCATAATTATGAGCAATACTCCTGCTATCATAGTAGCAAGCACCAAACCTTGATATCCATGGTGCATAGCAACCATTGCTACAGTTACGATAAATGCTGCAGTCGGCCCGCCTATTTGGAATCTGCTGCCGCCAAGGGCTGATATTAAAAATCCGGCCACAATAGCAGTAAAAAGTCCACGCTCAGGCGGCAGATTCGAAGCAATTGCTATAGCCATCGCCAAAGGAAGTGCCACAATGGCGACAGACAACCCTGCTAGCATATCTTTGACAAAATCAGATTTTCTATAGGTATGTTTTTTAAAGAAGGTAACTAGTTTTGGCTCAAGTGTATTTAATGTGCTTTTTAGCATCAAAAATGTCCATTAGTAAGATTTGGAATTATAGTGCTTTTTTGATAAAGTTAACTTTGAATTCTTATTAAATATAAAGTTCAACGCTATATATAAGATTTGAGCTCCATTCTAACTCGTTTATAGTTTGGTATAAATTTCTCTACCATATCCCAAAAGCTTTTTTTATGGTGCTTATGTACAATATGGCAAAGCTCATGAACAATGATATATTCAATAATATATTGAGGCAATTTCATCATCATAGTGTTAAAACTAAGTACATTTTTGCCACTGCAACTCCCCCATTGGCTTTTAGTCTTGCGAAATTTGATACCCGACGGATTTACCCGCATTTTATTTGCCCACAACTCTACCAGGGACGGCAAAAATTCTTTTGCTCTTGCTAAATAAAACTGGTCGATTTTACGACCAAAAACGGCTTCATCATAAACCTTGTGACACAACACAAACGAACTCCCGTCAAATACCAATGTTGTTTTTGAAGCATTTAAATTGTGCACAAACATATATGGATTACCAAGATAATATATAGATTGGTCTTCTTGAAAATTTATTCGTCCTTTTTTTTGCATAAGCCTCTGTTTTGCTTTTTCTATCCAAGATGATTTTGATATGATAAGTTTTTCTATGCGTTCTATTGGCACTTTTGGAGATTTAATGACGAGCTCGCCTCTAGCATTGAAACTCAAATAAATATTTTTTAACTTTGGATTTATGATATGATTATAAGTAGGCAAAAGTCCCAAGTAAAGCTCCTAGATTGATTATCAATAGTATATCACAACTTATTTCAAATGATAAATCGTCTATTTTTGGCTATACTCCGATATTATAAATTTACACAAAGAATATGAACATATGAATCTTTTATCTAAAAACGCCCCGCTAGAGCAATCAATAGAAAAAATGAAAAGTGTCTTGAGTAACGTGGGATGTGAAGTCATATTTTCTACAGAAAAACATCCTTTGAGCCATTGCTATTCTGTAAACCTAACCTCCAAAGAGGCACCCAAGCATATTTATTCAAACGGAAAGGGGATTTGCTCAGAAGCATCAATGGCGAGTGCCTTGGGTGAATATATCGAACGCCTGCAGACTAATAATTTTTATAGTGATTTTTATCTTCCGGGCCGCAGCCACTATCCTGATGAGATAGCTTTTGAATTTGGCGGCGGCTATCTAAACGATATTTTACTATCAATTTACGATCCCCATAGTGAGCTTGAATACGAGGATCTAGTAGATTACAATAGCGATTATCAAGACAAAATTGCAGCACTGCCTTTTGTAAATTACACTACAAAACAAAAAGTTTACATACCTATCAATATACTTAACAATCTATATGTAAGCAATGGTCTAGCGTCAGGAAATACACCAAGCGAAGCTAAGGTTCAAGCTATGAGTGAGATTTTTGAGCGTCATGTAAAGATAGAGATCATAAAAAACGGCTATGCTCTGCCTGTTTATCCTGATGAGATACTGCAAAGATACGATAGGCTTTATGAAGACATAAACACCCTGAGAGATAAGGGATTTGTCGTAGATATTCTTGATGCATCATTAGGCGGAAAATTTCCCGTAACTGCCATTTCACTTATCAATCCAAAAAATGGTACGCTTTTTGTATCATTTGGGTCACATCCTATATTGCAAGTATCCTTAGAGCGTACCATGACAGAGCTTATGCAAGGCCGTGATATGGACAACCTTGACAACTTTGAAATACCTACGTTTGATATGAGTATAGTCTCTGGCAGCTTTAATCTAGAATCGCATTTCATAGATTCTAACGGCAAACTTGGTTTTGGGTTTTTATGCAGCAAAAAAAGTTTTAAATATTCTTCATGGGAATATAATGATACAAATACGGAAGATGAACTAAACTATCTATTAAATATTTTTAGCAAACTGGAAAAAGAAGTTTACATAAGAGAGTATGACTATCTAGACTTTTACAGTTGTCAGATAATAGTCCCAAGTTTTTCAGAAATTTATCCTATTGAAGACCTTGTTTACAACAATAAAAATAGCGGTAAACAAATCAGGGATTTAATCCTAAACTTTACAAACTATGACCCCGAAGAGATGCTTGAGTACACTGAATCACTCGATGAATCTTTAGATATAGAAAATTACATAGGTGTCATATTTCAGAATAACTTTACGATGGCGCAATTTAAAGCTCAAATATATCTGCTTTTGGGCGACAAGGAAAATGCCCTTGCACTTTTGAGTTTTGATACAAATAGTGC
Source organism: Sulfurovaceae bacterium (assembly GCA_041654415.1). GTDB lineage: Bacteria > Campylobacterota > Campylobacteria > Campylobacterales > Sulfurovaceae > BN30871. The sequence continues at coordinate 154,122 of JBAZDL010000004.1, read as the reverse complement.
CATGGGGATAGTTGCAGAACTTCTCATGATGGAAGAGCAATATCTATCTTTTGATGAGCACAAAGATGGACTGTTTGCTATTTTTGGCAAAAAAAGGGTTCTTCATGCGCTTAATATAATAAAAGGCAATAGTTATCTTATAGACACGACGCTTCATCAAGATTATATAAATATACTTGGGATGTATGATAGATTATCTATTAAAAAATCTTTACAATTTTCAAATCAAACAATCGTATAAACTTGCAAATTATGATTGAACAAAACCGGCTATCAAAAATGCTATTGAAGCCAAAAGAGCAGTTATAAGAGCATATGGGAGCTGCGTACGAACGTGATCCATATTTTCGCATCCTGCTGCCATAGAAGAAATTATAGTAGTATCTGATATTGGAGAGGTATGATCGCCAAACACTCCTCCTGAAATGACCGTAGCTGCCATTAGTGCAGATGAAATATCCATAACCCCTCCTAGCGCTAAAGCTATAGGCATCATCACAGAAAATGTCCCCCAGCTTGTACCTGTCGCAAACGCCATAATGCCCGACAATAAAAAAACCAGCACAGGAATAAAAACAGGAGAAATTGTGCCATCCAACATGGAAGCTATATACGCTGCAGTACCGAGTTCACTTATTACTTTGCCTATCAAAAATGCCAATATGACTACTATGGCTATAGGTATCATGTCGCTAAGGCCCTTGTAAAGTGCTTCAAAATAGCCCTTGTGTGTAATTCGTTTGGCGGGCACAAAATATATATATAAAAAAATAAGGGTAGAGATGACCGCATAATATACAGAAGTCGAACCGCTGCCTTTTAATATGTCGCCATTGCCGGTCAGATATAGTCCCACAAATACAGCACCCACAAGGACTATTAAAGGGAAAACCATACTCCATGGTCTTGGGCTCGATTCTAGACCACGTGATATCGGAGTATATGTTCTAGGCTTAGCCTGTTTCATTGGTCCAATATTTATATCTTTTACAATAACTAAAAATACTATTACAATAGCAAAAATGGCATAAAAATTAAAAAGAATAGCTTGAAGCAAAATACCTATTGCATCACCTTGAATAACTCCTGAAGCGATAGATGAAGTGATCAATCCAAGCAGTAATGCGCCCCAACCGTTAAGCGGTATCATGGTACAGACAGGAGCGGATGTAGAGTCGCAAATATAGGCTAATTTTTCTCTGCTTACCCCATTTTTATCGCACAATGGTTTTGCTACTATAGAAGCTACCATTACAGTTATAGATGATTCTATAAATATTACTAATCCTACAATATATGCCAAAAGCATGGCTCCGACTGGTGAATCAATTTTCTGGGCTTTTTGCGATAAAAATTCAACAAACTCATCTACTGCTCCGCTGCGATTAAGTATCTCCATAATAGAGCCTACCAGCACGACAAACAGTATGGTCTTGACTATCCATCCTTCTGCAAATAGAGCAATTATTCCGTCAAAAAGAGCTACAAAAGCACTAGCTGCACTATAGTCATTTAAAACTAAAAGTCCGAAAAATGCCCCGCCCAAAAGAGATATCACCACATCTCTGGTAATAATAGCAGCAATGATAGTAAACAATGGTATTACGATAGATATAATCCCATATTCCATCAAAATCCTCTACTTCTTTTTAGGACTTTTAAGTATCAAAAAAACCACTACTAAAATTACCGCATATGCTATATAGGAATATAGGTTATCCGAAGAATTTGGCATTAATTTACCTCCATTATTAAATCTCCGCTACATACTCTATGTTGCGGGTAAGTAGTTACTTTTGAATTATTAACAACTACGGGAGTCACTATTGACTTAGCCTTTAAAGAAATTAGAGGCAAATCTGCTTGAATGACTGGATCTCCTGCTTTTACACTTTCTCCCTCTTTAAGTAGCCTAGTAAATCCCTCTCCTTTTAATTCAACCGTATCAATGCCTATATGCACTATCACCTCTAGCCCATCTTTTGAGACTATAAACGCATGATTGGTAGGGAAAATTTTAGTTATAATCCCATCGATTGGAGATCGGAAAATATCTTCCGAAGGCTTTATGGCTACGCCCTCTCCTGCCATTTTGGCTGAAAAAACCTCGTCTGGTACACTGCTTAGATCTACAACCTCTCCGGCTGCCGGTGCATAGACAGCTGTTTTCTTGCCTTTTAACCATCCAAACATTTTACCCCTTTGTATATTTTATCTTGCCACCTACTATAGTAGAAAGGATATCTAATTTTTCATCAAAAAGCACCATATCTGCATCATACTCTGCTTTTATAGCGCCTTTTGCTATCCCAAGTTTACGTGCCGGAGCCGTTGTCACACTATAAATTGCCTCTATCAGTGTCATATCTGTAAACTTGATCATATTAGCAAGCGCATTATTCAATCTCAACACACTTCCTGCAAGCCTTCCGTCGGCTAATGTTGCTTTACCGTCAGCAACCGTTACCTCTTGTCCGCCCAAGCTATAAGCTCCACACTTCATACATCCTGCCCTCATGGCATCTGTTATGAGTATGAGCTTATCTTTTTTTTGTTCCCAAAAAATACGTAAAGATGCTTGATGCGTATGTATACCGTCAGCTATGACATCGCAAGTGATATCGCTATCCATTACTGCACCTAGCACTCCTGGCAAACGATGATGAAAACCGCTCATTGCATTGCCCAAATGTGTTGCATGAGAAATTCCTGCTTCGAAACCGTCTTGTGCCTCTTCATACGAAGCATTACTATGTCCTATGCTGAGTATTATATGAGGATACTTCGTGTTGATCTTCTTTACAAACTCCATGCCCTCTGCTACTTCGGGAGCAAGAGTGATCATCTTTATATAAGATGCGAACTCATCTATGATCTCCATAGATGGCGTTTGGATAAACTCTGTATCTTGGGCTCCGCATTGGGCAGGATTAATAAACGGACCTTCCATGTGTACACCAAGTATTGATGCGCCGCTTACAAGCCTTGCATTATCTCGGATATTGACAAGCGCATTTACAATATCGCCCTTTGACATTGTCATTGTAGTTGCCAAAAACGAGGTTGTGCCGGTTTGAAGCACAGTATCGCTGATAATTTTTAATGCATCCAGCGAAGCATCCATGGTATCTGCCCCTCCGCTTCCGTGTATATGCAGATCTATAAATCCGGCACTCAAATATGCTCCTTTTGCATCAACTATATTGCAATTTGCATACTTTTCTGATTCATTTTTGGAGACTATATCGACGATACTTGTATCAAAGATTACTACGAAGTCTTCTAGTATTCTATCTTCAAGAATGATTTTGGCATTGATGATAGCGCTTAACAAGGATTTGCTCCAGAAGTTTCAAGAAGCTGTTGTTTTAAAACTCTTTTTAAAACTTTACCCGTAGCATTTTTTGGCAATTCATCGATAGTGTATATCTGTTTTGGCAATTTATAATTTGCCAAATGTTCTTTGAGATATTTTTTGAGCTTGCCTTCATCGATACTCTTGACTCCGTCTTCGAGTTCGATATACGCAACCGGTATCTCGCCGCACTGCTCGTCAAATGTACCAACTACCGCACTTACTTTGACTCCATCAAATATGTCTATAAGCTCTTCTATTTCCCTTGGATAAATGTTTATGCCTTTAGATATAATGAGATCTTTTTTGCGATCCACTATATATAAATAACCATCATCATCCATATATCCCATGTCTCCTGTCAATAACCAGCCATTTATAATAGTTTCTTCTGTGGCTTCCGGCCTCTCCCAATAGCCTTTCATTATATTATCGCCATAGCATATAATGTCGCCAATCTCGCCTATAGGCATTTCAACAAGATTGTCATCTACTATCTTGATCTCGTAGCCTGGCAATGCTGAACCGACTGATTTGACCTTTGTTTTTTCAGGCGGATTGATACAGACTGCAGGACCTGATTCGCTAAGCCCATAGCCTTCCAAGAGTTTTGCACGTTTGAATTTTTCGCCCATAGCCACCAAGGTCTTTTCTTGAAGTGCAGCTGCGCCTGAAATAAACGCACGAATAGAGTTGAACCACATGAAATACCAAGGTAATTTCGCCCTCACAAGTGCATTATAAACATCAGGAATAGCAAAAAATAGGGTTACTCTTTTGAGCAGTGTTTGTTTGAAGATATTTGAAAACGGCTGAAGAGATTTGATGATTACTATAGAACCGCCGACATAAAGCACCAATACTACTCCGATAGAAAGAGTAAAAGAGTGGAACATCGGCAAAAAGACTATGGATCTGTCTTTATCAGTAACATACACACGGGCACTTCCTGATTGGGAGTTTGAAAAGATATTTTTGTAGCTGAGCATAGCCCCTTTTGGCTTGCCTGTGGTTCCGGAGGTATAGATAAGCACTGCTGTGTCGTGCACAGATTGTTTTGCCGATTCTGTTTCGTATCCCATATTTAATATATCATCAAAACGCACATTGTTTGAATCACTATTTTGCAAATCTCCTTCCCAAATAATATTCCCCAAAAGCTCCTTGCCGCATCCTGAACGGACTACTTTTTCATGGATCAAGGATGCTATGATAAATTGGGCTCCGCTGTCTTCAAGTATATAGTTTAGCTCGTCTTCTTTTAAAAAAGTGTTGATAGGCACTGCAATGGCACCTATTTTGGATATTGCCATCAAGGACACTACAAACTCTATACTGTTGCGTAAAAATAGAGCTACCCTGTCTCCTTGTCTGATACTACGATGATAAAGATATCCAGCCAAACTATCTGCCATGATTAGTAATTGGCTATAAGAGACTTTTTCTTTATCTAAAAAAAGTGCTGTTTTGCTTCCACGCCCATTGGCATGATGTGATATTACTTCATAAAATGTCTCAAAAGGATAACTTAACTTAGAACTCATATGCTACACCTATCGTTGCCAGGACAGCTCCGCCTTTATCAAATGTACCTCCGCCGTTTATGACCTGATTATCCGCTGCTCCTGCTGGTATATGCATACTGTCTTTATCTGAGTACAGTATCGCTGCGCCCCAAGATATATTTTCATTTTGTCTATATCTAAAACCTATAGAATAATTATTGGCATCGCTTTCAGGAAGCTCAAACCCTATGGTCCTCATAGGTGCCGGAGATTCTCCCCTGGCATATCCCGCCATAGCAGTAACACCGTTATCCATCTTATAGCTAATTCCTAATCTATATGTATCTGCATCCTTCCAATTCTTTGCTATCGGATCATCAAAATACGGTACAAGGGGGGCAGGTATAGCCGAATCATATTTAAAATCAAGCTCTTTATATGCTGACCAAAATGCTCTCTCCCAATCAAGCTCAAGAGTCAACCTGTCGTCCCATGTCTTGCTGACTCCCAAAACCAAAGTAGCCGGAAGCGGAATCTCTACACTTGCTCCGCCATCATAAGCTAGAGCACCGTTATAATACAATCTGGCATTTCCTTTTTCGTTAAGATCGACTTTCGAGCGATACGTAGCTGCTAGATTTATATCACTTGTAGGCTTATAGAGCAATGCTAGATTGTATCCTGCAGCCAGTGTATCGCCTTCCATGTCTCTAGCAATTGTTCCGGCATCACTCTTAACCACCCCATCGCTATATATCAGTCTAACACCGCCGCCGAGACTAAATTGATCATTTACCTTATATGACAATGATGGGCTAAACTCTACTATCCTGAGTGTAAACTCCTGCGCAAACGCTTTTTGAGCAGGCGTATCCCATCTTTTACTAAGACCTCCCGGAGCAGTTAGGCTAGCGCCCCATCTCCAATCGCCATTTGGCTTGGCCACAAAATAGCCAAACGGTATAGGTATATTTTCTACCTTGGACTCGCCGTTATATCCAGCACTTAGATCGCTTGTGTATTCAATTGACGGCAAATGAGCCAAAGTAAGCCCCGCTTCTATATAACTCTTATCATCCATAAAACTCATAGCTGCCGGATTGAAATATGCAGCATCAGCACCCATAGTATATGCTGTGTATGCAGCATTCAGTGCAGTTGAATTAATAGACTGTTCCGGAATTTTATATCCGCTTGCCATAGCCATAGCTGAGGCAGCTATGCTCAAAACGATACTTTTTTTCATTTTAGTCCCCTTGGTTTTATGTTCCTACTAAAGCATATAGCTTTGCTATCTCCTCGCTCCAGATGGTTTCATCGATCGTTTCCAGTATGAGAGGTATATCGTCCATTCTCTTATCATTCATTATTAATCTAAATGGCTCCCAGCCAAGCTCACCTTTTCCAAGCGATGCATGTCTGTCCACGCGTGAGCCAAGAGGCGGTTTGGAATCATTTATATGCATACCGCATAGATATTTAAAGCCTACAATACTATCAAATTCATCCATGGTTTTATTGTATGCTTCAGGCGTTCTAAGATCATAGCCTGCAGTGAACGTATGACAAGTATCTAGACAAACCCCTACTCTGCTTTTATCTTTTACGCGTTCTATCAAATAAGCTAAGTGTTCAAATTTATAACCTAAATTACTTCCTTGTCCTGCAGTATTTTCAATAATAAGTTTTACATTGCTGTTTGGAGTTTGTTCAATTGCAATATTCAAAGATTCCGCTATCACATCAAGGCATATATTTTCAACTTCTTGAATATACCCGGGGTCTTCTTTTTCTTTTTTGGAGAATTTTTCCAAATGGCTTCCGGGGTGAAAATTCAGCATTTCAAGACTGAGCTGGTCACATCTCTTCACCTCGTCCAAAAATGCCTCTCTTGATTGCGCCAATTTATCGGCTTCATGATGTCCAAGATTTATAAGATAACTATCATGAGGCAAAATATGTTTTGGCAAGATTCCGCTAGTTTCAAGATTTATCTTGAATTCATCTATATCTTGTATTGATAACGGCTTACCTACCCATTGTCTTTGATTTTTAGTAAATAATCCAAATGCTTTTGCACCTATCTTCATGGCATTAAGCGGAGCATTTTGCACTCCTCCTGCGACACTGACATGTGCCCCTACGAATTTCATTGTTGTTGTACCTTGATAATAATTTGATTGATTTTATCATGAAACCTAACATCTGCGTCTGAAATTTCATACGAAATGGAGTATTGATCAGGTTTGGTTATATTTTGTGTAAAACCGTTACTCGTTTTTATCAAATTTGTCCCATCAAAAATAGGCTTTGCCAAAAACACATGCTCCAAAGTATCTTCGGGATACGAAGCATGAAATACTTTACGGTAAAAATCGCTTTTGTTCATGCATTCAAACAGACTCATACAGATACGATCTTGATAGATATCCAAAGAGACCACAGGTTGAGCATTGCTATATATTTGCACTTTTATGCTGCCCGCATACTCAGAGACAAACCCCATGTCGGCATATCTTATCTCGGGAGTTTTGAGGAGTATAAACGCACTTTTTTGCTGCATTGGCTGCTTTATACCACACCCTGTTAGGATCAAAACCAGAATTACCGGTAATATTTTGTAAAATTTATGTATCATATCTTCCTATTTAAGAGTAATTTAAGTGCCAACCTACTATAATTTCGTCCATTAAGTTGTCAAGGCCCCATCGTCTAGCGGTTAGGATCCATGGTTTTCATCCATGTTACCGGAGTTCGAGTCTCCGTGGGGTCACCACTTGCAAACTTAATCGGCCCCATCGTCTAGCGGTTAGGATCCATGGTTTTCATCCATGTTACCGGAGTTCGAGTCTCCGTGGGGTCACCACTTATAAATCAAATCATAACCAACAAATACTAAATCTATACCAAAATATAATTTTCCAAACACTCTTATAAAAAAATATATTGTATAATCAGCAACAGTACTTACCAAAGGACAGACATGACACCTAGAGAATCTATTGCGATATTACAAAACAATATGAATAAGATAATTATCGGTCAAGAACATGTCGTCGAAAGACTTATTATCGGCGTGTTGGCTGACGGAAATATGCTTATCGAAGGCCTGCCCGGTTTGGCAAAAACTAAATTGGTAAAAACCATGGCAAAAATTATTGATGCAAATTTTTCGCGCATACAATTTACCCCAGATTTGGTTACTTCCGATATTATAGGGTTAGAAAAGATGTACGAAGAAAATGGAGCTCATAAGTTTCGTTTTGAGCCCGGACCTATTTTTGGCAATATTATATTAGCTGACGAAATAAACCGAGCTCCGGCCAAAGTGCAAGCAGCTATGCTTGAAGCCATGGAAGAGAGACAAGTCACATCGGCCGGAAAAACATACAAATTGCCAAAACTTTTTACAGTTATTGCTACACAAAATCCACTAGAAACAGAAGGAACATACAAACTCCCTGATGCCCAAAGAGACCGTTTTTTGATGCACGTAATGATATCTTATGTAACAATGGAATCCGAACTAGAAATTGTCAAGCAAGCCCACGAAGAAAAAAATAAAGACAAACATCCTGCATATATGGATGAAAAAATCTCTCAAGATATGATATTTGCCGCAAGAGATGAAATAGAAAAAGTAAAGATGAGCGAAGCTGTGCAGAAATATGTCATAGAACTTGTGTTTGCGACGAGATATCCTCTAAGATACAGTAAGCAGCTTGATATTATGATAGACGTAGGGGTGAGCCCAAGGGCTTCTTTGGCACTTGATCAATGTAGTCGCGTTTATGCCTGGATGCACGGCAGAGATTATGCAACTTACAAAGATGTACAAGCCATTATACATGATGTGTTTCGCCACCGGCTTATCAAAAGTGAACATACACGCTTAAATGAAAAAACCAATGATGATATAGTTGATATTATTTTGGAGCAAGTACCGTTGCCTCCTGAAGAGAATTAATATTTTTTTAGCATAGACAGTACGGAAAAAACAGCGAAAGGCACATGATGAAATCAAAACAAATCAATAGCAAAATATGGATATCACCATCAAAAGATATGATGCTAGGCAAGGGACGCGTAGAACTACTGGAACATATCCACGCTACAGGCTCCATTTCTCAAGCTGCCAAAATTATGAAGATGAGCTATAAGGCTGCATGGGACAGCATTAAAGCCCTCAATACGCATGAGCTTTTGGTAGAAAAGCAAACGGGCGGCAAGCATGGAGGCGGCTCTAAGCTGACGCCAAAAGGACTTGAATACATTGAAGTTTATAAAGAGCTAGAAACCATCCAAGATTATTTTTTTGGCTCACTTGGCGGTCGTATTAACTCTTTGAAAAATCTAAAAACATTGACATCAAAACTCACTCTTCGTACAAGTGCCAGAAACCAATTGCATACTACAATTTTAAAAATAGACAAACAAGACCACAGCATTATGCTTACGCTGAGCATGGAAAACAATCAAGATATAAAAGTCACCATTACTCCCAAAAGTCTAGAAGAGATGAAGCTAAAAGAAAAAATGTCTCTAATAGTTCTACTTAAAGCATCGTCTATCACTCTGCATGAAAAATGCCCGCCGGATACTCCATATAATTGGCTTCACGGTACTGTAAAATCACTTGATATTGGAGGCGAGTATGCTGAAGCTGCTATAGAACTCGACAATGGAGGAGAAATTATTGCTTCATTGGCAGCTGTTGAATGTGATTCCGTAAACGTTGGCAAGCCTGTATGGGCACATTTCAAATCGAATAGTGCTATTGTAGCAATATAATCAACCACACATTAGCTATGTATACAAAAAATTAATTTATATATCAACATATCTTGATTTGTTATAATTATTCTGCTATAGTTGCGAAGAAGGAAACAACAATGGATATTTTTTTACAAACCGTAGGCGCGATAAACGATGAAACAAGAGTGCGTATCTTGCGCTTTATAGATATTAACGGCGAGGTATGTGTATGTAACATAGAAGCTTCGTTTAATATGATACAGTCTCGTATATCAAGACATCTTAAAATTCTAAAAGATGCCGGTTTTTTGAGAGTAGAACGCAGAGGCAAATGGGCATATTATAGCATCCGCTCTCCTCTTGATGAATTTAGACTCTCAATACTAAAAGAAATAGCTCATTTAAATTTGGATATGCCAAAGCTGACCAAAAGTTGCAATGCATGATACCTGCGTCTTTGATTTTTTTGACAACCCTTCTTTTTGTCATATGGCAACCGCGCGGTTTGCAAATAGGCACAAGTGCAATTATTGGTGCCTTGGTTGCTTTAATGGCAGGCATTGTTAGTTTCAATGATATTTTAACTGTAACCGATATAGTCTGGGATGCTACTTTGGCATTTATCGGCATTATTATACTTTCAATGGTGCTTGATGAGATAGGTTTTTTTGAGTGGTGCGCGATCAAAACTGCAAAACTTAGTCGGGGGAATGGTCATCTTATGTTTGTTTATGCATTACTGCTTGGGGCTGGGGTCTCTGCTCTATTTGCAAATGATGGTGCAGCATTGATCTTGACTCCGATATTGCTAGCAAAGATGAGAATTTTAAAACTAAATGCCAAGAACATTATTGCATTTTTGTTAGCCGGCGGGTTTATCAGCGATAGTGCGTCATTGCCGTTTGTGTTTTCAAATCTAACCAATATAGTAACTGCAAACTATTTTAATATAGGCTTTGGAGAGTATTTGGCAAATATGATAGTACCATTTATTGTAAGTACCATAATATCCATAGTAGTTTTATGGATTTTTTTGCGCAAAGATATTCCATCCCGTGTCGACACTAATCTGTTAAAAAACCCGAACGATGTGCTAAAAAATAAAATGCTTTTTTATTTCAGTTGGTTATTTTTGGCTCTTCTCATCGCTGGATATTTTATAGGCGATCATTACGGATTACCTATAAGTGTATTTGCTCTTGGCGGGGGGTTGCTTTTTTTAATAATATCAAGCATTACAAAAACCGTTGAGCCGCTACATATCATCAAAAATGCCCCTTGGCAAGTTGTCTGGTTTAGTATAGGACTTTATATTGTAGTTTATGGGCTCAAAAATGCTGGACTAACAGACTATCTAAGCATTATCCTAAAAGAGTTGTCAATCAAAGGAGATATGATAGCTATCATGGGCACTGGATTTATCAGTGCAATTTTGAGTGCTATCATGAACAATATGCCGACAATCATGATAATGGACATAGCATTAACTAATATTCCGAATCAAACTTTGGCATATGCAAATATAATCGGATGCAACCTAGGACCCAAAATGACTCCGTTTGGCTCTCTTGCAACTCTCCTTTGGCTTCATGTACTTGATAAAAAAGGAGTACATATCGGATTTTGGGAATATAGTAAATTCGGACTTATTGTTACGCCTCCGGTTTTACTAGTGGTTTTGATTTCGTTATATCTATTTTAAGGAGTAATTTGTGAAAAAAGTATTAATAATGTGCACAGGAAATAGCTGCAGAAGTATCATAGGCGAAGCGCTTATCAATGCCGAGCTTGATGGGATTAAGGCTATGAGTTGCGGGATAGCCCCTAGCGGCAAAGTCAATCCAAATGCGAAAAAAGTCTTAGAGCAAAATGGCATTTGGAGGAATGAATATCACTCTAAAAGTTTGGATGAAGTGATAAACGAACACTTTGACCTAGTAGTGACGGTATGTGATCATGCTCATGAAACATGTCCAATGTTCCCTCGTCCAATTCCAAAAATCCATGTCGGCTTTGAAGACCCGGATGGCAAAGATTACGAAGCATTTGAAAAAACCTACAAAGATATACAAGAGACACTCTTGCCAAAAGTAGTGGAGTTTTTTAAGTAATGGAAGGTTTTCTAATAAATGCCATAGAAGCGCATACAACATTTGCTATATTTGCTTCATTTTTAGTGGGAGTACTTACCTCGATCGCCCCATGTTCGATTATCACATTACCACTGCTCGTTAGCAGTGCGTTAGCTCTTAGTAGTGATATAGAACCAAAGAAGAAGAAACAATTTATTTTACAATATTCGTTTTTATTTGTATTTGGACTTGTGGTTAGTTTTTCAATTTTGATGTTGCTTGTGTCTAAGCTTGGTATCATGCTGAGCGTTGCACCTCTTTGGGCATATATTTTGGCATCATTGTCTGTTTTTTTGGTTGCATTTTATGCTATGGGGTTTTTTGGCGAACTTGATAAGCAAAAAATAGCCGATAAATTTTTACCGCTTAAACTTTTTGGCGCTATTATAATAGGAATTATTTTTGGTCTTGTAAGTACGCCTTGCGCAACTGCCCCGCTTGTTACTATTGTTTCTGTTGCTTCCGGGAGCGGTTGGGTATATTCGTATCTACTTGTTTTGGCATTTGCCATAGGCCACGCATCTCTTCTTTTGCTTTCGGGCATTTCTGTAGGATTTGCAGGAGGTATTGCAAAAAGCACAATACTAAACAAACTAAGCATTTGGTTCAATAGAATATTTATTGCGATTTTGCTAGCTATTGGCTTTTATTTTGCTTACAAAGCATATCTTATTATCTAAAGGAAAAAAAATGAATAAATTTTTAAAAATCTTTTCAGCCGTTTTGGCTATTTTTAGCTCATCAAGCGCTTTAGCAGATGAGCCGATGCTAAAATCTACAAGCTATGCGTCCATAGAGTCAAAAATCGGCAAAGGCAAACCTATGATGCTTGAGTTTGGTTCTACGAGTTGCCATTCTTGTGTCATTATGGGACAAACGCTATACAAGCTAAAGCAAAAACATCCTCAAAGCAATATCTATTTTATAGATATATATAAAGACGAACAAGCTGCGATGCAGTATGGGGCAGTGATGATTCCTGCTCAAGTTTATCTCGATAAAAATGGCAAAGTTATAGAAAAACATTTTGGCAAAATAGAGTACAGTGAGCTTGAGAAAAAACTCAAATCACTTGATATGTTATAGGAGAAAAAATGAATATTAAATTTAAAGAAAATACAAAAGGCATTAGTGCTTTAATTAATGGATTTAGTGTTGAAGAGCTAAATAAAAAAGTTAGTGATTGCAAAGATGGGAATTGCAGCTGTAATTGCAGTCCAGAGATAATGGAGAAAATCGAAAACATCGAGGTTTGTTCTCATAAAGATGGAGCAGAAATAAAAATAACAGGCGATATCAAGGTGCAAAACATTGCTCCAATGATGGAAAAATGTTTTATTTCAAACGATAGAGAAAATTCGTGCAAAGCATAATAGATAAAAAAACCATTATACAAAGAGTAATTTTTTTAAACATTGCTCTTATAGTTTCTGAAATAATTGCTGGAATTTATAGCGGATCTATGGCTTTAATTGCTGATGCTTTTCACAATTTAGGCGATGTGTTGGCACTTTTTATAACATTGGTTGCTATTATTTATGGGGCAAAAAAAGCGACAGAAACGATGACTTTTGGATATATCAGAGCAGAATCAATGGCAGCTTTTGTAAACTCTATTTTTTTATTTATTACCATGATATTTATTTTTGTCGAGTCTGTCCAAAGATTTTTAAATCCGCACGATATTAATGCTCCGATAGTTATATTTACTGCATTGATTGCTTTATTGGTAAATGGTTTTAGCACTTGGCTTCTTAGCCAGAATAATATTGCTCATGAACACAATCATACACATGATCATGAAGATATGAATATTAAATCAGCATATCTTCATATGCTTGGAGATGCCTTTGTTTCACTCAGTGTTGTTGTTGGCGGTATAATTATGTATTTTTATGGCATTAACCAAATAGACTCTTTATTATCTATGGTTTTTAGCATTTATGTAATGGCTGCAAATTTTTCGATTCTTAAAAATTCTTTTTTTTCGCTAATGGACTCAAACGATCATAACTTAAAAGAGATAGAAAAGCTGATACTTGAATCCAATGAAATTTTATCTATTCATGACTTGCATCTTTATCGTCCTAATTCTGAAAGATCATACGGTTCAGTTCATATAGTGTTTAAAAATGACTTATTGCTGAGCGATATTGAAACCGTTATTGAAGAAACCAGAAAAAGAGTGTGCGAAAAAGGTATCATTCATTTTATTATTCAGCCTGAAAGCACAAAGTATCATTCAAATGATATTAGTTGCCATACGCACTAAAAGGGGTAGAGATGTTTGATTGGTGGGAAAAAATTGTTGATAATTTAGTGTATGAAATTTGGGGAATGAGCAGCGAGGATGCCATAGGAAGTGCGACACACTTTTTTATCTATGATACGATAAAGATTTTTATTCTTTTGGTTGCCATTATCTTTGTAGTAAGTTTTCTTAGAACCTTTTTCAATACAGAAAAAGTACGCGTTTATTTGCAGGGCAAAAGTGAGTTTAGTGGTAATATTTTAGCAGCGCTTTTTGGTATTATTACGCCTTTTTGCAGCTGTTCTGCTATTCCGTTATTTTTAGGGTTTATGCAGGCTAGAATTCCAATAGGGATAACTTTTAGTTTTCTCATTTCTGCGCCACTGAACAATGAGATAGCCATTGCAATGCTTTTTGGTCTTTTCGGATGGAAGATAACTGCACTCTACATTGCCCTTGGGTTGCTTGTGGCCATAGCTGGTGGGTACATCATCGGCAAAATGAAGCTAGAGAAATATATACTCATACCTGTCACACCGATGGAAGGAGAGCTTGAGGATGTTAAAATCGAATCAAGCATTAAACAAAGAGCCAATGAAGCGTGGGACTATACTTCTGATATCTTCAAAAAAATCTATCTCTATGTGATGGCTGGAGTTGGCATTGGTGCATTTATCCACGGTTTTGTACCGGCTGATTTTATAGCTTCATATGCAGGCGGAGATGCATGGTATGCAGTACTGTTGGCGGTTGTAATGGGGATTCCAATGTACTCAAATGCAGCCGGCGTAATGCCGCTAATTGAAGTTTTAACATCAAAAGGCATGCTAATGGGTACGGCTCTTAGCTTTATGATGGCAGTCACTGCTCTAAGTTTGCCAGAAGCGATGATCCTAAAAAGGATATTGCACATTAGGCTAATAGGGATATTTTTTGGTATAGTTGGATTAGGGATACTTCTTGTGGGGTATTTATTTAATTTTATTTTAGGAGGTAACTGAATGAAAATAGAAATACTTGGAACCGGTTGTGCGAAATGTAAAGCTTTAGAAGCTGTAGCCAAAGAGGCTGTAAGCAAAGTCGGCGGTTTTCATGAGGTCGTAAAGGTTGATGATATTGGCGAAATTATGAAATATAATGTTGTATCAACTCCTGCGCTTGTAATTGACGGCGTTGTCAAAAGCACCGGTAAACTTCTTAGTGCTGATGAAGTAATTGCATTTATGAATGACACAAAGGGCGTGGATAGCAAAAGCAGTTGTGGATGTGGCGGAAAGTGTTAAAATGGCAACGGATTTGAATTATTTTAAGGACAAATTAACGGCTCTCAAAAAAGATGTCCAAAAAAAACATTGAGATACTAAAAGAAAAGTCAAAGCCGGTCAGTCCTGATTGTTCACTAGGAAGGTTAACAAGACAAGAGGCAATGCAGGAGCAAAATGTAGCACTTTCAAATCTTAGAGATTATGAACTAAAGCTAAAAAGAATAGAATCAGCACTGCTAAGGATTGAAAACGGTTCATTTGGAGAAAAAATGCCTAGACTGTGGCGAGGAAATAGCTCTAGGTAGGCTTGAAATTATGCCTGAAGGGATATTTTGTATACATTGCGCATCAAAAAAAAGATAAAATAACCACAAACCTCAAGACGGCTTCAAAAAAAGAGGCTTCGACTATACAAAATCATCTTTGGTTCTTAAAACATATTCAAAATATCTAATTCCTCTCTCCTAGTACATATGCGAGTTCATGAATATTTTCTGCGATATATTCTATATCTTCTATGGCGTCGCGATCAGATGCGAAAAGTATTTGATCTCCATACTCAAGCGTAATTTCACTCATATCGGGCAATAAATACAACTCATCTTTTCTAAGTAGCAACAGAGCTACAATAGGATTTCGCTCATCCCTGTTTGCTCTTGACCTTGTCAATGTTTCTAGCTTGATTGACTCTTTACGCTTGATTCTTTCTGCTAATGCACGGGCATGCTGATCGTCAACAAAAAGTTTATATATAGATGGATTGTCACCGACTTTGGCTTTAAGCATTCCTAGTAATTCTTTCGCCCACGTCTCGTCTTGTTTCACCGCATGAGCAATAAATTTATCAACGATTGGATCTATAAGCGCGGCTATAGTTTTGTATATCAATAAACGAGAAGGCATAAACACATAATTAATATTGGCATAATGAAATAAAGCTTGATTTTCTATGTCATTTTCTCTTGCTATTGTTACAATGTTTGGATTAATTTTACGAGCAATAGAAAGCAAAGAAAGATTTGTAGTATCATCTTTAGACCCGGCTATGATGGCTACGGCATCTTCTGTTCCGGCCTGTAGCAACACTTCTTTGTCATCTGCATCTTTAAAAAGTATTTCGCCCTGTTCTTTTTTGCTGAAGGTATTTTTCTTTGTGGCATCCATCTCTATAAAAACTGCATCGATATTGTTTTTCTCTAAGACATTTTTTATCTCATGCCCCATTCTGCCGTATCCGCAAATGATATATTTGCCTTCAGGAAGATGAAAGGCCATTGTCCTCAAATCTCCCCTTCCATGCATCCATCTAACTAGCTTGTATAAAGATGGCGCGGTAAGCAGCATTTGAATTTGCTGTGAAATAATCTCGAATGGATTTTCTATGATCTCTACTCCAAGATCTTCAAGATTTTCAGTCATATGTTTGGTAGTGGATTTGATAGCCAATGGGATCTTTGAATTAAGTATTTTGGCGGTTATCGCGATTTTGAGATTAAGATTATCGTTTTCAAATAAAGAGACCAGCCCTTTGCAATACTTTGATTTGATGCCTGCTAGCTCCAATGCTTTTGGATCATATATGTCAGCCTCAAGAATAGGAACAGATGGCACATAATTTTCGAGTACCAGCTCGTTTGCCCTGTCGGGATTTTTTTCAATTACAACTGCTCTATATCCTTGGGCAAGCATCTTGCCTACTATCTTTTTTGTGACATTGTTGTATCCAAGAATTATGAAAAAGTCTTCTCTTATTTTTCTAACTTTTTTACGAAAAGCGGTTTTTTTGATCTCGCTGATAAATAGCTTATCTTGCAATATAGAAAGAAGAGAGCCTATGCCATAAAACCAACCGATAACGGTAATATATATCAGAGCTGATACCCACATGCGTTGCGGATAAGAAAATGTATAAGGTACTTCTCCAAAGCCTATGGTTGTAGCCGTATAAGTAACGAAATAAAACGCATCAAAAATAGTCATGCGATAGATTTTTCCGTCTACCTCAATCCCGTCAAGTGATATTAACCCAGCAATTGCAATAGTATATGTAACAACAATAACAATAAAAGGCACTCTCATTTTTTGAAGCAGAAGCCAAAGCGATGAGTTTTTCATGCCGGGTTACCTTTTTGACTTAATCGTTTCTCCGATATAGAGTATAACTGAAGTGATATTTGCCAATAATGCTCCGCCAGAAAGAGATATGACTACTGATGTCGTATGCGTATCCAATGCTCCTGCGGTATAATAAACAATAGTCCAAATAGTAGCAGCAGCTATCAGTTGTATATCCGCAACAAGAGAAGTGGCTAACAATACTGAACCGATTTGTGTTTTATCGCCTATTTTGAGTGTTGTGGCTATGAGATTGACCACAATTGCAGCAAAAAGTTCATATTTGCTATGCAGCTCAATATTACTCAAGTCCCCATAAAAAAAACCAAAATTCAGCGTCATCGCCAAAATGATAAAAAACCCGCTAATAAGCTTATCAAAATTCATCTATTTCTCCTTTGTGAAAATAATAAAACATATGATTTGCATCATACGTTTAAATTTTGCATTTTATTATTCAAATATTTGCGATACGCCCTATATACCAATCCTAAGCCTATTAAAACGACAGGAATAGCATAATACCAATGTGCCATTGCTAAATGGAATAGCGCTATTATCTCTTTGCCGAAATACCATACCGGCACTATGGTAAGCGCAGCCCAACACCAAGCACTTATAAGATTTATTATGCCAAATTTTTTGGCACTATATCTAGTCAATCCTATTGATATAGGAAGAATTGTCCGCATTCCGTACATATATCTTTGCAAGAAAATAATACCAATACCGTACTTTCGAAGCAATAGCGTTGCAAGGGCAAATTTACGGCTATGATGTGAAAATTTTTTATTGATATAGCTTTTATTGTATCTGCCAATATAAAAGTATATCTGATCCCCTACAAACGCTCCAATGCCTGCTACAAAAATGGCCAAAAAAAGGTTCATATCTCCAGAATGACACAACAAGCCGCCCATTACAAGCCCTATCTCTCCTTCTAATATGCTCCAAACAAATAAAATAACATATCCGTATCTTTTTAATAAATACAAAAGTTTATTTTCGAATCCATCAACCGGTACATTATACAAGACATAGGCTAGTAAAATGGCAAACGATAAAACAAAGACAAAAAGAACTTTCCCTGAATTGTTTTGGAGCCATTTAAAAAAAGAAGTCAAACTACATCCACCCTTTTTTCTTAAATATATACAAAGGAGTTATAGAGGAGAACACCATCAATAAAGCAGCAATTGCATATCCGTATTTCCAGCTTAGTTCCGGCATAAAATGGAAATTCATTCCGTATATGCTAGCTATTAGCGTTGGCGGCAAGAAAATGACATTTACAAGAGTGAAGATTTTGACTGTTTTGTTTTGTTCGATATTCAACATACCGACAAATATATTTTGCAAATAATCTAGTCTCTCGAAATTAAAATCAGTATGCTCAATGAGTGATTTGATATCTTTGAGCATGATAATGATATCGTCAGTTGCCAATCTATAAATGGTGGATTTAAGCAAGGAGGTCAATATGCGCTGTTTATCTGTAAGATTTTCTCTAATTTTCATATTGAGATCTTCAAATGCAGAGATTTTTTCCAATATCTCCTCGTCATCATTTGTATAATCGGAAAAGACGTGTCTTCTAAGTTTGGCTATCTCTTTTGACAAGTTCTCAATAGCATCGGCATCAGCATCAATACGAATATCGATAATTTGACAAAAAATATCAAATCCGTCTTTGAACTCTTTTGGCGATGAGATTAATTGTTTGTTAAATTTATCAAAAGACGAAAGTTCTTTATAGCGTATAGAAAAAAGTATTTTATTTTGAAGGATAAATGAAACGGTTTCGTTGTATGGATTTGGGTCATTTGTGATCAAAAAGTAGCTATTTATCTCTACTCTTTTATCTTCTTCCCAATATCTAGAGCTTATCTCTATCTCTTCACTCTCTTGTTTTGTAGGAAATTCTATATCGAACATCTCTTCTATAGCAATAACTTCTTTGCGTGTGGGGCGAAGCATATCGATCCAAATCACATTGTTTTGTTGTTTGGATTCTTGGAGTAATTCTAAGTTTTTTATAACTTCAAGCCTGTTGCCAGTTTTGATGTAACATCTTACCACGAAGTCTCCTTTGCTATACGTTGACATAATAATATACTTAAAGAGCTAAAAAAGGACTAAAAATAGATATTTTATAACAATGGCTAGGCGTTTGGTTACTTTTGTCTTCCGTCCAATATCGGCACAAAAAGACAAGGCTCTATCGCTTCACTGCTTATTTTCCCATTTCTCTTGTAATATCTTGTCAAGATCTGCAGTGTTCCTTCTTGAACGGGAGCTACAAGTATGCCGCCATCAGATAATTGATCAAAAATAATATCCGGTATCTTTTCTGCTGTTGCTGAAAACAAGATCCTATCATATGGTGCATACTCCTTCCATCCTAGCTGACCGTCTTCAAACCTTGTAAATATATTATAGATATCTAGTTCGTTAAAGCGTCTTTTTGCATCTTTTAGAAGTTCTCCTATTCTCTCTATAGTAAAAACCCTGCGACACATTTTGCTCAATATCGCTGCTTGATAACCGCTCCCGCATCCAATCTCAAGTACACTATCCACGCCCTTCATCTCTAAATGCTGCGTCATTTTAGCTACCGTGACGGGTGAGCTTATCCATTGGTTGTCACTCAAAGGCAATGCATCAAGCTGGTAAGCCAAATGTTTAAATACCGGTGGCACAAACACCTCTCTGTTGACAGCTAAAAATGCTTTTTTAACATTATCGTCCAATGGAAATTGAAGTTCAATCTGCGCTATCATTCTTTCAATTTGTCGTTTTTTTAGCATCTCTTACTCCATTGTTATATATCTACGCATTTTTGTTACTTCTCTTAAATCTACTATCAAACTGCAAGGCACCCCATTTGGAGAGAAGATCATAGAATTATTTACGACATCTTCATAGCCGCTGCTAGTCGATATCACAAAACATTGATTCATTACAGCCATAGCTTTGGATAAGATCTCAAAATGCTCCTCTCTGCTCTTACCCCATTTTGCCGGAACCATTATTATGTCGCTGCCTTCTAGCTGCTTCCACAATTCTTTGAAGCGCAATTCAAAACATATTACTATTCCAAACGTAACGCCATCAATTTCAAATGGCGCGATAAGCTTTGTATCTCCGGAAATAAAATATCTGTCTTCATTGCCAAGCCTAAACAATTTTGATTTTTCTTGTGAATGTATTATTTGGTGATTATGAATAACTATTGCTTGGTTGACAAAACCGTTATCAAATTTGCGGATAAGTGTCAAGACAACTATGGCTTCGTCAACTTTTTGTTTGAGCATTTCTATGGCATATTCAGAAAAAGCCGATGCTTTATCCATATTTTCATAATCAAATCCGCTCAAATATAATTCTGGAGCTAAAATGATATTTTTATAATCATTTCGTTTGTCTATCTTTTTGAGCAAATATTGGAGATGTTCGTCGTAAGCGGTATTTGAAAAAAAATCTATACACAACACCTCAAGTTGTGATGGTCTAGAAGTCATCTAAATCAAGGCTTCCTATAGAGTAGTTTGTATTTTTCGCTTCGAAGAAATTAGATTTTTGGTCATTAAATTTAGAGAAATTATCAACCCACTTAATTGGATGTTCAACATTGTAGATTTTTTCTAAACCAACCGCTTGGAGTCTCTCATCTGCTAGATATTGTATATACTGGTCGATAATATCATTCGTAAGACCCAATATCTGACCTTGCGTAATATACTTACCCCAATCGCTCTCAAGCTTTACTGCTTGTCTAAACATTTCATAAACTTCATCCAATAGCTCTTTGGTAAACAGTTCTGGTCTCTCTTTTTTGGTTGATTTGATCATATTTTGGAAAAGCACCAAGTGAGTTACTTCGTCTCTTTGGATAAAACGGATCATATCTGCAGATCCCAGCATCTTGCCTGAACGAGCTAATGTGTAAATATATGTAAAACCGCTGTAAAAATAAATTCCTTCCAAGATTTGGTTTGCGAACATAGCTTTTACTATATTTTCATCTGTTGGATTGTGCCCGAGCTCATCATAAACTTTTGCTATTGCATCATTTTTTGTTTTAAGCATCATATCTCGTCTCCAAAGCTCATAGATCTCTGCAGAATTAGTTGAGATACTATCAACCATAACCGCATAGCTTTGGGAGTGCAAAGCCTCCTCGAATGCTTGTCGTACCAATATAAGGTTGATCTCCGGAGCTGTAATAAAAGGATTGACATTGTCAATAAGATTATTTGTCTGCAAAGAGTCCATAAAGATAAGCTGTGCCAACACTTTATCATATGCCGTTTTCTCAGCATCTGTAAGATGTTTATAATCCCCTACGTCTCTAGTCATATCGACTTCTTTTGGAAACCAAGTATTATTTAACATAACTTCCCAAAGGTTGTATGCCCATTGATATTTGATATCATTAAGTTCGAAGATACCGGTAGGGTCTCCTCCGAAAATTTTTCTATCGTTTGTGCGTTCTTGGGAGTTTGGATTGTATATTTTTTTGCGTTCCATGCATCTATTCCTGCAAAATAAAAATTTTACTTATTATACACTTTTTGTCTGATTGTTTGTTAAGGCAGAGATGGAGAGGCAGCTTTTTCATTTGAGTATTTATAGGAAGGACTTTAGGGGGACATATGATAAAATGAAAAGCTGCCTAGAAAGCCAAAACACAAAGATTATTGGGGATTAAATACCTTGTTGCTTCCTAAGTAGTATTGTATGGTCTATTTGTGTAGCAATTGTGGATATTATTGGCAACCTGCACATTCTATGCTTCTATCTGCTACACTATCTGTCTGTTTTACGGTTTCTGGCGATTCGCTTCGTAGATAATAAGTAGATTTGAGGCCGAATTTCCATGCATCCATATAAATATCGTTTAAATATTTACCGCTAGCCTTATCTAAAGTGATAAAGATATTCAAGCTTTGACCTTGATCGATCCATTTTTGTCGAACTGCTGCTGCTCTTATAAGGACTCTTTGGTCAAGCTCAAAACTAGGAGTATAAAATTCCCAAGTATTTGGCGAAAGATTTGGTGCGACTACCGGTATCATGCCTGATAAATTTTTCTCAAACCATTTTCTTTTATATATTGGCTCGATTGCTTGTGTGGTTCCTGTTAAAATGGAGATGGAGCTGGTAGGTGCAATTGCCATAAGGTATCCATTTCTCATGCCGTCTGTTTTTACTTTTTCTTTAAGGGCTTGCCAATCATGGGTATAGCCAAAAAGCCCTCCGCGATCTACTAATTTGCATGCATTTTCATTTGCTTTGTCAATAGGGAAAATTCCTTTGCTCCAATCAGAACCTTCATATTGAGAGTATTTGCCCTTTTCTAATGCTAAATCGCTTGATGAGCGAATAGCATAATACGATATTGACTCCATAACCTCGTCTATTTTTTCAAAATGTTCTGTGCTGCCCCACTCTATAGAAGCTTCAGCAAGCATTTGTGCTTCACCCATAGCGCCAAGGCCGATCGCTCTAGTCTTTTGGTTTGTTTTTTTAACTTTTGCCAATGGATAAAAATTAAGATCAATAACATTGTCCAGCATTCTTATTGCAATTGGCACAACTCTTGCTATATCCTCTGCAGTATTGATCTTTGATAGATTTATAGATGCTAGATTACATACCGCCGTATCGCCGTCATTGCTCTCTTTGTCAACCATCCAAATTTGTTTACCGTTTATGCTGTCAAGTGCTGTCACTTTTTTTGCCGGTTTTGTCATGCCGTTGTCAACGGTTATAGGAGTGTCTTCTTCGTAAGCATCCACGGTGCCGTCAATATAAGTAAAACGTGTTTTATAATGATTCGGTGATGTATTTTGGAATATTTCAGTACAAAGATTTGAGCTTCGTATTACTCCGGTATGTTTATTCGGATTAGTTTTGTTTGCGGCATCTTTAAATGTCAAAAACGGACTTCCGGTTTCGAAATAAGCTCTTAGGATATCTTTCCACAAAGCCTTGGCCGAGATAACTTCTTTGGTTAAGGTCTCATCTTTTTCAAGCTCTTCATATCTCTTCTCAAATTCATCGCCATATAGTCCTGTAAGCTCAGAAACCTCAAACGGATCAAACAGCGTCCATGTCTCATCTGCTTCTACTCTTCTCATGAATATATCATTTATCCACAAAGACGGGAAAAGCTCATGTGCTCTTCTTCTCTCTTCTCCTGAATTCTTTTTGAGATCAAGAAAGTTTTTGACATCAATATGCCATGGCTCTATATACACGGCAATAGCGCCTTTTCTGGTACCTAGCTGATCTACGGCTATGGCTACATCATTGGCAATTTTCAAAAACGGGATAATTCCGCCTGCTGCATGTTTGTGCCCGTCAATGAAAGAACCCATGCCTCTTACTAATGACCAATCCCAGCCTATACCGCCTCCAAACTTGGAGAGTAACGCCATCTCTTTATAAGCATCAAATATACCTTCTATATTATCAGGGGTTGAGCCTATATAGCATGAACTTAATTGGTGTCTCGGTGTTCTGGCATTACTTAATGTCGGGGTTGCTGCCATCACTTCAAATTTACTCAATACATCATAAAATTTCTTAGCCCATGTTTGCGAATCAAATTCATTTTGTGCCAAAAACATAGCTACTCCCATAAAGAGATGCTGAGGCAGCTCAATAGGCACGCCTTCTTTGTCTTTGAGCAAATATCTATCATACAGCGTTCGTATGCCAAGATAATTAAACTGCAAATCTCTCTCTGGCTTTATATGATCATTTAAATCATCAAGATCATATTTATCTTTAAGCCCTAACACTACTCGGCCCTCTGCCTCGCCTCTTTTCATATATTCTCTTAAATGGTCATATCCAGTAAAACCTGTAACCTTATGATAAATATCATAAAGAAATAATCTAGCTGCTACAAATGTCCATTCTGGTCTATCTATATCGATCTTGTCAACGGCTGTTTTAATAAGAGTTTGCTGAATCTCCTCTGTGCTGATCATATCTCTAAATTGGAGCTTAGCATCAACTTCCAATTCGCTTTGACTCACGCCATTTAGGTTCGCGACTGCTGCAGATGTATACTTTTGAATTTTAGTCACATCCAAGGCTTCAACGCGACCATTTCTTTTAACTACTCTAATCATAATCACATGCCTTTATCGTTTTTATTTATAATTTTTTTTTTGGTTTTAATATAATAATATTATAGATTCTACTCAAAGTTGGCTTTGAATGATTTTAATTTAGAAAGATTTTCGGCTATTTTAAAGATAAGTATATATTATAATACTTTATGTTTTAAATGAAGAAATATACATGATCAAATAGTATAGATTTGGTCATGTATTTTGCAAATAATGGCTGCTTTCATATTGTATAAAAAAATATAAAATCATAAATAGCTTTTACGAAGAACTATTGCATTTAAGTAAAATCTTTACTTCTAATTTAAAATCATTTCCCAAATACCCTTGTAAAAATTGCATCTACATTTTTGGTGTAATAATCAAAATTGAAACACTCTCTTATTTGCTCTTCGCTGAGTTTTGATCTCAAATCCTCATCAGCTAAAAGATATTGAAGATACAAGCTTTCGCCTTTTTCATTTGTAGTAGCTCTGCCTTGTTGTATTTCTTCCCATACTTTCATAGCATTTCTTTGGATGATTTTATATGCATCCTCGCGGCTCACTCCGGCTTTTGGCAATTCCAAAAGAACTCTTTGTGAAAATACAAGTCCGCCTGTAAGATTGAGATTTTTCATCATATTTTCCGGCATCACTGTAAGCTTGGAAATAACACTGTTAAATCTATGCAGCATAAAGTCACTTGTTATAAAACTATCCGGAAGCCAAAATCTTTCTGTTGAAGAGTGACTTATATCTCTCTCGTGCCAAAGAGCTACATTTTCCATTGCCGGAATGGCATACGCTCTAATAATTCTTGCAAGCCCTGTAATATTTTCTGTCAAAATCGGATTTCTCTTATGCGGCATCGCAGAGCTTCCCTTCTGCCCGGCTGCGAAATACTCTTCACACTCATAAACTTCTGTTCTCTGCCAATGTCTCACTTGAACTGCAAACTTTTCAATACTAGAAGCAAGCAGTGCCAATGCCGTAGCCAATCTAGCATATCTGTCTCTTTGTATTACTTGATTTGATGCGGGAGCTGGGGCAAGCCCCAACTCTTCGCAAGCATACTCTTCAAGTTCAAGAGGAGCATGTGCAAAATTTCCCATCGCACCGCTTACTTGCCCTACGCTTATAATTTTCATAGTTTGCTCTAAATTTTCCAAATGTCTAGCCATCTCATCATACCATACGGCTAAAACCAAACCAAAAGTGATAGGCTCGCCATGAATCCCGTGACTTCTGCCGACCATTAATGTCATTTTGTGCTCTAACGCTCTTGTTTTGATAGATTCCATAACCATCTTTACATCTTCTATGATTAACCCCAAAGAGCTTTTCATCTGCAAAGCAACTGCGGTGTCAACAGTATCACTGCTTGTCATTCCATAGTGAAACCATCTGCTCTCTTCTCCAAGGCTTTCTGATACACTTGTAGTAAATGCTATTAGATCATGCTTGGTGACCTGCTCTATCTCGTCTATTCTCTCAACACTAAAACTAGCGTTATCAACTATTTTTTTTGCATCCTCATTCGGAATGAGACCTAGCTTGTTCCATGCTTTGACAACCGCAAGCTCTACATCAAGCCATGCTTGATATTTTGCTTGCATTGTCCATTTGTCGCTCATCTCTTTTCTGGAGTATCGTTCTACCATCTCTCGTCCCTTATGGAAAATTAGTGTATTATTTTACCAAATTAGTCATTAAAGGTTGAAATTTGCCATTTGTACAAAAGCATTTTATTGTCGACTCTCCGATACCGGCGTTTTTGTTTGTAATGAGAACACTCAAAACCACACAAGGAGAGTCTCAAAGACTTATTCACAAAGGGAGAGTAATAGTAAACAACGAAGTGCTTAAAAGTCCCGGTAAAATAATTAGCGGTGATATTTCAGTAACTGTTTTTGAGCCGAAAACGGTTGATATGCCGCCTCTATTTTCTACTAATGATTTTATGCTTTTTGATAAGCCCTCAGGCATATTGGTACACCCCACCACTAGACATACTCCGTTTTCTATGCTTGATGCTATGCGCCAATATGGCGGCATGGAATCCAATCCGGCTCATCGTATAGATAGAGAAACATCCGGTCTTTTACTTGCAAGCAAACATAAGGATGCTGAGGTATTGATCAAAAGCGGTTTTGAAAATCGCATGATACATAAAAGCTATTTAGCATGGGTAGACGGTAAAGTAACCGATAGTTTTGAGGTAAATGTCCCTCTTCAAAAAAATGAAGACTTTGAGTTTAACAAGCATAAAGTTACTGTAGAAAAGTCCGGAAAATTATCTCGTACAAGCTTTGTCCCGATACAATATGACCCTCATCTTGATAGTACTTTAGTACAATGTTTTCCGCACACAGGAAGAATGCACCAAATTAGAGTTCATTTGTTTCACGTGAAACATCCTATACTTGGAGATCCGATATATGGTGTGCCTTTTGGGATAAGCAATGCCTATTTAGATAAAGTATTAAGTGAGGAAGATAGAGCGCTATACACCGGCGCATCAAGGCTTATGCTGAATGCCCAAAGTTTGGATTTTAGCTACAACGAAGTCCAATACAAGATCGAAAGCAAAATAGATTTCGAAGATCTAAAGAGCCTAATTGTGCCAAAAAATGCGAGAAAATTTAATACACAATGAAGCTCTCTGGGCCCTATTGTACATTATCTCTCTTCTACCTTCTACCTTCTGCCTTCTACCTTCTACCTTCAATTATTTCCTTGACTCATAAATAAACCAACCTACCCCTATAATACCAACTGTTGCTATGATAACTATCATCGCGATGTCTAAACTTGTCATTTTTTTCCTTTAAATATTTTGTTCTCTTAGCTGTCCACAGGCTGCCGATATATCTAAGCCCTTTGATTCGCGTATTGTGCAAAGCTGCCCTCTTTTTGTTAGATACTCTTGAAATTCTATCATTGACTGTTTGGATGGCGTTTGAAATTCGCTGCCTTCATATGAATTGAAATATATTAAATTAACCTTTGCCTTAATGCCGCTCAATAGCTTCAACAGCTTCTTGGCGGCACTTATATCATCATTAACATCCTTAATAACAAGGTATTCAAACATTACCCTTTTTCTTTGGTTGACGGGGAAATTTCTCACTGCCTCCATTATGGATGCAATATTATAAGCTTTGTTGATAGGCATAAGTTTTTGACGCAAATCATCATCAACTGCATGAAGTGAAATAGCCAAGTTTACGCCCAAGTCCATCTGTCCTAGTTTTTCTATCTTGCTGCTGAGTCCTGAAGTAGATATAGTTTGGCGATTTGGTGAAATTGCCATACCATCAGGGTCGGCAAAAATCTTCACTGCTTTTGCTACATTATCTAAATTATCGAGTGGTTCGCCCATACCCATATATACAATATTAACCCGTCTATTAGCGTCTATATTGTTTTCTCTCTTTATAACTAAAAGCTGTGCGACTATTTCACCAGGGGTCAAATTGCGCACAAAACCTCCCTTTGCTGTCAAACAAAATGCGCACCCTACTTTGCATCCCACTTGTGATGATATGCACACAGTATATCGTTTATGATGTTTTAAAGTTCCGTCTTCATGATGCTTTTCATCCTTCATTAGAAGCAAAACAGCTTCTATTGTATGCCCATCATGCAGACCAAAAAGATACTTTATGCTTCCGTCGCTGCTATGCTGTACGGTTACTATTTTTAATGGCTCTAGTGAAAATTGGCTAGCAAGCTGCACTTTTAATTCTTTTGGAAGATTCTTCATCTCTTCAAAGCTGCGCGCATAGCGGTGATATATCCAGTTCCAAATCTGTTTAACCCTAAATGCCGGTTTTATAATGGCACTAAGTTCTTCTTTTGTGTAATCATATATTGTTGGTTTCATATTTTATCCGTTTTTAAAAATTGCCAAATAGTTTCTCTTTATTTTGCAGTACATACTCTTTTAGCATCTGCATAGCCTCTGTATGATTTACTTTGAAGTCTCTATGCGCATGGGAATCGCAATAATTTGTTACAACAAAAATGCCTCCAGCGGGAATATTAAATCTCTGAGCAACTTTCATCACGGCATAAAACTCCATATTTTCCAGATGTATTCCTCTTGAGATATAATGCTGCGCCAAAGAAGCATCAGTAGTAATATAATTTGATGAATTTATTATTGTTTCACGTGAAACATCAAAAGCTGTACTAATAAAATTATCTAATGGGGTATAAGCATTGGAAGCAAAATAACTGTTTTCAATATTACAAGCACTTCTGGCATGAATTATATCAAAAATCTTTTTTTCTCCATAACTTCCGGCAGTCCCGACAAATAATAAAAATTTTGGCGGGGTTTTGATGCAAATTTCACTTAAAGCTATAGCAGAATCAATCAGCCCTATTCCTATAGGGGTAGCGAAATCAAAAGACTCTATATTTCCTGCACAAACTATCATCTGCACACCAAAGTAAAAGAAGGGATGATTTGCATAGTCTGCTCGTCTTGAACCGGAACTGGTGCGCTATCACTACTCATAGCCAGCACCTTTCTATTTTCAGAAAAAACTGCTTGGTTACCGCGAAAATCTATGCGTGAAACCTTACAGCTTTTGCCTATCTTTAATGATAAACTTTTAGCATACTGTTTCGCCCATAATATCGCATCAAGCCTCAAGCTGTCGCTATCGCCTTGTTTAGCTTGCTGTTCTTCGCTAATTTGCCATGAGACAGAAGAGATAGAAACCATGAGCTTTTCTTTGTCGCCCAGTCTTTGGATATCCCTTATAAATTTATTTAACTCTTGTGGGTTTTTGGATAAAACCGTGTAAGAAATAGACCCATCGTATCCATCTTGATAACTCTTACCATTATCATATACCATATGCGGGTTTACAGAATACGTCCCGCCTTTAATATCAAGATGCTTTGAAGCATCTACAAAATCAAAAATTTTAGTTAGACGCTCTATGGTTTGTTCTTGGGATAATTTTTGCGATGTTATATTGATTGATGTCGACAATGTATCTGGTTTGATTTTTTTAATAAAAGTTTTAGAAAAAGTTATCTCTGTTTGTGCAATAACAAAAGTTATAATAAAGATAAGTAAAAAAAATAACTTTTGCATTATTTGCTCCTGACAGGTATATTCTCTTTTCTTAGGTATTCTTTGAGATCATTTATGTCTATCTCTTTGAAGTGAAATATTGAAGCTGCCAATGCCGCATCTGCATGTCCAACGGTAAATGCATCCCTTATATGCTCCATAGTCCCTGCTCCTCCGCTTGCTATTAGCGGAATACCTACTGACTGGCTGATAGCAGCATTAAGTTCATTATCAAACCCTGCTTTTGTACCGTCTGCGTCCATAGAAGTGACCAATAGTTCACCGGCTCCTCTATCATATGCTTCTTTTGCCCAAGAGAGAGCATCAATTCCTGTATCATTTCTGCCGCCATGGGTAAATATGTGCCATTTGCCCTGGCCTACTCTTTTTGCATCAATGGCGACTACTATGCATTGCGAACCAAATCTTTTCGCACCCTCTTCTATAAAAGCCGGTCTTTTTATGGCAGCCGAATTGATGCTGACTTTATCACATCCTACGTTTAATAGCGCATAAATATCATTTAGCTCTCGTATGCCGCCTCCGACCGTTAATGGTATAAAAACTTCTTTGGCAACTTGTTTGACCATATCAACAATAGTGCCGCGACCCTCATGGCTTGCTCCGATATCTAGGAAGGTTATCTCATCAGCGCCCTCTTCATTGTAACGTGCAGCAACTTCTACAGGATCCCCTGCATCACGAAGTCCGACAAAATTAATGCCCTTAACGACTCTGCCGTTATCAACATCCAAACAAGGTATAATTCTTTTTGCAAAATAATCCATTTATCTTTAACCGCCTATAAATATGTTAAGATTATACAAAAATATTCCAAAAAGTGTTATTTGTTGGACGATTAAAAACAAAATAAGGTAAATTACTGTATGATTAAGTCAGATTTATCCAAATTTGCAGATAAAAAATTTGGTCAAAATTTTCTAAAAGATGAATTATATCTCCATAAAATCATCCAATCGATGCCCAAAGATGATCTTAAGATCGTAGAAATTGGACCTGGATTAGGTGATTTGACCAGAGAACTTCTAAAAGAAGAGAAATGCGTCATAGCATTTGAGGTCGATAAACGATTGTGTGAACATCTAAATAACACATTTAAAAAATCTATTGACGATAGATCTTTAGAGCTTAGATGCGGTGATGTTCTGCTCAATTGGGGAAATGAAAACTTGATAGATGAGCCGTACCATTTGGTGGCAAATCTGCCGTATTATATCGCCACTCATATCATCTTAAAGGCATTGAGAGATAAATATTGCCAATCAATATTGGTAATGGTGCAAAAAGAGGTAGCTTTGAAATTTGCCGCCAAGCCGAAACAAAAAGAGTTCTCCTCTTTGTCTGTATTGGCTAGCAGCATAGGAGAAGCCGAGATTTGCTTTGATGTACCGTCAAATGCATTTGTGCCTCCACCGAAAGTGACATCGGCGGTTTTGAAAATTACCAAAGAGAGATCATTAGAAGACGAAAAATTTGAAGAATTTTTGCGAACTGCATTTGCACAACCTCGCAAAAAACTCATAAGAAATTTATCGAATCTTGTGGAGATACACATGCTTGAAGAAGAATTTAAAGCACATGGAATGGATACTAATATCAGACCTCATGAGGCAACCATGTCACAATATAAGCATATATATAAATTTATAAAGGAAACTTTTTATGGAAAATAATAAAGACAATACAACAATACAACGAAACGAAAATCCACATCGCAGGCATCCAAATCCGCACAGAAGCAACAAGCCGCAAACAGGCAATATACAACAAGAAGGCGAGAACAAAGAACAATCACGCCCAAATAAGCCAAAAAAACCAAACTTTAGACAAAAAAGCGGCAACAGACCAAATACAAACGAAAATCAGTCTCAAGCCAATAAAAATCCAAACCCTTCGCATGGCAGCAAAGGCGACAGACGCAAAAATCCTGTAACAGTCAGCGAAGAGATGAACAGATCACTTCAAGCCAATAAGGCTGCTCAGGATCTCAGAATGAATCCGTGGAAGATGATAGATGTAAATAACAATGCAAAGGTTAGATTCACACCTCTTGGCGGGCTTGGAGAAATCGGTGGGAATATGGCAGTCTTTGAAACCGAAGATAGCGCTATCATTTTCGATGTAGGTATGAGCTTCCCTGATGAAACAATGCACGGAGTTGATATTCTTGTACCAGATTTTTCATATCTGCACACTATAAAAAACAAAATCAAAGCAATTATCATTAGTCATGCCCATGAAGACCACATAGGGGCTATGCCATATCTATTTAAAGAGCTTAAATTTCCAATATACGGAACACCGCTGGCATTGGCGATGATAAAAAACAAATTTGACGAACATGGACTAAGAGATGATAGCAAATATTTTAATTTTGTTACAAAAAGACAACCATACCCGATAGGAGATTTTATTGTAGAGTGGATGCATATGACTCACTCCATTGTTGACGCTAGCTCACTTGCTATACAAACTCCTGCGGGAACGATTATTCACACGGCGGATTTCAAGATGGACTATACACCGATAGATGGATATGGTCCTGACTTGCACCGCTTGGCATATTATGGATCCAAGGGCGTATTATGTCTGTTATCTGATAGTACAAATTCACATAATCCTGGTTTTACAAAAAGTGAATCAACCGTAGGTAAGACATTTGAACATATATTTATGACGACCAAAGGAAGAGTGATAATGTCAACATTCTCTTCAAATCTTCACCGCATATACCAAGCTATGGATAGAGCCACTAAATACGGCAGAAAAATATGTGTCATAGGCAGATCGATGGAGAGAAACGTGGAAACCACTAGAGCCTTGGGGTATGTCGACATTGCTGACAAGCACTTCATAGAAGTACACGAAGTAGCCAAATATCCCGACAATGAAGTGCTTATCGTAACTACAGGCTCTCAGGGTGAAACCATGGCGGCATTGTTTAGAATGGCAACAGATGAGCATCGTCATATCAAACTAAAACCAAGCGATGTAGTTCTTCTTTCTGCTAGAGCTATTCCGGGGAACGAAGGCTCTGTATCTAAACTGATGAACCATATAGTCAAGGGCGGTACTACAGTGCACTACACCGACCTAACAGACATGCATGTATCAGGACATGCTGCGCAAGAAGAGCAAAAACTTATGCTTCGCCTTGTACAGCCTAAATTTTTCTTGCCTGTGCACGGCGAATATAATCATATAGCGCAACATGCCAAAACAGCTGTTGCATGTGGTGTCGACGAGAGAAATATACTTCTTATGAGCGATGGCGATCAAGTAGAAATCACTCCAAAATATATCAAAAAAGTCAAAACGGTAAAAACCGGTAAAACATACATA
This sequence comes from Sulfurovaceae bacterium, assembly GCA_041654415.1. Classification (GTDB taxonomy): domain Bacteria; phylum Campylobacterota; class Campylobacteria; order Campylobacterales; family Sulfurovaceae; genus BN30871. The sequence continues at coordinate 121,163 of JBAZDL010000004.1, read as the reverse complement.
GACAACCAAAATAATATAGCTATTGAGAACGATATAGTGCTTGACAGACAAAAGCTGGCCGAAGACGGTATCATAAACATAGTAGCCCAAGTTTCGCAAGAAGCACAAAAAATTGTAGGCAAACCGATCATAACAAGCCATGGATTGGTTTCTAGCAGAGAGATGAAGAAATTTACCAATGATATAGAAACTATATTAGAAACCTTGCTTGCATCTTTAAAACCAGAAGTCCTAAAAGACCACAAAGCAATAGAAAATGAGATAAGAAATGCTGTACGTAAGCATGTTATTAAAATCAAAAAACGCTATCCGCTCATCATACCGACTATTTTTATAATCTAAAGGATTGCTATGAATTTGCTCGAAATTGCCAAAGATACGCTTCTTACGGAAGCTTATGCACTCCAAAAAGCCTCCCAAATGCTTGATGATGCCTTTGTGCAAACAGTAGAACTTATCTTGTCTACAAAAGGAAAGCTTGTCATAGCAGGAGTTGGAAAGTCTGGGCTTGTAGGAGCCAAAATGGCTGCGACATTTGCAAGTACGGGCACGCCATCGTTTTTCTTGCATCCTACTGAAGCACTGCATGGGGATCTTGGGATGATAGGCGCCGGTGACACTGTACTGGCTATTAGCTATAGCGGCGAGAGTGAAGAGCTTGCCAAAATACTGCCCCACATCAAACGCTTAAATATTCCTCTTGTCGGGATGACGGCTTCAAAAGAATCAACATTGGGCAGGTATGCAGATATAGTTGTGCCTATTAATATTCACAAAGAAGCTTGTCCTTTGGGGGTTGCTCCGACTACATCTACTACTCTTACGATGGCAATGGGAGATGCGATAGCGGTTGCCCTGATGCATAGCAGGGGCTTTAAACAAGAGGATTTTGCATCTTTTCACCCAGGAGGAAGTCTGGGCAAAAGATTGTTTATTAAAGTCAAAGATATCATGCGCACAGACAATCTGCCAATCATAAAAGACAATACAGCACTCAAAGATGCTATTGTAGTCATGAATGAAGGCAAACTTGGAACTGTACTGATAGTTGATAAGAATGAAAAATTAATAGCATTGCTAAGCGATGGAGATCTAAGAAGGGCGTTGGCAAAAGATGATTTTGATTTGACTTTGCCGGCTATAAATTATGCTTCACTAAACCCAAAAAGTCATAGAGATATAGAGCTTTTAGCAAGTGAAGCGTTGGCATTGATAGAATCTATGCGCATACAGCTTTTGCCTATTACGGATAATAATGAGCATATTGTTGGTGTATTGCACATACACGATCTAGTCAATGCGGGCATAAAAAGCTAAGGAAAAATATGCGAATCAATAAATATATATCTCATCACACAAAATATTCACGAAGAGATGCCGACGAACTTATCAAGGCAGGGGAAGTAAAGCTTGGTCGTCAACTTTTAGACGACCTGAGTTACGAAGTACAGCCTGATGATAACATATATGTCAAAGGAAGATTGGTCGAAAAACGTACCGAGATTACTGTCATAGCTTACAATAAGCCAAAAGGTGTGCTGGTCACAAAGAAAGATGACAGAGGAAGAGCTACCATTTATCACAAACTTTCAGGCAAGTACAGACACTTCATCCCCGTAGGCAGATTAGACTATGCCTCTGAGGGGCTTTTGATACTTACAGATACTCCAAGAGTGGCTGAGATCCTAATGAATAGTTCGCTGCCTAGAGTTTATAATATAAAAATTGACAAGCCTTTTACTGACGAAATGGCCGAGGCGATGCAAACTGGCCTTGTGCTTGATGATGCAAGAGCCGGCGGACATGAAAAAAGCAGTATCACAGAGATGTCATTTGCACCGTTTGAAAGCTATGAGATCCGCTCAGAAGGTCCAAAATCGACAAAACTGAGAGTAACCATAAGCGAAGGTAAAAATAGAGAGCTAAGACGCTTTTTTGCGCATTTTGGCGCTAAAGTCTTAGATCTCAAAAGAGTGGCTTACGGAGAAATAGAATTAAACAATCTGCCTACAAATAAGACTAGATATTTTACCCGTAAAGAGTATGACGATCTGCATAAATATATGAAAGCTCAAACAAAAGAGGCAAACAAGAGACCACCTAGAGAAAAATAATGAATCTGGCCATCAAATATCGTCCAACATCTCTTGATGATATAGCAGGTCAAGAACATTTGCTTGGACCTGACGGGGTTTTAAGAAAACTTCTTGATGCTAACGCTATGTCCCACGCATTTTTTTATGGTCCTGCCGGATGTGGAAAAACATCATTGGCTAGGATTATTGCCAAAATAATGAAAAGCCCTTTTTATGATATGAATGCAACGACTCTAAAAATAGAAGAAATTAGAACTATTTTTAAAAATCATACAAACTCACTACAAAAACCTCTTATCTTTATAGATGAAGTACATAGACTAAGCAAAACTCAACAAGAGGTGCTTTTGCCTTTTATGGAGAGATATGATGGGATAATTTTAGGGGCATCTACTGAAAATCCGTACTATACATTGACTTCTGCGATGCGTTCAAGGTCTTATCTGTTTGAGCTTCATTATATCAACGAAGAGCAAATGCTTGCTTTGCTCGAAAAAGTAGTACAAAAAGAAAATATACAAATAACCGATGAAGCCAAACAATATGCGATACACTCCAGTTCCGGAGATGCAAGGGCCATGCTGAATCTGCTTGGCAGCGCATCAAAGATCGCAAATACTATAACGCTTGATGCACTCAAATCTCTTCGCCCCTTTGCGCTTCAAAGCGGCAGCAGCGAAGCAGGTACGCATTATGATCTAGCTTCTGCGCTCATAAAAAGCATCAGAGGAAGTGATATAGACGCCGGGCTGTATTATCTTGCAAGACTCATAGAGGGCGGAGAAAATGCTGCTTTTATAGCTAGAAGGCTTGCCATACTCTCTAGTGAAGATATCGGAAATGCAAATCCTAATGCTCTTACGCTTGCCAGCAGTGTATTAAATATAGTTGAACACATAGGATATCCCGAAGCCAGGATCCCTCTAGCTCAACTCGTCATATATCTAGCCTCATCGCCAAAATCAAATAGTGCTTACGCAGCAATAGGCGATGCCCAAAAACACGTACAAAAAGGTGTCATACTTCCTATACCGTCACATATCAAACCAAATTCGACCGAGTATCTATACCCCCATAATTTCGGTGGCTGGTGTGAACAAAACTATCTAGAAAAGCCGATATCTCTTTATAAAACAAAACTGATTGGATTCGAAAAAACACTTAATGAATGGCACGAAAAAATAACTTTTAAAGCAAAATGACCTCCACGGTTGAATCACATTTTTATGATATAATTTTATTACTTATTATAATTTAGAAAAGGATATGTTTATGACAAAAAAATTAAAAACTTCACTACTAGCATCCGGCGTTGCTATAGCGCTATTGGGAGGATGTGCACAACAAGGTTTGGTTGCTGATGATTCATACACTAGAACAAAAACCGGGGCTGTTACGGGCGCAATCGGAGGTGCGATCATAGGGGCTACCACAAAAGGGCACAATAAAGGACAAAGAGCCCTTATAGGCGCATTGATCGGTGGTGCCATAGGTGCTGGAGTAGGATATAGCTTAGATCAACAAGCTAATGCAGTGGCGCGTGCTTTGGGTACAGGCGTTAGCAATGATCCATTGGCAGAACTTGACCCAAATAGGGAAATTATAGTAACCAAAACAGATTCTTATGTCAAAATCACATTTCGTGACAGCATGATGTTCGCCGTCAATTCTGCTACACCAAGATCATCTGCTCAAAATAAAATAAACAAAGTTGTCAAAGTACTTGAACAGTATCCTCAAACCATAGTACAGGTAGCCGGCTTCACAGACAATACCGGTAGCTATAGCTACAATCAAGGACTATCAGAAAGAAGAGCCAACAGCGTAGCTCGTGCTTTTGAAAATGCAGGTGCACCCATGGTATCAGCTATTGGATGTTCTTATAATGCGCCGGTTGCGCCAAATACAACGGCTTCAAATAAATCACTTAATCGTCGTGTAGAAGTGTATTTATACCCAAATGAAAATACGCAAATAAACCCTTGTCAACAATAAAACTTATTTTTAAAATGAGGCCGATAACAAAAGTTATCAGTCTCTCTCTTGCGGCTTAATAGTCAAACTTGCTTGTATCGGTATATGGTCTGATCTGGTGTGCCATTCGCGCCCAGATTTGACATGTGCTTCAACTATCTCCAAACTGCGCACATAAAGTCTATCTAGTTTAAACCATGGAATAAAACTAGGAAATGTACGGCCCGGAACCGGGCGTGGCAAGCGTTTTGATTTTCTATTTTGATGCTGGATCGTTTCAACAGCATCTTTTAATGTAAGCTCCCCTGTTAAAATACGATGTACATGCAAATTCCAATCATTAAAATCGCCCGCTATAACCAAAGGCACATCATGGGAAATATTATGACGTACATGTTCTATAAGAGCCTTTGCCTGTCTAATCCTGCTTCCCTTAAAGAGACCAAAATGTGTGCATATTACATGAATATCGCCATATTTTGGATGCTCTACAATTGCATGCAAAACGCCTCTTTGCTCAAGTTTGTGGTCTGAAATATCGATATTTTGCCAAGTTTTGATAGGATATTTAGACAATATTGCATTGCCGTGGTGGCCATGCTCATAAAAAGCATTAGCTCCGTAAGCTACATATGGATAAATATCTCCTTGCAATGCACTTGTTTGTGAATGTGTATCTTTTGGCAAAGATACATTGCGGCGTTTTATGTTTATATCTTGGACTTCTTGTAAAAAGACAATATCCACGTCTATTTCTACCAAAGCTTCTTTGAGCGTACCTATTCGACAACCATGAACCATAGAGTAAGCTTTGTGAATATTATAAGTAGCAACTGTGATCATAAATCCATCCACCCTTTAAATGAAATCTTGAGCAATATCTCATTTTTATTAATTATAGCATTAAGATGACCAATTTGATATAAAAATATTTTACGCTGAATTTGTCTTTATATAGGATAAAGGATATTAAATCCGAGATAATCTTGCCCATGAGTAAACCAATAATAAAACAACACCAAATAATTGAAACTGACATAAATGATGATATAATTTTTAAACTAGGAGCATATATGTCTTGGATTGCCTTAATAACCATTATAAATTATATTATAGTAGCTTATGTCGTATATCGTGCTATGTTGCGTCCTTACCGTGAACCTGCTGCCAGATTGGCATGGGTACTTGTGGCTATCACAATACCCGTTATAGGCATAATGCTTTATTTTATGTTCGGCGAAACCAGCATAGGGTTTATTCGCGCAAAAAATATGCAAAAACTCAAAAGTGAAATATTCCAAAACCGTTTCAAAGTAGCCCTTAATGAGCCTATAATTGACACGGTTCCCAAAAAATATCATCATATTTTTCGTACCGGACAATCTATTAATGGCTTTTTGCCGGTCGGTGGCAATAAATACCGCTTATTAGAAAATTCTGAAACTATGATAGATTCCCTAGTTGCAGATATTGATAATGCGAAGCATCATGTTCATATATTATTTTATATTTGGTTCGCAAATGAGAGCGGAAGAAGAGTTGCAAATGCTCTTATGCGCGCTTCTCGTAGAGGTGTCGTGTGTCGAGTCTTGGTTGATGCGGTGGGTTCGCGCAAACTGATCTCATCTAATGTTTGGAGTGATTTGCATAAATCTGGTGTACATGCTGTATCCTCATTATCTATAGGCAATACGTTGCTAAGAATGATATTGGGTCGTGTTGATCTGCGAAATCATCGTAAAATTGTGATTATTGATAATTATATCACTTATTGTGGCAGTCAAAATTGTGCCGATGCTCATTTCAACCCAAAAGACAAATATGCTTTATGGATAGATGCCGAAGTTCGCTTCACTGGTCCGATCGCCTTACAAAATCAGCATTTATTTGTCCAAGATTGGCTGGCAGCCACTAGAGAAGATTTGCCGCCAACACATGAATCTGAATATCCAAATGATATAATTGATCTAGCAAATACTCAGATATTGAAAGATATGAGCAGTAAAATGAATAGCCCCTGTCCATCCCAAGTAGTAGGGACCGGCCCGACCGAAAGACATGATGCAATGTCAGATATATTTCAAGTCATAATAAGCTCTGCCCGTCAAAGCCTAACGATAACTACGCCTTATTTCGTTCCAAATGGGCCAGTGCTTAATGCAATATGTTCAGCTGCCAGGATGGGGGTAGTAGTAAAATTGATACTATCTCATAATACTGATTCATGGTTTGTGCGTGCTGCTAGCCACAGCTATTATCCAGAGCTACTGGAGGCCGGGGTAGAGATATATGAATATCAAAGTGAAGTACTGCATTCAAAATTGCTAACAATTGATGGGGAGCTTGGCATGATAGGCTCTGCCAATCTAGACCGTCGCAGTTTTGATCTAAACTATGAAAATAATATAATATTTTATGATAAAAAACTCACAGAAGATATACTTGAAAGGCAACAGTCATATATAGACAAGTCTTTAAACATAACCATTAAAGAAGTGAATGCTTGGAGTAAGCCTAGCTTGCTATGGTACAACATCAATGCTACATTAAGTCCGCTGCTCTAATATATAACATCGTCAAATACCTCTTGTGCTACAATACTGTTTTAACAAACAAAAGGAAAAAATATATATGAAATATTTTATAAGCTCATTTATCATAATGGCGATTGGCCTAGCAACAGCCTTTTTTCTAGGGGGGCTTGCAGCGATTTATGTAACATTTTTGCTTATAATCCTAGAGATTTCGCTATCGTTTGACAATGCCGTTGTTAATGCCAAAGTGCTCAACACCATGGATGTCATTTGGCAAAAAAGATTTATACTTTTTGGTATTCCTATAGCTGTGTTTGGCATGAGACTATTATTTCCGTTAGGAATAGTAGCGATTGCGACGGGCATGGGACTAATTGAGACTTTGCAAGTTGCCATAGGCGAACCCGAACATTATGAAGCGATTTTAAAATCCACGGAAAAAAGTATCTTTGCCTTTGGCGGTGCCTTTTTGCTAATGGTATTTTTGGATTTCTTTTTTGAAGAAAAAGAGGTATATTGGATAAAAATATTAGAAAACTCCAAATTAATAACAAAATTATCGTTATTATCCAATGTAGAACTTTCTCTTGCTATAGCCGTAGGAATCGGACTAGGCCACACAACTCAAGACTTTAGTGTACTTTTGGCATTTATGTATGGAGTATTGCTCCATGCACTGCTTGGTATGGTAGATGATGCCTTTTCTACTACAACGGTCAAAAATGGACTTGCTGGTTTTATATACCTCGAAGTACTTGATGCAAGTTTCAGTTTTGATGGCGTCATAGGTGCATTTGCACTAAGCAGCAATATATTTATTATTATGATAGGTCTAGGAGTTGGTGCCATGTTTGTGCGTAGCATAACACTCTATTTTGTAGAACATAAAACTTTATCAAAATTTAGATATTTAGAGCATGGAGCTCACTACGCAATCGGTATTCTGGCCGTGATCATGCTTATGAAGATCAACATTCATGTAAGCGAACTTGTTACCGGTACTGTAGGCATAGGGCTCATACTATTGGCATTTGCGCACTCAATTTGGGAAAATAAGAGAGAATTATTAAAATAAATCAGAATATATCCTGCGAAAGACCATTCACTTTTGCAGGATAATATACTTAATTTCCTATCTCTTGAACTGTCTCTTTGGTAGCATCATAAGCGTTTCCAACATCGTGCTTGACACCTTTGACCGTACCGGTACAACCAGTTCCCATCATACCAATAAAAGCAGTAATCATTAACCAAAAAATAGTTTTTTTCATTTTTAATCCTTTTGATGAGCTATTTACAAGATTATTATATTCTATCATCTATTTGCTATTCCTTAAAGTCAACGAAGTGCACACCAAGCAAAAAAAGGATAAAATACGAAAAAGATAAAAGAAGAGGAATTATGCATGGTAAGTGAAATTTATACCTATACTACGACGCACATGGATAAAAGCATAGAAGCCCTCAGAAGAGAGTTTTCTACACTTCGCACAGGAAAAGTAACAACAAATATAGTTGACAATATTAAAGTAGACTATTACGGTACTCCTACTGCACTTAATCAAGTAGGTAATGTTATAGTCCAAGATGCAATTACAATAGCTATCAGTCCATGGGAAAAAGCACTATTAAACCCTATCACGAAAGCTATCCAGGAAGCAAATATAGGAGTGAATCCAAACAATGACGGCAGCATCATCAAGCTGTTCTTTCCTCCAATGACCGTTGATCAAAGAACTGAAATTGTCAAACAAGCTAAAGCAATGGGTGAAAAAGCCAAAGTTGCAGTTAGAAATATTAGAAAAGACAGTAACGATAAAGTCAAAAAACTTGAAAAAGACAAAGCTATTAGCGAAGACGAGATCAAAAAAGCTTTGGATCAAATACAAAAGATCACAGATGAGCATATAGCAAAAATCGATGAAGCTCTAAAAGCAAAAGAAATCGATATATTAAAAGTCTAATTATGAATATAGAAAATATATACAAAGAAGCCGGCGCTTTACTAGAAGGGCATTTTATACTTTCAAGCGGCAATCATTCAAACCGATATCTGCAAAGTGCAAAAGTGTTGGAAAATCCTGCCACTGCGGAGATATTAGCGAAAGCCTTAGCTGAACAGATCAAAGCTAGCGGATTAGAAGTAGACACAGTATGTGCTCCTGCCCTTGGCGGTGTTATTGCAGGTTATGAGTTGGCTCGCGCCTTGAAAGTACGAAGCATTTTTGCCGAGAGAAAAGACGGTCAAATGGAACTTCGCAGAGGTTTTAATATAAAAAAAGGTGAAAAAATCCTTATTTGCGAAGATATTATAACAACCGGCGGTTCTGCTATGGAAGTAGCCAAAATTATTTCAGAACTTGGCGGGGAAGTGATAGCATTTGCTGCTCTTGCAAATCGTGGATTCTGTCACCGTCAAAGCAGCAATACTTCTCGCAAAGCCAATTGCAAGCTGCTAGAGAATATTCCATTTTATGCGTTGGCTGATTTTGAATTTGCTATGTATGAACCGAATAATTGCCCTATGTGTCAAGAAGGCAGTGTTGCTATTAAGCCTGGAAGCAGAGCCTAGGCTCTCCAGACAACAGCACAAAGAGCTATATCAATATCACTTTTACGAGGTTTAATGATAATGCTTTCTATCTCATAATTTTCTATGATAAACATAGAGGCTATCTCATCAGCCCTCTTTTCAAGCTCTTCTTCAAGCTCTTTTAGTTCACCTTGTATCAATTCTGCTTTTTCTTTGGCTCTATTCACATCGCTGTTGTTTTTAAACAATTTACTTCCGTGAGAAACAACTTTTTCTATCTTAGAAGCGCTGCTAGAGCCACTAAACAATGCTCCTAATACTGCTATGCCGGTGCTTACAATGGAGCCGCTTGAATCTATTTTCTCTTTTTCTATCTGTTCATTAGCTCTATTTAATTTATCCAACAAGCTCTTCTCTTTGATTTTAAATTGAGCGGTAAGCTTGTTGATAGCCTCATCCTTTTTTACCCTGATTGCATCGCCTACTCTAACTATAAAATCAGCCCTGCTCTCATTTGGTTTTGACTCTAGCTTTAATGATTTACAAGACAAAATCTCCATATTTTCATTTTGGTATAGCCAATCAGCCAAACTAGCTGTTGTTTTTTTTAGGCCTTTATCTGATTTAATTATTTCAGGTAAAGACACAAAAGAAGCAGACGAGGGTGCTTTTGTGGGAAATCTGCTAAAATCAGCATTGTCTTTTGAAATATTTGACCAATCTAAATGTGAATCATTTTCATCCAATGGCAAATTGACAAAAAACTCTTTTTTCTCATCAATTCCTTTAGCTTGTTGATAATAATATATGCTAGCCTTGGCACCTATGGTTGGTTTAAACGACTCTATACCCGGTTCAAAATATTGGGGTATACTTTCATCTAGCAACTCTATGGTTGTCCACATAGCTGTATCGGCTGGTTTTTGCTTGGCTGGAGCAGTTTTTTGACTGCTCATAAGCGATATTATCTCTTCTCTTTTTAGCGGCCCTTTAAGATAACTAAGCGCCCATCTGGTGACAAATAGCCTAATATCATCTAGATGTATACTTTTGAGAAAAAAACTGCGCTTAGGCAGATTTGAAATGATCGAGCGGATCTCATCTTTATTAAAAGATGCTCCTATCTGACCACTAAGTCCATCTATTATCTTATCTACATCTTGAGTAGTTTGCAATCTGCCTATAAACCACGTACCAATATTTGCAAGTCCTTTATAGTCCAAATCCACAGGATTTTGTGTACTTAAAATCATTCCTATACCAAAAGCTCTTGCTTGCTTGAGAAGCAATAGCATCGGCTCTTTGCTTGGCGGGTTTTTGCTTGGCGGGAAAAATCCGAAAATCTCATCCATATAAAAAATAGTCTTCAATATTTCCGTACCACTCTGTAAGCGCATCCAAGCCGTATAACGGTTTAGAAGCAAGGAGACAAAAAACATCCGTTCACTATCATTGAGATGCGATATATTGAATATAGCTATTTTGGCTTTGCCGTTTTCATCATATAAGAGCTTTTGTATGTCAAGAACTTCGCCTTGCATCCAAGCTTGGAAATGAGGGGATGCTATTAGAGCATTGAATTTTGATGCCAAAGCAAATCTGGCATCAGCTGGATAATAATCATCTAGCCTAAGTACTCCTATCTTGTCAAAAGATGGGTTTATGATGCTATTTATCAGTGTTTCTATGCCTATATTTTGATTGTCCATCCAAGTATCAGATACGATCTGCGAAAGCAGAATGTATTCTTTGGAGTTAACAGGGTCTGCTTCTATACCAAGCAATGCCAAAAGACTAAAAACTGTTGTTTTTAGATACATGGAAAACAAGTCACTGTCTTCTAAGATCTCTACAGGCGGAACATCAAGAGAACTCATTACATTTACAGAAATCCCCGCGGAACTGCCAGGAGTATATATGGTCTTGGCTACTGCTTGAAATCTAGCTGCCCTCTCCTTCTCCTGACCAAAACTCTCTATGCCTTTCTTCCAAGATGCCGCAATCTCTTTAGCGTAATCTAGTGGATCTCTCTGTTTAGAGACAGCTTCATCTGTAACCCATGGGACAAATGAAGCCGGATCAAATTCGCTATCAATAAGGCATAAATTTCCCATATCACCTTTTGGATCTATTATTATAGAGGGTATATTATCCAAGCTTGCTTCTTCTACAAGCCCAACCCCTAGACCGGTCTTCCCGGAGCCTGTCATGCCTATGATAGCAGCATGAGTAGTAAAAGCTTTGTTCTTTATCAAGGTAAGTACGTCTGTAGGCTTCATTGTATTTCTATCTAAGTCTTTGCCTAAATAGAATAAATCTAGCTTTTCATAGATAGATGACGACATGGATGCTCCTTGAAATAATAAAATTACAAATAATTGTAGCCAAAATCTACACAAAAATTGTAACTCCTAAAACTAACCCCAAAGGTGGTACAATATCATTATTAAATAATTGAGATACATATGAAGCACAAATCAAAAAAGAAAAAAACCATATCTGTTACTATGCCAAAAAGACGATATGCCACAAAACTAACAAAATTTAAAGCCTTTTTGATAGATAATTTTATGCTGCTTATGCCTATTATGTATGTAGTTTTTTATCTCATAATGGGTGGCCGAAGCGGTTTTGCCGAGCATAAGCTATATGGATGGATAGCTATATTTTTACCGCTTATTTTGCTGCAAGCTATATTTTTTTATAGAGGGGGGCAAACTCCCGGATACAAAGCCTATAATATCAAATTAATAGACGAGGCCACGGGCGAGAAACCAAGTTTTGGCATCATTCTATTTCGTAATTTTTGTGCATTGTTATCATTTTTTACTATATTTGGGTGGATGATGATGTTTTTTAGAAAAGATCATAAGACCCTTCATGATCTGCTGAGTAACACAGCATCTGTAGAGATATGAAAACAAACTCTATCCTGGCCGTATGGCTTTTGAGGGGATATTACTTTTTTTATTTTGCCATGGTCGGTGTTTATATCGTATTCATGCCAAAAATCTTAACAGATCTTGGCTACACACCATCACAAGTAGGCATCATATTTGCTTCTGCTCCCATGATGAGATTTTTGCTCCCATTTGTTTTTCGCTATTATTTAGCTATAACCAATCGCATATTTCTTGCTTCTTTGCTGTTAAGCGTAATTGCAGTGCTTCTTTTTTGGGGGACTATTGAGCATTTTTGGAGCTTTCTTGTTTGCAATCTTCTATTTGGGGCCGCCATGGGTATATCGTTGCCTTATGTAGAAACCATATCCCTTAAGCTATTATCAAAAATACAATATGGAAAAACAAGGCTATGGGGATCTATTGGTTTTATGGCGATTGTACTATGGCTTGGCAAAGTATTAGAAAGTCCTAATGAAGGCCTGGCATATCTGGCAGTAACTGCTTTTTTGACACTTATATTTGGTGCGAGCATAGGCACAAAAGATGCCAAGGCTGATACGGACATCAAAGAAGATATACACTCTTTTTCGTTACGAATTCATGCCCCATTTTGGATTTCTATTTTTCTTTTGCAAGTCAGTTTCGGCGGTTTTTATAATTTCTTTACTATATATGAAACTTCACATGGCATTTCACTGGAAGTTACAAGCTGGATGTGGAGCTTTGGTGTCATTTGCGAAATTGCAATGCTCTATTTTCAAGGACCCCTGCTACACAGAAATTTGCTTTCTATTGTCAAATTTGCCACTTTGATTACTGCTTTTCGTTGGCTAATATTATATCTTTTCCCTAGTTCGACTGTATTAATATTTACCTCACAGTCTTTGCATGCTTTTAGTTTTGCTCTTTATCATACCGCTGCAATCAGCTATGTTTTTACACTTTATTCTCAAAAAAAACTGGCTCAACAGTTTTTTTTGGGCATCGCATTTGGACTTGGGGCCTCGGTGGGTGCTCTAATCGCCGGTAGATTTTATGGCGATATGCTCTTTGCTATAGAAGCAGTTATAGCATTTGCGGCATTTGCTGTTTTATTTATCCCCTCAGCCAAAGGAACCAGATGAAACCATTTAACACAGCTGTCATATTTGCCGGGGGCAAAAGCAGCCGCATGGGCAGTGATAAAGCATTGCTGCCTTTTGGAGAGTATAACTCTTTGGGTCAATACCAATATGAAAAGCTTCAAAAAATGTTTAATACTGTTTACGTATCCGCCAAAGATGATAAATTTGATTTTTCACCGCAACTTATAGAAGATAAGTACGAGCAAAGCTCACCGCTTATAGGACTGATTTCAATATTTGAAACGATCGATGAAAATGAAGTTTTTATACTCAGCGTAGATGCTCCAATGATAGGAAAAGAAATCATTAAACAACTACACGAAACGGCATCATCCTATCATGATGCCGATGCTATAATAGCACAGAGCCCACAGGGCATTGAGCCGTTATGCGGCATATATCGTCGCTCTATAATCCCGCTTGCCAATGAGTTTCTTGAGCTAGATAATCATAAACTTGTAGCGCTTTTAGATAAAAGCAAAAGCGTATATCATTTGTTTGGTTCCGATGAGCCGTTTTTAAACCTAAATCATCCAAGAGAATACGAACAAGCAAAAGAATTACTTAACAGCAAGAGACTCTTTTGATTCTATTTTGCTCACAATTTGTATAGTCTCGAGCACGGAGTCAGGGTTTAAGCTCATGGAATCTATATCCATTTTGACCAAAGCTTCTGCCATTTGAGGGCAGTCAGAGGGACCCTGCCCACATATGCCGCTATGGCGATGATTTCGTTTGGCACCCTGCACTGCCATCTCTATCATTTTCATGACGCCGGGATCTTGCTCATCATAATCAAATGCGACTATTTCACTATCGCGATCCACTCCAAGTACGAGCTGAGTTAAGTCATTGCTTCCTATACTAAAACCATCAAAAAACTCACTAAATGAATCTATCTCTATGACGTTGTTTGGTATTTCGCACATGACATAGATTTGCAAACCATTCTCTCCTCTTTTAAGTCCATGTGTCTCCATGGCATCTATAACCCTTTTAGCTTCTTTGACACGTCTGCAAAATGGTATCATTAATATAATATTATCAAATCCCATCTCTTCTCTTGCGCGTTTCATAGCCTTACACTCCCATGCAAACCCCTCTTTATAGTTTGGATGTGTGTATCGTGAAGCTCCTCTAAAACCCAACATAGGGTTTGCCTCTTTGGGTTCAAAAAAGCTCCCACCCAAAAGCGCAGCATATTCATTGGTCTTGAAATCACTCATGCGTACCACACATGGTTTAGGATAAACCGCAGAAGCGATACTTGCTATACCTTCAGAAAGCGTTTTAATAAAAAAATCTTCATTATCGTTAAATGCAAAAGATAGTGCAGCTATCTCTTTTTGAGTTTGTTTATCTGTCTTTTCGGGATGAATAAGCGCCATAGGATGTGCCTTGATAGACGTACTGATCACAAACTCCATGCGTGCAAGCCCTATTCCGTCCACAGGAAGCGAGGCAAGCGAAAAAGCAAGATCCGGATTGCCAAGGTTCATCATTATTTTTGTTTTGGTTTTGGGAATTGCGCCTAGATCAACATGCTTAATTTCATATTGCAAAATACCTTCATAAACAATGCCAACTTCCCCCTGCGAACAGCTAACTGTTACCTCCTGCCCGTCATACAATACTTCAGTAGCATTTTTAGCTCCTACAATTGCCGGTATCCCAAGCTCTCTAGAGATAATCGCAGCATGGCATGTTCTTCCACCGCTATCAGTAATGATCGCTGAAGCTATTTTCATTATAGGTTCCCAGTCGGGGCTGGTAGTGGTTGCAACCAAAATATTGCCTGCTTTAAATTCGCCTATATTATTTATATCTACGATTTTTTGCACTTTTCCGCTTCCGATCTTACTGCCTACTGCGTGCCCCTTAGCAATTATTCTTGATTTTTCTTTTAGTATATACATTTCGAAAGCCGTTTCACTTTTTCTAGATTCAACTGTTTCCGGACGTGCTTGTACTATATAAAGATGTCCGTCTATGCCATCCTTTGCCCACTCTATATCCATAGGTTTATTGTGACCTGCTTTTTTCGAATAGTGTTCTTCTATGCCAATAGCATATTGCGCAAGCTCTATGGCTTCATCATCTGAGATACAAAACCGTTTTTGGTCTTTCGAGGGAGTATTGACAATCTTCGTATATTCTTTTGCAACTTTGGTTTGGCTATTATTGTCAGCAAAAACCATTTGTATAGCTTTTTGTCCCAACTTTCGTTTAAGTACGGAGCGATACCTTTTTTTAAACGTGGGTTTGTGTACATAAAAACTATCCGGATCCACGCTTCCTTGAACTATAGTCTCGCCCATGCCGTAAGATGCATTGATAAATACTACGTCTTCAAAGCCGCTTTCTGTATCAATAGAAAACATAACTCCGCTTGTGCCCATATCGCTTCTGACCATTTTCATCACTACTACGCTCAAATAGACTTTCATCGTATCAAACCCATAATCATGTTTGTAGTGAATAGAGCGGTCGGTAAAATTGGAAGAAAGGCAATGCCTATAAGCATCCAGTAATGCTTCGAGCGAACCGATATTTAAATAAGTTTCATTTTGTCCTGCAAAAGAAGCTTCGGGCGAATCCTCGGCCGTGGCCGAACTTCTAACGGCAAGTGTCACGTCCTTGCCATATTCATTTTTGAGCTGATCATACCCTCGTGAAATTTGGCTTACAAGCTCATCTGGTAGCACACAATCGGTTATAATTTTCCTGCAATTTTTACTACGTAGCTGCAATTGGTGAACATCATTTACATCAAGTTTGTCAAGCTGTTCTTCAAGCTTTCCCCATGCATCATTGCTATCAAGTATCATCTTATAGGCATCAGAAGTAACGGCAAAACCATTTGGTATACGTATCCCTTGTTTTGTGAGATTTTGATACATTTCTCCCAACGAAGCGCCTTTGCCGCCAACGAGTTCCACGTCTTCGATAGATAGTTCTTTAAACCATTTGATATATTGCATGACCATTTCTCCATTACACTTATCTGCCTAATTTTATCATGATTAATGTATTTGTTAATATAAAAGGAATAAAATAAAATTAATATTAGTAATAAAAGGATTTATATGGCTATATTGCAATCATTTGGTGCGGCAGAAACTGTAACTGGATCTTGTCATCTACTCAAATTACAAAACGGGATCAAAATCTTGGTTGATTGCGGATTGTTCCAAGGATATGCAGAAGATCGCAATCATGAACCTTTTGGTTTTGAGCCTGAAGATATCGACTTTCTTTTGATCACACATGGCCACTTAGATCATGTTGGACGCATTCCAAAGCTGGTCAAAGAAGGTTTCAGGGGTACCATTGTCACACATAGCTCCACAATGGATCTGGCTGAAATAGTGATGTTAGATAGTGCAAAACTAATGAAAGAAAGTTACAAAATTAGCTTCAAAAAAGCTCAAAGACGAGGCGAGGAAAAAGAAGTCACAAAACCTTTATACACCGAAAGTGACGTAAAGTCCGTTTTTAGCGTGCCAACGATCTTTTCATCGTATGATGAAAAAATAGACCTCGGCAACGACATATCGGTCAATTTCAAAAATGCCGGCCATATTCTTGATTCGGCAATCATAGAACTCTTTTTTGAAGAAGGCGGTATGGTGAAAAAGGTTGTATTCAGCGGTGACCTTGGAAATGATGATGAACTAGTCACTCCTCTTCCTGACATTGTCGAAGATGCAGATTCACTCCTGATAGAATCAACATATGGTGACAGAAACCACAAAGGCGCCAAAGAGAGCGACGAAGAACTGCGCCAAGTGATCTTGGAAACTTTTGCCAAAAAAGGAAATGTTCTTATCCCGTCTTTTGCTATAGAGCGCACACAAGAGATATTGTGCTTGCTTAAGCAAATGTACTACGAAGGAGAGCTACCGGAATGCAAAATATTTCTTGATTCGCCTATGGCTATTAGAGCTACTGAAGTTTACAAAAAATATCACGAAGAATTAAATGAAATGTGTAATGAATTTTTAGAGCGTGATGGAACTATATTTGATTTTCCATATCTTCACTATACTTCAAAAGTAGAAGACTCCAAAAAGATCAATGAAATAAAATCACATTGCATCATCATTGCAGGGGCTGGAATGTGTAATGGGGGACGCATACTTCAACACTTCAAACACCGCTTATGGAATGAGAGAAATGCACTTGTATTTGTGGGCTACCAAGTAGAAGGAACCCTAGGCAGATATATAATAGATGGTGCAAAAACGATAAAACTTTACGGAGAAGAGATTGTCATCAAAGCCAAGATATATACGATCAATGGCTTTTCTGCTCACGCTGATCAAAATGGACTCATAGAATGGATGGGCAAATTCAAAAAACTTGATAATATCTTTATCGTTCATGGGGAAAGAGACAAGCAAGAGATTTTTCAACAAGAGATAGAAAGACGATTAAATAAAAAATCGCATATTGTCAAACATGGGGAAAAAATCGGAATATGAGTTACGGCATCGATAATAAAACCAAAAAGTGTACAAAATGAAGAAACTTATAACAATTGAAAAATTAATCGAGGAAGCACAAAAAATTGTAGGCAAATATGAACTATCTACTCCTGATTTTTCTGCCGGATCTGTAGCTGCTGCTCTTTTAACAAAAAAAGGAAATATATATACCGGAATTAATATTGAAGTAGCATGCGGTATCGGATTTTGCGCAGAACATTCAGCAATTGCGCAAATGCTCAAGCACAGAGAAACTCAAATAGAAATGATCGTTGCATTAGATGCAACATCTATCAGGCCCCCTTGCGGACGATGCAGGGAGCTGATGTTTCAAATTGACTATAAAAATCTCAATGCAAAAGTATACATTTCTCAAAAAGAATATATGACTCTTGATGAGCTGCTGCCTTGCCGTTGGAATCCAAGTCTATAGCGTATCCCGCATTAAAAATGCAGGATACGAAAAGATTTTTATTTGTTTTCCAAGATTTGGGTTATCATTTTTTTAGCAAAAAAAGTAAATTTATCAAACAATCCGCTATGGAATTTATTTTTGTGATAAATCATATAAAACTCTCGATGACACTCGAACTTTTTAACATCCACTTTGTGTAATCTGCCGTCAGCTATCTCTTTTTCTACCGCGATTTTTGAAAGACAGGCAAAACAACGTTTGCTTCTCAATATGTTTTTAATAGATTCAGTGTGTCCAAGCTCCAAAAATACATTTAAAGAATCAACTTTGTCTTTGATGCAATTAAGAAATACTTCTCTTGTACCGCTTCCTTGCTCTCTGAGTATCCATTTTTCTTCTGCCAAAGAATCTATATAACAACTCTTTGCCATCTCTGCATCTGCCGTTACTATTACTAATTCATCTATTCCGACTTTCTCTTTTAGCACTTCTGGGTCATCTATTGAGCCTTCTACAAAGCCCACGTCAACCAGTCCTTCTCTTACCATTTCGATAATGGTTTTAGTATTGCCGTTTTTAAGAGAAATTTTTACTTCAGGATAACTGTCCATATAGCTGCAAACTATTTGCGGCATAATATAATCGACAATAGTGGTACTGGCCCCTACGCGCACAATCCCCTTGTTTGGCGTATTTTGAAACTCGGTTTGAATATCTATTGTTTTTTTATAAAGCGGTTTTATCTCTTTGTGAAAAGATCTGCCAACCTCGTTTAGAACCAATCTTTTGTTTATGCGATCAAAAAGCGGTCTTCCAATAGTAGTTTCAAGCTCTTTGATAGACATAGAAATCGCTGATTGGCTCAAATCCATATCTTTTGATACTTGTGTCAAGTGTCCCTTCTCGACGACATTGAGAAAAATCTCAATTTGCCTAAGTGTAATGTTCATTCTAATCCCCTTTTTATCACTTACACTGATATTTATCAATCCTATAATTGATTTGCTAATTATGCCATCTTTTTAATATAATCTTAATCAAATTTAATGTTTAAATACAAAAACTAAGGCTTTTTTATGAAAAAATTGATTTTATCCAATAAAAATTATATTTCGGGTATTATTTTTGTAGCAATTTTTGCTGCTGCAGCAACATTTATAGCCGATCAAAATATAATAAAAGCCTTAGGATTATCTCCATTGGTTATTGGTATTGTCATCGGAATATTCTATGCGAATACTCTGCACAATAAATTTCCTGCTGAGTGGGAGAGCGGTATCACATTTTCAGCAAAAAAGATTTTACGTTTTGCAATTGTCTTCTATGGATTTAGGATCACATTCCAAGCCATAGCTTCAGTAGGGCTTGAAGGCTTTTTGGTTTCCCTTATTATGCTTTCTACCACTTTTATATTTGGAACATGGCTTGGTTATAAAATTTTTGGAATGGAAAAAGACACATCTATGCTAAATGCTTCAGGAGCCGCTGTCTGCGGTGCTGCCGCAGTACTTGCTACTGAGCCGGTATTAAAATCCGAAGAATATAAAGCTGCTATTGCAGTCTCTATGGTTGTACTTTTTGGAACTGTAGCAATGTTTCTTTATCCTGTCTTTTATACTGCAATTATTCAACATTCATCTGGATTTTTGCATATGGACCCTAGAGAATTTGGCATTTACGTGGGAGGAACAATACATGAAGTTGCTCAGGTTGTAGCAGTGCCGTTTTGCATACCCGGTGCGCCCGAAGAGATGGCAAACAGTGCAGTGATTGTCAAAATGACACGGGTCATTATGATAGCGCCTATGCTGATTATTTTGGGCATTTATTTGAGTTATGCCTCCAAAAAACAAGGAGGAAAAGCAGGAGAAAAAGTCAAACTTGTTATTCCTTGGTTTGCTGTGTATTTTATAGGTGTTGCCGGTTTTAATTCACTACATCTAATCCCTGAAAATATTGTAGCTGCTATAAATGAAATTGATACATTTTTGTTAACAATGGCTATGACTGCGCTTGGCATGGGAACACGTTTTGCAAAATTCAAAGGATTGGGACTTGCGCCGATATATACTTCTGCTGCAATGTTTGCATGGCTTGTGATCGGCGGTTTTGTAGTAACAAAATTAATTTGTGAAATATTCTGAGATCATTAAATCATATTTCTTCTAACAAAAAACATATAGTGCTGCTAAAATGCCGGATTGCTTAGAGAATTCAAAAGATGTGTTATCTCAATTTGACTGTTTTTTACAACAGTAAATTATGCTATAGCCTATAATAATTATTATCATTTGATAATAACTTTAAAAGATTTAAGCTTCTATTGATATACTCTGAAAAAAATAAACTGCCTTGCTAGGCATTAAAAAGGATTATATTTTATGAAAAGATTAATGATTTTACCAATAGCCCTTATGATTGGCGCATGTACTGATACATGTGAACCAAAAAAAGAGACCGGCACGGAATCTAAATTAGAAGCCATCAAAGCAAAAGGGGTTTCTCAAGCAGATGGTCTTGTATCGGCGATAAAGCCTATACTTATGCAATCACTCAAAGCTGATCCAACCGGAGCATCTGGCATAATGGCTTGTGCCAATGCGGCGATGCCTATGACTGATGAATACAACAAACAATTACCTATGGACTCCAGGGTCAGAAGAACAGCCATAAAATATAGAAATCCCCTTAATAAGCCCGATACCAAAGATATCGAAGTGATGAACAAGATCATTGCTACCAAAAATTTTGCTCCGCAAATTATAGAAATGGATGATAGCTATAGAGTCTATAAACCTCTTCCTATGGCACAACCGTGCATGGCTTGTCATGGAGATTTAAAAACTATGAATAAACAAACAAAGAAAAAAATAAAAGAGTACTATCCAAAAGACCTTGCCACAGGATTCAAATTGGGAGATTTTAGAGGCGTAGTCGTAACAGAGATAAAAAAATAAGATTATTTGCGTCTTCGATAGCTAAGAGCTTCGAGCAGATCACTTTTTGTGATCTGCTCATTTGCTTCTAGATCAGCAATTGTACGGGCTACCTTTTTGATACTGGCTATACTTCTGTGAGTAAGACCAAATCTGTTTATAGCACTATCTAATACAATTTTTGCTTCATTATTAAGTATACAAAATTTCTCGATATCTTCTTCGCTTAACTTGCCATTTAATTTAGATTGATTGCGGCTTTTTTGAGCCATAAAAGCCTTAATGATACTTGAATGCATTGATGATGATGTGATATCTGATCTATCTTCGCTGCTAACTTCCTGCATTGTCACAAACAGATCAATTCTATCCAAAAACGGATCGCTTAGCCTATTTTGATAACGCTTGATCTCAGCTTCATTGCATCTGCATACTTTGCTTTTAGATAGAAGGTTGCCGCACGGACAGGGATTCATGGCTGCAACGAACATAATGTCAGACTCATAAGCTATCTTGGCATTGACCCTGGCAATATGCACTTTTCTATCTTGCAACGGCTCTCTGAGTGCTTCAAGTACTTGTTTTGAAAAGTGTGGCAACTCGTCAAAAAAAAGTATACCGTTGTGCGCAAGAGCAACTTCACCGATTTTTGCTTGGATAGAGCCTCCTCCAAATACAGATGCGCTTGTGGCTGTATGGTGAGGTGACCTTATAGGACGCAATGCTCCAAAATTCGGCAGCATCCCATCTAAAAATTGATGTTTGGCGATAGAGAGTATCTCCTTTTCATCAAGTGGAGGCAAAATACTCCTGAGACGTTTTGCTATCATGCTCTTGCCGCATCCGGGACTGCCTTCCATAAGAAAATTATGCATGCCTGCTGCAGCTATCAGAGAAGCTCTTTTTGCTATCGGCTGACCCTTGACATCGGCAAAATCACTTTCAAATCTATCATCAAAATAATACTCTTTGCCGTCTATGCTCAAAGATTTGGCATCATAAGAAAAATGCTCTATTGCACTAGGAGAGACTTCATTTTTAATCACGCCGATCGCTTCGGCCAAGCTGTCTACGGGTATAAAATCGACTCCGGAAATATAACTAAGATAAGCTATCGCTTCTCTAGGTACAATTGCTTTACTGATAAGCCCCTGCTCTTTGAGTGAAAGCACCAACGGGAAAAGCATGGAACTGCTTTTGACTTTGCCGTCAAGACCAAGCTCTCCAAATACAAAAAGTCCCTCTTGAATAAATATTTGCTTGTTGAGTGCAATCAAAAGCGCCAAGGAGAGATCAAAATGCGTGCCGCTTTTTTTAAGATCACTCGGACTTAGATTGATAGTGATCTTAAGAGGAGGAAATACAAATTGATTGGTAAGGAGTGCAGATTTAACTCTCTCTTTTGCCTCTTGGATATCGCTGCTAGCCAGCCCAACTACGGCAAAACCAGGAAGCCCTTTGGTAAATGTAGCTTCTACTTCTATAACCTTGGCATTAACTCCTTCTAGCGTGGCACAAGTAAGGCGGTTTATAACAGTGGCGACGGAAGGTTCTTCCATTGGAAGTGTTTCATTTTCTTTGCTCATAATGCAAGTATGGCAAAAAACTAATTATCATGACAAAAAATATGTCAAAATGTCATATTTTTAATTATTTATCTCTTTTTCCACTCTTTTTCAAACTTTTTACGCTTGATAAATGAAAGTTTTTCTACAAATACTTTGCCGTCTAGATGATCTACTTCATGCTGAATAGCGATTGCCAAAAAATCATCATCTTCTATCTCGTGTTTATTGCCATATCTGTCTTGATATGTTATCTTTACGTATTCAAATCTATTGACATCTTCATAAACGCCGGGAACGCTCAAACACCCCTCTTGAAATATGGTAGACCCATGTTTTTCTTCAAAAACCGGATTAATGATCTCAAGAGTATTTTCTTTAGGCTGGTCTCGGCCTAGCTCTTCATCTTTGATAGGAACATTTATTATGAGTACTCTTTTTGGTACTCCTATCTGAATTGCTGCAAGCCCTACTCCATTTTTGGCGACCATTGTTTCATACATATCATCAAGAAGGCCATGAAGAGATTCGTCAAACTGAGTGACTTCTTCTGAAATGAGCTTTAGTCTTTTATCGGGATAGATTACAATTTCTCTTATCATAAAATAATCTTTTTATAAACTTTTAGTCAATACCTTGTCTATAAGACCGTATTCCATAGCTTCTTCGGCTGACATAAAATTATCTCTTTCCGTGTCCTGCTCTACTTTCTTGATAGACTTGCCGGTTTGTTTGGCAAGAATTTCATTGAGAGTATCTTTGAGGCGTTGTATCTCTTTGGCTTGTATTTGAATATCTGTTGATTGTCCTTGGGCGCCGCCTGATGGCTGATGTATCATGATACGAGCATGAGGCAATGCATATCTTTTGCCTTTTGTGCCTGCGGCAAGTAAAAATGCCCCCATAGAAGCTGCTTGGCCTACGCAAATAGTAACGATATCAGGCTTGATATAATTCATGGTATCAAACATAGAAAGTCCGCTAGTTACCACCCCGCCCGGAGAATTGATATAAAAATAGATATCTTTATCCGGATCTTGAGCCTCTAAGAAAAGAAGCTGAGCTACTATTGAAGACGATACTTGATCATTTACTTCACCGCTTAGCATGATAATTCTATCTTTTAGCAGTCTTGAGTAGATGTCATAACTTCTCTCGCCTCTTCCGGTTTGCTCTATAACATATGGTATAACGTAACTCATTTTCTGCCTTTATTTGATATGTAATTAATCTTCAAGACCCAAAAGTTTTGAAAATAGTTTGTCTTCTATGATGCCCATTTTGATAGCCGGAAGAAGATTGTTTTTGCTGTAATATTCCATTACCTTTTGTGGATCTTGTCCTGACATTATAGCTTCATAATAAATTGCTTGAGAAACTTCCTGGTCGTTTACACTAATTTTTTCTTCACGCGCAAGTGCATCAACTAAAAATGTAGCTTTTACGCTCATTTTAGCCTCTTCCCTTACTTCATCTCTAAGAGCATCGACTTTTTCAGGATTATTTTTGTAACCTTCAAGCTCTTCAGCACTCATAGTACCGGCTTTTTGATTTATTTTTACATCGACTTCTTGTTCTACTATATTATTTGGCAATGCAAAATCATATTTAGCTACCAATGCATCTACAAGCTTAGGTTTTAGTTCATTATTGTAAAGTTTAGAAATCTCTTCTCTTTGAAGCTGCTCTTTGATTTTCTCTTTTAGCATATCTACATTTGCGCCTTCTGCTCCTTGTAAAAGCTTAGCTGCCAATTCATCATCAAGTGTTGGCGTAGCTTTTACTTGAATTTCATGTAATGTAACTTCAAAATCCGCCTCTTTGCCAGCCAGATTTGCTGCACCGTATTCTGCAGGGAAAGTTACTTTGATAGTTTTTGTTTCGCCCGGTTTCATGCCGATCATTTGCTCTTCAAAGCCTGGAATAAATTGTCCTGAGCCGATTTTTAATGAAAAATTCTCTGCTTTACCGCCTTCAAAAGGTACGCCGTCAACACTGCCCACAAAATCGATTACTGACATATCATCATTTTTGAGCGCTCTTGCTCTTTTGATCTTTTCATATGGAGCTTGTGCTGCTACTAAGCCATCTAATCTCTCATTTAAGAGTTCATCACTGATTTCCGG
The DNA here is from genome assembly GCA_041654415.1 of Sulfurovaceae bacterium. Taxonomy (GTDB): domain Bacteria; phylum Campylobacterota; class Campylobacteria; order Campylobacterales; family Sulfurovaceae; genus BN30871. The sequence continues at coordinate 96,470 of JBAZDL010000004.1, read as the reverse complement.
TTTTTCGAATTTTGGGGCTACGCTTGCATAATCACCCAAATCGATTTTAGGTCTCAAAGAAACTTCTACTTCTACATCGATACCTTTATCGTTTTTATCATACTTTTTGAAAAACGGTTGGCCTATTATATCGCTTGGATTTAATTTTGCTTCTTTGCTTCCTTGGTCCAAGAGAGCTTTTACAGCTTCTGCTTCAGCGTCATGAGCTAATTTTTCGCCATGCAATTTTTTGACTGCATGTGCCGGCACTTTGCCTTTACGAAAACCGTCTACTTTCATGCTCTTGCCTGCTTGCGCTGCAAGAGTGTCAATATTTTTGTCTATATCCGCTTTTAAGATCGTTGCGCTCATCGACACATTTGCGTCGTCTATTTTGTTTACTGTTACTTTCACTTTTTTCCTTTTGAGGTTTGGGGTATTTAATTATAGTAATTGCGTGATTTTAGCCAAAAGATGGTTAAAAAATAATTGTTAACTATTTTATTATACTTTTATAATGGGGAGTTTCTTGCTATCTTATGTTAATATTCCTAAAGAAAAATGATGCGAATCATGCAAGTATATATCCTACAAGCCAAGGCATGCTAATGAAAAAAGCTATATTGCTTCTCAATATGGGAGGTCCAAACAACCTAGACGAAGTCAAGATATTTCTAGACAATATGTTCAATGACCATCGCATCATATCAGCTCCAAAACCAATTAGATGGCTTATATCAAAGCTCATCATTTGGAAACGACTCGACGAAGCGACACACAACTATGCCAAACTAGGAGGCAAATCTCCACTTATCAAACACACAGATAAACTCATCAAAGCCTTATCAAAAGAAGTAGATGCAAGCGTTCACGCTGTTATGCGATATACTCCCCCATTTGCTCTAGACGTGCTTCAAAAATTAAAAAACACAGACGAGATCTATGCCATACCACTCTATCCACAGCATTCAAGCACCACTACGCTCTCTAGTCTTGATGACCTCTACAGAGCATCGAATAAGCTAGGATTAACTGATAAAATAAAGACCATATCCAGCTACCATAGCCATCCTCTTTATATTAGATCAATTGTAGAGAGAATAAAAGAGGCTTTAAATAATGACGATGCGAGTGAATTTGAACTGCTATTTTCTGCTCATGGGCTGCCTCAAAAAGTAGTCGACAAAGGGGATCTGTATCAGCAGCATATCAGATATACACTATATCATGTCAGAAAAATGATGCTAAATCGTGGAATGAACTTTGCCAAAACCCATTTGGCTTATCAATCACGCCTTGGGCCAGTTGAGTGGCTACGGCCATACATAGACGATAAGCTCCACGAGTTTGGCGGTAAAAAAGTCATAGTATTTCCTATAGCATTTACGCTTGATAACTCTGAGACAGAATTTGAGCTGGACATAGAGTACCGCGAACTTGCGCACAAGATAGGCGTAGGTGACTACCGTGTGGCCAAAGCGCCCAATTCTCATCCGGATTTCATAGCGTGCTTGGCGGATATTTATAGGGGAATGCAAGAATAATAACTCTTATAGCTTTTAAAAATATAAGAATTATATAATTTGTTTCTCGACATATAATAACAATTTATTTTATGATAATAATAAATAAATCAAATGATTTAGCTGTTGTTTTTGGTATAAATTATAATTTTTTTATCATTTTGTAATATATTTTACTTATTAATAAAAAAGTAAATGAACAGTAAATGACTTTTAAGCAAATATTGCCTAATATACGTTATCTATAAAAAAATATAACGATATGGTTTTAATGGAACGGTTCTTGCATTAGAATACACGTTATACAAAAATATATATAAAGGAAATTTTATGGGGAACATTTTAAAACTACTATTTGCTTCTATGCTGCTAATTTCAACTTCGTGGTCACAAACAATCACTGTCGCTGCTGCTGCCAACCTTAAATACGCTGTAGCCGACATAGCCAAAGAGTTTACTAAAAGCACAAATATAAAAGTGAAGATCATCACGGGAGCTTCAGGTAAGCTTACTCAGCAAATCATGAGTGGTGCTCCTTTTGATGCATTTCTTTCTGCTGACGTAGAGTATCCTGCCAAACTTGCCAAAGCCGGATACGCTACCACGCCCGCAGAGGTATATGCTTATGGCACACTAATTCTTTGGAGCAATACGGGAGCAAATTTAGCAAAAGGCGTATCAGTGGTAGCAGATCCTGCTGTTAAAAAAATAGCGATCGCAAACCCAAAAACCGCTCCCTATGGTATAGAAGCTATGAATGCAATGAAGTTTTATAAAGTAGATAAAACTATAGACAAAAAAATTGTTGTCGCAGAATCTATATCCCAAGTTGGCGCATACGTAACCACAAAGGCCGTTGACGTTGGTTTTATAGCAAAATCGATTGTCCTTACCCCGGAAATGAAAAATGTCGGCAAATGGGTCGAGATAGACCCAAAAGCGTACAACACCATCGATCAAGCAATGGTAGGTCTCAAAAACGGTTCGCCGGAAAATCAAATTGCCGCGAAAAAGTTCCTCCGATTTATGTCTTCTCCAAAAGCAGTTGAAATCTTGAAAGCAAACGGTTACGGATTGCCGAAACAAAGATAGGAATGAAAATGAAAAAATTAAGTACGGTTGCAGCTGTTGTTTTAGGCTTGATTTCGACTTCACAAGGAGCCGAAACAATAACGGATGCCTTTAAAGAGGGCAAATGGGACGGACGCATAAGAATGCAATATTTTTTGACCGATTGGGAAGACAATAGCGCAACCGGCAAAAATGGGAAAGATGCAAGCGGCGCGGCATTGGGAGGAAGTATACTCTACAAAACTGCACCATTTTACGGATTTACATTCGGGACAGGATTGTATACTACTCAAAATGCTTTTGGCATCACAGATCCCGAAGATGGTGTAACAGCAACTACTAGCAAAGATCTGTTTTGCAGAGATCCGCAATGCGAATATGGAGATGGTTTTAGCGTGCTGGCCCAACTTTATCTAGGATATGACTTTGCTAAAACCAAAACCAAAGCAGGGCGGTTTTTGACAACGAATCCATGGATAACTCCAAATGATACAAAAATGATACCTATCGCTGTAGAAGGTATAGAAGTCATCTCGAATGATCTACCAAACACTACCATACAATTTGACTATACCCAAAAGATCAAAGAGAGAGGCATGACCTACTTTGACGGCATGGCAGCTACAGGAGATACACCCACAAAAATAAAAAGTTACTATGCCGGCAAAGGTGATCCGGATGTTTTTATCTTAGGGGCCAAAAACAGATCCTTTGAAAATATAGAGCTCCAAGGATGGGCGATGCATTGGGATGATTTGGTAGATCATGCCATGTTTGAAGCCAATTATGCAATAGAAGCCGGTGATGTCATTATAGGCTTTGGCGGACGATATATAAGACAGCTTGATATAGGAGCGGGGGATATAATCCAACCCCAAATAAACAATAACGACAGCAACAACAAAGTAGATGGTTCTTTGTGGGCATTGAAAACCACAATAAACCTAGAAAATAGCAGGATATTGCTAGCAACTTCCCACACATCAGATGATGCAGATATCATCGCACCGTGGCGAGGATTTCCTACGTGGGAATACACTAGAAGCAAAACACAGACAGATTGGAATGCAGGCACGACTGCATACAAGGCACAGCTTGATCATGATTGGAGCGACTATATAGACGGACTAAGCACTATCATAAGTTATAGCAAATATGATAGAGATGAGAGCAAAAAGCCGTATCAATCAATGACAAACAGAGGATATGCAAACGGCGATACCAATCAATGGAATCTAGATATCATCCAAAAGCTCTCAGGCAGCTTCAAAGGCATTGAATTGAAAGCTAGATTTATGGATCAAGACAATAAGCCAACTGTGCTATACCCAAAACAGACTTCAAACCGCGAAATGCGACTAGAAGCCAATTATAGATTTTAAAAGGACATATAGTGAATCGATTAAAAGGGCGGATAACCTCCATCCAATCATCACAACATCTCTCGCTCATAAATGTCGAGGTAGGCGGTGATTCTTTGCATCTTCTTTTGCTTGAAAATCCGATTGAAACTGTCGGCTCGGAAGTTGATTTGGTATTCAAAGAGAGTGAAGTTATCCTCTCTAGGGAAGCCATACATTCTACTGCCAACATCTGCAAGGGTCTTGTCAGTAAAATGGAAGAGGGTGAAGTCCTCACTTACGTGACATTGCTCTATAATGACATAGAGATTGCAGCACTTGTCCCCACTGCAACTTTTAATCTGATGGAATGCAAACTGGGCGATGGCATCTATTGGATCATAAGTCCAAGCGAAATTTCACTTCAAAGAGGTCATCATGGAAGCTGAATTTATCGAAACAATGTTACTCACGTTTGAGCTAGCTTCAATTACGACATTGATTCTTTTATTTATCAGTATACCTTTGGCTGCTTTTTTGGTATTTACTAAAACGCGGTTTAAGAGTATAGTCGAAACTATTGTGAGCATGCCTCTCGTTCTCCCGCCATCAGTACTGGGATTTTATCTGCTTTTGGCATTTAGCCCTGCTTCATTTATAGGAGAATTTTTGACAAGCCATGGCATAAGATTGGCTTTTAGTTTTGAGGGGTTAGTGATAGGTTCTGTACTTTTTAGTTTACCATTTATGGTGCATCCGATCCAATCTGCACTTTCTCAAGTGCCGCGCTCTATTTTTGAAGCGGCATATACTCTGGGCAAATCAAAACTCACCACACTTGTGCGCGTCATCCTGCCGCTTATCCGTCATGGATTGATCTCGGGGATAGTCCTTGCATTTGCACATACGGTCGGAGAGTTTGGTGTGATCTTGATGATCGGAGGGAATATCCCGGACGAAACACGTGTCGCAAGTATAGCTATATATGACGAAGTAGAATCACTTAATTATGCGATGGCACACCAGTATGCTCTGACATTGTTCATAGTCACATTTTCTATTCTTTTGCTTGTATATACTCTCAATAAAAAATCACTCGAGGGGCTTAAATGATCATCGTCAATGTGACCAAACAACTCAATACTGCCGATGGGATTTTGCAAGCTCATTTTGAACTCACAATAAATGGCGGCGAGTTTCTCACCCTATTTGGCCCATCAGGAGCAGGAAAAACGACACTCATGCGTCTCGTGGCGGGACTGGAGACTCCTGATAGTGGCCATATCGAAGTGGATGGGGAAGTATGGTTTGACAGTAAACTAAAGATAAACCTTCCTCCGCAAAAACGGAGTGTCGGATTTGTTTTTCAAGATTATGCCCTGTTTCCGACAATGAATGTCAGACAAAATCTCATCTTTGCTGCAGAAAACAATTCTGGGCGCAAATATGTAGATACACTGCTAGAAATGATAGAACTCACATCACTTGCTTCTCGTCTTCCGGCTACTCTCTCGGGAGGACAAAAACAGCGTGTTGCCTTAGCTAGAGCTTTGGTACGCCATCCAAAGATCTTGCTTCTTGATGAGCCGCTCTCTGCGCTTGATCCTGCTATGCGTCAAAAGCTTCAAAATGAACTAATGATGATCCATGATCGCTTGGGGGTTACCACACTTTTGGTAAGTCACGATATCGCAGAAACAGTAAAGCTCTCAGATCGTCTGGCTGCTATTGAGACGGGGCACGTGAAACGCATATGTACTCCGATAGAATTTTTCACTACTCACACCCTTAGCGGCAAACTTCAACTTATAGGCGAGGTACTCAAAATCGAAAAGGAATCACCTATAGTCATTGTGACATTACTGATTGGATCGTCTATTATACAGACAGTAGTTAGCCGCGACGAGGGAGAGAGACTTCAAGTTGGAGAGCATGCCCTGATCTCTGTCAAAGCATTTAATCCTATTGTTATCCCTTTGAACGAGAAATAGACATGAAACCTTTTTTATATGGTACTTTGATCGGAATTTTGGGAGGACTTATCGGATTAGGAGGAGCTGAATTTCGCCTCCCTGTGCTTACATTTATTTTTGAATTTAGCACCATTCATGCCGTGATCATCAATCTCATCATTTCTTGGATCACTGTTGCCTCTTCGCTGATATTCAGATGGGAATCATGGGGTGCAATTGATGCATATTTGCCTATCGTGGCTACACTTTTATCAGGCTCACTGATAGGTGCCTCAGCAGGGGTCTCCTTGGCATCTCGCATCAACGAAAAAAAGCTTGACAAAATTGTTGCTGTGCTGCTTGGCATATTAGCACTTGTGATGTTCATAGAAGCTGCGATACATTTTGATCCTTTGAAACTAAACAGTATAGCATTGAGCTTACTAGGATTATGTGCGGGGATAATTATCGGTCTTTTTAGCAGTATGCTCGGTGTCGCCGGCGGCGAATTGATCATTCCTACGATTGCCTTGCTTTATGGCATTGATATCAAAATAGCAGGCATGCTAAGCTTAATGATAAGCCTGCCTACAATTATGATCGGGCTATATCGTTATAGAAATAAAAATTCGTTTACCATTGTAAGACCAAACATCAAATTTATATCTTTAATGGGAGCAGGATCAATTGCAGGCGCATTTATCGGCAAATCAATGCTTGGAATTGTATCCAGCTCTATGCTTCAAATATTTTTGGCGATTATTTTAAGCCTTTCTGCTATTAAGCTTTATAAAAAGGCTGTGGCATGATTTTTTTAAATGATATCGTTATATTAAAAAACATACAACGAAACAGTTCTTTGTCAAGAAATATTAAAGCTTTCATCATGTCTTTAGCAATTTATACAGCATTAGTTATAGCTGTCTTGTATATTTCTTCTAACCATGCTATCGTACTGCCAAAACAAGAAAAAAGCATTAGTATCTCATTGTCAGAACTCTCTTTGACTTCCGGTACCAAAGAAATAGTAGACAAACTAAAACCTAAAGAAAATATATCTAATGCTGCAATCAAACCGCAAATGCGCAAAAAGGCTTTACATAAGACTAGTTCAAAAACCCCTCAGAAGATATCATCCAAGTCCCCCGTGGTATCTCCTGAGGGGTCTACCCTCCTAGAAACCCCTCATGTCGCGCCTTCAGTTTCACAATCCCCACTCATTGATTCCCCTCATTTGAATGTTTCTTCTGAAATAAATAACGAATTGCAAAGAAATCCCCGTTCTGGCAATAAAATAGGCGGCGCGACACTAGGACAGATCAGAGCTATGATCGAAAATGCCATAACATATCCTGCTATAGCCCGCAAATTACGTCTTGAGGGAGCATCTATGGTATTTTTTGTCCTAAAACCAGATGGTACCGTGCAAACTGCAAAAATTATAACGACCAGTGGCAGCGAAATACTAGACAAAAAAGCGATCCAAACGATTCTCAGCCTCAGCGGTCAATATCCTGCACTAGGAAAGACCTTTGAATTGAGTATCCCAATCGCATTCTCATTAAAAAAATCCTAAGGAACACACATGAATATACCACTGCGTAGTATTATTATCGCATCATTAATGTCTTTAACACTTAATGCAAAAACTGTCACAGACGCGGAAGGCAAAAGCATAATATTGTCCGACAACATTAATAGAGTTTTTGGCTCATCTCCACCGATGAACTATCTGCTGTATGCTCTAAATTCTGACAAAATGATAGGACTAAATTTTGCAGCCAAAAATGCACAAAATGGAGCAGATAGTAAATTTTTAACTAAAAAATTTTTATCTTTGCCTGTAATAGGCTCATACCATGGCAGTGGACAAAATATCAATCTAGAAAATCTAATAAAACACAAACCCGAACTTGTGCTAATTTGGCAAGATGACATGATGGTTCAGGCCATCAAAAAAGATATGAAAAAAATAAACACACCTACCATGATGGTCCAGTTTCGTGAAATTACAGATATGCCGGCAGCATTTAGGCTTGCCGGAAATGCCATAGGTGAAAGCAAACGAGGTGAAATATTGGCAGAGTATTCACAAAATATAATCAATGAAGTAAAAACAAATGCTTCAAAGACAAAACCTGTGAGATATTATTATGCCGAAGGATTGGATGGATTGTCCACCGAATGCGACAGATCATTTCATGTCGAAGCGATCAATTTTGCCGGAGGAGTTAATGTACACAAGTGCAATCAAAGCGGGCTTTTGGGTCTTGAAAAGATTTCATTTGAAACTCTGCTGGCTTACGACCCTGATGTCATCATCGTCCAGACAGCTGTAGTTTATAATGATATCATGCTTGACCCTATGTGGAAAAACCTAAAAGCGATCAAAAATGGACGCATACATTTAGTCCCTTCTCAGCCATTTAACTGGATCGACCGTCCTCCGTCATTTATGAGAGTACTTGGCATACAGTGGCTTTCCATGATACTTCATCCGCAAACCTATAAAATAGATCTAAATAAGCGCACAAAAGAGTTTTATGACCTCTTTTTGCATGTCAAACTCACCGATATTCAAACCAAAAATATATTAGGGATTAAGTAATGAAATTTTTTATACCGATAATGTCAATCGCTGCTTCTACAATAATGTTTGCCGACACAATAGAACTTGGAGAAGTTGCAGTAATCGACTCATTTAGTGGGAGCAGTCAATTTATCGATGATACCAATACGACCGGAGGCAAACAAAAATTTACGCCTAAAAGTATAGAGACATTAAGCACACAAGCCAATATGAATCCTTATTCAGTCATACAATATTCCCCATCTGTAAACTTCACCCCGGTTGACGAGGCGGGATCCAATGAGCCCTCTTATCACGATCCGATCCGTATCCGAGGAAAATCACAATCTGGCCCTGGGGGAGTTTTTATGGTTGAGGGGATGCCAATATCAAGCAACCCGGGAGGCGGCAAAGAGATGGTCGATATGGAAAACGTCGCCTCGATAGACTTGCTTAAAGGATATGTGCCGACCAATAAAAATCTAGGATTTTCCAGCTTGATCGGCAAGGTGGATATCAATCTTTTAGACCCAAGCCAAACTTTTGATACTACGTTTTCTCAAAGTTTTGGAAGCGATAATTTCAAACGAACATTTGTACGTTTAGATTCAGGAAAGATAGGCGATGTGAGCGGATTTGGCTCTTTTTCTTATCTGGGAAACGATAAAAACAAAGGCGAAGGAGAGCTTGAAAGAACAAATGTAATGCTAGGTTTAAATTATGAGCCATCTGATAAGCTCAAAGCTAAATTCTTTGCTATTCATAACTCTGATGATCATCACAATTACTATAATCTCTCATATGCCCAGGCAAATGATCTGGATACGAATTTCGATAAAGATTTTGCAACGATTCGCCCAACTAGCGATAATGATGTAAACTATTTTGACTGGAATAAACAAAGCTTTGATACCACTGCCCTGATGGGAGAAATTGAGTATAAACCTACTTCAAAAGATACAATCTCCCTCAAGCCGTATTATAAAAATGACAAAGGTGACTATTGGTTTTCAAAATTTGATTCCGATCCAAAAAAACAACGTGTTATGAATTGGCGTATGGACCATGACCTCTTTGGTGCAACAGCAGAGTATGACCACACTTTCTCAGAAGCGCTCAAAGCCAAAATCGGATATTGGTACCACAAACAACTGCCCCCTGGACCTCCTAGTGATCAAGTCAAATACAAAGTAGTCGGTGGACAGCTCGTATATGACGGCTATGCCATACTAGCAGACAATGATTATCATATATTGCAAGCACCATTTGCCGAGCTTAGCGGAAACATCGGTGATTTTAGTTACGTGGCAGGGCTGCAATATCAGTCATTTAAGCTGGGCTCACTTCAAAGCCACACAAATGGCAACCAAACAGGAACTGCTAATCCTGATTATGGTGCCGCTATTGCTGCAACTGCTATCGACACATGGGCAAGCGTTGAAGCCAAAACATTTCATACACTAATCCCTTCAATATATCTAGGATATGAATTTGACGCAACAACTACCGGTTATCTTGATTATTCACGCACTTATGGATTTGATGTCAATCTATTTCCATCCTATGTTTCTAATCGTGCAAACTTTGTAGCCAAAAACGTCACTCTTCAACAGTTATGGGATACGCTGGACCTCGAACTCTCAGATAATATAGATATCGGTATCAAAACAAAAGTAGGTGACATAACGATAAATCCTAACATCTTCGTCTCTTTTGTCAAAAACAAACAAGCTAATATTTATGACCCGGCATATGATGTAAACTATCCTGCTAATGTAGGAGATGCGCTTGGATACGGGGCTGAAATATCAGCATACGGCAATTTAACCGATGATTTAGATTTCTTGGTTGGCCTATCTTATAATAGATTTAATTTTACCCAAGATTTCCAAAGTTCCCCCACAACAACCGTGCAAACTGACGGCAAACAACTTCCTGATGCTCCAAAATATATGGCAAAAGCTGCCGCGTCATATCATATAGGAGATTGGACCCTGACTCCGAGCGTACGCTACACTTCTGCTAGATGGGGAGACGTTGCCAATACCCAAAAAATAGATGGATATACATTGGTTGATTTTGATGTATCGTATTATATGGATGACTTTATCGGATCCAAAGATGCGATATTTAGACTAACGGCAACAAACCTCACAAACCAAGAATACATCGCAACCATCAATGCTGCGGATAACTTTTTGGCCGCAACAGGTACTGCAAGTACGTATCAAACCGGTGCTCCTATCGGAGTATATGGCAGTATTAATTTAAAATTCTAAGGGACCAGATGACGCATACAAAAACATTTGGGATATTGTTTGCCGCGATAGCCACACTGATACTCTTAACGGTAATATCGCTCCTTTGGGGACAATACCCCATAGATTTTGCCACCTTTATGGGGTATATTGACTTTAAGCTTTTTGGCGGTGTAGGCAACGATACATATACCTTGCTTGACAATATCATTCTTCAAATTAGATTGCCTCGCATTTTGCTGGCTATTCTCATCGGTGCTTCCTTGGCGGTATCGGGGGCTGCTTTTCAAGCAATGTTTGTCAATCCGCTTGTTTCTCCCGGGATCTTGGGAGTACTTGCCGGAGCATCGTTTGGCGCGGCTCTTGGAATGCTTGTAAGCGAACAGTGGTATATTGTTCAGGCATTATCATTTATATTCGGTTTTATGGCTGTCGCTATAGCGGTTTTGATAGGCTCAATGGTAACCAACTCTCGCTCGACAATTATGCTGGTTCTTGGCGGTGTAATTAGCGGTTCATTGTTTACCGCACTGCTCTCGGTGATCAAATATGTAGCCGATCCGTACAGTACGCTTCCTGCAATTGTTTACTGGCTTATGGGAAGTCTCACTATGGCAGATCTATCCGGGGTGCTTTATGTTAGTATCCCAATGATACTCAGCATTTTGGGAATGATCGTTTTATCTAAATATTTCGATCTTTTAAGTCTCGGAGACGAAGAAGCAAAAGCTCTTGGAGTTAATGTGCCTCTGATACGATTTAGTGTGATCATTTTAGCTACTCTAGCAAGCTCACTTTCAGTTGTTATGGCAGGGATGATAGGATGGGTTGGGCTCATAATCCCCCATATAATCCGTATGGCGGTTGGTCCTTCTCATAGATTGCTGATACCTCTTTCGGCAATCATTGGGGCTATTTTCTTATTGTTAGCAGATTCGATCTCCCGTTTAGCTTTTAGCGTAGAGATCCCTATAGGGATTTTAACATCGCTTATAGGAATACCTATTTTTATCATCGTACTTAAAAATGCGAGGGCAGCATGGAATTAAATTCAATTATTAATATCAAGGATTTACATTTTGCTTATTCTAAAAACAGAATACTTGACGGCATTGATTTCAACATCAACCACGGAGAGGTGATTAGTTTGCTTGGTCCAAACGGATGCGGCAAAAGTACCCTTATACGATTGATACTAAAACTTATAAATTTTAGTCATGGCGAGATATTGATCAACAATAAAACAATTCACAATTATTCACATAAAGAGATTGCACAACATATAGCTTACATCCCCCAATATCATAATGTGCCATTCAATTATACCGTTTTGGAAATGGTAATGATGGGACGCATCTCAAAGCTGGGATTTTTTGCCACCCCATCAAACAAAGATAGAGAAATCGCATATGAATCTTTAAAGCATATCGGTATAGATAATCTCTCGTCGAGACCTTTTGGACAACTTAGTGGAGGTCAAAAACAGATGGTACTTCTAGCTCGCGCATTGACGCAAGAAGTCAATACTTTTATCATGGACGAACCGGTATCAGGACTTGATTACGGCAATCAGATCCGCTTGCTAGAGCTCATTTCAGAACTTAGCCGTCAAGGTTACACATTTCTCAAAACGACTCATTATCCTGATCACGCCCTTCTTGTATCTAGTCGCGTTGTTGTAATGAACCATGGCAAAATCATAGCCAACGGCAAACCACATGATGTTATCACTACACCGATGATTCAAGATGTTTATGGGATTGGTGCAGATCTGATAGAGCATGGTGCTCATACTCGCTGTCTGCCTATCTTTAACAAAGGAATCCAATGAAATTTTTTACCGTTTTTATGATTTTATTGCTTGCATTTAACAATGTTTATGCCAAAACGATTACTGATGATTATGGGAGGGTTGTCACAGTCCCGGACAAAGTGACCAAAATCTATGCCGCGTCACCTCCTCTGGCAATGAGCGTCATTGCATTTGACCCAACTCTTGTAGCAGCAATAAACTCTCCATTTAGCGATCAGCAAAAACCTTATGTTGGAATTGCGGCATCACGCCCTATAGCAGGAGGTTTTTTTGGCCAAGGCAATACGCCTAATTATGAAGTGTTGGCAGCTGCCAAACCAGATGTCATTATCGTATGGGGAAAAATGACAGGAGGGCAGAATGCTTTAGATAAACTCTCAACACTTAATATTCCTGTATTATTGATACGCAATGACTCAATCCATGATTTGGTAAATCAGTTTAATCTTTATGGCAAACTTACTGGCAATACCAAGCGCGCCAATGAGCTAATAGCTTATACCAAAGAGACATTAGGGCTCATAGAGTCGTTGCAAACCAAAATCAATGCACGTAAAAAAATGCGTTACTACTTTGCTCATGGGCTAGACGGTTTATTTAGTGAATGCGAAGGCTCATTTCACCTAGAACCATTTAAATACGCAGGAGCAAAAAATGCCCTTGATTGCCGCATGAGTTCTAACTTTGGAATGGAAAAAATCTCAATGGAAACCATTCTTCTCTCTGATCCTGATGTAATTGTGGCAATGGAGAGTGCTTTTGCTTCAGGAGCAAAAAATGATCTAAAATGGAAAAATCTTCGTGCAGTCAGATCTGGGCATATTCTAACTGTACCGTCATTACCATTTAATTATATAACACGTCCGCCATCGTTTATGAGATTGATGGGCATACGATGGCTTATCCATTCATTTTATCCTGATTTAATCGCACCGATAGATCAAGAAAAACGAAAATTCGAAAAACTCTTTTTCCCGCAATTCAAACCATAGGGAAAAGAGTTTATTTTACTTACCGTTATACTATTTTTAATATAGCGATACATATCATTCAAAAAACAAGGAGTAAAACAATGAATGAACATACACAAAACAATAGTTGCCAAACAGGCAAAATTACATCTTTTGCACAAGCAGAACAAATGGCTTCTTCTATTCAGAACGGCCGTAATTTCGGAGGAAAAAATATCCGTGTAGTAGATTCAATGATAGATTTCATCTATCCTCCCGTTCCATTTCCATCCAATAAAATTTTTCATGCGATGGGAGAGATAAAAATACGTGAAATGGTTTGGCATCATCATCGGTTGCTGCTAAAAACAAAAGTTGGAGACCTTTTCCCAAAAAATGAAGATGCTTTTAAGATGGCTGTGGACAAAAGTGCCGATCTGTTTGTAGAAGCGTTGGGAGGAGATCCGATATTTACCGAACAACACGGAGGGTTTCACCTAAGAATGCGGCATTTCAAAGTTCCGATCGACGAAAGCGACCGTGAAATTTGGCTCGCCATGTACAAAAAAACGCTCAAAGAGATAGATTTTCCAAAAGAACATCTGCAAGAATTCTGGAACTGGATAGAGCCGCTTTCTATTCGCATGATCAATAGACGCACGACCATGGAAGCTGTCAAGCGTTATTACTGGAGTAGTGTAGAGAGAGAATTGATGGTAGCGGGAAAAGACAATGAATGCTAAATTGACCTTATCTTTGTGTACATGTTTGTTTTTATGTGATACTCAGCTATATGCAGAAACAATCGAACAAGAGTTAAATAAAGTTAATGTCGAAGCAGAAATAAAAGAAGAATCAAGCATCGGCACAAAAACCGTAACAAATGCAAAAGAGATAGAAGTCTTCAGTAGCGCAGAACTCTTAAATCCCTACAAAGCAATCTCTCTCGAACCGGGGGTAGATATAAGGTTTGATGACCCATTTGGTATGGAGATAACACATAAAATTCGAGGCAAATCAGATCGAAACGTAGGCGAAACTCTTGAAGGATTGCCAATCAAAGGGATCGGTCCTGGAGGTGGACTTGCCACCATGGTAGATATCGAAAACATCGAATCTATTAGCGTCGAAAAGGGGGCGATAAAAGCCGATAGCGGTTTTGGATATGGCAGCGACAACGGCATGGTTGATATGCATATGAAAAAACCATCCAATAATTTCGAAGCTACGCTAAAACAAGCTCTTGGCACTGAAAATTTTTCAAAAACCTATCTTCGGGTAGATAGCGGCAATATATCAGATATTGCCAGAGTGTTTGTGTCAGGCTCATTCACCAACGCCGATAAATGGAAAGGGGAAGGCGAATCTCCAAATAGAAAAAACTTCGCCATAGGGGCAGCAAGCATATCCGGCCAAGGCATAGAATGGGAGCTTTACGGTATCTATAATGACGAAAAAAAACATAACTATAAAGGACTTACGTACGATCAAAGTCAGGATTTGTCGACCTATAGAGATTTTGATTATCAAACGACAGACCCAACAAAATCAGATTATTATGATTACAACAAACAAGACTTTCAAACTTATACGGTTATAGGAAAATTGAAGGTACCATTATCATCCGAATCATCAATAACATTTAGGCCGTATTTTTTAAATGATAAAGGATATAGCTACTCTGCCAGTGGTGATAATGTCATGGATTGGCTGGTAGATCACGACACATATGGAACAGTCATAGAGTATGCACAAAATCTTTACGATGGAAAAATGAAATTAGGATATTGGTACCAAGAAGATGAGCCTCCAGGGCCACCTACAACTAAAAAACTTAGAAAACCAGGGAGTTTAGACTTTATCAAATGGGAACGTATCGTAGGTATTAAAGAAAACCATATCTTTAGCGCACCGTTTATAACCTATGAAAAAGCATTTGGAGATACTGTCGTTGAAGCCGGATTAAAATATCTATGGCAATCTTCTCCTCATCTAGTCAGTTATAATACAGCCAAAATAGGTGATGTAAGCCCAAAAGAAGCGCTATCTTTGGTGCATGATATTGACTTCACGCTGCCTTCAAATACATATGAAATATTTTTACCGAACATTGGCGCCACACACTTTTTGGATAACAATTCTTATATAAAAGCAAGTTACGGCAGAAACTACAATCTCCCTAGCTACGGTTTTGGCGGGGGCGCGATTAACTATTTTAACAATCCAATAGTAAACAAGAATGAACAACTACTCCAAAAAATGTGGAGTGATTTGAGACCCGAAGAATCTGACAATTTCGATATTAGCTATACATACGAGGGGGAGAAATTTTCTATAAGCCCATCTATTTTTTATTCTTTGGCAAAAAATGTTGGCGGTAATTTTTATGATCCGGTTTTGGGTATGTATTACCAACAAAATACGGCCAGGGCATGCTCTTATGGCTTGGAGATTGGTGCTGAGTATAAAATACTTGGCAACTTGACACTTAGCGGCTCTGCAACCTATAATCATTATGCATTTACAACTGATATACAATCATCTGCAGGCGCATACATACAGTCTAAAGGGAATCAGCTTCCCGATGTGCCGAAATTTTATGCAAATATCTCTGCAGTGTATGACTTAAATGGATATAAAATAGCCCCTATTTTTAGATATCTAGGCAAACGTTATGTTGATGTCGAAAATAAATACAGTGTTGACCCTCATTATTTGGTTGATATCTCATTGAACAAAGAGATAGCTCTAAAAAATAACCATAAAATCGATTTCTCTTTTTACATTAGCAATTTATTAGGAGAAAAGTATATATCGACCGTCTCCACATCTGAGACCAATGTAGCCGAAGTAGGTCCGACATACATAGTAGGATCCCCTAGGGCATTATTTGCTTCATTGAGATATAGGTTCTAGCGATGACTATGTTAATTAGATCTTTTCTTATTTTGTATATTGCCAGCATGGGCGCGTTTGCAGCAAATTGCAAAATAAGCATCAAAGACATAACAGGTAAAGACGTTTGCATACCGCCAAAAATAAAAAAAATTGCCGTCACTTGCTATGGCGGTGCTTCTCAAGAGATAGCACTTTTTATGGGCGGTGATGCAATCGTTGCACAGCCTAGTGTAGATCGATTTCAGCAGTTTCTTAAAGTTTATCCGGATCTCAAAGATATCAAAAGTGCCGGAACATTTAATGATGTCAATTTGGAGTATTTATCAAAGCTGGATCCAGATATTGTTTTTGCCGGTATTACTTCTAGTGCAACAAATAATAGAATCGAGGAAATGAACATTCCTGTTTTTACGCTTGGTATCGGCAAACATAACATCCATACGCTTTTAGAAGAGTTTTCGCATGTCGGAAAGATTCTAAAAAAAGAACAAAAAGCCAAAGAATTAGTCCGATACTGGCAAACAAAAATAAATCTTGTTGAAACTAGATTGTCCAACATAAAACCCTCTAAACGTAAAAAAGTATTTTATACTTCCGGTTCCGGAGGGCTAAGCAGCGAAAATAAACATGGATGGGGAAATGAGTTTATAAGAGCGAGTGGTGGGATAAATGTCGCTTCTGAGCTCAAAATAAAAGGCTCTGTATCCGCTGAGACATTATTGGCATGGGATCCTGATATTATTATCACTTCGACCAATAAAACTCCTCATAGCCCGACTAGTGATATTGCAAAAAATATCGCATTCAAAAATCTCACAGCAGTAAAAAACAAAACTGTTTACAATGCGCCCATTGGGACATTTTGGTGGGATAGACCGTCTCCGGAATCCATCTTGGGCATTCTATGGCTAAGTAAGATTTTATACCCTGAAGTGATGAAAGATATCGACTTAAAACAAGAGGCAAAAAGCTTCTATAAGAAATTTTACAACTATGCCCTTTCCGATAATGAATATGAAGATTTTTTCTTCAATAAACACAAATAACGTTCAAACACAAGGAGTAAAAACATGAACATAGCAAACGAATCATCGACCAAAGGTGCTATCTTTAGCCTGATAACCGCTACATTACTATGCTCTCCAAGCTCAGCTTCGCAAGAATCGACCGCCCAATCATTAGATGCGGTCAATGTCACTGCATCGGCTGAGCGCGATGATCTCGATCTTAATAGCACGTCAAATCTCTATCGTATCGAAACAAGCGGACGGGTAGGCACGCAGGTAATTACACAAAGAGAGATAGAAGCCTACGAGCCTAAAGACTTTTTTGATCTTTTGGATAAAGCGATCGGTGTAGATATGACATATCATGGGCGCAAACATCCTTATTTTATCAATATTCGCGGAGGCGGCAATGTCACATACATACTTGACGGAGCGATACTCCCATCTACTGCGGACCGTATCTTACAAAAGCTGCCTATGAATGCTATAGAAGAGATACAGGTAGTTCGCGGATCTACGGCTCTATCCCTTGCACCATCTATCGGGATCGGGGCTTCCAATAGCGGTTCTGGGATCAATACGGCTTTTGTGATCATCAGAACAAAACAGCCAAAAGGTACCGAAGGTACGCTTACAGGTTACATGGAAAAAGCGGTTTCCCAGCTCTCAGCAAATGGCCAAAGCTTGTACCTTGGAACCAAGCTAGGTTCACAAAACTCACCTGCAAAAGGCTACATAAGCGGCATGGCTTCCAGATATGACCGTCCAAGCAAAGACAGCTGGTTTGACGGCAGCAATGCTGATTCTGGTATGATCAATGGAGGCTTAAATATAGGAAGATTTAGCCTAAACGTGATGGGCTACAAAGATAGCGGGAGCTTTGAAATGCAGCGGGGAGTTAAAACTGACGGTACGATAGATACTTCAAAATGGTACTATGACCCTCTCAAAACATCAATACTGTCAACCGACATGAGCATGAAATGGAACGAAGATCAAATTACGTTGTTTTCTTTTGGAAAAACCAACTACAAACAAACAGAAATAAATGAAAATTTTGCAAATACATCTTACGCTGAAAAACATTACGAAGAAGATACGAAGTCTTATAGTTTACGTCACAACGCAACATTTGGCAATACCCTTATACAGCTTGGCGGGCAGCTTTCAAGCAGCAAAGGTTTTGGTCCAAACCTAAGCAAAAAATATAATAATTTCGATACCGACATCAAAGGCTGGTCGGCATCCGTAGAGCAAAAGCTTTTTGACGGAAAAGTAATATTGGATGCCGGATACCGCAGAGACTTAAAACACATCAAATACTCAAGCACCGACCCGAAAAACGACAACGCAAACAATGACGTTGATTTGGCTCCTGCAACTATTATAGCCGCCGGAGCCTTATGGCATATAAATAATATCTTCACATTGAGCGGCAGATATTTCAAAGGCGATGAGGGGACATCGGGGGATTTTGACTTACTAACAGAAAACAGCGCTCCACTTCATCCTGAGAAACAAGACAGAATAGAAATAGCGCTCGAAGCTGCAGTTGCACCTTATTTTAAACCTACCGTGACATGGTTTGATGTAGATATAAAAAATCAAAAAACAGCTACAGACAAGACATATACTGATGCTGCCGGCAATGAGTATTATTACTACGCCGAATCAGATTCCCACCGTAAAGGCATAGAGCTGGCATTAAAAGGGTATATAGGAATAAAAACGAATTATCTGTTTGGTTGGACGCATATGTTTAACAATTCAAACACCGTTAACGGTATAAAAACAGACGCTATCGGAGTAGAAAGCCCCGAAAATAGTTTTACGGCACTTTTAAGTCATTCATGGGATGGCTATCGGGCAAACATCTCGGCCAAGCGCATAGACAAATGGAGCCAATCAACGAGCGCCATGGGATTAGCAGCCAATGTTAACCTAGGTGGATATACCCGGATTGACGCAAATATCGAAAAGGATTTTGTATTTAACAACTATATTGCTACTGGAAAAATATATGGACGGAATTTGGGCAATGAAAAATATTCGACAAGGTACACCACGGGCTATTATTATGATCGCGGCCGCACTATAGGCACCGAACTATCATTTGCGTTTTAAAGAGACAGCATGAAAAAAATATTTATATTGTTTTTACTTTGTTTTGTCTCTTCAATTGAAGCAAAAGAAATTACGGATATGTTAGGACGCAAGGTTGGAATACCAGATTATCCCAAAAAGGTCTATGCCCCATCTCCTTACGGCTCATACGCTCTTTATGCCATGGATCCCTCCTTGCTTTCAGGATGGATCTTTGAAATCAATAAGGATAACTACCCATATCTCCACAAACGCATGCAAACATTGCCGGTTATCGGGAGGATATTTGGAGCAGGGCAAAGTGCAAATCTTGAAATTTTACTATCAGCCCATCCTGATCTGATACTCATGTGGTCTCACGAAAATGAATTCAATGACAAAGAAGCTCAAAAACTCAAGATCTTAAATGCCCCGTTTGTTTATGCTGCAGATGAGAACATCGAAGACTATGCAAAAATATTCAAATTTCTTGGCAAAGTATTAAACAAAGAGGAAAGAGGAAACAAGCTCTCGGCTTATACGGAAAAAACTTTTAGAGATGCCAAAAATATCGTGGCAAAAATTCCTGCCAATAAACGACCAAAGGTTTATTATGCGGAAGGGCTGGACGGTTTAAGTACAGAATGTGATGACTCTATACACGTTCAACTGCTAAAGCTTGCAGGAGATGTTGATGTTCACAAATGCCACACATCAAGTCATAAAGGTTTTGAAAAAGTTTCGATAGAAACGATACTTGCATATAACCCTGACGTGATGATAGTCCAAGAGAAAATGTTCTATGACAAGATAAATACATTGCCTATCTGGTCAAATATCAATGCAGTGAAAAACCATCGTGTATATCTGATACCAAAAGCACCATTCAACTGGTTTGACCGCCCGCCGTCATTTATGCGTATCATGGGGTTAAAATGGCTAATGCGTGCGCTATATCCAAAACAATACAAAATTGACATAAACAAAGAGACAAAAGACTTTTATAAATTATTTATGAATATAGAGCTCAAAGACGATCAATTACAAGAGATACTTTATCAAAATAAAAACTATAGAAAAACAACTAAGGAGACAAGACAATGAAAGGCGCAACAAATCCCCAAAATTTTGACAGAATAGTACGCGAGGTATTCGCACCCATCTATCCGGTCATAGCGGATCAGATAAAAGATAGAATCAAGATCACTTGCGGCAAATGCTTGGATGCCGGATGCGGTACCGGTGCATTAGGACGAGCTATGGCTAAAATCACGAATTTAGATATTACTTTTTTTGACCAATCGGACGAGATGCTAGAACTTGCAAAAAAATATGCAAATATAGAAAACATCAACCATAGAAGTAGTTTTTTACAAGGCGATATACACTCTATCCCCCTAAAAGATGAGAGTATAGATATAGTAATAAGCCGAGGGTCATCTCCTTTTTGGGAAGATTGGCACAAAGCATATAGTGAGATATTTCGTATCTTAAAGCCTGGAGGCATGACATACATTGGCGGTGGATTTGGCAATGCCGAACTACGGGAAGGAATTGTAAAAATCATGAGTGAAAACAATCCAAACTGGCGCAATTCATTCAAAGACAGGATCAAACCAGAGCGTGATGCAATGCCCATGATACTTGCTTCTCTTAACCCAACTTCATATGAAATTGTCAATGATGACAGTGGATTTTGGACCATTATTACTAAATAAGGAATGTTTATGAAAATAGGAATTTTTTGCCTTACTGAACACTTTGAAGGAGATGTGCAGAAAAGCATAATGGAGCAATTGCAGCTTGTTGCTCTAGCAGACAAACTCGGTTTTGACGAAGCGTGGTTTGGCGAACACCACTTTAACGGTTTCAGTATTATACCAGACCCGTCTGCTATGATAGCTTATGCTTCTGTCAAAACAGATTCCATTCGCTTGGGAACTGCTGGGTTTCTTGCTCCTTTTTACCATCCGGTACGTTTGGCGGAAAGTATCTCGGTGCTTGATAATCTCTCTAATGGACGAATCAATGCCGGGTTTGCCAAAGGAGGATTTGCCCCGGACAATAAACATTTTAACCGCGATCCGGACAATCTGCGCAATGCAATGTTTGAAACTGCCAAAGCAGTAGATGAGCTTTTGCATTCACAAACGGCTTCTTATGATAGTGAATTTGTATCATTTAAAGATGTCGTTTTGCATCCCAAACCGCTACAAAAACGTATCCCGTTTTTTGTCGCTACCTTTGCCAATCCCGATACGATTCGCTTCGCTGCTCATAATGGTTATGGTTTATTGATGTCACAAGGCGCCAGCATACAAGAGTGTATAGATGCACAAAACCTATATCTTTCTATCGCTGGATTTAATCCTGAAATTGTATTAATGAGGGTATTTTGCGTGGCTGATTCTTATAAAGAAGCTTACCGTATCGTACGGCCCTCCATTGATCATTTTGTCAAATCGATGCGTGCTGCTTCCTCGGAAGCCCCAACTCCTAAGTGGAACAGAGAAAAATATGATGCGATACTTAAAGAACGAGAAGCATTCTTTGACGGAGAAAAATTTTTTGACAATGCGATAGCGGGAACGCCGTCACATTGTATAGAAGCTATTAAAACTATAAAAAAGGAGATAGCCAATGTTCACATTGCATTGAAACCGTCTTCAAATGATTTCGATCAAAATTACGATATGCTGCTGGAATTTAATGCAAGAATCAGACCGCATATCTAAAACAAGGAAAAACATGAACAAACACTTACTTATTCTCTCGCTGGCTGCCTCGTGTGTGTTAGCCGACACTTTTACGCTCGGGCAGATCAGCGTTCTTGACACCGCTCTTGAGGAGAGCCCTTTTGAACAAACGATCACCTCGGAAGCAATCGCACAGCATGACTCTGAAACAATCTCTGATGCCCTTGATAACATGAGTGGTATCAATCAAGACCTCCAAGGAGGGCGTGGGGAATCTACTCTGTCCATAAGAGGATTTGATGCTAGACGCATCGGTGTCTTTATCGATGGAATACCGGTCTATGTTCCATATGACGGCAATTTTGATTATGATCGCTTCCTCACTAGCGATATCGCTCAAATTGACGTAGCCAAAGGATTCTCATCTGTTGCTTATGGAGCCAATACGATGGGAGGGGTTGTCAATATCATCACCAAAAAACCGACCAAGACATTGGAAGGGAACATAAAAGCAGGGATTGTGCTTGACAACGACGGATCCATGTCCCGCCACGTCGAATCCATCAATCTAGGAACTAGACAAGACCATATCTATGCGCAACTAGATGCAGCCTATAGCAGCCGAGACCATTTTCGCTTAAGTGATGACTATAGCACTACTGCTTCACAGCCGGTAGGTGATCGCCTCCGCTCCAAAGCCGAGGATTACAAAGTTAGCCTTAAAACCGGATATATAGCCGATGACGGAAGTGAGATCGCTGTCGGATATGCAAAACAAAACGGTGAAAAACAACAACCGCCTGTAACTGACAGTGCCTTTAGTAAGCCAAAATACTGGGATTGGCCATACTGGGATAAAGAAACCGTCTATATCACCGGTCAAAAAAATCTTGGCTTGGGATATCTAAAAGCAGTTGCCTATTATGATACATCCAACAACTCTCTATATGCGTATGATGATGCATCATATTCCACTATGAACCTTAAGTCGTCATTCAAAAGCAAACACGACGATTACAGTGCTGGGACACGCCTGGAATACGGAGTTGAGCTTGATAAACATTTCATTACTGCCGGGGCAAATTACAAAAAAGATTCACACAAAGGGTACGATATCGACAAAACATCCGATGTGGCGACTCTAACAGAACATTTTGTTGACGATACAATCTCGCTTGGGATAGAAGATGTATATACCATTTCTCCAAACTGGCAGCTACTGGGAGGAATAAGCTATGACCGCAAAGAATCGGACAAAGCATACGACAAAAGTTCCGGGAATGTGCCTTTGGCATTGGGAGAGCAAGATGCCTTTAACCCACAAGCAGCTCTTGTTTATTCGATTGGTGATACCAGCAAAATGCGTGCCAGCATCTCTAGGAAAACATATCTTCCAAGTATGAAAGACCGCTATAGCAGAAAACTTGGCACGGCACTGCCAAACCCCGATCTTGATGCTGAGACGGCAACGCACTATGAGCTTAGCTATCTAAAGCATATGGGGGCATTAAGCGGACGTATCAACGGATTCTTTGACAGGATAGATGACGCTATCGAGTCAGTAGTTGTGACACCGGCTGAGACACAAAACCAAAACATAGGAAGCTTTGATCATCGCGGCGTAGAAGCAGAACTTAGCTATAAAGCCGATGGATTAGAAGTTGGAGGAAACTACACATACATCTCTGTAAAGAATCGTACAGATGAGGATATAAAAAGAATAGACATCCCCAAACACCAAATTTTTACCTTTGCACAAAAAGAATTAGGCAGAGGGTTCTCATTGTACGGGAATATGAAATTCCGCAAAGGAGCATATGAACAAAAAGCCGATAAATCATATGTGATCAATCCTACCTTCACGACATTTGACATTAAAGCTATTTATCAGCCAACTGCCAATATCACCGCGGAACTGGGAGTCAAAAACATAACCGATAAACTATATCAGTATGATATTGGATTCCCTATGGCCGGACGTGAATTTTTCTTTAATATAGGATATAATTTCTAATGCGTACGATTATATATGTATTATTATTTTGTTTTTCTTCGGCCCAACTGCATGCAAAACAAGAACCTGCTTTACGTGTTGCCGTTATAGGCGGTATGACAATGAGCGGCATGTGGGAAAAAGTTGCCCAAGCATTTGAAGAGACTTATCATATTCCTATTGAAGTAGTAACCTCAGGCCCAAAACATGCTCTAGATACATTTAGCCGCTCCCATGAAGTAGATTTGGTGACAATGCACTCAAGCGACACAATGGTTGACTTAGCAGCCGATGGGATCGTCGAGGATCTAACACCATGGGCGCGAAATTCACAGATGCTAGTAGGAGATCGCTCCAACCCTGCTCGTATTGACGCCGGAGATTCATTGGATATTGCTATGCAAAAGATCGCCCGATCAAGCTCTCCTATCCTTATACATGCCAGCGGCGGAACATTTGAAGTTTTTAATGATGTAAGCTCTTCTTATAAATTATCTCCCGGTCAAATCCATTTAATTACCACCAAGCACGGTTTTTTAGATGATGTTGCCAAGCTTAAAGGATATACTTTTTATGGGGTTATACCATTTTTGATGCAAAAACAGCATAATCCAAATATGCAAGGTTTCATATTTAACGACAAAAAACTACGCCGTCCATATCTTGCAGCTATCGGCACAAAAGAACGAATAGGCAAAACCCAATATAAAAATGCTCAAAAATTACTTATGTTCCTCACATCAAAAAGAGCACAACAGATCATCAAAAATTTTAGAATTGAAGGTTTTGATGATACTCCGGTATTTTTTCCGGTAAAACCATAGGAGGTATTCATGTTTTTAAAATCGATTGATTTCGCCAGAATGTACCGGGAACACAAGAGTGCTACTAATTTCAAAGGCAAAAACAGTGCAGAATGGGATGCCAAATCTAAAGATATGGCAGCAACTGTATTAAATAGTCCATATGTAAATGATTTTATTTCTCGCATGGATATATCAGGTGACGAAGTGGTACTTGATATCGGATGCGGTCCTGGAACACTTGCCATTCCGCTAGCCAAAAAAGTCAAACAAGTCATTGCGATAGATTTTTCAGAAAAAATGCTTGAAGAACTAGAATCGCGCGCTAAGCTAGAAGGCATCACTAATATACGCACATACCATCTAAGTTGGGAGGACGATTGGTGCAATCTACCAAAAGCGGACATAGCAGTAGCGTCCCGCAGCATTGAAGTACAAGATATTGAAATGGCGCTTTCCAAGATGTCGTCCCAAGCTGCAAAGGCATGTTATCTGACTTACAAAGTAGGTGGGAGTTTCGTTGATATGGAAATTCTTGAGTATATCGGCAAAAAAATAATTACCAAGCCTGATTTTTGGTACATCCCCTTATTGCTTTACAAAAAAGGCTACTTGCCTCATATAGACTATATCGAAACACATCGTGCCTCCATCCGCTACTCATCGGCTGATGAATTTATATCATCACTTATTTGGAGTGTGCACGAACTAAATGAGACACAGCAACAAAAAGCCAGGGAGTATTATGAACGTTTCATTGCCACAAAAAACCATTTGCCTAAACCATTTACTTGGGCGTTTATTTCATGGAACATTAATACTTAAAAATTCTATTTTAATATAATCAAAAATATAGATTATTATATTTTATAAAATACAATGATATTTATTTTATCATTGTATATTGTACTAAAAAATTGTTTTTTTCTGATTCAATATATATTTAAAGATATAACGAATAAATTATTAGTACAATATAATTCTAATAACGTAAAAAATTACGGTGACTGAAACTTTTAATCCAAACCTGGGCACATTAAAATATCCGGATAAACCGTGCCAAATATAACATAAAATACAATCAATGCATCAAAAGTTGCAAGGAGGATCAAATGGGATCGGCAAAAACAGAATTAGAAATATTAAAATATCAAAAACTTATTGATTTGCAAGAAATTACAAAAAAGTCAAAAACAAATTCTTATGAAAACAGAGCAGAAAATAGAGGCGAAACAAAAGAATTTATACACAAGGTGAATATAGTGGATGCAAAAACATTATTGGATTTTGCATTGATAGAAACAAAAATTGCTCCAAAATTCAAACATATTTACGCAAACGATGAATATAATTTTGGAGCAGTTGAACATTTTATAAATAATTGCAACACAAAGAATTTAAACAATATTACAACCATTAATAATAACTGGGATGACGAATGGAGTAATTTGCATCAAATAGATATTATCGTTGCTTCACAAATCGAAGAGACAGAAGATATAAAATCAGCATTACGTAAACTTTACGGCAGCGAAAAAAATAAAATTTATATGAACCTATCTATTAATAGTCATTTCAAAGAAGAGGAAATTTTAGACCAATTAAAAAGACATATTACCCCTAGAATTGACAATATCCATCTTGTTAACATACTAAAATCTATGGGAATATGTGCTAAAATTGATTTTATCCATAGAGAAAACAAAAGATTTTTAGCCCAGACCGGGGATGTGTTCTTTGAAAAAGTACAAATGAGTCTAAAAGACCAAAATGAAAATGAAAAAATAGATTTAAAAAAATATTTTGACAAAACCTATAATTTTAAAAGGGATACAAGCTTCATCAAATGGGTCATGTTATCTTGGAAAAACAAAAAATAATAAAAATAGGACCAATATGTTCAAACTAAACGACACGGAATTGCTAGAATACATCAAGGAAGACGTACCGTACCTTGATCTGACCACCACACTACAAGATATGCCGGACAAAAAAGCCAAGATGCAGATCTTCACAAGAGAAGATGTCATAGTAGCGTGCAGCGAAGAAGCGGCAAGGGTTGCCCAGCTTATTGGATGTGAAATATATTTTATGATTCCATCAAAAACCATGGCAAAACGAGGGGATGTATTGTTGGAATTTGGCGGTAGCTATGAAAATGTCCAAAGCGCATGGAGATCTACTCAGCTAATATTGGAATATTCATGCAAGATAGCCACTTACGCTCACGAAATGAAACAAGAAATTTCAAGCGTAAATCCACACTGTGAATTATTGGTAACTAGAAAACACTTCCCTTTTTCAAAAAGATTTTGTATCAAATCCATTATGTGCGGAGGGGCTATGCCTCATAGATTAGGCCTTAGCGAAACTGTACTGTTTTTTCCGCATCATCGTAAAGTATATGACAATGATGAAGCATTTTACGAGGCATTGAGTGAAATAAAAACCAAAGCTTTAGAAAAAAAAATAGTCGTAGAGCCAAAAGATCTGGGTGACGCTATAGAATTGATGAAGCATGGAGCAGACGTATTGCAAATGGACAAAACAAGTTTAGAGATTTTAAAAGAGATCACAACATATAGAGATAAATACTATCCTCATATTAAAATACTTGGTGCAGGCGGCATTGACAAGGAAAATGTCAAAGAATTTGTAAATACCGGCATAGACGGCGTAGTTACTAGCAGGATCTATTTTTGTGGTATGGCAGACATGGGAAGCCGGCTGGAAATAATAAATTAGAAAATTATACTTTTTTTTGCTACAATAGAAAAAAACATGGAATAAAAAATGGATAAAGATACCAAATTAAACGAGATAGCTGAAGCTACAAGCAAAATACTAACTCTATTGGGCGAAGATATAAGCAGAGAAGGGTTACTTAAAACTCCTATGCGCGTTGCCAAATCGTTAGAGTTTTTAACAAGCGGATACAATGAAGATCCGAGCGAAATTTTAAACGAAGCACTATTTACCACCAGCAATGACGAGATGGTATTGGTGCGTGATATAGAATTTTATTCTATGTGTGAACACCATATGCTTCCTATCATTGGGCGTGTGCATGTAGCATATATTCCTGACGGCAAAGTAGTAGGATTATCTAAAATTCCTCGCATCGTTAACGTATTTGCGAGACGTCTTCAGATCCAAGAACAGCTCACAGAGCAAATAGCTGATGCCATAAGCGAAGTTATAAAACCAAAAGGGGTTGCCGTAGTCGTTCACGCGCGCCATATGTGCATGGAGATGAGAGGAGTACAAAAGATCAACTCCACTACGGTTAGTTCCGCTTTGCGCGGATTATTCAAAAGTGATACTCGCACAAGAAACGAATTTTATAATCTCATCAATACCCACACGCCGTCAAACTTTTAGATAAAAGGGGTTTAAATGCTGCAAAATATTTCCAAAAAATGGATAAAAACTTTTGCTCTTTTGCTGTCATTGACCCAAATAATACCAGCCAGTGACAGTATCTTTCCTTTGAGTGATTCAATAAAAAAAGAGATGATTGGTGTTAGCTATCATCGCGGATGTCCCGTTGGGCTAGACGAGCTTAGATTAGTCAAGGTGAAGCATTTGGGACTTGACGGAACTACCAAAAATGGAGAACTTGTAGTTCATAAAAGCATAGCCGGCGAAGTAGCATCCATTTTTGATGAGCTATACGATATAGGCTATCCTATCAAACAAATAGTCCGCATTGATAAATTTAAAGGAAGTGATTTTGCTTCCATAGAAGCAGATAACACTTCAGCATTCAATTGCCGTAAAGCAACTGGCAGCGGCAAATGGTCCAAACATTCATACGGAAAAGCCATAGATATCAATCCTATTGAAAATCCATATGTCTTTAGGGGTGGTGGCACATCACACAAAGCTTCATACAAATATATCAACCGCAATATCAAAAATATAAATACTCCGCAAGAAAAAGCTATGCTTTTACCAAACAGCAAGGCTGTAGCAATCTTTAAAAAATACGGTTGGCGCTGGGGCGGTGACTGGAGAGTGAAGGATTATCAACATTTTGATAAGCAATAAGCTCGCGGCTACCGGTATCAAAAACTACCATTTGATCACAGTGATGAAATTCTGTGCACTCTCGCCTTCTATTTTTAACTAAACTAGGAGTATAATTATCTTTTTTACATCTGCTTTTATAATAATTTAAGAATAAATGGTGTATTATCAAATTAATTAGGACTAATTTTGTCTTATTTAATAAATAAAGATTCAAGGAACAATATGAGAGTTTATCTCGACAATAATGCTACAACCATTGTTGATCCGCACGTTTATGAAGCAATGGAGCCTTTTTTTGTACAAAAATACGGCAATCCAAATTCGCTGCATCAATTTGCAAGCGATACCCATAAACCACTTAAAGAAGCAATGCAAAAGATTTATGCCGGTATTAATGCAAAAAGCGAAGATAGCGTAGTTATTACATCCTGTGCAACAGAAAGCAATAACTGGGTATTAAAAAGTATCTATTTTGACTATATCCTCACTGGACGCAAAAATCATATTATAGTAAGCGAAGTAGAACATCCATCAATTATAGCTACTGCAAAATTTTTAGAATCAAAAGGATGCAAGGTAACTTATCTGCCAATCAATAGTGAAGGCATAGTTGAAGCCCATACAGTACGTGATTTTATCACAGACAAAACCGCATTGGTATCTATCATGTGGGTCAATAATGAAACAGGAGCTATTTTCCCTATAGAAGAGATTGGAGCAATATGTGCAGCCAAAGGCGTACTATTTCATACTGACGCCGTGCAAGCCATAGGCAAAGTTCCAGTCAATGTTCAAAGTGCCAACATAGATTATCTGACCATGTCTGCACACAAGTTTCATGGACCAAAAGGGGTAGGGGCTTTGTATATGAAAAAAGGCAAAGAATTAACTCCTCTTTTGCATGGCGGCTCACAAATGAACGGTTTTCGTTCCGGTACGCTAAATGTAGCCGGTATTGTCGGCATGGGCAAAGCCATGGAGCAAGCAATTGATGCATTAGACTTCGAGGTGAGTGAAGTAAAAGAACTTAGAGATAGACTCGAAGATGCTTTACTTGAAATTCCAGATACATTTGTAGTTACCCCAAGAGCCAAACGGGCAGCAAATACCATACTAATATCTTTTAGAGGCATAGAGGGCGAAGCTATGTTGTGGGATCTAAATCGTGCCAACATAGCTGCTAGCACAGGAAGCGCATGTGCAAGTGAAGACCTTGAATCAAATCCTGTTATGGAAGCTATTGGCGCAGAGGCTGATTTGGCTCACACAGCCATAAGATTTTCACTAAGCAGATATACTACCAGTGAAGAGATAAACTATACTATAGAAGTAGTAAAAAATGCCGTAGATAGACTTAGAGCGATTTCAAGCTCTTACGCATATGCGCCGCAAGGTCATGAAAGTAAATTATAAAGGGGATTATAATGGGAATAGATAGTTTGATAGGCGGCACTATTTGGGATCAGTACAGCGAAAAGGTAACATGCCTTATGAATAACCCTCAAAATATGGGTGAAATTACACAAGAACAAGCCGATGAAATGGGCGCTAAACTCATAGTAGCAGATTTTGGTGCCGAGAGCTGCGGAGATGCAGTACGTCTTTACTGGGCAGTAGATCCAAAAACAGATGTAATATTAGAATCCAAATTCAAAAGCTTTGGGTGCGGTACAGCGATAGCCAGCAGTGATACAATGGCTGAACTTTGCAAAGGCAAAACGGTCGATGAAGCAGTTAAAATAACGAATATAGACGTTGAAAAGGCCATGAGAGACACTCCTGACGTACCGGCCGTTCCGCCTCAAAAAATGCACTGCTCTGTAATGGCATATGATGTCATCAAAAAAGCAGCTGCACAATATAAAGGTGTAGATATGGAGAGCTTTGAACACGAGATCATAGTATGTGAATGTGCAAGGGTAAGTCTATCTACTTTGCGTGAAGTAATTAGACTAAATGACCTCACATCCATAGAACAGATCACGGATTATACAAAAGCTGGTGCATTTTGTAAATCATGTATCCGCCCAGGAGGCCATGAAGCCAAAGATATATATCTAGTTGATTTGCTAGAAGAATATCAAAAAGAAAAGCTTGCAAAACAAGCCGACAGCAATTATGATGCTCCATTTGCTCAAATGACAATAGTTCAAAGACTAAAAGCCGTCGATAAAGTCATAGATGATAATATTCGCCAAATGCTTATAATGGATGGAGGGAATATAGAAATACTTGATATCAAAGAAAATGGTGCAAATTTCGATATATATATTCGCTACCTTGGAGCATGCAGCGGATGTGCGAGTTCAAGCACAGGTACACTGTTTGCTATAGAGAGCATCCTAAAAGAAAAATTAGATCAAAATATAAGAGTAATTCCTCTTTAATAGATAGGGTTTGCCCTATCTAAACTCACACTCATCACACAAAATATATTAAACTAAATTCTTATTTAGAAGCGAGCTTTTTGATGCCTCTGTAGATACTCCTGAATAAAACAAAAATGATGTAAACAGCAATTGTAAACACAAGCGGATGGATAGCGCCTATGCCGTAAGCTCCAGATGCGGGAAGTGCTGCAATATGACTAATTGGGTGCGAGACCCATTCTTTAAAATGCATACCGATCGCTAAAAATAAAAATATACCCATGAATATATATAACTCTTTTTTCATACTTAATAGTCCTTATAAAATATGCGGTATATTAGCGAAAAAAGATTAAAAGATTAAAAGATTTATTAGAAAATAATTATTATCTGCCAAAGTGGCAGATAATAAGTTTAATGATGAGTATCACTATCGAGATTAAACAGTTTAGTCCCTACATAATATAGAGCCAGACATATACCAAGACCACCTAAAGAAATCATAATTTCTGCAGCACTTGGAAAATAATGTACCCATTCCGGAGGAAGCTGATAAAGCTCTTTTTTCATCATTTGAAGAGGTTTGAGCTGAGTATCATGCACTAGATTATAACGCATAAAGAATATACCCACCATTCCGCTAAGAGATGCAAAAAATAATTTTTTTGTATCTTGGCCTTTGCTTTTTAAGATAAGATACAATGGAATAACCATTGCCAAGATCACCTCTACCCAGAAAGTCCAAGAACCCAATATATGAATAGCAACTTCTGAACGATTTTCCATACCGCCGTATATATCGGTCAACATTTTCCATGTAACAAAGAAGATCAAAATCGAGATAAGCAATCCTTGGATTTTCGCCAAGTTGGACAACATAGTTTGCACCTCTTTGGTAAAATTCAATTTATATCTAAAGCCCATCATGATAAATGCTATAAAGATACCGGTAATAAATGCTGTCAAGATAAAGTAAGTAGGATAAAACACGCCATTAGAAATGGTTCTAGCATTCAAAAACCCGAATACTCCACCAAGGTTAGAGTGTGCTGCAAGTCCTACGAGCAAACCGATAAGTCCGAAAGTTCTAGCACTCTTCATATCATTTTTGAGCAAAAATATAAACTCTATTATCATAAAAGTGAGATACAAACCATACAATGTGCCCATCCACCAAATAGCACTTGTAAGGCCTGGGCTAATGACATTATAGATTAGCATTGTTACAGGATGTCCTATCTCAAAAGCTATAACTGCAAATCCGGCCATAATAGTAACAATTGATCCGAATATTGCTCGTTTTGAGATAAGCATATAATCTTTGAACCCAAATACATCACCAAGAGAACCAACTATACAAAGACCTGTTGAACTAACAACAAAAAAGATATATACAGCAATCAAAAGCCCCCATGGATGTTCTCTAGTAACATTATAAGCGTGATGTCCATGCAATAAATACATCAATACGCCGATCACAAAAAGCCCCAAGAACAGCACTATAGTGCCTGCTATAATTTTATTGGTAGTCGTTTTTTCAAAAGAAAGAAGATCTTTGATCGTTATCTTATTATAAGGAATAGAAGCGATGAACTCCTTGACGTCTTTTAACCTTAATTCTTTAATGTTAAATTTTTTAACTGTTTGTTCCATACTATTCTCCTTACATCACATAAAATAGTTTTGGTTTAGTGCCAAGATGTGTTTTGAGAGTAAAATGCTCTCTGGTTCTTAGCAATACACTTATTTCACTATTTGGATCATCAAGATCTCCAAAAATTCTCACTTTTGTAGGGCAAGTATTTTGACATGCTGTTGTAGTTTCTCCTCTAGCTAATCTAGTGTTTGAACAGAAATTACATTTATCTACCGTCATTGTTCTGCTATCAACAAATCTAGCATCATATGGGCATGCATTCATACAATAGCTGCACAAAATACATTTATCTGGATCCACTCTTACCACTCCATTATCATCATAATAGGTTGCATGTGTAGGACATACCTCTTCGCAAGGTGCTTCTTCGCAATGTTGACATTGGCTCGGCATAAATGCAGCTGATGCAGCATTTAAAAGTGGCCAAATCCCATCTGGCTCATTGCCGCCAACCCAAATACGGTGTTTTTCAGCGCCAAGCTCTATTCCATTTTCCTCTTTACAAGCTACTTCACAAGCCTTGCAATTAATACAATTTTTATAGTCTAAAGCCATTCCATAAGTTGCCATTTTCTTATACCTTTCTTATTTCAACATTAGTTTCATGCATGGCTGATGCACCATATACCGGCTCTACGATATCTTCGATAATAGCATTATCGTTTCCGCCATTTTTATATGCCCATGTAAGAGCATTGCTCTCTGCCCCGAAGCCATGAATGAAGAATACTACATTTGGTGCGATCTGCTCAGTAGGATACGCCTTGATAGTTGTTTTACCGGTTTTGCTGGAAACTTCCACTTCATCCCCAAATTTTATACCCATATCAGCTGCAACTCTTGCATTGATCCAAATATAGTTTGTATGCATCAAGTCATGCAAAGCGATATTGTTTGCTGTTCCTGATTGAGTAAACTGTGCATGACGCCCTGTAATCAATCTAAATTTGCCTTTTGGCACTTTAAATGCATATTCATCTTTCCATGTTGGCATAGGATCAGCTCCTTTTTCTGCCAGATTTGCTAGATTACACTCTACCTTACCGCTTGCAGTTTTTGGAGCTCCTCCATTTATAGTATATGCTTTTTCTTTTTCCGGATAGTATTGAAATTCATTGACTGAAGTTTGTTTATAAAACTGTTTCATATTCGGATAAAAGACACCGTGTTCTTTGAGTGCTGTAACAGCCTCCTCTCCATAAACTTCACTTACCAAATGAGCATTTATCTCTTCTTGTGATTCCAAGAATGGTTTGGAGATATCAAATTCCGCAAACACTTCTGCTTCTTTTTGTTCAGCACTCAAAGTAGTGCTTGCCACAGTTGCATTGGTATCGCTTGGAACTGTTGCATTCTCATCAGTAACAACCGTTGCGGCCGGAGTCAGATTTGCCAACGAATCCTGTACATCCATATCGTGTTTTTTTGTTATTTCAAATAGTGGTTTTGCTATTTTTTGAGTCAACCCTCTTAATATCTCTATTACCGGTTTAGACTCATACATAGGTTCAATAACCTTATTTCTTTGTGCAATAGATGGCTCTACCCCAGGAAATGTATTGACAGGATCCGTTCTCTCCAAATATGTACATTCAGGCAATACAACATCTGCATACATAACTGTATCACTAGGCATAGTATCAATAGCCACAACTAGCTCCATTTTCTTTAACATTTGAGCAGTTTTTTTAGTATTTGGCATATTCATCATCGGATTATGTTTATAAATAAACATTCCTCTTACTTTATAAGGCATTCTATTTTCTAAAAACCTATTTCTCCATGCAATCCATGAACCGCTTCCTGTAGCTATCGCACAGTCATCATAGCCAATTTTGCCGTTTGCTTTAGTAACTTGCTGGACCGCACGGCCTTGAGCCTGAAAATACATAGGTTCAAGTGACTCATGGCTGCCAAGTTCTAATTTTTTACCAAACACAAGTCCGCCTTTGGCGTCTATGCCGCCGCTTAAAGCTTGGAAAATTGCCATCGCTCGACGAAGCTGAAAGTCATTTGTAGCAAAAGTACTTCTTCTGCCTGGGTAATAAATAGCTCTTGGAGCATGCTGCATAAACTCTCTAGCAATAGTGTATATCTCGCCGGCTGGGATCATCGTAATTTTTGATGCCCATTCTGGTGTATATCCATTACTAATAATATGATTTTTATAAATTTCAAAATCATTGAAATTTGCTTCGACATACTCTTTATTATAAAGCTCTTCTTTGAGCACTACATGCGTCAAAGCCAACACAAAAGCCAAATCCGTTCCTGGATTTATAGGCAGCCATTTATCGGCTTTTGCAGCGGTATTTGTAAACCTAGGATCTATACAGACCAGTTTGGCGCCTCTGCCCTTTGTTCTTTTAAAAAGCGTCATAGTATCTGGAGTCACAATAGCTTCTGCTCTATTGGCTCCTGCCATGATAATATAAGTAGCATTTTCCAAATCAGCCGCCGGATATGCCCCAAGAGTAACCCCATAAGCCGAAGCTACTGTTTGAAGACAAATCGAAGAGTGATTCAGCCAGTTGGTTGAACCAAAAGCAGAATAAAATGTTTTAAATGTATGTTCTGCCATCCCTTCGCCTGCACAAAACAAAAATGAAGAACGATTGTCTTCTTCTTCGTCAAGTATTTTTGTAACACCCGGAAATTTGTCAGTACCATTTAAAATAGCATTATATGCCTCATCCCACGTTACTCGCTTAAACTTCCCTTCTCCTTTTTCTCCAACACGGATCATAGGATATTTCAGTCTATCTGGATCATAAAGTGCTTGTATACCCGCATTTCCCCTTGGGCAAAGCATATTTTTTGATTTTGGAAACATTGGATTTGGGTCCAACTTAGTAACAACGCCATCTTCCACTCTTGCGATCGCAGCACATTTATTTACGCACATTTCACATAATGTTGGAACAAACTTTGCTTTCCCCGTGCCAGTTTTTGTCATCACCTCTAGTTCTCGTTCTTCTTCTTGTGCAAGAAGAGACGTAACACCAAATGATGCTCCCCCTATCACACTAAGTGCGACACTTCCTTGAAGGAATCTTCTTCTAGAAACCTCTACCCTCATTTGTACTCCTAGATAATTAAAGGTTAAGCTTAAATAAAACTTAATATAAAATCAGCATGTAATAAGTAAGCTTTACACGATTATACAAGATTTAACTTATGATAAACATAAATTACACTTATTTAATCTAGTTTTATCGTCATTTAATGAGCAGGTATTGAGATCTTATTATTGTCAAAAATACCATTTTCAAATCCCTCATGGCATGCCCAACAATGTGCTCTATCTTCTACTTCCTTGCTTTTAAATACGGCTGGGTCGATGTTTTCGTGTGTTTTTCTCCAATAATGAGTTTTGGTTATGCTTTTAGGAGCTTCATTTTTATCAAGAGTATTAATCAGTTTAAATGCAATCTTATTGGATGATTGTTCTGCAGAATTATTAGTTAAAAAATTTAAAATTGATATCCTTGCTTGTTTACTTATGTTAGCTTCTGTTATCTCTTCACCAAAATGATTGTCCAAATTATCCATAATTCTTTCCCAAGAATTTTTTGGCAACATAAATGGCGGATAGGTCTTATGGCAATCTCCACAGTCGGTATAATAAGTCTTATGCTCTTGTTCAAAATCAATAGGGGTAAAAATAGACCTGGTAACAATATTGTCATAAGTAACAACAATATAAATAAAAATAGAAAACGTTACCAATATAAAAATATAACTAACTATATTGCTAAATTTTGAGATATTAGAATCTTTGCCTTCGGCTTTTTTGTATCCTGAAATCATAGCAAATACCATATTTGTTTTATGATAGAATTGTTCTATTAATACACCAACGATATGAATGCATGCCCAGACGGCAAGAAAATATGAAAGATAAAGATGCACATCAAATAATGTTATCATATGTGCATAATGTTCTTTGTTCAAAAATGCAAATATGCCACTGCCTTCTTGTACGCCGTACAAAAGCAATCCGCTTATTACTATAAATGTGCCAAAAAATAAAACCAAAATGGTATACCAGCTAGAAGCAGGATTGTGTCCTGCGGGGATTTTTCTCCAACGATTAATAACTTTTTCTTTAAAATACCACTGCAGATCTTTTAAATCAAGTTTAAATGTATCAAATGTTGCATATCTTGGACCTACAAATCCCCATATAATACGATAAATGAGCATTACACCAAAAATCCAACCAAATGCTACATGATAATGAAGATATGATTTATTCAGCGAACTAACAAAAGAGGCCATAAATGAGAGTGCGATGATCCAATGGATAATTCTTGTACAGATTGGCCATACAAAAACTTTTCCTTTCTTGCGATTCATGCATACTCTTTATAATATATAGTTATCATTATGATAATTTTAACAGATTTATTTAAAAAAATGGTTTATAATTGTTAAAATAGCGTTAAAATGCAACTTATTATCGTTAGATAGGCATTAAAAAAGAAAAATAATTATTAAAGTGTAGATTAACTAGGGCTAGATAGATCGCCACTTATACTAAGTGGCGATAAAATAGAGGTATTATTTTTTATTGAAATTATCATGGATATACTGTGCCATTGCATCAGTATCATAATCCATTCCCTTTTCAATAATTTTTTTCATATTATGTTCCATTACTTCATGTTCGGTACCGCTAGAATGTCCGCCTGAACCGCCCATTTTAATATCAGTGATGCCAAGTCTAAGCTCTTGGATAGTTTGATCATTAAGTGCTGGACCTTTTTTCTCTGTGTTTCCTTCGCCGTTTTGGCCATGACATTTTGCACACATTTGCTCATAAACTTCTGCGGTGCTTAGTTTATATGTCGTTTTTGACTCTTGCATTTCTTCTTTTTTGTCACATCCGGTCATGATAAAAAGAAGAGATGCTCCCAAAAGTAGTGATAGTGATTTTTTCATTCCATGTCTCCTTGTTTAATTCTTATGCTCTACCAGAAAGCATGCCGTATTGTGTCATTGGTTTAAGCGCATAAACTTTGAGTAACCACCAAATCCATCTCTCTTGCGTCGGGTCAAGTGGGAAAGATGGAGCGGGTTTACCTGTCCAGTTAAATTCAGCAAGCATAACTGTTCCAAGACTAGTAATCAAAGGACATACTGTATAACCATCATATGCGGCAGGTAACTCTTTTTTGCCTTCCATAACTGCCACAAGATTTTCTACCAATACTCTGTATTGTTTTCTTGCACTTCCTCCTGTTTTACCCATAGGCAATGCCGCAACATCCCCTACTGCAAAAACGTTTGGATATTTTACGTGTTGAAGTGTCTCTTGAGTTACAGGCACCCATCCTTTATCTGAACCGATTGGCGATTTTGCGATCTCTTCAGGCGCCATTTGAGGCGGTGTGATATGCATAAAATCATAAGGAACTTCTACTTTTTCACTTGTAGGAACCATTTCATACTCTTCAAGTACATCATCCCATTCACCTTTTTCTAACCAGTGTTTTTTAAATGTTGCTATTTTAGAAACAGGATCTACAGCTATCAAATTATGATTGTAGTTATATTTCATATCTCTTGTTGCAAATTGTTTTACCATTGCATCATTATATTCAGGCACACCAAATAATTTTCCGCCGTTTGGATATAGAGTCAATTCTGCATTTTCTCTAGCGTCTGCTTCTCTAAGTCTTGCATCTGTTAGATACATGATCTTTTTAGGAGCACCACCGCATTTGATTGGAGTATCCGGATCAGTAAAAATACCTTTTACTTTTTTGCCGCTTTTAGCATCACTTACAAATTTTTGCATTTGTGTCCAAGTATCAGTTGCACCGTCTGCAAAATAGATAGAACAAAGACCGTTTTGGCCTATTACTTTTTTGACTGCACTGCTATCACCTCTTGAAGTAATACTCTCAGTAATACCCAAGCCTTCAAGTCTTGCAAAGTCAAGTTTAAGTCCGGTAGCGACTACCATATAATCATAAGGTATTGTTTGACCTTTATCTGTTTTGACCGTATTTTTTTCAGGATCAAACTCTACTGCTTTTTCTTGGATCCATTTTACGCCATCTGGCATAAAATCAGCTGTCATATATTCTGTATCAGCATTTGTCCAAACACCGCCACCCACTAGTGTTTGACCAGGTTGGTAAGAAACTGATTTTGGGTTTGGCTCAAGTATAGTAATATCAGGATTTTCAAGAGTTCGCATAAGTAAAGCTGCTGTTGCTACACCTGATAGTCCACCGCCGACTATTAATATCTTGCCTTTAGCATTTGAGCTTGAAGCTTTTGCTTCTGTAGCAATACCGCTCCCCATCATCATGGCAGCACCGCCGAGCCCCATCATTTTCATCGCATCACGGCGAGAAATACCTTCTTGCTTTAAATACGCATCTATTTGTTCTAAATTTTCTTTAAATAGCTTTTTATCCAAAACAAATCCTTTCCTATAGTATATTTTATTTCTTATTATACCTTATAATTAGCAAATAAATCTTAAATATAAGTAAAATAAAATAACTTTTTTAATTATAAATTATGATTATCTATTTTATCAATAATTGTAATAATTCTACGTTTTTAAAAATCGATTTTCGTATAATATATAATACTTTATCATAAATTTTTTCTTCTAAAGGATTTATCGGGTTAAAATGAATGCCTTCTATTGTTTTACCGTTTTGAAATATTTGATATCGTCTATGTTCGCCATTTTTACCCATAGAAACAGTACTTTTTATGTTGATATTGCAAGATGCAAATATTAAAGGAGGATTTGCTTCGCCATAAGGCTCAAAACTATCTAGAAGGCCAAAAAGCTTATCATCAATTAATTCCAGCTCTATCTCACCCAAAGCATTATCTGTATCATCTGTTTGAATATCATAATAATTTGGTAATACATCTATCAAATCCTGTAGTCTATCTTCACTTAAGGAGATACCTATTGCCATAGGATGCCCGCCAAACTTTTCTAATATTTCTCTATAAGGATCAATTGATGCAAAGAGGTCAAAACCTTTTATACTTCTTCCGCTGCCTTTCAATAACCCTTCTTTGCTTTTACTAAGAACGATAGTTGGTTTTTTAAAATATCTTACCATTCTTGATGCTACAATTCCCAAAACTCCTTCATGCCAATCATCTCCTCTGATAATTAAAATCGAACTATTTGGATTTAGTACCCCGTTTTTGGCTTGATTTGAAATCTCTTCTTCTATAATTTTGCGTTTATCATTTGTATTCACCAAATATGCAAGCTTTTCATATGCATCAGACAAGTCATCACTTTTTAAAAAACGGACAGCTGTGGATGCATCACTCATTCGTCCTGCACTATTCAAAAGTGGTGCTATCCAAAAGGAGATATCCTCACTTTTGAATTTTGATGATTTGAGATGGTTTTTAAGAGCAAATACAAAAGATTTTTGAGAATTATTAAGTTCTTTCAATCCAGTAATTACAATAGCCCTGTTAATATGAAGCAAAGGCATCACATCAGCAATAGTAGCAATGGCCACAAGAGATAAATATGATTTTAGATTTATTGTTATTTTTAAATGTTCTTTTAATCCTGCTATCAAATACCACGCCACCATGGCGCCGCAAATATCTGGATATATAAATGTGCAATCATCTTGTTTTGGATTAACAATAGCAAATGCATTAGGTAATTTTTGAGGCGGGGTATGATGATCTGTAATAATAAGGGTTTTATTATTTTCCAAACACCAAGAAGCCACATCAACTGCTGTAATTCCATTATCAACTGTAATAATCAAATCAAAATCTTGAATATTTGAAAGTATTTTTGTTGAAAGCCCATATCCATGTTCAAATCTATTTGGTATGAACCATTTGACATCAATATTTATAGATTCAAAAAAATCTGACAATATGGTCGTAGATATAACTCCATCTACATCATAATCACCTACAATTATAATTTTTTCTTTATTATTAATTGCAGATACTATGCGTTTGCATGCTTTATCCATATCTTTAAAAGTATATGGATGCGGTAGGCTAGATAGGTTTAATAACCCACCACTCTTTTCAAATCTTTTTTTTAAATGATTTTCTATATCTTCTAAAGTAAGTTTAGATGAGTACTGCAACTATTTACCCCATTTATAAGTCGTTATTACAATCAAAATACGTCAGTATCCGTCACATAACTCTCACAGTGACAGTATATCGTCATCCTGAACTTGTTTCAGGATCTAAAGGATATTATGGATTTCTGTCTTAATAAGAATGACAAAAATGCTGAACTAAATTCAGCATGACAGAAAATGCGGATTCCAAATGAAATTCACAACAACTAAAAAATTTTATTATTTATCTTTATGTTCCATGCTAGCTTTTACAAATGCCAGTATGGATTGGTTTGGATGTTGTAATCTAGATGTAAATTCCGGGTGGAATTGCACACCCAAGAACCAAGGATGATCTTTTACTTCAACAGCTTCAATTAACCCATTTGATTCACCGGTAATTATCATGCCGTTTTTTTCAAGCATTTCTCTATATTTTGGATTTGCTTCATATCTATGACGGTGTCTTTCATAAATTACTGCTTCATTGTATGCTTTACGCAGGTTTGAGCCTTCTAATGTTTGGCACTCATACTCACCAAGTCTTAGAGTTCCGCCCAATGGAGATTTAGTAGTTCTTATCTGTTTTTTTCCGCTTGCATCTATAAACTCATCTATGAGATATATCATTGGATTTTGAGTTTCTTCATCAAATTCTACAGAGTTGGCATCTTTTATGCCAAGTACATTTCTTCCAAATTCAATAATTGCAAGCTGCATGCCAAGACAAATTCCCAAAAACGGAATTTTATTTTCTCTGGCATATTTAATAGCTGCTATTTTACCTTCAACTCCTCTTTCACCAAAACCGCCTGCTACCAAGATACCATCGCAATCTTGTAAAAATTTCTCACTTCCTTCTTCTTCAATTTTTTCACTATCAACCCATTTAATAATAACCCTGCTATCAAGATTAGCTCCGGCATGGATAAGTGCTTCAGTGAGAGATTTATATGATTCTTTAAGATCTAAATATTTACCTACAAATGCTATTTTTACTTCAGTTGAAGGCATAATTATTTTATTAACCAAATTGATCCATTGTTCCATATTTGGTTTTAATTCTCCTAATTCAAGTTGTTTTGATATAGGTTTTAATATTTCTTGAGCCATAAAATTTAATGGTACTTTATAGATAGTAGCAGCATCAATCGCATCAATTACACTATCCTCATCCACATCACAGCTATATGCTATTTTTCTTTTGAGATCATTTGGCACAGGCTGTTCAGCACGTAAAATCAACATTTGAGGAGCAATACCTATACGTCTAAGTTCTTGAACAGAGTGTTGTGTTGGTTTGGTTTTAAGTTCGCCTGCTGCTTTTATATAAGGCAACAAAGTTACATGAATATTCATAACTCTGCTTTTTCCAAGTTCGTGTTTGATTTGACGGATAGTTTCCAAAAACGGAAGACCTTCTATATCTCCTGTAGTACCGCCTAATTCTACTATTAAAATATCTTTACCTTGTCCGGCTAAAAATATTCTTTCTTTTATTTCATTCACAATATGTGGAACTACTTGGATAGTTTTACCTAAATATTTGCCTTTTCTTTCATTTTCAATGACAGTTTTATATACTTGACCTGTAGTAAAATTATTATTTTGTGTCAAAGATGTATCTATGAATCTTTCATAGTGTCCTAGATCCAAATCTGTTTCAGCACCGTCTTTTGTAACAAAAACTTCACCATGCTCAAGCGGGCTCATTGTTCCAGGATCGACATTGATGTATGGATCAAGTTTTAAAATTCCTATTTTAAATCCCGAGTGTTTTAAAAGAGTTGCTATACTAGCGGCACTA
Source organism: Sulfurovaceae bacterium (assembly GCA_041654415.1). Taxonomy (GTDB): domain Bacteria; phylum Campylobacterota; class Campylobacteria; order Campylobacterales; family Sulfurovaceae; genus BN30871. The sequence goes on along the minus strand of JBAZDL010000004.1, from coordinate 53,575 downwards.
ATTCCTTTTCCAAGTGAACTAAGCACTCCTCCTGTTATAAATATATATTTTGTTTTATCAGTTGACATAAATTTGTAAATCCTTATATTACTATTGGCATGATTATGGTCATGAATTGTTGATCTTTAACTACGAATGGAAGATTTGGTTCATTAAAATTCATTTCAAATTTTTCTTCATCACTTTGGAAAATAAAATCTAAAAGATATTTGCTATTAAAACTTATTTCAAATTTTTCTTGAATCCCTGTATTTACTTCTAATTCTGTTTTTGCTTCTACATTATCACTGCTAAGAGAATGAAATATTATTATATTCGATTGAATAGACATCTTAATATCTTGAGATATAGTTGTCATCATTTTTATAGATTCAGCCATCTCTTTTTTTGGAAGAATAGTAGAGTATTTTACAGAATTAGGAATAATTCTTGCATAATCCGGAAATTTTCCATTGATCAAACGAGTATAAAAATAATAATTTTGATTTGTAATTATCAAGTTTGTATTATCGTAATAGATATTTATCTGATCTAAAAATAATTTTTGTATTTCCAAAATTGCTTTTTTAGGAATTATCAAAGCAAGCTCTTGTTCGCTTTCATTTTCTATTGTTGCAATGGCCAATCTTCTTGTATCAGTTCCTACTATGTCAGTTGATTTGTTTTTGATATTTATTAAAGCACCGTTTAATTCAAATTTTGGATTATTTGTATCTATTGCAGGAGAGATTTTTTTCAAGCTTTGTATAAGATGCATAGAATCTAATGTAATTTGAGGTTTGTTTTCTATACTTGGGAAAACCGGATAATTTGCCGCGTCAAAAATTGGAAGTTTGAATTTTGATTGTTTTTGTTTGATTACCAACGAAGAATCCAAAACTTCTAAAATTATCTCATCGTCTTTTAAAATACGGATGATATCCAAAAGTTTTTTACCGTTGGCAGTACATTTGCCGTTTTGTTCTACTATGATATGTTTTGTGTTTATGCTAAGTCCAATTTCAAGATCACAAGCTTTTATGATGCATTCATTTTCATTAGCATCAAAGAAAATATGAGAAGTTATTTGACTGGCATCTTTTTTTTCCAAAAATGGCTGCAAATTGATCAAGATAGATTCAATAACTTGCTTTTGAACTTTAATCTTCATAAACACTCCTTATTTATAAATAAAATAGTATTAGTAGTAATAGGCAATGAAAAAGTGAAAAACCTAATCTCATCCCTAATTTTCGTGCTAAAGTCAAGACGGCTTGAATGACAATTTTTCACATAGACTCACTAATTTTAGTATTATATCTTTTTTTTATTCAATTTTCTTTGGAGTGAATTTTATTTGACAGTTCTTCTAAAAGTACTTTAAAATTTTCATCTTCATCGATTATTTCGTTAATTTTTTTCATCGAATGGCTTATAGCCGTATGGTCTTTCATACCAAAGTACATTGCGATTTGAGGCATTGAATTTGGAGTTAGATTTCTGGCAAGATATATAATAATTCGTCTTGCATTTACTATGTTTTGTGTCCGTTTTTTAGACTTAATGTCCGATGGTTTGATATTTAATTCTTTTGAGACTATTTGAGCAATAGTATCAATTGTAATATTTTCTTTCTTCTCTTTGAGCTGGTCTTTTATTGTATTTTTTGCAAATTCAAGTGTAATTTTTTGATTTAGAATTGAACTTAAAGCATTGAGTTTTATAATAGTACCTTCGATCTCGCGTATATTATCTCCCATGTTTGTGGCAATGAAATTTATGACATCATTACTCAAAGAGATTTTATCCAGTTCACACTTTTTTTTGATAATTTCTATTTTTGTCTCAAGTCCTGGTGGTTGGATATCAGCCATCAATCCCCATTCAAAGCGGCTTTTGAGTCTATCAACAAGACCTGCAATTTTATTTGGCGGCCTATCAGCGGTGATCACAATCTGTTTTTTTGCATTATAAAGTTCATTAAAAGTATGAAAAAATTCTTCTTGAGTCTGTTCTTTTCTGCTTATAAATTGTATATCGTCTATGAGTAATAGATCACATTCTCTAAATTTTTCGCGAAATCTATCCATAGTTTGAGATCTTATATGAGAGGTAAAACTATTCATAAACATTTCTAAAGTAGTATAAACCACGTTTTTGCCTAAAGCAATTTGTTCATTACCTATAGCCTGAAGAAGGTGAGTTTTTCCAAGACCTACTCCGCCGTACAAAAACAAAGGATTATAAAGTTGTCCCAGTTTTTCACTCACGCTTCTAGATGCTGTGTATGCAAATTGGTTTGAACTTCCTACTATAAAACTGTCAAAAGTAAGTGACGGGTTTAAAAAATTGGTTTTTGCTACATTTTTTTCAACAGTCTGACTTGTTTTAATATTTTGAACTGCATTGGTCTTTTTTGTTTTTATTGAAATTTCCAATTTTGGCTTGATTCCTGTGTGAATCTCAAAAAGATGTGTGATCTGAAATTCATATTTTGTCTTTATCCACTTAGCTATAATAAGATTCGGAGCATTAAAATGAGCTATATCACTTCTAGAGTGTTTTGTGTCGTACGATAATTTTTTTATATATTGATTGTAATCATTTTCAGATATCTCTTTTTTTAGCTCGCCTAATATTTTTTCACCAATATTCATAATTCTCCTATATAGTTTCAAACCTTAATGTGAATAACTTTTATGATTTTAGCCAATTTTAGCTAAAATAGCCAATATTTAACAGTTGAATAAAATTATTCACTATGTGAAAAAAGGTGTGAATGAATATATTAGGAATTGACCCCGGAAGCCGTAATTTAGGCTATTGTATATTAGAAGTAGAGGGTGTGAAAATCTCTTTAATAGAAGCTGGTTTGCTTAAATTAAAATCTTCAGTGCTTCAAGAACAGATAATAGAGCTCTCATCGGGCATTGATGTGATTTTAAAGGGACATGATATTGATGAAGTTGCTATCGAGGATATATTTTATGCATTTAATCCTAAGACTGTTTTGAAGTTAGCCCAGTTTCGCGGAGCACTCTCTTTGAAGATATTGCAAGAAAAGGGATATTTTTATGAATATACTCCTCTTCAAGTCAAAAAATCAGTCACTGGAAACGGCAAAGCGACCAAAGATCAAGTGGCCTTTATGGTCAAAAAACTACTTAAAATCAAAAAAGAGATCAAACCTCTTGATATTACCGATGCTATGGCAATTGCTATTACACATGCACAAAGAGTACGATTAAGAGGATAATATGATTGCTCTTTATTTTACAAAATATATTTTAGATATTTAATAAATCAAAATAGTTTAATAAGTAAAAAAAAGTTATGAAGCAAAATAACAACACATTATGTTATAATTGGTAAAAAAAGGTTATTTTTTAATGGATCTTATATATGATATTATAGTAATAGGTGGCGGTCCTGGCGGTATAGGAGTAGCTGTAGAATCTAAAATCTTAGGTATAGAAAAAGTACTTCTTGTAGAAAAAAGCGACAATCACTCTCAAACAATCCGCAAATTTTATAAAGATCAAAAAAGAGTTGATAAGGATTGGCAGGGTCAAAGTGTGGCTCTTGATGGAAATATAGATTTTTTTGACGGTACAAAAGAGAGTACAATCGACTACTTTGATTCACTTTTGGATAATCATCTCATTGACGCAAAATTTAATTGTGAAGTTGATAAAGTTTTAAAAACGAACGATATTTTTGAAGTTTATACAAATTGCGGTAATTTTCTTGCACGCAATGTGGTCATTGGAGTAGGGCGCATGGGCAAACCAAATAAACCATCTTATGCCATTCCGCCATCTCTCAAAACGCAAGTAAATTTCAATCTTGATAAGTGTGGAAATAATGAAAATATATTAGTAGTGGGCGGAGGGGATAGCGCAGTAGAATATGCCTGTGAACTTAGCCAAAGCAACCAAGTTACTTTATGTTATAGAGGAGCGAGTCTGACTCGCCCTAATCCTACAAATATAGAGATGTTTGATAAGTTTGTTTTAGAAAAAAAACTCACACCAAAACTTGGCATCGATATAGAAAGTCTAGCCAATGAACACGGCAAAGTAAAAGTAATCTACATTGATGGCACAAGTGGGATATTTGATAGGGTTATTTATGCTCTTGGAGGTACTACACCGGTTGATTTTCTGAAAAAATGCTCAGTTGCTCTTGATGAGAGAGGAGAACCTATTTTTGATGAGAATTATGAGACACAGATAGAGGGGCTTTTTATAGCCGGAGATATAGCTTTTAAGAGCGGAGGGAGTATCGCTATCGCACTTAATCACGGATATCGGATAGTTGCTCATATATTAAATAAAATATAAATGAGTGTTATTTCTGACGTGATCAGAAAACTATAATAATTTCATTCTGCAAATCGTGTCATTCCTGTCTATGCAGGAATTTACGGCAACCAACAACCAACAACTAAAAACTAAAATTACGGTGCAGGGTTATTATCTGTTTTTGCATTTTTTTCTACCCTAATCATTCTTTGTTTAGGTGCTTTAAAATACTCTTTTCTATTATCTTCAGTTGATTCTTGGATAATGAGATCATACATATATATGTCATAGTCAAAATAGACAAGTTCATTATCTTCATGCACGGTAAAATAAAGTATATTGATAGGTATAGCTGTTGATAGCTTAATAGTTGTAGTTTTATTCGAATCCAGTATCTCCTGTATAGATGAAGCGTTATATTTGCCATCAGTATGATCTTCTAAAAGCATAGTTGCAAATTCTATGGGTTTTTGCATCCTCATACATCCGGAGCTATATACTCTGTAACGTCTGCCAAACAGCTCTTTATTATCTGTATCATGCAGATATACATCATACGGATTTGGAAAAATAAATTTCACTCTGCCTAGCGCATTAAAGTCACCCGGATCTTGGACAAATCTATACGGCACCTTAACAGAACTGTTTTCATATATATCAAGTTCACCCGGCGCTATAGAAATTTCATCATTATTGGAAAATACACGAATATTGTTCTCGGTCAAATAATTCGGATTTTCTCTAAGAACACCTATAAGGTCTTTTTTTATGAGATTGTCTGTAACTGTCCATGTCGGATTCAATACAAGATATTCTAAAAAATCATTAAATATCGGAGTAGGCCTATCTATTCGGCCCACAACAGCATTTGTAGATAATGCAAGTCTATTATTTTTAAAATATTTAAAACTATACGAAGGGATATTGATCTCTATTCTCTCTTCGCTTAGTCTCTTTTGGTAAATCTTTGTTTTGTCAAGATTAGTCACAATGCTCTGAAGATGTGCTGAAAGAGGCTGGTTTAGATAATAATTAGTAACATTATCAACTTTGCCTGTCTGTTCTATATTGTATCTTTTTTGATATCTCAAAACAGCATTATATAGTGTAGAGTCAAAGTTTTTGTCTATGGCGATATGGGCAGGATAATCTCCCAAATCTTGAAGCCGTTTCTTTAGCAGCATAACTCTAGACGAGTTGCTGCCAACCTGTAATATATCATGACTGTAGGGTATCTCCGCAAAAGGCTGCATATGTCGATATTTTTTATATATTTCTATTAATGATCTATATCTATCATCTAGCGGCAATAAAGAGTTTAGATATCCGTATATATCTCCATTGAATACTGCTTGTGCCATTGTTTTTTGGTCCGGGAAATCATTTGGTGTTATCTCCCAATCTCCGTAAATATTTTCACTAGATCTAAGTGATTGGATCTTTTTTTGTACAAGTTCCCAATCCACATCACCTTGAGAGATGAACTTTACCAAACGGATAAAACTGCTGCTAAGTGCCGCATCAAGCCTTGCGTATAATGCCACTTTATTATCGATTTCATTATTATCTAGTATAAATAAAAGCTTTTCTATCTCTTTTTGACCCAAATCTTTTTCTTTATAGTTAAAGAGAGGATCTTTTAGAGCGTATAATAATTCTTGCATTTTTTTATTATTGTTTATCCAAAGAGGAGTATATCCGGTATTTACATATAAATTTTGCACCAACAAAGCATCCCTGCTTTTTAAATGGTTTTCAATTGAATTTTTGATCTCTTTGGATATATTGCCGTCAAATGATTGGGCATTGATAGATATGGTCGTAAAAAATATTAGGATAACCAAAAAAAATCGCAATATAAATACCTTTATTTTATAATATTAAAAGACCATTATATTAAAAAAAGTGTTAAAAGATGATGTTTGGGTCAATTTGAGTATACAAATCTTCAGTTTTTTAAATTATAAAAAATATATAAAAAATCAAACTTAATTTAACCTATAATTAATACTATAATAGTAAAATATTATCAAGTTTCAAAAAACCGCGTGAAATTGAAGCTAAATTAATATATAATCATTTTAGAAATTATACTTACTCATCAAATATTATGATTAAATATGATTGTCTAAAAGATTTGATCAATGTTCTTACAAGGAAGGATAAAAAAATGAAAGTGTTAATCGGCAGGTTGTTAATTGCGTCTATAATTGCTTTTGGTATTTCAGGATGTATCCCGGAAAAACAAGTAATGAAAAAAAAGGATCTAGGTTTTAGTGCTCCAGGAATGTCGGATAAAGAATCAATGGTAGTTTTCTATCGTAAAGGCGGAGATAGTGCCCATGCACCAAAAGTGTGGGTGGGAAATCGTCTCATAGGCGTAATATTGCCAGATCAGTATGCACAAACATTTACATGCCCGACTAGGATCAGTGTGCGTGTAGAAAATGGTCTCAACCCCGGAGTCGAGCAATCTTATATTGCCCCAAAAGGACAAGTTCTTTATCTAGAACTCCAAGACGTGGGTGATGGTATGTATGCTGTGAGAAAAACGGATGGTATAAGCAAAGGTATCATTGCACGTTCCGATATCCTAAACCGTTATAAACCTTTATGCAATTCGGAGTATATAGAACTCAATGCCGATACACTATTTGCCTTCAATAAATCAGTACTTTCACCAGAAGGCGTAAATACCATCAATGCATTGGCCGCCAAGATCAAAAAAGAGTATTTCTCGGTCAAAAAAATACGCATCGAAGGACACACGGACCGCATAGGTACCGATGAGTATAATGATGCACTCTCACTAGCGCGCGCCAGATCAGTTTCTAGCCAACTTAAAGCAAACAATATAGGTGTTATGATTGATTCATTTGGAATGGGCGAGAGACATCCTATTACTAAAGGCTGCCAAGGAGACAAAGCAACACCACAGTTGATTAAATGCCTAGCGCCGGACCGCAGAGTCAGTATCGAGATAATCGGTATCCAAAATACTATTAGATAAACATTTTTAAAGGAGACCAAATATGAGCCAAGAGATTGCGGTGATCGTCAAAGACGGTCAAAATGTTGTTTCAACAAATACGGTCATGGAAGGTAGCGGAGCTACCGGAAGGCCTTTGATAGTAAAAGCCGGTTCAAAACAGAGCATTGAACTCAAAAATGTAGCTACTCAGGTAGCACCCGACCAAGTTCATGTGACAAAAGACGGCAAAAACCTCAAAATAAAAATAGGCAAAAAAGCTAGTGCCCAAGATGACTCAGCAGACATCATCATAGAAGATTATTATGATAATGAAGCGAGCCTCATAGGTGTCGCAGAAAACGGTCAATATTATAACTTTATACCGCAAGGGGCAAATCCGGATTCTTCATATTATAGCCTAGGCGGTGAAGTGATAGGTGAAGCGACCGAGACTGATTGGCTGCCAATAGCACTTGCCTTGCTGGGCGCTGGCGCATTGGCTGCTCTTGCTGGTGGCGGCGGTGGCGGCGGAAGTGGTGATACGACACCTCCAGATAGCCTAAGTGTAGACTTGTACGACGACGAAGACCCAATAGAGGGACCAATTACGGCAGGTAGTGTTACTAATGATACCACGCCTGTTATAAGCGGTGTTACAGAAGCGGGCGCTACGGTAACTGCCAAAGACGATGCCGGAAATACTCTTGGATCAGCTACTGCGGATGATAATGGAAACTATACTATTGTTCCGACCACTCCGCTTACTGAAGGCCAACACTATATTTCTGTAACTGCCAAAGATGCGGCGGGCAATGCTATAACCGAGTCAACAGCAATCTTCACAGTTGATACTACAGCTCCGGATGCTCCGGTCCTAAATCCGACAGACGGCAGTCCGATCACCGGTACGGCTGAAGCAGGAAGTACTATAACTATTACAGATGGCAACGGTAATCCAATCGGCACTACCACTGCAAACCAAAATGGCAATTTCAGCTTTACGCCAACTACGCCGGTTCCTGATGGAACAGTTATAGAGGCAACTGCCACTGACGCAGCAGGCAATGAAAGCCAGCCTGGCACCACAACCGTAAACGCAGCTTTAATAGATGCACCGATCGTATATGATGATGTTGCGCCGGTAATCGGACTAGTTTTTGACGGTGAGACTACAAATGATGCCAGACCTGAATTCAAAGGTGTTTTGGATGCTAATAACGTAGGCTCAACAATAGAGGTATTTGACGGCGCTACATCACTGGGAACTACTACAGTAGGTTCTGACGGCAGTTGGAGCTTAACTCCGACAAGTGATCTTAGTGAGGGTATTCATACTATAACCTATACAAAAGACGGCGGATCTGCAAGTCCTGCAACTAGTTTCACTGTTGACACTATAACTCCTACTATTACAATGATTCTAACCGATGATGTAGGAGACGTCACGGGTCCTATTGCCAACAATAGCTCTACAGACGATACTAAACCGACCATCAGCGGTGCCACAGAAGCGGGCGCAATTGTGACTATCAAAGATGGCGATACGGTGCTTGGCACAACAACGGCAGATGGCAGCGGCAATTACACATTTACTCCTGCTACACCGCTTAGCATGGATACGCATACTATTACTGCTACTGCTACTGACGCAGCAGGCAACAGTGCTAATACGTCTACAACATTTACCATAACACCGCCTGCAATCATTGACCTTGGAGATAATGGCCAGCTTATTAATCCTGTTTTTGTAGATGGAAACTACTACTATTATTGGGATAAAGACAAAGATGGAGAAGGCATTGCTGTCGGTAATCCAGATTCGGATGACTGGTTTACGCATGATGAATTAGATGCTATATTTATGTATGATGTAAACGGTGAATTAAGACCAAGTAATTTATCCGATACGACCGATACTTATCGTTATGCAGAGTTAGAAGGATATCAAGTAGCATTGCCTACTTACGGTGGAGATAAATCAAATGATGGTATACAGGTGCCGACAGCAATAGACAATGTCCCACCGGGCGAAATTAATCCGACATATGATGACCTAGTAGCCATCTGGGATGCGTTTGAAGGTAATCCTACAGAAAACGGTACGCCTCCGGAATGGGCGAACGGTATATATTGGTCAGCTACGCAATATGATGCAACGAAGCATTACGCTATGGACCTGACCAATGGACACGGCGGTACAAATGCAGAGACAAACCAAAGCTGGGTAGCAGTACAGGTGATATTTTAATTGACTAGCGTTTCATGTCATATTTAATGACATAATTGGACTGTATGATGAATTTAGGCAAAAAGTCTTCACTTTTGCCTTGATCATAGAATGTATAGCAGCAGTTATCAAATAAGTATAACAATTATCAATATCCAAAATATTATTATATCTTAATAAGGGGACAAAAAAATGAGCCAAAAGGTCGCAGTGATCGTCAAGGACGGTCAAAATGTTGTTTCGAATAATGTAATCATGGAAGGCAGCGGAGCTGCCGGAAAACCATTGATTATCAAAGCAGGTTCGAAACAGAGTATAGAGCTTAAAGATTTAGCTACTCATGTAGCACCTGATCAGGTCCGTGTAACCAAAGACGGGAAAAATCTTAAGATAAAGTTGGGCAAAAAAGTAAGTGCCCAAGATGACACAGCAGATATCATCATAGAAGAGTACTTTGATAATGAAGCGAGTCTTATAGGTGTCGCAGAAAATGGACAATACTATAACTTCATCCCGCAAGGAGCCAACTATGATTCATATTATAGCTTGGGCGGTGAAGTGATCGGAGAAGAGACTGCGACTGATTGGATGCCTTTGGTACTCGGCTTGCTAGGAGCCGGTGCTTTGGCTGCGCTTGCAAGCAGTGGCGGCGGATCTAAGTCTGTAGATAATACTGCTCCTGATAGCCTAACAATAGTCGTAACTGATGATGTCGCTCCTGATACGGGAGTGATAGTCAGTGTGGGCGGCACATCTACTACGCAAACGGCTCTTTCTGCTACATACCCAGTTACCGATGACAACACTCCAACTATCAGCGGCGTCACAGAAGCGGGAGCAACCGTGACTATCAAAGACGGTGCTACAGTGCTTGGGACTGTAACCGCAGATGCTAACGGCGACTATACATTTACCCCGGCTACTCCTCTTAGTGAAGGTACACACTCAATCGTTGTGACCGCTACTGACGCTGCAGGCAATCCTATCACGGAAACAACAGGCTATTTTATAATAGATACCACAGCTCCAAACTACATTTCTATGTCCATTACCGATGATGTTGCTCCTATAGTTGGAGAAATAGCCAATAACGGTGTGACCGATGATACTATGCCAACCTTTAGCGGCAAAACTGAAGCAGGCGCAACCGTGACTATCACAGACGGCACTACAGTGCTTGGTACGGTTACCGCAGACGGGAATGGAGAATATTCATTTACTCCGACCACCCCGCTTAGTGAAGGCGCGCACTCCGTAAGTGCGACCGCTGCTGACGCGGTAGGCAATACCAGTACAAGTACCACAACAACTTTCACCGTAGATACCACCGCTCCTACTGCAACTGCCAGTATCGGAGCAATAAATACCGACACAGGTACGCCGGATGATTTTATAACTAACGATACTACATTGATTATTAGCGGCACAAACACTGCACTTGGCGCAAATGAAAAAGTACAAATATCCCTCGATGGCGGCAGCACATGGCTTGATGCTACCCAAAGTGATGCTACTAATTGGAGTTATGACAATAGTGCAAATGCAATGACAGCCGGGAATCATACCTTACAATCAAGAGTCATTGATGAAGCTGGAAATGCAGGTTCGGTTCATTCGCAAATAATAACAATTGATACAACCGCTCCAACAAGCCTGAGCGTAAACCTAACTGATGATGAAGACCCGATACAAGGGCTGATCACAGCAGGTAGCGTTACGAATGATACCACGCCTGTTATAAGCGGGCTTACTGAAGCAGGAGCAGCCGTAACTGCCAAAGATGATGCCGGAAATACCCTAGGCACTGCCACTGCAGATGCTAATGGTAACTATACTATCATCCCAACTACTCCGCTTAGCGAAGGTCAACACTTTGTTTCAGTGACCGCTACTGACACTGCGGGTAATCCTTTCACTGTCTCATCGGGAGTTTTTACAGTAGATACTACAGCTCCTGCTGCTCCTCTTCTTGATCCAACGGACGGCAGTATAGTCGTAGGTACAGCTGAACCTGGAAGCACTATTATTATCACCGACGGAGCCGGTAACCCAATAGGCACAACTACTGCAAACCAAAATGGCAACTTTAGCTTTACACCGACTGCACCGATCGCTGACCAAACAGTTATAGAAGCAACTGCCACAGACGCAGCAGGCAATGAAAGCCAGCCTGGCACTACAACCGTAGATGCAACTATAGTAGATGCACCGATCATAATGGACGATGTTGCTCCTGTTCTCTGGCAAGTCTTAAATGGTGATACTACAAATGATGATCTGCCTGAAATCAGCGGATCTGTCGGCAGTGTACCTGCTGGCGTATTGGTGACCATATATGATAACGGCACAGAAATAGGAACTACCACATCAAATAATGATGGCAGTTGGAGTTTTACTCCAACCACACCTTTTGCAGATGGTTCAGATCATAGTATCACTTATACCAAGAATGGCAGTACCGCCAATCACAGCCCTGCTGTTGATTTTACGGTAGATACAACAGCTCCTACTATTACAATGAATCTAACTGATGATGTGGATCCTATAACAGGAGACATTAGTGAAGGAAGCACTACTAATGATACCAGACCTGCCATAAACGGTACCACAGAAGCAGGCGCAACCGTGACTATCAAAGACGGAACTACCGTACTTGGTACGGTCACAGCAGATGCTAGCGGCAATTATTCATTTACACCGATAGCGCCGCTTAATGAAGGTGCACACTCTGTAAATGCTACTGCTACAGATGCAGCAGGCAATACCATTACAAGCACAACAACAAATTTCACGGTAGATTCCATAGCTCCTACCGTTGAAATGACCATAACTGATGATGTTGGAGCTGTTACGGGTCCTATTGCTAACGGTGCAATTATAGACGATACTAAGCCTACTATCAGCGGCGTCACAGAAGCGGGCGCGACCGTGACTATCAAAGACGGCGGTACGGTACTTGGCACAACCACAGCAGATGCTAATGGAAATTATACGTTTACTCCTGATGAGCCACTCAGTATGGATGAACATACTATCACTGCTACTGCCACTGATGCAGCAGGTAATACTACTACAGGCACTCCTACTACATTTACTATAGCACCGCCTGAAGTCATTGACCTTGGGCCTGACGGCAAACTCATCAACCCAGTTTTTGTAGATGGAAACTACTACTATTATTGGGATAGAGACGGGGACGGCGAAGGCATTGTTAATGGTAATCCAGATTTTGGCGACACATTTACGCACAATGAACTGGATGCTATATTTATGTATGATGTAAATGGCGCTATGAGACCGAGTAATTTGTCTGATACGAATGATACTTATCGTTATGCGGAGCTAGAGGGGTATCAAGTAGCATTGCCCACTTACGGTGGTGATAAATCAAATGATGGTACACAGGTACCAACAGCAATAGATAACGTTCCACCGGGAGAAATTAATCCGACATATGATGACTTAGTAGCCATCTGGGATGCTTTTGAAAGCAAACCAGATCTTCCAAACGGAAGAACATCGGAAAACGGAACACCTCCCGAATGGGCGAACGGTATATATTGGTCAGCTACACCGTATGAAACCACACAACATTATGCTATGGATATGACTAACGGACACGGCGGTACCAATGCTGAAACCAACCAAAGCTGGACTGCAGTACAGGTGATATTTTAATTGATCTTGATGACGCAATAGCGTCATCACAAAATTTATTCAAGTTCTAAATTTCCGTTCACCCTGAGCTTGTCGAAGGGTCAAGTATGGTTATACAGGGCTCACCACGAATGTGGTTTCTTGTATGATGACCGTCATCAAGATATGAAAAGCCTAAATATTATAAATTGCTTTACGAGTTTTGAAACCAAAGGCGATGTCTCAAGAGATTGCCAAAGAGTGAAGAAACGATCTAATATATAAAACAACTCATTTTGTCATGCCAAATTTAATTCAGTATCTTCGTCTCAATACAGCTCGGAGCACAAGTTTAAGATAACCAAGTATTTTTATGAACAAATATATTAATAAGATTATTTTTGTAGAAAATTATTGTTTAAGAAAGTTTTTGTAGAGAAGTTACCCCTCGAAAGAGGAGTAATTAGGAATTAACCTAAAGTAACGTTACCAGCAGCGCTAAGTCCAAGATCAGCTAGACCAACAACGCCACCAACAAGACCGCCAACTAGACCAACAGTTGTGCCAACAAGACCAAGAGTCATGTCAAGAACACCGTCAACTAGACCAACAACATCATTAACTGCCGGTAAAAGTGTACCATTAACAAGGTTGTTTGCAACAACAGTTACATTGTCAACAGCACCGTCAGCAACTACCAAAAGGTTAACAAGGTCAGCAGTGATCGCTGTAGTAGCAACTGAAGTAGTAACATCTAAGATATGGTCAACTGAAAGAGCCAAGTTTGCAACATCATCAATAACAACATCAGCAACAGTAGATACTGTTCCTACCAAATGCCCCACCGTACCAAGCAAATTATCCAATTGTAATCCACCAAGTAATCCATCATCAGCAACTAAAAAATCTAACAACATTAAAAGTCCTTTTAAAAATAAAATATGATGCTATAATTAACATCGTAAAAAAATTATACTACAATAAATATTTAATGTCAATATAATTTTGTAATTAAATCGCAATAATTTTTTAATTTCATTATTAATTTTTTTATCTTATAATGATATAATACTTCAATGTACAATAACAATATAAATAATGGTTTAATAGGTAAGGATAAATAGTGAGACATGTTTATTTGATTTTGATAGCCGGTTTTACTGTAGCATATGCCGGTACAACATATAGTGTCAATGATCTAGTAACAATGACCATCAAATCCCACCCGAGCATCAAAATGCAAGAGCAAGTCATTAGAGGCGCCAATGCACAGGTCCAAGGTGCGATGTGGAACTATTTCCCTACCCCTTCCATTAGTGTCAATCAAGGGGTCAATAAAGACAAGCTCTGGGGTGGCACGGCCGCTATAGAGCAGCCACTATGGACCGGCGGGAAGATCAGCTCGACATATGATATGGCAGTTGCCAACAAACACAACTCCGAATATGGATTGGAAGATAATGGGTATATATTGGTCGAAACACTGCTCAATACCCTCAAGACATATCTAAAAGCCAAGGGAGATCTAGAGGCTCTAGCTGAAGGGCAAATGCAGCTTGGAATACTAGAAGGCATGGTATCAAGACGTGTAGCTGCCGGCGTATCATCCAAATCAGATATGGAGCTCTTGAAGGCCAGATTGTATCAAATGCAAACAGATATTAACTATGCCAAGACTAGACGTGACAGTTCACTCGCGCAAATAGAACTTTTGACCAACCATAAATTTAATGGCGGATTAGAGATAGACCAAAGAGTGCCGTTTTCTTTTGACTCTTTAGACAAGATCATCAAATCGATGATAAATACCCACCCGTCACTCAAAAAGTTTGATGCCGAGCTAGAACTTGCCGAGGCAGAAAAATCCAAAGCAAAATCTGTATTTTGGCCAAATATTTCTATCAAAGCAGAAAGAGGTGTAGGAAGCAGTTCACTATATTATGATGATCCTATGGACGAAACCTTGGTGTACCTCTCGGTTCAGGCATCTCCTGGAGCAGGACTATCGGCATTTTCCGGAGTAGAAACAGCCGAAGCAAAAATCATGCAAGTTAGACAAGAGAAACTCTCAAAACAACAAGACCTTATCAATAAAGTAATGTATGCTTATAATGACTATACATCATCAGCCAATAGAGTCGAATCACAATCAGGCTCTATCGGTTCATCACAAAAAGTTTTTGCTTCATATACCAGATTGTTTTTAGCAGGCAAGCGACAATGGCTGGATCTAGTCAATGCATCAAGAGAGCTTACTCAAAATCAAATGGCATTTGAAGATACGAGATCTACGCTTGTAGTTTCTGCATATCAGCTTGCTTTGCTAGGTGGCAAAGACGGCTTGTTAGATATGCTAGGCAATAATAAATTAGCAAAACTCAAAAAACCTGCCAAACCTATTGAGCCGGCGCGGCCATCGATTCCTGCAGATAAAAATCAAAAAGTTACTTTTGATACCATTTTTTCAAGAAAAGATGAGAATTTGTCAAAAACTGCAATCAAAACTGGTACACAAAATAAATCAAATGCAAATAATGTACAAACTCTAGCAGCCACGAGAAAAGAAAAAGTAGAGCCAAAAGAGAAAAATGAAACAAAAGGCTGGAGTTTTGCTAGCTTGTTTAGTAAAAAACCGGAAACCAAAGCAGCCATTGCAGCTAAAGCGCCTGTAGTCAAAAAAGAAGAGGTCAAAACAGCTGCTGCACCAAAAGCAAAAACTACAACAACTGCTCCAAAAACCGTCATAGCCAAAAAAGCGGAAACCAAAGATAAAAACGTAACAAGCGGATGGAGTTTTGCTAGCTTGTTTAGTAAAAAACCGGAAACTAAAGCGGCAGTTGCAGCTAAAGCACCTGTAGCCAAAAAAGAAGAGAAACCAAAAGTTGCTGTAGCTGAAGCTAAAAAAGCAGAGGTCAAGGCAGTTGCAGCCAAAGCAGCAGAGAGACCTAAAGTTGCCGCGGCTACTCCAAAAGTTGAAGCAAAAGAGAAAAATGAAACAAAAGGATGGGGTTTTGCTAGCTTGTTTAGTAAAAAACCGGAAACCAAAGCAGTAGCAAAAGCACCTGTAGTTAAAAAAGAAGAGAAACCAAAAGTTGCCGTAGCTGAAGCCAACAAAGTAGAGGTCAAAGCAGTTGCAGCTAAAGCAGCAGAGAAACCTAAAGTTACTGCTGCTACTCCAAAAGTTGAAGTAAAAGAGAAAAATGAAACAAAAGGATGGGGTTTTGCTAGCTTGTTTAGTAAAAAACCGGAAACTAAAGCGGCAGTTGCAGCTAAAGCACCTGTAGTTAAAAAAGAAGAGAAACCAAAAGTTGTTGTAGCTGAAGCTAAAAAAGCAGAGGTCAAAGCAGTTGCAGCCAAAGCAGCAGAGAAACCTAAGGTTGCCGCGGTTACTCCAAAAGTTGAAGCAAAAGAGAAAAATGAAACAAAAGGATGGGGTTTTGCTAGCTTGTTTAGTAAAAAACCGGAAACTAAAGCGGCAGTTGCAGCTAAAGCACCTGTAGCCAAAAAAGAAGAGAAACCAAAAGTTGCTGTAGCTGAAGCTAAAAAAGCAGAGGTCAAGGCAGTTGCAGCCAAAGCAGCAGAGAGACCTAAAGTTGCCGCGGCTACTCCAAAAGTTGAAGCAAAAGAGAAAAATGAAACAAAAGGATGGGGTTTTGCTAGCTTGTTTAGTAAAAAACCGGAAACCAAAGCAGTAGCAAAAGCACCTGTAGTTAAAAAAGAAGAGAAACCAAAAGTTGCCGTAGCTGAAGCTAAAAAAGCAGAGGTCAAAGCAGTTGCAGCCAAAGCAGCAGAGAAACCAAAAGTTGCAGCAGTTGCTAAAAAACCAAAAAAAATAGTTATTGAAAATATGGTAGTAGCCGGAAAATCAAAAGCTATTACACAAATGCCTGAACCACAGCAGCCTATAGGAGTGATCGTAAAAGCAACAAAACCTATTCCAGGCAAAGAGCAATATTATGTGCAATTCAATGCAAAAATTAATGAGAACATGAAAAATGAACTTAAAAAACAAAACTTGGAGATTATGGAGAATGGGGACCATAGTCTGATCGGTTGCTATGCTAGAGCAACCGATGCGCTTAAAGTTGCTAGAGAAGTGAAAAATATCATTTGCGATGAAGCTTACATAGTAAGACAATAGAGGGGAAAATATGAGTAAAAAAATAGGGAGTTTGTCAAATGGAATTGTATAAAAATACGAAACAGCTTGAAAAAGATATCGAGTGGTTAGCGCAAAATTGCTCGTTGCCTCATTTTGCTACATCTAGACTCTCGAAACATGAGTATGATGATTTTGTCAAACATTTGACATCAAGCACTATAATTAATAATGAATTTGTAATTAATTATTACGAAAAACTTTTTAATGCCCATGGGCTCATAAAGCCAAAGTGGACTAAAAAAATCAATGAAGAGATGCTCCCAGCACTTGCATTTATTCCAAGTGTAGGCATGTGTATAGTTTTGGAAAAAACAGCCAATGGCAGATGGAAATGCGACAGCGCAGACGGTATTAAATATCACGATTTAACTGCACCTGATTTATTGTTTTCACCTATAAGAGTAGAGAGAAAACCAGAAGCCGATAAAAGTGCTTATGAAATGTTCAAACAAATAGCATTGCGAGAAAAACCTCGCATAGTTCAAGCAGCAGTTGCGACCCTTAGTATCAATTTTTTGGCTTTGGGAACTTCATTTTATAGTATGCAAGTTTACGATAGAGTTATACCGACTCATGGAATGTCTACTCTAGTAGCGCTTTCTATCGGTGTATTTATAGCAATTTTACTAGAAATGATACTCAAAGTAGCAAGATCAACCATACTTGATCAT
This sequence comes from Sulfurovaceae bacterium, assembly GCA_041654415.1. Lineage (GTDB taxonomy): Bacteria > Campylobacterota > Campylobacteria > Campylobacterales > Sulfurovaceae > BN30871. Next base: position 35,625 of record JBAZDL010000004.1, on the reverse strand, counting down.
TCTTCGGTAGCGATGGATAAAAGCTATTCACATAATATTTTTGATCGTTTTTTGAAGATTAGGCTAGATTCCCTTCCTCAAAGTATAGGTACGCTTTCAGCTCAACTTCAAAGCTATATTGCTATTCGTACTTTTATATCCACTGCAGCCCTATATTTTGTTATAGATTTTCCGTTTACTTTATTTTTTCTTGCGATTATAATTATGGTAGGCGGATTTATGATGGGAGTAGTGCCATTTATATTTTTCTTTTTGTCGCTTGGAGCAGCATTCTTTTTTAGAGATAAAATAGAATTCTTAACTTATCAATCAGTTGCTGCGTCAAATAGAAAATTGGGTCTTCTTGTCGAAGCAGTAGAAGCTGCTGAAACTCTCAAAGCGTCAGGCCATAGCTATGCTACATTGAGCAGATGGAATGCGTTGAGCGAAGATGCTATTCATGATGATATTTCCATTAGACATTACACAGAACTATCAGGATACATAGCAGCATTTCTTCAACAATTGAGCTATGCAGGTTTGGTAGCCATGGGTGCTTATATGGTAAGTTCAACCGATAGCCTGACAATGGGGGGACTTATCGCCATTACTATTCTTTCAGGCAGAGTCCTTGCTCCTTTGGCAATGTTGCCAAATCTATTTGTCCAATGGGGAAGAGCCAAAATGTCGGTAAAAGATTTAGATCGTATCTATGAATTGCCAAGAGACAATGAAGGGGTTGAAAAACCTTTGAGCCCAAGTGATATTGCACCAAATTATCGATGCCAAGCAGTTAAATTTTCATATGCAGAGGGCACACCACCTATAGTGTTGTCTAATTTGACGATAAATGCAGGTGAGAAAATAGCGATACTTGGTGTCATTGGTTCTGGGAAATCAACAATTCTCAAGATGCTAGCAGGTCTTTATGCTCCAAAAGAGGGACAGATTCTTTTGGACAATATAGATATTCAACAGATAGCCAGAGACAAGCTCAGTGATACTATAGGATATCTATCTCAAAGTACCAAACTAATTTCTGGGACGCTCAGAGATAATCTCATTTTGGGACTTGTTGGTATTGAAGATAAACAGATTATGGAAGCAGCCAATAAAACAGGACTTTCAATGCTTATAAATGCTTTGCCAAAAGGGCTAGATACTATAGTTCCTGAAGGTGGCAATAGTGTATCTGGCGGACAAAAACAATTGATTGCTATTACAAGAATGGTGCTTACAAATCCAAAAATATGGCTGCTAGATGAGCCTACAGCAAACATGGATGACGTGACAGAAAATAAAATTATGCAAATTTTAAATACAAGTATCACAAAAGAACAAACATTGGTCGTAGTTACACACAAACCAACTCTTTTAAGACTAGTGGACAGAATCATCATCATGACGCCGCAAGGTATAGTAATGGATGGCCCTCGAGATGAAATTCTTGGTAAAATAGCAAATGCTCAGCGATTGAAACAAGAAGCAGCACAAGCCGCAGCACAAGCTGCCGCTCAAAAAAACACTCCGGCATCTAATAATGAAAAAGAAGGTCAAGAATGAAAGAACATCTTCCATACATAACAAAAGTCAATCCGTTATGGATTATATTCGGTTCTCTATTTATATTGATTATCCCATTTTTGATTTGGGCATCTTGGGCCACTTTGGACCAAATCTCACATGCTCCTGGTCAAGTAATAGCAACAGCTAAAACCCAAGAGATTCAAGCAGCAACGGATGGGGTAGTAGAGAAAATATTTGTCAAAGAAGGACAGCATGTCAAGAAAGGCGAAAAGCTTGTTGTGCTTGAAAAAGAGAAAGCACAAGCTGCCTATTATGACAGCAAGGCTAAAGTTGCTGCACTAAAAGCAACGCTAGCTAGACTTCAAGCAGAAGTATATGATAAGCCGCTGGTTTTTCCTGAAGATGCCAAAGGATATCCGGAATTTATCTCTAACCAAACAGAACTCTTTAAAAGACGACAACAAGCTCTAAACGATGAGACTTCAGCACTCAAAGAATCCTTAAACCTAGCCCAAGAAGAATTGAGTAATAATTTACCGCTTTTGGAATCTGGTGATATAGGCTCGTCAGAGATTATTCGTCTCAAAAGACAAGTAGCAGACCTCAAAGGACAAATTTCGAATAAACGAAATAAATATTTTCAAGATTCTCAAACTGATATGACAAGAGCAGAAGAAGAGCTCTCTACAAAGGAACAAGAGCTGACTGATCGTAAAGTTAATTTGGAATGGATGGAGATATTGTCACCAATGGACGCAATTGTAAACAATATTTTGATTACTACAAAAGGTGCTAGGGTTAGACCGGGAGATGTTATTATGGAGCTTGTGCCGTTTGGAGACAGATTGATCATTGAAGCAAAATTGCCGACTACTGATGTGTCTTTTGTTAAAAAAGGACAAAGAGTCGCAGTTAAGCTGGATGCTTATGACTATAGCATATACGGCATCTTTGACGGTACTGTTGAATACATAAGCCCAGATACTTTGGTAGAAAAAACACCACAAGGGGATAAGTATTATTTTAGGGTCAAAATTGTACTAGATGAGACTAAGCTTATTGCCAAAAATGGCAAAGCGATCGAAGTTACTCCGGGCATGACTACCCAGGTGGATATCATTACCGGAGAAAGAACAGTATGGCAATATCTCACCAAACCTATCACCAAAACCTTATCTGAAGCCTTCCATGAAAGATGAGACCCGTTAAAAAAGAGTAGTGAACTGCTTCACTCTTTTAGGGTCGGAACCAAGGCGATGTGCAGACTTGCACCGCCGCGGAGGACGATATATTTCGGAACCATGAAAAGCGATAAACACAAACTGCTTTGTGTTTATCGCTTTGGAACCAAAGTCATGTCTTGAAAAGACGACTGCAGGGCGCGAACCGTTAGCAGTACCGCTGCAGGCAAACCGTTAGGCAAAGGCAAATTTTTATTCTTTCGTTCGTGGTGAGCTTGTCGAACCATGAGCAGCTTTGACCCTTCGACACAGGCTCGGGATGGAACGGTTCGTCATGGAGAACGCGAAGCGTGACTATCCCTAGAGATTCTCACGCCACTTTGTGGCTCAGAATGACTAGATTCGGCATTGTATAATCTATTTACTCTTTTGAATAGTTACAAATATGCTCTTCAAATAGATATTTATGTTCCTCGGGCAATGCTTCATAAATAGCATTAGCCAAGTTTCTTATCTCCCAAAGGGCATCTTTGCTGGTGCGAAGATGCAAGAAATTCTGCAAGCTTCTAGCATTAACAGTCCAAGTTAGTTCTGTTTTATAGCTCTCAGGCAGACAATATTTGGCTATATCATTGCTTATACCTTCTTTGAGTACTTTTTGTAAGTTGTCAAGAGCTGCCTTACTAGCACTATCTATTATTTCGTTGCCCGTAAAAACCAAAAACTTCTCATACTCAATAGCATCACACTCTTTTAATTCTTTTAGCGTATAACGGGTACTTTTTACGCTAAGACTTGCCATTCTGTGTCTGGCTAATTCTTGTAACAATGCGCGACTAATACCTTGAATATAAAAGTTATACGTTATATGCTCTAGTGTCGAGGCATGTTTGAATTTGTTACCTACTCTGTCTATGAGGGCTAGATCTTTATCTCCGCCGTCATCTGATTTGTCGAAACTTTGCCAACAAGTTCTAATGGCATGAGCGCATATATTAAGAGGAGTGTGATGCAAAAGAGTGATTTTCATGGTAGCCCTTTGGGTCTAGTTTGATATAATTATAGCACATTTTGTGTGAGCGTGAGATATGGGTGTGAGTGTGAGCAAGGAGTATTGAGAATGAGTGTGAGTAGCGTTGAAGATTTGGATGTTTTTAAAAAGTCGCATATATTAACTCTAAAACTATATGAGTATACAAATCAATTTCCATCAGAGGAAAAATATGGTCTAATATCTCAAATAAGAAGAGCGAGCAGTTCAGTTTGCGCTAATCTTATGGAGGGAAGCCATAGAAACAATATCGGAGAGTATCGCCAGTTTGTTGGGATTTCTAGAGGCTCTATAGGAGAGCTAAAATACCATTTGCTTTTAGCTAAAGATTTGAATTATATTGACATAGAAGATTTTGAAAAAATATATAATGAGATCAATATTATCAGTAAAATGTTATATGGTTTATTGCAATCTCTTACTCAAACTCAAACGCGCACCCACACAAAAGGCAAACAATGAAACCAAATGAGAGAATTTATACTTTTAAAGAAGACTTTCGAGATCCATACGCCAGAGATAGAGATAGAGTAATACATTCTAGCTCTTTTAGGAGATTGGAATATAAAACACAGGTTTTTCTCAATCATGAAGGTGATTATTTTCGTACGCGCCTAACCCATTCACTTGAAGTTAGTCAAATCGCGCGTACACTTGCGAGTTCATTGGGCCTTGCAGAGAGTTTGTGTGAAGCGATTGCTTTGTCTCATGATTTGGGGCATACTCCGTTTGGTCACATAGGAGGAGATACTCTAGACGAACTGCTTAGATTAGATGGACACGATTTTGGATTTGATCATAATTTCCAATCTTTCAGGGTACTAACTAAGCTTGAAAAACGATATGATGGATTTGATGGATTAAACCTCACTTTTGCTACATTAGAAGGAGTACTAAAACATTCTGCTCCATACCGTAAGAGTTTTTTGAAATCGCTCGATGAACAGTTTGCACTGGGTAAGCATCCATCTATAGAGGCAATGATAGTAGATCGTGCTGACGAGATAGCCTATATTAGCCACGATATTGATGATGGGATAAAATATGGGCTTATTGATTTTAATTCATTGTTTAGTGAGCCGTTATGTCAAAGAATTGACTCCTTGGTACAAACAGAAGGAATTAGCAAAGATAACGGATTGTATAGGCATAGGTTTGTAGCAAATCTTATTACTCTATTGGTCAAAGATTTTGTAGCTTATTCTTTTGATAAAGTTGAGAAATATGACAGATCCAAGCCAATTTGTGCTACCTTGGATGCAGCTACTCCTCCGCCAGTAGGTTTTAGCAAAGAGATAGAAACAGAGATCAAAACTCTCAAAAAATATCTTTTTGTAAATCTATATCGACATGAAAAAATCGTGGTAAATATGTTTGCAGGTAAGCAGTGCATCAAAGGATTGTATAATGCCTTTAGAGAAGATATTCATCTGTTGCCGACATACCAAAGAGAACTTTTGGACAAACGAAACAAACACAGAGTAATAGCCGACCACATAGCGTCTATGACCGATAGATACGCGATGAAACAATATCATGAGCTATATGGATTAGGCACACGCTAACTCATTATAATAAAATTTAGATATAATGCGCGAAATATATACAATAAAATAGGATGCATTATGCAAAAAATTAAAAATATCGCGGTTATCGCACACGTCGACCACGGTAAAACTACATTGGTCGATCAGTTGCTACAACAAAGCGGCACATATGCTGCGCACCAAGAGGTTCAAGAAAGAGCCATGGATAGCAATGACATCGAAAAAGAGAGAGGAATTACGATCCTTTCTAAAAACACGGCTATCACTTATGGAGATCACAAGATCAACATTATCGACACTCCGGGCCACGCCGATTTCGGCGGAGAAGTAGAACGCGTACTTCGTATGGTTGACGGTGTTCTTTTATTGGTAGATGCCCAAGAGGGTGTTATGCCTCAGACAAAATTTGTACTCAAAAAAGCTATCGGTTTTGGCCTTATACCTATCGTTGTTATTAATAAAATAGACAAAGATGCTGCTGAGCCAGATAGAGTAATGGATGAAGTATTTGACCTTCTTGTTGCACTTGATGCCAATGAAGAGCAACTTGAATTTCCAGTAGTTTATGCAGCAGCCAGAGACGGCTATGCCAAATGGGACATGAATGACGAAAACAAAGATATGACACCATTGTTTGAAGCAATACTTGAACACGTGCCATATCCTACAGGTTCAGCTGATGCTGACACGCAAGCTCAGGTATTTACACTTGATAATGATAATTTCGTAGGCCGTATCGGTATCACTCGTATCTTCAATGGTAAAGTTAGAAAAGGCGATGAATTTACTCTGGTCAAAGCGGACGGCACCAAAAGTAAAAGCCGCATATCTAAACTCATCGGCTTTAAAGGCTTGGATAGAATGGATATAGCCGAAGCAGAAGCAGGAGATATTGTAGCAATCGCCGGATTTAATGATATTGATGTAGGGGACAGTATATGCGACAATAACAATCCTGTGCCACTCGATCCAATGCATATCGAAGAGCCTACTTTATCGGTAATCTTTTCTGTAAACGATGGACCACTAGCTGGAACAGAAGGTAAGCACGTTACTTCAAATAAAATCAGAGAAAGATTAGCCAAAGAGATGGAGACAAACATAGCTATGCGCATGGAACCTATGGGAGATGCATCTTTCAAAGTTTCAGGTCGTGGAGAGCTTCAAATAGGTATTTTGGCTGAAAATATGAGAAGAGAAGGCTTTGAATTTTTGCTTGCTCGTCCGGAAGTTGTTATCAAAGAAGAAAACGGCGTACGTATGGAGCCGTTTGAGCACTTGGTTGTTGATGTACCAGAAACTTTCCAAGGCGTTGCTATAGAAAAACTAGGCAAGAGAAAAGCAGAGATGACTTCATTGGTGCCTATGCCAGACGGTACAGTTAGGATTGAATTTGAGATCCCTGCCCGTGGTCTTATAGGATTTAGAAATGAGTTTTTGACAGATACAAAAGGTGAGGGGATCATGAATCACTCATACTTAGAGTATCGCCCATATAGCGGTACCGTTGAGAGCCGCACACAGGGAGCTTTGGTTTCTATGGATGATGGTGTGGCAGTTGCATTTTCACTATTCAACCTTCAAGCTAGAGGTGTGTTATTTGTAAGCCCACAAGAAAAAGTATATAGCGGAATGGTTATAGGCGAGTCTTCAAGACCAGGAGATTTAGATGTCAATCCTCTTAAAGGAAAACAGCTTACAAACATGAGAACAAGTGGAGCAGATGAGGCTATCAAGCTCATTCCTCCACGCAAGATTACACTTGAATCCGCCATGGAATGGATAGAAGATGATGAGCTTGTAGAGATTACTCCTCTAAATATTCGTATTCGCAAAAGATCTCTTGATGCAAACGAGAGAAGAAGAATGGCTAGAGACAAGAAAAATGCTAGCTAATCACTTGGTTTGTTTGAACAATATTTTAGTATAATTAAGAAAATATAGGACAAAAGGAACTAAAATGTGTGCAGAAAAAATACATAAATTAATGATAGCGATAATTCTTGGTTTAGTGATGGGAATGGTTGCGCTTGGAAATATACAAATCGCTTTTTTGGTCCAATTTATCTTAATGATAGTATTTATTGTGTGGGCATTGACCGGTTTTTGCCTGTCACTCTCTATACTCAAAAAGATTTTTCCACCATGTGGTTTTGACAATAAAGCGTAGTTTAAAAAGGGGATTTTATGGCAAGTATTTCTTATAAAGATGCCGGAGTAGATATTGATGCAGGTAACGCCTTTGTAGAGGCTATCAAAGATGATGTAAAGTCGACCTTTGATGAAAATGTTATAGGCGGCATAGGTTCATTTGCAGGCGCATATGCTTTGCCTGCCGGATATCGTGAGCCTGTGATCTTGTCAGCTACTGATGGAGTAGGCACAAAGCTTAAGCTCGCTATTGAAAGCGGCAGACTTGACACTGTTGGTATCGATCTAGTAGCAATGTGCGTGAACGACCTGATATGTAATTTTGGTACTCCTATGTTCTTTTTGGACTACTATGCTACAGGCAAGCTTATCACTGATGATGCCAAAAGCGTAGTATCAGGCATTGCGGCAGGATGCAGAGAGGCTGGCTGTGCACTCATTGGCGGTGAGACAGCTGAGATGCCAGGAATGTATAATAATGACGATTTTGATTTGGCTGGATTTGCAGTAGGAATAGCTGAACGAAGCGAAATGGATACTCTTAGCAATGTCAAAGACGGTCAAGTTCTTATAGCTATGCCGAGCTCTGGAGTTCATTCCAACGGATATTCTTTAGTAAGAAAACTGTTTTTTGATACATTGGGCATGAGTATGGAGACCACATTTGAAGGCAAACCGCTTATAGAGACACTGTTGACTCCTACTCGTATCTATGTAGATCTATTTAAAACACACAAAAGCCGCATAAAAGCATTGGCTCATATAACAGGCGGCGGCATTTTAGAAAACCTGCCTAGAGTCTTGCCAAAAGGCTTAGGCGCAATTGTAGAAAAAGATACTATTCGCATGCTGCCTATCTTTGAGTTTATGAGCCACTATATTGCCGAAGATGAGATGTATCGTACATTCAATATGGGAGTGGGTATGATATGGGTTGTAGACGAAAGTGATGTTGATGCCATCACAAGTGCTACAGACGGATATGTTATTGGTAAAATTGCTAGAGGCATAAGAGGCGTAGAGTTGGTATAATATTATCAACTTTACAATATTTTATTATTTTAAGCCATTTTACTATTGACAAAAAGAAAGTTTTTGACTATAATGTCACTCTTTTTAACGGAGTGTAGCGCAGTCTGGTAGCGCACCTGGTTTGGGACCAGGGGGTCGAAGGTTCGAGTCCTTTCACTCCGACCATAAAGAAAGAAAGTTAAAAAGTTTTTATAATATATTATGGTGGGCGTAGTTCAGTCGGTAGAGCACTTGTTTGTGGCACAAGGTGTCGCGGGTTCGAGCCCCGTCGCCCACCCCATAACATAAAAAACAAGAGCGCTAGTGGCTTAATGGATAGAGCATCAGACTTCGGATCTGAGGGTTAGAGGTTCGAGTCCTCTCTGGCGTACCACCACTAGCGAAAAAATACGCGCTTGTAGCTCAGCTGGATAGAGCACTCGCCTTCTAAGCGAGCGGTCTCAGGTTCGAATCCTGACGGGCGTACCACCTATTTGATTTTTAATTATCAAATAGAAGAATCATTAAGGATTTTTTCAAAGAAAATCGATATGATTACAATCTACTTTGTGCGGATATGGTGAAATTGGTAGACACGCCAGACTTAGGATCTGGTGCCGCGAGGCATGGGAGTTCGAGTCTCTTTATCCGCACCACCAACAACTTCAATCACATTTAATAAACATCATTTAAAGCCCTAAAATACGAGCTTTGAAGCAATTTTTCCTCCAATACAGTTCATTACATATTATCCAAAGCTAAGCATAAATGGTCCATAATTTGGTTCATAGCGCAAAAATATAGATTTTTAAGGGATTTATGAACCACAATGGATAAAAAAACATTCACACATGACATTGAGCTCAAAGCATTAAAGGCTACCGACAAAGAATATGCTTTAACCGACAGTATAACAAAAGGGCTACAAATCATTGTAGCCACAAATGGTAATAAACGCTGGGCTTATCGTTATTCAAGCCCAACTTTAAAGTATAAGAACGGTAAGACCATGAGGAGACGAAAGGGTTTGGGAGCTTACCCAAATATACCACTTGTATCTGCTAGGGAAAAAGTTAGAGAGCTACAGAAGATTATAAATAGCGGCATAGATCCAATGGATACGATCCAAGCAGAAAAGCAACAGTGTATCCTTGATGACAAATCACAGCTTCATAAGGTTGTATATCAATGGATCGATGAAGTTTTGGAGTCAAGAGATAAACCTAATACCATTTCACAAATCAAAAGAGTGTTTGAAAAAGACATATTTCCTCGCTTTGTTAAATATAACAACAATAGAGAGATTATTTCGTCAATGCATATAGGAGATATACACCATTCGGAAATTTTAGATGCATTAAGGATAAAAGCAATCGTATCTCCGGAGTTAGCAAATAAAGCACTTGGATGGTGTAGAAGAGTTTGGGTATTTGCAACATCACATGGATATTGTGAGAATAATGTTATATATAATATATCTAAGGAAGTTTTGCCAAAACGAAAAAAGAATCATCATCCTAAGATAGTTGATGAGAAAATTCTTGGACAGCTACTTGGGGACATAGATGTATATAAAGGCAATATTATCACAAGATGCGCTTTAAAACTTTATCCTTTTACAATGCTGCGAGCTGAAAATATGACTACACTCAGATGGGAAATGATAGATTTTGACAATAAACTTTTAACAATTCCAAGAGATGAAATGAAAGTAAAAGATAAAAATCTTAATGATTTTAAATTACCACTTACAGATACTGCCATAGCTATACTAAATGAGATAAAGCCATTTACCGGTTGGGGTAAATGGGTATTTCATGGTGTTCATGATTTTGGCAAACCACTTAATATCGAAAGTTGCAATAAGGCTTTGAGAGTTATGGGTTATGACGATATAGAAAAAGGCACTAAACAGACACAGCATAGCTTCCGAGGTACATATAGAAGTCTTGTTGAAACATATGCAGATAAGCATAGAATGAGTTTTGAGGTCAAAGAAGCAGTGCTTGATCACCACGAAAAAAGTCAAGTTGTAAGAGCATATATGCACAAAGCAGATTATACTGAACAGATGAGAGAGTTACTTGAGTGGTGGGAGATTTTTTTGTTAGGCCTCAAGCGAGAAGTATAATTTTTTTGTTAAACTGTTTTGTCTAATAAAGACAACAGTTTGAGTTATCTTACCTATCTGACTTATCTTGGTAGTTTTAGTTATAAAATCCCGTCTCTCTTCATTTTTTCTTGAATAGCCATTGTAATATATGATGCGACTGTTCCACCATAGTAGTTTTTTATTTTATCTTCCCAGTCTACAAGTATCTGAATAGTTTTTATCTTTTTTTCTTTGTTTGTAGATGCAGTATTGCTCTCTTTGAGATTCGCACTTTTTACTGCTTGGTCGACAAAATCAAGGTTTTGTTTTCTTGCCATAATATATCCTTTTAATATGTTTTTACTGTATATTTAATATCTTTTTAATCTCTTTTGTGAGGTTTTTTATCTCATTGGCTGCTTTGCTCTCTCGGTCATACTCAATGACATTTTTACCGGCACTCGATGATTTATCATAATCGGTCCTATTTCTTAATACTGTGTCTAGAATATCAAAATGAGGTGATTTGGTAATAAACTGCTTGAGACTATCTAGCTGTGATTTGTTAGGGTTAATATTATTAAGCAGCACTTTGACTTGTAGGCTATCATCCACTAGTTCATTTAATTGTTCCAGGATCGCTTCAAAACTCTTTAGGCCGAGCAGCTCAAAGCCTTTGTCACTTACGGGCGTTATGACCAAATCTGCGGTCATGATAGCTATTCTGTTCATCATGCTATCAAAGCCACCAAGATCTATAATAGAAATCTTATCTTTGCCGTCGCTATTTATGTATTGCTTCAGCGATGAGGCATCCGCAAATGTAATGATATTTAGAGGCTGGAGAGTTGTTTGATTTTTGCGTATCTCATTGGTATATGTAAGTGTCTTTTGGATGTCGAGATCGACCAATTCTACTTTGTATTTTTTCTGTAAGGCTATAGCAAGATTCCAAGCAATAGTACTCTTGCCTACACCGCCTTTTTGATGAGAGATTGCAATTATCATTTTATACCTTGTCTATAGCAATATATGAAAATAATATCAAATAAATATTAAAAAAGTATTTAAAAGATATTAAAATGATATTTATTTTACAAAATACTTTTGATTAATGTATCTAAAAAATTTGACAAACAGGCCGTTTTATGATAACATTCACACAATATCCCTTTTTCCAAGGATCCTTTCTGTGCTTTGTAACTGCTCAAGGCGCAGAAACCTACTTTAGTTATTTTTTTCAATAAGCTTTCAATTTTATATGTTATGTTATCCTTCATTGGCTTTTTTATAATTTTTTACAGCTTCTATCATTTTATCTACACCATCAAAAAAATCAACTATATTCACATCAAGTACACCGGCGATTCTGACTAAATGCTCTATGTTGAAGTGGTAGTTTTTGTGGCAAATTTCAGCGCATGAAACTACAGAGACTGATTTATGCCCTATGGCTTGGGCAAGAGAAAGTTGAGAAAAGTTTTTTTCTTCACGTATCCTTTTTACATTTTCACCTATTTTTTTATATACTTTTTGTATTAATGCTTCATCTAAGTCATCAAAACGGATAATTATCTCGGTTATTTGCGAAGCAGACGGTATATCTTTTTTTGTCTCTTGTTTTGTTGGAACATATTTACCAAAATAGCGCAAATTATACCTTTATATAAGAAGTTTAATAATTCTAATGCGATATAATTTTTTAAACAACTTTATATATAAAGTTAAGGAAATCAAAAGAGGGACATAAATGAAAAAGATATTACTTTCATCTTTGTTGCTCTCTGCATTATTTGGGAATTTCTTATATGCAGATGAGGCGCAACTAAGCAGTCAAATATCAAGCGATTCTAATTCAACAATAAACCAGGCAGAAGGCAAGCGATATTATGACCTTGCACTTACATACAGATGGAAAAACTTTGATGAAGAAAAACTTTTAACAAATTTAAAAAAGGCTGCCTCTTTAGGATATCAAAAAGCAAATATAAAAATGGGGCAATATTACAGACTTGATAAAAAAGATTATAAAAAAGCATTTGAGTATTATGCGTTAGCAGCTAATGCCGGGGGAGGTGATGGGTTTGCAGCACTTGGGCATATGTATAATAATGGACAAGGCGTTGCAAAAGATCCGCAAAAGGCACTTGAGTATTATGAAAAGGCAATGGCATTAGACAGTGGATGGGCATATACTGATATCGGATATCTTGGTTATGAAAAAGGTGGGCTTGGTTATGAAAAAAATAACCAAAAGGCAGTTGAATATTATGAAAAAGGATGTGAGCTTGGGAATGGGCAGGGATGTTATAATCTCGGTTATTCTTTTCAGCGCGGTTTAAATGGCCTAGAAGAGAATGGCCTAAAAGCAGTTGAATATTATGAAAAAGCTGCGGCATTGGAGCATTCAAGGGCGATGGTAGATCTGTGCCTTTTATATAAGAACTGGGATAGCCATTTAGTTACAAAAGATAAAGAGAAATCAAAATATTGGGAAGATAGAGCTTTAGAAATAGGGCAGGCAAGCGATGTCATAGCTATCGGTGCCTCAAAAGGCATGGGTAGCTTGTTTGGGTGGTAAAACGGATACATTAGAACGCTGTAGCAATACAGTATAAAATATAAAAGAAGGAAAAATACATGGAAGATTTACTCGAAACGAAGATAACAGCCCTAAAAGATATGTTTAATGAAACAACATTAAATTTTTTATTTTTGAATGCAATAACATCAAGCACATATCTTGTGTTTTGGTTGATAGAACGATATAAGATCTTTAATCAGATGGCCGGAAGAACTATTATCAGCAGAACTATGCTTATTGTGCTACTAGTATTGATAACTCTACCATCAGCGATACTTGCATCTTATCTTTTGAATTATGCAGCAGATGGAGGATTGTATTTTCTATTATCTATGCTTGGTATTGCATGGCTTGTACCATACTACATGATAGTTTTTTCTATTTCAAAAACCATGCAATTTTTTTATCTAGATAAATTTGGAGTAGATTTAAAATTTAATACTTTTTATTTGATTCTTTTTGGTTTATTTTACATTAATTACATGATCAATGATCTTGAAATGGTAGAGCAAAAAGAGATTATCAAGAAGATGAGAAACAATAATTAGGAGCCTTATTGACTGGGATTGTTAAAACTTGTCTTCATGATAAGCAATACGGATTTATACATGGAAGTGATGGAAAGGATTATTATTTTCGTTATTCAAACCTGACAAACAAAGAAGATATCCTTCGTATATGTGAAAATATACCTGTTTCATTTAATCAAAAAGCAACGCCAAAAGGATATACGGCAGTAGATATATCCGTTGATAAAAATATCAAGACAAGCTATATAATCCCAGATAGTATATATGCCAGCAAAGATCCAGCAATCAAAGGCTGGGATATGATAGAGTTATCAAATTGGATTGTTTACGGGTCTTCTAGAAATTCGCCCGATAGCGCAAAAAATGAAATGATAGATAAAGCAAAACGCATAGGCGCAAATTCTATTGTAAGTGTAGAGTATTTTAAAACAACAGGCTCAGAACCAGGTACCGGAAAAGGAACACACCATTACACTATTCATAACTTTAGGGGAAGAGCCGTAAATATAGGCAAAAAAAGTCCAAACGGAAAATATTCACAAGAGGAATTGATAAAAATAGATAAAATTGCAGGGCCTCTGAAAGGAAAACTTTCAGCACAAACAAAACTGCTGCAAACAAATGCAAAAAATAACATAATTCTGTATCTAATGATAATACTTGGGTTTATTGCTTTGGCAGCAAACTTTAATTCACTTACGTCCTTTTCACTAATCGGCATAGCGATACTGGCAATCATGATTTTTTTTAATTTTTCTGATTTGAATAAAAGCTATGATAGTTGGCTGCAACCAATAATCAGCAATAAGCGCTCGGGTATCGACCATAAATGTGCAAATTGTGGCAAGGTAAATGAACAAAATTCAAATTTTTGTATTTATTGCGGGAGTAAAATAGAATCAAAAAGTTCAAACTATACGAATCAAGAAACACTTGCCGATTGTGCTGTTACATTGATAGCTTATGTTGCCAAAGCCGATGGGGTAATATCTCGCAACGAAGCCAATATTATTTCCAAACTGCTTAGTCACATATCAGATAATGATGCAACATCGAGATCTAGACTAAAAGAGGTCTACAATCATGCCAAAAACAATAATAACAAGGATCATCGGCATATTGCGCAAAAAATGCATACGATAATACAGAAAGAACTTAGTGCAATTGATCAAAAACTTTTTCCCAAAACATTTGCTAAATGGTTGATGCAACTAGTTTATGCCGATAATGTGAAAAATTTAATCCAAGCATCATTGGCGGAGCAAATTGCACATCATCTAGGAGTATCGAAAGATTATATTATCGGCCTATATGCAGAATTTGATAATATGAAAAAAGAAGAGAAATCAAAAGCATATCAATCCGGCAATACAAAATTTAATGAGTGCTATTTGATATTGAAATGCTCACAAAATTCAAGCAATGAAGAAATAAAAAAATCCTATCGTGAACTTGTCAAGCAATATCATCCAGATACCATACAAGGCAAAGGATTGAGCGAAGATTTTATACTCTTTGCAAATCAGAAATTCAAAGAAATCAATAATGCTTATGAGACAATAAAAAAACATAGAGGGATGAGATGAGTTTGACATGTCAAAAGTGCGGAACTATCAACATGGATAATGCATTGTTTTGTAAAAATTGTGGTTCAAAAATCGAGACAGTTAACGCCACAGAGACACCCAATAATCCAAATGATAAAACATCGCAAACAAACAACACTGATAGCTCAAAATTTTCATGGATCAGTTTGATTTTATTTGTTGTATTGTTATTATCTATACCCTACATAGCTCCTTTTCATAACAGACCATATGCCGGCTATAAAGTTATAAGATGTGAATTGGGGAATGCATCATATTGTAACGATGTGGGAGATATGTTTTACAAGGGCATATATGTAAGAGGAGGTAAAGATCGCTCTAAGGCAGCAGAATATTACCTGGATGCTTGCGACGGAGGTTATGCAATAGGTTGCAATAAGCTTGGCAATATGTATTACAATGAAGATGGCGTGATTAAAGATTATAGCAAAGCTTCTAGCTTGTATCAAAAAGCATGTGACGGTGGCAATCAAGATGCATGTTCCAATTTAGCAAATATGTATTATAACGGTAAGGGCGTTAAGCAAGATAAGAAACAAGCGGCACTTCTTTATGAAAATGCTTGTGAGAAAGGAGACGCTCTTGGTTGTAATGGCGCAGGCAATATTTACTATAATGGAGACGGCGTAACCAAAGATTATACTAAATCCTTTAATTTTTATAAAAAAGCATGTGAAGGCGGAAATCAAGACGGTTGTAATGGTGTTGGATTTATGTACAATCACGGCTATGGGGTAATGCAAAATTATACCGAAGCATTAAGCCTGTATACAAAATCCTGTGATAGCGGCAATAGTGTAGGATGTAATAATCTTGGTGTTATGTACGAAATTGGACAAGGCGTCAATATTAATTTTGAAAAAGCCAAGGTGCTTTATAAAAAATCTTGTGATAGCGGATATGATCTAGGATGTATTAATTATAAAGCCAGAACCAAGTTAGACGATTGGAGATTTCCGACAGATTCTGATTATCAATTAAGTTGGCTTGATTTTTATAATTCACAAAAACTATCCCCATTTCATATTCAGGTCGATTTTGATAAAAATGGTATAAAGGATGATGCATGGATAATGATAAATACAAAAAATAATACCAAATATGCACTTTATGTATTTATGAATAACAGCGATAATATAATCAAACTAGACGAAGGCGACTCTTTCCCGCCACAATGGTTTATTATAAAGCTCATAGATCCTGTTTTGCTTGCAACAGGAGAAGAGAGTGGTCCTGCATTTGTTTTTGGACCAAATGAATCAGAAGGTACGGTGTATTTTTGGGATAAAAAAGATATGCAATTTAAGAAAAGTATTTCAGAATATTGACATAAAAGTTAAATGGGTTATTGTAATATACGCAATTATATAATTGAAGTAATTTTGTAGATTATTTAAAATAAGGGGGCATAATTGCCAAAAGAAAGAAAACATCAGCCTGATCAAAACAATATACCAAAGACATATTTCGGGCTACAAACATACAAGCTTGGAAATGGAAAAATAGTCAAACAAAGCGATATAGCTAAATTGCCGTTTTATGCTCTTTGGCAAGAGAAATCCGCAGGCAGCACGATATTACCCCTTGATGATAATGACTTTGGCATATATTTGCATGATTGGGAAAAGTTCTGCAAGATATTTATAAAGACCGGAGAGTAAAACTTTACAATAAAGATCTCATGAGAAAATGACAACTCTTTTGGATTGTGATATAATTATTTGATTTTAATGAAGGTTAGCCATGAGCAAAGACACAGCAAATACAAAGCAAAAACTTCTAGCTAAAATTAATGTTTTACAACGAATATTTATGGCATCTTTTATTGGTTTTTTTGTGGTAATTGGTTATTTGTTTCTAAACTATAAGTCATTCACACCTACACAGAGCAATATAGCGATAGCCCTTGGTTTAATGCTGTTTTGTGCTTCTGTGATACTATTCTTTTCTACGTTAAAAGAAATAAGAAAACTGGAGTATGTATGATGCAAGTAATTGTTCAATCAACGATGCTTTTTCTATTAATTGCCACGATATATGGTGTTGCATATGTTATTAAAAAAGAAATGAATCGTAAATAAGATCTTTTAGAAAAAGGAAATGGGCAAATAACAATACAAACAACCAAGCTAAAGTTTTATCAAAAATAAAAAAACGTGTCGATTTTTTTAACTTTTTTCGACATATCATATAAATATGTCGATTGGATACATATATTATCGACTCATCAAAATTTGAAGTAATTCATCATTTATATAGTAATTTTCTCGACCAATTTTTTCAGATCGCAACACACCAATCTCAACAAGAGTTTGCAAGTAATTCGATGCAGTTTGGCGCTTAGCTATGCCGCTTTGCTCTAAAAATTTAATTTTACAGTACGGATGCATAAAAATCATTTCAAGCAATTCTTTGCTATAAATTTTTTCAGCTTTTTGACGAATAATTTCTTTAACTACCTCCATTAACTCCAAAATTGCATCAATTTGGGCAGATGTTTGTTGTGCCGTATTTTCTATTCCTCTCAGAATGTACAGTATCCACTGTTCCCATTCGCCTTTTTCAGTCACATTGCGCAATCCGGCATAGTAACTAATTTTATTTTCTAGAATATAGCGAGATAAAAATAGAACAGGCATATCCAATAAGCCTTGCTCTACTAAAAATAAAATATTTAAAATTCTCCCCGTTCTACCATTGCCGTCGGCAAATGGATGAATAGCTTCAAATTGATAATGCATTACTGCTAACTTGATCAATGGATCAATATCGTCTTCGGCATATATAAAATGTTCCAAATTTGAGAGCTTTTCTCTCAATATTGTTTCGCCTTCAGGAGGAGTATAAACAATTTCTCCATTTGGTCCGGAAAGTTTTGTTCCTGTTGTTTTTCGAATATCAAATTTAATCTGTTTGATAATTTGGACTATTTCAACAAAAAGATTAGTGCTTAGCGGTCTTTTTTGAATTTGTTCATATCCATACCAAATGGCTTGACGATAACGAAGAACCTCTTTTGTATGGCTATCGTCGAATAATCCATCCATATCCGCTGCTGCACGATATAGCTCATCATTGGTAGTTACAATATTTTCTATCTCACTTGATATTCTTGCCTCTTGGAGTACAATAGAATCTATCATCATTCGTTGATTAGGAATTCGCCCAGCCTTACCACGCAAATCCGCAATAGCTCTTGAAGCAACAATGGCCTGCTTCAGTATAGCTTTGGTTTCTAATTCGGCTTTTGGAGGCAAAAGGGGTAAATTGTTATAAGGTATATTCCTGTCAAACATTGATATTCCTTTTTAATGCAGCTAATCTAATATTATTATATCATCTTTATTAACAATATGTCGATTTTTTTAACTTTTTTCGACATATCATATAAATATGTCGATTGGATACATATTTCTACTGTAAGTATATATCTTTAAATGAGTTGCATTTAACATCAATACAAATACAAAATTCTACAAAAATTATAGCCAATGTTTTCGCATTCATAATTTTTCAATTTTTTAAAAATCTCCAAAATTATGAATATATATGAACCAAATAAAAAAGGATCATATGTGACAAATAACGAACAAATTATCATAAAACTCACAAAGATGTCAGCAGAAAAGGAACGGCAAATGCTTCGTTCTTTTTCAAGGCTCCCGCTAAAAAACAAGCTTGAAGTCTTAGATCAGCATAGATCAATATTTCACCAGCACAAGCAAAATCATCAAAATATAGCAAACAATATTTTGACATATGTCTCTCTTGTGTTGGCTGTTGATAGGATAATATCATCAAACGAAAAACTTGATATAAAAGCACTTGCGATCAAGCTAAAAAACCAAGCCCAGAGTAGCAAGCGAGACAAGATTATAGAAATATGGGCCATAGTAAAAGCTCTAAAAATAGAACAAAATATGAGTTTTAGGCAAATATCAATCTATCTAAAAAAATATCACAAACTTTCGGTCGTTCATTCGACTTTGCACAAAATTTGGAATGAAATAGAAACAGGAGAATAAAAATGGATGACATTATATATGCAAACTATTCAAAATTACTCAGAGCAAACATAAATTTGGTTTGCTTGAGTAAAGATAAAAATGTAAATCTTCTCAAGTTTTTTGAGATAAATGATGAAGATTGCAAGAAGTACCTAAGATCAACAATGATAATGATTGGAGATGAGATATTAACTACAAACTACACGGACACCACACAGTTTATTGAAGAGCTCGCACTCTTCGATAAGGGAAATGAACAAAATAGATTTTTTAGTGTAGAGCAGCATAAAAATGCAAAAAATTTAAAACTAAATTTTAATGGCATATATTTATCTCAAGCCGATTCAAAAACTATTTGCAAACTTTATAATCAGGCATTTGCAGGATATTCTTTGGTTCGTTTACTTGAGTTTGAATACAAGTTTAATGCAGAAGATTTAGCAAATGTTTTGCATTACAATAACTTGTTTGACTTATAGCAAGGAGTGGGCAGTTATGTTGATTTGTACCAAAATAATAGATTTTATAGTTTTGATTATTTTAAAATATTGGAGAAATTATGACTTATGAAAAACCTATATTTGAGTTGCCAAAAATATCTTTGTTTGATAAAAGAATATTTAGGACCTTTGAGACGAGAAAGTTATATAATTTTGTTATTATTAAAAATTTAAAGCTTGATGAACCATTTCACAGTACTTTTGTTAAGTTTCTTGTAGCAATAGAAGACAGTGAACTTTGGATTAAAAGTCCTGCTACTAAAGTTATTAAGATAAATATCAGGGATAGTCAAAATTCGTTTGTTCAGAGCTCAACTTTTAAAGTAATTTATTTATTAGATATTATAAAGGAAGCGATTTTTGAGTTATATGAAACTATAGACAAAAGCAGCAATAGGATGGACTACCGAGAATCTACAATACTAGGTATAATAATTTTACTGATAAGCAAAACAGACGATATAAAATATTTTTATGAAAAAAATGGAGTATCTGAACAAGAGGCATTAGAAGATCTTGCAAAAAAGCTGATTCCAGTTGCTTTTGTAGGGTTGACAATAAGTATTACTAAAAGAGATAATTTTAGTTACATAAAGCAAAGTTGCAACAGAATGCTAGACAATATGGAGGAGTATTCATTTGTAAAAGCAGAGGACTATATCCCAAAAACATTTACACTAGAAAACATCAAGCTTCCTCAAAAAATTCTAGTCTCACGTAATGAAATATAAAACAGTGTTTTCCCCACTGTTCGATTTGTGTTTTTTGTGGTGTTTTTTGACACTAAACACCACAAGCCGTCAAGTCGCCATTTGACGGTACAAAAAGATGCTTTGAGGCAAAAATAGAAACTGTAAAAAACAAAAACCTTTATTCATAAAAAATCTTCTTGTCAATCGAACAAAAAAATCATGTTAAACTAACATTTTAAAACTTCAAATTTTGAAAATTTGGTGGAGCTCAGGTGTGCTTTCGAGGCATCGTACCATCGTAACCAAAAGAGCCAAGATAAGATGCTTACTTGTAAAAATTGCAGATTGACTTAACATTTTTTGCCCACTAGATGGGGGCTAAAACCATCACAAAAGGATTATATCTTATGAGAGGAAGTGTATATTACCAAACATCACAATTAGCCAAGGCCATCTTTGAAGTAGGAGCAAAAAAGGTTGATAGAGTCGATTCTGCCCATCCTCATTTTAATAAAATTGCATCATACAAAACCATGGAAGCTTATCGTGCCATTTGGAACAATCTAGCCAATTATTTAAAAGAACATTTTAGGCTAAATGACTTAGAGCAAATAGAAGAACCCCACATATTGGCTTATATAGACTATAAGATGGAGTACTATCCATCAAAGCAGTATTTACAAAAGATGATAAGTGCTATTGGCAAACTTGAAACAGCACTAAATCTATTTTCAAAGCAATATAAAGCCACTCCTATTGTCTATGATTTTAGTATCAGGCACTTTCTGCTCAAAGAAGCAAACAACTTAGAGCTTATCGCTTCTAATTATCACAACCGCGCATATACTAATCCTATGCAGCTCATTGATAATTTACCAATGCCTTATAAGCTTGCTGCACTTATTGAATATGAAGGTGGCGCTAGGATAGAAGGTTGTAGTTTTATTAAGTCTGATCAAATGAAAGGTTTTAGGATTGATAACATTACGAACATCCCGAAAGGTATCATTTTTACTAAAGAAAAAGGCGGCAAGGAGGGCGAAGTTCTCGTAAACAAAGATACATATCATCAGTTAGAAGCTCATATAGTCAAACATGGCTCTTTTAAGATAAATCGTCAAGCGTATATGAGTGAGATAAGATCGGTTTGCAATAATCTTGGCATTAATCCGGAAGGCTCTCACGGCCTTAGATGGAATTTTGCAAAAAGAAGAATGTTTGAGTATGCCAAAGCCGGATATTCCCATGATAACTCACTCCAGGGAGTAAGTTATGAGATGAAACATAATAGGGCTATCATCACGGTGCATTATTTGGGGTGAGGTTTTGTATTTCTTGTTTTGATTGTTATGTCATCAATAATAAAATATTACATATGATTTTATTTTAACCATGATTAACACTCAAGCAGGTAAAATATATAAATCAAAAGCAAGGAATCGTATTTATGAATAAACAACAATTGGCTGCAAAGATTTGGGAATCAGCCAATCAAATGCGGTCGAAAATAGAAGCAAATGAGTATAAAGATTATATTTTAGGATTTATTTTTTACAAGTATCTATGTGACAAAGTAGAACGATTTGCAAAACAACAGGGCTATGCAGAGGAAGATTTAGTAAATTTATCAGAAGAAGATACTGAAAGCGTTGAGTATTTCAAAGAAAATCTTGGTTATTTTATCGCTTATGAACATCTATTTTCTACGTGGATAAAACTCGGTCGTGATTTTGATGTATCGAATGTACGAGATGCTTTATCGGCTTTTGAGCGGTTGATTGCTCCTGCGCACAAAAAACTATTTGACGGTATTTTTAATACATTGCAAACTGGGCTTAGCAAACTAGGTGAAAATGCCGCATCACAAACAAAAGCTATTAGTGGACTTATCCATTTGATTAAAGATATCCCCATGAATAGTAAACAAGACTATGATGTGCTTGGGTTTATTTATGAATATCTTATCAGTATGTTTGCTGCAACGGCTGGGAAAAAAGCGGGTGAATTTTACACCCCGCATGAAGTTTCTGTTTTGATGTCTGAAATAATCGCCCATGAACTAAAAGATAAAAAAGAGATACAAATTTATGACCCGACAAGTGGCTCAGGCTCACTACTTATAAACATCGGTAATAGTGTAGCGAAACACATGGACGATGAGAACAACATAAAATACTACGCCCAAGAACTCAAACAAAACACATACAACCTTACTCGTATGAACTTAGTCATGCGGGGCATCTTACCTAGTAATATTCACACTAGAAATGCTGACACGCTAGAAGAAGATTGGCCGTATTTTGATGAAAGCGATCCCGCCGGAACGTACGATCCTCTCTATATCGATGCTATCGTTTCAAATCCGCCGTATTCTCAAAAATGGGATAGTGAAAACAAAGAGTCAGACCCACGATATGCCCGTTTCGGACTAGCTCCAAAAACCAAAGCGGACTATGCCTTTTTGCTTCATGATTTGTATCACCTCAAACCTGATGGCATTATGACTATCGTTCTGCCTCATGGTGTACTTTTCCGTGGTGGAGAAGAGGGAGCGATACGGAAAAATCTCATAGAGCAAAACCATATCGATGCCATCATTGGTCTCCCTGCTAATATCTTCTTCGGTACAGGTATACCCACTATCATCATCGTTCTAAAACAAAAAAGAAAAAATACGGATGTGCTTATCATTGATGCATCCAAAGGGTTTGAAAAAGTAGGGAAAAACAACCGCCTAAGAGCCTCAGATATTAAAAAAATAGCGGATACCGTTATCGCTAGAGAGACCCTGCCAAAATACTCGAAAGTTGTAACTCGACAAGAGATACGAGATAATGACTATAATTTAAACATTCCACGATATGTAGATAGTTCACCTGCCGATGAGAGCTGGGACATTTATGCCACGATGTTCGGTGGCATTCCTCAAAGCGAGATAAAACTACTCGATACATATTGGAAAAGTTTTACCACTTTAAAAAGTGCATTGTTTGATGATATAGAGCGTGAGTATACCAATCTAAAAACGGATGACGTAAAAAAAACCATTACAGAGCATAACGATATAAAAGCATTTATAGGGAACTTTGATGCCTCATTTGGAGATTTTAACGATTTTCTAAAACGAGAGCTTTTAGAACAACTCCAGAGTTTGAAGATACAACAAGAGCAAGCACTCTTGAGTGCTGAGATTTTTAAACGACTCGCACATATTCCACTTATCGATAAGTATGAAGCGTATCAAATACTCGATGATAACTGGATAGCCATAGCAGGGGATTTGGAGATCATCCAAACAGAGGGCTTTGAAGCGACTAGAGTTGTCGATGCCAATATGGTACTCAAAAAGAAAGAGGGAAAAGAGCAAGAGGTGCAAGAGGGTTGGAGAGGTCACATCTTCCCTTTTGAATTGGTACAAGTGACGTATCTAAAAGATGAACTAGAGAGTTTAAGTAAAAAAGAGAACAGACTTGCCGAAATCGCAGCGTTGTATGAGGAGATTCTCGACTCACTTAGCGAAGAGGAAAAAGAAGCCGATACTGTTAAAGAATCAAAAGACGGTTTTGTCAATGCCGAAGTGGCTAAAGAGGCGAAACAGCTACGAGTAGAGATGAAGAAAAAAGCTAAATTCGGCGAAGATAGTTATGAGCATAAAATAATCAAAGTAGATGAACTTATTGCCGAAGAGAAAACACTCAAAAAAGTAGTAAGAGATGAGACGATAGCTCTCCATCACGTGACCAAAAAAACGATAGAAAATCTAAGCGATGCCGAGGTCTATGAACTCCTAGAACTCAAATGGATAAAGCCTCTTGTAGAAGCACTAAACAAACTGCCAAAGGGGATAATAGAGACTCTCACCAACACCATTCAAACATTGGCACAAAAGTATGAAACGACCTTAAAAGATACAGAAGATGAGATACGAAAGACAAGTAAAGAGTTGTCTGTGATGGTCGATGAACTTGATGGTGGTGAGTTTGATATGCAAGGACTCAAAGCATTTCAAGAGCTTTTAGAGGTTAAATAATGAACTCTAAAAGCAAAGTGCCACAAATTCGTTTTAAAGGGTTTAGCGGGGAGTGGGAAGAGAAGAAATTTGGAGAATTAGCTGAAGTAAGAAGGGGTTTAACTTATAAACCAACGGATGTGAATGATAACGGAGTTAAAGTTTTAAGATCTTCTAATATTCTTGATGACACTTTTGTCAATAATAAAGATGATGTTTATGTAAATGAAGAAGCAATTAATATTAAATATATAGCTGAGCATGATATTTTAATTACATCTGCTAATGGTTCCAGTAGATTGGTTGGGAAACATGCAATTATTCAAAATCTACGTACAAAAACTGTTCACGGTGGTTTTATGTTATTGGTTAGTTCAAAAAATCCATTTTTTTTAAATTCCTCAATGAGCTCTTCATGGTACAACAAATTTATAAATAAATATGTGTCAGGTGGTAATGGAGCTATTGGTAATTTAAGTAAAAATGATTTGGAAGAACAATATATTTATGTTCCTGAAACAAACGAACAAACCAAAATCGGCAACTACTTCCAACACTTAGACAAACTCATCGAACAAAAAGAGAAAAAATACCAAAAGTTGCGCCAGTTTAAAAAAGCGATGCTTGATCGGATGTTTCCAAAAAATGGAGTTGCTACCCCTGAAATTCGTTTTAAAGGGTTTAGTGGGGAGTGGGAAGAAAAAGAGTTAGATGAAATAGTAAATAGATATGACAATCTAAGAGTGCCAATCTCGGCAACCAATAGAGTATCGGGAAATACACCTTATTATGGAGCAAATGGAATCCAAGGCTATGTAAAAGGCTATACTCACGATGGTGAATTTATTCTAGTTGCAGAAGATGGAGCGAATGATTTGAAAAATTACCCCGTACAATATGTAAATGGCAAAATTTGGGTAAATAATCATACTCATGTGCTTCAAGCAAAAAAAGATGTTACGGATAATGGTTTTTTAAAATTTGCTATTTCTAAAATCAATATAGAGCCATTTTTAGTTGGTGGTGGTCGTGCTAAATTAAACGCAAACATAATGATGAAAATAAATATTAATGTCCCATCTGAAATAAATGAACAAACCAAAATAGGCAACTATTTTCAACACTTAGATAAACTCATAAACCTCCACCTTCAAGAGATGAAAAAGCTCAAAAACATCAAAAAAGCATCATTAGAAAAGATGTTTGTATAAAGTATGAGGGGTAAAAGATGACATTTACTAATGAACTAGAATTTGAAAAAGCACTTACAAGTGTACTTAGAGATAAAGGTTGGGGAGAGCATGATGTACTCAAAAACCCAACCGAAGAAGATTTGCTTCAAAACTGGGCAGATATACTGTTTCAAAACAACAAGGGTATTGACCGTCTGGGTAATGTAGAATTAACCCCTAGTGAAATGCAACAAATCATCGAACAAATCAACACTCTCAAAACCCCTCTCAAACTCAATGGCTTTATCAATGGTAAAACCGTTTCCATCATCAGAGATAACCCAAATGACACACTTCACTACGGTAAAGAGGTCAGTCTAAAGATATACGACAGACGAGAGATCGCCGCAGGGCAAAGCCGCTATCAGATCGTCCAACAGCCGATATTTAAAACCAAATCAAAAATACTCAATGACCGCCGTGGGGATGTGATGCTTCTAATCAACGGTATGCCACTAATTCACATAGAGCTAAAAAAAAGTGGAGTACCAGTAAGTCAAGCCTACAATCAAATAGAAAAATACTCAAATGGGGGTATGTTTAGCGGGATATTTGCTCTCATTCAGGTGTTTGTCGCGATGGAACCAAGCGAGAGCGTTTACTATGCAAATCCGGGGATGGATGGAAAATTTAACAAAGATTACTATTTTCATTGGGCTGATTTTAACAATGAGCCTATAAATGAGTGGAAACAGATAGCTTCTACCCTTCTGAGTATCCCGATGGCACATCAACTGATAGGATTTTATACCGTAGCGGATGATAGCGATGGAGTGCTCAAAGTGATGCGTAGTTATCAGTACTATGCCGCCAATGCGATAAGCGATAAAGTCTCAAGAACGGATTGGAAAAATAAAAACGCTCTGGGTGGATATATCTGGCATACCACAGGCTCAGGCAAGACGCTGACGAGCTTTAAATCTGCTCAGCTCATAGCCAACTCCAAAGATGCTGATAAAGTGATCTTTTTGATGGATAGGATAGAGTTAGGGACGCAATCACTCCATGAGTATAGAGCGTTTGCCGATGAAAATGAAGATGTGCAAGCAACAGAAAATACAGGCGTGTTGGTCACAAAACTAAAAAGCAATGACCCTGCAAATACACTCATCGTAACATCCATCCAAAAAATGAGCAATATCGATAGCGACGACGAGGGGCTGGGCGCAAAAGATATTGAGCTTATGCGACAAAAAAGGGTTGTATTTATCATCGATGAGGCACATCGTTCTACGTTTGGCGATATGCTTATCACGATAAAAAATACATTTCCAAATGCCATCTTTTTTGGCTTTACTGGAACCCCAATACACGATGAAAACCAAAAGAAAGATAATACCACCGCTACGGTATTTGGTTATGAGTTGCACCGATATAGCATCGCCGATGGGATTAGAGATAGAAATGTGCTAGGGTTTGACCCCTACAAAATCCTCACCTATAAAGATGGAGATTTAAGAAAAGTAGTAGCTTTGAAAGAAGCCAAAGCAAAAAATGAGATAGAAGCCCTCAGCGACCCAAAAAAGAAAGAGATCTTCAATAAATTTATGCGTGATATGAAGATGGCAGGACATAAAGATAATGCAGGTAAGTATATTAAAGGGATAGAAGATTATATCCCTACGGCACAGTATGAAAGAATTGAACATCAAAACAAGGTAGTTGAAGATATAGTAGAAAACTGGATAACGCTCAGTCAAAACTCTAAATTTCATGCTATTTTTGCGACAAGTAGCATACCCGAAGCGATAGAGTATTATCGCCTGTTAAAAGATAAAATCAAAGAGGTAGGGCTTGATTTAAAAATAACGGCTTTATTTGATCCAAATATCGACAATGGTGGGAATGTGGCATTTAAAGAGGATGGTTTGGTTGAAATCATCGAAGATTATAACGGACGGTACGGACAAGAGTTTTCATTGAAGATTTTTTCTAAATTTAAAAAAGATATTGCTTCAAGACTGGCACATAAAAACCCCTATAACGCTCTACAAAAAACACCGGATAAACAAATCGATTTATTGATCGTCGTTGATCAGATGCTAACAGGTTTTGATTCGAAGTGGATAAATACTCTCTACATGGACAAGGTACTAAAGTACGAGAGTATCATACAAGCATTTTCGCGAACCAATAGGCTTTTTGGTGCAGATAAGCCTTTTGGTACTATTCGTTATTATAGAAAACCCCATACCATGGAACAGCATATCAATAAAGCGGTGAAGCTCTATTCGGGTGATAAACCACTCGGGCTTTTTGTGGATAGATTGGAAAATAATCTGAAAAAACTCAATGCTATTTATGATGAGATTATTGAATTATTTGAAAATGCAAATATTTCTAACTTTGAAAAACTCCCCAATGACCTTACGGAACGAGGGGAGTTTGCAAAACTGTTTAAAAAGTTTAATGATACTCTAGAGGCTTCAAAAATTCAGGGTTTTAAATGGGGTAAATATGAACTTAATCTTGATGAAAATACGTATCTTATTTTAGTCCAAAGATACAAAGAACTTTCGAGTGTTGGCGGAGGTGGCGGAGGTAGTACCGAAATACCTTTTGAAATCGAGGGGTATATAACTGAAATAGATACCGACAAGATTGATACCGATTTTATGAACTCAAGGTTTAATAAATATCTTAAAACGATTACGCAAGGCGATGCAAATGAGGTTGAAAAAACACTCAATGAACTGCATAAATCATTTGCCACTCTCAGCCAAGAAGAACAAAAATATGCAAACATCTTTCTGCATGATATTCAAAATGGAGATATTCAAGTAGACGAAAATAAAACTTTTAAAGAGTACATAACCCAGTATCAAGCAAATGCTAAAAATTCTCAAATTACAAAATTAATACAACTATTTGGATTAGACGGCACTAAACTTCAAGAGATGATAAATAGTGCAGTTACAGAAACAAATCTTAATGATTATGGTCGCTTCGATGCTTTAAAAGAGAGTGTTGATAAAGCAAAAGCAAAAGCATATTTTGAAGCACTGGAAGGAACTGCAATACCACCTTTTAAGATCAATGTGAAAGTGCATAATCTGCTAAAAGATTTTATTTTAAATGGCGGGTATGATCTTGGATGAACAGCCGTACTATAAAAATAAAAAGTAAATAGAGCAGCGGTAACCAAGATAGTGATATAGGTCTATTGATTATTTTGTCAATATTTTCTATTCATCTTCTTCGAAGTTTGGTGGCTCTAAAGCTTTGATATGAGAAATAGCACTACCAGCAATACCTTGCAAAGAACCATACATTTCCGTAGTATTTTGCAATACGCCATCTATAGATTTTTGTCTTCGTTTCCAGCTAGCCATAAGTGAGCGCTTCTCTTTTTCCAACTCATCTTGCATCATCATAAAACCGTCAACAATGGATTGCAATTGCATAGCAAATTCATTGCTAGTTAGATAGTTGTATAGCAAACTCATCTTATCACTTTTATTATCCTCTTTTTGGATAGCTTTACTTGTTGTGATGAGCGATTGTCTCAAAAGCGATGCTGAACCTTTGAACTCATCGAGGCTGCATACCCACACGCCATCCACAAACCCCATACGTTCCATACCGATGGGATATGCAGAAGTGACTAGCACACCTATATCGGCACCCGCTTTTAGCATATCTTGTTTAAGTTTCCCTATCCATCCATCACTCCATGCTTTGGTATTTTTGCTCTCATAGCATATCATGCCGCAATTTTGAGCTTCTCTGGTATGCACTACTTGCACGCAGTCGGCTCCAAACGCGCCTTTTTTGATCTCGCCGATGCTATCGAAAGGAAATTGCATTGAGAGCCACTCTTCGATGGCAAGCTCTTGCACCTCTCCTTGGAGCTGCATACTTCCTTGGTCTGCTTTGCGTTTCATCTCTTCAATTAACCGCTTTTGATCTTCTAGCTGTTTGTCTTTTTCTTTGAGCTTTAGCTCATTTGCCTCTTGATATTGTTTGGCTATTTTCTCTTTTTCAATTGAAAGTTCTTTGGTTAAAGTTAGTTGTGCTTCTACAGTAGCACGTGAGACGGCTTCTTCTTTTTCTCGTTTTAGCTTCTCTACCTCTGCTTTGGTATTGTTAAGCTCTTTGACCTGTTCAGATTTGGCTTCCAGCTCTTTGCGCATAGATTCCAATGCCCCGCTTTGCTCTGCTTGAACCTCTGCCTTGATACTCTCAGAGAGTTTTTGTTTTTCTATTCTAACTTGTTCGCTGGTAGCTTTACGGACACTATCTTCGAAGCGTTCTTTTTGTTCTGCTAAGGCTTCCATTTGAGCTTTGAGCGTATCGAGATGGGCTTTATACTCTTTGCGTTTGGCTTCTATCTCTGCTTCTTGCTTTTTCTTTTCAGCCAGCCATTCTTGCTTGTGTTTGGATTCGAGTTGATGATATAAGGCTTCATTGATATCTATTTCGATACCGCAATTCGGGCATTTGATGGTAGTTTTATCGGTCATGATACCTCCTTGAGTTTTTGTATTCCTTGATAAACTTGATTATGACATTGTCTTAATTTTTTACCGCTTCCACAATAACAAGTGGTTTGCCTGAAGCAATGTTTGTATTTCTCTACTTCTTCATTGCCTAAGATGTTTATTAACTCATTATATCCAATATTATCCTCAGCATACAATTCTAAATATCCCAAATTGCCATGTGCATACTCACCCCATGGTGCTTTTCCATATCGTCCATAATATGATTGCCAATACAAATAAGGCTCTAGCATATTCTTGAAAAATTCAATAAATGTGAAACCATTTTTGAAACTATTTTTCTCGCAAGCATACATAGTTAAACAGAACGACTTATCATTAGTATTAATGTGCAAATCAATTTCTTCTTTGGAATATTTTTTTGCCGTGTTAGAGATTTTGGTTGAAACTTCATAGACTTTGGGGATAATTGATTGAGTGTTATTCGCAAGCAGTGAAATTTTTATTTCATAGCTATCTTGTAGTGCAATATTTTGATATGAACGATTAATGAATATTTCGCCTTCGATTAAATTGTTTTGTATATCTATTATTAAATTAGGATAATGTGTGGAAATCCACACATTATCTTCATTACTCACTATAAAGCCCATGGTTTTTGTGGAGCTATTATTGGCTCTACATCTACTGTATCACAAGTTGAATTATCAACTTGTATATCATTAATAGTAGCATGACTTGCATACTTCATAACTGCTTTGATGCCATTTTGCATACCCTGCTTTGAAACATACATCTCACTAGTACCAATTACTTGATGATTTTTGGCTAACAAATTAAAATAATAGCTTCCATCTTTAGCTTGTTTTATTTCAAAATTTGCCAAGTTATCACTATTTTCCATAGCTGACCTAATACCATTTTCAGCCATTTGTTTTGACGAATAATTTTCACTCGTCAATATAGTTTCACTATTTGATGCTTTTAACACCCAGTGATATGGTTGTTTTGCACAACTGTTTTTGGTTACAACAAAATAACCATTTGTTTGTATGTTCATTGTTACTCCTTGGAATTATTCGAACCCATAGAAGACAGAATGTAAAAAAGTAACAGTTTTTAAAATAAATTTTTATATGCAATTAATAGAAAAAATGTTATTATCTTAACACATAGTTCGTCTTACCTCTATGTCAAAAGGGACAAAGGCTACTACCAATAGTTTTTGTCCACAACCTCATTGTCACTGCTTATTAAATCAGCATCAATATAATCTTACAACTTTTTTTCTAAATTGTCAAGCCGCAAGCCTCTTTGAATACATATTAAATCATATATAAATGTAGTACTTCTAAAAATCGTATTAAAAATAGAAATTTTATACACTATTTTATCAAATATTTGTAAAATTTCATAATTTATGTTAAAATACTTCTAATTATCATTTAAAAAAAGGCATATTTATGAACAGTCGAATAAAGAAAATTCTTCTTGAGCTTTATAAGAGTCCAAAAGGCAAAAAAGATTTTACTACTTTATATCAAGTTAGTGACAGAACCATATCTGATGATATGGCGAAATATAATGAGGAGGTCAAAAATGAAGATATTATTTATGATATAAATTTAAAGAAGTATAGATTTAACACTCTATTGCCAAAAAAAATACCGTCTTATACCCTACTTAAATATCTACAAAGCAACATCAATGATACGATACTAAATGACGACTACAATGATATTGTTGAATCCATCAATACTGATGATGTTGTAGTTATAGACACAGATAGGCTTTCTCCATTACTCCAAAATATAATCAGGGTACAAGTATCGTTTGTTATCAATGCTATTTTAGAAATAGAATACTTTGGATTAAAGCAAAAACTTGAGACGAAATGGATTCGCCCACGTACACTCATTAACACTGGAGTATCGTATTATCTAAATGCCATATATGATGAACAAAATTCGAGTAATCAAGGAGAAGAAAGGTCATTTTCTTTGAAAGGTATTCAATCCATGAAGATATTCGAGATAGAAGATAAAGAGATTCTACACCTAGACGGAGAAGGAAATGCTTGGGGACTTTTTAATAAAAACAAATATATTACAATAAAACTTGTGAATGAGGCTGCATTTTTTTTCAAAAGAGAAAAAATAGCCAACAAAAAACCGTTTGAATTTATCTCTGAAGAACCAGATGGATCTGTGCTAATAAATATGTATTACAATGATGAGCAAGAAATAGTTCAAATCATGCAAAGGTGGATGCCCTATATAACTATATTAAAAGAATCTGATTTGTCAGAAAGAATATACAGCATAATACGAAATAACTTCGTTAGTTTGACAATTAACAAAGAAATAGGGCGATAAAACTTTATATATTCTTCCTGTGAGCCAAAACCATACTCGGGGGCATCATACCCTCTAATACTTTTAATGTTGTAGGAGCATTTTTTACTAATGCTTTGCACTCTTCTTCTTTAAAATTTAGCTCGATGTAAGCAGCAACTTCATTTTTTATTTTATCGCCAAAAGCTGCTTTATTTTTTAGGGACATAATTTTAAAATCAGAAATCGTATCTATGATATATTGCATATAATTTGGTTGGTTGTTAAAATTACTGTCGGCAGCAATAGAGTTGAAAATATAGTAAAGGAACAAAAATGGTCTCGCTTTTTTAGAGTCATCAAGTTTTAAAAGCCATAATAGCTTTGACGGCTTAGAGTATTCACCAATGTCAATTTTTTTAATAATTTCATCTATCAATGCTTGAATCAATTTTTCACTAATTTGCTCTTGAGTTAAAATCATATTTAAGTCATTAAGTAGATTGATATTTTGCTCCTCAAGTTTAGGTATATTTGCTAAGGTTGCTGGCTCTTGGGCAAGGAATAAATAGTTTGGATTTGCATCGAAAATATCTATATATTTTTGAATTAAAGTAACATTTGGAGCAATTTTAAGTGATTCATACCTAGCCAAGGCAGAAGGGGAGATACCTAATTTTTCCGCAAAGGTTTTTTGTGAAATGTCAAGTCTGATTCGAAATTCTTTAAAAAACATAATATTGTCCTTTTGATAATAATAATAATTCTAACACAAAATTTAAAAAAATAACATTAAGTAAAAAAAATTAACAAAAAAATTAATTTATTAATAAAAAGTTAAGCTAACATACAATACAATTAATTTACATATAATACAATTTAAGATGGTGCATGTTAATGAAGACAAAACAACTAATTATTAAATTGCTATCAAGCAAAGTTAAAAGTTCTAATGAAATTTTTGAAAATGAAAATATATTTACAATTATTTTGGAGTTTAGCAGAGATGCAGCAAAAGAACTCTTTGCAAGACAACATCATAGAAGATTTCTTATCAGCAGAGTTGATGATGTCGCTTATATAGTTGATCAAAATATGCAAAAAAATAAAGTAAAAATGCATCAAAAAATAAGTAAAAAATACAAAAAAAAAGATGTGGAAAGCACGATAGCATGGCTTATAGATAGGTGGATCAATACATTTGTAAATCTAACAACGAATCCCAATTATCGAGATTATTTTGATTTCACAAATATAGTTGATTATGACGATAATTTGATATTTGCTGACGAAGACAATGATGATCATTTTGTAGAAGATATCGAAAAGTTTAGCAAAGACGAGATCAAAAAAGCATTAAAAGTTGTCTGGCAGGACGCTCTTTTTGACAGCGATTTTGACGCTCAAGACTTTAGCGAATTATGCGAAAAATATAATTTTTCAACATTTGATATTCTATCGTATCATCTTGAAGAAAAAATAAAAATAAAAATTGAAACAAACGAAAATCAACATCAACAAATGATGTTTGATTTTGGTGAAAAGGAGTAAAATGAGTGAAATTATAGAAAAAATAGCAAAAGATTTGTCTCAAAAAAAAGCAAAAATTAAGGAGCTAAAGAGACTTGAAGTAATGCTATCAGACGAGCTACTTGAAGAAGACCAAGTGGCTATTTTGCAGCAAGAAATTGAAAAACTGATAGCGGAAATAAACAAATTTGCATCAAAAAAATCTCTAAAAAAAGATAAAAAAACTGAAGATTTTTTTGCGAGCTTGGATATTAAGTATGACGAAATTGAATCTCATAAATTAGAATTTTTGATGGACGATTTTATTATAAAAAATGAAATTACAATGCTCGTAGCACGCCCTGCTACTGGGAAGAGTTTGATTGCAGTTTCGACTTGCAACATGCTTATGCTTGAACAAAAAGTGAAGCAAGTATATTATTTAGATAACGATAATTCGAGAGTAACTCTAAGGTCGAGAAATGTGCATGGGTTCCAATTAGTTTTTGGAGATAAATTTAGATATTTTGCAAATCTTGAAGATGGTGATTTTATTAGAATAGTAGATACGTTAAAGAAAGTTGATTTGACAGACACCATTGTTGTTTTTGATTCGATTACAAATTTTATCGTTGGCGACAGGAATAATCATGCAGATGTTGCAAAGATGTTAAAAGATATAAAAAATCTAAGAAACAATAATGCAACAGTGCTTTTTTTGCATCATCAAAGTAAGTTAAATAAAGATTTTAACTCGGATTTTGCGGGAAGCAGCGCATTTTTGGAAGATATAAGCTGTGCTTTTAAGTTGATGAGAAATGACGATAAAAATGCTTTGGTTTTAAATGTTATAAAAGATCGAAATCATATATTAAATGATGTGGCTTTTGTATACAATAGTGGCAACACACTAACAAAACTGGATTTGCAGTTTGCTTGTGAGACAAATGAAGATATAGAGATGAGAGATGTTATTTCTAATTTCATCACTTCGTGCAAGCAGAATAGACCAACGTACACCGAAATTATGAAATTTATGGTTGAAAATGGCTACGTAAATAAAGATAAAGTAAATCGAATTATTCAAATGTATAAGAATAAGTCTTGGATTGCAAAAAAGCAAAAGTCGATGAACAATAGAGATGTTTTTGAGTTAATAGATAGTCCAGATAAGTCAGATAAGTAAGACAAATACAAAAAGGAGTAAAAATGTCAAAAAATATAGTAGAAAAAAGATATTATAGAGTACAGGAGGCTGCCACATACCTCGGAGTGTGTAAAGGTACAATTTGGAATTGGGCAAAAGAAGGTCGATTCACAATACAACAACTTGGACCCAAGGTTTCAGCGATTGACAAGATAGAGCTTGATGCTCTGCCCAAAAAAAAGTTAAAAGAGTGATTTGATTGTTGCAATAATTTTGGTGCGAAAAAATCAAGTGGTACATAGAATGGTTCATCAGATTTTTTACAATTATTTTAAAGCCTATTTACTGGGCTTTAAAGCATATTTTACGAGTCTCTTTATCGCACCACCAACTACTTTTATAAAATCTCAAAAAATAATCAAAACACCAATGAAATAAATACAAATAGCTTTTTAAATTATCAACACATTTTATTTCACAACACACACAATATG
>JBAZDL010000003.1:0-238264 GCA_041654415.1 Sulfurovaceae bacterium | reverse complement strand
TATAAAAACAAGCAAAAGTATGACCCTGATAGATATCTTCAGTTTCATCAAGCCAAAGAGGAAAATAATATGAAATAGCTTTTTTTAATGTTTTTTAAAGGTGGAAACTCCCATCGTCTCGATGGGAATGCATATAACATTACCAAAATCTCTCAACCTTTATAAGTCCATTAATTCCCTCATAATCTCTTGCGCTTGAATATCGCCAATGCTTTGCCTCATCAACATATCCTCTTTTTACTGGATTTTGATGGATATAGTTTATCTTGCTTATCATCATGGCATCATTTTTTATGAGTTTAGGCTGGCTGCCCTCTTGCCAAATTTGATAAGAAGCTGTTGTCTTGTGCGCCTTTTTATAAAATGCTAGTTGATCAATAATTGTAGCAACATTCTCTTTTTGAAGAAGTTTCAATATCTCTTTTGCAGTAAATGATTTTAATTTTTTTATGCTTTGAGCTATATTGTCACTACTGGCTATCAAATGAATATGGTTTTCAAGAATTACATAAGCATAGAGTTTGAGATTATCTTCTTTTTGCAGATACATTAGGCTGTCAAGTATGATATCGACACTTTCTTGTCTTGTAAATATCGGAAGCCAATGAAGTATAGTGCAAGTAAAAAAGTGTGGATGTGTCGATTCGTATATTTTATATCTGCTTCTTCCCATATTTTTTCTTTTTGTTGTATTATGATATGTTTAGTTTTGGATAGAGAAAAATATTGCATAATGTAATATTTTTTTAAAATTAAGTATGCATTCCCATCGAGACGATGGGAACGAGTTAAAGAATCTTATAAAGTGCAATAAATTTTGAAATTAAGTATGCGTTCCCATCGAGACGATGGGAACGAGAGGAAAAAGATTACGTTGCAAGTTGATTGACAATGGCTAAAGATTTTTGATATAATTCGTTTAATTATTATTTAAGATCAAGGACATTAAATGTCAAAAAGTTTATACGAAACTTTGGGTGTTAGTGAAAATGCCAGTGCTGATGAGATCAAAAAAGCATATAGAAAATTAGCACGTAAATATCATCCGGATATAAATAAAGACCCAGAAGCTCAAGAAAAATTTAAAGAGATCAATGCTGCATATGAAGTGCTGAGCGATGCAGAAAAAAAAACACAATATGACCAATATGGCGATCAAATGTTTGGCGGACAAAATTTTCATGATTTTGCTAGAGGCCAAGGTGCCAATATTGATATCGAAGAACTGCTTCGAGGTATGTTTGGGGGCGGAGGCCGAAGTGCCGGAGGTTTTGGTAATTTTGGTGGCTTTGGCGGGTTCGGCGGTTTTGGAGGAGGCATTGATCTAGATATACAAACCAAGATAACCATACCGTTTATTACATCAATTTTGGGTGGTAAACATATGGTGAGTGCCGTCGGACAAAGTTTTGATGTCAAGATCCCTGCAGGTATAAAAAGCGGAGAAACCCTAAGAGTAAAAGGTAAAGGCAAACGAAGCGGCGCACAAGCTGGTGATTTGCTTATAAAAATCGATGTAGCTCAATCTAATGAATATGAACGTAAAGGTGATGATCTGTATAAAACATTTGATCTGCCGCTCAAAGAAGCACTTTTTGGGGGCGCTGTTGATGTTGTTACGCCGGAAAAAACAGTCTCTTTGAAAGTTCCTCAAAATACAAAAAACGGTCAAAAATTTAGACTAAAAGGAAAAGGTGTGGTTGATAGAAAAACTGCACTAAGAGGCGATTTGTATTTGATTGCAAATGTGATTTTGCCAAATATAGATTCTTTGGATTTGGATTTGAAAAAAGCACTCCAAGAAAAACTATAAGGAGTATGGATTATGCATAGTTACGATGAACCAGTATATTTAATATCAATAGTCGCTAATATTTTGGATATTCATCCGCAGACACTCAGACAATACGAAAGAGAAGGGCTATTGGAGCCATCTCGTACTCAAGGCAAGATGCGTCTGTATTCGAGAAGGGACATAGATAGAATGAAGCTTATTTTGCGCCTAACGCGCCAAATGGGTGTTAACCTAGCAGGTGTTGATATCGTGCTGCAGTTAAAAGAACAGCTTGACAGTGCAAAAGAAGAGATCGCGCAATTACGCGAAGAGCTAAGCAAAGTAAACAGACAAGGTTCTGTACATGCCAGCAAAGCAATAGTGCCTAAAAATAACTATGATATTATAATATTCGAAGAATAAAATAATTTACTATAGTATTATTTTTTGGGTTCATCTGCTATGCAGTTATTGCCTTTAGCTCCCCATTTGACAATGGTACCTTTTTTATTAGCCTCTATATATACGGTGCAAGTTTCAATGATCTCATCATACCCAAACATTCCGGGATAGAATCCGCCAAAATATCCACCCCTCATTCCAAAATATCCATATCCTATTGTATGTCTAGGAAATACATAGTTTCTAGTTTTTGTATAGACATAAACTTTGTTACCGTTGGGTATCTCATAAGAGTTATCAGGATATCCTGACCGGGCTATATAATCATTGATATTTTTGCCTATCCATTCATTGTGTTGTTTTACAAAGTTTTCATTTGTTGCACATCCGCTTAAAATCATGGAAGTTATTATAACTAGAGAAAAGAATATGATCTTTTTCATTTGTTCTCCTTTGTATAATGTCAGAATCATAAATTTATTGTATCATAAAATATAATATATCAAAAATTTTGTGTAGTAATTGTTGCAAATAACGACTTATCGCTTAAGAGGGTTTTGGCTACAATATAATATAAGGACACCCCCAAAAACTCTAGATACTCATAACATCTCTAGCTTTTTCATAGGCTAGGCACTCACTTGAAGGACTAGCCTTGGCTAATTCGAAAGTGAGTAACAACGTATAAGGGAAAGCTAGAGATGCCCAGAGGGTGGGCTTTTCAAACGCAATCTTTTACAAGATATTTGTTTAACTTGAGCCTAGGCTAGGCTTTCTCAAATCTCTTGCAAAATCTTACACTTGCAAAGCCCATTATGAGTATCTAGGGTTTTTGGGGGTGTCCATAATTTAATATAGGATTATAATGCAAAATTTAGCTTTCTTGTCACAACTTGCTTTTTTGATAGTATTGGCTCCTATTTTTGCAAGAATAACAAGAATTCCGATAACAGTCGTAGAAATTACTCTCGGTACTGTTGCGGTATGGATAGGATACCTGGATAATGATAATGATATTTTTAAAACATTGTCCAAGATAGGCTTTTTTTATCTAATGTTTTTAGCCGGCCTAGAGATAGATCTGAGAAAATTTATCCACTTTAGAGATAAAATGTTTAAAAATACTTTGCTTTATTTTGGGATTTCATACGCTATCGCTTTTGGCCTTTTTGTTGTTTTTGGTTTAAATCCTGTTTATATAGTAGCTATCCCAATTCTTTCATTGGGAATGATCGTCGCTCTCATTAATGATTATGGCAAAGATCAGCGCTGGCTTGAATTGGCCCTTACTATAGGAGCAATAGGTGAGCTGATCAGTATTGCCGCTCTAGTCATTTTTGATGCCTTGCTGGCCGAAGGATTGGGGATAGAGTTTTATAAGAGTATAGCTACCTTAATTCTAATACTTATTGTCATATATTATTTCTTTAGATTTGTAGGTGTTGTGCTATGGTGGTTTCCTGAACTTCGTAAGATAATTATGCCTGAAAATGATAATATGGGTCAAGATATTCGCGTGTCAATGGCTTTGTTTTTTGTATTGATAGCAGCTATGCAGTATCACGGTATAGATATGGTACTAGGTGCGTTCGTAGCGGGTGTTTTTGTGGGTAATTTCTTTAAACACAAAAAAGAATTACCAGAAACCCTCAATGCGGTCGGATTTGGTTTTTTGGTGCCTCTGTTTTTTGTATATGTTGGGACAACATTGGATTTGGACGTGGTATTTAAGCTAGAAATTATCAAGCATGCAATGCTGATCATTGTAGCTATGATAAGTGTCAGAATGATCAGCTCGTTTGTTGCATATTATAAATATTTTGGTTTTAAAGATACTGTTCTTTTTAGCTTGAGCCACTCTATGCCATTGACATTTCTAGTAGCTATTGCTACTATTGCTATCAATTCACGAGCTATTTCAATGTATGATTATTATGCTTTTGTATTAGCAGCCATGGTAGAAGGTGTTGGCATTATGATAGTTATAAAATTGATTATGCATTTTCCACGAAATAAGCAATAGCTTATTTCGTTAGGTTGTGAAGCTCGTCTATTATTTTGGCTACTTTAGATTCTGCGTCATTTAGAGCTGTTTTGTTTTCTGTAATTACGGACTCTGGAGCATTGGCTACAAATTTTTCGTTATTTAACATGCCGCTTAGTTTGGTTATCTCTTTATCAAGCTTTTCTTTTTGTTTTTCAAGCTTTTGAATTATAGGAGACAGATCGATATTTGCAGTGGCTATCATACTCTCTAGAGTATCAGATACATCCTTAACACATTTATCTAGACTCTCGTTTACAAATTCGATAGATCCTACTTTGGCAAGTTTTTCTATAAACGGTTTCATAAGCTGCGTATCGGCAGATTTTCCTATTCTTATATAGGCTTTTTCTATCTTTTGATTGCCTTGTTCTATAAGGGTTTTGCATCTTCTGACTGAAACAATTGCTTCTATGATCTGTTCAAATTGTTGCATTATTTCATCATCCAGCTCACCTGCTTTTGGATAATTTGAGACCATAATAGACTGAGTGTCTTCCAATGAAGTAGCTGATAATCTATGATACAGGTATTCAGTGATAAATGGCATAAACGGGTGAAGAAGTTTTAATGATTCTTTGAATATACTTCCCATTTCGCCGACACTCTCCTTGCTTGCTTTGCTAAGCTCGATTCCCCAGTCACAAAATTCACCCCACAAGAAACGATAAAGCGTAGTTGCAGCGTCATTAAATCTATAAACTTCCAAGAATTCTCTAGTTTCATTTATTGCCAAATAGAAGCGCGATAACATATATTTTCCAAGAGGGGTTTTAATGTTATTGCTGTTCAGGTCTTCGAAGCTATCTTGGTTGAGTTGCAAGAAATTCGCAGCGTTGAAGAGTTTGTTGGTAAAGTTGCGGCTTTGCTCAAGCTTGTCTTCGCTGAGTTTTATATCACGTCCTTGAACTGCAAGCACGGCAAGAGTGAAACGCAAGGCATCTGTAGAGTATTTTTCTATCATATCAAGCGGATCTATGACATTGCCTTTGGACTTACTCATTTTATTGCCGTGTTCGTCTTTGACAAGCGCATGAAGGTATATGTCATTAAACGGGAGTTTGCCTGTTAGATTTTCACCCATCATGAGCATTCTAGCTACCCAGAAGAATAGGATATCAAATCCAGTGATAAGCAAGCTGTTTGGATAAAAGTCGTTCATATCACCTTCATTCCATTTGATGCCTTTATAGATATCGTTATTACCCCATCCTAGTGTAGAAAAAGGCCATAAACCAGAACTAAACCAGGTATCAAGAACATCCGGATCTTGGTGTATATTTTTGCTTTGGCAATGAGGACAAGAAGTCGGTACATCTCCGTCAAATACACTCTCTTGCCCACATTCATCGCAATAAATTACCGGTATTTGATGACCCCACCAAAGCTGACGAGAAATACACCAGTCTCTCAGTTCACTCATCCATGCATTGTAGCTATTAATCCAGTGAGCAGGAAAGAATTTAGCTTCCCCATCATTTACTTTTTTGATGGCATTTGCAGCAAATTCTTTTTTGACAAACCATTGTTTTGATATATACGGTTCTACTACATTTCCACATCTATAGCAGTGACCTACTTGGTGGGTATGTTCTTCGAGCTTTTCTATAAATCCTTCAAGTTCGAGTTTTTCAACGATTTGTGCTCTAGCCTCTAAACGCTCAAGTCCGGCAAATTCTCCGCAATGTTCATTAAGCATACCTTGCTCATCAAATATTGTTATGAATTCCAAATTGTGTCGCTTGCCGACTTCGTAGTCGTTTGGATCATGGGCAGGAGTGACTTTAACTACACCCGTACCAAAGTCTATATCAACATGTTCATCGGCTATAATTTTGATATTTCTACCGATAAGCGGCAGTGTAACCTCTTTGCCTATAAGATGAGTGTATCTCTTGTCTTCTGGATGCACCATTACAGCAGTATCCCCAAAATAGGTTTCCGGTCTAGTAGTGGCAACCACAAGAACACCTGAACCATCACTTAGCGGATAACGAATATGGTAGAGTTTGCCCGCATGTTCTTCGTATTCAACTTCTATATCAGATAATGCGCCATCATGCGTACACCAATTGATCATATAGTTTCCACGTACTATATAACCTTCGTCATACATCTGTTTAAAAGCTTTTTTGACCGCATTTGCAAGACCTTCATCCATGGTGAATCTCTCTCTTTTCCATGCAGGAGAAACTCCTAGTTTGCGCAACTGGGCTGTAATTGTGTTGTTAGAATTTTCTTTTTGGAGCCATGCTCTTTCCAAAAATGCATCTCTGCCTATAGCTTCTTTAGTAGTACCTTCAGCTAGAAGTTGTTTTTCTACTACATTTTGAGTAGCAATACCTGCATGGTCAACTCCAGGCTGCCAAAGGGTTTTGTATCCATCCATTCTTTTATATCTAACAATTATGTCTTGAAGTGTAAAAGTAAGTGCATGGCCTATATGCAAGCTTCCTGTTACGTTTGGCGGCGGCATCATGATGGCAAAGTTTTTGCCATTTTCCTGGATAGATTCATTGCCATCTATCTCAAAGTATCCTCTATCTTCCCAGATAGGATAAAAAGTGTTTTCTATCTCTTTTGGATCGTAAACTTTTTTGCTATTTTCGCTCATATTGTTGTCATCTCTTGTGGTATTAATATATGAATATTATAGCTAAATGGTGCTTTATGTCTCAAATACGATACAATATCATATGACATACACGCAATGGTATAAAGAGCATTCGCTTAAACATAAAGCTATCATTGAGCAGCTTAAAGGCAAAAACATAGATGAGATAGTAGAGTATTTTGACTATGAAAATATGCGCACAAAACATCCTGATTTTTGTCCATTGTATGCCTCAAACTCTAAGTGCCATGATATGCAAAATCTTAATTGTTATTTGTGCGGGTGTCCATATTTTAGGTTTAATGATGATGGTATAGAAATTAAAGAGAATAGGGTGGTTTATAGTTTATGCACAAAAGGTTTAGGCGAATCGTTTGTCTCCACAGATGCTATTCATCAAGATTGTTCATCTTGTATATTGCCGCACAAGATCCAGTTTATCAAGAAAAATTTTGATATTAGCTAGAGTGACATTATGGATAATTGTGATTTAAATTAGATATTTAGGAATAGTATGCGGTCTCACAAAGACTGCAAGAATGAGTTGATCGCCGTAGGTCACGGCAATCAGTTATTTATTTTGAAGCTTGTGCAAATACGTTTTTTGCATTGCTCACATGATATTTAAGTCCGATCTCTTCGTATGTACAGCCAAGCGCAAGAGCGACCATTTGCGGCATATGAAGTACTGGAATAGAGATATCACGTCCAGCTTGTTTGCCGGCACCTCTTTGTTTGATATCCATATTTAGATGACACAATGGGCATGGCGTTACTACAACATCCGCGTTGTTGTCAATAGCATCAAGCAGGGCAGTACCTGTAAGAGCATTACTTGTGTGCGGAGCTTGCAAATCCACATGGAAACCACAGCATTTGTTTTTGCTGGCATAATTTACCGGATGGCCTTCAAGTGCATCTATGAGACGATCTAGTGAAGTAGGGTTGTATGGATTTTCTCCGCCATTGCTTTTATGATGAAGCTCTGATGGTCTTATGTTGTGGCATCCATAGAACGGTGCTATGTTGAAATTGCTCAAAGGTACTTCAACTTTTGATTTGATTTTTTCTAGTCCAAAGTCATCTATCAAAGCATATAAGAAGTGTTTGACCTCTACTGAACCTTGATACTCCAGACCGACTTCAGCAAGTTTTTCATTTACTTTGGCTCTGTAGTCTGCATCATGATCTAATTTTTCTTTTGTCATAGCAAGATTTATTTGACATGTATTGCATAGTGTTACCATTGTAAGACCTAGTTTTTCTGCATAACAAATATTTCTAGCATTCAGCACATGAGATAAAAACGGATCAAAATCTTGCAAATGGCTAGCACCGCAACAGCTGGCTTCTTCTAGTATGATAAGCTCAATATCCAATTTTTTGGCCACAGCCAAAGTTGAGGAAAGAAGCTCAGGTGTTGATTCTTTGGCAGTACATCCGGTGTATAGGGCGTATCTTAATTGACTCATGGGCTTTTCCTTATAGTTTATTGGTTTGTGATATTTTGATAAGTTTTTGAATCTCATCAAGATTTTTAGATTTTGGCATATTGTCTACAAACGGAATTTGATCCGTTATATGAATTTTGCCTGCTCTCATCATGGCGATCGCATCTCCTAAGTGTTTTAGTACACCAATGTTGCCTTCGCTGTATTTGACAATGTCAGCTTCATCCAAGAATCCGTGTTTTTTGATACTTCGCACAAATCCTTCGGCATGTTTGGTCGCTACATTTCTTTGAGCAACATTTTGTTCAAATTGAAGATTAT
The DNA here is from genome assembly GCA_041654415.1 of Sulfurovaceae bacterium. Lineage (GTDB taxonomy): Bacteria > Campylobacterota > Campylobacteria > Campylobacterales > Sulfurovaceae > BN30871. The sequence continues at coordinate 229,658 of JBAZDL010000003.1, read as the reverse complement.
GAAGCTTTGTAATTTTTTCTATTGGATTGATATCTTTCGGACATGCCTCAGCACATTCAAAACATTTGACACAATCCCAAACACCAGGACCAATTTGGCTTGTCATTTCGAGTCTCTCAGTACCGGCATTGTCTCTAGGATCCACAGTAAATCTGTATGCTGCTACAAATGCTGCAGGTCCAAAATACTCTTCGTTTACTTCGAGTGCAGGACAAGCATAGTGACAGTTACCGCACTGGATACAATAATCTGCATTCAAGACATTTTCTACTTCTTCTTGGGACATGCTGGTCTCATGTGTAGGATGTTCATCTACAACACCTTCAACATAAGGTTTGATCGCAGCGTGTTTATCCCAAAAATCGCCTTTGTCTATGATCATATCTTTGATAGCTCTTTTTTTGCTTTGTGGTTCAAAGATCAACTCATCACCAAAAAGATTGATCAAATCCATAGCGTTCTCTTTACAAGAAAGTACAGGTTTGCCGTTTACTTTGATGCCGCATGCACCACAGATGCCGTGTCTGCATGATCTTCTGTATGAAAAAGAGCCGTCATGTTCCCATTTGATTCTATTGAGAAGATCAAGTACCAGCTCATCTTTGCCTACTTCCATTTCATAGCTTTTGTAATAAGGCAGATAATCTGTCTCAGCATTAAACCTAAATGCTTTTATGGTAATTTTTTTTGTGTTACTCATCATAGGCTCCTTAGTATGTTCTTTCTTTGACTTCAAACTTGCCAAGTACTACATCGGCATATTCTTGAGTAATATTATAATCCTCGTCCATGTAAGCATAAGTATGCTTAAGGAATTTGACATCATCTCTAGTTGGGAAATCTTCTCTGAAGTGAGCTCCGCGACTCTCTTGTCTAGCAAGTGCGCCCTCAACGATGAAAAGTGAATAATCCAACATATGACCAAGCTCGATAGCTTCTTGAAGTTCTGTATTATAAATAGAGCTTTTATCATCTATTCTGATATTTTTGTATCGCTTGTGAAGTCCTAAAAGGATTTTCTTTTGTTTTTCAAGTGACGCGGCTGTTCTAAATACACCGGCATTATTTGTCATGCTCTCTTGAAGTTCGGCTCTAAGAGTTGGTACATGCTCATTACCATTGTTGGTTTTGACCCAAGTGTATTCAGCTATCATTGCATCGGCATCAGCTACAGTTACTTCATCCGGATTTAGGTTGTCTAGGTCTTTTAGGATATTCTCTCCCGCATGTCTGCCAAAAAGCAGTGCTTCTAGGACAGAGTTTGCACCAAGACGGTTAGCACCGTGAACGCTCACACAGCTGCATTCTCCGGCAGCATAGAATCCGCTAACTAATTCTTTTGGATTTTTACGTACGTGGCAGTTGATATCTACAGGAATACCGCCCATAGAGTAGTGTCCGGTTGCTGCGATCATGATAGGTTCTTTGAGCATATCTTGACCCAAGAATGTAATAGCAAGCTCTCTAAGTTCCGGTAATTTTGTAAGGATAATTTGTGGATCAAGATGAGTAAGATCTATATAAACAGCGTCTTTATTTGGGCCTACACCTTTGCCTTCACGGATCTCTTGCATAATAGCTCTGCTTACTACGTCTCTAGAAGCTAGTTCCATTGCATTTGGAGCATATTTCTCCATAAATCTCTCGCCTTTTGAGTTGAATAGTCTTCCGCCTTCTCCTCTAGCTGCTTCTGAGATGAGTATGCCAGATCCGCCAAGTCCGCTTGGGTGAAATTGTACAAATTCCATATCCTCAAGAGGCAAGCCGTGTCGTGCAACTATTGACAAGGCATCTCCTGTGTTTGCGTGAGCGTTTGAGTTGATTTTAAATGCTCTTCCGTAACCGCCTGTTGCAAACATAGTAGCTTTTGCTCTAAAAATAGCCATTTCGCTATTTCTAATATTAAATGCAGCTACTCCTGAAACTTTGCCGTTTTTGTATATCAAATCTGCTACATACCATTCATCAAAAACTTCAACACCTACACGATGGGCTTGCTCGTATATTGTTTGAAGAAGTGTAAGTCCTGTTCTATCTTTTGCATAACAGGCTCTTGGTTTGCTTTGTCCGCCAAATGGTCTGATAGCTATATCGCCTTTTTCATCACGTGAAAATACAGCACCCATATGCTCTGCCCATCTAATAGTTTCTGGAGCTTTGTTGCACATAAGCTCGACACAGTCTTGGTCTGCCAAATAATCGCTTCCTTTGATGGTATCAAAAGCATGTAACTCAACAGAGTCTCCTTCTCCTAGAGCTGCATTGATCCCGCCTTGTGCAGCGCCAGAATGGCTTCTTAGTGGGTGAAGCTTGGTAATTACAGCTGTTTTTTTCCCTGCTGCGGTTGTCTCTCTTGCTGCTGCTAGCCCGGCTAGTCCAGCACCTACTACAACCACATCATATTCGTAGATCTTAACGTCCATGTCCACTGTATCCTTTTTTACAAATTTGTTTAAATTATATCTTTACTTTCGTATTAGTTTGTTAAAGTACCCAAATAAAAACAGCAAACAACCTTATGTGTGTTACAATTTTACAAGAAATTTTTTTCATCAGGAGATAAATTGAGAGATTTAGAAGCATACATTATATCAAGGTTTAATTCATCTTATATTGGTGATGATGCGGCATTGATAGGTAATATTTGTTATAGCGTTGATACGTTTTTTGAAGACGTTCATTTTAAGCGTTTATGGATGAATATGGCACAAATCGGCAGAAAAGCAATGCTTGTAAATCTCTCCGATGCAATTGCTATGAATGCCAAACCTCTTTATGCACTTGTAGCACTCTCTTTGCCAAAAGATATTAAAACAAGCGAAATTGAAGAGCTCTCAAACGCACTCACAAATTGCGCAAAAGAGTTTGGATGCGAGATCATAGGCGGAGACACTATTTCAGCTGACAAGCTGACTATCTCTATTACGATTATTTCAAAAACAGATAATCCATTGCTTAGAAAAGGGCTGAAAGAAGGTGATATGCTGGCATATACCGGAGAGCTTGGGACAAGCAAAAGGGATCTTCAAAGACTTTTTGCCGGCGAAACCATAGAGCCAAAGTCAAAGTTTTATGAGCCAGTGCTGCGTCAGGAATTTATAAAAAGATCAAGAGAGTATCTAAGAGTAGGTATGGATATATCTGATGGGTTATTTTGCGATACAAATAAACTTTTGGATACTAATAATATCGGATTGGAGCTTTTCGGTGACATTGATGCAAGCATCGGCAATAGCGGAGAGGAGTATGAAATGCTAATAGGTTTCGATCCGGCAAACTTGCCGCAATTAGAGCAGATCGCCAAACAAACAAATACTCCTCTTGCAGCTTTTGGAGTTATGAAAAAAAATAGTTTTAGATTTTTATGCAATCCTCATCATTTCAAATCATAGCAGTTTGCCCTTTGGCTTAAATAGACAAAAACAGACAGAGCTATTATAATAACCGAAACCCCCAATATCAGATAAAATGCATTTATTAGCTGTGTATAATCTGATATCGCGATTTTGAAAACTACCATCAATGCCTCGATAAGCAGAGCTATAATGATGGTTATCAAAAATTTAATGAGCAGTCTGTATTCGTTTTTTGTATTTTTACCGTAACTTTTGAAAAAAACCTCTTGTTCCAAAATAGTTTTAGCCAAATCAAAAATAGCCAAACCCAGAGTGAGCGCAACGACCGGTTTAAAAATCGCCTCTATAGAAAAATTCGCTTCGAACAATAATGTATGGAAAAAACTCACCAAAGCATAACCTATAGTAAAAACGGCCAAAATAACCATAGAAAAACCAGCCCCTACATAAAAGCTTTTATTTATAATATTTAGTTGGTTGTGGAGCTCCAAAAAGCCTAATTTTTGCAATAAATTTGCCAGATCAAAATCAAAAAAGAGTATCTCATCGCCTTCTTGCTTGATAGCAGTAATGCATGTGTTGCCTGTGGCACTGCTGACATAAGGTTTTGTTATTGATATCTCATTATTTTTTAGAGAAATGTTTTTGAGTAGATAGCTTCTGTCTCTGCCTGTTGCAATATGTGTAGTTTTATGACGATATAGATTTGGAGAAGTTTGTATATTTGTTTTGGAATCAATGATGTATACCAGCTCCAATGAAGGAAAAATCTCAAACAATTTTTTGAAATCATTGTTTTTGTGGCGTCTTAGGTCGCCTGTGTTTTCTAATGTTTCTCGAACAAATTGTTCTATTTCATTTGTATTTTGTCTATAAATATCAATAAATTCTTTCATGATAGCTCCTTTATATGGAGCTATCTTACCTTAATTGATAAAAATTGGATGATTAAAATTTGAGCACGCTATAGATTGATTGATTTTCAAATTTCTCTTTGCCGTTTAAAAATTCTAACTCTATGATAAAGCATGTCTCCACACAATTAGCACCGACTTTATCTATAAGTTCATTGGCTGCTTTGGCTGTACCGCCGGTAGCTATAAGGTCATCTATGAGAAGTACCTTGGCTCCTTTGGCCTCTCCAAAAGCATCTATATGTATCTCGACTTCATCGAATCCATACTCAAGAGAGTATTTTTGTGCTACGGTAGTATATGGAAGTTTATTTTTTTTGCGTACAGGCACAAAACCTACACCAAGTCTATCTGCCAATATACTGCCAAAGATAAACCCTCTAGCGTCAATTCCGGCTATGTAATCAAGCTCATAACCCAAATAACGGTTAGTAAGATGATCCATGAGTATATTCAATGCTTCAGGAGAGCCCAATAGCGGAGTGATGTCTTTAAAGACGATATCGGGTTTTGGAAAATCAGGTATATCTCTGATATGATCCAATAGAATAGATCTCTCTTGCGCGGTTAACTCTTGACTCATATAAACTCTCCTTTATTCTTCAATTCTGCCTATGGAGCAGCAGCCCTCTATCTTGCCAACTCTATTGGCATGTCTTCCGCCTTCAAACTCAGTATTGCAAAATGCATCAAGCATGCTTTCAATCACACCTTTACCTACGACTCTTTCGCCAAAACAGAGAATGTTGGCATCATTATGGGCTCTTGACATACTTGCAGTGTATGCATCATGGCACAATGCTGCTCGTATGCCTTTGATTTTATTGGCTGACACAGAAATACCGATACCAGTACCGCATATCAATATACCAAAACTTCCATTATCACTAATAACTGAATTGGCACATTTTTGAGCAAAGTCTGGATAGTCAACTCTAGCATCACTATCCGGCCCCAAATCTACTACATCATGGCCTTTGTTAGTTAGATAGCCAATGACAAATGATTTGAGTGCAAAGCCAGCGTGGTCAGTTGCAATATAGAATTTCATTTTATGTTCCTTGTTATAAAATTTGAGCTAAAAGCCATAGTAACGGTTTGAATAGATACGAAGCGGCACCGGAAGCTATGAGTGCAATTAGTATAAACATTCCGTATGGATAGATCTTATCAAGCCATGCCACAAATCCATACCATTTTTTACCCATTGCAAAATATTTAATCGCTTGTGAACCATCCAATGGCGGAATAGGCCAAAGGTTGAAAAAGCCGAGTGCTGCATTTATTATAATGCTTTGTATGACAAAAATAGATATAAAGATACCTAGCAGGCTAGAAGGTTCTCCCATTATGGAATAGATAAAAGCAAATATGGCCACCAAGGCAAAATTATAGCTTATGCCGGCTAGCGATACTCCTATGGCCCCATTAGTACCTCTATTAGCAATTACTGTGTGCATATTTACAGGTACCGGTTTTGCCCAGCCAAACAAAAAAGGCGAGCCGACTACAAATAAAAATCCGGGCAAAAGAAGCGAGCCGATCGGATCTATATGTTTTATAGGATTTATGCTTAGCCTTCCTTGATTTTTGGCTGTACTGTCCCCGAAACGATAAGCAGTCCATCCATGCATGATCTCGTGCCCTATAATAGATAGCAAAAGAGCTAGTATAATAGCTATAATTTTGACTATTTCTAACTCTAGCGTCATTCTACAGGAGCCTCTTTTTCAATTGTTTCTATAAATTGACCTATACGGTGCCATCTGACCTTGAAGCGTTCTTTTTCCCATAAGGCAGCACATTCAGGTGAATTGATATCTGTTTCCCCACATACTCTTTTGAGCGTAGCATGGTCTTTGCCGTTTTCAGTATTTAGGATACTCTCAAAACTGCGATGCTCTATGCTGAAATAGATCAGCCAAGGCTTGCCGACTATTAAGCTATACGGTACTGGTCCCCAAAATCTGCTATCATTTGAATTTTCACGATTATCGCCTACCATATAATAGTTGTCTTTTGGTACTTTTCTGTATAGAGCATTTATCTCTTTGCCGTCAATTTCATACACAGGAACAGCCAATCCCTCAGCCAAAATAGGTTTCATATCCACAGTATCTGACATTTGAAGAAGTATCTCGAAAACAGAATAATCCATTTCAGGCGTATAATTGATACCAGGGTATATATCTTTGTAAGGGTCTTTTATCCATAATTTTTCATTGATTGTGACTATTTGTTCGTGTTTATAATTTTGCTTGATATATTCATCTCCTTCATGAGGACGGATATATAATTGCCTATCAACATATATAAGTTCATCTTCGCCTATAGCCACACATCTTTTTACAAAATGGACTTTTGGAGTTTGAGGATTGCGGAATATGACAACTTCGCCTCTTTTTGGGCCATCACCTGTGATGAGGTGTCCGTTTTTATTAAAATCAGGCAGCAATGGAACTTCTAGCCATGGCAGGTGTGGAATAGGTACGCCGTAACTATATTTTTTGGCGAACAGGAAATCCCCGATCAAGAGACTTCTTTTCATAGAACCGCTTGGTATTACAAAAGATTGTGCTACAAAAAATATCAAAAACAGTACGATAATTACCGTACCGGTCCATGTGCTTGAAAATTTATAAAATGAGCTAAAGAGTCTTTTCATACGGTTTCTCTTTGCGTGGCAGCATCAAGTGTATTAGAAAGCAGCATAGCAATGGTCATAGGACCCACACCGCCAGGCACAGGTGTGATGTATGAGCATAGTGGAGCGACTTCGGCGAAATCCACATCTCCTACGATAGAACCGTCTTCTAATTTATTTATACCGATATCTATGACTATTGCCCCATCTTTGACCATATCTTTTTTGATAAGTTTAGGCACACCTGTACCTACTATGACGATATCAGCTTTGCGTGTATGTGAAGCAAGATCTTTTGTAAAAATATGAGTAACTGTGACGGTTGCATTTGCATTGATGAGCAGATTTGCCATCGGTTTGCCTACTATATTGCTAGCTCCGACTACACATACATCTTTGCCTTTTAGGTCTATGTCATACTCTTCGAACATCTTCATTACACCAAGAGGAGTACATGCTACAAAACTATCAAGCCCAGATACCAAGCGTCCCACATTGTATGGATGGAATCCGTCTACGTCTTTGCGTGGATTTATAATTTCCAAGATCTGGTTTGTATCGATATGCTTAGGAAGCGGCAACTGTACCAGTATGCCATCGATGTGCGGGTTTTGATTCATCATATTGATGGTTGCTAATATCTCTTCTTGTGTAATAGTGGAGGGCATTTCGTGGACTATGCTATAAAAACCGACTTCTTTGCAAGCCTTGGCTTTCATTTTTACATAAGCATGGCTAGCTGGATTGTCACCAACTAGTATCACTGCAAGTCCAGGGATAATGTTTTTTTCTTCTTTTAGCTTTGATACTTTTGAAGCTATCTGGGTGTGTATTTTGTTCGCTAGTGCTTTTCCGTCAATGAGTTGCATCATACTCTCTTTACATTGTTTTTGATATTATATCGAAATTTGTTTAGGAGAATGGAATTGACGAAATGGCAACTGTTTTTGATCCCTCTGTTTTTGACGGCACAAGAAGATTTCATGTCGACTTACGAATACGGAGAAATGCTCTACGACAACCCTAGAGGCATTAGCTGCGCCAAATGCCACGGCAAAAAAGGCGAAGGTAAATTTATAGGACAATATTATAAAAAAGATAAAAAAACCAAAAAAGATGTCTTGATCGAGATACACAGTCCAAATATCAATACAAAAAGTTTGCAAGAGATCATCATCAGTATCAACAAGACCCATGATGTGATGCCTACATACTCTCTCACACCTCAAGAGGCAAAAGCCATTTATGAATATCTCCAAAAAAAGAGAGACGACAAATAGTTTACTCTAGATCCTCAAGCCATTCGCTAAGGTCAGCATCGCTTGGCATACGCCAATCAGCTCTTGGACTTAGGCTTATCATGCCCACCTTTGGACCGTCTGGCATTGCATTTCGTTTGAATTGCTGAGTAAAAAATCTAGTTAAAAATACTCTGAGCCATTTTTTGATTGTCTCTTGATCATATTTGCCTTGATATGCATGAATGGCCAAAAAGAGTATTTTGCTTGGCTTTGCTCCGTATTTGAGCATATGATACAAGAAAAAATCATGCAATTCATAAGGACCTATCAGCTTTTCTGTCTCTTGGGTTATATTGTCATTGTGTGACGGCAAAAGTTCAGGAGATACAGGAGTATCTAGTATGTCTTGCAAGATATCTGCGATTTTTTTATCATCTTGAAAATATTCGATGAGGTACTTGATGAGAGTTTTGGGTATTCCGCTATTGAGCCCATACATGCTCATATGGTCTCCGTTGTACGTATTCCATCCAAGGGCAATTTCGCTCATATCTCCTGTGCCTATGACTAGGCCGCCTTCTTTGTTGGCTATGTTCATGAGCGTAGATGTGCGGATCCTGGCTTGTACGTTTTCGTATGTCACATCATGCTGGTCTTTGTCATGGTCTATAGCCTCAAATTCCCCCAGGGCAATATCGCTGATTGGTATCTCCCTTGGATTTAGGCCCAATGCTTCACACAGCAATACAGCATTGTTTTTTGTACGGCTGGTAGTGCCAAATCCTGGCATGGTTATGGCTATTATGTCTCTTTTGTCCCATTTCATCATATCAAACGCATGATTGACAGCCAAAAGTGCCAAAGTAGAATCCAATCCGCCGGATATTCCAATGACCGCTTTTTTGATACGTGCTCGCTGCATTCGCCCTATAAGCCCATGGCTGAGAATATGGACTATCTCGGTACATCTCTCGTTTTTGAGTACAGGATTAGATGGTACGAACGGATTTTGATCAATAGCTCTAGTTAGTTTATCTGGCATTGGAGGAGTAGCGCATTTGATGTTTCTAGTCGCAGTTCTGCTCCCATCTCCAAAAGATGTTTCACTCAGTCTAAGCCATGCTAGTTTTTGCAGATCCACCTCAGCGGATATGAGCTGACTTTCGCTCTCAAATCTCTGAGTCCTTGCCAGTAATGAGCCGTACTCGGCTATCATGCCATCCCCGCCAAACACGGTATCGCCCGTAGATTCGCCGACCCCGCTAGAAGAGTATGCATAAGCACACATGGCTCTGGCGCTTTGGGTTTCTACCAAGCTTTGGCGATATGATGATTTGCCTATCAGTTCATTGCTGGCTGATAGATTGAGTATCAGTGTAGCACCGTTTGTGGCCATTTGATTACTAGGAGGAGTGAGTGCCCACAAGTCCTCACATATCTCTATCCCGAAGCATAGATCATGGTCATCTTTGAAGAGCAGATCCACGCCAAATGGTACTTCTTGCCCGCATAATTCTATAGTATGGCCTATGCACTCTTTACCGCTAGTGAAATGGCGTTTTTCATAAAATTCTTTTTTATTGGGCAGGTAGGTCTTTGGCACCACTCCCAGTATGTTGCCTTGTTGCAAAACCACAGCACAATTATATAGACGATTGGCATCAAGTATTGCCATACCGATCACTATTATCGAAGTGCTGTTTTTGGTGGATTTGAGAATGGATTGCAGGGCATTTATTTGATTGTCATATAGATTTTGATTGAAAAAGAGATCGCCTACGCTGTATCCGGTGAGACAGAGCTCAGGAAACAGCATGATGCTAGAATCCGATGAGCTAGAGACAAGATCTATGATATTTTGTGCATTTTTGGCCGTATTTGCCAAAAACAGTTTGGGTACCGCAACTGATATACGATAAAATCCATACATCGTGCCTCCTTAATTTTAATTATGAACGCGTAGCAAAAATCTCTATTGATTCAATTATATCATTTTGTGCGATACTGTCAAGTGTCATGAAGCTCTCAACATCCTCTTCTTCTATACCGCCAAAAACAGTGTGCACACCGTCAAGATGCGGAGTCGGTACAAAAGTGATAAAAAATTGGCTGCCGCCAGTGTTGCGTCCAGCGTGTGCCATAGATAGTGCACCTCTAGCGTGTCTGTGCTTGGCAGTATCAGTTTCACACTCAATAGCCCAGCCCGGTCCGCCTGTACCTGCCATTCTAGCATTGCCTGTTGGTCCAGAATGAGGACATCCGCCTTGTGCCATAAAGCCGGCAATTACACGGTGAAATTTCAAATTATCATAAAATCCATCTTCAGCCAAGTGAGCAAAGTTAGCTACAGTATTTGGCGTCTCATCAGGGTATAGTTTGACCCACATTACACCTTTATTTGTAGTGATCTTGGCGTATTGAAGAGTTGATAGCTCATCAGTAGTTAGATTATAAGCTTTTAGTTTTTTACCAAACATGGGTTTTTATCCTTTAGTCAAATTAGGTTATTATTATACCTATTATTACCTAAAAGGGTCTATTTATGCAATTATGTGTCGCTCTTGATCTGCCGTCAACATCCCAAAATCTTGCTCTAGTACGAGCTACATGTGACTATCCATTGTGGTTAAAAGTCGGTTTTCGTACCTTTATAAGAGACGGCAGAGATTTCATAGATGAGATCAAAGCCATCAATCCGCAAGCAAAGATATTTTTGGATCTTAAGCTTTATGATATACCAAATACTATGGCTGACGCAGCAGAAGAGATAGCGCACCTTGGCGTAGATATGTTCAATATTCATGCGAGTGCAGGGAGTGCGGCTATGAAGGCTGTCATGGAAAGATTATCAAATATCCCAAATAGGCCTTTGGTGCTGGCAGTGACAGCTCTTACATCGTTTGATGAAGATAATTTCAAATCTATATATGAAAAAAGCATTATAGAAAAAGCTGCACAATTCGCGCGAATGAGTTATGAAAACGGGCTTGATGGAGTAGTGTGCAGTACATTTGAGAGCAGGGCTATTAAAGAGATCACCTCAGATGATTTTCTCACGCTTTGCCCGGGTATCCGTCCATTTGGCGAAGATGCAGGAGATCAGAGCCGCGTAGCTACTTTGCAGCTGGCTCATGAAGAAAAAGTCGACTTTCCTGTGGTCGGAAGACCGATCTACAAAGATGCAGATCCGGCTGCGAAGGTCGAAAAGATATTGAAAGTTATGGATTCGTTTTAGGCTCAGAGCTTGATTGCTCTTGAGGAGGTTTAGTCATATCTACTATGTCGCTCATGCCTTTTCCCATTATATAGAATGCTACTGCAAAAATAGCCAAGATGATAAGCGGTGTGTATTTAGCCATCAATTTCCCCTTTGTTTTATACTATTTGCAATGATACTATAAATTTTTAAGTTTTTTATTTAAATTTCACATGTTATTTAAGCTTTGATTTAAGTCAAAGCAAGTATAATCACATCCACAAAAACACGGACAGTTGGGTGAGTTGGCTGAAACCACATCCCTGCTAAGGATGCGTACGGGAAACTGTACCGAGGGTTCGAATCCCTCACTGTCCGCCACCTACACATTTTTTACAATCCAATACAGTCCAACTTAATCTAACCTAAACCCCACTAAAGCCCTATATATCGATGTTTTAACTATTTTTATAGTCCAATTAAGGTTTATGTTAATTTTTATAAGCTAAAATTTTTTACAGTAACTTTTACAGTAACTTTCCATTTTTTGGCAGTTCGATAAATTTTTTGCTAAAAGTTACCGTAAAAAATAAAGGATATGTATGCCAAAGAGAGTCATCCCCTTAACCGATGTACAAATTAGCAAAGCAAAACCGAAAGATAAAAACTACAAGCTTACCGATAGCAATGGGCTATATATGATAGTAACACCAAATGGTGGCAAATGGTGGCGGTTAGATTATGTTTTTAATTCTGTTAGAAAAACTATATCTTTGGGTACTTATCCCGTAACAACTCTTGCAGAAGCAAGATCTAAAACTCTGGAATACAAAAGACTCATAAGAGACAATGTCAATCCGAGCGATATCAAAAAAGAAGCCAAAGAATCAATAAAAATCAAACTTGAAGAAAAAAAGTTCAAAGATGAAGCTCAGATTCATAAAGTTATCCATGAATGGCTGCAAAATAAAAGCGGTCATCTGAGAGATATAACTATCAAAAAGAAAACTCAGATGTTAGAGAAAAGATTGTTACCACATTTTGCCAAATATAACGATAGGGGATTTATAACCTCTTCGACGCCGATTGATGAGATAAGCCGTAAAGATCTAGTAGAGGTCTTAAAAATAACAGATAATGAAACCAAAGATACTGTTGATAGGATATTATCTGACTGCAAAGGCATATGGCTTTATGCTATTAGTAAAGATTTGGTAGAAAACAACATCATAGCCAACATAAGTAAAAAAGATACATTCAAACAAAATCCTGTCAAGCATATACCTAAGATCACTGACGAAAATATACTCAAAGAGCTTTTGGTGGCTATAGATAATTATCAACACAATACAACGATCAAACAATTACTCAAATTTGTATCTCATATCCCACTAAGAGCAGATAATCTTTGCAAACTCAAATGGGAATATATAGACTTTGAAAAAAGACTTTTAACGATTCCAAGAAATGACATGAAAATCAAAGATGAAAATCTACCTCCATTTGAATTGCCTCTGACAAATCAAATCATCAAAATACTTCAAGATACCCAAGCATACACCAACAACACTTTATGGGTTTTTCCAAGCCCAACCAATCCAAGCAGACACATAAACAAAGAAACTCCAAACAAGGCTTTAAAGATCATGGGTTTTGATGATGAACCAAATGGTAAAAAACAAACACTTCATAGCTTTAGAGGGACATTTAGAAGTCTCGTAGAAACTCACCAAAATAGCCATAAAGCCACTTTTGAGGTAAAAGAGAGGGTATTAGACCACCAAGAGGGAAATATCTCAAATAGGGCTTATATGCATAAAGCTGATTATACCTCTCAAATCAAGCCTCTTTTGGAATGGTGGAGCGGTTATCTTGATGGGATAAGATTGCGATAAAATTATACATATCAGTAAGATATATTAAAGATATGTGTGATATATACTGCAAGACTGTAAAATAAACTGTGCAAATCCACCTTTGCCTTTTTAATCACTTGGTATATTTTTGCATAATTTTACTGCAAAATATACGACGCCGAGGATATATCTCACCCCAATTTCTTGTTTTAGCATTTTTCCTGCGCATCCATGATGATACATACAAGATCTTGATTCCTCTATATTTCCAAAACATTTTCTTCTCCAAACCACTCTTTAGCTTTACTAATAACTTGCTGGGTCGGCTGTGGAAAATACACAACTAAATTATCTTTAGCCCTAGAACAAGCAACATAAAAAATTTTTCTTGTTTTTTCAAGAACATTTTGATTTCCATTATTCTCAAACAAATACTTAAAATTATATTGATTCCATCTGCCATTATCTAGTACAACAAATACATTATCGAATTCAGCACCTTTAACTCCATGTTGTGTTGAATACGGAGAAAGTTCTTGTCTATAGCGATACAAATTTTGTATCTCTTTATATTGAATAATTTTTGCATTGTTAAATTGTGCTTCATTATCTCGAATATAGCTATTTAATTTATCATCTTTCTTAACGATACCCAAAGTGTGAGCCAGTTCTATGACTACTTCAATAGTATTATTTGAAGAGTTTTTTAATTGTTCAATCTTATCTTTGAGCAGTTGCTTATCAGAAAGTCTCCTGATTTTAAAGTGGTTTTTTTTGATGAATTCATTAAAAAATCCATTCTCATATAAGAATATCAATTCTTCAACTCTCAATAAATGTGAAATAAGCTTGTTTGGCTTATCGCTTGTAACATCATCATTTGGAAATATATCAAGTAGACTCCTAAAGCCTTGCTCTTTTGCAATAAGTTTATGCGTTAAGTATAGCTCTTTGGTATTTTTTGTATCGCTAAAATTCCAATTTTCAAAAGCAATGTTTCGTTTAATATCGCTTATACTCATTTCATTAGTCGAATATAAAAACTTGATACTTCCTGTTTTATTATTATTTGCAGGTTCTTGAACAATACCATCATCCCGTATATGATTTATAAGTCTAATGACTTCTGTAGAGCATCTTCTATTATCAGCTTTTGGAACTCTTTCAACTACATCTTGAGTGATATAATTATCAATATCTCCAACCCTTCTGTCATATATTGATTGCATAGAGTCACCAAAAAAACCTAAGATATTTTTCTTCTCAGCTCTTTGCATAAAATTTAAAAATATATCTATTACTTCTTTTTGTGTATCTTGATATTCATCAACAAAAATAAAATCAAATTTATCTTTTACAATACTGTTCAACATCTCATAATTTTCAAACATGTAATGAGCCAATTTGATTATTTCATCATGAGACACTACTCCATTTTCAATTTTTTTATATTCTTGATATTCAATTTTTTTATCATTAAAATATTCAATAGAGATGGCTGTTTCTCCATTATAATTGATTGAACTATTTTCAATTAATGCAATCAATGCTTTTTTGAGATCTTTTTGATAATTTTTAATTTGACTCCATAAAAACTCATGTATTGTTGAAACCGTTAAATTGGAGTATGGGCTTCTTTCTTTAATTTCATTAACCGCAACATTTGTATAAGTAATACATGCTACTTTTGCACTTTTATTTTGTTCAAATACATAATCTAAAACCTGCATAAGTGTATATGTCTTACCACTTCCAGCACCACCACTTAAAAGAAAGTTTTTCTTATTTTGAATATGTTGTTTTATTTGTTCGATAGCCATAACAAACCCTCATTTATATATTTAGGTGTTTCCCAAAGTTCAAATTGCTCTCCACCATAATATAAAACATCAGTTGCAAAAATTGATTTTTTATCGATACATTCATTAGCTAAAGCATAAGCATCTTTTCCAGAATCATCAAAGTGATTTCTACTCTTCAATCCTCCAAAGTTGTCTTTATTTGTAGATATGAATGATTTGTTTAAATGAATAAAAGCATCTTCAAAGCTTCTAGCATGATAACTATTTTCCTCTGTTTGATATGCAATACATAACATGTCATCTTTTAAAATTTTATCCTTATGTGGTAATGCTTTTAAATCAGCAAAAGACTTTCCATTTAGAAAATGTTTTATTGAAGCATTGCTAGTATCTGTTCCTTGCATCACTTTAGAAGCTGTAGGTTTTGTCATTTTGGGCGAACCATCTTGATTAGTAAGAAGATTTC
The DNA here is from genome assembly GCA_041654415.1 of Sulfurovaceae bacterium. GTDB lineage: Bacteria > Campylobacterota > Campylobacteria > Campylobacterales > Sulfurovaceae > BN30871. The sequence goes on along the minus strand of JBAZDL010000003.1, from coordinate 214,183 downwards.
CATGATCATCCGTCTTTTGTTCAGAACAACATACAGCATCTAAATCAGTAATTACTAAAGTCTTGATCTGTAAAAAGTCTAAGAATTTTTCAAAAACATGAGCATAAGCTCCTACTTCTACTATTGATATATGCTGAGACAGCAAAGGCGTATAATCGGACGTACTTTGATTTGCGCTGTCCAATTTTTTCATCATTGCTGGCAATAGTATTCTTTCAGTGTCTCCCTCAATAAAAATTGCTTTATCAGTAAAAAATAGCTCGCTTCTGTTAAGCGTCAAATATTGTTTCAAAAATTGAAAATTTCTTTTCTCATCGACAGTTGTTCCAAATTGATTTTCGAGCACTGATAAATTTTTTGACTCTATACTATTAGAAACTTTTAAAAAGTATTTAATATCTTTAAAGTCACTCTGAGATGCAATATGAGATGAATGTGTAGTTATAAGTGTTTGAAGGTTAATTAAACCATCCGTTTCAACTTTTAACATCTCTTTGATATTTTTAATAAATATGTATTGCATTTGAGGATGCGTATGAGCCTCTGGTTCTTCAATAAATAGCAAATTGATTGCCGATGGCTCGGTTTCTTCAGTTTTCTTTTTGAACTTGTCAATATTAATATGAATATTAAACAAGATAGCAAATAAATTCATATATCCTAAACCATTATAATCTTCGGGCAAAAGATGTCCATCATGATTATATGCGACGAGCGTATTTTCGGTTAGAATATTTTTTTCTTCCAAACTTGATTTTATTTCTAGTTCAATATCCTGATTGATAGTGCCAAATTTTTTAATATTTTGAATTACTGGTTCAAATATTTTTTTATAACTATCATTCAGTTGCTCATCTGTACTAATGAGCTGTTTTTGCAACTCTGTTATATCAGTAACATTTGGCTTATTATTGTAATCGTAATAATTAGATGAGAGTCTTGAAAGTGTTTTATCGGAGCTTTTACTACCTTCTTGATTCGCAACGCCTCTTTTTGCACTGATGGCTTGAAAACTTATGACTTTTCTAATTATTCCATCGTCTATCAAAATAAAATTATCTTCATTGCCTGATTCTAAAGCTTTTTTTATAGGCTTAAAATAACTTGTGTGATTCTTCTTTAAATAATATAAGATGTCTTTATCTTTTATAGTCTCTTGATATTTATGAAAATCTTCTATTAAATTATTGTAGTTTTCTTCATCTAAAGCATATTCAAAACATAAAATTAAAATGTTGTCATTTGGCTCTAAATTCATTATCAAATCTGAAACTTTTTCTAAATTATCGGCTTCTTCATACTCAATATATAGCTTTAATTTAATCGACTTTTCAATAAAACTAGAATTACTAATATTGCTTTTTAAAAAGCTTTGCACAAACTCTAAATTAAAATCATTAAATGAAAAACCATTTGAGTTATTTAAAAATTTATCCATTATGGATAAAAATGAAGTTTTCCCACTATTATTTTTACCTAAAACTATTGAAACATCTTCTTCTAAATCTACAGTTGTATTTTTTAGAAGCCTAAAATTGTTAATCTGAATTTTTTTTATTTTCATATTTTTGTCTTCCGTCTAGACTATCTTGGATTTACCTTTACCTCTGTTTAAACGACGTTTAGAAAGTTTTTTCCAAATACTATCTGCAAGTCTTATTTCTTTATCTGTAAACCCATATCCATCTTTAAGGATCTGCTTGTTGGTTATTTTCAAAATTTCATCAATGCTTTTTTTCTCACGCATCATTTGGTCTATGATTGGAAATAAATCTACGTTTTTACTTTGATAGGGAATTAATATTTCTTCCACTTCGTTTGGCATCAACTCCAAAACACCACCACCATAACTACGACCTACAATTTCGGAAAAGGCTAAAGAAATAGAATTGTAAAAACTAACCACAAAGGCTTTATCATTCACGTTTTCTTTTAAATATACTCTATGTACAGTATCAGTTGTATATGCCTTTGCTTCATTCAGTACCATTTTTGGGTATAAATGAATTTGCCTTGTGAAAAATATTTCTGAAATTTTTAAAGAAGGTACAATTTGCCACTCATTACCTCTAATTCTACATTTGTACCCCAAATGATACCCTTGTTCTTCACCAAACTTTATATACTCATAGGCTTTTTCATTATTTTTAGCAACAGTTGCTTTATCTGGAAAAACAACCAAAAAGGCTCTTGCATCTTGTTTAATATTTTCAATCCAGTCTAATTCGGAAAAATTTAATCCGTTTAATTGTATACTTCGCCCCATTAATGGTTTTGAGTAATCATTTAAATTATACTCATTTACAATAGACTCGTTCACGGTAAAAAATTTGTTTTTACCAGTTGTAATGCCTACTTCATTGCGTGCATATTTTTTTATCGAGTTTAGCTTAGTATTATGTTTCAATTTCTCTAAAAAGTCTATCTCTTCTTGTTCCAAGAAATAATAAGTCCACTTATTAGCTTGTGTGTCAATTTTTTTGCTCGGACTTTTTAATTTGTTTACATCCAATTTTTCAAGGTCGGAAGCATCTTGTAATTCTAGATGTTCAATCAAATGTGAATCACTCCCATTTCTTTCACAAAGCAATAAAATAACTTCTTGTTGAATGTCAGGGAAAACTAACTTTTTAAAGGAAATAATGTTGATTTTATTATATGAATAAGCCAAAAATTCCCGTAATTGTTTAGCATAGGAAACCTGTAGTAATTCCGCAGGAATTACAAATCCAATTTTCCCTTTTTCTTTAAGCAACAAACTTGAGCCCACAACAAATGATACCCAGGCATTGGTTAATTTTGAGTATTTCAAACCCGCTTTTTTAAAGATTTTATCAGCTTCGTTTTGTTGTTCTTTATCAAAGTATTGGAAACGTATATATGGTGGATTTCCAACGACTAGATCAAACTTTTCTGTTGTTTCATTACAATACAAATGAAAATCGCTACTGATTACAGTTTTCCCTTCCAGTTTTATTTTGGCTGCTTTTTCGACTTCTGTCTTGTCAAACTCAATGGCTGTAACTGATTTAAACTCATGATTATTCTTTTTCAATTGCTCCAAAAACACACCATCTCCGCAACTCGGCTCTAATATTTCATAGTCCGAACTGCCATTAATACCCCATTTTAAAATAAATGCAGCAATTGGCTCTGGTGTGTAAAAGCCACCTCTCAATTTCTCGGCTGTTGCGTTCTTAATTAGCTTCATATAATTCTTTGATAAATGGGATTAACGAATCGTCATTGCCTAAATCGTATAATTTGGCTAATAATTTTTCTAAGTTTGCTTTTTCTCTTGCAAACTGACTTTGCAGTGGTATCAAAACTCTTTTATTTCCTATATTTGCATCTATTTGTGTATAAATGCTGATTAACTCTTTTTGAGTTAAAACAATTTTATCGTGAAGTGTTTTTTCTTCGGTATTGTTAAAGTCGATTTTACGGATAGGTAGTTTTTTCAGAACTTGAGTTCCGTGTGAAATATAACCTCCTCTGAATACGCTACCAAGAATACTACAAACCCATTCAACATACTTTGAATTTAAGACGGCTTGTAGATAATATATTGAATATTCTTGTTTATTATCATAAGATATTATAGCATATCCTGCATTTCCTCCTGATGATATAACAGTACGATGATAGTCTATTGCATAACCATCTTCTTGTGATAGAATACCTACAACTATTTTAGCTTCTACTTCGCATTTGTCTAAACTTTGATGTCTTCCATAGCGATACCATTCATCGCTTGTTTTAGGAGTTGGTTGAATGTCTCTTTCTATTAAAAGGTCTTTGAAATTTAAAAGATACTTATAAGTATAAGGATAATTATTACGTAAATCATCAATAGTTACAAATTCTGTAATGCCTTTATTGTTTTTGTATGGGTATATCACAAAGCTATTGGGCTTGAAAGAACGATAAGTATATAGGTTATAATCGTTTTTAGATGTTTGAAAATACGGTCTTGTCAATTCTTTTTCAACCTTCCAGATATTATTATCCTTTTTAAAGAAATAATAGTTGTTATCTTCTTTGAGTGCTTTGTGAATATAAATGTTTGTAGCACTTGTTTGAATGCCATTAAAAATATTATTGCCTCCTATTAAATCTTCGAGAGAAATACTTTGATGAATAATCTTATTATAAACTGATTCTAGCTCAGGAGAAATTAATCTCCATACTTCGCCAGATAATTCTTTTGTGTTTTTTGTCGTAAATATCATACTTTTGGGTTCTCTTAATTTCCAACTTTTCAAACTCTTTACTTCTGAATATTCGAAAGTTTTTTGAGGTTTCTTATTTAAAATTAGCAAACATGTATAAGTAGTTTTGTCAACAAAAACTTGATTCGCTCCAAAAGAAACTATTGAATCCAAATACTCTTTCTTAGTAAGTAATTCTCGAAGCTTTTTACCTGCACCAACTTTTGTAAACTTACTTGGAACAATATAGCCCAAAGTTCCATTTTCAGCTAATAAGTTAATCCCTTGTTCAATGAATAAGAAGTATTTATCAAACTGCTTGTAAGCAGATTCATAATTGGATTTGTAAAGTGGCAATTCATTCGGGGTAATATTTTTCATATCCTCTGATTTCATATAAGGTGGATTACCAACAATAACATCAAAACGTAATTTTGAAAAATCAAACGGATTAATAGTTTCACTGTATTTTTTGTCGGTTACCTGCATAGGATTTATTAAGCTGTTCCCAAAAAAAATGTTATTTGCAAGGTCAGGCAAAACGGGTTTTGTTTTATTTGTTGAATTGGTATCTTCACCTTCAAGTAGTTTCAATAGTAAGCCAAATTTCGTAGCTTCTACGGCATTATAATCTTTATCAACTCCATAAATGCAATTCAACAAAAGTTTTCGTTTTATTTCATATGGCAGTTTGTACGTATTGATATTGGTTTGAATTAGTTTTGTTTTATCGTTTTTTAGATAGTAGTCAATTAAAACATCATTGAGCAATTGAAAAAGTTCCAACAAAAATGCTCCTGAACCGCACGAAATATCAGCAAATTTGAATTTAAAAATTTCTTGATCTGTTTTGTCTTCGCATTTTTTCAAAACAGTATTTCTCAAAATATCACTAATTATGAAAGTTGGTGTCGTAATGATATCACGCTCAACATTTTCAGGCTTTTTCACTAAAGCAATCGAACCGTTTTGTACGGTCAATTTTTCTGAAAGGAAGATTTCATATATACTACCTAAGATATCAGATGAAAAAACACTGAAAGAATAAGGACTTTCAGGATAATAAAGTTGTTTAATTATTGTCCAAAATACTGAACTTATATTTTCTATAATCTTGTCTTTTAATAACTGGTCGAAAAGTCCTGAATTATAGTGTTTGTCCGCTTCTTTAAATTTTTTAATTAGTGCCTTAAAGTCATTTGTATTGGCTAACTTTAAAAGTGTTTGGTAGTCTTCAAGATTTCTGTCTTCGCAAACCCTCAGAAACAACACGCGGTTCAGGTAGCTTTGAACAATATCATTTAATTGTTTTTCATTAATTTCCGGTTCATATTTGAAAATTTCAGTTCCAAGTGTCTTTCTCCATTCATTGATTTGATTCAGGAATAAATTGTCAATGGAATAATGATTAATTTTTGTTTCAATCTCTTGCCATTCTATATCAAATACTCCTGAATAAACAGATTCCTTCCCTAAAAGTTGTTGGATTTCATAAAACTTACTTTCGTATTCGGTATAGTGGTACTTTTTTATAAGTGCTTTTTGATAAATATCGTCTTTCTCAACTTTTACCGAAGTGTCATAAATGATAAGATATTCAAAATTTGACAAAACGGAAATTTTTAATTTGGCTGTAAAACCATATCGCCTAACTTGCTTTGCTGTCTCATTGCTTGATTCAATTAAAACACAAGGCTTCTTTGCTTCTAAAAAGTATTTTCTTTCTGAAAAAAGTCGAAAAGTGTAATCTGGTTTCTTTGAATGTTCGGAAGCGTTTGCTTTTAATGCTTCTTCTAAAATTACTTCTCTTTCATTGGTTGGCTTGCCTGCTTTGTTTTTTATATCCCAGCCGAGCAACTCAAAAAAGGGGTCTAAAAAATCACTACGAAGCAGTGTTTCATTATACTTTAGGTTTAAATACTCTTGTCTATTATCATGATACTTCTTGACTAAATCAATTAATGTCATAAGATTTGCTCTTTGATAAATTTGAATTTTTCTTGTTTTGATGACATACCAAACCTTTTTTTGACCAATATTTTATGATATTATATTAATAGACCCACCATACGATAACGCATATTTTATCTAAATAGTCATAAAGCTATAGTTTTAGAATATCTTATTTTTTGGCTTATTGATTTTGCATTGATCTTTTTTATTGTTAAGCAATTTATTCCATAAACCTATGTTTGTCGGTTTTAATAAATAATTTACTAAAATTTACCCAATCATGCAGATACACGAGGGTATCTTCTTGATCTGCATTTTGAATTTGCATACAAGTGCTACCCAAGCTTGATTGTTGCCAATACTCAAAAAATGGTAAAGTTTTTATATCTGACATCAAAACTCCCAGCACGCCATTGTAGTCATATACAGATAAACCAAAATATGTTTTTGTATCGATTTTTATTAACATATCTTCACTAAAGGTCTCGGTGATATATTTATAATGACATTGAAACATTTTATCTTCATATCTAAAATGTCTATCTACATGAAAATGGCCAAATCTCCACTCATTAAATTGTATTTTTTTATCTATCAAAAGATGATCAAAAAAACCAGTTACAGGATCATTTATCTTTGCATCGACAAACCCCAAGTTGCCGATCAAAACTCGCGGACAAGTATGGCTCACTACGATATCCACTTGAAAGTTATGCTTTTCTAAATTATTTAGTGCATTATCATATTCCATCTGAGTTGGTAGCTCTTGCTTCCAGTAGCTTTGATTTAAAACCCTATGTTTCTTATCTATACTCAAAGCTCCGCCAAAAGCAAATATCTTTTGGTCTGCTATATCGTAAATCTCGCCTCTCTCAAAGAAATATAACTCACCGGCTGTAAGCTTTAAAACTCTTACCTTGCCGCCAAATTTTTCGATTTTAGGTAACTTTTCTATCTCATTATAATTTTCATGATTGCCCAAAACTACACAAAAAGTAATATCTTGAGATGCTAAATACTCCAAACTTACTCTCTGTTTTTCATCATCCAAAGATTTCCAAATAAAACCAAAATCTCCAAGTTGTATCATGAAGTCATTTTTGGATATTTTATCCTTATGGTCATCAAAAAAATTCTCTAACTTTGCAAGATCGATACTGCCATGAGTATCGCCACAAAAATATATATTTGATTTTTTCATTAGTGACATTTAAACAAAAACCTTTTCTCTTTTTTCTTTCTCTTCAAGCTTTAAAATTACACTGTCCACATCAATTACTTTTTTGAGGGCATCAATATAAAACGCTTTAGCGGCATTGCCTTGCTCAAACTCATATGAATGACGATTTTCAGCTTTTGTCAATATGTCGTTCAATTCCTCCAGAGATATCGCTTCATAGATCAGTTCGGCTATCAAATCATAAAACTCATCTCCGGCTACTATACCATTTTCTACCATTTCTCGAAGTCTAGCTTTTTTCTGTCCATGTTTTAGTATAAATCCGGTATCGGTAATTGGATTTGCATTTCTGATATTTACTTTTTTTGATTCCATTTTTAATATCCTTTAGTTGGTTTTGCTTTATTTGTAATAAATATATCTTCTTGTGACAATGTTCTTAAAAGCTCTAGTGTTTTATTGTTTATTGTTTTCATTTAATGCCTTTATTAGACTGGTATAAAACGGATTTGACAACCTATCTCTATATTTATTCAAACTATCTATTATTTTTTGCTTGCCAAAATAGTCTATGAATTTATCGAGAATGCGATTATTATAGCCATTTGTAAGTCCGACTATAATCAGAATATCATCTTCTGTCTCTACATCCAAGCTTGTTCTACAAAAACAAGCTCTTGGGATTCCAAAATCAATCAGATCTTGTATCTTTGTCATCCACTATCCTTTTTATTGATTATACAAATTTTCAATTATTACAAAATTGACTGACGGACTTTGTATTATCTATAATTTCTATTTGATGAAGCTTCTCGATAACCCTGTCCACATCAATTACTTTTTTGAGGGCATCAATATAAAACGCTTTAGCGGCATTGCCTTGCTCAAACTCATATGAATGACGATTTTCAGCTTTTGTCAATATGTCGTTCAATTCCTCCAGAGATATCGCTTCATAGATCAGTTCGGCTATCAAATCATAAAACTCATCTCCGGCTACTATACCATTTTCTACCATTTCTCGAAGTCTAGCTTTTTTCTGTCCATGTTTTAGTATAAATCCGGTATCGGTAATTGGATTTGCATTTCTGATATTTACTTTTTTTGATTCCATTTTTAATATCCTTTAGTTGGTTTTGTAAAATTTGCAATATTTTTATTATTTTGTCAGTGGCTTAAAGCATTGAAAAGTATTACATAAAGTCAGATGGTTCTTTTAAGAATTCGATTCTTTCAATCATGGACTTTTGAATACAATTCACATTTGCCACACACTTATCTCTATTTTTAATCCACTCTTTTTGATTGTCTTTTAATCCATCTCTTGCATCGTTGCAAACATCTTCGCAACCTCTTAATTTTCCACTATTATTATATACGCATTGTCTGCACATTCCAGTGCTTTCATCAGAACCCTTAAAAGAATTCATTGCTTTTTTGTATTGATTGGCAACCATACTATCTAGATCGCTCAATTTTTTATTTGTACATATAGCTTTTTCTGTTGATGTCGAAGCTTTTTTACAATCAAACCCAGCTCCAAAAGATAAAGTTGCCATCAACGCTCCGATTATTAGTATTTTTGTTTTCATTGTCTACTCCTTGAATTTGATAATTGTTGCCATGGCATTATGAGAAACATGACTGCTTACACTTGAACTTCTTCCCTTTGCATAACTGCCGCCACCTGATACATGAGTTGAAGTTGTATTGCTATTCAAAACAATTCCATCTGCATCTTTTTTATATGCTTGCATAAATATATTAAACATCGCCTCATCGTTGCTGCTTGAAGTTTCTGTGATCAGACCAAGATTTTCCATATTCGGAGTGAATTCTTTATATATTGGATATCTGGATTTAAAAAATTCATATATCTTTTCTGAAGATTTATATTTTTTCATTTGAGCTTTATATCCTTTGTGTAAAAAAATAGCAGATATTATAAATAAAATCGCGGCTCCCATACCATTTCCATGCTCACTTACACCAAAACTTATTACAGCAAATAACAAGGAAAACAGCATAAAAGAACCATAAAGATAAGCTGTATTTTTATTTAACTTCTCTTCACCGCTTATTTTAACCTCGCACTTAGGTATATTTGATAACTTTTTTGGCGAAACATGACATCCGCAATGTATGCACTGGCTTGCCTTATCGCTTATCTCTTTTCCACATTCCGAACATTTAATTAATGCCATAATATTCCTTTATTGACTTTTATTGTGATAATAGGATATCATACTATTAAAGAAAGTGTCAAGGGATTTCATGAAAAAAGATAAAACTTTTAAAGAGGCAGCAAATAAAATAGGTGCATTATTATCACAAATGCAATTTTCTTATTTTACCAATGGTAAAAAATACTCATTTGATTATCAATATAAAGAAGTTTTTGAGATTATAGATAAAGAGTTAAAACAGCTATTAGACGAGGAAGAAAAAATACCAAGAAGTATTACAAGCTCTATGCCTATATTTTTACCTAAGGAGACGGCTAGAATAGCTTTTTTTGAATCACAAGCAAAAAGTGTCAAAGCAATAGATGCAATTTCTATCATTCAAGCTTTAGAGAACAAGGCTTTTGACTATCAACCCAAAGAAGATGATCCTAGAACAATCGAAGAAATTTTAGCAAATGATCTAAAGACATTTAACGACTACAATAAAAAATATACTGCCAATGAGTATTATATTGATACCTTTTCCACATCGGTTCGATTTAATGCTTATGACAGCGATGACAAAATGCTCATTGAAAAATCATATGTTCTAGGTGGATTGGTTTTTGATATTGATGAAAAAGATTTTTCGGATAAAATAGTTATATCTTTTCCACAATATAGAAAAAAACGAAGCGATAAAAAAAACGATTATCTCGGCTTAACCCTTTTAAGTGTTCGCCCCATAAAGAGCACACAGATCAAGAGCAGACAGAAGAAACTTTGATATTATTTATTGCCTTTTGCGGTTAAAAACTTTTGGGAGTTGCTCTGCATCTTTTTTATCATCGTGAACAAGATTCGTCACACTTTCTTCTCGAATAATTCGCAAGTTTTCAGCATTAAAATTTGTCGCTTGTCCCGGTTCTCCTTGTATGTTATTTTTGCTGTCGACATGCATTCGCAAGTTGTCGATTTCACTTGATAGTAGCTTGAATCGCTCGTAGAAATTTTGTTCAATTCGTTCACTGTTTCTTCTTTGGAGATTTGCTCTGCGAATAATCTCTGTTTTTGTGTTTTGTATTGATTTATTATCTCTTCCATTTTCTTCGTCGCTTCGCTTTTCATGTCGATATCTGTGAGCAACTCTTCTGTCCACAGGCTGTGTTTGCAGTCGATGCAGATACATTTGGTGATCCAGTTGATTCCCCTCGTTGCTCGTATTTCTTCGGTATCTATTGCCATATTTTTTGTACTCCTTTAAAGATGTGTATTTTCTGTTTTTTTGCATTTGATTTAATTCAAATTGCATATTCATATAATTATGAAACTCATGATTTATTCGCGAATAAGCCTCTCTTGTGTCCTTAACTTGATATTTCTCTCTGCAAAACTCACTCCAGCTTGTTATATAATTCATACGCAATAAAAAATGAACATGCGGACTATGCTGGTCGTAATGTGCAGCTGCTGAGACTTTTTCTATCTCTTTGAATTTTTCATTCATAAAGTCATTTACGATTTTTTCAAATTTTTGTCTATCAAGCTTATTTTTCCAACTATCAAAATTTGTCAAAGATAGTGTGAATTCTACAAATTCTTTTTTGTTTGTTCTGTTTGCTCGTGAACTTGTTTTTGATAATTGATTATTGATGTCGTCAATTTTTAGCAAATTCGTAATCATTGATTTTTCTTTGTTTTTTTCTCTCGCTTCTTTGTATCTTTTTTTGTAAATATGCAAATTCTTTTGCAACTGCGATCGCTCTTTTTTTTGCTCAGCAGATAGTTCAATTTGAACATTTATGTTGTTGTTGAATATGATTGAAATTTCATTTTCTCCAAATTTTTTTCGAGATGTTATATATTGTTGTTTCGCTAAAATTTGCGAATTTGAAAATGTTTTGATTTTAACACTTGTGTTCAAATAAAACTCCTTTTATCGCATGCGGTCGCTGAGTTATTTCTACTAAAACGAAGTTTTTGTAAGAAATAATGTCATCAGCGGTTGCTAAAGCAACGAATAATGAACGACACACAGGGTGTGTGACTTTCGTTTCAGTCAAATTATTTTGTTGCATTTTCGACAAATTTATCAAGATCATCTTTTGCAAACACTGTAACTCTATCTGTGATTTTGATAGCAGCGAGCTTACCTTGCTTTGCGTATAACCACAACCCACTTCGGCTAATGCCTAAGTAGATACAAGCTTCTTTTGCACGATAATATTTTTTGTCAATTGTTGTCATTTTTTGCTCCTTGTAATAAATTTTTAATTTTTGCGTCTAATAGTTCATAACTTTTCTTTGGCTCTAAAGATTTCTTCCAAATTTTTAAAAGTTCATCATCCAGCTTGTGTGTCTCTAATAACTCTACAACATACTTTTCACTTCCTAGTGCTTTTAGCAGTTTTTGCTCTTTGTTTGAAAAATAACACTCACTAGTTCCTGCTATGTTTAGCTCTTGCCATTTTGCATTATCATGTTTAATATAGTTTTTTGTATCTTTGATTTTTTCTATAAGCAAAGAGACTTCAATACCTATTTTTTTATATCTTTCTTTCATTTTTACTTCATACTCAATTTTTTTATAATTTTCTGATAAAGTAGATAGTTTTTGTGCTGGCTTTGCATAGCTTATGCCATTGTACTTGTCTTTGCAGTAGTCTATAAAAGCCCACATATCTTCAATGCCTTCACAGCAGTATGCTATCATCTGTGTATCTTTAGGTGTTGATGTATCCAACCCCAACACTCCTGCAAGAATCAAAACAGGATCAAACTTCGACATCTATTACCTCACTTTGTTTATTTTGCAAATAGTAATCATAACTTCCAACTTCGGGCTGTTTAGAAGTTTTGGCTTTTTTGAGTACCCAATCAGGCTCAATTAATTGCCATTGACGTTCTTTCATTATTTGTAAAGTTTTTTTAAAGTCAAAGCCAATAGCGTACATTTTTTGGAAGCTTTTAGAAAGACGATCAATAGTTTCTTGTGTTTTGATTGATTTTTTAATTTGTGAGCGATAAGATTTCAATTCTTTAAATTCTTCTTCTGAGAAAATACCTATATCGCAATTTAAAAAAGAAAATTCGCTATATATATCCTTATCTACACTAACCTTACCTATCCTATCCTTACCTAAGCGTCCAAGTTGAATACATTCTGTATCCAAAATGTATTCATTATTCTCTTTAACCGACAGTAAGGCTTTTTCTTCAATATGTGTTGTCGGCTTGAATCTGTCTTTTTGTATGTAATTGTGTATACGCCAATGCGTCACAACCACTATTCCGCTCTCGAACAAAATAATAAAATTTTTTGCCAATAATAATCTAATATCATCATCGGTAGCTCCTATTAATCGTTGAGTTCTTTTAGGGCTATTCACAAATCCCTCATCATCTGCTTCTGCAAGTAGATAGAAGTATAGATTTTTTGAACCGACCGGTAAATCTAAAAACACATCACTGTATATTATTTTTTTACTAAACATTCTTCGTTCTGCCATCTGACTTTACTACCTTTTTTGTGTTGTATAAAACAATAGATAACTATATTGTTTTATATGAAATGATAGCATATTTTTTTATAATATAAAAGGTAATTTAATTAATTTAATTAGTAGATATCTTTAATATATATTTAAAATATCTTTAATATATCTTTGGAATATATTTAATATTAATGGTTTTTTGAAAGATAAAATAATAATCGTTAAAATAAAAATAAAAATCAAAGCAAGATGCTAAACTTACATGTTGTGAAATTGTGTAGATGATTAGAAGAATGATAATTTTTTAACTAAAATAAGGTATATTTTTAAAACAAACTCTCATATATATTAGTTTTTTACACAAAAGTAATTTTTTACAGTAACTTTTACGGTAACAATAAATAGATATTCATTTATATACCATCAAATTGGATAGTACGAATCCCTCACTGCCTACAATTACAAATACAATCACACAATTTTTATCATCAAATCATTTACTAACTAACGAAATTTCGATACATCTTCTGTTTCATAAAAATTTTCTATAAAGTAGCCTCGTTCTTATTTGTCCCAAAAATAGGCGATGATACAGCATGTACTCTTTGGCTTCGTGGGAGTGGCAGAGGTGAGCTTTAACCATTTATAACGGTTAAATGGATAGAATATTTAAAATGCTTAGGATTTGAATCATGAGTGATATTGTAATCTATGAGAATGGAAATGTTGCACTAAATGCAACAGTCGAAAATGAGACTATTTGGTTAAGTCAAAAACAAATGGAATTACTATTTGACAGAGAAAGAAGTGTAATCACAAAACATATAAATAATATTTTTAAAGAACAAGAATTAGATAAAAATTCAGTATGTGCAAAATTTGCACATACTGCACAAGATGGCAAAGTTTATGATGTTCAACACTATAGTTTGGATGTTATTATCTCGGTAGGCTACAGGGTTAAATCAAAACAAGGGACACAGTTTCGCATCTGGGCAAATAAAGTGCTTAAAGATTATCTTATCAAAGGCTATGCACTAAATAAAGACCGCCTACAACAACAAAAACTAAATGAACTTACCCAGATATTACATTTGATACAGCAAGGTTTAAATGCCAAAGAGCTAAGCACTAACGAAGCCAAAGGTTTTGCAGAAATCATAAGCAATTATGCCAAAAGCTGGGCTGTCCTTAATTTGCATATAATACAATCACATAATTTTTATCATCAAATCATTTACTAACTAACGAAATTTCGATACAATATTCCATTAATCATACATCTTTATTAATCGGTTTGGATCGGCTATAGCTATATATTGGATATAATATTTTTATAAAGTTGTAGCAGCATGCGGCGAGTTTAAAAATTTTTACGAATAGAAAGAGTAATACTCTAAAAAATGATATGATGAGCGAACTAATTACTAGAATAACAAGATTTAAAGGAATGAAAAAATGAGTAAAAATCCTATTAATAGAACAATCCTTAAGCGAACTATAAAAACAACCCAAGCCATAGAGGGCTATAAAGAAGCAGATAGTCAAATAGTTAAAAAAGCAAAAATGCTAAGGGAAAAATATGGCATCAAAGTATCAGTTAAAAGATAACTCTTTTTATATCAATGGCACCGATATACCTGTAAATAAATTCAAGATTGATGACAGTGACATGCTGCGAGAGATAGAAAAGGAACTTTTAGAGGAAGCATATCTTATTTTTTTTGATGAAATAGAGGAAGGTACTCTTTTTGATGAAAATTATTTTAAAAACTTACATAAAAGAACTTTTGAATCTCTCTATGAGTGGGCAGGAATTTATAGGGATTTCAATATGGCAAAAGGTAATAGTAGGTTTTGCCAAGGTGCTTTTATAGAGAGTTCATCTCAAAAAATATTTGAAGAGTTGAAAAAAGAGAATTATCTCAAAGATTATGAACATGAGCCAAAAGAAAAGTTTGCCAAGAGACTAGCCTACTATCAATGTGAACTCATCGCATTACATCCTTTTTATGAACTTAATGGAAGGGTTACCCGTATGTTTTTTGATATGATTGTTTCATACAACGGCTATAAATTTATAAACTATTCTACCGTACAGCCCAAACAATATATCGAAGCTTCTATTGAGTGTGTCCAATTTGCTGACTGTGAAGCACTAGAAAAAATTATACTAAATGGATTAGAAAAATAAATTAAAAAGCAGCCTCGTTCTCATTTGTCCCAAAAATAGGCGATGATACAGCATGTACTCTTTGGCTTCGTTGGAGCGGCAGAGGTGTGAGCTTTAACCATTTATAACGGTTAAATGGATAGAATATTTAAAATGCTTAGGATTTGAATCATGAGTGATATTGTAATATTTAAGAACGGCGAGATAGAACTATCTACCAAAGTAGCAAATGAGAGTATTTGGATTACACAAAAGCAAATGGCAGAACTTTTTAATGTAAAGGTTCCGGCTATTTCAAAACATATCAAAAATATTATTGAAAGTGAAGAGTTAGATTCCAAGGCAACTATTTCCAAAATGGAAACAGTTCAAAAAGAAGGGAATAGAGAGATAAAAACGACGTGCTTTATAAACCAAATGGAGAGCCAAAGATCAACGATAATGCTTTAGTATCACTTGCCTTGCTTGTAGCTACTTCGGCTTCTGAACAAAAAGATATTATTATCAAACTGGTTATGAATATGCTATATGAGACTGCATAGCCAAATCAACGGTGTTTAATTGGCAAAAAAGTAGCCCATTGCTATTAATTTCATTTATGTTTTAAAATTAAAAGAATCTTTAAAGAGAAAACTATATAATTTATCAATCGTTGATAGTAGGAGGGGGGTGGAAGATTTATGCATAATAAAATTAATCATAGGTATATACCTGCTCTTCCAAATCCCAAAAATTTGATCTATGCACTAAGAGACATAGGCTATTCACTAGAAACTGCTATTGCTGATATAATTGACAACAGTATTGCTGCTAATGCCACAGAAATTCAAATTATTGCTCATTTTGATACACATGAAAGTTATCTAGCTGTCATTGATAATGGCGAAGGCATGGATGAGTCAACATTAAATAAAGCTATGCAGCTGGGCTCGCTTGATCCAGTATTATCTCGCAATAAAGGCGACTTGGGAAGATTTGGACTTGGTCTGAAAACAGCTTCTTTTTCACAGGCAGGCAAATTAATTGTAGTATCCAGGAAGAATCAAAAAGATACAGGTCGATGCTGGGACTTAGAACATGTGTCAAAAAGTGAAAAATGGGAAATCGAAATACTTAATGAATATGAGATTAATAATATACCGGAATATAAATTATTAAACAATTTCGGCACATTAGTGCTTTGGAAAGACTTGTACAGGCTTGTTGATACGCAAAGCAAACGGAATCCGGAAGAGATCTTTTGGGAAAAAATTGATGAAGCAAGAGAACATTTAGGATTGGTGTTTCATCGATATCTTTCGGGCGAAGCCGGACTAAAGAGACTATCAATTTATATTAATGGCGATTCGATAGCACCATTTGATCCGTTTGAAGGGGCCGGAAAACATTTTCCGGAAGAAACAATAGGAAAAATAAAAATTCAGGCTTATCTTCTTCCTCATTTAAATAAAACAACTCCAGAACAGTACAAACGACTTGCAGGCAGAGACGGCTATGTGAAGTCACAAGGGTTCTATGTATACAGAAACAGTCGGCTTATGATTCATGGTACATGGTTTAATCTTTCAAAACAGTCAGAAGCGACAAAGCTTGCCAGAGTAAAAATAGATCTGCCCAATTCTGAAGATTTTGCATGGTCAATTGATGTAAAAAAATCAAGAGCAACACCGCCAGAATCAATCAGAGCAGAGCTAAAAAGAACAATCGAAAGAATTACGGCATCTTCAACAAGGGTATATAAAAGCCGAGGGGCACGCATAAGCAGACTGGGGTATGTTCCTATATGGAGCGAATATCATCAGCACAATCAAAAAAGTTTCAGAATAAACTACAAAAACCCATTAATTGCTTCTTTGCTTTCTTCTTTAGATGAAGAAACACAAAAGAAAGTGAAAGAAATTTTGTCTATTACAGAAAGCACATTACCGCTTGATACTATTTTTGTTGATTTGGCTACAGAACCTGAAAATGTTAGGCAAGATAGCGTGACTGAAGAGCAGCTAAATGAGCATGCTCGCAGGTATTGGGATCTTATGTACAGTATGGGATATGATAAGACAGAAATTTTGGAAAAGTTTAGGCAAACTGAACCATTTAGCAAATATGAAGATTTTTGCGAAACATACATCAAAAGAGAGGGAATGAGAGATGGAAGCAATTGAAGAAATAACCAATAATGTTATTTATCGGTTATCAAAAAAACCTGATAAAAAAACTCCTGAAATTATCAGAAAATTGATTGAATATGAAGCAAGTGATCCAACTATTTTGGTTGAATTGTCCTCTGATGATATAGAAAATATTGCCAAAAAAATAGAACACCAATTTGGACTGACTATGGAGGAGGGCACCTTAATAGTAGATGATCAAGACTTTGAGCCCTGGCTGCATGAAAAAAAGTCAGAAGAAGAATTTGACCCATATTTTTGGAACCGCTATGAAAAACTTCTGCTTCAAAATGGATTTGCTCCGCCGGTTGTTTCCTCTGTTGATAATGTAACCGATAAAATAGTCGGAAGGCTTGAAGATCCGTATAAGAAGGGAAAATGGTACAGAAGGGGTATGGTTGTCGGTTATGTGCAGTCCGGGAAAACTGCAAATTTCATTGGCGTAATTAACAAAGCTTCTGATGTCGGATACAAATTAATAATCATTTTGGCCGGGATGCAAGAAAGTTTGCGTTCCCAAACGCAGGAGCGTGTAGATGAAGGATATATTGGACAAGACAGTACCAAGAAAACAGATGTAGACTTTTTTGAATCCCTGATAGGCGTAGGGGGTTTCAATCATGAAAAAATACCATACTCATTTACAGATAAGTATAATGACTTTGATGACAAGCGTAATTTTAGAGTTCAAAAATATGAAGATGCGACAATATTAGTTGTCAAGAAAAATGCAAGAGTACTTCAAAAGCTAAGAGATTGGCTTCAGAGAAACAATTCAAATATAGATGGCACAATTTCAAATCTTCCGCTGCTAATGATTGATGATGAAGCAGATCACGCATCAGTCAATACAAATGATCCCGAAAAAGATCCCACTGCAATCAATAAGAGAATCAGAGAAATTTTAAAGCTTTTTCACAGGAAATGCTATCTTGCCTATACCGCAACTCCATTTGCCAATATCTTTATTGATCCTGCAACAGAGGATAGTATGTACGGAGATGATCTGTTTCCGAGAGATTTTATTATCAGCCTTGATCCTCCGAGCAATTATATCGGTTCGGAGAAAATTTTCGGGGGCGAACCTGAAGAGTTGGATATTGTAAGAACTATAGGAAGTGATGAAAATATAGAAGATATTATCCCGCTTAAACATAAAAAAGACCAGGAAGTAAATGAATTGCCAAAAAGCCTTGAAAAAGCTATATATTCACATATTGTGTCAAAAACAATACGTTTATTGCGAGGTCAGACAAACAAACATCATTCAATGCTGATACATCTTTCAAGATTTAAGGATGTGCAGAAGGAAGTTTACAGTTTGGTTGTGCAGTTCAGGCAAAATATAGAAAAGGGAGTAAGATATTCTTACAAGCTGAATAATTCTGAGGCCTTGAAAAATTCTTACATGAAAGCTTTGCATACTGTATGGGAGACTGATTTTAAAACAGATTATTCAGATTGGAATAATATTCAGGAAAAACTTCTGGAAGCTGCTGCTTCAATGCAGGTTATGCTGATTAACGGTGATTCGCCGGACAGCCTTGATTATAAAGCTTACAAAAACGGATTGAATGTAATTGCTGTAGGAGGAGACAAGCTCTCCAGAGGATTGACATTAGAAGGGTTAGCAACCAGTTATTTTTACCGCAGTACCTCTATGTATGATACATTAATGCAAATGGGAAGATGGTTTGGCTATCGGGATGGATTTGCTGATCTGTGCAGAATATATCTGACACCGATGACAGAAAGCTATTTTACCCATATTTCTGAAGCTGTCGAAGAGCTAAGAGAGGAATTCAATGAAATGTTCAAGGCAAACCTGACTCCTAAAGACTTTGGTTTAAAAGTCAGAACACATCCTGGGTCATTGTTGATTACTGCCAGAAACAAAATGAGAGCTTCGGAAACACTGCTTCATAGGACTGATTTGAGCGGCCGTTTGATTGAAACATATGTTGTAGATTTGGATCCGAGTCACAGACTAAACAATCTTGCCCTTTTCAAAGATCTTGCATTACGGCTTCAAAAAAGGAAAAAAGCAGAATACAACAGTGAAAACAACTATATATGGACCAATGTAGATGCATCAGTTATTGCATACTTCATAAATCACTACTATAATCATCCTCGTTCACAAATGACTCAGACAAAACCTATATTGAGCTATTTGGAACAAGCATCAGAGTATTTCCCTCAATGGGATATAGTATTTGTCAGTCCCAAGAGTGCACATAATAGATTTATAGGAGTTGACGGAGAGATTGATATCGGTATACAAAAGCGTTCATGTGATCCGAAAGATCAGTACAGATTAGATAACTATATTGAAATAAGCAGCAGAAGAAGAGTTGCTGCGGGGACAAATGACGCAGAACGTGCAGGAATGTCTGCTGAAGAAATTACTGAAGCACTTCAGAGATGGGACAAGGAGAATCAAAGCAAAGCAGACAAAGCAATCGAAGACGGCAATGCAGATAAAGCACAAGAACTTTTGGCAAAAGAGCTTAAAATTGGCAGGATACCCGGAAGATTCCTGAGAAGAGCAAGAAAAAAGCCATTGCTGATGCTACATATTCTTAATGCTTATAGTGATATAAATGATGAATCAACACTGGTTGAGAGCAATCTTCCGGCATACGGTATCAGTTTTCCGAAAAGAACAGATATCCATATACGGCCGGTTGAATATGCAGTGAATACTACCTATGTCAAAAACTATTATGAAGAGTTTGAAAATGATGAAGAATAATCCATGGGTTTCCATCCCGCGTCTTAGGAAAGGTATAGATTCTGTACGTATAGATCCAAAAAACAAGTTTGATTTTTTTTGGGCACTTGGAAAAAACAATGAGTATCTTTTTATTGCTGAACACAGCAGTCTTGAAGACTGGCCATCAAAAAAAATAACTCTCTCCGGTATTGATATACAGCAGTATCAGACATCAAAGGGCTATAGGTTGACTTTAGTGCTCAAAGAGACGAGTGACTGGGATATTTTCTACATTCTGTGTATGGATCTATTGCAGACTACGGTTGAAACACAGACGGAAAAGACAATGCTTTCTATCATTCACAGCCGATTGCAGCGGTGGCAAAAACTGTTTAGGAAATTCGGCAAAAAGCTTTTGACAGAACAAGAGCAGCAAGGGCTGATTGGAGAATTGTGCTTTTTGAAATATCATCTTCTGCCATATTGTTCCGCAAATGAATCGCTCTCTTTCTGGAAAGGACCGTATGGCGAGCAGCAGGATTTCGGCATAGGGAATGCGGCTATAGAAGTAAAAGCAAAACAAGGAACAGCTGCACCGTATATCCAAATCAGTTCAATCGATCAGCTCAATTGCAGTGCAGCAGAGTGTTATTTGTATGTTGTAACACTCAATGGTGCCCCAAGCAATATGCCTAATACAATCAGTCTTTACAGCCTAATCAATGAGATCAAGCATATGTTTTTTGACTCAGGCGACTTGGATGTTTTTGAAAACTTGCTGTCTGAAGCCGGATATATGGATCTTCCTGAGTATGATGAAAAACATTATGTTGTCACTAAAGAGTCTATATTTGAAGTCAAAGACAACTTTCCAAAGCTCAAGGCTGATGATATCCCAAACGGTGTTATATCGGTGCAGTATAAAATAGAACTCAAAGAGTGCAAACCTTTTGAGGTCTCTATTGCAGATTTTGAAAAAAGGCTGAGAAATGAATGAGCAATTGGAACAATTCAGAGAAGCTTTTCTGCAAGATGTATTTGCAGAAGCCCAGTCAGGAGAAAACTTTTATGAGTCATCTTTTATCGAGTTGTATGCAAAGGAGCTTCTCGGATCTGGCGAAATAGACAATGAGCTGGAGCTGTGCCACTGGAGTGAAACAGGTGTCAAAATAGACGGGTACAGCTATAATGAAGATGACGGAGTTTTGAATCTGTTCATATCAGTATTTTCTTCCGATCTTGACAGCAAAAGTCTGACTCAAACTGAAGTAAATCAAGCATTCAAACGTATAGAAAGTTTTTTTGACAAAGCATTTTCAAAAACATATTATACAAAGCTTGAGGAATCAACAGCCGTATATGATCTGGCATATCAGATATATAAAAACAAGTCTGATATCTTTACGGTTAAATATTACCTGCTCAGCAATAAAATATTGAGTGAGCGTGTAGAAGCTATACCGTCAAAACAAAGCAATAATGTCAGCTTCTTTTATAATATATGGGATATATCAAGACTTTTTAGAATGGATGCTTCCAATCAAAAAAAAGAAGATATTCTCATCAATTTTGATGAAATTGCATCTAAGCCTGTCTATTGTCTTCCTGCGCATCTCAATACAGATGAATACCAGTCATACCTTTTGGTTGTCCCCGGAACTTTATTAGCATTGCTCTATGGAAAATATGGTGCCAGACTGCTGGAACAGAACGTAAGAACTTTTCTGCAGGCAAGAGGAAAAGTCAATCAAGGCCTTCGCAACACAATAATCAATCAGCCTGAGAAATTTTTTGCGTATAACAACGGATTGACTACTACAGCTGAAAATATTGAGGTTGAGCCGTCAGAAAACGGTTTGCGCTTGAAAAGTCTTAGAAATTTACAAATAGTAAACGGAGGGCAGACTACAGCTTCAATTTACAGTGCTACGAGAAAAGACAAAGCTAAACTTGATCACCTTTTTGTTCAAGTAAAACTTACGATTGTCAAACCCGAAGAAGCAGAAGATTTGGTGCCAAAGATATCGGAATATGCGAATACGCAGAACAAGGTCAATGCTGCAGACTTTTTTTCAAACCATCCGTTTCATATACGCATGGAAGACTTTTCAAGACGAATTTATGCACCAGCAGTAGGCGGAGGGCATAAACAGACAAAATGGTTTTATGAACGTGCCAGAGGACAGTATCAGGATGCGCAAGCACACAAAACACCCGCAGAGAGAAAAAAGTTCCAGTTTGAATATCCTAAAGCACAGCTTATTGCAAAAACAGATCTGTCCAAGTTTGAAAATGTATGGGAAGGTATTCCCCACATTGTTGCCAGAGGCGCCCAATACAGTTTTATTGAATATGCTAAAGAAATAGGAAAGAAATGGGAAAAAAGCAATAGCGCATACAATGAACTCTATTTTAAAACCGCTGTAGCAAAAGCAATTATTTTCAAAACAACAGAGAAACTTATATCAGATGCCTACTGGTACGACGGAGGCTATCGTGCGCAAACGGTGGCTTATTCTATCGCATATATAGACTACATAGTTAAAAAAGCAAATAAGTTCTTTGATTTTATAGCTGTTTGGAATAGACAGACTGTTTCTGAAGCAACCCAAGAACTGCTTAAACCGGTGAGCAAAGCAGTGTACAACGAAATGACAAATCCTCCTTCGGGTATAGCTAACATCTCTCAATGGGCAAAGAAAGAAGGCTGTTGGCTAAATATACAGAATAATTTATCAATTGAAATATCGGATACTTTTCTAGAGGAGCTGCTCGAAGAAGAGAATCTAAAAGACGAGCAAAAGGATGCAAAGAAAATTCAGCGTATTGATAATGGCATAGAAGCACAAAAACTTGTTTTTAAAATTGCAGAACAAGGAAAATGGTTCAAGATTAAGCAATTTGGTATAGACAACAATGCACTTTCGCCGCTAGAGATTGATTTAATAACTATAGCGTGCAACATACCAAAACAAATTCCTACAGAAAAGCAAGCATTAATAATTACTAATGCCCTCCATAATCTAGAAGATATTGGCCTTTCAGTTAGTTGACAAGAAGACAAAAATGGCATTAGTAAAAAAATTGGACCATAAAATCTAGCAAAAAAATTCAAAATATACTCTAGCTGATTATGCCTATGTAATTGTTTAGCATAATAGGGAAAAATTTTTGCAAATTGATATATGTTTCAAGTCAACGCAAAAACAAAGAAAAGAAAAGTCAATCTATAAGATTTTTTCAAGATGTAATTAATCAATTAAAATGTAATTAGTAAATAGTAAATGATTAGGATTAATAGATAGTAGATTAATAAAAATTAGTTGCTTTCTATCAAGAAATGATGCACTATTAAAAATATCTAATAGGTCGTATACTCTATAATTTTTTGAAATATAGCTTTTGCAAGCAAAGGCGGTACAGCATTTCCGACCTGTTGTTGTTGGTAGCTGTGCGGTCCTTTAAACACAAAGTTATCAGGAAAACTTTGAAGACGTGCCGCCTCTCTTAGCGAAAGCCCTCGATGTTCCCATGGATGAATTAGCATACTTTTTCTATAGTTGGCTATAGTTACAGAAGGTTCATTTTCAGTAAGCCGTTTGTAGATACCGCTATGAGTATGCTTGGTAGAACTGTATGAGTCAAGAAGTCCTTTTTCTAGTGCAACTTTCCAGTTTTCTCCTTGTCCTATCGCTTTATAGCGTTCTACTATATGAGGTTTGCTTGCTGTGACATAATTCTGCAGAGCTTTATGCTGTTGACCTCTCATGAGTTTAGCATAATCGCTTAAAGCTTTTCCTCTATAAGGGCATTCTTCAAGTATCTGCCCATTAGAGAGTTCAGGAAGATCGGCAATGGCTTTTCCTACGCTTACAACCGGTTTTTTTTGAAGTTTGTCAAAATTAAATTTTATACCACCGTTTTGTTTTCTGTGTCCAACAATAAAGAAACGTTTTCTTTTTTGAGGCACACCAAAGTCAGAAGCATCCAAGAGTGCAGAACTGGTTTGATATGAAAGAGTATCTGGATCATCTAGCGGATTTGATAATGCTTCTTCTACTTCTTTAGCAAAAGATCCGTCACCAAATGATTTGAAGCCGGCAACATTTTCAAATAAAAACCATTCGGGCTCTAAGTCTTTCAAAAATTTTACATATTCTTTAAACATCCAGTTATTTGGGTTATCCAGGTTTCTGGTTTTTGTATTTGCAATGGAAAAGCCTTGACATGGCGGTCCGCCAAAAAGGATAAAAGGATTTTTCTCGGTATGCTCTAACGGATTTACTTCCCTGATGTCTTTTTGCAATACATTACGTGCAATTTCTTTGTGATTTGTTTTATAAGTTTCAGCAGCATACTGATCAAATTCTACAGCCATAACAGGTGAAATTCCTGCCATCTTAGCGCCGATACTTAGCCCCCCAGCACCACTAAAGATATCTACTGCAGTAAATTTTTTTGCCATAATTCCCTCATTTTGTATTATCAAAATTTTACAATTTTCCTGCTGCAACGCAGCTTAAATAAAAGAATATTCTATAGCTGAAATACAAGCTTCTAAATTTTTTTCGATATCTTTTTGCCAAAAACGCAATACTGTCCAGCCTTGCTCTTTGAGCATTGTATTGACTTCTTTGTCCCGTTCAATATTTCGTTCGATCTTAGATATCCAATAATCCTCATTGGTTTTTGGAATATACTTTTTTTCATGCAAATACTTTCCATGCCAGAACTCACTATCACAAAAAATAGCTACTTTCTGACATTTGAAACAAATATCCGGCTTTCCAATTACATCTTTGCAATTTTTTCTATAGCGATATCCTTTTTTCCAAAGTTCTTTTCGAAGTTTAATCTCAATGGAAGTATCTTTGGATTTTATTCTGCGCATATTTTCTGAACGGCTTATCGGATTTTTTTTCAAAACAAACCATCCTTTTTCTTGTCTGTCAAAAATATTTGTATATTATATCCTAATAAAAATCCTTCTTTTTATTATAAAAACGAGTGGATAGGCTGTTTATTTCGATATTATGGATACCGTATCAAGTACGGTATGACGATGAAATGACAATAATGAGGATAGGTTACTTTTACTAGGATAAATGGATCCCCGCCTTGTACTGGGATGACGGGGTGGATGAAAATAATAGGAATAAGGAAAGCTATTAAAGTATCTCCCAATGTCCAAAAAAAGCACTAATTCAATCCTTGTGTGTATTTTGCTTCTTCAGTCTGGCAAATTATGTTAAAATTCCGCCTTTATAATAGGATGAAATGAATGGGAATTTTTGCTTTACAATCACTTGCAGGAGGCTTTTTGGATGAAGATCTAAAGAGTTTCAATAAGGTTTTTGATAATTGGTGTGTACAGTTTGAGAGTTTTGAGGATGCACAGCTTATACTAGATACCCTTAAACAACGCGATACTACCAAGATCGTAGAGATCACACCGCTGAGCTATCCTAAATACTTTTTTCCCAAGCTGCAGGGCATCATCCATGCCACACGAGAGTATGAAGGAAAGATCATCTGTATCGTTGAGCCGCAAATGGGTATAAGCTTCCGCATAGCCGTATGTGATATGAAGACCAAACACGTAAGAGTGCTTCGTACCAGCTATAAAACCGCACAAAGTGTCGAAGGGGTATTTGCAAACTTCTCTTTCGAGTTGTGATATTTTTCTTTATAGCCTTGGGGCGAGGAAAGAATAGCATTAACATCACTTGGCACCTATGCTGTAATTCAAAAAAACACTGATAGGCTGCTTTTGCCAAGGTAAATGGATCCCCGCCTTGTGCTGGGATGACGAGTTTTTAGTTTAGCGTCTCAAAGTATTCTTTCAAGACGTGAGCGTGGCTGTGTTGTTTATCTTTTGCACCATAGAGAAGTATGAGAGTTTTCTGACCCGCTTCTTCGAGATGTTCTTTTGCTTCTTTTTCATGCGTGCTCAGCTCGCTCAGATATTTTTTTCTGAAATCTTCCCATTTATCGGGATCATGATCAAACCATTTTCGCAGATCATTACTCGGAGCTAAATCTTTCCAGTGCGCATCCAGATCAGCTTCCTTCTTTGACACGCCGCGCGGCCACAGCCTATCTACAAGAACGCGATATCCCTGCGGCACGTCATCATCATAAATGCGATGTATCTTAATATTCATTCCTGTTTCTCCTTTTTCTCATCTTAGTACAGAGTGTCAGGTTATTTCGTGTATGGTGCGTAACCACGCACCAAAATAGAGAGAAAGGTGAGTTGTAAATTAATCTTTTTTAAGTACATCATGGACTACAGTGTATTTTCCAGCCCATGTACTTATAATATCTGTAGCCGTTTGTGCTCCGTATCCAGCTGCAGTTGAAAACATTGATGATACACCGGCAGCACATCCGGTAACATATTTTCCATCACTGATCTTCCCATTGTCATTTTTGATCATCACCATCCCTGGACGCGGTGCTCTCATATGATCAACCACTAGATCATCGATACCCTTGACATCAATTGTTTGCATTCCATTTGCAAAAACGACTATATCAGCATAAAATGTATCATCTGATTTGGTTGTAATTGTAAAATCATCTTTTGTTCCGGTAACTGATACAACAGTCCCTGAGAGTAATGTTACATTTTTATAAGATTTTGCTTGTTTTACCATGAAATCCAACAGTTCAGGGCCTTTGGTACCTTCAGTAATACCTGCAACATTATAAAGTTGTGCTTTATTCAAATGAGATTCTCCAGCATCAATCACTAAGATCTTTTTATCCGACGCAACATCTAGTTTTGAGCCTGCCGAACCTAAAGTTATTGCACACGATAATCCGGAAACACCGCCACCGATAATAATAATGTCATATTTTTCCATCTTGATTTCCTTTAATTCTTATTTTTTATTTAGTTGCCACGTTATATGTGGTAATGCATATCAAAATATTATGATACCATAAATCTTATCATTCATCTATTGTTGGACTTTAGTATCTTTGCAAATTTATCATATTATATGAGGATAATATGGAAGAGGGGGGAGGTATTAATTATTGAGCATGAAAAGCATTATTTGCTTATCACATAGTGTTGATCTAAAAGTCTTTTAGCATCATTGATCGCTAATCCTGATTTGGAACATGCGATATCAAATAGTTCATTGTTGTGTAAAAGCCTGATCAAAACTTTTAGTCTTGTCCTTGTCGGTATATTTTTTATCGATTGTATTGACATATATTGTCTCCTTGTATTTTTATTGATCGTAAATATACTAGAAATCTATTGCAAAACGATTACATAAAATGAGAAATAAGGGATGCTTGAGACAGGTTACTTATTTTGACGTTATGGATACCGTATCAAGTACGGTATGACGGTGAAATGAAAATAATGTGTGGGGGGAGTATTAATAATTGAGCGTAATAAACATTATCTGCTTATCACATAGTGTTGATCTAAAAGTCTTTTAGCATCATTGATCGCTAATCCTGATTTAGAACATGCGATATCAAATAGTTCATTGTTGCGTAAAAGCCTGATCAAAACTTTAAGTCTTGTTTTTATTGAAATATCATGTATTGACATATTTTTCTCCTTGTATTGTAATTTATAGCAAAAGATGGATATTAAAGACCGATCTTTTGGTCGCATGACAAACGAGCTATCATATTGATTTAGTTCGCGGTAAATATAAATAAATTTGATTGAATCATAGATAAGAAAGCGACAAAATAGATTAGAATTATAACGAGTTAAACTTATATATTGGTAAATATTTTATATCATTGAAATAACTTAAGTAAAATATAATAAATATAGTTTGATTCGTATGTGTTCCCACAAAAGGATAAATGGGAACAGGGGAAATATATATATTCTCATAGGGGACTGAATGAGAACAGAAGAAGGAGTATTGTTCCTATAGGGGATTATTGGAACAATGAAAATTTATCAAAAAAGTATTACATATTAGTAACAAATCTAATGGATAGGAATATATGCATAGCCGTCATTTTGCAGTTCGATGAGGTAAATGCTCTTGGTTTTTTCTGCTTTCACAAAATTATAAAGCGACTCTTCTGGTATATCTCTGCTTGTCATGCCGAATGAGCACATATAGAATTTAACCTTGAATTTGTCATGCAATTCTTGCAATTTCGGCTCTAGCTTGGGCTGGAGTGCTATGATATCACTATCATCGCTATATGGGGAGTTTTTGATATCTTTGACGAAATATTTATACGAATCTCCCGATATGACTACGGCTACATCGATATCTTTTTGTTTATAATATGACTTGATGTTTTTGATAATGTTAAATAATGCTTTTTCAACAATAATATCTTGGCCACTTGTCAGATCAAAAACCACTTTATGATGGTTGTTGGCGTGCAGAGTTGTTAAGCCAATCAAAAAATATAGAATAATAGATGTTATAATTTTCATATTATGCCTTCTTGTGATATGTAAATAGTTTTAAGCTAGATTGTATTTGGCCGCATCAGCCTCTCTTGAACAAACTTATAAGAAAAAGCAAGATCACAGCACCGATAGTAGCTGTGATGATGGCCGAGATCATCCCGCCGCCAGGGGTAAATCCAATAGCAGGCAAGATATAGCCGCCTAGAAAAGCGCCAAGAATACCAACTACTATGTCGCCAATAATTCCAAATCCGCGGCCTCTCATCATAAGACCCGCAAGCCACCCTGCGATCAAACCTACTATTAATGTTGCTAAGATACCCATTTTTGTCTCCTTAAATATTTTATAATCTAAATCTACTCCAATTACACTTAAGTAATCATAAAATATTTATATATTTACATAATTATTATTTATTTTGTTTTTTTACTATTTATTTGGTGATATAATATATTACTAGATTAGGAGAGTGCAGTGCCACAAGAGAATAAAACATCCCAAAATAATCCTATTAATAAAAACATAGTCGCCCTTGGAGCAAATAGCTTTTTTACTGATTTTGCTACAGAGATGATATTGCCGCTTTTGCCTATATTTTTAGATAGATATTTACATGCCACCAAAGGTGAGATTGGTCTCATAGAAGGCATTGCAGAGTTTGGCGTAGCACTTCTGATTGCATTTTCAGGATTTATCTCAGATCGCCTTGGAAGCAGAAAAAAGATAACTGTTATCGGATATGGATTGTCAAATCTCATCAAGCCGTTGGCATTTTTTGCCGCAAGTTCATTGATGATAGGAGTAGTGCGCTTAGGAGATAGGATAGGCAAGGGGATACGCGCTGCACCTAGAGATGCTTTGATATCTGCATTTACACACAAAAAATCAAGCGGTTTTATATTTGGATTTCACAAGATGATGGATAGTGCAGGCGCAGTTGCTGGCTCTTTGGCTGCATTTTTGCTTTTGTGGTATTTTGGTGAGAGTGAAGCATCTTTCCGACTCATATTTGCTCTTAGTTTTGTGCCTGGGATGATAGCTCTGATTATCCTCATCTATTTTGTGAGCGATGTCTCGTTCGAACCGTCTCCAATAAATAGTTTCACGCCATCAGCGTTGCCAAAAGAGTTTTATATGCTAGTAGTGTTCCAGGCATTGTTTAGCTTAGTAGCCATGAATTATTCATTTATGATATTAAAAGCAAGCAGCGACGGCATATCTATACTTATGATACCGCTTGCATATGCATTCTACAATATAACACAATCCATATTTGCAATTCCCATTGGTAAAATGGCAGACAAACATGGCAAAGCGGCACTGTTGGCTGTCGTTTATGCAGCTTTTGGAGCAGGGGCTTTGATGATGGCATCAGATACGCCGCTAGGCTCATGGATAGGATTTGGGATATATGGATTTTTTGCAGGCGGATTTAATGCATTGGCAAAAGCTATTATTTCTGATGTAGCACCTGCCAAACTAAAGGCTACTGCATATGGGGTATATTATTTATTTGTAGGCCTAGCCACTCTTATTTCTCTAACAGCAGCAGGTGTGATATGGGATAATTATGGAAGTGATATTTTATTTATAGGAGTAGGATGTGCGGCCTTGGTGCTGGCAGTTATGCTTTTTGGCTTTAGAGGTATGTTTGTAAAAAATAACAAGAAGGCTTAGTGCCCTCCCATTACTTTTTCTATCTCGGTTGGTTTATCGTGGATACCAAAACGGTCGATGATAGTTCTAGTCGCTTGATTTTGTCCGACTACCTCTACATTTTTGCCCATGTTGCGAAGCTTGATGACTGCTTTGTCTAGTGCATAAACAGCAGTAATATCCCAAAAGTGAGCGTGTGACATATCAATAATGACATTTTTTACATCTTCGCGGTAGTCAAATGCATCTGCAAAACGATCGGCAGAGTTAAAGAAGATCTGCCCGACAAATTTATAAATACGAGTATCGCTAGCCTCTTCAAATGACTTTTCACAGTACATGAAATGGCTGATCTTGTTTGCAAAGAAAAGCGATACCAATAATACTCCGCTAAGTACTCCAAGGGCTAGGTTGTGAGTCGCAACGACAACAGCAGTAGTCGTGATCATAACCAGATTTGTGGATAAAGGAAGAGTTTTAAGTCCTTTAACCGAAGGCCAGCTAAATGTCCCTATAGATACCATGATCATAACAGCCACTAGTGCAGCCATCGGGATAAGCTTGATAATATCACTCATAAACACTACCATTATTAGAAGCAATACCCCAGCAGTAAGCGTAGAGAGACGCCCACGTCCACCTGATTTGACATTGATAACAGATTGTCCTATCATGGCACATCCTGCCATTCCGCCGATGCAGCCGCTAGCTATGTTGGCTATGCCTTGTCCTTTGGCTTCACGGTTTTTGTTGCTGTCTGTATCGGTCATATCATCTACGATGGTAGCTGTCATAAATGACTCAAGCAACCCCACAGCAGCAAGCGCGGCTGAATACGGGAAAATGATAGAAAGTGTCTCAAAATTGAGCGGAACTTCTGGCCACAAAAATATCGGTAGAGTGTCTGGCATAGCTCCCATATCGCCTACGGTACGCACATCGATACCCATTGCAACAGTAACCAATGTGAGGACAATGATGGTCACTAGCGGCGAGGGGATCACCTTGCCGATTACAGGAAGGTGTGGGAAAAGATAAATAATCCCAAGCCCTGCAGCAGTAAGTGCATAGACATGCCATGTCACATTTGTCAGCTCAGGAAGCTGCGCCATGAAGATCAATATCGCCAATGCATTAACAAATCCGATAACTACCGTACGCGAGACGAAGCTCATCAATACGCCAAGTTTCAAGTAACCTGCAATAATCTGTAAGACACCCGTCAAAATTGTCGCGGCAAGCAAATACTGCAATCCGTGTTCTTTGACCAATGTCACCATCAGTAGAGCCATAGCACCTGTGGCTGCTGAGATCATACCGGCACGTCCGCCTACAAATGCGATAACTGTTGCGATACAAAAAGAGGCGTACAGCCCGACTTTGGGATCAACGCCTGCAATAATAGAAAAAGCGATCGCTTCAGGTATGAGGGCGAGTGCGACTACGATACCGGCTAGGACATCGCCTCTGATATTGCCAAACCACTCTTCTTTGGTGGATAATAGTAGCATTAAAACTCCTTGAATGTATTCAATATATCAATCTCTCTTGACGGTCGTTTATAGGGACAAAGTAACTTAAAAAACGAATCAAAATTTACACAGCAAGACGATAGAAGATATAAAATAGGGCGCAATAGTATCTAAAAGTGTATTAGATAGTGCTGTATAAGGTGTATAATAACATGATCGTTATATAAGGAGAATGCATGATCATTTGCCACTGTCATATCCATATGGAACTGCCTTATGTCTCTTCGCTCAAAGGCCGTAGAAGTGTCCTAAATAGTCTAAAAGAAAAGCTCAAAGCATTTAATGTATCTGTACTTGATATTAGTGGGGAGTATGCCAAGGAAGCTGACGTGGCATTTGTGTTTCTCTCTCATGATTCCAAGAGTACAGCACAATACAAAGAAAAGATAGAGCATATGCTAGAACACAACTTTGGAGAGTATATGTATGAATTGGATTATGAGGAGATATGAGGAGGGGGGTTATATTCTTTGTAGTGCTTTTTTGAGTTTATCCAAAGAGAGTGTGTTTATAACATCTTTTTTTTCTATCCAGCCGCGTCTAGCTTGGAAGAGACCGTATCTCATATATTCTAAAGTCGCGATATTATGCGCGTCGGTGGATATGGCAAATCTTACACCCGCTTCTTTGGCATATTTTGCATAAATATCATTAAGATCAAGCCGTTTGGGCTGCGAGTTTATCTCCAAAAAACATCCTCGTGCTTTGACTTCTTTGAAAAGCAGGCGCATATCGATATCACAAGCTTCTCTCTCGCCTATCAGTCTGCTAGTAGGATGAGCTAGGATATTGAAATATGGATTATCCATCGCTTTTAGTATTCTTTTGGTCTGTTTGTCGCTTGGAAGGGTTAATTTGTCATGCATGCCTCCAACGACAAGATCCAGCTCTTTTAGTATATCATTGCTTAGAGCTAATGAGCCGTCTTCTAGAATATCGACCTCAATGCTTTTAAGCAGTGTGATGCCATCTAATTTTTCATTTATTTTATCTATCTCTTCTAATTGTATTCTCAATCTTTTTTTGTCCATGCCGTTGTATATGGCTAAATGTTTTGAATGGTCAGTAATGGCTATATATTTATATCCCAGATTTTTCGCAGCCTCGGCCATTTCTATAATGCTATTTTGTCCATCGCTGTAAGTAGTATGTGTATGCAGATCGCCCTTGATATCTTCCATGCTGACCAGATCAGGGAGCTTTTTATGCGCGGCTGCTTCGAGTTCGCCTCTGTTTTCTCGGAGTTCGGGCTCGATATAGCTAAGTCCTACGGTTTTGTACATCTCTTCTTCGGTTGCACCTGCGATCTTTTTTTCGCCCTTGAATATTCCGTACTCATTTACTTTGAGCCCCATTTCTATCGCCATTTTTCTTATGGTGACGTTATGGGATTTTGAGCCCGTAAAATAATGCAAAGTCGCACCATAGCTATCATCCGGTACACACCTGAGATCTACTTGCAAATTGTTATTCAATATCACGGTTGATTTTGTAATGCCTTTGGAGATGACATCTTTGATATCCGGATACCGTATAAAATAGTCTATCACAAGAGTAGGATTATTGGAAGTTACAAGCAGGTCAAGATCTCCAATGGTCTCTTTTTTTCTTCGAAAACTGCCTGCCATTATCACCCTTGAGGCCTCTTTGGAGTTTTTCATATATGTCACTATGTCATTGGCATGGGGTTCGGCTACAGAGTACAAGAAACGTTTGCCCTCTTTTTTGGCTAGCATTGTGCCTTCCAAGATCATCTGTTCTAGTTTTTCATCAAAGCCTTCTAGGTCTCTTATCTTGTGAGCAAGAGCAGCTTTTTTTAATTCTTCCAAAGAGTTTATTTGAAGATTTTCGTAGAGTATCTTGGTTCTTTTGGGGCCTATGCCTTTTATATTTAGCAGGTCAAGCAGATGAGGAGGAAAAGATCTTTTTAGATTTTCTAGTTTTGAGAGTTTGCCTGTGGTTACGATCTCTTTGATCTTTTGGGCAATACGTTCTCCAATTGTGGGAATTTCGGAGAGATCGACCCCGTCTTTTACCATTTTTGAGAGATCAGTGCCCATATTTTCGATCGTACGTACAGCATTTCTATACGCTATGACCTTGAAATGGTTTTCGCCTTTTATTTCTAATAGGTCGGCTAATTGATCAAAGATAGCAGCAATCTCTATGTTTGATATTATCATTATTGCCCTACTTTGTTAAATATTTTTGAGGGAGGATACCCCTCAAGATATGAAGTTTATTTAACTTCGATTTTTTTGGTCTCTTTTTTGGTCTTTTTGGATTTTGGTATCTTGATCTCTAGCATGCCGTTTTTTGAATTTGCGTCGATATTGTCCGCATCTACATCATCAGGCAGTGTAAAACTTCTTTGGAATTTACCGTAAAAACTTTCTACTTTGTGATAGTCTTTTTCGTTCACTTCGCTTTTGGTTTTTCGCTCACCTGAAAGTGTCAAAACATTATCTTTGCAATCGACATGAATATCTTCTTTTTTTACTCCGGGAAGATCTACTTCTATATGATAAGCACTTTTATCTTCTCGGGTATTTACCGATGGCGTCCAGCCATTGACGTTTGTAAGAGTATTAAGCGACGGCATTTGAAAAGCTGTCATCATTCTTTCCTCTAGGTCTCTAAAATCTTTCATTGGGTCAAATTTAGTTAATAGCATAACGAACTCCTATGTTAAGATATTTGAAATTCTATTATACTATTATTAATTTGTATTTGTCAAATATTTTGGTTACAATAAATATAACTGAAGTTATCATGCATACCATGCTCAAAATAATGCCGCAAACAAAATATGATAAAATTGCATTCAATAAAATCGGTAAAGAGGAATAAATGATCATAGATACACATTGCCATCTAGATGATAATAGATATAATGAGGATTTAGACGAAGTCATAGCTGGAGCCATAAGCAACGGAGTAGAGAAATTTATCATCCCCGGAGCAGATCCGACTACACTAAGTAAAGCTGTATCTATAAGTGAGAATTTTGATGAGGTCTATTTTGCCGTAGGAGTACATCCGTATGATGCCATAAATTATGATAGAGCATTATTGGAGAAGTACATTGTCCATCCAAAGTGTGTAGCAGTCGGCGAGTGCGGACTGGATTATTATCGCTTGCCGGCAGAAGATGAAGAAATAATAGCGCAAAAAACACTTCAAAAAGAGGTATTTTTGGATCAAATAGATCTAGCCAAAAAATATGGAAAACCACTCATAGTTCATATAAGGGATGCATCACATGATTGTTTGGAGATACTGCAAGCTTATGCGGGCAAAAAAGGCGGCGTTTTGCACTGCTATAATGCAGATCATGAATTGCTCAAACTGGCAAAGTATAACTTTTATTTTGGTATAGGCGGAGTGCTAACATTTCAAAATGCCAGAAAACTAGTGGAGGTTTATCCAAAAATACCATTAGATAAGTTGCTTATAGAGACAGATGCTCCGTATCTGACACCGCATCCTCACAGAGGCGAGAGAAATGAGCCTGGTTATTGTACGTTTGTTGCCGATAAGATGGCGGATTTGAGTGAAATGAGTGTTGATGATGTAGCAGCCATTACTACTGGAAATGCACACAAGCTTTTTGGAATTTGATATATTTTTTTCTATGATACTTTTTAGACAAGTATCATAAAAAGCGTCATTTTCGCGAATCGCACCACTCGTGTATGCACTGCTCCCACAAGCGTGGCTTTCAAGGTGCGCTCAAATGACATTATTTATATATTTAAATACTTAAACCAAATACTCATGGCAAAAGGATTAATCTTGACAATAATAGTCCAAAAGCCAAATTAAAGTCAAATAAAGAGATAATCTAACTATCAAATCATGATATTGGAGTTTGTCTTGACAAATAGATTGTTTATTGGAATTTGTATTCTAGCAAGTGCGTTTTGGCTTGCAGGGTGTTCTGCTCCTGTAGGAACATATGGATGGAATAAAAAACAACCATTTATTACAAGTCAGGATAGGCATAAAACCACAATGAGAAGTTATAATGTGTTTGGCAAAACATATAATCCTACTTATATCGAGACAGGCGAAACGATGAGCGGAATTGCCAGCTGGTATGGCCCTGATTTTCATGGTAAATATACAAGCAGCGGTGAACTCTATAATATGCATGATTTTACAGCAGCTCACAAAACATGGCCTATGGATACTGTCGTAAAAATAACAAATCTTGACAACGGCAAAATCCAGATTGCTCGCATCAACGACAGGGGCCCATTCAAAGATGATAGGATAATCGACTGCAGTTATGCAACAGGCAAAGCATTGGGGTTGGATAAGACAGGGCTGGCCAGAGTAAAAATAGAAGCTGTCAGTTTTAATAGCAGACCGGCTAAGCCGATAATGGATGTAAATACAAACATAGCAGCTAATTCTCCAAAAAAGATCTTGCTTGACAACTTTGGTATACAAGTAGGAGCATTTAAGGTTGAACAAGGAGCACTAAAGACTAAAGACAGATATGCATCTTTGGATCCAAAGTATAAATCTATAGTAAAGAGATTTGATACACATGACGGCAGCGCTTTGTATCGTGTATTTGTGATGGGATTTGCATCGGAAGACGAAGCTAGAAATTATATGTTAGATCATGGCATAGCAAATGCAATAATTATTAGAGGATAGGAGAAAATTATGATAGAGGTAAAAAGAACTACAAAAGAGACTGATATTGCGGTCAGATTAAATCTTTATGGCAGCGGGCAGACAAGTATATCAACAGGGGTTGGTTTTTTGGATCATATGCTTGATGCGTTTGGAAGACATGCGCATATAAATTTGGAAGTATCTTGTGATGGCGATACGCATATAGATGATCATCATAGCGTAGAAGATATAGCCATAGTGCTAGCCAAAGCTCTTCATCAAGCTATATATCCGGTACAAAATATAGAGAGATACGGTAATGCAATCGTGGTTATGGATGAGGCAAGTGTAGGATGCGATATTGATATATCAAATCGCGGATTTTTAGTATTTGAGTTGCCAATAGGCGGCAAAGTGGGCGATTTTGATGTAGAGCTCGTTGAAGAATTTTTTAGAGCATTTGCTATGAATTTACCGATTACATTGCACTTGACATATCATAGAGGTAAAAACAAACACCATATCATAGAAGCTGCTTTTAAAGCATTGGCTGTAGCACTTCGCAGAGCAGTGGCAATAAACGAAAATGCCGGAATCCCAAGTACGAAAGGCGTGTTATGAGTATAGAATTGTTGGTACTTGATGTTGACGGTACTATGACCGATGGAAAGATCACATACAGTGCAAGCGGAGATGAGGTCAAATCTTTTAACGTTAAAGATGGATTAGGGATTGATGGCTGGATAGGATTAGGCAAAGAGGTAGCTATCATTACAGGGCGTCGTTCAGCAGTGATCGCTAGACGAGCCAAAGAGCTTAGAATCAAATATTTTTTTGAAGGTGTCAAAAATAAAAATGAAGTTTTAGCTTCCTTGATGTCTGATATGTCTCTAGTTCAAAGCCAAGTAGCTGCAATCGGTGATGATTTTAATGATCTAAGCATGATAGAAGCAGCAGGGCTATCGTTTGCTCCGGCAGATGCAAATGAATATATATTAGAGGCAGTCGATGTCAAGCTTAACACAAAAGGAGGCGATGGAGCCGTCAGAGAGATGATAGAGCATATCGTCAAAGAAGAAGGGCTTTGGGAGAAATTTGTAACACAATGGTAATAAAGATCGAATGGTTAGTGGCACTGATGATATTAGCTACTATCGGATTGTCATTTAATTTGAAATTTCAAGACACAGCAGCAAAATCAAAGAGCAATAGCAAAGAGCTGGAATTTGTTAATATGGTTTTAACCGAAGTCAATTCTACTGCTGTTGTGAGTCAAGCGTTTGCCAAGTCAGGGAATCAAGAAAACGGCATATTGACACTGGAACATATTACCTACAAAAAACTAGGCGAAAACGAAATTGTTGCAAATAAAGGGATATATACTAAGGATAATATAATATTAAAAGGTGATGTAAAGATAATTCAAAAGGGAGGCTTTGTGTATACTACACAAGATGCTCTATATAATCCAAAAACCAAAACATTTACATCTCCGACCCCATTTGTAGCTACAATGGGAGAAAATAAATTTAGCGGTGCAAAATTGGATTATGATATGCAAAAAGAAGAAGCAAAAAGTCAAAAGATCCACGCCATTATATTCAGTGAAGAGAAAAAATAGGCTATTTAAATCATACGTCACTGTGAGTTTTTAGCCGTGGCAGCCTATATTACGATTATGGATTATTTGTTTGCAATGATAATTAATATTGTTTTTCTGTGGTTTTTAAAAGTCATATAGATTCTATATATAGAATAGATATGGTATGATATAATATCAAAAATATTTTTAAGGGTTAAGCATAATGCGTTTGGTAGTTAAATTTTTACTTTTGTCAATTATTGCCACTTTGCTTTTTGCCCAAAAAATAGAAGTTACAGCTGATGCTGTTGAAGCAAGCGGAATAAAAAAAGAGGTTAAATTTAGCGGAAATGTACATATTTGGCAAGATGAGCATAATTGGATGAAAGCAAATGAAGCAATTGTATTTTTCGATGATGCCAATCAAACAAGATTATACGAAGCAAAAGGCAATGCAACATTTGAGATCCAAGACCCAAAAGCACACTACAAGGGCAGTGCGCAAGTGTTTAAGCATTGGCCAAAAGAATCAAAGTATTTAATGCAGGGCAATGCCATAGTCGATGATATTGCCAACAAAAGACATTTAGCAGGCGATACTATAAGTGTAGATATGAAAAGCGGCAATGCGAGTGTAAAAAGTCAAAATAAAAAACCGGTTAAATTTATTTTTCAATTAGATCAAAAATCAGGGAAATCAAAGTGAGCATACCAAAACTAACTCATGCAGAGTTTATAAAATCAGCACAAGGTATATCTGACAGTTTGCCTGAAGACCGTAGTGAAGTTGTATTTTTGGGGCGTTCTAACGTGGGTAAAAGTTCCACTATCAATACGCTTGTCAATAGAAAAAGTCTAGCCAAAAGCTCTTCAACTCCCGGCAAAACGCAACTGATAAATTTTTTTAATATAACATATAAAGACGAGATACAAGAATATCCTTTGCGTTTAGTCGATCTGCCTGGGTTTGGATATGCGAAGGTATCAAAAACATTGAAAAATGCATGGCAGCATAATCTTTTGGAGTTTATTAGGCATCGTGTATCTATTCGACTTTTTGTTCATCTGAGAGATGCTAGGC
Organism: Sulfurovaceae bacterium; assembly: GCA_041654415.1. Lineage (GTDB taxonomy): Bacteria > Campylobacterota > Campylobacteria > Campylobacterales > Sulfurovaceae > BN30871. Next base: position 175,229 of record JBAZDL010000003.1, on the reverse strand, counting down.
ATCCACGAACCGAAATAGATGAAGATGTGTATATGAACCTGCAAAAGATAGTACGTCCCGATCAGGCATTGGTCACTGTATTTACCAAGATGGATAAACTAAATCAAAAAGAAAGGGCTGCGCTCAAAAAAGAGTTTCCAAACGCTATTATGTTTAGTAATTTAAAGTCTCACAGCATTGATCCGCTGCACAAAAAAATCCTTTATACTATTTTTGGGATAGAAGCGTGATTACATTACAAAAAGCAACACTAAGTGACATTGCAGCAATGCAGGAATTGATAAAAGATGATGTTAAATCTGGCGTAATCTTGGCTAGAAGCGAAGATGAAGTAGCAACAAATATCAGATCTTACGTATTGGCAAAATATGACGGCGTGCTTGTTGGATATACAGCGCTTCATATTCATTCCAAAAGATTGGCAGAGATCAGAAGCCTAATCGTTCATCCAAGCTATAGAGCCCAAGGCATTGGCGCAAAAATGGTCTCTTTTTGTCTCGATGAAGCTAGAGCTATAGGAGTAGAACAAGATGTGTTGGCTCTAACTTATGTGCCAAAGTTTTTTGAACACCTAGGATTTAAAGAGATAAAAAAAGAAAATATTCCTGAACATAAAATTTGGGCAGATTGTATCAAGTGTATCCATTTTCCGGTTTGCAATGAAGTAGCACTTATATATTCACTAATAAACAATAAGGCAGCTTAAATGGTGCATAACGGTTATTATAAAAAAGCTAAATACCATATAGGTTATAAATGGCGTATATTCCTGACAATTTTTGTAATTTTATACCCTATGTTTGTCTCGGTACACAGTTTTTTGCCATTTTTTTTTGGGGTGGCAGGGTATGTTTTTATGACTGGCATTAGAGCTCAAAATATCCCATTGATAATAATCTCCAGTTTTTATCTTTTAAATTTGGAAATCAACCTCTCAATGCCTCTTTTTGGCAGCATTATAGCCGTGTTGCTTTTTTATCTTTTTATCTTTCCAAAGATCAAAGGATGGATGCATAATAAATCGTTTATACCCGTAACCAGTGTAATGTTTATATATCTGACTTATTATATTGTACTTTTTATTGATGATTTAATATTTTTAACTTCAAATCATAATATTAATTTTACATGGATACTCTTTTTTTCATTTGTAATAGATATTTTATTGATGGTGTTTTATGACTATAACGAGAAATAAGATAGTATTGTGGCTTTTTGCCATTATTTGGTTCATTCTTTTTGCCCGGCTCTATTATTTGAGTATTAAGTCAAACTATTATTATGAAGAGTTGGCTAGAGCAAATACTGAAAAGGCATATTATATCAAACCCGCAAGAGGTGAGATAATGGATGCCAATGGAAAATTGTTGGCTATGAATCAGATTGGATTTTCCGTATCCATTGCACCTCATTTGGATATAAAAAGCAAAGAGTTTAAAAGTGCCGTTGATCAATTGGTAAAAACTTTTCCAGATCTTGATAGAGAAATGATTTTAAAAGTATACAAAAAAGAGAATTCACACTACAATCATAATTTTGTAAAAGTAGTAAATTTTATCCAATATGACAAGATGATAAGTGCATATCCCAGGCTGAGTCTAAATGATAATCTTTTAGTAGAAACAGAAAATAAAAGATTTTATCCCTATAGCAATTATGCTTCACATGTGATAGGCTATATTGGCAAAACAAACGAGAAAGAAAATAAAAAAGACAAAATAGCTGAAATTATAGGCAAAACGGGCAAGAGCGGCATTGAGAGTTATTATAATACTTTTTTACAAGGTGAACCAGGGTCAATCGTCAGCAAAGTAACTGCTACCAATGAAGAGATTGAGATCTTAAGACGAATACCACCTAAAGAAAATCAAAATATTGTGCTGAATATTGATGTGGAATTACAAAAAATGATCTATGAACGTTTTGGCAAAGATGCCGGAGCAGTAGTGGTTATGAAGCCGACAGGTGAAATCTTGGCAGCTGTTAGTACTCCTAGTTATGATCCAAATTTATTTGTAAGCGGTATCAGTCAAAAGGATTGGAATTTATTGCAAAATAATTTTGATCATCCGTTTACCAATAAATTCTTATATGGCACATACCCTCCAGGGTCTACTATTAAAATGGGTATGGCGTTGGCCATGAACGAAGCGATGCCGGGAATCTTGGATATATCAGAGTATTGTCCCGGAGCAATTAGAGTTGGCAAAAGAGGTCAGGTATTTAGAGATTGGAAAAGCAGTGGGCATGGCATTGTAGATCTTAGAAAAGCTATAAAAGAAAGTGTGGATGTCTATTTTTATAAAAAAAGTTTAGTTACAGGAGTAGATAAAATCGCTCCGGCACTGAAAAAAATAGGTCTTGGCGGTTCAACAGGAGTTGATATGTACGGTGAGTCTGTCGGAATCATTCCTGATTCACAGTGGAAGAAAAAAAGATATAATCAGCCATGGTATCCAGGGGAGACTGTCAATACTTCGATCGGTCAAGGATATATGCTTGTAACTCCATTGCAAGTAGCCAGATACACTTCACTGATCGCTACTTCTAGCTTGCCAACCCCTCTTTTTGTCAAAAAGCTCGGGAACAAGAGCATAAAACCGGAACAACAATATATACAATATAATCCAAAATATCTAAGAGAAATTCGTGCCGGAATGTATGATGTGTGTAACACCCCAGGTGGAACCGCAGTGACAGTTTTCGGCAAAAACGTACCGGTTGCTGTGGCCGGTAAAACTGGTACATCGCAAGTTGTTGGAATATCAAGAAGCGAAAAAGTTCGGATGAAAGAAGAAGAGATGGAATATTATCATCGTTCACATGCTTGGATCACCACATATGCTCCTTATGAAAATCCAGAAGTGATCGTCACCGTTCTTGTAGAACATGGCGGACATGGAGGTTCTTCTGCCGGTCCAATAGCTGCTGATATTTATCGCTGGCTTTATGCTCGTGGATATTTCAATAAATCGGCCAGTGTTGCAATGATGGCGCCGAGCAAATTGATCAATAGTAAAAAATCCGTTATTAAAAACACTAATTTAAGAGCAAATTAGATTAAAATTTCATTTCTTACGATAAGGCTTTTTGGTAGTTTAAAATATTCTATCCAATAACCTTCTTTTTCCCTCATCTCACCATTATCGATCTCGTGATCATAGCCTTGCAAATGAAGCAAGCCGTGTATTAGTAATAATGATACTTCTTCATCTAGGGCATGACCTAGTTCATCAGCTATTTTTTTTGCATATTCTAATGATATAACTACAGAGCCTGCCGGTTCATGCTGAGTTGCTGCCTCCAAAGGAAAGCTAAGTACATCTGTTGGTGTATCTTTTTGCCGATATTCTTTATTGAGTTCTTGTATAGTTTTATTGTCAGTTAAAATAAGCTCAATATCTTTATCGGATAATTTATCTGCTATCATCTCTAGTTTTGAAGTGTCGATTTGGGTGTCAGTTTGATTTTCAATCTCTATCATAAATATGATTTTACCCAAAATATTGGTAAAATACCATAAAAGTATCAAAGGGGCAATATTGAGTCGATTAGCTGTTTGTGTAATTTCCGGAGGTATGGATAGCGCGCTTAGTGCAAAAATAGCCCAAAATGAAGGATATGAAGTCATAGGGGTACATTTCAATTACCTACAGAGAACGGAGCAAAGAGAGCTAAAAGCCTTTAGAGATGTTACAAAAGCACTCGGCATAAGCCACGTCTATGAGATAGATCTGCCTTTTTTTGCAGATATCGGTGCGTCAGCTTTAACTGATTCCAGCATAGAGGTACCAACAGGCGGCATCGAAGCTGGAGTGCCCATCACTTATGTGCCTTTTAGGAATGGTATATTTTTATCCATTGCAGCTTCTATAGCAGAGAAAGAGGGTGCGGAGGCCATCTATATCGGAGTAGTAGAAGAAGATAGCAGCGGATATCCCGATTGTACCGAAGAGTATATCACACAGATGGAACGCGCCATCAATCTTGGTACCAAAAAAGAGACCAATATATCTATCCGCATGCCGTTAGTGCATTTATCAAAAAAAGATATAGTGCTCAAAGCCCTAGAGCTTGGCGTACCATTAGAATGTACTTGGAGTTGTTATAAAAATAGCGAAAAAGCGTGTGGAGTTTGCGATAGTTGCCGTTTGCGTCTCAAAGGATTTGAAACAGCAGAAGCAAAAGACCCGATACCTTATTGCTAGGTAAATATTCTAATGCAGATAATAATCAAGCGTATAACGCATATCCTCATCAAGCTCTAGGTTTTTTCTCATCTATTCGATGTATTTTAGATCTTCTCTAGCTATATCTTCTATAAATCTGTCTTTGTATTTTCCGAATTTAAAAATATTCAGTAGTACAGGAGTGATCGTGAGCTTGGCAAGAATAATATAATGTCGAGCAAAATATAAAGAGATAGATATAAATATCAAAAGTTAGATTAATTCATTTAAGATAATTAACATATAATTTTTGATACATTTATAAAATAAATTTTAAATAATTAAATTAGAAATTATGTATAATTCTTGAAGTGAAAAATTTGAGTTCAAGGCGAGAGAATGAAACCATTTATTTTAGTAATTTTAGGTGCAAGTTTAATCCTATTACAGATATATATAGAAATTCATATGAGAACAGATGATAAGTATGTTACAAAAAAAAGTACTGAAACTATTGTTCAAGAGCTTGAAGAAAAAAGAAAAAGTGAAGGAAAACTTAATTTATGGGATTCGCATAATCTAAGTACAAGAGTTTTTATTCAAAATAGGATACTTGGCAAAATAGGTGTAATATTAATTGGAATCGGAATTATTTTAGAAATAATGTTTTAATAGTAGAGGATAAAGAAAATGGAAACAGAAAATAGTAATATACAAAATGCCGAAGAATTAGTTGATAGATTGCAACTTTTGGGTATGATACCAGGTCCACAAAAGTATTATAGTCAATTTCTTGCTTCAAATGCTGGATTGACAACAAGTTTGGGCGATTTGATAGACAAGATAGACAATGGTACAGCAACAAGAAATGACTAAATGACATACAGCAAGGAAGAATGCACCATATAGCCAAGCTATGGAGAGAGATTGATAAATTAATATATTCTAATGCAGATAATAATCAAGCGTATAACGCATATCCTCATCAAGCTCTAGGTTTTTTCTCATCCATTCGATGTATTTGAGATCTTCTCTGGCTACATCTTCTATAGATCTGTCTTTATATTTTCCAAATTTGAAGATACTAAGCAGCACAGGTGTCGTAGTCAGTTTGGCTAGAGTTGACATGATATCCACAGCTCCAAACTGTTCTTTGGTTTGTTCGACCAGTCTTGATAAAAGCAGTTTCATCACTAAAACATCGCCTATAGCATCGTGAGCTTTGATGGTTACTTTTAGTTTGGTTGCTTCTGCAACTTCATTTTTATATAAACCTAGAGAATATCTAAGGTATTGCAGAGCATGGGAATTTTGGTCGCTTAACAGATGTTTGGCACATCTAAGAGTATCAATAAGCGTATAAGAGTTTTCAAATCCCTCTTTTTTGAGCATATCCAGATCAAAATTGATGTTATGGGCTATTAGAAAGTTGCTAGGCTCATTGTATTTTTCAAGTTCGCTCAAAAAGTTGCTTTGTATAAATGGAGGCTTGCCCTCTAGCTGTTCAGGAGTAATATGATGTACTGCCATTGCCTCCATACTGATAGGTATATTGGTGCTGCACAATTCATCAAATATTTCAATATTGTCTTTGTCGTGTATTATCATACCGCCTATTTGTATAATGCGGTCATCTATGCCGTTGCCTGTAGTTTCTGTATCAAATAATATATATTTTGCCATGCCTTACCTCAAAAATAACATTATAGCCAATAAGACTCATAAAAGTCATATATAACAGGCTTTTTAAGGTAAAGTTTTTATAGAAATTACATGAGTATATACACTTTTGTATGGCTTCAATAGTATAAAAATTTCCTAAAATAAAAATTGTATAAGGTTTTTTATATATGTCATAAAGAAAATAAGATATAATCGTGAAATTAAGTATTGGGGGATATGGGATATGGACGCGGTTTTGTTGGAGCATATGATGAATCCAAAAAATTATGGGGTATTGGAGCATAGCAACGCTGAAGGTATAGGTAAAAATCCTCATAATGGTGAGAAAGTCATTATTTTTTTGAGTGTATCTAATAGAAATAATGTTTATGTTATAGAAGATATTCGTTTTCAAGCTATCGGATGTATGACTACAGTGCTAGCCGGCTCGATCATAACCAATGAAGCAAGAGGGCTTGATTTTGACAGGGCAGAGGCTTTGGTAAGTACAACTTTGGGTATGCTCGATAGCGTCCCGCCAGAAGAGGCCGCATGTTCTGAAATGGTAGCTCTTGCTCTTCAAGCAGCTATGGACACATACAAAGAAAGACAAAAAGATAGTGAATTTCCTATGATTACTTATAAAATTTCCCAAAACTGTACACCACAAGGAGTAGATATAAATGAATAGACTATTAGTTCAGGTTCATGAGGTTTGGCTCGAGACACTTATGAGTGCTTTTATGAGCAATAATACTGCTACAAAACAGACTTTGTTTGATTTTTCAGAAATAATGTTTCGTCATTTTACATGGATAGAGAACTATTGCATCAAAAATGGTGTTTCATATGATTATGAACGAAATATGATACCGCTTAAAGTAGATAATCTTGATGCAATACTGCATGATATTATTGCCAGACTAAATCGTGTCGAGTTACAATTAGTTGTTTGTGATGATGAGGCATTATCGTTTCGTATCTCACAAGATATAGAATATTTTATATATACACTCAAGAATATTCCCTCTGAACCGGTGAGTGCTTTTGATATGCAGCGCACTATAAACGGAATCGAGCTTACCGAAGAAGCCACAGATGCATTGACACTGTTTTTGTTTGAAGAGAGCTATAAAGAGTATGAGCTTATCATGATATATAATTATCTAAAAGCCCATAGTAAAGATATCGAACTTGTACGAATTTTTCAGATACTTATTGATGAAAGTTTTTTTCATCTCAAACGTTTTGGACAAATGATGGCAGATATGGGCATACTAGGAGTGCCTCGTACTATAGCCAAAGAGCTTTATGTTGTTGAAGATATAGTGGAATTTTTAAAGAACGGTATCAATGAAGAGCTTTTAGCCAAAGAAGAGTGTAAACGCTTATCTGATGCAGTATCTAATGAGAGCAAAGAGCTTGCTAAATTCTTTGATTTTGTTAATTATCAAGAAAACTACCATATTGCCCTCATGAAAGAAGCATTAGAATTTTACAACAAGGCTGCAGATGTCCAATAAACCATTAACTTCTATAATTTCACAACTTTTTGGCAAATTTGCCCAAGCTCAGTTTCCGTCTGTGGTGCAGTCATTTATAAATAAATCATATGTTTATTTGATGGGGCTTGATATGAGCCGTTTTAATGAGCCTAGCTCTTATCCAACGCTTAATAAGCTTTTCACTAGAGCTATTAAGATTTCTATGGAGATATCAAAAGATCAGACAGAGGTCATATCCCCTGCAGATTCTCTTATTACTGATTTTGGTCATATCGTAGATGGAAAAGCTTATCAAATCAAAGGGATGAGTTACTCTATAGATAGACTTTTGGGAGAATATTATCAAGATCATATTGAAGCATTAAAAGATGGATGTTATGCCAATTTCTATCTATCACCAAAAGATTACCATCGTTATCATATACCTCTTGATATGCGCATAAAAAGTGCCACACATATTCCAGGGGCCCTGTATCCGGTAAACATGCCTCTACTCAAAAACAAAGCAAACCTTTTTATAGAAAATGAGAGGATAGTACTAGAGTGTGAAATATGTGACGGCAAAAAAATGTTCATTATATTAGTTGGAGCTTTGAATGTTGGGAGCATGACTTTGACCTTTGATGAGAGGGTTCAGACAAATATCGATTCACGAGAGATAAATCATTATGTTTATGATAATATCAGTATGAAAAAAGGCGATTTGCTTGGTTGGTTTGAAATGGGTTCTACTATAGTAATATTGAGCCAAGCAGATACTGTCTATTTTGCCGGTAATCTTCAAGTAGGACAACACGTAGCCTTTGGCGATATAATAGGCAAGGTTACGTGCTAAAAAAAGCCATTATTTTTGATATGGACGGCACTTTAGTAGATAGCTCAAGAGCTTTGTCAGGTGCAATAAATTATGTTAGAGAGCAATTGCATCTGCCTCCGTTAGAACATATGGATATTTTGTCAAAGATAAATAATCATAGTATAAATCCTGCTCATTATTTTTATAAAAGTAAACATTTTTTGCCAGAACATCAAAAGTGGTTTTCTAGCTATTATAGTGCCAATCATCATAAAGAGCTAGTGTTATATGACGGCATCAAGGAGCTGTTGCGATCGCTTAGGGAAAATAATCTCAAACTTGCAGTTGCTACAAATGCATATCGCAACTCAGCCATGGAATCTTTGATGCATCTTGATATCCATGATTGTTTCGATGAAGTGGTTTGCTTTGATGATGTTAAAGAGGGCAAACCTTCTCCGCAGATGCTAAAGAGAATAACAGAGATTTTCTCTTTAGATACAGAACATACTATATTTGTTGGAGACGGCGAGAGAGACCAAATGGCAGCCAGCAGAGCCGGGATGGATTATATCATGGTCTCTTGGGGCTTTAGCAAGCATGATAGTGCAGTAAATTCAGTAGAAAAACTAAAAGAAATATTATTGGGTATGGCAGTTGATTCTTAGTTTTACATTCTGTGAAGTTAATTTGTCAAATTTTGATAATTTTGAGCTATAATCCCATAATGAATATAGAAAATCTATTGCATGATAAGCACCTAAAATTTACGACTGCCAGAAAAGAGTTGTTTGATATATTTAGCAATTCGCAAAGACCAGTATGTTATGAAGATATCAGAGATAATATCTCGATGGATAAGGCTACATTTTATCGCAATATGTCGACTTTTGAAGAGAAAGGCATAGTAAATAGCTTTGAATCAAATGATAAAAAAAGATATTATGAGCTCCAAGGCGCATTGCATAGCCATTTTGTATGTACCATATGTGGCAATATAGAGTGTTTGACTATAGCTCCTGATACTTTATTGGCAGAGTATGAAGTCGATAATATTATTATGCATGGCCGTTGTCCAAAATGCAAACAAAGTTAAGATGCCAAATATGCATTTAGATAAATTAAAAATAATTTTGGATAATGAAATCAAGATACGCAACAGTGCTTGTGAATTGTGCGAAGAGAAGCCAGATCCTCTAATGGTGGCTTCAAAGTATCAAAATGAAAGCATTGCTTTGATATGTGCTTTATTTGCATACGGCAATGCCAAATTGATCGTCAAATTTCTAAATTCATTAAATTTTTCTCTTCTTGAATGTTCCGAAGATGAGATAATGTCCAATCTTAAAAATTATTATTATCGTTTTCAAAAATCAGATGATGTCATAGCGCTTTTTATTGCACTCAAGAGACTTAAGCAGGTTGACAGCATAGAAAATATAGTTTTTGACGGATATAAAAAAGATGGAGATATCATAGAGGGGTTAAAAAATCTAATTAGCTCGATTCGCTCAGTATATACAGTGCACAATACGCAGGGATATGATTTTTTGATCGGGCAAGTCCCAGCAGATAAAATATCTAGCCCATATAAAAGATATATGATGTATTTTCGCTGGATGGTACGAAAAGATAATCTTGATATGGGATTGTGGAGCAAGATAGACAAAGCTCATTTACTCATGCCGCTTGATACTCATACATTTCATTTATCTCAAAAATTAGGACTTTTGAATAGAAAAACTTATGACATGAGAGCAGTCATTGAGCTAACCGAGAGATTAAGAAGATTTGATGATAAAGATCCTATTAAATATGATTTTGCTATATACCGCTTAGGCCAAGAGAGTCAAATATCTAAAATTATAGAAAAAATAAATACAAATTAACACATTTTAAAGAGCCATTTAGCACCTTTTTTGTACAATAAACACAAATTTTTTTGAAGGTCGGCATATGGAAGGTGTATTTACCTATTTTGGTGCAGTAGTAGGTCATGGTGATGCCATGATCATAACTCATATTTTTTTAGTTTTGGCACTTGTGCTTTTGGTATCATTTTTTGCAACAAAGAGTATGCAGCTTGTTCCTACAGGTTCACAAAATATTATGGAATCATACCTTGGCGGCGTGATAGCTATGGGCAAGGATGTAATTGGTGAGGATTTGGCAAGAAAATATCTTCCTTTGGTTGCAACTATAGGACTTTTTGTATTTTTTTCCAATGTAGTAGGTATCATTCCTGGATTTGAATCTCCAACTTCAAATATCAATGTTACTTTGGTGTTGGCACTTATCGTATTTGTATATTATAATTTCGAAGGTATAAGAGAGCAAGGATTTATAAAATATTTTGCACACTTTGCAGGGCCTGTTAAATTGCTTGCTCCTTTGATGTTCCCTATTGAGATAGTATCACACATATCTCGTATCATCTCTTTGTCTTTCCGTCTTTTCGGTAACATCAAGGGCGATGATCTATTCTTGTGGGTTCTATTGATGCTTGCTCCTTGGTTGATGCCGTTACCGGCATATGTGTTGCTTACTTTCTCGGCAATATTACAAACATTTATCTTTATGATATTGACTTATGTTTACCTTGCCGGTGCAGTATTGGTAAGTGAAGACGATCATCACTAAGCAATAATAAATGATTGCTTATGCCATAAGTGATCCCTTCACATTAGATTTTAATAATCTTGAGGAGTCTCTGAAGAGATTCTCCTCAAAAGCTTCCATGATACTTTATCGTGACAAATCAAATCCAAATTATTCTATTAATGCCAAGCTTTTTTTACAAGAAGCTCGTAAATATCCATTTGATAAAATATTGCTTCATGGCGACGTAGAGTCAGCTACCGCATTAAAAGCAGATGGCGTACATCTAAGAAGCGATCAGTTCTCTCTTGTTCCTCACGCCAAAGATAACAACCTATTTGTCATAGTCAGTACACATTCCTTACAAGAAGCCAAGCTGGCTCAAAATCTTGGAGCCGACATGATCACGATCAGTCCTATATTTAGCAGTCCAAATAAAGGCGAACCAATTGGTCTAAATATACTTAAAGAAGTGTGTGATGATTTAAGTATACCGGTGATTGCACTCGGGGGCATAACATCCCAAAAAGAGATAGATGCCGTCAGAGAGCAAGGAGCTGCCGGATTTGCATCTATTCGTTATTTCGTATAAATATTGTGAAGCTTGCAATAATATAATTAATAGCATTATAAAAATAGTATAATGGCATAAAATATAATGATATTGAGAAAATGAAAAATCCAGATAAAAATACCAAAAAAACCTTACTTTTATTAGCTATGCTTGGGGTTATGTCAAATGCTGCTATTGTCACTTCTTTGCCGCATCTAGGTGAACATTTTAAACAAATAGATAATATAGAATTACTCTCCAGGCTCATGATAACGATTCCATCCCTTGCAATCGCAGTGCTTGCTCCATTTTTGGGTCATTTTATACACCATACATCCGTTATAAAAAATGCGATATTTGCTTTAATCTTATTTGCTATTGCAGGAAGTGCAGGTTTATATCTAGAAGATATATATTTTTTGTTATTTTCTAGGATGTTGCTGGGCATATCTATTGCTATTATAATGATAGTCGGAACAACGCTTATAGGTCATTATTTTTCCCACGAATCTCGTCATAAATTTATGGGTCTTCAGAGTGCATTTATTTCTATTGGCGGTATATTTTTTATCACTGGAGGCGGAGTGCTCAGCGATTTTGGATGGCGATATCCATTTGGTATTTATCTGATAGGATTGGCTGTGCTGCCCATGGTTACACTGTTTTTGGATGAACCCAAAAAACTGCATATTGATGAGCGGGAAGTTGAAATATCCGGCAATTTGGCATCTGTGTATTTTTTGGCATTTTTACTTATGGTCGTTTTTTATACTTTGCCTACACAAATGCCTTTTTTGATGATCAACCATTTTGGTGCGAGCGGAACATTAACAGGGCTTATTATATCATCAGCTATGGCTTCTAACGCCATTGGCGCTTTAAGTTTTTCAAAATTTAAAAAACATATGGATTTTGGTAAAATATATCTTTTGGGACTTGCTATTTTGGCGCTCGGTTTTATGGCAATAGGAAATATATCAAATGTATATCTCTTTTTTATCACATCTCCAATTATGGGATTTGGAGGCGGATTACTTATGACATCTACAACAGCTTGGATGTTGCATGTTTCACACCATACTAAGCGTATAAAGGCATCTGGCTATCTAACCGGTGCTCTGTTTGCAGGGCAATTTGTATCACCTTTGCTCTTTCATCCATTTGTTGAATATTTCGGCTTGCAGTATTTTTTTATATTACTTGGAGGTTTAATATTGACATGTACAGCATGCATCAAAATATATTGGAATCTTTATTCTAAATAGATTCCTAGCTTAATAAATCCTGCACACTTTCAAGCGGGTCTTTGTCCTCTTGGAGCATCAGATAGACCTCTTTTGCTATAGGAAGATAAATACCATTAGTTTCGGCAATATGATACAATGCACTCGCAGTCGGCACTCCTTCGGCTACTTCTCCAAGCTCATCGAGTATTGCTTGAAGTGATTTGCCTTTGGCTAATCCTACACCTACGCGATAGTTGCGTGATAGCGTGGAGCTTGCAGTCAAAAACAGGTCTCCTGCACCACCCAAAGATAAAAAAGTATCCTTTTTTGCCCCAAACGTTTCTCCAAAACGGCTCATCTCCACAAGACCGCGAGCTAGAAGTGCAGCTCTAGCATTATTGCCGAGCTTTAATCCGTCGCAAACCCCTCCGGCTATGGCTATGACATTTTTGTAAGCTCCTGCTATCTCTTCTCCCGCTACATCATCGCTTGCGTATCCTTTTATAAAACTTGGCATAGCATCAACAAATCTCCCGGCCAATTTTTGGTTTGCCGAGCTTATCACAAGTGCTGTGGGAAGAGATTGTATCACTTCTGCTGCAAAAGAAGGACCAGACAAGAAGGCTAGTCTATCTTTGGATACAAAAGATTCGTATACTTCATTTAGAAAAGCCCCGCTAGTCGCCTCAATGCCTTTGGCGGCTATTAATAGGGATTGATTATGGTCTTTGAAGTTTTCTTCCATCCAGCCTCTTACAGATTGAGCCGGAATGGCCATAACTAGATATGGAAACTTTAGTGCCTCCTCTAGGCTTACAAAATTTGGTATATCTCTTTGTGTTCGAGAAGTGATCACAACTTCATTATTTTGGCTAAAAGCATGATAAAGAGCAATTCCCCATTTACCTGCCCCGATAATAGCTATTTTCATACAATATCCTTATGTAAGTACTCTTCAAATTTTGCTAGATCTTCATCTTTGCCTATGCATATAATTATATCACCGATGTCAAGTTTGTGATTTATATTTGTAGCCGCAAATACAAATTCGTCACCAAGTTCTTTGTCTGACATGCCTATAAAAATGAGACCAAACTTGTTAAAATCTACTTCATTTATAACTGTGCCGTGCAAAAAAGAATTCTTTGGAATAGTAAATTCTTTGAATGAGATTTGATGTGCGTCAGATATGAAATTGTCCATTAATTTTGTAGCAATTGGTTTTTCAAATATATTATGAATTCTATTTGCACTTACTTGATAGATATCTATAACTTCGTTTGCGCCTGCTATTTTAAGTTTTTGAGTCGAATAAATTGAGTGGGATATAGCAATAATTTTATTGCAAGCACAATACGCGCGCAAAGAGAGTATAAGATAAGCGTTTAGATGCTCATCATTCATCAAGCATAATATCCAGTCATCTTGCTTTATATCAAGCTTTTCAAGCTCCAAGTCTTCTGTGACATCTAAGAGCATACTATTTTCATAGCCGTCAAGCATGGCATTTTGAAAATTTTTTTCATTATTTTCTATGATCGTAATTGTAAAATGTTCAGCTAATAAAGATGCGGCTATAGATTTAGATTGTTTGTTATAGCCAAATATCCATGCGTGTTTTTTGTTTTTCACTTTAAACCCCGTTGAAATGTATTGACAAAATGCTCAACGCTGATTTTTAAACCCATGATAAGTAAAATATCATTTGGCTCCAAAATTGTTGAACTTGGTGGGTTAAATATAAAATCACTGCTGCTTTGCCTTTGTATGCCAATTAGTAATAATTTTTTGGTTTTAAATTCTAACTCTTCTATGCTTTTGCCTGCCAGTTTATCATATGCCAGCACTTTAATTTCATCTAAGTATGCGGCATTTTTTCCTGCAAGCAGGGAATGTAAAACATTATAAACAACAGGTTGGTTTATGGAAGTCAACAACATTATGTTTGCTGTTTGATTTGGTATGATAATGTGATCAGCCCCTGCTAGAATAAACTTTTTTTTCATTGATTGATCACTTGCCCTTGCGATGACTTTGATATCTCTGGATAAACTTTTTGCATTTAAGATGATATATATATTTTCTACGTCGTTATTTCCCAGGCACAACACTGATATATCGGCATATTGGATATTAAATTGAGCTAGCACATCATGTCTGCTTGCATCATCGGTTATGACATTGAAGCCGTCTTTGGCAATCTGACGTGTAATTTCGGGGTCTTTTTCCAGTATGACATATTTATTGTCAAAATTATTTTGTCTAAGAAGCATTTTAACCATTTGTCCATAACCGCATATTATGACAAATTTATCTTCTTTGTTAATGGTTTCTATAATTCTATTATCTTTTATTTCACCCAATTTGTCCAAAAATGCCGACACGATCACTGACGTAGCAAATGCCATTAGTACCAAACCGTTAATTATTGTGATCATTGAGATTACTCTACCCATTGTAGTTACTGGAGCAATATCCCCGTATCCTACCGTAGAAGTAGTGATTAGTGCCCAGTATACTGCATCAAAAAGGGAATTGATATTTTTATTGATATTTCCCTCTACCGCATACATTGCAACCCCGGCAGTTCCTATGAGAAATATTAGAAGTAAAAAAAGAGTCATAAGCTCAAAGCGTTTTGTTTTAAGGACATCTATAAATTGCCCGATGCTCTTGGTGTATCTAAGTAATTTAAATATACGTAGAATTCTAAATTCTCTATAGATAGGAATAATCGCTATGAGATCTATAATGGCAGCAGGAGATCTGATATAGTCCCATTTTTCACTTAAAACTTTCAGCAGTGTTGTATAAAAATTAAATTTTGATTTTAGAAATTGTGATGTTTCGTATTCTCTGATGATTATCTTATGGATATCGCTATGTATCCATAGTCTTAATATGTATTCTGTTCCAAAGATAATAGTGACAATATAGTAATCGAATATATGCATCCACATAGGTACACTATTTTTGATACTATATATCAATTCTACAATTGAAGATAATATTAAAATAATTAAAAAAAGATCAACAATTTTTTTATAACTATAATTTTGATTTTCAAGTATGTCATAAAAAAACTTTTTGGTATTGTTGTATCTGTTGGAATTGTGCAACCCAAAAGCCAGTTTGACTATATACTTTGAAAACACATTATGCCTTTAAGCTAGTTTTTCTTTGAGTAAAGCATTGACTTTGGCCGGATTTGCCGAGCCCTTGCTTCGTTTCATAGTTTCTCCTACAAAAAATCCAAATAATTTATCTTTACCACTTTTATATTCATTTACTTTATCTTGATTATCATTCAATACAGCCTCGATGATAGCCAATATTGCTCCATCATCGCTTACTTGAGCAAGGCCTAATTTATCAATAATAGTGTCAATATTTCGCTCATTATTTTCCATCATAAAGTCAAGTACGTCTTTTGCGCCTTTTCCGGAAACCGCGTCACTTTCTATTTTACTTATAAGTGTTGCCAGAGTAGCAGCATCAACGGGTGATGTCGTTATGTCAAGCCCGGCTTTATTTAGTCTACCAAGCAGTTCGGAAGTGAGCCAAGTAACTGCACTTTTTGGATTTATGTTGTTTGTCAGCATCTCTTCAAAATAGTATGCCATCTCTTTAAGCGCTGTAATTACTAAAGCATCATCTTTTTTAATACCAAGTTCTTGCGTATATCTTGCTACTTTTGCATCAGGAAGTTCCGGTATGTGTTTAGCTTCTTCCATCATCTCTTCGCTTACAAGCACGGGTCTGAGATCAGGATCCGGGAAGTAACGATAATCAGCGCTGTCTTCTTTGCCTCTCATGCTTTTTGTTACACTTTTTGCTACATCCCACAGTCTAGTTTCTTGATAAACTTCACTTTCGTATATACCATCCTCGTAAGCTTCTGTTTGTCTTGCAACTTCATAAGCTATTGCTGCAGCTACGAAACGGAATGAGTTGATATTTTTTATCTCTACTCTGGTGCCGAATTCTTCTTGGCCTTCAGGGCGTATAGATACGTTGACATCGCAGCGAAATGACCCTTCTTGCATATTTGCATCACTGATATCAAGATATCTTACTATTGAATGAAGTTTTCGAAGATATGCTACGGCCTCTTCACTGCTTCTCATTTCAGGCTCACTTACGATTTCAAGCAATGGGGTTCCAGCACGGTTTAGGTCTACTTTTGAAATGGCTCCATCATGGATATTTTTTCCAGCATCTGCTTCTAAGTGAGCTCTGGTAATTCCTATTCTTTTGGTGGAACCGTCTTCGAGATCAACGAAAAGTTCGCCATGTTCTACTATTGGAATATCAAATTGAGAAATTTGATAAGCCATAGGACTGTCAGGATAAAAATAACTTTTTCGGTTAAATATGGATTTTTGATTGACTGTGGCATTAACCGCATTTCCAAACAGCATAGCTTTTTTGACTGCTTCAAGATTGAGCACCGGCAATGCGCCAGGCAAAGCTAGACATACTGGGCAAGTATTGCTGTTTTGATGTTCTGCAAAACTGGTAGGGCAGGAGCAGAAAATTTTAGATTTTGTATTTAGTTGTACATGTACTTCAAGTCCGATGACTGTTTCAAATCGCATTGTTTTCCTTGTGTTTGTCACATAATTAAATGGCTTTTATTATAGCCAAACATCATTTAAAACCACTTTTATAGCGCCGTTATGATAAAATTACGGTATAAATTAATAGTTTAGGATTCAAATGCAGATATCGAAATCTCTTATAACAAATATTGTAGCAATTTTATTTATAGCCATATCGTTTGTCATGCCGCCATTTTTATATAAACATACATTAAATACCGGTTTGTATGCACTTTCCGGTGCGCTTACTAATTGGCTGGCAATTTATATGCTGTTCGAAAGGGTGCCGCTTTTGTATGGCTCCGGTGTGATAGAGCAAAATTTTGAAGCCTTTAAAAGCTCAATTCGCAAGATGGTCATGGAGCAATTTTTTAGCCAACAAAATATACAAAATTTTTTAACGAACGAAGAGATGAAAATAGATCTATCTCCTATGATAGAAAGAGCTGATCTTTCCCCTGCATTTGAAGCCGTGAAAGCAACTGTAATGGAGTCAAAAATAGGAGGAATGCTCTCCATGTTTGGTGGCGAAAGCCTGATTGATTCATACAAAGAGTCATTCAACGAGAAGTTAAAAGCAGCACTGATATCTTTGGTAAAATCACAAGCATTTCATGAAAATTTACAAGAACATTTACAAAAAAGTTCACTTCAAGATGATCTTATATGCTCTATAGACAATATAGTATCAAAAAGATTAGATGAGTTGACGCCGCAAATGATCAAAGAGCTTGTAAAAACACTCATCGATGAGCATCTCGGATGGCTTGTGGTGTGGGGCGGAGTTTTTGGAGGACTTATAGGTTTTATTGCATCTTGGATCGTATGAGTATCTAGGGTTTTTTAGAGGTGTCCATAAGCTAATACTTCATAGCTATATGTCATAATATATAAAAATCATATTTTATAATCAAGGATGATGACTATGGAGTCATATTTACAACAATCAAAACATTGTGCACCTATCATAGCAACACTTTCAAGTAAGAAAAAAAATCACATATTGTTGCAAATGGCCGATGCCATAGAAAATAACAAATCTCGTATTATTGATGAAAACAATAAAGATATGAATCTTGGCAGAGAGAGTGGACTAGATAGTGCTATGCTAGATAGATTGCTTTTGGATGAAAAACGTATCAAATCTATGGCAACTTCATTACGTGAAATTGCATCTTTAAAAGAACCGGTCGGCAGAGTGTTGGAAGGCTGGGTAAATGATGATAATTTACGCATAGAAAAAGTATCTGTTCCTATAGGCGTTGTTGCCGTCATTTACGAATCTCGCCCAAATGTAACATCTGATGTAGGTGCACTGTGTTTTAAGAGCGGTAATGTCGCGATACTCAAGGGCGGTAAAGAGGCTGAATATTCCAACCGCATCATAGCGACCATACTCCAAGAAGTTTTGGAATTAAATAATTTGCCTAAAGCTATTATTTCTTTGCTTCCTGACAGCTCAAGAGAAGGCGTTGCAAATCTTATAAAAATGGATAGATACGTAGATCTAGTAGTGCCAAGAGGCGGAGAAGCACTCATTCGTTTTATCTCTCAAAATTCATCCGTGCCGGTAGTCAAACACGACAAAGGATTATGCCATGTATATATCCATAACGACGCTGATAAACAAAAAGCTATAGCAATTGCAATAAATGCCAAGTGCCAAAGACCAGGAGTTTGCAATGCCATGGAGACACTTATATTGGATAAAAATATTGCCAAAGATATATTATTAGACCTTTATGATGCTTTTGTGGATAAAGGGACTCTACTCAAAGGCGACCCTGAAGTTCAAGAGATCGTTGATATGGAACTAGCTACCGAAGTTGATTTCGATACGGAATATTTAGCAAATACATTAAACATCAAGATGGTAGATGGTGTTAATGAAGCTATAGCGCATATACGACGTTTTGGTTCAGGCCATTCAGAGGCTATAGTAACTGAAAATTACACAATTGCAGAATATTTTCTAGATCAAATAGATGCTGCTTGCGTATATGTCAATGCAAGCACCCGTTTTACAGATGGCTCCGTGTTTGGGTTTGGAGCAGAAGTGGGCATATCAACCAATAAACTTCATGCTAGAGGTCCAATGGGCATTAATGAGCTTACGACATACAAGTATAAAATTTATGGCAATGGTCAAATTCGTGCATAACACAAATAGTTCACAATGGCTGATTAGAATATTCATTAAGAATAATTGTAATTGGTTGGATAATAATGCGTAATATAGTTTTTGTTTTTTGTGCTGTATCTTTACTTGTCGTAGCCCAAGAAGATGTGCAAGTAGAAACAAAGACTATAGAGATTTTGGGTGCAACTCAAATTTCTATTGACGAGATAGAAGAAGCACTGGACGTAAAGACAAGAGATTGGTTTAGATTTTGGAAAGATAGTACACCGCGTATCAATACGGAGCTTATCAAAACATTGCCCCAGACATTAAAAAGCTT
The DNA here is from genome assembly GCA_041654415.1 of Sulfurovaceae bacterium. Taxonomy (GTDB): domain Bacteria; phylum Campylobacterota; class Campylobacteria; order Campylobacterales; family Sulfurovaceae; genus BN30871. The sequence continues at coordinate 155,660 of JBAZDL010000003.1, read as the reverse complement.
TTTTGACTCAGAGGGTTATTATAATGCTACATATACTATAGGTGAAAATAACAGTTCCGTTAGAATCCTAATAAGCGAAAATGAACCTGTAAAAATCTCTTCCATTTTGATAGAAAGCGATTATGACATTACTCCTTTTATTGAGTATAAAGAGAGAGATATTTTCAAGCCAAAACAATTTGTAGAAAGCAAAAATGCAATTATTGCCAAATTGTTATCAGATGGCTATTGCAGTTACGATCTAGATACAAAAGCATATGTAGACATTGAAACCCACAAGGCCGATTTGATATATAAACTCAGAAAAGGAGAGATCTGTACATTTGGTGATACTACCATCAAAGGAGCAGACGAGGTCAGCCATAGTGTAGTACTTTCACGAGTAGAAGCGCTCAAGGGTGAGCAATTTAGCACAGAGAGGATCAAGGCAACCTATCAACGGCTAGAAGATCTAGAGGCATTTGATAGTATTCTTATAAATGCAGATCGTAAAATATATAATGTCGTTCCGGTCGATATCACTCTTATGTTATTAGAAAATCCATACTATTTTAGTGGCGGTGTAGGATATGATAGTTATGCAGGACCCAGGGTTCAAGCACAGCTTGTTAAGAGAAACTTTTTTGGCAATGCCCAAAAACTCATTCTGACAGGTAATTATTCTACCAAAGAGCAGCTGTATGATATTGATTTTTTTAGGCCATCGTTATTCAATTATAAAAATTACTATTTTGACCTTGGTCTTAATGGCGGATATTCTAATTTGGAGTATGAAGGCTTTAAGGAAGAAAAAGAGTATTTAAAAGCATTTGCAGCTTATCAATTCGATAAACTTTTTCTTAAAGCAGGATTGTCTGCAGAAAATATCAATATATCAGTTTTGGACGCACCTGAGCCTGGTATTATATATGGAAATTTTTTACTATATTATCCGTACCTTCAGGTTACTTATGATGCCAGAGATGATAGATTGAATCCAAAAAACGGATATTATCTCTCCGGTTATTTGGAATATGGCATACCATATAGTGCTGATGCCAGCGATTATGTTAAAATGCTTTTTGAAGCTAGAGGTATTTACACATGGAATAATATTACTTTTGCAGCAGTAGGCAAGATGGGTACAATAGAAATGATATCTAATCTCTTGCCGGAATCAAAACTATTTTTTGGAGGAGGCTCTTTTAGCAACAGGGCATATGGATACAATGAAATAGGTGTCATTAGTTCTCCTGTTGAACATTCGGTCGAAGGCGGCTTGAGTATGGCAAATCTTACATTTGAACTGAACTATCCTATCAAAGATAATATTTACGGAGCCGTATTTACCGACAATACCATGATAAATGCAAAAAGCTACGATTTTTATAGTGATATTATTAGCTCGGCAGGTATTGGGATTAGATACTTAACCCCCGTAGGTCCGCTTAAAGTAGATGTTGGCGCTAATGTGCATGATATATCACAATATAACATTCAATTTCAATTGGGACAGTCATTTTGAAGAAAATATTATTTTTAGGAATGGTGTTGGTGGTTGTCTTAATGGTACTTTTTACCGTATTGGCAAACACGCCTGCTGTTGTAGAGAAATTGACACATGATTGGCTAAAATCCCATAAAATTATATATGAGTCCATGACAGGAGATTTGCTCAAAGGTGTAAATATCAAGCAAATAACATATGACAAGAAACCATTAGCGACCAATTTAAATGTGAGATGGAGTCCATTATCATTGCTCGAAAGAAAGATCGTCTTACACTCTGTTGCTATTTCTGATCTTAATATAACAAATCTAACTGCACTCATTAAGTCGTTTAAGACTGATACAAATACAACAAAAGAAAAGATTGATTTTGATTTGATCATACAAGAAGGCAACATAACAACTACATCTTATGCTTATAAGCATTATATATTTAATCGTATGGAAGCAAAATTAGATGGTATCTTTTTTGATCTATACGCTAATAGTTTTAAAAAAGGCTATATTGATTTTAAAACAGATCTAAATTACGGCAAGATAAATCTCAAAGCCCAAGCGGTAGGCGGTATGGATTTCAAAGGAAGCGGAGATCTCACGGTAAATCAAATATATTATGATAGATATCATATACCAATTGATGCCAAGCAGGTAAATTATGCAATTATAGATGATTTTAATGTCTCAAAGCGTGGACTTACCGTGTTGGCTCGTACGAAAGGCAATAAGATATTTAAAGATATAAATACTACCGGTAATTTGGATGTTTTATCATTAAATTCCGAAGTCTTTTATAGCTCAAAAACAGAAAAAACTACAATTACTTCAAATGCTGTTGCCAAGAGTCATTATGCACCTCGTATTTTACTAACAAGCAAGGTCTTTGTAGACGAAGATCAAAATACAACTTATCAAGGCACTGCCAATGCTAAAAATACGACAAATTTGCATCCTAAATTACTTCAAGTTTTAACCGATACAAAAGTAATATACAAAGGAGATAAAAATAGTTTTGATGCAACTATAGATACCAAGGATTTTAAAGGATCATTTAAATCAGATGGTTTTAAAGGCGGCATGCTCACCGCAGAGTCTAAAAAACAAATGCCGATCAAAGAGTGGTTTGAACTGCCAAAAGATATTGAAAATGTCAAAGGTATTGCGTCAATTAAAGCTCCGGTTAGTTTTAAATCACCATTTTTTACTACATTTGATACTGAGTTTAAATCAGACTTGATAGATGCAACAGGAAAAATAGTAAATGATCAAACTGTCTGGACCATTGATGCATTAGCAAACATACCTCAAAATTCAATTCTTAGAACGCTATACCCAACTATCAAGTGGGATGCACTGTCTGGCTCAAAAGTCAATATCGGACTAGAAAAAGACTATACCAATATAGATATTGTTGCCAAAGAGTTATCAACTAAATTAAGATATGCCAATACACCAAAAACATTAGACGGTACATTTTCCATAGGAGAGCTGCAAAGTGAGATAACAGGCAGCACAACGGGCATATTAAAAATAAAATCAAATACAACATCTATAGAAAATGCTTTGGCTGCTTTGAATAAATTTGTTAATTATACGCCTCCGCCATTGCGCGGAGATTTATCCGTTGATGCTACTATCAATAATCTTGAAAAAGGTGATATTTCCCTCCTTTCGTCTAAAATATATTTTGGAGAAGTCTCAAGAGATCAAAAACCAATAGAAAAGTTAAGCGCCAAGCTCAGTTTTGCAGAGTCAGTTTTTCGTGTTGACAATTATAATTTTGTGTATGACAAACTTAAATATTTTAGCACCAAACAGTCAGTTATTGATATAAATAAAGGAATAGTTAAACTGGGTCCATTGTGGGTAAATGATCAAGCCAAAGTAGACGGTACGTATAACATCATTACAAAAAAAGGAAATTTTAATATCAATGCAAATAATTTGCTTATTCCACATGAAGTTGCATCCGTGAAGCTTAACGCATCACTATTGGCTACCGTGGACAATGATCATGTTAATATCAAAGGCAATATTGTTGTCCTTGATGGAGATATATTGTACTACTTTGGTCAAAAAACATTTCCTAGTGATAGTGATATTATTATTATTCAAGACTTAAAACAAAAAACTTCGCCGTCATTTATAGACAATTTATCACTTTCGGTTAAAGTAGTATCAAAAGCACCATTAAGATACAATCAAAGTGATTCCAGTTTTAATTCCACACTGGATTTGAGTTTGGAAAAATTAGCAAATGAGCCTTTGATGGTTTTTGGTTTGGTTACTATACCACGAGGAGGATACTATATTTTTGGGGGTAAAAGATTCAATGCGGAAACAAGTCATATATATTTTACAGGAGATGCCAATAGGCCGCAATTAGATCTTCAAGCTACATACAGAGCCCCAAATCATACAATCAGAGTAAATATAGCAGGGACTCCGGGAAATCCATTGGTTAATTTCTCTTCAACTCCAAAGTTAACAAGAGAGCAAATTTTGGCTCTTATCATGTTTGATTCTGAGATGGAGTCAGGCAAGTATACCGAAGAAGAAATGATGAAGATGATGGGTGGAATTATGGCAAAATCTATTTTGTCAGATATTGGTTTGCATGTTGATCATCTGGTATTTGGAGCTGATAACAGCATGGAGGTTGGCAAAAAGATCGGCAAACGTCTTACTTTGATCTATGCCAACGATGATGTATCTAAAGCAAAACTAAAATACGAATTTACTCCCAATATAGAAGGTGTAATTACCGTAAGTCAAGAGTCGAGCAGTGCAGATATTGTTTACAAAAAAGAATTCAAAAATTTTAGCCAACTGTTCGGAAGGGAAGAAGATAACGCATCAAAGTAGATGCCTTTATGATAATCTGCCTTTGAACTCTTCGTATCCGAATTCTTTCACCACTTTTATGTTGCCGTCTTCATACTCTATTGCAATACTTGGAAGCGGTATGCCGTTAAAAGTGGTTGCTTTGACCATAGTATAGTGCATCTGGTCTTCAAAAATTATTTTATCTCCAATTTGCAACGGCTTATCAAAACTGTAATCACCCATAATGTCACCAGCTAAGCATGTATTGCCGCCAAGACGATATGTGTATGCTTTTTCTCCGGGCTGGCCTGCATTTCTTACCTCTGCACGATAAGGCATAAGTATGGTGTCGGGCATATGAGCTTCAGCCGAACTATCCAATATGGCTATATCGATACCGTTATGTACTATATCAAGTACTGTCGTGTGAAGCGCTCCTGTTTCCCAGCCGGTAGCCTCTCCTGGTTCTAGGTACACTTCTATATTATTATATTTGGACTTAAATACTTTTATAAGTGTTATTAGCTTTTCGATATCGTAATCTTTTCTAGTTATGTGATGGCCTCCACCAAAATTTACCCATTTGAGTTTTGTTATATATGGGCCAAACTTATCTTCAAAATTTGCTATTACTCCTTCAAGAGCATCGCTGTCTTGTTCGCACAAAGCATGAAAGTGAAGCCCTTCGCACGATTGCATTATGCTCTCATCGAAATTTGCCATTGTAGTGCCTAGCCTAGAGTAGAGCCCGCAAGGATTATACATCTCTTTGGGTGATTGTGAGTATTCTGGATTTACCCTTAGGCCCAAAGATAGTGAAGGATTAATATCTAGTGCTTGTTTGCCAAAACGATGAAATTGAGCCGGAGAATTAAAAACTAGATGATGAGATATTCTAGCAATCTCTTCTATATCGCTATCTTTGAAGGCAGGAGAGTATGTGTGTACCTCTTTACCGAATTCTTCGTGGGCAAGTTTAGCTTCATGAAGTCCGCTAGCACAGCATCCGTGCAAAGTAGGGCGTATCAAATCAAAGCTTTTCCATAGAGCATAGCCCTTGAGGGCTAAGAGTATCTTTGCTCCGCTTTCTTTTTGTATATAGTCAAAAATAGCCATATTTTTTTTGAGAAGCTTAGCTTCAAGCAGCCAACAAGGAGAGGGTAAATTGTTTATATCTATAATCTTATTCATGGTGCGAATTATAACATGGATTTTATAATATAGATTAGTGCGGTTTGAGCTTGCAGCTTTCTTGCTGGTGTATATAAAGGCAAAAACAATACATATATAAAGAAACGAATCTAGCACATACTTTTAAAATAGCAATTATCAAAAGTTATATTTTAAATCTTTTCAAAGTCATATTAGTGTACAATCGCGCTTACTAAACCCTTTTAGTAGGGTTATTATCATTATCAACAAGGATATTTCTTATGAAAAGAACTTACCAACCACACAAAACACCACGTAAAAGAACACATGGTTTCAGAGCTAGAATGAAAACAAAAAACGGCCGTAAAGTAATTGCTGCTAGAAGAGCTAAGGGTAGAAAAAGATTAGCCGCGTAAAGCATTTTGAGCGCATCCGCACAACGGCTGAGTTCAATAATATCTATTCGAAGGCAACAAAAGTTTGGCACACTCCTTATTTTGTACTTTTTTATAAAGAATCTACAGGGTATAATATAGGGTTTGTGGCCGGTAAAAAAGTAGGCAATGCAGTACATAGAAATAGAGCCAAAAGGTTACTTAGAGCTTTATTTATAGCCAATTTGCCTCATTTAAAAAAGGGCGACTATGTATTGGTAGCCAAACCTGCACTACTCAAAGAGACTTTTGAGGTATTGAGTAAGACATTTGACAATACATTAAAGCGCAGCTCTTTGATATTATAATTTTTCACACAAAGGCACACCTCGTGGAACAACAAGATCTTAGTAAACGACTTCTTCTAGCATTATTTCTTTCCATTTTAGTTTTTATTGGCTTTAGTTATTTGATGCCAAACCCGCAAGCTGCTCCGCAAACCACTACACAGCAAAATGCAACTATTCAAAACAAAGCTACACCTGCAATGAGTAACAATACAGCAGTTGCTGCAACAGCTGCACCTATAGTTGCAGATGCAGCCTCTTTGGTAACGGTTAATTCTGATAGATTTACCTTGTCGATAGATAATATGGGTCGCATATCTCAAATGACACTGTTGGAGTCAAAATATAAAAATGAAGATGGTTCTGCTCTCAAATTGTTTGATCCAAAAGAGGTGAAACCATTAGAAGTGCGTTTTAGCGACAATGCTTTAAATGATGAAGCATTCAAAACGCCGTATACTGCCGATAAGTCTGTATTGGATTTAAGAACCGGCGAACAAAGCGTAAAGCTTACTCAGCAACTTTCATCTGCTACGATCACAAAAACTATTACATTTAAACCAAGCGGAGAATATAATATAAAGATCACTACTTCAAGCCCGGTATCATATTTCGTCACTCCTGGGTACAGACCTGTAGCCGATACAACCCAATATATGGTTGTAAAGGGTGCATTAGTAAATGAAGCGGATGATACAATAGCCATCATAGAAGATGGTGATGCAGTAGGCGGAGAAAGCTTCAAGGGTGCTACTATAGCATCTGCTTTTGATAGATATTATACATCTTTGCTTTTTGATCTTAAGCAGGGCATGAATGTATCTCTCATAAAAGAAGCCAACGATAACCCCCTTATTTTTATAAGCGGCACTCAAGATATGGAACTTGGCGGATATATAGGGCCAAAAGATTATAAAATGCTTGAAACAATTTCTCCAAAACTCACAAGTGTAATTGAGTACGGTTGGTTCACATGGCTAGCAAAACCATTTTTCTGGTTAATTCAAGAGATAAATGATTATATCGGCAATTGGGGATGGGCTATAGTTATCTTTACTATTCTTATCAAATTGGTACTTTTTTGGCCATCATACAAAGGTATGCTTTCTATGCAAAAGCTAAAAGACTTAGCTCCTAAGATGAAAGACATCAAAGAAAAATATAAAGATGATCCGGCTAAGATGCAGATGAAAATGATGGAGCTATACAAAAAGCATGGAGCAAATCCATTTGGAGGATGTTTGCCTCTTTTGATGCAAATACCTATATTTTTTGCGCTTTATCGTGTGCTTCTCAATGCCGATGAGCTACAAGGCGCTCCATGGGCATTATGGATACACGATCTGTCTAAAATGGATCCATATTTTGTGTTGCCGCTATTGATGGGTGCTACCATGTGGTATCAACAACGTATTACGCCATCAAATTTTACAGATCCACTTCAAGAGAAAATTTTTAAATTTTTTCCGATATTGATGACATTTTTCTTTATTACTTTCCCATCAGGATTGGTGCTTTATTGGCTTACAAATAATATTTTGTCAATCGGACAGCAATATTATGTCAATTTAGCTTACGAAAAACACAAACAAGTTGAGATTGAAGCACATCACCATAAGGATAAATAATGCAAAGGATTGAGGCAGAAACACTCGAAGATGCATATGCAAAAGCCTCTCAGTTTTTTGGATGTTCATTATTGCAATTGCAATGCGAGGTAATACAATATCCATCCAAGGGAGTTTTTGGCTTTGGTAAAAAGAATGCGATTATAGTAGCTGATATTATTGTAGACGAAAGCGTCAAAGAGGCTAATAGCATTAAACATGAACCGATTATCGTTGAACCCACAAAGCACACCCATGTGTCAAAAACACATACTTCATCAAGACAGGCTACCCCGCAGCCAAGTTTAAAAGAAACTTCAAAACAATCAATGCCAACCAAATCTGATGACAGCAGCCATCTAAGACATTATGATGATGCTGTAAGTGATCAGTTTTTTCAAAACAAAGAAGAGTTGCCTATCAGCTATAGCGATACTAAGTGTAGTGATTCGATGCCTGAACCGGTTTCAAACCCTTCATTGGCGCTTGAAATTGAAAATCAATTAAAAAAACTTTTTGCGACCAGTTGTTTTGCAATTGATATTGTAGAAGTAGATGTTATTGATCATACAGCTTTGATCTTTGTTGACGGAGATGATGCTGCGCTGCTTATAGGCAAAGAGGGTTATAGATATAATGCATTATCTTATATGATATTTAATTGGCTATATTCCAAATATGAGCTTTTTGTTAAATTGGAAATTGCTCGTTTTTTAACATCACAACAAGAAATGATATGTTATACGATCAAGCCGGTTATTGAAGCTGTGCATCGTGGTGGCAAAGGCAAGACTAGACCGCTGGATGGAATATTGGTACAAATTGCTCTTGAACAGCTAAGAGAAGAGTTTCCTAATAAGTATGTTGCTATCAAAACCAATAAAGAAGGCAACAAATATATAGTGATCAATGATTTTATCCAAAAAACATAATGAATAATACTATAGTCGCTATTGCTACAGCACACGGAGTTGGCTCTATAGCCATCGTGAGACTTAGCGGCAGCCAAGCGCTAAATATTGCTCAGCGTATTGCACACAAAACAAAGATTACTCCGCGGTATGCACATCTAGCATCTTTGCATAATGCCGATAATACTCTCATAGATCAAGCTATAGTTATCTACTTTCAAGCACCAAAAAGTTTTACCGGCGAAGACGTAGTAGAATTCCAATGTCACGGCGGAATTATTGTAGCCGAAGAGGTTATTCAAACCGCCCTTAAGTATGGAGCTAGATTAGCAACTCCCGGAGAATATAGCAAAAGAGCTTTTTTAAACGGCAAGATAGACCTGACCCAAGCTGAAGCAATAGCCAAATTGATAGAAGCAAAAAGTATTGACGCAGCAAAGATATTAGCACGCCAACTTAAAGGATCTTTGGCTATTTTTGTCGAAGAGAGTAGGGATATGCTGATACTTGCTTTGGCTCATACTGAAGTAATGATAGATTATGCAGAAGAAGATCTGCCAAAAGATATTATAGATTCTCTTTCAAACAAACTAGACAACTTAGAACATAAATTAATAGAGCTTTTAGAGAGCAGTAATCGCAGAAAAGGCCTGATTGAAGGCTTTAGGGTAGCTATAATTGGCAAACCAAACGTAGGTAAAAGTTCACTATTAAATGCATTGCTTAGCTATGATAGGGCAATAGTAAGTGATATTGCAGGTACTACCAGAGATACAATTGAAGAGCAGGTGCGCATAGGTTCTCATGTTATTCGTCTCATTGACACTGCAGGAATTCGTGAAGCAAGTGATGAGATAGAGAAAATTGGGGTCGAGCGTTCGATCGCCTCTTTGAATGAAGCAGATATCATTATTGCACTTTTTGATGGAAGTAAAAAATGGGACAAAGAAGATGAACGCATAGCATCAATGATCAAAGAGCTTGATAGTTCAAAACATTTGCTTGCAGTCATCAATAAAGCAGATTTGCATAGAGAACTTTACAATCCATTCTTTGATTCTTTGGATGTCATCAGCATGAGCGTGAAATCTGATTTTTCTATTTTGTTGGATAAATTACAGAATTTACTAGATAGTATTTCGAGCGGGGACGAGTTGATGCTGGTTTCATCCAGACAAATCCAAGCAGTCAAAAATTCGTTAGAAGCTATAAAAGAAGCTAAACTCCCCTTGCAGAAAGGTGAATTGGAGTTTTTTGCCTATCATTTAACAGAAGCCATAAAAGCAATCTCATCAATTTCTAAGCCATACGACAATGAAGATGTTTTAGATAAGATGTTTGGAGAGTTTTGCCTAGGCAAATGACGTAAAAAATTTGATATAATGCCAATAGTAATTATTTAGGATTAAATGTGTTTAAAATTGTACCTCTTATTTTTTTAATGTTATTTTTTTATGGATGTAAGCAAGAGCCAAAGCCGGCCAAAGCACCAGCCTTGCCTATGCCGCCTTCTACGCAGTTGGAAAAATTTGACCAAAATTGGCCACCACAATATTGTATAGAAGATTGTATAGATATCTCTGACCTAAAAAATCAATTCAATATGAATAATGCCAACCAAGAAAATAAGAAAATTATAAATCGTATTTCATTTCCGGTAAGAGAATATAAAAAACTATCTTTAAAGGGACAATCGGTCGTATATGGTAAAATTGCTGTTCAAGCAAGAAACGGACGAAGAGTAGTAGGTTCTAATGCAAGATTGTATCTCAATCCATATACATCATACTCTAAGCAATGGTATAAAGAGAACTACTTGAACGGCAACAAAATGAATAGTGCAGATGATAGACTCTATAAATATCTGAAGTTTGCTACAGCAAATGATGATGGTAATTTTATATTTAGAAATATCCCTAAGGGTAAATATTATTTGGTCGGTACAATGATGTGTGGCCGTGAATGCGGATTTGATAGTGTCAAAAATATTCGTATTGTTTCAGAAATATCTGTTGAGAATGACGGCAATGTAGCTACAGGTCTGTTTAGGACACTTGACAACTAAAACCAGATAGTTTAACCTTCATGCTAGACTTGGTTAAAATAAATATAGAATAGATTAGATGATTTATATCTATTCTTTTTCTTTGTCAAACAGAGACATGGGCGGATTTATTGTTTTGGATATTCTGCTTTTAATGCTTCATATAATTCGCTTGGACTAATTGATGGATTGGCAGCAAGCAGACTTTGCATCACAACATTATCTTCTTGACCTTTCCATACTTTTATATAGCTTCCGTCTTTGTATCCGTGGTCTTGTCGAAATTGATTAAGTATATTTTTGCCTATATATAATTGGTATAAACTATCTAGATTTAATCCAGATTGAAATACAACATCAAAATATAAGCTCGCCATCTCTTCTAGGCTTTCATCTATAAAAACGCATTTCAAAAACTTTTCTATAGTGGCAATTTGATCAAAGTATTTATCGGAAATATCATTAGCTGGTTCTTTGAGTGTATCAAAGTTAGGTAATGAAGAGATTTTCTCAGCCAATTCTTCCATGGATAATTTGTGACTATTTGCATTTAGCCGCAATACCTCGCTCATCACAAAGTGCCAGATATCCACTACTTCTATCTTGATATTTTCAGCATCAGCTGAGGCATCGATATTTTTCCAATGCTTCCATGGGTAAGATTCTATTAACTCGGCACACTCTAAAAATATACATCGTCTCCAATCTATTGGCTTGCCTTGTTTGGTTATGCCATCTTCCCAATTTATACCATTTGTGGTATCATTGAGTTGTTGTTGGAGAGTAAGCATGGAGAGGATTTGAGACATATTTTACCTTTGAATAATTTATAAAATTGTAGCTTTTTGTCGCTTTTGGAATGGTTAGCTATGGTATATATGGTTTTTTTTAATATTTTTTTATATTTTTTATAGTTATTGATATTTTGCATACTATCTCTATGTTATCCATTTCATCACATCTTTAGCACTTTTTTACTATAATATAGACCTATTTTATTATCCTAAAAAGGAATATTTTTATGTCAGCCATCGAAAATATCGAAAGTGTGCTTAAATCACACAAACTAAGCCTTGCTGAGTATGAGCATATCAAAGAGATTTTGAATCGCGAGCCAAACATCGTTGAAATTGGTATATTTTCTGCCATGTGGAGCGAACACTGTTCTTATAAATCCAGCAAAAAATATCTAAACGGTTTTCCTACAAAAGCACCATGGGTTATCCAAGGGCCAGGTGAGAATGCAGGCGTTATAGATGTAGGTGACGGCATTGCGGCAGTATTTAAGATGGAGAGTCATAACCACCCTAGCTATATAGAACCTTTTCAAGGTGCAGCAACCGGCGTAGGTGGGATACTTAGAGATGTATTTACTATGGGAGCAAGACCTGTGGCAAATCTTAATTCCCTTCGTTTTGGCAGTATCAAAGGCAATGATAATATAAACAAATACCAAAGACATCTAGTGCGCGGTGTAGTTGAAGGCATCGGAAGTTATGGCAACTGTATGGGCGTACCTACCGTTGGCGGAGAGGTGAGCTTTGATGAGAGTTATAATGGCAACATCCTGGTAAATGCATTTGCTCTTGGTCTTGTCAAGCATGAGGATATTTTTCTAGGAGTTGCCAAGGGTATAGGCAATCCTGTTATATATGTTGGTTCAAAAACAGGCCGTGACGGGCTAGGCGGAGCCGTAATGAGTAGCGATAGCTTTACAGAAGAGAGCAAATCACTTCGTCCTACAGTTCAAGTGGGAGATCCATTTACGGAAAAACTGCTTCTTGAGGCGTGCTTGGAATTGTTCGCTACTGATCATGTAGTAGGAATACAAGATATGGGAGCTGCTGGGCTTACAAGTTCATCATTTGAGATGGCAGGCAAGACCGGAGCCGGCATGATCATGCATCTTGACAAGGTACCTGCACGTGAAGAGGGGATGACACCGTATGATTTTATGCTAAGTGAATCTCAAGAGAGAATGCTTATTTGTGCCAAACAAGGCAGCGAACAAGCAATCATTGATATATTCGAAAAATGGGGCTTAGATGCTGCTGTTATCGGCGAAGTAACCGATACGGGCAGAATGGAGCTCTTTTGGCATGGAGAAAAATGCGCTGATATGCCTATAGCTCCTGTAAGCGAAGAAGCACCTATACTAGATCGTCCTACGCTTAGACCGGCTTATTTGGATGAAGTTAACGCTAAAACTATTTTAGATTATCCGGCTGTTCCAAATCAAGAAGCATTTGAGAAACTATTGTCATCACTTGAAGTGGTAGATAAAGCTTGGATATATGAACAGTATGATTCTATGGTACAAACTAACACCATCAAGCGCCCTGGCAGTCTGGATGCTAGTGTAATTCGTGTCAAACAAAATGATAAAGCAATTGCGATGAGTGCTGATTGTAACCCAAGGTATTGTTATATAGACCCTTTTAAAGGTGCAGCATTGGCTGTAATTGAGAGCGGAAGAAATGTCGCCATGAGCGGTGCGAGACCGCTTGCTATTACGGATTGTCTAAATTTCGGTAATCCGGAAAATCCGGAAGTCATGTGGCAATTTGCACAAGCATGTGAAGGCATCAAAGAGGCTTGTGCGACACTGGAAACACCGGTAGTCAGCGGTAACGTATCTTTGTATAATGAGACAAACGGAGTGAGTGTTTTCCCTACACCGGCTATAGCAATGGTGGGACTAAATGATGATTGCAACAAAGTATTGCAGAGTTCATTTCAAAAAGAAGGCAATGCGCTTTTGTTGGTAGGTAAAACAAAAGGTGAATTTGGTGGTTCTCTTTACATCAAAGAGCTTTTTGGAGAAACTACCGGTAAACTCGGGGAGATTGATTATACTGCCGAACTTAGACTTTGGGAGCTTGTCATAGAAGCAAACAAAAAAGGGCTATTAAAATCAGCCAAAGATTTGAGTATGGGCGGTCTTGCGATAGCACTAGCCAAGATGTCAGCCGTTTCAGGTCTTGGAGTAGAAGCTGATATTAATTTAGAGAATGCAAATGAGATTTTTGACGAAAGTCAAAGCAGAGCGATTTTAGAAGTAGCACCTGAGCATGTAAATGATGTAGCCAAGATGGCAAGTGACCTTGGATTGCACGTTGAGGCAATTGGAAGCATTAAGGGTGATAATTTTATCATTAACGATGTAAATATGCCAATTAAAAAGCTTCAAGATATCTATTTTGGTACATTCAAAAAAACAATAGAACAAGATTTATAATAAAGAGAGTATATGAGAGCGTTATTAAGTGTTAGTGACAAAAGCGGGATAGTAGAGTTTGCCAAAGGGCTAAAAGAGCTTGGATGGGAGATAATATCAACAGGGGGAACTTTTAAAGTTTTAAAAGAGAACGGCATAGATGTAATTGAGATCGATGAAGTCACAAAATTTCCTGAATGTTTTGAAGGACGTGTAAAAACACTTAATCCTTATGTGCATGGCGGAATTCTCCACAAAAGAGGAGATGAGGACCATGTGACCCAGGCTAGGGAACTTGGAGTTAGTGGCATTGACCTAGTGTGCGTCAATCTTTATCCTTTTAAAGCTACCATTGAGAGAACAGATGACTTTGAAGAGATCATAGAAAACATTGATATCGGCGGGCCCACAATGGTCAGAAGTGCTGCAAAGAACTTCAATGACGTACTTATTGTAACAGATAGCGCTGATTACTCTAAAGTGCTTGATGCGCTAGCAAATAGTACCAATACGCTTGAATTCAGAAGAGGCTTAATGATCAAAGCTTTTGAACACACGGCCGCATATGATAGTATGATAGCAAACTACATGAACAGCAGATTTAATGGCGGTTTTGGCGAATATCAGTTCATAGCAGGCAAAAAAGTATTTGATACTAGATACGGTGAAAATCCGCACCAAAAAGGCGCTTTATATGAGTTTGACAAGCATTTGTCAAATAAATTTATAACCGTAAAAGGTGAGGCAAGTTTCAATAATATGGGAGATATAAGCGGAGCTGCCAAGATTGCTTCTGTATTTGGCAATGATAATGCAGTATGTATCGTCAAACATGGCAACCCATGTGGTTTTGCCATCAAGGACACTCTGCTTGAAAGCTACACCGAAGCACTTAAATGTGATCCTGTTTCTGCATTTGGCGGTGTGGTAGCAGTCAATGGTATAGTTGAAAAAGAATTGGCCGAAAAAATGAATGAAATCTTCTTGGAAGTGGTTTTCGCAGCTGATTTTACCGATGAAGCAGTCGAAGAGTTATCCAAGAAAAAAAGAATTAAACTATTCAAACAGGGTACCAAAAAGCTTGAGATGGCAAATGATGCGTTTAATTTCAAGATAGTTGACGGTGGGTTTGTTTATCAAGATGCAGATTTTATAGAAGCCAACGAAGTAGCAAATGCAGAGCTTAAAACAACTAGAGAAGCTACAGAACAAGAAAAGAAAGATATGGAGATAGCTTACAAAGTGGCTGCATTGACCAAATCTAACTGCGTAGTTTATGTCAAAAATTCAGCTATGGTAGCTGTAGGTATGGGTATGACCAGTCGTGTAGATGCAGCAAAAGCAGCTCTTAGAAAGGCTGAAGATATGGGATTGGACGTAAGCGGATCAGTTCTGGCAAGCGAAGCATTCTTCCCGTTTAGAGACAGCATCGATGCAGCGGCCGAGGCAGGGGTGAAATGCGTTATCGAACCTGGCGGAAGCGTGAGAGACGATGAAGTCATCGAAGCTGCCAATGAGTTTGGAATGGCGTTGTACTTCACAGGAAAAAGACACTTTTTACATTAATTTGTCATCGCGAACGTAAACGCGGCAATTCGCAACCATCGTCATCCTGAACTTGTTTCAGGATCTAAGTCCGTCATTCTCGCGAAAGCGGGAATCCATTTTCTTGCCTCAAATCACTTTCAAAGTAAAATCACTTAAAATTACAATATAATAATAAAAATAAATATGCATTCCATATCTGGGGATATAGAACGAGATGAAGATGTTAACAAGGCGGTGGAGCCAATCAAAAACCAGAAGGCGGCTTTTTGATTGCTCATTTTAAACGTTAGTATACAAAATTACTACAAGGAAATTAAGTTGATGGAAACTGAATTTTGCAAAATTGAGTATATCAAAGATTTAGATGCAGTACTATGCAGCTGGAAAAAATATTGTAGTAATGATGATTATAGAAACCCGCTTAAATATGGGCTTGAATTGATCAATCAAAAAAATGCAACAACTTGGATTACCGATACCACGAACGGGTTTGAAGGCACACAAGAAGACAGTCAATGGTTAGCAACCGAATTTAGTCCACAAGCTATTAATAGTACTTGCAAAACCATAGTTTTTATTATTAAGGAAGATAGTCCACTGAAAAATGAAATAGAACTACATTCTGAGATCCTAAAACAGTTTTTTGATGTAAAGCTTGTTAAGGGATTGGAAGATATATGAAATGCTAACAAAACTCAGGAGAGAAATAGTTGACCCTGCGGGCACGGTCGCAACTATTTCTCAAGTCAAACGTTAGACTAAAAAACACAAGGAATATAATGAGTACAAATAAATGGAATGCCGACAAATATAATAAACATGCCGATTTTGTATCAAATTTAGCATTTCCAGTTGTTGACCTGCTACATCCGCAAGAGAGCGAAAAAGTATTGGATCTGGGTTGTGGGGACGGGACACTTGCTGTTGAGATCGAAAAGTTCAATACCAAAGTCATTGCTGTAGATCTAAGTGAGGACATGGTCGAAAAGACAAAAGCAAAAGGCATTGAAGCGTATGTCATGAGTGCAACCGAATTGCCATTTGAAAATGAGTTTGACGCCGTCTTTTCCAATGCCGTTTTACACTGGGTGAAAGAGCCCGAGACAGCAATAAAGAAAATCTCCCAAGCATTGAAAGCGGAAGGAAGATTTATTGCCGAGTTTGGAGGATATGGAAATATAAAGTATTTGACTGATGCTATGCAGAAAGTGTTTGGCAGACATGAAGAATATGGAGAATTCAACAACCCTTGGTATTTCCCGAAAGATGAAGACCATAAAGAAATGCTAGAAGCAAACGGATTCAAAGTTGAATATATCGAGTTGATTCCAAGACCGACAAAAATAGACGATATTTCAAACTGGCTGGATATTTTTGCCAACGGTATCGTATCTCATTTGACGGAAGAACAGCAAAACCAATTCAAAGAAGAGGTAAGAGATATTCTAAAACCAAAAATTTATTCTGAAAAAGATGGCTGGGTGGCTGACTATGTTCGCTTGAGATTAAAGGCAACAAAGATCTAACATGGAAATAATCGAGAACGAAAAAAAATATCTCATTGATTTCATTCGCTTGAATGAAGAGTGGATATCAACCTATTTCGAGATTGAGGACGTTGATCGAAAACTCTCAGCCAACCCTTATCGAATTATTGAAAATGGTGGGTATATTCTAAGTCTGGTATCCGAAAATAATGTCGTGGGTGTATGCGCTCTTTTCAATGAAGGAAATGGCATTTTTGAATTAGCCCGTATGGCAGTTTCGCCTTTGCACCAAGGCAAGGGGTTTGGACAAACACTTATACTTCATGCGCTTTCTAAGTTGGTCGAAATAGGTGCAAAAAAAGTATATTTGGTCTCAAACACTAAACTGGAAGCTGCTATTACTTTGTATAAAAAGCATGGTTTCAAAACAATCTCCATGGGACAACATCTTGTATATTCAAGAGCAAACATCGTAATGGAGCGCTATGTATCATAACCAGGCACTCAAGGGCAAAATCAGAGCTTGCTAAGTTTGTATTTGATGATTTGCAAGCAAATCCGATGAAGCTGATATCTGGTGGGCGAGCTTCTTTGCAACCGGCGATGAGGAATATTTAGAAAAAATTTTTAGTTATGCTGAGCTTGAACTTCCCAAAAACAATCTTCCGCAGATGTTTACTATAGGTGCGGCCAAATAAATGGTCATTTAAATCTAATTGTCGTCAACACAAAAAAAATATTGGAATTAGTACGCCAAAAACTAAAATCACCAACTTTGTCAGAAGTGCAGATAAAATTTCTCAAGGAATGTATCGCTTACGGTGAACAGAACACTATCCAATAATGACAGTATAAGGTAATGCGAGCTGTTGAACAAATTGATGAAATTAGTGGCAAAATAAAATGGGTTATAGCCAAGGATAGGCAAAAACCAGTGAAATAAATATAATACAAGCAAATAAAATACATCAGGTATGTATATTATTTTAGGTTTTTTATATATAATATTTAAATAAAAATATTATATATAAAAGAGGAAGAGATGAAAAAATTAATATTTATATTGCTTGTGTTGTTGCATTCAGTTTTTGCCAATGCAGACGATATTGCAAAAAGAGAAAGCGTCGAGAAATTGTTAAAGGTAATGAATGTTGATAGTATGGTAGAAGTGATGTATTCAGAAACGGAGCAAATGTATCCTAAAATAGCAAAAGATTTGAAGCTTACTAAGTCTGAACAGCATATATTTAATAAATTCATATTAAATGTTACAAAGGTAATGAAAGAAGAAATTACTTGGGAAAAACTAAAAGAACCGATAATAGGTATATATATGAAACATTATAGTGAAAAAGAGATCAATGACTTATTGGCTTTTTATGATACCGAGACCGGGCAGTCTATTATCAAGAAAATGCCTATAGTAATGAAAGATTCAATGATGGTTTCTCGGACAATGCTTATAGAATTGGCACCAAAATTTAATAAGTTCTCAGAAGATATGCTCAAAGAACTAAAACAAGTAAGAAGCAAAAAATAATTAGATAAACATTACAGCGATCAAACACTTATAAAGTAATCACAAGGAATAAAATGCATATATTATCTAAAACAGTCATTATAGCGACGATATTTGGTGTAGCTGCTCAAGCTGAGACGCTCCATATACAAGGTGGTGCCGGCATATGGAACGCCTCTCCTAGCGGATCGCTGCGCTATGAAAACAGCAGTTGGGTCAGTGCCGAGGATGGACTTGGCTACAGCACGGAAATCACCCCCTATCTTTGGGTCAACATAGAACATACTTTGCCTTATTACATACCAAATTTGCGTTTGGAATATACAGGCATAGATTATAGTGGCCGTACAAACGGGGTAATCGGCTGGGGTCCTTGGAGCTATTCAGATAATGCGCTTAGCGAATTGAAGATAAATGAATATGATGCTATCTTCTACTATACACTTTTTGATAAGAATTTCTGGGTGAAGCTTGATGTCGGGGTTGATTTAAAGTTTATCAATGCTCGTTACTCTATACAAGATGACTATGGCTTTGAAGCAACCTATAATGAAAGCGACAGCTTTGTCGTCCCGCAGGGCTACTTGCGTGCTCGTGTCGAAATCCCAAATACGCAGATCGGTATCGAAACTAATTTGCAATATGTCGGTAGTGGAAATTCAGAACTTTATGATATGCGTTTTAAGACCGATTATACCTTTAAGGACCTTTGGTCAAATGTACAACCTGCTGTTGAAGTTGGCTATCGCAAACAGCGCATTTTGATAGATGAAAATGATTATGATACAAAGGTCGATATTGATCTAGACGGTTTTTATCTAGGTGCAATGTTCCGCTTTTAATATGGCGGGCTATTTATGTTTTGTCCAAAAAGATATTTTTCATTAATATTTTTTCGATAGAATTCCATTTTTAAAAAATAATACTCAATAAAGGAATTTTTATATGAAAAAAATATTTTTATTATTTTCTATATTAACACTGCTAATTCACGCAGATGTTACCAATGTAGTTGCAACAAAAGCATTTTTAAATAAACCGATCAAAATTATAGATATCCGTACACCTGCAGAGTGGGCACAATCGGGCATAATAAAAGGTTCATATCCGATTATGTTTTTTAATGAGAAAGGTGAAGCAAAAGAGGATGCTTTTCTTGTGCAACTTAACAAGATAGTCAAGAAAAATGAGACGTTTGCTATCATTTGCCGCACAGGTTCTAGAACAACGGCTATAACACCATTTTTGGACGAAAAAGACTATAACGTCATTAATCTTCAAGGCGGTATAATAAAGCTTATACAAGAAGGATATAAACCTGTGCCTTATCGTGCCAGATAAAATAAATAGCAAAACAGTTTAATAAGGCGTTAAACTTTTTTGCTTAATGCCTCAATATTTGTATTGTCTCCCAATACTACTAATATATCCCCATCTTCTAGTATATCGTCATTTTCAAATTTCGTATGCCATGTGCCTTGATGTTTGTAAGCAATAGGTTTGACATGATATTTTGTTTCAAACGCAGATGACAAGATTGATGTTCCGATCCAAAAGTTGGGTACTGTTAGTTTTGCCAATTTCATAGTAATAGAAAGGTCAATGGTTTCATAATACATATTTTTGACAATTTTTTTAACTATTTTTTTGGCTGTTTCCATTTCTGGGTATACGACTTTTGTAGCACCTATTTTGGATAAAATTTGACCATGAACACGAGTAATTGCTTTGGCAATAACTGTTTTCACTCCTATCTCCTTGAGTGCCATCACAGTCAAGATACTAGCTTCTATATTTTCTCCTATACTTACAATAGCTACATCAACTTGCCCTATGCCGGCTTCACTTAGAGCATGCATATCTGTTGAATCTAAAATAATAGCATCTTGCACAAATTCGCTGATTTCTCTTATTTGATCTTCGTTTATATCTGCAGCTATGACGCTCATGCCTTGTTGCGCTAATCCTTTGGCAACATGAAATCCAAATTTTCCGAGTCCAATTATGGCAAAACTTTTCATACTATTATCCTTCCTTCAGAGTATTTTATGCGACTATGAGCCGCTTTGCCGATAATGGCTATTGTAAATGCAAAGACACCTATACGGCCCATTAGCATAAGCAGCATAATGTTTAATTTTCCTGCATCACTAAATAACGCACTATAACTCAGTACCCCGCCATTGCCGGTAGATAGCCCAACGGTACCAAATGCAGAAGTTGCTTCAAACAAAATCCGCAGAAACGGTAATTTTTCAATTTCACTCAATACAACAGTGGAAAATACAACATAAAGCGATGCAATAAAAATTATTGTATATGCTTTGTTGATCTGATATGACGGTATGGAGCGATGAAAAATATGTACATTTGTTTCACCTCTCAGAGTGTACCACATGCCCAAAAATGCTAATGCTACAGTGGTCACCTTGAGTCCGCCCGCAGTTCCGCCGGGACCTCCTCCTGTCATCATGAAAAAAGTTCCAAAAAATAAATTTGAATCAGTTAATGTGGAGAGGTCAATAGTATTAAATCCAGCCGTACGATAATTGACAGATGCAAACCAAGCAGCCATTATTTTATGATACGACGACATACCTTTAAAGGCATGATCCCATTCCAAAGAAAGCAACAAAAACATGCCAAGAATAATCAATAATACATACATAGTTAATACGATTTTGGTATGAGTAGATATGCGATTTAGTTCTTTTTTATAATAGTTTGAAAGTTCTATAATGACAAGATATCCTACTCCTCCCAATATAATTAAAAACGGAACAGTGAGATTGATAATGATATCTTGGCTATATCCCATAAGATTATCATTAAATAGTGAAAAACCGGCATTATTAAAAGCAGAGACGGCATGAAAAGTACCAAACCATAATGCTTTGCCAAAAGGCATATCTGCCCAAAAACGAAGAGTCAAGATGACTATGCCGCTAATTTCTATCAATGCAATAGAAGCAACTACTATCTTTAAAAACCTAACCAACCCTTCCATGCCTGGATAGTTTAGTGATTCTTGCAATAACATGCGGTCTCTATGTGCTATTTTTTGACGGCGAATAACTGTCAGAAAGGTTACTGCAGTCATATAGCCCAATCCTCCTATTTGGATAAGCAGCATTATAATAAACTGTCCAAATAGCGTAAAATCACCTGCAGTATCTTTGACAATAAGCCCAGTAACACAAACAGCAGACGTGGATGTAAAAAGCGCATCTACAACTCTTAATTCACCGTTGTGAGCAAAAGGCAACATCAGTAATGCAGAGCCAAATACTATAAGAGCTATAAAACTCAATAAAATAAGTTTTATTTCATGCGTGTGAGGGTTCGTAGTTTATCCTTTTGTACGGTTAGGCATATTATATAATTTCATTGCTTATGATCGTTTTGCTTTTAATGGCTGATTCTCTCTTAGTTGAGTTAATATTTCATCAAAGCTTTTTTCTTTTAAAAGACCTGCAAATTGTTGGCGATATGTTTGAATGATACTGACACCAGCTAATTCTACATCATATATGAGCCAATCACCACTATTTTTGTTATTGTGAAAATTGTAATTTATTTTGTATGTCTCATCTTTGCCGACAACCTCTGTTTGCAGCTGCAATCTGCCTTTTAGATATGGTTTTACACCTTTATATATCACTTTTTGGTTGTTATAAAGATCAAGTTTATCAAGGTATGACTGTTTCAGCCTTGCTATAAATAGCTTTGTAAACTCTTTTTGTTGCGCTTGAGTAATAGAATCCCATGTTTTGCTGCTTAATGCCAATTTTGCCATAAGGGAATAATCAAAAACAGGGTCCAGGGTGCGAATAATTTCTTGCCCTCTTATTGTGTTGGATTGTTTTTTCTTTAGTACTGTCAACACCTTTTCTATTTTACTATGCATAACCGGTTCAATCTCGTTTTGTCTTAAAGCAAAAGATTGAGTGCCAAACGTTGCTAATATCAAAAATATTTTAAGTAGTTTATTTATTTTAATCAAATTATTCCTTTATTTTTTGTCTTCTTTGTTGAGTGTATGCATCTCGTAAAAATGCATATAGATCCAAAGCATCTTTTTTGATCAAATCGTATTCGCCTAGATGCAAAGATGTTTTATTGATTAATTCTACACTTGCGATCATGATATCTTGCGTAGTATTTTGTGGTATTTTATAGCAAATATTATCTGCATCTGCGCTATAAAGAGGACTTATATATGTATCACCAACCAAGCCAACGGTGTCACGTAAGTTAGAAGACCCAAGAATCGGCAATACTATATATGGACCTTCCGGTAAACCATAAAAACCTAGTGTTTGACCAAGGTCTTCATCGTGTCTTTCCCATCCAAGATCTGTTTTTGCAGGATCAAAAAAGCCGCCTAGTCCAAAAATGGTATTTACTACAAATCTTCCGGTTTCCTCGGCAGAGTTTTGAATTTTGAATTGCAATAAATTATTTGCTAATCTTATCGGAAAACGCAGATGATGAATAAAATTATTTACCGAAATCCTAGCTTTTTCAGGCAGTATTTTGGAATAGCCAGTAGCTATTGGTTCGGCAATATTTTTGTAAAATTTATCATTTACATTTGTCATAAATTTATTATATCCGCTAAATGGATCTAAAACAGCAGTTTCATTAACATCCCCGAACTCCTCATCAAAGGAAGCTGTATCACCTATGTTTGTGCTGATTTCATTTGTTGTATTAGCATCAGACGAGCTAATTATTGACGTTGCTGTAGAGTTGTTTTCGATTGCTGTATCAGCAAATGTATTTGTAAAACTTAATAACAGTGCAATGATAAAAATTTTTCTTGCATTCATTTGAAACTGCCTTTATGTAAATTTTATAATATTATATCTATATTTTTTTGAATTTGCATCATAAAAAAATACCTATAAGTCGTCTATACTTGTTTTTCAAGAATATTTTTAATCGCAATAAATTATTTGCCAATTCTATTAAAACCAAATCAACTCTGCACCGTATTCTAGTAACCCCAATCAGTCTGCCAAGTCTGCATTTGGTTAATTTCTTTGGTTTGAGTTACCACAATGTCATTGGCCATGTTTTTAATTTCGTCGTGTTTAGCATTGGTTTTGGCAAGGTTGGCCATATTGATCGCACCTTGGTGGTGCACAATCATCTCGCTTAAGAATGCTTTATCAAAATTATCGCCGGTTTTGCCTTGCAAGCCGGCCATCATCTGACCCATCGACATATCTTCGTTACTCATCATCGTGCCAGCCGCATCATTATCTGAGGTATACATACCCATCATCTTCATCATACTCGTATTGTTGTTATTGACGGCGAGTGTGGCTGCCACGATAGCTATAACCGCTCCAATAAGTAGTCCGACGATCCCATATAATAGTTCTTTTTTCATAGTCACTCCTTATGTTTATAAATTTTATAATATTATATCTATATTTTTTTGAATTTGTATCATAAATAATACGAATAAATAATCTATTTTGTTTTTTAAAATTTAATTACTTTTAAGAAAAAAATCAAACAAGTATAAATATACAATTCGATAAAATATATCTATTGTTTTTCAAGGATAATTTAATATGGCAAAAAAAATTGCATCAGCTAGAATCGGCACAGAGAGTTCGCAACTATTAAAGGAACTAAACAATTCATTTCCTTTTGATAAAGTGCTTTATCTTGAAGATATAGAAGGCTCTAAAGCTCATGCTGCCATGTTGGCAAAACAAGGCATTATCTCCAATGATGATTTGTCAAGTATTACAACCGGACTAGATCGTATTCTTAAAGAAATCGAGTCGGGTTCTTGGAAGCTTAAAGGCGACGATGAAGATATCCATATGGCAATCGAGGGTCGTTTGACAGCAAAAATAGGAGATGCAGGCAAGAGACTCCATACTGCTAGGAGCAGAAACGATCAAGTTGCACTTGATTTTAGACTTTTTGTACAGCGACAAACAAAAGAGATAATCTCGTTGCTCGCAGAACTTATATCGACTTTTGTAGATATTGCTAAAGCTCATAGTGATACGCTATTGCCGGGAATGACGCATTTGCAACACGCACAGCCTATTAATTTCGGATACCATATGATGGCTTATGCCAATATGTTTAAGCGTGACTATGAGAGATTTGCGAGCAGCTTTGAGAGAAATAACCTTTCTCCTATCGGTTGCGCTGCACTAGCAGGAACCCCATATCCTATAGATCGTCAAATGACAGCTTCAACTCTTGGCTTTGACGCACCGACATCTAATTGTCTTGATACGGTAAGCGATAGAGATTTTGCACTTGAAATTTTATTTAATATATCTACCATGATGATGCATATTAGCCGCCTTAGTGAAGAGTTGATACTCTGGAGCAGCAGCGAGTTTCGATGGATTACGTTATCTGACAGACATTCTACTGGAAGCTCTATCATGCCGCAAAAGAAAAATCCGGATATTCCTGAATTGCTTCGCGGTAAAACGGGCAGAGTGAACGGTAATCTTATATCGCTGCTTACAGTTATGAAAGGTTTGCCATTAGCGTACAATAAAGATATGCAAGAAGACAAAGAAGGCGTATTTGATAGTGTAAATACCGCAAAGCTTTCAATTATGGTGCTTGATGAGATGTTAGAGCAGATGACCGTCAATATTTCTCGTATGGAAAATGCATGCATGGTAGGACATTTAAGTGCAACCGATCTGGCTGATTATTTGGTGAGAAAAATCGGTATGCCGTTTCGAGATGCCTATCATATAGTGGGCAATGTAGTCAATCTTGCCGAAGAGCAGGGGCTAGATATATCGGAACTTAGTTTAAAAGATTTGCAAAGTGTAGAGAGCCGTATACAAGAAGACGTTATGGCTGTACTTAATAACCGCTCATCCATGAATGCCCGTACCTCTGAAGGCGGTACTGCGACTTCTAGAACACTAGAGCAGATAGAGAAAATGCAAGAATGGATAGAGAGTATTAAATAAAGTGTATAAAAACTAGTTTTTATACACTTTTATGCGGGTCATCGTGTAGATAATCCCATTTTAGTTTGCCGCCGCCTAGTAAATGAAAATGCAAATGATATATCTCCTGGCCACCGTCTTTGCCGTTATTTGTTATGAGTCTATATCCTGTTTTGTCAAGACCTGTTGTTGTTGCGACTTCTTGCATGAAAGTAGTCATGCCGGCCATAGTTTCAGGTGACGTTTCTTGAAAGCAAGATACATGAATTTTTGGGATAATGATAATATGAACAGGAGCTTTTGGGTAAATATCATGAAAAGCTAAAAAATTTTCATTTTCATGAATTTTGTTTACCGGAATTTCTCCTTTGATAATTTTACAAAATATACACATTTATAAATCCCTTTTTTATTTTTTTATTTTTATAATTATAACACATTTGAGAGTATAAACAATCTTCTCAAACTATTTTATTTTTAGATGTTACAATCATATTGTCAGCTATAATAAGGTAAAATCGCTTTACTTTAGCCTATATTGATAGGTGTAGAATTGAGGATATATGGAAGAATTAACTATATTAGAAGAGAGTATAACTGCATGTACTTCACTAGATGAACTAGAAAAAGTCAGAGTAGATATTTTTGGTAAAAAAGGGACTTTGGCCAAAGAATTTGCCAAGCTGGCAACGCTTAGTGCAGAAGAGAAAAAAAGTTTTGCCCAAGGATTAAATTTAGCCAAAGAAAAATTGCAAGAAACATTTGATGCTCATTATGATGCTATTAAATCAGCATTAATAGAGGCAAGGTTAAAAGATGAAAAAATAGATCTTTCGCTATACAATACGACTCCAAACATAGGTGCATTGCATCCGGTTATGGAGACTATGGATAAAATTATAGAGTATTTTGTGTCACTTGATTTTTCTGTCGAGAGTGGACCTATGGTAGAGGATGATTTTCATAATTTTGAAGCATTAAATCTACCAAAACATCATCCGGCAAGAGATATGCAAGATACATTTTATTTCGCTGATGGATCTTTATTGCGTACTCATACTTCACCTGTGCAAATTAGAAAAATGCTATCTTCCAAGCCGCCTATCCGTATGATAGCTCCCGGATCTGTATTTCGCAGAGATTATGATCTTACCCACACTCCGATGTTTCATCAGGTTGAAGGGCTAGTGGTGCAGCATAAAGGCGAAGTGAGTTTTGCCAATCTAAAATCTATGTTGACTGAATTTTTACATTTTATGTTTGGTGAAGTTGAAGTTCGTTTCCGCCCAAGTTTCTTTCCTTTCACAGAACCTTCTGCCGAAGTAGATATCTCATGTGTTTTTTGTAAAGGTGATGGATGCAGAGTCTGCTCCCATACAGGATGGCTAGAGGTTTTAGGCTGTGGGATTGTGGATCCAAATGTATTTAAAGCCGTTGAATATGATGATGTCAGCGGATATGCTTTTGGTTTGGGAGTAGAAAGATTTGCTATGCTATTGCATAACATTCCTGATTTAAGATCTTTGTTTGAGGGTGATATTCGTTTGTTGGAGCAGTTTAGATGATAGTTACTAGAAGTTGGTTAAATGATTTTATTGACCTAAAAGAGATTACTAATGATATGCTTTATGATACTTTCAATGCTATAGGCCTTGAAGTTGGTCATATGAAAGAGGTTTCAATACCAAAAAGAATTGTTGTAGGACGCATACTTTCTTGTGAAAAACATCCTGATGCGGATAAATTGAATATATGTCAAGTTGATATCGGAGTAGGAACAAGACAAATAGTATGCGGGGCAGCAAATGTTGTTGATGCTACATACGTTGCGGTTGCTACCGTTGGTGCCATATTGCCAGACGGATTAGAGATCAAGCCGGCCAAGCTTAGAGGTGTTGAGAGCGATGGTATGATATGTTCAGCCAGCGAGCTTGGACTTCCGAATATCGGTAGCGGTATTATGATACTAGATGATAGTGTCGGGGAATTGGAAACAGGGCGTGAGTTGTGCGAATATGATACGATCAATGATACTATTTTTGAATTAGAACTTACACCTAACCGCGGGGATTGTCTAAGTATTTATGGAGTTGCTAGAGATTTGAGCGCAGCTTTAAATATAAGTCTTATTGAACACAAGTCTGCTAGACAAAATAAAAAAGTAAAATTGGGAATTTCCAGAGAAGCTTCTTTGAATGTGCAAACTGATATTGATGCACATATAAACTGTAGTCTTGCTATACAAAAAGAAGATAGCAAATTGCCATTGATCGTTTATATCCGCTTAGCTATGATAAATGTACCTAGCAAAAATAAATTAGATGATACACTGGAATATTTGCTGCATACTACCGGTGTTATTTTGCATGCATATGATGCTGATTTCTTTAGAAATGAAGATGGAAAAATAGTCATAGAATTAAAATCCGATAAAATGATAAGCATATCCAATGCTGCCCAAACAGGATCTGTTATCGGTGTTTATCAAGAGCCAAAAAGTAAACCGGCTTCTCAAGATGGTCAAATAGTTTTAATTGCAAGCTATATTCATCCTGATACACTCAATGCAATGATCGGCGATATTAAAATCCCAAAAGATGATATTTATTACAATACATCAAGAGGAAGCAATCCTGACTTTGCATTTGGTTTGCCAATAGCCGTTGATCTTTTTGAGAAATATGATATTTTGGATTTCTATGAAGGTACACTAAATCATGAGCCAAGCAGGGACGATAAGATCGTTGTTGTAGATGTTAAAGAGTTGCATGCTATTATTGGTCAAGAGATCGAAAAAACAATAATCACAAATGTGCTCCAAAGATTAGGATTCAAGGTGGCAAATGTAGGTGATGATGCTGTTGCAGTTACTGTGCCAGTATTCAGACCTGATATTTGCAATATTCAAGATATTGCCGAAGAGATTGTACGTATCATTGGAATAGATCAAATCGAATCAAAACCGCTATATTTTCAAGAGCATTATCATACCAATAGTGCCATAGCAGTATATAGAGCCAAAAAGACAGTCAGAAACCGTGCAGTGTCGGTAGGATTTTTTGAGAGTATCAGTTATGTTTTTTCAGACAGCGCACTCTTGGAACAATATGGTTTTGAAACTACGGATAGCAATAGCGCATTACTAAATCCTATAGTTCAAGAGATGAATTCATTGCGTTCAACACTTCTTGTTAATTTGTTGCTCTCTGCAAAGAGAAATATCAATTACACGAAAAAATCAATCCCATTATTTGAAATTGGCACGGTTTTCGATGCAAAAAGAGATGAAAAAGAAAAGATAGCATTTGTCTGGAGCGGGCAAGGGGAGCTAGAATCTGTAATAAATCACGGTAAGCCATCTATGATGAATATGCCTTTATTTTTACAAAAACTTGGATTTGTTTTGGGTGATTTTGCACTTGAAGAGTGCAACCAAACAAACAAACTGATACACCCATATCAATCTGCTAATATTTTGATCAATGGAAATGTTTGCGGATATGTTAGCAAGCTGCACCCGGTAGCACAAGAAGAGTTGGGATTATATGATACTTTTATTGCCGAATTGGATTTTGATGCTTTGACGCCAAAACATATTTTAGCAAATCCAATTTCTAACTATCAGGGTGTTTATAAAGATTTGAGCGTTCTTATTTCAAAAGAAATCGCATATTCACAAGTAAAGAATGCCATTGATGCATTATCATTGCCGATATTGCGAAGTGTTTATCCTGTGGATATTTATGAAGACAAATCATTTGGCAATAACGTTAGTTTGACTATCAGACTATTTATCCAATCTCAAGAGAGTACACTCGATGAAGAAGTAATAGAAAATGTTACCGGCGATGTTCTCTCAATACTTGGAGCCAATTTCGGAGCAACATTGAGATGAAAAAAGTAAATATTTCTTCTGTTGCAGACAGTTTTGATATAGTATGTGAAGATATCGCATCAGATAAGTCGATTTCTCACAGATGTGCCATGTTTTCACTACTAAGCGATAGACCTTCAACCATAAGGAATTTTTTACAAGCAGAAGATACGCTTAATTCACTCAAAATTGCATCAATGCTGGGTGCAAATGTCATCCAAGACGAAAGCAATATAACCATAATTCCACCATTACAGTTAGAAGAAGCCGATGATGTTCTTGATTGTGGCAACGCAGGGACGGGTATGCGTCTTTATTGCGGGTTATTAGCAGGAGTGGAGGGTGCATTCGTGCTTACCGGAGATAAATACCTTCGCTCTCGCCCAATGAAAAGAGTAGTAGAGCCTTTACGCAGCATCGGTGCCAAGATCGATGGCAGAAAAAACGGCAATCAAGCCCCGTTATTTATACGAGGCGGTAAACTAAAAGCATTCAGATATCACTCTCCAATTGATTCGGCTCAAGTAAAATCCGCAATGATCTTAGCGGCGTTAAAAGCAGATAATATTAGTTATTACAAAGAAAATCTTTTGAGCAGAGATCATACGGAGCGAATGCTTAATGGTATGGGTGCGAAGATCGAGGCCAATAGCGACGGCTGGATAGAAATCCATCCGCTTAATGGTCCTCTTGAGCCTCTTGATATCACGGTGCCAAGCGATCCGTCGAGCGGATTTTTCTTTGCTGTAGCTGCAGCTATTATCCCAAATGCAAAAGTACATTTAAAAAATATGACACTCAATCCTACAAGAATTGAAGCTTATAGAGTTCTTGAACGAATGGGCGTAGATGTTGAATATATTCTAAAAGAAGATATATATGAGCCTATGGGAGATATTACAATCTCGTACAATGGCAAATTAAAAGCAGTAAGTGTTGATCAAAACATAGCCTGGCTCATTGATGAGCTGCCAGCACTTTCAATTGCTATGGCACTAGCCGATGGTACAAGCAAGGTGAGTGATGCAAAAGAACTCCGTGCAAAAGAGAGTGATCGCATAAGCTCAGTGTTAAACGGATTAAAAGCTTGCGGCATAGAGTACGTTGAGTTTGAAGACGGCTATGAAATTATAGGCGGTACTTTAAATCAAGCTACCATCAATAGTTATGGTGATCATCGTATAGCTATGAGTTTTGCAATCGCAGGACTTGTGTGCGGTATGAATATAGAAGACGTTGAATGTATAGATACATCATTTCCAAATTTCTTTGATATCTTAAAAACTATCACCAAGGTTTCTTAATGAAAATAGAGCTGGCATCTTCATATGGGTTTTGTTTCGGGGTCAAAAGAGCTATTAGAATAGCAGAAGAGCATCCAAATAGCAAAACATACGGTCCGCTCATTCATAATAAAGATGAGATAAACAGGCTCAAAGCAGGATACAATATCGGCTTAGCAGAACAATTAAGCGATGTAGCACCAAAAGAATCTGTAGTCATCCGAACCCATGGTATCCCAAAACATGAACTGCAAAGTTTAAAAGAACAAAACAATATAATCATAGACGCTACGTGCCCATACGTAACAACACCCCAGCAAATAGTACATCAAATGAGCTCGGACGGTTACGATATTGTTATTTTTGGAGATATTAGTCATCCCGAGATCAAGGGTGTTATGAGTTACGGAGCAGATTCTTCTAGGGTTTTTGTAGTTTCAAATGAGCAAGAAGCATCCGCGCTTCATCTTAGAAGCAAGATAGCCGTTGTAGCTCAGACGACAAGAAAACCGGAAGATTTCACCAAGGTTGTAAATTCTTTAATGTTTACATGTAAAGAAGTGAGAGTTTTTAATACTATATGCAATGCAACATTTGAAAACCAAGACGCTGCAGCTTCGCTGGCAAAGAGGGCAGATGTAATGATAGTAATAGGCGGTAAGCACTCTTCTAATACTAAGCAGCTTCATTCTATCTGTAAATCTTATTGTG
Source organism: Sulfurovaceae bacterium (assembly GCA_041654415.1). GTDB lineage: Bacteria > Campylobacterota > Campylobacteria > Campylobacterales > Sulfurovaceae > BN30871. Next base: position 124,322 of record JBAZDL010000003.1, on the reverse strand, counting down.
AAGATAGTTATTTGATAGAAAATTCATCAGAATTGAATGGTAAGTGGTTTAATAATAAAAAATTGTGCGGTATTTCAGCCGGAGCTTCAACGCCCGACTGGGTTGTACATGAAGTAATTGATGCCATAAAAAAAATCACTATAAATTAGCATTAAGTATTTTAAAATATTTATTGTATAATATCGTCACATTAGGCAAATAATAAGGAAACGGTATGAAGTTCGAAGATATCGAAATAGAAGATGTAGATTTTGGAGCAATGCTCGAAGAATCTTTTAAAAGAGAAGAATCAAGTAATGATTTGATTGAAGGTAAAATTGTTAAAATCAATGAAGGCGATAATCAAGCATTAATTGATATTGGACGAAAAAAAGAGGCAGTTATCTCTTTGGATCAATTGAGAAATAGTGACGGTACTCTTGCGTTTAGCGAGGGAGACAATATAGATGTCATTATAACTGGTACAAGAGGTGAACGACCTATCGTTTCATATGAATTGGCAAAAAAACGTGCAGCATTAAATGCATTTATTGAAAGCTATGATGATACTCAAGAGTATCTTATAGAGGGCACAATAGCCAAGAAAAATAAAGGCGGATATGTAATAGAATGCGATGGGCTAGAATTCTTCATGCCAAGAACATTGTCATATCTTAATCAAAAAAATGATGCTCCAGGCAAAAAAATAAAAGCGATTATTACTAAAGTTGATAAAGACAAAGGTTCTGTTATAGTATCTAGAAAAGAACTTATTGACAGAGAAGGCAATAAAATCGATGAAATAGCCAACAAACTTCTTGAAGATAAAATAATCGTAGAAGGTACTGTAAAAATGATTACAAGTTACGGTATCTTTGTAGATGTCGGCGGCGTTGATGGACTTGTTCATTATTCGCATATTTCTCACAAAGGCCCGGTAAACCCTTCTAAATATTACAAAGAAGGCGACAAAGTAAATGTAATTGCACTTGAGTATGACAAAAAGAAAAAACATCTTTCTCTTTCAATTAAAAATGCTCACAATGATCCATGGAAAGAGATAGGCAATATTATCTCTGTAGGCGATACTGCCACAGCAACTATTAGCAATATAGAAGCTTATGGCGCTTTTGTAGATCTAGGCGAAGATTTGGAAGCATTTTTGCATGTTTCTGAAATCTCATGGGATAAAAACGTCAAACATCCTAGCGATTATCTTACGATCGGTGATCAACTCAAAGTAGAAGTGATCGAAATCGATAGAGAGAAAAAAAGACTTAGAGTAAGTTTGAAAAATTTGGTTGATAAACCTATTGATGCATTTGCAACATCACATAAAGTTGGTGACATTGTAAAAGGAACCGTAACATCTGTAACAGATTTTGGCGCATTTGTAAAAATCGGAGCAATAGAAGGATTGTTGCATAATCAAGAAATTTCTTGGGATAAATCTATAAATGCAAAAAACACATTCAATTCAGGCGATGAAGTAGAAGTTAAAATTATCAATATTGATACCAAAACAAGCAAAATTTCATTAAGCAAAAAAGCATTGGAAGACTCACCGCTCAAAAAATTTGCAGTAGAGCATAAAGTAGGCGATATCGTGACCGGTACGGTTAAAGATAAAAAAGATTTTGGTGTATTTATCGCATTGGGCGATAAAGTAGATGCTCTTATCCGCACAGAAGATCTTGCTCCATTAAATTTCGAAGAGATAGAAAAAGGACAAGAGATCCAGGGTGTTATCGTATTGCTTGATCAAGCTAACGATAAAATCCGTGTATCAGTGAAAAGACTTGAGCGTCAACAAGAAAAAGATGCTGTAGCAAAACTAAACAGCAAACAAGATGATAGTATGACTCTCGGTGATGTTTTCAAAGACCAACTAAAAAAATAGAGGCCAACAGATGTCAAAAAAAACTATTGTAGTGTGTGATCATATTCATGAAAATGGTCTAAAGCTTTTATTTCAAGATCCTGATATCATGATGATCAATGCATCTGATGAGCCAAAAGATAAACTTATAAATGAGATATTGCCACTTGCTGATGTCGCTATTACTCGTAGTTCCACCGATGTTGATGAAGCGTTATTAGTAAAAGCTACAAAACTTACAGCAGTAGTAAGAGCCGGAGTCGGCGTTGATAACGTTGACATTGATGGATGCAGCAAACGGGGTATTGTAGTAATGAATGTCCCTACTGCAAATACAATTGCGGCAGTTGAGCTTACAATGACTCATATGCTTTCTTGTGTTCGCCAATTTCCGTATGCTCATAACAATCTTAAGATTGATCGTGTCTGGAGAAGACAGGATTGGTACGGTACAGAACTCAAAGGCAAAAAACTAGGTATTATCGGTTTTGGTAATATCGGTTCTCGCGTTGGAGTAAGAGCAAAGGCTTTTGAAATGGATGTTATTGCATATGATCCATATATAGATTCATCAAAAGCAACAAATGTTGATATTGCATATACTACTAATTTTAATGATATTTTAGCGTGTGATATCATCACTATCCATACTCCAAAAACCGAAGAAACCATAGGTATGATCGGTAAAAAAGAGATTGCCAAAATGAAAGACGGTGTCATTCTTATCAATTGTGCTAGAGGCGGATTGTATGAAGAAGCAGCGTTATTGGAAGGTCTGAAATCAGGCAAAATTGCCATGGCAGGAATCGATGTCTTCGACAAAGAGCCGGCTACCAATCATCCTTTATTGGATTTGAATAATGTTACAGTTACACCGCATTTGGGTGCAAATACACTTGAGTCACAAGAAAATATAGCAATCCAAGCAGCCGAAAATGCAATTTTGGCAGTTAAGGGTATTGCTTACCCGAATGCACTTAATTTGCCTATCAAAGAAAATGAATTGCCTGATTTTGTGAAACCGTATTTGGAATTGACACAAAAAATGGGACATTTGAGTGCTCAGATAACAAAAAGTGCCGTTAAATCGATCAAAGTTATAGCCGAAGGCGATATTGCACCTTTTGTTGAATCACTTGGTACTTTTGCTACCGTTGGAGTATTGACTGAATCATTAGCCGACCAGGTTAACTATGTTAATGCCGAATTTGTTGCAAAAGACAGAGGGATTGAGATAATCAAAGAGACAAAACCAAACACCAGTGGATTTACAAATAAAATAAGTCTAAAACTTACTACCAAAAACGGCACGCTTCGCTTGGCAGGTACTGTTTATGACGGTAAAGTACAAAGAATTATTGAAGTAGATGATTATACATTGGATTTTGGACCAAAAGGAGTAATGATCTTCTTTAGAAATACTGATACTCCGGGCGTAATCGGTGATGTTGGCCGCATTATTGCACAACATAATCTTAATATTTCTGATTTTAGACTCGGAAGAGACAACAAACAGCAAGCTCTTGCTGTTGTACGCGTCGATGGAGCCGTAAGTAAAGATCTGCTTGAAGAATTATCTCAACTTCAAGCATGTATCAGCGTAGCATCTGCAACCCTATAACCATCAAATATATATTATAACCATTTTTTATCAGCAAATTTGGTTATAATATCCCTACCAATTTTTTAACTATATTTTATATCTAAGGAGCAAACATGAAGATGAGAATCTATCTCATACTCATGTGCGTTGCTTTTCCGCTTTTTGGAAATGTAACAAATCTTGAGCTTAAAGAAGCATTAGCCATGCTTGAAGAAAAAAATCTTGAAATCAAAATAGCAAAATTTGACGAACAGATGAAATTATTAGAATCAAAACTTCCTATGGCTACCCGCCTTGGTAAACTAGACGCTACATTGAATGCACTCAGGTCAAATGAAGCCGGAAATGTATTTGGGTTTAAAGTTCAGAGCAGAGAAGCGACATTTGGAGATTTTGGCGCTCCAGAATTTATGGATAATTTTGCTGATTGTTCACTGGGTAACACGCAAGCTTGTGCAGATATGTATAACAAACCACCACATAATCTTAATTATCCGGAAGCTAGAAATCACTACGTTACCAAATTTACTTATTCTCTCCCGCTATTTACCGGCGGCAAGATCACTCACTATAGCCGTATAGCGCATGATATGTATGAGATGAGCAAGATAGACAAAGAAAAGGTCGTCGCTCAAAAAGTGTATGAAACCAAAAAAACTTTTTATGACATAACTCTTGTAGAAAATTATATAAAAAATCTATCTAAAATAACCAAAAATACCTCTCGCCTAGAAAGTATCGTAAAAGAGATGGTAAAAGAGGGTTATGCTATCCAGACAGATCTTCTTGAAGTCCAAGCACATAAAGCCGAAGCTGATAGTTTGCTTATCCAAGCAAAGCTAAATCGTGAGCTTGCATATCAATATCTCTCTTTTTTATTGAACGAAGAAGTCGAATCCATTAAGAATGTCGACGAAATGGCTCCGCTTAATATGCCGTCAAAAGAAGAAATAGAAAATGATAGTTTTGATATACAAAAAGCACATTTAGGGCTGCAAATTACAGAAAATGCCGTTTGGGTCCAAAGAGCTGCATTTTTGCCGATGATAGGCGGATTTGCAGAATATGGTAGTGCTGATAATGTAATTTTCAATGATTTTGCAGATAAAGATTTTTACACTGTCGGAGTGCAAGCTACTTGGAATATATTTAACGGCTTTTCTGATAAGATAAATTTAGAAAAAGCAAAATTAGAACATCTCAAGACCATGACGCAAGTAGAACTCGCAAAAAGCGGAACGGAGTTGAAAGCCAAACAGCTGCAAACAGAAGCATTAAGTGCATTTGAAATGGCAAGAAGCGATGAAAAAAGATTGGCTTTTGCTTCTAAAGTGTATGAAAATTATTTGGCAAAATACAAAGAGGGTATGATTTCTATCGGTGATGTTTTGATCAAGCAATCAAAAGAGCTAGAGGTACTTTTGAAATTGATTACTACCAAAAATACATACAATGCTAAAGTCTTTGAACTAGATAGTCTAACCAATAAAGGAGAATAATAATGAATTTAAAATTAGCGATTATATTTTTAATAACATCAATATATAGTTTTGGAGCCGAATTGAGCTTAAGCGGCACAGTAATATCAGATAATCAAAAAATGCTTTCAAGCCGCAATATGGGCTATGTCAAAGAGATGTTGGTATCAGAGGGGGATTTTGTCAAAAAAGGCCAACTCCTTTATTCTATTGATCCAACAGAAAACAGTGCAGCCGAACAAATGAATAGAAATCAATTGAATAATATACTTACAAATTTGGCAAGACATGAAAGATTGTATGCAAAGGGCATGGTATCTAGATATGACCTTGAAAATTTAAGACTTGCTGCAAAAAACCAAAAAGAGATGCTCGGAATTTCACAAGGACAAATTGACTATCTAAATGTCAGAGCACCAAATGACGGAATAATCATAGCCAAGAAGATCAATCAAGGCGAAATGATAGCTCCAGGGATGCCTACGCTCATACTAACTGATCTGAGTAAACTTAGAATTGTAGTAGAGGTAAGTGAAAGCAATTTACGCCATATTAAAATAGGCAAAATGGTCAAAGTAGAGATACCTTCCGTAGGATTAAAGACAACCGGAAGCATTAGCTCTATCATTCCATCGTCAAATCCAATGACCCACAAATTTACTATCAAAATTAAATTTAACAAAGGCGACGTTCAGATCTATCCTGGTATGTATGCCAAAGTTATTATCCCTGTGTAAGAGTGGCTGCCATGAATGAACAACAACACGAGGCATATGAAACAAAAGATGTAGCCGGTCGTTTGGCTAGAGGTTTTTTAAAAAATCCACTAACAGCACTTTTGGGTGCTTTTTTGCTTTTGATGGGATATTTGGCACTCAATATAATGCCAAGAGAAGAAGATCCTCAAATAGCAATATCAGGCGGAACTGTAATGGTTGCAATGCCTGGTGCTACAGCCAGTGAGGTAGAAAAAGTTATTCTTAATCCTTTGGAGAGAAAACTAAGAGAGATCAAGGGTATAGAGCATATCCAAGGTATGGCTATGGACAATGTCGGTATGGTCAATGTCATGTATTACATAGGTGAAAATAGAGAAGATTCAAATTTGAAGCTTTATGATAAAGTCATGCAAAATATGGATGAATTGCCAAAAGGCGCAATGCAGCCGCTTATCAAGCCTTTTGATATAGATATAGATATTCCGATTGTAACAGTTGCCTTTTATGCCAAAGATCCGAACAAAGTCAATCAAGTACAACTATATGATAAAATCCGCTCAATTCAACAAGAACTCAACGGTATAGATAGTGTATCAAAAACCACACTCAAAGGAGACCATAGAGCTCAATATAATGTGCAAGTTGATCTCAATAAACTTAGCGGATATCATCTGTCTCTTGGCCAAATAATGCAAGGAGTTAAATCTGTTGCCAATAGCGCTCCTAGCGTAAAAAGCCGCACTGATGACGGTGGAATGGTTGTGCTAGGTGTAAAAAATGCAATCGAGAGCGTAGAAGATGTCGGCAATATTGCCGTTGCAGATTACGGCGGGTCGCTAATTTATCTAAAAGATGTTGCTACTATCACTGAAGGTATAGATATCCAAAACTACAAAGATGCAACTATTGTATTGCGTGACGAAAACAGTTCAAATATGAGTGAACAATATCCTCAAACTACACTCAGCATATCAAAATTAGCCGGTACAAACGCAGTTAATGTAGCAAATGATGTACTTGGGGTATTCAAAAAAAATGAGAAAATATTAAGCGATGCAGGCATAGGATATATAGTTACTAGAAACTATGGCATCAGGGCAGATAATGCGGTAAATGAGCTTATGCACCATTTGATCATCACAATTATTATTATTTCACTTATGCTTATCTTTGCTCTTGGCTGGAGAGAATCACTTATTGTTACTTTTACGGTTCCTGCAATTTTGGCAATTACGCTTTTTGTTGCTTACTTGGGAGGACAAACTATAAATAGAATTACTCTATTTGCATTTTTGCTTTCTCTTGGGCTCTTGGTTGATGCAGCTATTATAGTTATTGAAAATATTCATAGACATCTTCATAGCCATACATCTCATGACCAAAGCATGGAAGAGCTGCTAGTAGAAGCAACTGACGAGATCGGGCCACCGACAAATATAGCTACACTTGCTATTATCCTAACAATGGTGCCTATGGCATTTGTGGGAGGCATGATGGGATCATTTATGAAGCCTATTCCATATAATGTTCCGGTTGCGCTTGTAGCATCATTGTTCGTAGCATATATATTTACACCATATTTGAGTTTGAAATTACTCAAAAAACCGACACATAAAAGTACGCACAAGGAGACAAAATGATGAATAAGTTTGAAAATTTTGTCTTTGGCATATTGGATAATCCTAAGAAAAAAAAGATGGTTTTGGTTTTGACAGCTGTCGCATTTGTGCTGTCATTGCTTATGTTTCCTACAAAGATAGTATTAGCCAAAATGTTGCCAGGCAAAAGTGATAATACATTTTCTGTCTATGTTGACGCTCCATCTGGCACATCAATAGACCAAACCAACAGAGTGAGCCAATGCGTAATCGACTTGCTAAAAAAAGAGCAAGAAGTCATGAATATTGAACTTTTCTTGGGTCAAGGATTGCCACTGGATTATGCCGGGCTCGTTAAGGGTTCGGGAATGAAGCAAGCAGAAAATGTAGCTGAAATTTCTGTCAATTTGACAGACAAACATGACAGGGATGAGCCGTCATATCTTATGGTACAACGCTTGAGACCTATTGTGCAAAAACAATGCGAAAGTATAATAAAAAATACATCCATTAAATTCATTGAACAGCCTGCAGGCCCTCCGACGATGGCTTCCATTGTGGTAGAGATTTACGGTGAGAATATGCCTAAAGTGAGAAACCTGTCATCCGAAGTGGTCAAAATCCTCAGTTCCACCGAAGGACTCGTGGATGTAGATATTGTAGGAGACAAATTGTACCAACAATATCAACTTGTGCCAGACAAAGAGAGAATCGCTCAAAGCGGAGTAAGCGTAGAGCAGCTTAATAATATACTTTATTTGGCATTTGAAGGCATGGTTATAGGAGAAAAAAACACAAAAGATTATGCTGATCAAATCCCTATATTTTTATCATTGGATAAAGAGAGTAAAAGTATGGCATCGGCAAGCGAGATGGAGGTGCAAAACAAATTGTCTTCTCTGAATCTCATGAGTCCTACAGGCTCTATGATATCTGTTATAGAATTGGTGACATTAGAAAAAGTAGATTCCAATCCGGTAATTATGCATAAAGATCTAAATCGAATGATAAATGTAGTGGCCGAAACAGATATGGTCTCTCAAGTCTATCCTCTATTGGATGCAAGAAACAAAATGATAGAACATTTTTCAAAGAATTATGAAGTTACTAAAGAGCCAGGCATGTCGACATATATGTTTGATCTTCACTTGAAAGATAAAAAAACAGGAGAAAAGTTTTTGCTTAGATGGGATGGCGAGATGAAAGTGACACTTGATACTTTCCGAGATCTAGGCGGAGCATTTATCACAGCATTGGTTCTGATTTTCTTGCTTTTGGTAATTTACTATAAAAGCTTTACACTAAGCGGCATAGTTTTGCTAGGTTCATTTTTGTCTCTAATAGGTGTAATCGTGGGGCATTTCGTGGCGGATCTAGTCACAAGAGATACATTCTTTTTGACGGCTACATCACTCATCGGGTTTATTGCCCTTATGGGGATAAGTTCAAGAAATTCGCTTTTGCTCATTGATTTTGCAAAATCTCTCATGGAGTGCCACGGCATGCAAAAAAGAAGAGCTATAGCAGTAGCTGCTGCTACAAGAGCCAAACCGATAGCTTTGACTGCTGTTGCTATTATACTTGGTTCTGCACTGCTAGCTAGTGACCCAATATTCGGAGGATTGGGAGTAGCTCTGATTTCAGGTACGGTTGCGGCAGTATTCGTATCATTGCTCTTTGTGCCTATATTGATGGATAATGCCAAAGCGATGGATTTTGAATCTAAGGCTTGCGACATAAAAGAAAATATATCTATAACTAAATAATAAAATTGATACCCTAGTTTTTCTTAGGGGATCAATTTGGCTATCATCTTTTTCTCATTTTTTAAGTTTTTTTGTCAAAGGATGTTATAATATAATAAATTAATATATTATTGAGGCTGCAAAATGAGCAAAATTATCACTATACGTAAACTATCTACCGGAACTATTTTCAAGCTTATTGCTATCGGAAATCTTTGCTCAATTATTCTATTTAGTTTGCTTATGGGAATTTTTGCTTTTTTTGGCATGGAAACAGTTTATTGGAATAATAAACAGCTTGTAGGACTAGAAGGATTAATAGCTTCTCCTCTTATTGGCTTATTTATATCTTTGATTTCTACTGTATTTTCGGGTATTTTGGTTTCATTTGGCCTTTGGGTATTTTCTAAATTTAGAACTATTGAAATTGATATTAAGGAATAATATTTTTTGATTAAGTTTGGTAAGTTTTTCTTCTTTTCGCTTTTTTAACCAACCATAGGATATAATTAATATATTTTTATTAAACAAGGAGTAGTCATGGCTACAATAGGAATGGGCGATATTAAAAAAGGCGCTAGATTAGAAATAGACGGCAACCCTTATAGAGTAGTAGAGTTTCAGCATGTCAAACCAGGCAAAGGTGCCGCGTTCGTTCGTACCAAGATAAAAAATTTAGGTACCGGCAAAGTGATCGAGAAAACAGTTCATGCGGGAGATAAATTTGAAGTTCCGGCATTAGAGCAAAAAACTATGCAGTATCTATATGATGATGGAGAATTTTTACAATTTATGGATACTACGTCATACGAGCAAATAGGTCTTACTAAAGAACAAGTGGGTGAAGACACATTTAGCTTTATGATAGATGGTATGGAAGCTGATATATTGTTCCATAACGGCAAAGCAATTTCAGTTGAAATCCCTCAAACCGTGGTACTTAAAGTTGTAGAAACTCCACCAAACTTCAAAGGTGATAGCCAAGGCGGTAAAAAACCGGCTACATTAGAAAGCGGAGCTGTTGTGCAAGTACCATTTCATATACTAGAAGGCGAGATGATCAAAGTAGATACGGTTGAAGGCGTTTATTTAGAAAAAGCAAAATAATACATTTTAAAGGAGCAATTATGGCAACTGTTTTAGTACCTCTAGCAACTGGATTTGAAGAGATTGAGGCTGTAAACCTTATCAATATTATGCGCAGAGGCGGTATAGATGTCGATATCGCATATCTTGGAGGAGAATTTACAAGTGATCTTGTAACAGGTGCAAACGGTATTGTCGTGCAGGCTCAAATAGACATAAATCTTGTTTCGTCTGATGACTACGATATGATAGTTCTACCTGGCGGTCACGAAGGCACAAACAGATTGGCTGCTAATAATAGAGTCCAAGAATTGCTTAAAGAATTTAAACTAAAAGATAAATGGATCGGTGCTATTTGTGCTGCTCCATTTGCGCTCCATAAAGCAGGAGTGCTTAATCATAACTACACCTGCTATCCTTCAACACAAGATAAAATACGCTATGAAGGTTATACCGACAAAGAAAAAGTCGTTACTGATGGTAAGGTTATGACTTCCAGAGGGCCTGGAACTGCTATCTGTTTTGGCTTGGAAATAATCAAAACTTTGGTTGGAAACGAAACGTATGAAGGAGTAAAAAAAGGTACTCTTAGCGATTTTTGCTAAGAGTCATTATTTGTAGTCTGCAATTAGTTTTTTAATTGCAGGAACCATTTTAATAGCAGCCTTTTCTCCTTCCAGAATCGCTTGATGTTTCGAATCAAATGAAACAGAACTTAACCTTTCTAAATTCGGCTTGATGACAACATTTGCTTTTTTGAGCTCGTTTGTAAGTGCAACTTGGCTCATGATATTTATGGTTTGATCTAGCGTAGAGAGCAGCCCGCTTGCCCCGCTTTTTGGTCTTGCAGATATGTCAACAGCGATTACTATATCTGCACCCATTTTTTTGGCCGCACTTACAGGAACAGGTTGTGTTAGCCCGCCGTCGACATAATAACTGTTTCCTATTTTTACAGGTTGAAAAATATTTGGCACGCTTGCACTTGCTCTGACGGCTTGTCCAGTGTTACCAAACCTAAATACTGCAGTTGCACCCGTATCTTTATTGGTTGCAACTATTCCAAGAGGGATTTTAAGATTTTGAATCTGTTTGTGGTTGACTGATCTGTTGATAAAGTTTTGTAGCGCTTCACCTTTTATAAAGCCGTCCGTGGAGAGCGTGAAATCCATTAGTCCATTTGATTCAAGATCTATCGCTTTTTGTTGCAATTCAATGCTGTTCATTCCGGATGCATAGAAGCTCCCAATGATTGAGCCGGCACTTGTGCCGGTAATGATATCAGGTTTGATGCCATTTTGTTCCAAGATCTTTATAACACCTATATGTGCGAAACCTTTTGCTGCTCCGCCTCCCAAGGCAAGAGCTATTTTTGGTTTCTTTTTGACTATGGGTGGTTGAGTCGGAGCAGCTTCTTTTGTGCCGCATCCGGTAAGTGTGATAGCAATGGTGATCATCATTATATATAGTATTCGCATTAAATAACCTCGTTTGTTTTTTTATTACTCCACCCGGTAAGTATCTTAAATTTTGAGAGCATCAGAGATGTTAAGATTTGGATGAACAAAAGTCAAAGGACTACCCTATAGGTAATTCGAGACTTTTTTTGTTCAAAGATTGCTTATCTATCATGCTCCCCGCAGGGTACAATGCTTTTGTGCATACTCATCGTTAAAACTTCTTGGCGTAGCTTTGGCTATGCTTTCAAAGTCCCTCCTTGATTATACACAAAATCATTTGTATTAAAATTAAGGTATTTATCCGGTGGAGTAATTTAATGTGCAATTGTACTCTAAAACTACAAAAACTACAAAATATGATATACTATCGTCTTATTTTTTTTGCTATAGGCAATTAAATTTTTAGGAGAAGACTGCTGATGGAAATAATGCTTATATTGCTTGGTGTTTTCGTCGGTATTCTTTCCGGCTTTTTTGGTATAGGCGGCGGCACTGTAAGTGTTCCAATACTCCTATATATGGGGTTTGGCATCAAAGAAGCAATCGGAATCTCTGTTATGCAAATGCTAGTCGGATCATTTGCAGCTTTTTTGATACATCGAAAACATCAAACTTATAATGCTGACGAAATTAAATATTTTGGTTTTGGAGGAATAATTGGCGCGGTTGTCGGTGGATATTTAGTTAAAGTGCTCAATGCATCATTGTTGGAGTGGTTTTTTCTCTCTTTGGTAATTTTCACTCTAGTAAAATTGTTTATGTCCAATCCTGAACCAACGCACAAAGAGATTGTAAGCCGCCCATTGTATATGCTTGTAGGCGGAGGCATAGGGGTATTTTCCGGAATGCTAGGGGTTGGCGGTTCTATACTTATGACACCGATATTGGTTAGCTTTCTTGGATTTTCACTCAAAAAAGCTTCGGCAGTCGGACTGTTTTATGTGATGTTTACATCTATTTCATCTTTTTTGACATTATCGTCATTTGGAATGATAAATTTTCAAGCAGGAGCCTTAATGGGTCTTGGTTCTTTGGTTGGGATATGGATAGGCATTTGGCTTATGCATAAAATGAATATCAAACATTATAAGCGATTTTTGGTTATTTTTTATATCATTATATTGGCAATTACATTAAATAAATTAATTTTAGGTTGAGTATGAATAGTATTAAAGTATTTGGAGCAAGAGAAAATAATCTCAAAAATATTTCTCTTGAAATTCCAAAAAATAAATTGGTGGTCGTAACAGGGCTAAGCGGCAGTGGTAAATCTACCCTTGCTTTTTCTACTCTTTATGCAGAAGGACAACGACGCTACATAGAATCATTGTCTAGTTATGCCAGACAGTTTCTTGGAAAGGTAGGCAAGCCAGAAGTTGATAAAATTGAAGGATTAACTCCAGCAATTGCAATAGACCAAAAAACAACTTCCAAAAATCCTCGTTCAACAGTAGGGACTATTACGGAGATTTATGATTATATAAGGCTTCTGTTTGCCAGAGTCGGCAAGCAATATTGTAATGAATGTGGCAAACCCGTCTCATCTATGAGTGCTAGTGATATTATCGCTGAAGTTCTTAAGCTCCCGCTTGAAACTAAAGTAGTTATTTTAGCCCCATTAGTCAAAGAGAAAAAAGGCTCTTTTACCGAAATGCTGGAATCATTGCGCCATAAAGGTTATGTGAGAGCGATGATAGATGGAGTAATGGTACGTCTTGATGAAGAGATCGAGCTTGGCAAGACCAAAAAACACACTATCAAAGCCGTCATAGATAGAGTTGTTGTCAATGAAGACAGTCGTGAGAGAATAGGGCAAGATGTCGAAAAAGCATTAAAAGAGAGTTATGGTGAAGTCGAGATAGAGATACTTAACCCTGAAGAAGTGGGGCTGGAGTCACATCATATCCACTATTCGGAACATTTAGCATGTTTTGATTGTAAGATCAGCTTTGAACCATTGGAGCCTGTGAGTTTTTCATTCAATTCTCCAAAAGGTGCATGTAATGTATGCGATGGTCTTGGTATTAGATATGTTTTGGATATAAAGAAAATTATAGATGGATCTCTTAGTATCGATAAGGGTGCTATCAAGATCGTATATGGATTTAATAAAAGCTATTATGCGAAGTTTTTAAATGCTTTTTGCGAATCTCAAGGGATAAATATAAATATCCCTTATGAAGAGCTGGAAGAGCATGAAAAGAAGGCGATACTGTACGGTAGTGCCGGAGAGGTAAAATTTATATGGAAACATCACCCGATCAAGAGAGAATGGCCGGGTATCGTTAAGATCGCTTATGATATGTTCAAGGATGAAAGAGACTTAGCAGAATATATGACAGAAAAAAAATGTGATAGATGCGATGGACATCGTCTATCGCCAGCATCATTGGCAGTTAGGATAGGGGATCACAATATAGCCTCCATTATAGATATGCCTATAGAGGAGAGTTATAAATTTTTCAGAGATGATAATAATTTTTCTTTTTTGACCCCGCAGCAAAAACAAATTGCAGAGCCTATTTTGAGAGAGATCAATGAGAGATTGTTTTTCTTGTATGACGTGGGGCTTTCATATTTGACTCTTAGCCGTGATGCTAGGACCATTTCAGGCGGAGAGGCTCAGCGTATCAGGATAGCATCTCAGATAGGCTCAGGGCTCACCGGAGTCATGTATGTATTGGACGAACCAAGTATTGGGCTTCATGAAAGAGATACCATGAAACTTATCCGTACGTTGAAATCTTTGCAGTCAAAAGGCAATAGTGTTATCGTAGTAGAGCACGATAAAGAGACTATTATGAATGCTGACTATATAATCGATGTAGGACCCGGGGCCGGTGAGTACGGCGGCGAAATTATCTTTGCCGGGACTCTTGCAGAGCTTAAAAAGGCAAAAACTCTCACAGCTGATTATCTATTTGGCAGAAAAAAGATCTATTATCCTCACAATAGGCCTCAAGAGAGATGGATAGAGATAAATAATGTGAGTATAAATAATATTTCATCCTTGTCTACTAAAATACCTCTTGGTAATTTCGTTTGCATAACAGGTGTGAGCGGCAGCGGAAAGAGTTCGCTTATATTACAGACACTTCTTCCTACTGCACTTGAGATGTTAAACCGTGCGACAAAAGTGACCAAAGTTGATGGAGTAGAGATATTGGGACTTGAGCAGCTTGATAAAGTAATATATTTAGATCAAAATCCAATAGGAAGAACTCCGCGAAGCAATCCGGCCACTTATACAGGTATGATGGATGAGATAAGAAAGCTATTTGTTAAGACAAAAGAGGCTGAAATACGAGGCTATCAAGTAGGAAGATTTTCATTTAATGTCAAAGGCGGCAGATGTGAAAAATGCCAAGGAGACGGAGAGATCAAAATTGAGATGCATTTCTTGCCGGATGTTATGGTGCAGTGTGATGCTTGCGGCGGAAAGAGATATAATGCGCAGACACTAGAGGTAATGTACAAAGGCAAAAATATAGCCGATGTATTGGATATGAGTGTAGCGCAAGCTCTTGAATTCTTCAAGGCTGTACCTATGATCGCCACAAAATTGCGTACCCTAGAAGCCGTAGGGCTTGGATATATCAAATTGGGGCAAAATGCTACAACCTTGAGCGGCGGCGAAGCTCAACGTATAAAATTAAGCAAAGAGCTTAGCCGTAAAGATACAGGCAATACGCTATATATATTGGATGAGCCGACAACTGGACTACATTTTTCCGATGTGGATAGACTCACCGGGGTGCTGCATCATTTAGTCGAGCTTGGCAATAGCGTAGTAGTCATCGAGCACAATTTGGATATGATTAAAAATGCAGATTATATTATAGATATGGGACCAGAGGGCGGCAATAAAGGTGGACTTATAATAGCAACCGGTACACCGGAACAATTGGCGAAAAATTATAAGCAAACCGGTAGCTACACAGGGGAATATCTCTCAAAAGAAGATGGCGTTTTATAGATAAAACTCGATATAATTAAAAACTGCAAATACCAAAAATCTCTTAAAAGCAGACCGATTTGAGATTGGCCTGCTAAAAATTTGAGTATTCAAATAACAACACAAGAAGGAACTCATTTTTATGACCACAATTACTATAATAGATACCTTCGGTTTCTTTTTTCGCTCTTATTATGCATTGCCGCCATTGCGAAATTCAGAAGGCTTTCCTACCGGCTTACTCACAGGATTTATTAATCTCATTGACTCTCTTCATCGTAATCATAGTACTGATTATATAGTTTTTGCTCTTGATAGCAAAGGAGATACATTCCGAAATGAATTATACAGCCAGTACAAAGCGAACCGTCAACCGCCACCTGAAGATCTGACGCTTCAGCTTCCTGTAGCTATAAAGTGGATAGAGGAGATGGGATTTGCTAATTTGGCATTGGATAAATATGAAGCAGATGACATCATTGCTACAATTACATCTAAAGCAAAAGCAGACGGGATAAAAGTACGTATTATATCTCATGATAAAGATCTGTATCAACTGGTAGATGATGGTATAGTAGTGCTTCATGATTCTGTCAAAAAAGTCGATATAGACGAAGCTGGATGTGTAGCTAAATTTGGTGTGAATCCGCGTGATTTTACCAATTTTCAAGCTATTTTGGGCGATAGCTCGGATAATGTCCCAGGGATCAGGGGCATAGGGCAAAAGGGTGCCAGTGATCTTATAAATCGTTATCATACTTTAGAAGCTATATATGAAGATATTGAAAATGCCGGTACGCCACGCATCCAAAAGCTATTATTAGAAGGCAAAGAGCAAGCTTTTTTGTCCAGAGAGCTTGTAACCATGAAAACAGATGTGATAGACAATTGCAATTGGGACAAGTATAGATTTGATGACAGAAACTATCTATCTGTCTTGCTAAACGAATTTGAAAAATATGAAATGAAACAAGCTATCAAAAAAGCTAAAATGAATGGTAATGGTTTGGCATCAAACAATCCAATCGCATCTAAAACTGCAAATGAAAAACCGCAAACAAACAATCACTCATCAATATCTAAATTTGAAGCCATTACGCTTGACACTGTAGAGAAATTAGAAAATATTATCTCTAAGCTAACCCCAGAAACTTTAGTAGCATTTGATACGGAAACAACAGGATTGGATACCAAGGAGGCAAATTTGGTAGGCTTTAGCTTTTGCACAGATGAGAGTAAGGCATATTATGTACCGGTAGCACATAGCTATCTAGGCGTAGGCGAACAGGTAAGCTTGGACGATGCACTCAAAGCTATCAAAAAGATATTGTCATGCAAAGCAATAGGACAAAACCTAAAATTTGATCTAGGTTTGCTATATAATCGTTATAACTTTATTCCGGTAGAACCATTTGCTGATACTATGATCTTGGCATGGTTAAGTAATCCATCAAGCAGAGTAGGGCTTGATACTTTGGCAAAAGAGTTTTTTGGATATGAGATGCTTTCATTCAAAGATACCGTCAAAAAGGGTGAAAATTTCTCGAGCGTATCTATAGAAGAGGCTACATTTTATGCCGCAGAAGATGCATGGATGGCGTACAAGCTTTATGATACGCTCATTAAAAAGATGGAATTAACATCTTTGGATTTTTTAATCAAAGAGGCAAAATCAGTAGAATATCCTTTTATCAATGTGCTCATACGCATGGAGAGTGTTGGTATCAAGGTGGATTTGGACAAACTCCAAGCTTTGACAAGCAATCTGGGCGCTATGCTAGAAGATCTGACCAAAGATATATATGCCCTTTGCGGTAATGAATTCAATATTCGCTCCACTCAACAGCTCGGCGCCGTGCTTTTTGGGCAATTAGGCTTAAAGGGCGGCAAGAAGATCAAGACTGGCTACAGCACAAACGAATCGGTCCTAGAAGAGCTAAAAGGCGAGCATCCAGTCATAGAAAAGCTGCTTTTGTACCGCGAATATTCTAAGCTGCTATCTACTTATGCCCAGCCATTATATACTCTAGGCAAAAAAGATGCCAACCATAGGATCTACACATCATTTTTGCAAACAGGTACCGCCACGGGCAGACTTAGTTCAAAAGACCCTAATCTTCAAAATATCCCGGTTCGCACAGAGCTGGGACGAAGCATCAGAGAAGCATTTGTAGCCAAAGACGGATATAAATTAGTCGGCATAGACTATTCTCAGATAGAATTGCGGCTTTTGGCACATTTCTCCGGAGATAAAGCTCTAAATGACGCATTCAACAATCGCGAAGATATCCACTATGCCACATCACATAAACTTTTTGGGGAAGAGTTGGCAAAAGAAAAAAGAAATGTAGCCAAATCGATCAATTTCGGTTTACTTTACGGTATGGGGCCTAAAAAACTCTCAGCCGCACTTGGCATATCTCAAGTAGAAGCCAAAGAGATAATATCTAGCTATTTTGCGTCATTTCCTACGGTTAGAAATTTCTTAGATTCCATCCAAAAAGAGATAATTAATATTGGGTATGTAGAGACATTGCTAGGCCGCAGACGATTTTTTGATTATGAGCAGGCCGGCGGTATGGAAAAAGCTGCATATCTGCGCGAAGGGGTCAACACCGTATTTCAAGGCAGCGCAGCAGATCTCATTAAGCTCTCTATGAATGAGATAGACAGTATGATTATTGATGAGAATTTGGATGCTAGATTGTTGCTGCAAATCCACGATGAACTTATATTTGAGATAGAAGCTTCAAAGGCCGAGGAGCTTAGTAAACGTTTTGCTTATATGATGGAGAATATATATGAACTTAATGTGCCACTGGAATGCTCTGTGAGCATAGGGGATAACTGGGGCGAGTTGAAGTAGCGAAGTAGGCACTTTTTGCTGTTGACAAAAATTAATATTATGAGTTATACTTTGTCGCGGAATAGACAATCATGTAGTTTGTTGGGCTCAAAATCCAATGATCGTTAATCCAAATTTGGCTTTTAGAGCCAAATTGCAATAAAAATAAAAGAATTAAGATATTATGCAAACAATAGCACACCAAAAAAAAGAACGACTAGATAGATTACTGGCAAATCTAGGCTATGGTAGCAGAAAAGACGTTCAACGGCTAATAAGAAGGGGTGATGTGAAAATAAATGGTGAAATAACCAAAGATATTTCGCTCAAAGTACTTCATAGCGATGTGTTGGTAAATGATGAACCACTAGATCCTGTAGAGCTTACTGTAGTCATCAATAAACCAGCTGGTTATGTGTGTTCCCATGACAATAATGAGGGAATGACTATATACTCTTTGCTTCCTCTTAGATGGCAGAGCCGCACACCAAAGATCTCTTCTGTCGGCAGGTTAGATAAAGACACCACGGGTGTAATAATACTCACCACGGATGGCAAACTCAATCATGCTCTCTCGTCACCCAAAAATCTTATAACCAAAATATATGAAGCGACACTTGCATCACCTCTGCGTGGCGATGAAGTAGAGGTGTTTGGTAGCGGAACTATGATGTTGCATGGTGAGGACAAGCCATGTCTGCCAGCTAAAATGTATATTATAGATGATTATCATGCAGTAGTTGAGATAGTGGAAGGTAGGTATCATCAGGTCAAAAGGATGTTTGGAGCAGTGGGCAATAAAGTTGTTGAGTTGCACAGGAGTAGATTTGGAGATTATAATTGTGATGGGCTTGGGAATGGAGAATACATACGAATTAATGTACCGTTGGAATGCCCGGTGAGCATAAGGTGATAACTGGGGCGAGTTGAAGTAGTGTAGATTAATTAAAGTTTTGGTTAATACAATAATTATGGAGAATTAAAATGGCAAGCGGATGGGGATGTCAGCATCTAGGCAAAAACAATAAAGAGCTAGATTGGTGCAATCTATTAAAGTATAAATGCGATCCTGGATGTAAAGGATGTGTACTTAATAAAGCCGGTGTTTTTACTACTCAAAAACCAAATTTTGATGAAACAAAAAAGCCAAAAAATAGAAGCGATAATCCATTTGGCAGAAAATGATTTTTGCAATATACTAAAAGATAAAATAAGACAATATCACCAATCTACGATATGATCTTCTAGTATTATATTATCAGTCTCTTCTATATGATTTAAGGAGTTCACGCCATGTATCCTTACACTTTGGCTGCTGCCGCTGATCAGTGGATGCCATGACGGAAGAGGCTTGCCTGCATAGCGTAGACGATAAGCGCAAGTCTCTGGCAGCCAGTCAAACTCTTTGACTCTTTTTAATGTTAGCTGCATACATTCCGGCACTATCTCAAACCGATTAGGATAGTCCCTGCAACCGCCATGCTCTATATCAAAACATCTGCACACTACATTTGTGGAGACTATACTATCATCATCACATACGAGTCTATGCACGCAGCATAGTCCGCATCCATCACATAATGCTTCCCATTCTTCATGAGTAAGCTCAGTTAATTGTTTTGTTTCCCAAAATTTATCAGACATTGGTTATTTTCTTAGTATTGTAGTTTGGAATTGTATGCCCACATCGTTCCAAGTCTTACCTTCATGCAAATCGTAGCAGCTTTTCGAAATTGATGCTAAAGCATTTGCTCCGCCGAAATCTAATATATCTATAACGCCATTTGCTTTAAATATATTGTTGTTTAATTCATATTTCATTGGTATGATTTTGGTTATACCTCCCATTTGCAACTCAATATTTATCGTTGATTTGGTTTCATCAAGAGAGATAATTTTGCCTTTTATTATCGTTGTCTGGAGATGTTTAAAAAACATTTCAGAGATCGTAGCATCTCTAGCAGGATTTTTTGTGTCTATTTTGGTACTGTCTATGATGATCTTTGAGCCCACCATTAATGATGATAGATCCTTGTTTTGTTTATAAGCAGGGATATATAATGTAGAGCTAAAATCCCCGGACACTCCTACTTTTGCCAAAGTTTTAAATGCAGTCCATGTAACTGTTGCTTTATCTGTCTGGGCTAATGTCTGCGAGAAACAAAAAGCATTCAAAGTTATAAGCAAAAAAAATATCTTTTTCATGAAAATCCTTTTATTTGTATTATAATAATGTTTTTACCATAAAGTTTTAAAAATGAAACTGAAAATACTATTAGGTAATAATAATTTTACACAAGTCATCCAAATCTAAAGCTTTTGTGAATACAATATCCTTTTTGAACAACAAGGAATTTTATGAATATACTAAAAAAACTTTTTTCTATGAAAATGGCTGTTGTTATGATGGTACTTTTTGGTGTCATTATAGGTGGTGCGACATTTATTGAAAATGATTACGGTACCGGTACAGTTCAGGCTTTGATATACCAAACCAAATGGTTTGAACTGTTTTTATTTTATTTTATAGCTATTTTGGTTTATCAAATGTCAAATTACAAATCATACAAGCATAAAATGCCGGTATTTTTGTTTCATCTCTCTTTTGTAGTTATTGCATTGGGGGCTTTGCTTACTCGTTATGTTGGATATGAGGGCAAATTATCCGTAAGAGAAAACAGTGCAACCAATCAAATGCTTTCTATGGATACATATATGCAAATACATGCCACAGACGGGAAACAAGAGGCGTATGAAGAGTATCCTCTGAGATTATCATCTCTGTTTGGCAATAGTTTTGATAAGTCATTGCAATTAGGGAACAAAAAAGTTTCCGTTACTCTTAAAGAATATTTGCCGCAAGTAGAGTATAAGTTGGAGCAAAATGCGACAGATGGCGTAAAAATGCTAGAGCTTATGGTGAGCAGTGCTAATGGTGCAGGGGAATCAGCATACATCCAAAAAGGCGAATCCAAAACTGTGGGCGGTATGATCATATCTTATGATACAAATGAAACAAGCCCTGATGTATTTCTCATCAAAGATAGTGCAGATGGCTTGATAGCAAACTTTCCAAGCGAAGCCATGACGCTAAATATGGATAATCAAAACGAGGGCTCTCTAAGTGCAGGTCAAAACAAATTAGAACAAAGAATGCTATATAGATTTGACAGTAATGCAATTGTGCTTAAAGCTGTATATCCAAAAGCAAAATTTGTCAAAGTCTCAAATGGTCTCAAGCCAAAAGCAGGCAAGCCAGGATATGTCAATATGGATATAAAAGTAGGAGACAAATCTTCGAACATAGAATTTACTCCGATACAAGGTATGCCTGGAGAGATAAAAAGCATTGAAATTGACGGAGTTGAGGTATCTATGAGAATAGGGGCCAAGGTGATAGAACTTCCTTTTGAGATATTCTTAAAAGACTTTAAGCTTGATCGTTATCCAGGATCCATGACACCGTCATCATATGCAAGTGATGTAATTCTTATAGATAAGGAAAACAATGTGACAATGCCTTATGCAATATACATGAACCATGTATTGGATTATCGTGACTATAGATTGTTCCAAACGTCTTATGACCCGGATGAAAAAGGTACGATTCTTTCTGTTAATCACGATCCTGGAACAAATATGACATATTTGGGTTATCTGCTTTTGTCTATCGGTATGATGTGGGCTCTTTTTGCTAAAAATGGAAGATTTCAAAAATTGCTCAAAGATACAAAATCATTGCAGCAATTAAGCATAGCTCTTGTTGTGATGGGCGCATTTGTCTATACACCGCTCAAGGCTGCTGATGCAAATGTTACTATTCCCAAATTTGACAAACAGCATATTGAAAAATTTAAACGACTTGTAGTTCAAGACGGCCAAGGACGAATGAAGCCTATTGATACTATGGCAACAGAAGTGGTATCCAAGATTACAGGTAAAACAACCATGTTTGGAGCAGATTCTAGTGAACTATTTTTGAGTATGATGCTAAAACCCGAAGAGTTTCAAACAATTTCTATGATACAAATAGGTCATCCGCAAATTGCAAAAGATCTGGGATTGGATGAAGATTCTAAATATGCCAAGTTTTCAGACTTTTTTACGCAAAGCGGAGAGTATAAACTTTTTGACGTTATACAAAAAGCAAATCAAAAAGCTCCACTAGAAAAGACCCAATACGACAAAGAGCTTATCAAGGCTGACGAGAGACTAAATGTCGCTTATATGACATATATGGGAGATTTCTTTAGAGTATTTCCAAAACCGATGGACTCAAATAATGCATGGTTTTCCCCGATTAATGCTATGAAATCATTTCCTCAAAAAGAGGGTGAAATGGTGCAAATGATCACAGCAAACTATTTCTCTCAATTAGTAGATGCATCTAGTAGCGGCAAATGGGACAAGGCAGATGACGGACTGGAACTTATAGTAAAATTCCAAAATATATTCGGCGAAAAGGTCATGCCAAGTGCAAGACATATTGATTTTGAGATAGCATACAATAACTACGGGCTATTTGCTAAACTTGTTCCATTCTATATATTGCTAGGAGTTTTGCTTATAGTTGCAGCATTTATACATATACTTAGACCATTGTCGTTTATAGGTTTGATCATGAAGGGTGCAGTAGTACTTTTGAGTATCGGTTTTGCGGTGCATCTAGTAGGGCTTGGTCTTAGATGGTATATCTCTGATCACGCTCCTTGGAGCAATGCTTATGAATCAGTCGTCTTTATAGCAGCGACTACGGTATTGGCTGGATTATTGTTGGGCCGTAAAAGCTTATTTACCTTGGCAGCTACTGCATTATTGGCGGGTGCTACTATGGGTGTAGCACATTTGAATTTTATGAATCCTGAAATTACTACTCTAGTACCTGTACTTAAGTCATATTGGCTCATGATACATGTTGCGCTTATTGTTTCGGGAGATGGCTTTTTTGGACTCGGATTTATACTTTCTTTGCTAACCTTGATACTTTTTGTATTTAGGGGCGAAAATAGACCCAATATTGATAAATCAATTCATGAATTATCAGCACTTTCGGAAATGTCTATAATTATAGGGCTTGTTGTATTTACTATAGGTAACTTTTTAGGCGGCGTATGGGCGAATGAAAGCTGGGGTAGATATTGGGGGTGGGATCCAAAAGAGACATGGGCAGCTGTGACTATACTTATCTATGCTGCGGTTATTCATTTGAGATTTATACCGAAACTCAAAAGTCTCTACGTATATAATGTAGCTGCAGTATGGGCTTACAGTACCGTGCTTATGACATATTTTGGAGTTAACTATTATCTATCCGGATTACATTCATACGCCGCAGGAGATCCTATGCCAATCCCAGGGTGGATATATGTAGCAGTAGCAGCGGCAGGATTTTTGACCATATTGGCTAGTTTCAAAAGAAAATTAAAATCTAAATTTGAGAGATCTGTCAATTAAGATCGCCCAATTTAGTTTAGTATCCAAGGCGCTAAAAAGCGTTTATGGATACAAATAATGTTTATGTTTGTAGTGAGTGATGTTGTTTGAAAAGAAGTTTATTGAGTCAAGCAAATTATTTTATGCTTTCCCTTTTTTTGGTATGTCGACGATTTTTTTAATTGCTTCAGAGCAAACAGTAAGGCCAAATGCCCCGGTAACTGCTACGCATGAGCCTTTTTCCTTGCAGCTCGCTTCTTCTGTAGAAAATACAACAGTAAAATTACGATCAAACTTGGCTTTTTTTAGCTCTCTGCGCATTTTGTTTGCCAGCGCTTCCCCTTGAGTTTTCCAAATAGATGCTACAGATATTTTGCTTGTATCGTATCTTTTAGCTGAGCCTACAGCCATTATGAGTTTGCGAAAACATTTTTTTGCTATTTCTATTTTGACTTTGGTTGTATCACATGAATCAATAACAACATCATATGGGGCAAAATCAAAATGTTTTACCCATGAGATATCCATTTTTTGATTGATACTCTTGATGCCTGGGTATAATTCTTCTAGTCTTTTGGTTTTGAATTCACCAATTGCTTCAGAACCTATTTGCCTATTTTGATTGCTTTCTTCATATATATCATAATCTACTATGGTAATATGCCTTACACCGCTACGATATAAGCAATCAAGAGCATAGCTTCCTACCCCGCCAACTCCAAGTATCAGTATAGAGGCATTATGAAGCTTGTCAAATTTATCTTCGCCAAAAAGCATTCGGCATCTATCAAATCTCATAGCCATTGCTTCAAAGTTTCGATATCTGTATGACTGGTCATGTCTAGATGAACTGGAGTGATGGATATAAAGCCTTGGTCTATTGCGTCAAAATCACTCATTTCACCTTCTGTTTGCTCCCAATCAAGCCTAGGTAAACCTATCCAATAATGTTCTAAGCCTCTAGGGTTCATATGAACTTCTGCATCGTTGCCGTATAATCGTTTACCGGCACGGGTGATCATAAATCCATTGCATACATCCGGAGATATGGGTGGAATATTAACATTGAGAAATTTTCTATTGCTTAGCGGAAAACCATCTTCTAAAATGCGTTTTGCCAAATCAGCAACAGCATTTTTGGCTAGTTCATAACCGAAATCATCTATATTTTGGCATTGGCCATGGCAAACTTGTGATACTGCAATAGCAGGAATACCTTGTAGCACTGCTTCCATAGCTGCTGCAGCGGTACCGGAATAGGTAATATCCTCTCCCATGTTGGAGCCTTTATTAATACCGGAGATTATTAGGTCCGGTTTACAATCTTCATTGAATAATTTATTAAGAGCCAAAAATACGCAATCAGTGGGTGTGCCGTCATCGAGTTTGAAAAAATCATCACCGATCTCAACAAATCTCAGCGGTCTAGTGAGAGTAAGAGAGTGTCCGCAAGCTGATTTCTCAACGGTTGGAGCTACTATTATCACTCTGCCTAAAGGTCTTAGTGCCTCTGCTAATTCGTGTAGTCCTTTTGATTCAAAACCGTCATCATTGGTAATAAGTATATGTTTCATTATATCTCTTTGTAAAAATTCAAACGCTATTATAGCCTTTTTGGTATAATACTAATAATTAAATGGTTGTCATAAGCTTCCATAAACTATTACATAGGAATAATCGTGCAAAAAGAACCAATGCTTCATGTCACATATCAAAAGTTAACCAAAGAACTAGAACACCTCAAAACAGTAGAGAGAAATGAGATAGCTAGGGTCATAGATGAAGCCAGAGCTTTGGGTGACCTAAAAGAAAATGCAGAATATCATGCTGCCAAAGAGAAACAGGGGCTTATGGAAGCACGTATCATAGAACTTGGCGATCTGCTATCACGTGCACATATCATAGATCCGTCTACCTTGAGCCATACTAGAATTTGTTTTGGATCCACAGTAGAGCTTATAGATCAAGACAGCGATAATGTTATCAAATACACTATCGTAGGCACTCAAGAATCTAGCCCTGCTCATGGGCTTATCTCACTTTTTTCTCCTTTGGCAAAAGCACTTATGGGCAAAGAAGAGGGGGATGAGATAGAGGTATCGTTGCCTAGCGGACAAAAATGCTATGAGATAACGACAGTATGTTATGAAGAGATTTGTATCAAGGATAAATAATGAGAGTTGGCATAGTAGGGGTAAGCGGATATACCGGATTGGAATTGATCAAGCTGATTTTGACTCATCCCACATTTAAACTTACATATTTGGCTACTACCACAGGTGATAATATGGTAGAATCTATCCATCCTGCATTGCAAGATGTGATCACAATGGCAATAGATAAAGCTTCTGTGGATGATATTAAAGTACATTGTGATGTAGTATTTTTAGCCCTTCCGCATAAAGCTTCTATGGGATTTGCAAAAAAACTTTGGGATTGTGATGTTAAAGTTGTTGATCTCTCTGCTGATTATCGTCTATTGCAAGAGACTTATGAGAAATACTACTGCTCGCATGAAGATGCCTCTAATGCTCACAAAGGTATCTATGGGCTAATAGAGTATTATCGTGATGATATAAAAAGCGCAAAGCTTGTAGCAAGCCCCGGATGCTATCCTACCGCCACACTGCTTGGTATTTTGCCGTTTATTCCATATATAGATACCAATGCTCCACTATTCGTGGATGCCAAATCTGGAGTGAGCGGTGCTGGTAAGAATTGTACCGAGACTACACATTTTGTGAGTATTAATGACAATATATTTGCATATAATCCGCTCAAACATCGTCATGCTCCAGAAATTGCAGAAAAAATAGCAGATATTCACAAAGTGGATATAAGCGTGCATTTTGTTCCTCATCTTGTGCCAATGACGAGAGGAGAGCTAGTAAGCGTATATGCTACACTCAAAAGCGACATAGATCCTCTTGAGGTACTAAAGAATCATTATATTAATGAACCTTTTGTGCGTATCAGAGAAAAGCCGGTAGATACCAAAAGTGTATCCGGTACTCATTTTTGTGATATATATGCTGCTAGAGAGGGTAATGCGCTTTTTGTGAGCAGCAGTATCGATAATCTCTTAAGAGGAGCAAGCTCGCAAGCATTGGCTGCAGCAAATATTATGTGCGGGTTAGAAGAGAGTGCCGGGTTGCCCATACTGGCTTATGTTCCATAAGAAATAGAATGACTGAGATCAAAGAAGGTGCTTTATTTATAGCTGACGCACATTATCCACATCACGGGGATGAATTTATCAAGCTTCTGCATAAGCTAGACAGTGGTGATTTAACCACTCCTCAGCTGTTTTTGATGGGGGATATTTTTGATCTGCTGTTCGGATATAATGATTATATTCTCACATTTTGCGATGAAGCCATATCTTTGCTCCAAAAACTTTCTCAAAAAATAGAAATGCACTATTTTGAAGGCAATCATGATTTTTGCCTTAAAGATATATTTCCTAATATCAATGTATATTCCAGAGAAGAACAGCCGGTTATTATGAGACTAGGCAGCAAGAGAGTTGCACTTTCCCATGGAGACAAGTATGAAACCGGATTTGGGTATGGAGCCTACTGTAAGCTTCTTAGAAATAAAATAACTTTAAATCTATTAAAGCCCTTTGAAAAAAAGATCATAAACTATCAAATGGAAAAGCTTCCTTCAAAAATCATTTGCCGTAAAATGCCAGACTTTGAACAAAAAGCCAAAGCAATTATGAGTCACTACAAAGATGTAGATCTTGTGATAGAAGGACATTTTCACCAAGCTATCAATATAGGCAACTATATATCACTACCATCTCTTGCCTGTCAAAAAAAAGTTGCTATAGTGCAAGAAAGAAACATTATTTTTTCAAATATTCATTAAAAAAACAAATAATTTTAGTATTGTATTTGTTATGTTATCAAATAATGATATAATCTAATACTTAATTGTTCCAAGGTTATCTCATAAAGGATAAAGAATGAAAATTAAAACTATTGAAGAAGCCGTTGATGCTGTTGCAAAAAACGGTTTATTATTGAAAAATATTCCGCAATCACTTTTGACACAAGATGTTGTCTCTTTGGCTATCAAGCAAAACGGCTTGGCTCTTGAATATGTTCCAAACAAAAGAAAAACAGATGCTTGTTGTCTAGAAGCTGTTAAACAAAACGGTTTAGCCCTTGAATATGTTCCAAAAGCCATCAAAAGTGAATCGATTTGTCTTGTAGCAGTTGTAGAAGATGGTTTAGCAATTGAATTTGTTCCAAGAATTCTAAAAAATGAGATATTATGTTTAGAAGCGGTCAAACAAAACGGTTTGGCTTTGGAATTTGTGCCAAAATCCATAAAAACAGAGGAATTATGTAAAGCTGCAGTGAAACAAGACGGTCTAGCTTTGACATTTACCAAACTAAAAGATGAATCTTTGTATCTGGCAGCTGTTAAGCAAATTGGTTTGGCACTCAAGTATGTCCCAAAATCATTTAGAACAAAAGAAGTGTGCCTAGAGGCCGTTAAGCAAAATGGTTTGGCACTCAAATATGTCCCAAAAAGTCTAAAAGGGGCTACCATGTGCCTAGAGGCTGTCAAGCAAAATGCTATGGCTTTGCATTATGTGCCTAGAGCCTTCAAAACCAACATATTATGCATAGAAGCAGTCAAGAAAAATCGCTGGGTATTTTTGGATCTGGAAAATGAATTTAGAATCCCTGCTGTTTGCTTGGCTGCAGTTGCGCAAGATGGTGATTTGCTGCAATACTCACCAAAATCTTCAAAAACACCCGAAGTTTGTATAACAGCAGTACAAAATAATGGCTTGGCTTTGGAATTTGTACCAAAATCACGTAGAAGCGAAGAGACCTGCATAGCCGCAGCTAAGCAGTATGGCAAGATATTTAAATACATCCCAAAAGAACACAGAGATGCTTGCCGAAAAGCATTAGCTTAGTGGGATTAATTTGATTTTTGCTTTGCAAAGTTTTTCGGTATAAAAACTTCCAAACGGAATGAGTGAAAGTAAGAAATACAACCAGCTCTCTTTGGTGGTGAGAGGCACTTCATTTTTTGATTTCAAGAGTTGATAGACAAACCATGTAAATAATGCTCCATGGATCATGCCGGCTATCTTGGTGGCCATCGGATAGCCAAAATAATATTTGAGCGGCATAGCGATAAATACCAAGATTATAAAAGAGTATCCTTCTATAGTATTTATCTTTCTAAAATTGTTAAGTGATGTCAAGATTTGCTCCGTAAATTTTTGTGAAGTATATCAGAAAATTCTTATTTGAAAATAATATTTATCTAATTATTACCCTATCAATTCACTACACAGATCAAATCTATTGTGTGTCATGAGATGCACTTTTGGATGCAATGCCATCACGGCATCATAGACTACTTTCGAGAGTCTAAATCCTATTTCATATTCCCTCTCGCTACCATCCATGCTGGCTAGGTTCATCTCGTCGATTATAGCTTTTGGTACGGAGATGCCAGGAACATGCTCATCTATAAAGTTAGCCGTCTTGGCGCTCACTACGGGAAACTGTCCGAGTATGAGCTGAGCTTCTTTTGCTGTTTGGCGGACACTTTCGCTTTTTGCATTTTCAAATAGTTCCAAGAGTAGCTTGGCGTTTTCTATATCATATACCGGTTGGGTGATGATGGCTCTAGCTCCGTAATTTAGTTTTTTAACCATTCTTTTTTGAAGAGTTTTTGGATCTTTTGCATATGCATTGCTCACCGCAAACGGATAGATAGGCTTAGGTCCAGGGTGTAGCGGCTTTTTGCTATAGTCAGTACCGCTATTGAGGCGATGTATAATGCTTAGCAAAAGTGTAGAATCTCTCTCTAGTACACCTTTGACTTCCGGCTGATCAGAATATTTGGCAGGATCACCCGTCAAAGCCAATATGCATCTAATATCAAAATCATTGGCACCAAGTAAGGTTGATTGGAGCGAAAGTTTATTTTTGTCTCTCATACTCATGGTGGCAATTACCGGTTTAGAGAATTCTTGCTGCAGCTTGACAGCAGCTAGCACGGCGTCCATTTTGAGCCTAGCTAGAGGGTTATCGGTAGTCGTAAAACCTGTTACTTTTGTATCTAGATCAAAATCTCTGATCTGCTCTATAATATTATCCATTGAAGCTCCATGAGGAGGAGTAACTTCTACAGTGATAAAAGGTTTAGGGCTGCATAGGGTGGCACAAAAGGCATCAAATATCATTTGTCATTCTTTGTATTAGATTTTTGCTATCTCTAGTCAAAACATGGATCACTTTGATCTAAAAACACTGAGTCCATCTTCTTAGCAATAATTTGATACAATCTTAGCTAAATTTTACTTGTAAAATCGTATTAAATATTTATAAATATGAAGGAATATTTTTGAAGTTAGCTGTTTTTGATTTTGATTCTACACTTATGGAGGGGGAGACTATAGATTTTCTTGCCGCCGAACTTGGACTGGAAGCTGAAGTAGCAGCTATCACTCATGAAGCCATGGAGGGAAGATTGGATTTCTATGCTTCATTAGTTAGAAGAGTCGCTCTTCTGAAAGGATTGCCTAAAAGTAAAGTAGATGAGATATGTATGTCTTTACCGTTTGTCAACGGTGCAATGGAATGTGTAAGCGGACTCAAAAGCAGAGGATATAAAGTAGTGTGTTTTTCCGGCGGATTTCGCAATGCTACCGCTCATGCTGCAAATATACTTGGACTTGATGCTGATTTTGCAAATACTTTACATCATGAAGATGGCATTCTCACCGGTAGAGTGGGCGGGGAAATGATGTTTGGCTCGTCAAAAGGAGAGATGCTTTTGCGACTGCAGGGATTGCTTGGCATAAGCATTGAAAATACTATTGCAGTCGGAGACGGGGCCAATGATCTTAGTATGTTTTCACATGCGGGTACTCGTATCGCATTTTGTGCTAAACCTATACTAAAAGAGGCTGCTTCTCATTCTATCGATGTTAGAGATTTGACCCTTGTTTTGGATATAGTAGATTCTCTATAATGTTGTGCAATATTTCTTTACTATTTAAAGATATATTTAAGTTTAAAAAACTGCTTTTGGGGGGGCAGGTGGTAGCTATAATGTCCACCATGCTTGTAGCTATTATTCCTCTTTTTATCCCTCTTTTGGTTGATGAATTATTGTTGCATAAAGAGCCTAGATTAACGTTCTTTATCTCCAAATATTTAGGCGAGATGAGCATTAGCGGCTATGTGCTCTTGGTGTTATTTATTATTATATTGTTTCGTATATCATCGGCCATGCTTGGCATCCTGCAGTCCAAGATCTTTGCAACAATATCAAAAAAAATCAGCTACAAACTCCGTATATCTCTATTGAATCACCTCAAAAGAGTTTCATTAAAAGAGTATGAGAATTTTAGTGTGGGTTCTATCACATCCAAGCTGGTTACAGACATAGAGACTATCGACGGCTTTATAAGTACAACCATCAGCAAACTGGTAATTGCTATACTTACACTGCTGTTTTCAAGTATAGTTCTTTTGTGGATCCATTGGCAGCTTGCACTTTTTATACTCATCACAAATCCCATAGTCGTATTTTTTACAGCCAAGCTTTCACGCAATATAGGCATGCTCAAAAAAGAAGAAAATAGAGCTATAGAAGAATTTCAAGGAAGTCTATCGGAGACATTGGAGCTTTTTCATCAGATCAAAGCTACCAATAAAGAAGAATATTTTTTTGATAAAACCACTATCAAAGCAGATGAGCTCAAAAATCATGCTATAGCATACGGGTACAAAAGCGAAGTAGCGATGAAATGGTCTTATCTTATATTTTTAAATGGTTACGAAATATTTAGAGCTGTGAGTATCTTGGCTGTTGCATACAGTGATCTTAGCGTAGGACTGATGCTTGCGATTTTTTCTTATCTGTGGGTTATGGTGGGACCTACTCAAGACATCATCAATTTCCAATATGCTTTGTCCAATGCCAAAGCAGCCTGTGGACGAATAAATAGTATTTTTGCGATGGAGCAAGAGAGATCAATACCAAATGCACTAAACCCATTTAAAGGCAAAGAGAGTATAAGCATTGAGCTTCAAAATGTCTCATTTTCATATAAAGAAGGCAAACAAATATTAAGAAATATCAATATGAAATTTGAAACAGGACAAAAGATAGCTATAGTTGGTGCAAGCGGCAGCGGCAAGACTACTTTGGCAAATTTGATAGTCGGCTTTTATCATGCTGATAGGGGAGAAATATATTATAATGGCATCTCTTCGAAAAATATCGCTTTATCGACCATACGTGAAAATATACATCTTATATTACAACATCCTAAACTTTTTCATGATACAATACGATTTAATTTGACATTGGGGCACCCATATAGTGATGAAGAGATTCATCAAGCACTGACCATTGCTCAATTAGATGATGTAGTAGCTAAACTTGAAAACGGCTTAGACACCAAAGTCGGACGAGACGGTATCAAGCTTAGCGGTGGACAAAGACAAAGAGTTGCAATTGCCAGAATGATCTTAAGTAATCCAAAAGTGGTTATATTCGATGAATCCACTTCTGCACTTGATACTCATACAGAAGTGAGATTATTTAAAGCCTTGTCTCACTTTTTGGCGCAAAAAACGGTTATAACAATTGCCCACAGACCAAGCACTATTCAAAATGCAGATATTATTTTTGTACTCGAGCACGGCGAGCTTATTGACAGCGGCACGCCTGAAATACTTTTGGCAAGAGAGAATAGTTATTTTGCAAATATGCATTAAAGTATTTTTGATATTTTTTATCGTTAGATTTTTTCACAATAGGTTACTCTGAAATATTTTTATTGGAGAACTTTGTTAGTTATATTTTAGTTTTTAGGAGTTTAAATGACAATTTTAGATGCGTTGATCTTGGGTACGATTGAAGGCTTAACTGAATTTTTGCCCATATCCAGCACAGGACATCTGATCTTGGTTTCTGATCTTTTAGGATTAAATCAGACCGATGCTCACAAAGCATTCGAAGTCTCTATACAATTAGGAAGTATATTGGCAGTGTTGTTTTTATTTGCGCAAAAACTATTGGTAGATAGATCATTGTGGCTTAAAATTGTTGTAGCATTTTTGCCTACGGCAGTATTTGGCTTTTTATTCTACAAGACTATAAAATCATTATTTGGCGTTGAGACGGTGGCTGTGATGCTCGTCATTGGCGGTATTGTGTTTTTGATCGTAGAGTACCTTCATCGAAATAGAGATGATTCAAAAGATAAAACAGTCGAGAGCCTTACTATAAAAGAGTCGTTCATGATAGGATTGTTTCAAAGTATTTCAATGATCCCGGGGACTAGTAGATCAGGTATGACTATGCTTGGCGGCATTTTCGCGGGACTTTCGCGTAAAAGTGCAGCTGAATTTTCATTTCTCTTGGCAATCCCAACCATGTTTATAGCTACAGCATATGATTTGTATAAAAATAGAGCCATGATGATGGTAGATGACTATTCTTTAGTGGCTATAGGTTTTGTGACCGCATTTGTAGTAGCCTTGATTACAGTCAAATGGATGATGCAATTCCTGACTAGCCATACTTTTGTGGTCTTTGGTATATACCGCATTGTTGTTGGCTTGGCATTTTGGTTTTTTGTGGTACAGGGTTAGTCAATATTGGATTTATAGAGCCTCATTAATGAGGCTCTATTAAGTTCAAAGAGATGAACTTGAAAGGTTATGTATGAATTTTAATGAATTTAATTTTCACCCAGATATTGCAAAGGGTGTTCGAATTGCAGGCTTTAGTGAACCTAGCCCTATCCAAAAGATGGCTATTCCTATAATTGAAGACGGTAAGGATATGGTGGGCCAAGCCCATACCGGCACGGGAAAAACAGCGGCATTCGGTTTGCCAATTTTAGATAAAATTGCCAAAGGCAGTTGTGAAAGAGCTTTGATCATTACTCCTACTAGAGAGCTTGCTACACAAGTTAGTGATGAGCTTTATCATCTTGGCCGTTTTGCAGGTATCCGCACGTTGACTGTATATGGCGGAGTTGGATATGGCAGACAAATAGCTCTTATACATAAGGGTGTGCAAATAGTTGTAGCAACTCCGGGGCGTTTAAAAGATCTATACAAAAAAGGCAAAATAGATACTTTTAATCCAGAAATAGTAGTTCTAGATGAAGCAGATGAGATGCTAGATATGGGCTTTTTAGATGATATTAAAGAAATCTTTGAGTATATACCGCAAAATAGACAAACACTTCTATTTTCAGCCACTATGCCAGAACCTATCAAAGATTTGGCGGAAAATATACTTTATCGTCCTGAGTTTATTTCGGTGGTTAACGAAGCTGAGACGGTAAATAGCATAATAGAACAACGGTATTATGTAATAGAAGAAAATCAAAGAGATGAAGCTATAGTTAAATTGCTTGAAACCGAAGATACGGAAAAATGTATCATATTTTGCCGCATGAAAAGAGAAGTAGATAGACTAAGCGAACATCTTGAAGCTCTTGGTTTTAGTGTCAAAGGATTGCATGGCGACTTAGAACAAGACGACAGGGATGCTGTCATCAAAGCATATAGAAGAGGTGAGGCTAAAATCCTTGTAGCAACCGATGTAGCAGCAAGAGGGTTGGACGTCAAGGGTGTAAGCCATGTATTTAATTATCATATTCCTTTTGATCCGCAAAGTTATGTGCATAGAATCGGCCGTACAGGCAGAGCCGGTAAAAGCGGCCAAGCTATTACATTGGTATCAACTGAAGAATTCAAAGAGCTGCAGCGTATACAAAAAGAAGTAGGAGCAGACATGAGACTAGCGACCATAGAAAATAGCTATGCTTTGGAGGATGAAGATTATAAAGCGATCATAACAAACATCTCTTCAATCAATACTACATCTGAAGCTAAAAAAATGCTGGAATCTTTTATGTTAAATGATAAAGATTTAGTTCTGGAGAAACTTTTGAGTTATTATCTCGCTAGAGAATCCGGCGGTTTTGGCGGAAATATCGGTTTTGATGAATCAGAAGTAAAAGACTTGATGGCAAGCTATAATATTGAGCAAAATGCTACAATTAAGCAAAATCGTCGTAAAAAAAGAAGATAAATTTTTTTTTTAACTTAGGAGTAAGTAAAAGTAGTTTACAATCTCACACCAAAATATCAACTGAGATATTTTGAAACATAATACTAAAAATACTTGTATTTTTAGTATAAAAAAAGAAAAGTCAAAGGTACCGTTAGATGGCTAAAAAATATATTGATATTATGGACACTACCTTTAGAGACGGATTCCAATCCGTTTTTGGCGGTCGTGTACTCATGGAGGATTTTTTACCGGCTGTAGAAGCTGCAAAAAAAGCTGGCATTAATCATTTCGAATTTGGTGGAGGAGCTAGATTTCAGTCTCTTTTCTTCTACTTAAGAGAAAATGCATTTGATATGATGGATAAATTTAGAGAAATAGTTGGCCCAAAAGCAAATTTACAAGTACTTTCTCGTGGTATAAATACTGTTATGCTTGACACTGGCAGTAGAGAAATGATAGATTTGTTTGCCAAAATGTTTGCCAAACATGGTACTTCAACAGTGAGAAATTTTGATGCCCTAAATGATGTCAATAACCTCGTATATAGCGCTGAATGCATTAAGAAATACGGGATGAATCATGAAGTTGTAGTTACGATGATGGATTTGCCTCCAGGATGTACCGGTGCTCATGATGTAGCTTTTTATGAAAAAACATTACGAAATATTTTAGATAGCGGTATAAGTTTTGATAGCGTTTGCTTCAAAGATGCCAGCGGCACATCTAATCCGCATAAAGTTTTTGAAACTATTGCCATGGCAAGAAAACTTTTGGGTGAAGGTGTACACCTTAGACTTCATACGCATGAAACAGCCGGAGTGAGCGTAGCTTCTTATCTTGCAGCTCTCGAAGCAGGTGCTAATGGTATAGACCTTGCTGCAGCTCCTGTAAGCGGAGGAACAAGCCAGCCGGATATTCTCACTATGATACATGCAACTAAAGGGTCAGATTATAATCTTGGTGATCTAGAGGTTGGTAAAATACTAAAATATGAAGATACTCTAAGAGATTGTCTAAAAGAGTATATGGTACCACCTGAAGCCACTCAAGTTTCTCCTATTATTCCTTTCTCTCCTATGCCGGGAGGTGCCTTGACAGCCAATACGCAAATGATGAGAGATGCAGGAAATCTTGATAAGTTTGATGAAGTAATACTTGCCATGAAAGAAGTGGTAGAACGAGGCGGTTACGGTACTTCGGTAACTCCCGTGAGCCAATTCTATTGGCAACAAGCTTATGCAAATGTTATGTTCGGACCATGGAAACAAATTGCTCCGGGATATGGTCGTATGGTATTAGGATATTTCGGTAAAACTCCAGTTCCTGCTGATAGTGAAATCATTAAACTTGCCAGTGAGCAACTCAATCTTGAGCCAACAACCCAAAATCCTTTGGATATAGCTGACAAAGATGAAACCAAATCAATTGCATATTGGACAAATGTGCTTGAAGAAGAGGGTTTAAAAACAACAGATGAAAATATATTTATAGCAGCATCATGTGACAAAAAAGGTATAGCCTTCCTTAAAGGCGAAGGACCATTAATGGTCAGAAAAGGCAAATATACAACTACACAAGGAGGAGACATGAGTGGCAATTATACCGTAATGGTTGATGGTAAAAAATATAGTGTGCAAGTAGCAGAGGGCGATGCTGATATCCAGATCAAAGAAATTACAAAAGAGAGCAGTACTGATCCTGTAGCTAGCACTAGCGGCAATGCAGCAGGAAGTATTAAGATAAACTCTCAAACACCTGGTAATGTATGGCAAATTTTAGTTAAAGTTGGTGACAGCGTAACTGAAGGGCAAAAAATAATGATACTTGAAGCTATGAAAATGGAAATCGATATTCTCGCTCCAAAAGACGGTGTAATTGCTTCTATTGATGTTGCATTGAATGATGCAGTTCAAGATGGTCAACTTTTGGCTTCTTTGGAATAGTAAAAATATTAAATAACCGGTATATTTAAGATAGAGTTTGAAGTAAAAGATATTTTTTAACTTTTACTTCTTTTTGATTTTTAAAAAAGAGGAAAATATGGATACCAAGTTACCCAAGGGGCTTGAAAAATTAGGGCTAAAAGATATTCAAAATGTCTATTATAATTTAGATTATGATATATTGCAAACACATGAAGTCAATCAATTGGAATGCAAACTTTCCGATAACGGTACTGCTATGTGTGATACAGGTATTTTTACAGGCAGAAGCCCAAAAGACAAATATTTTGTCAAACAACCGCCATCAGAGTATGAAATTGCATGGGGGGATGTTAATAAACCAATTAAAAAAGAGATTTACGAAGAGTTACTTGAGCTTAGCAAGGAACAGCTCTCAGGCAAATCTGTCTATGTAATGGATGTTTATGCGGGAGCAAGTCTTCAGAGTCGTAAAAAAATTAGATTTATTTCAGAAGTGGCATGGCAAGCACATTTTGTTAAAAATATGTTTATTCGTCCGACAGAAGCTGAATTGGAAGATTTTGAGCCAGATTTTGTTGTATTGAATGCTTGCAAAACCGTCAATGAAAAATATAAAGAACATGGATTAAATTCTGATGTTTTTGTGATATTTAATATAGAAGACAATATGTCAATAATCGGCGGTACTTGGTATGGCGGCGAAATGAAAAAAGGCATATTTTCTATGATGAACTACTGGCTTCCTTTGGAAGGCAAATTGCCTATGCATTGTTCTGCAAATGTCGGCAAGGACGGGGATGTATGTCTATTTTTTGGGCTTTCAGGTACAGGTAAAACAACTTTGTCTACTGATCCTCATCGTGCATTAATAGGCGATGATGAGCATGGATGGGATGAAAACGGTGTGTTTAATTTTGAGGGCGGATGTTATGCAAAAGTCATCAATCTAGATCCGTCAAGCGAACCTGAGATCTATGCCGCGATACGCAAAAATGCTCTTTTGGAAAACGTAGTATGTGACAATAGCGGTATTATTGACTATAGTGACGACAGCAAAACCGAAAATACCAGAGTTTCTTATCCTATTGAGCATATTGATAATTATCAAGAAAATCTCCAAGCAGGACATCCTACCAATATAATCTTTTTGACAGCTGATGCGTTTGGAGTATTGCCTCCTGTAAGCAAGCTTACCAAAGAACAAGCGATGTATTATTTCCTAAGCGGCTATACTGCCAAAGTGGCTGGAACGGAATTAGGCATAAAAGAGCCTGTTGCTACATTTTCTGCATGTTTTGGAGAAGCATTTTTGCCGCTCCATCCTACTAGATATGCTAAACTGCTTGGTGAAAAAATCGATGCCCACGGTGTTAATGTCTATCTTCTAAATACCGGCTGGACTGGCGGATCATATGGTATAGGCAAAAGAATGAGCATTAAAAATACAAGAGCTTGTATTGATGCTATTTTGAATGGCAATATATTGAAAGCCGAGTTTGATTCGTTAGATATTTTCGATCTTGCTATACCTAAAGAATTACCTGGAGTAGACACTGCTGTGCTTAATCCTCGAAATACATGGGATAATAAAGAAGAATATGACGCAATGTTGCGTAAACTAGCTGTTATGTTTACGGAAAATTTCCATCGCTATGATGATAACGGTAATGAATTTGATTATGCTTGCGCAGGTCCAAAACTTTAAAAATATTTTATTCGTATAGCAGTCCTTTTGTGACTGCTATGAGACCCTCCATCTTTTTAACCTCTTTTTTATATATGTTTTATGAATTCAGGTATGTGATAATGCTGTTGCATTTTTTCCATTTTTTGACCCATCATTTCCGGATGAGAAATAAAATTGTATCCTTTAAATAGAGTCCATGCGCCATAAAGCATTATCATTATAGCCCCGATTTTTGTCATAGTTGTTCTCCAGCCGCCCTTTTGAAGCAGTTTTGCCAATGAGCCCAAAAACAAAAGAGCCGGCATTGTTCCCAAACCAAAAACAAACATAACCATAGCTCCATAAAGAGGACTGGCCGTGCTGGCAGCTACAATAGCAAATGCATACACAGGCCCGCATGGTATAAGTCCATTCAATACTCCTAGCATATAAAAACTAGAAGGTGTTTTGCTAGCAAGCAATGTTCTAAAAGATTTTTGAAACCATCCTTGCTTCGATATTGATAAATTCGACGAATTTAGAAATTTGCCTCCGCCGATTATGGAAAATCCTGCCAATATCATAAGTATTCCGGTTGCAACAAACAGTATCCCTTTTGTAGTCATTGTAAATGCGAAAGTTTTACCAAGAAGCCCAAAAGCTGCACCCATAATAGTATAGGTTGTAACTCTGCCAAAATTATATGCTAAGTGAGAAAAACCCTGCCTAGCCCAAGATGTTTTTTCGTCTATTTTTGCAGTACTATATGCTACTACTATTCCTCCGCACATTCCTATACAGTGTCCAAATCCTATCATGAATGCAGTGCCTAAAATAGCAAATAACTCAATATAATTCATATATCTTAACCTTTATGTTGTTTTAATAAGAAACTATAATGATTTATTGTTAAAATGATGTTAAAATTGTTAAATGAATGTTAAAATATCATATTAAAATGCAGAAATGATATATGAAATAAGATTTCATTACAAATACGCTATAATAAATCAACAAATCGTAGGTAGGTCGGAATGGATAAAACGCGCAAAATTAGAATATTGCTTCTAGAAGATGATAGTAATTTAAATGATACTATTACAGAATTTTTAGAATCAAAGGGTTATTTTGTAGATAGTGTATTCAATGGGCTTGAGGCGCAAGATAAGCTGTATGAAACTAGATATGATCTATTGCTTTTGGATGTTAATGTGCCTAATGTAAATGGATTTAAGTTGTTAAAAGAGGCTAGAGAAAACAATGTGGTAGCCCCGGCAATTTTTATTACATCATTGGATAGCGTTGATGATTTGGAAAAAGGTTTCAATAGCGGGTGTGATGACTACATAAGAAAACCGTTCGAACTAAAAGAGCTTTTGATACGTATAGAAACACTTTTAAGAAGAGAATTTTACCACGAAGTAAAATCTACGGTGTATATTGCAAAAGATATTGAATATAACATTGACAATAATGATCTCATAATCAGAGGAGAGCATATATCTTTGGGTAACAAAGAAGCCAAGCTATTGAAGCTGTTTATGCAAAATGTCGGCGAAATTTTATCACACGAGAGAATATATGAATATTTATGGGATTACGATGAAGAGCCAAGCGATACAGCCCTTAGAACTTATATAAAAAACATTAGAAAAATTATCGGAAAGGATTGTATTGCTAGTATCAAAAAGCAAGGGTACAAATTCGTTACTTGCGAGTGAAAAAAAGTCTTTATTTAGATTTTTAACACTTTATGTTTTGATGATGATGAGCATCATAGTATTGATTGCACTTTTTTATTATCAAAATCAAGAAAAAATGATGTTTCTAAGTAAAAGAGATACGTTGTCTGATTATGCATATGAACAAATTAAAAAATTAAAAATACTTCACAACACATTTCCGGCAGACAATACTTATCCAAGAGATCCTAGATTTAAAAGCGGTATTTATGACCTGGAATACGTCAAGATATTTTCTATTCTTGAAAGCGATGATATTGATTTTAATAAAGATATGTATAGAACCAGTGATAATAAGATCCATTTTGTTAAAACACTGTTTGAATATTATCTAGGAGCTAAATATCTTTTTTTGGAGATTCCAGATGATGGAGATTGGAGAGAAGAGACATGGGAAAATATATTTATTTTTGGAGGATTAGCTATTATTTTTTTTACCATAATAGGATTTTATATCGCCAATCTTTTTTTAAATCCTATGAGGTCATCTTTGTTGCTTCTTGATAGATTTATAAAAGATACTACTCATGAGCTAAACACTCCTCTTAGTACGATTTTGGCAAATATTGAAATGATTGATACATCCTCAATAGGAGAAGATAATAAAAAGAAGATCAATCGTATAAATATAGCAGCCAAAACAGTTTCGCAATTATATCAAGACCTAACATATATTACACTGGAGCAAGATATACATAAAAATGATGAAGATGTTGAAACAAAAGCTTTAATAGAAAATCGTATAGAGTATTTTGATAGTTTTGCAAAATCAAAAGATATCACTTTTGTTCTTGATCTTAAAAAAAGTTATATTCATATTAATCGTCATAAATGGACAAGGGTAATAGACAATATACTCTCAAATGCTATCAAGTATAATAATAGAAAAGGCGTTATCTATATAACTCTTAAAAAAAATACGCTCACTATCAGCGACACAGGCATTGGTATTGAATTGACTAAAATACCATTTGTTTTTGATAGATATATAAGGTTCAATCATAGCGAGGGCGGTTTTGGTATCGGGCTTAATATCGTAAAAAAAATCATTGAAGAGTATGATATGAAAATAGAGATCAAATCCAAACCAAGCGAAGGAACCGAGGTGGTTATAAAATGGTAAGAATATTTGTATTTGTATCTATTATGTTATTTTCATCTCACGCAGATGATGCATACGAGAGGAATTGTATAAAATGTCACGAGGTACTGCCTTTTTCTTTGCAAGAGATATTTATGCGTTATCTTGCTGCATACGGAGGAGAAAACAATGTCAAAGTAGGGCTTGATCACTATTTTAAATATCCTGCAAAAGATATTTCTGTTATGTCAATCGCATTTTTAAATCATTACGGTATAGATCATCATTCGAAAATAAATGAGGAAGAGTTAAAGCAAGCCATAGATATATATTGGCAAAAACATAAAGTAATTGGGCGATTAAAATAATTTGCCTGTCTATTTGATATTAATTCTTTTCACGAAATTATCACAATTGTTATGATACAATGCGATTATCTAAAATATAAAAGGATACAACAATGAAAAAACTAACTACCCTTGCAGTTGCTGCATTACTTGGAATGACTTTGGTTTCTACAACAGCTTCGGCTGATGCATCTAAAGGTCTAAAAATATACTCTAAAAAGCTTAAAGCTCCTTGCGGTATGACCGGCGCTAAATTTGCGGCTAAACATACTCAAGACCAATGGGAATCTATCAAAGGCGCAGGTAAATTTGGTGCAGAAGTAAAAAAAATCTGTCCTAAAGCTGCTGCTGGATATGATGAAAAATGGACTAATGATCTTTATGACTTTGCCTATGAGTATGCTTCTGATTCAGGTAACGTACCAAGCTGCTAATTTATCATGAGATACCACCTTGGTATCTCTAGATAGATTTTTTAGTAAAATTAAAAGGTTTAATTTATGGAAAAAAAATATTTGATCGCATTGTTTGCTTTTTCTTCAATGCTGATGGCGGACGGAGCATCAATATATGCAACTAAATGTGCTAGTTGTCACGGCGTAAATGGCGAAAAGCCTGCACTTGGCAAATCCAAAGTAATTGCTGGACAAGATGCAGCTACATCTATAAAACAAATTCAAGGCTATAAAGCCGGTACTCTTAATATGTATGGAATGGGTGGGGCTATGAA
The DNA here is from genome assembly GCA_041654415.1 of Sulfurovaceae bacterium. Taxonomy (GTDB): domain Bacteria; phylum Campylobacterota; class Campylobacteria; order Campylobacterales; family Sulfurovaceae; genus BN30871. Next base: position 81,963 of record JBAZDL010000003.1, on the reverse strand, counting down.
AAACATGGTTAAAGGTCTTGATGATAGTTCAATCAGAGAAGTTGCAAATCATATTGCAAAATTAAAATAAACAAAGGTTTTTGCTAAGCAAAAAGCTTAGCATTCCCCCCTTGGATTGTATTTATACCAATCCTTGCTCAATCATAGCATCAGCTACTTTTTTAAATCCTGCTATATTGGCTCCCAATACAAGATTTGTAGGTTCTCCAAATTCTGCAGCAGTTGTACTTGCAGCTACATAAATATGTTTCATAATATCTGCTAATTTTGCATCTACTTTTTCAAAATTCCAAGTTTGCATAGAAGCGTTTTGCGCCATTTCTAATTGACTTGTAGCAACACCGCCTGCATTTGCCGCTTTTCCTGGACCATAGCATATTTTTGATTTTACAAATTCATGTACCGCGTCAGCAGTAGAAGGCATATTGGCTCCTTCGCTTACACATATACAACCATTTGCAAGAAGTGTTTTGGCATCTTCAAGATTTAGTTCATTTTGTGTTGCACTTGGGAATGCAGCAAAACACGGCACGCTCCATACTGCATTTCTGCCTTTTGGATATTCTGAAACTGGAGTATATTTAGCATTTGGTCTTGATTTTAGATATTCGCTCAATCTTGCTCTTTTGACCTCTTTGAGCTCTTTTAAAAGTGCCAAATCAATTCCATCTTCATCTAATATCATTCCGTTTGAATCGCTGCATGTAATAGGAAGAGCCCCTAGGTGATATAATTTCTCTATTGTGTATATCGCAACGTTTCCAGAACCTGATACTACGCATCTTTTGCCTGCTAGTGTTTCGTTTCTGTCTTCAAGCATATATTTTGCAAAATATACAGCACCATAGCCGGTAGCTTCGGTTCTAGCCAAAGATCCGCCCCAAAGAAGTGATTTCCCTGTCAATACACCTTCGTAGCTATTTGCTAGTTTTTTGTACATACCAAAAAGATAACCTATCTCTCTGCCGCCAACTCCGATATCGCCAGCAGGAACGTCAGTCGTAGCGCCGATATGTCTAAATAGTTCACTCATAAAGGCTTGGCAAAATCTCATGATTTCAGTATCCGATTTACCTTTTGGATCAAAGTCACTTCCGCCTTTTCCGCCGCCTATTGCAAGACCTGTAAGTGCATTTTTGAAAATTTGTTCAAATCCTAGGAATTTAATGACACCGGCATTGACGCTAGGGTGAAATCTAAGACCGCCCTTATATGGCCCAAGAGCTGAATTGAATTCAATTCTATAGCCTTTGTTTACATGAATTTCGCCTTGGTCATCGACCCAGTTTACTCTAAACATGATTTGTCTTTCAGGCTCAACAATTCTTTCAATTATTTTATGCTTGGCATATTTTGGATATTTATCGATTAGTGGTTTGAGTGATTCTAAAACCTCTTCTGCTGCTTGGTAAAATTCTGTTTGATGTGGACTTGTTCTGTTTAAGTACTCAAACACTTCTGTGATGTATGACATCTATTACTCCTTTGATTTTGAATCAATTATTGTATCTTGTATTTCTTTAATTTTTATAATTAAATTCACTTTAAGAGAAACTATTTTTCATATTTATATCATCGCTTCTTTAACTCATTTTTGATATAGTCCGTTATTATTTGGAAGGTAACCATTATTTATGTCTGAACCAAAATTTACTCATCTGCATTTACATACAGAGTATTCTCTACTTGATGGCGCAAACAAGATAAAAGCGCTAGCCAAAACCATAAAGAATCTAGGCATGAGTGCCGTGGCCATGACCGATCATGGAAATATGTTTGGTGCTATTGATTTTTATACTACTATGAAAAAAGAGGGTATCAAACCTATCATCGGGATGGAATGCTATTTACACAACCAAGATGAAATTGGCGATAAAAGCGTAAGGCAAAGATTTCATTTGTGCTTATATGCAAAAAATGAAATAGGCTATAAGAATTTAATGTTCTTGAGTTCTAAAGCTTATATGGAAGGTTTTTATTATTATCCGCGTATTAACAAACAGCTGCTTAAGGATCATAGTGAAGGATTAATATGCTCTAGTGCTTGTTTACAGGGTGAAATCAATTGGCATCTCAATCAAAGTGAGAGAAATATCGGTTTTGGAGCCAAAGGATACGAAGAAGCCAAAAGAGTTGCTTTGGAATATAAAGAGATCTTTGGTGAAGATTTTTATCTAGAACTTATGCGCCACGGTATAGGCGATCAGTATCGTATAGATGCACAAATTTTGCAAATATCCAAAGAACTGGGTATCAAAATCATAGCCACCAATGATACTCACTATAATAAAAAAGAAGATGCAAATGCACATGAGGCCTTTATGTGTATCGCTATGAATAAACTCTACGATGATCCAAATCGTCTAAGACATTCAGTGCATGAATTTTATATCAAATCTCCTAGCCAAATGGCAACTCTTTTTGCTGATATCCCAGAAGCTATTTTAAATACCCAAGAGATAGTAGATAAATGCAATCTTGAGATAAAATTAGGCAATCCAACACCTCCTAATTTTAAATTTTGTCGTGAGCGTTCATCGCTACACGGTCTCATGCTTCCTTTTCCTGATGAAGAGTATTCTTTAGAAAATGACAAAATCCTTTTTGAATTTGAGGCAAAAAAGGGTTTAAAAGAAAGATTAAAATATATAGATCAAAACAAACATGAACTATATAACGCACGTCTTGAAGAAGAGATCAGGATCATTAATGAGATGAAATTCCCTGGATATATGCTCATAGTTTGGGATTTTGTTAGAGCAGCTAAAGAGATGAGTATACCAGTTGGTCCTGGACGAGGAAGTGCAGCTGGTTCTTTGGTCGCATTCAGTCTTAAAATTACAGATATTGATCCACTCCCATATGGACTTCTATTTGAAAGGTTTTTAAATCCGGAGCGTGTATCTATGCCCGATATAGATATGGATTTTTGTCAAGCAAGAAGACAAGAGATCATAGATTATGTAGTATCGCAATACGGCAGAACAAATGTGGCACAGATCATAACGTTTGGTAAACTTTTAGCCAAAGGGGTTATCAGGGATGTAGCAAGAGTTCTGGATGTGCCTTATGCCAAAGCCGATGCATTTGCCAAACTTATTCCTGACGAACTTGGGATCGATCTGGAAAATTCATACAAAAAAGAACCCAAGATATCAGAGCTGATAACTAATGATGAAAAATCCGCACAAGTGTGGGAATTTGCCAAAGCATTAGAAGGATTAAACCGCAATGCCGGTACACATGCTGCCGGAGTTGTTATATCAAATGAACCATTGTGGCAAAAAACGCCGCTTTTTAAACCAACCGGCATGGATACTGTAGCTACGCAATATAGCGGTAAATATATTGAAGATGTTGATCTGATCAAATTTGACTTTTTGGGTCTAAAAACATTGACCGTCATCGAAGAAGCAAATAAATTAGTAGAAAAGAGATACGGCAAACGTATAAATTTTGCAATAGAGGATATAAATAATAAACAGGTATATGATTATATAAGCACGGGACAAACACTTGGATTGTTTCAAATAGAATCAGCCGGGATGCAAGATCTAGCAAAAAAACTAAAGCCGTCAGGATTCGAGGATGTTATTGCGATGTTGGCACTTTATCGTCCAGGCCCGATGGAATCTGGTATGCTGGATGATTTTGTGGAGAGAAAACACGGAAGAGCAGCGATCACATATATGTTTCCAGAGCTAGAGCCTATACTTAAACCTACATATGGTGTCATAGTTTATCAAGAGCAAGTTATGCAAATTGTGCAAACAATAGGCGGTTTTTCATTGGGCGGTGCCGATCTTGTACGTCGCGCCATGGGTAAAAAGATCAAAGAAGAGATGGATAAACTGCAAGCTGATTTTGCTAATGGAGCAGAACAAAAAGGGTTTGACAGGGCTAAGGCAGTAGAACTTTTTGATTTGATCGTCAAATTTGCGGGATATGGGTTTAATAAGTCTCACTCTGCAGCATATGCTATGATAACGTTTTATACCTCGTATCTAAAATGCTTGTATCCTACAGAGTTCATGGCAGCACTTTTGACTCTAGAAAAAGACAACACTGATAAGATCGTCAAATATGCCGATGAGTTAAAAAGGATGAATATTCTCCTGGTAGCTCCTGATATTAATCGTTCGGATTTGGTATTTGTAGCTGATCATATAGATGGTAAAGATGTAATTTTATTTGGTCTAGGCGCTATTAAAGGGGTAGGAGATATTGCAGTAAACTACATCTTAGAAGAGAGGCTAAAAGGCAAATTTGACTCTTTAAGCGATTTTATAACCAGAATAGATACCTCAAAGGTAAACAAGAGGGTAATAGAGGCTCTTATCAAATCAGGAGCCCTTGATGGGCTTGGATATACCAGACAAGCAATGTTGAGCCAAATAGAAGAGATCATAGATGCTTCAGCCAAAGCTACACAAGCTAAAAAGATGTCCGTTGGATCTCTCTTTGGTGAAGAACAAGATATGATGCAGATCAATATAGAGTTATCCGATATGGATGAGTATGAACCGCTTTATGTATTGGAGATGGAAAAGGAATCATTAGGGTTTTATATATCAGGACATCCTCTGGATAAATATAGATCTCAACTTGATGATATAAATTATACTTTAAGTTCTCAAATAGAAGAGCTTGCCCATGGTTCGCAAGCGCTTTTGGTTGGAAAGGTGGAGCATATCAATGAAAAGATCTCCAAAAAAGGTGCAAAATTCGGCATAGTAACGCTGCTTGATCTGCACGGAAATATAGAATTGATGCTTTTTGAGGATAAATTAAAAGAACTTAAAGATGAATTTGATCTAACAAAACCAATCGGCTTTAAAGTAAAAATTACAAAAGATGGTGATTTTACAAGACTAAATCTTATTAAGATAATTACACTAAAAGAGACAAAAAAAGAAAAAATAAATCTCATTAAAGAAAAAGAAACTATAGAAGAACCACCCGTATCATATAAGCCGATCACGATCGGAGTATTATTGGATAACGATACAATGATTTTGCAAGATCTTTATAGTCTCGCAAAAGAACATACCGGTAATCATCCATTAGTTGTTTGTATCAAAAGTAAACTTGCAGATATTATAGTAGAGACGACTTTGAGCGTAGATGAATACTTTTTATCAAAAGCGATTATATTGGGAGTTTTTGAAATAGAGAATAGTTAATGATCTTGAACCATTGTGAAGTTTTGAAAAACAAAACAAAGCATATGTGATTTATACATATGAATTAACTAGATAGCCAAATTACACCAAGTATGTTGTACTATTTTTGTGTAGTATAGAAACATATAACTAATATTGAGATTTGTTTGTTGTGAAAATAATATAGTTTGTGATAAAAAAGTGTTACACTTAAGATACAAAAATATTATTATTATTTTAAAGGAAAAAAACAAATGTCATCATTACCAAAAATCGTATGGTCTAAAATCGATGAAGCTCCTGCATTAGCAACTTATTCACTTTTGCCAATAGTGCAAAAATTTTGTGCTTCTAGCGGCGTTGATGTAGAAACAAGAGATATATCTTTGGCCGGTCGTGTTATCGCTACTTTTGGTGAATATTTAACTGATGAGCAAAAACAAAATGATGATTTGGCTTATCTAGGAGATCTGGTACAAAAACCGGAATGCAATATCATTAAATTACCAAATATTTCTGCTTCTATTCCACAGCTAAAAGAGTGTATAGCAGAGCTTCAATCTCAAGGTTATAAAATCCCTGATTTTCCTGAGGATCCGCAAACAGACGAAGAGAAAGCCTTGAAAGAGAAATTTTCAATTTGTCTTGGTAGTGCTGTTAATCCAGTGCTTAGAGAAGGAAACTCTGATAGACGTGCTGCAGCAGCAGTTAAAAACTTTGCAAAGAAAAATCCGCATAAATTAAGAGCATTTAATGATGATTCTAAAACTTGTGTTGAACATATGGATGCAAATGATTTTTATGGTAATGAAAAATCTATAATTAAAAAAGGTGACGGCAAAGTAAGAATAGAGCTTAACGGCAAACTTTTAAAAGAGATAGATGCTGTAGATAAAGAGATACTAGATGGTACTTTCATGTCAGCAAATGCACTTAGAGCATTTTATGCCAAAACTCTTGATGAAGCAAAAGAAAAAAATATCCTTTGGTCTCTTCATCTTAAAGCAACCATGATGAAAGTCAGTGATCCTATTATGTTCGGCCATGCGGTTGAAATATTCTTTAAAGATGTATTTGAAAAATACGCAGAAGATTTCAAATCAATAGGAGCTAATGCTAATCTTGGACTTGGCGATCTCTATAAAAAATTAGAAAAACTTCCAGCTGATAAAAAAGCAGAGATTGAAGCGGCGATTATGGATGTTTATACAAAACAACCACATATTGCAATGGTTGATAGCGACAATGGTATTACTAACCTTCATGCATCAAACGATATAATTATTGATGCTTCTATGCCGGTTGTTGTCAGAGACGGCGGCAAAATGTGGAATAGTGAAGGCAAAGTTGAGGAATGTGTAGCAGTAATTCCTGATAGAACTTATGCTACATTCTATAAAGAGATCGTAGAAGATTGTAAAAAGAACGGTCAATTTGACGTTACTACTATGGGTAACGTAGCCAACGTAGGCCTTATGGCGCAAAAAGCCGAAGAGTATGGCTCTCACCCTACGACTTTTGAAATTGCCGAAGACGGTGTTGTGAAAGTTCTAGATAGCGATGGAAGTGAACTTATGACCTTCAATGTCCAAAAAGGTGACATTTGGAGAATGAGCAGAGCAAAAGATATACCTATCCAAGACTGGGTAAGACTGGCAGTTGAGAGAGCTAGACTTACAGGAAGTCCAGCAGTATTCTGGTTGGATGAAAAAAGAGCCCATGATGCAAATATGATCAAAAAAGTAAATGAGTATCTTAAAAATTATGATACAAACGGACTTGAAATTTTGATTCTTGCTCCGCAAGAAGCTATGGCATATTCATTAAAAAGAGTTAGAGCCGGACTAGACACCATTTCGGTAACAGGAAATGTGCTTAGAGATTACCTGACAGACCTTTTCCCTATTTTGGAGCTTGGAACAAGTGCTAAGATGCTTTCAATAGTGCCATTGCTTGCAGGCGGCGGTGTATTTGAGACCGGTGCAGGCGGATCTGCTCCAAAACATGTTGATCAATTCTTGGCCGAAGGTCATCTTAGATGGGACAGCTTGGGTGAGTTTTTGGCTCTTGCTGAATCACTTAGAATGATTGGAGATAAGAGCGGAAATGAAAAAGTAAAAGCTCTGACAGCTGCACTTGACAAAGCAAATGCTGCTTATCTAGATAATAATAAAGCACCTGGAAGAAGTGCCGGCGAACCTGACAATAAAGCATCTCACTTTTTTGTAGCACAATATTGGGCAGATGCACTTGCACATTGTGACGATAAAGAGCTTGCAGATAAATTTGCCTCTGCCGCACAAGCACTAAAAGATAATGAAGCCAAAATTATGGAAGAACTTATGTCAGTTGAAGGTAAAGCGCAAGATATAGGCGGATACTACCATCCTAATGACGCTAAAGCAAATGCTGCAATGAGACCATCTAAAACTCTAAACGCAATTATTGATGCCATATAAGCATCAATAGATATTTTGGTAACAATATAGGCATTTATGTTGCTGAAAATTGTTACTAAAATGATATAATTAGACCCTACACTTTTTAAAGTGACAATAATCAAATTATAACAAAGCATAATTGATACTATTTAAGTAGTATGAGTGATGTTTTGCACCAAATAGAATTTCCTAAATATACAAAGGATTAATAATGATAAAAAGAGGTAAAAAAGTTACAGTAATCGGAGCCGGAAATGTAGGTGCAACAGTAGCATATATTCTAGCAATGAATGGAGCATGTCATCATGTAGTTCTTCGAGATAGAGATATTGAAACTGCAAAAGGAAAAGCTTTAGACATGAGTCAAGCAGCTAATGCAGCTAGAATGCATACTATAGTATCTGTCGCTGAAGTAGCCGAGGATATTGCAGATTCTGACATAATCGTAATCACAGCAGGAAGTCCAAGATTGCCTGGGATGAGCAGAGATGATCTGTTGATGATCAATGCAGCAATTACAAAAGAAGTGATCGCCGATATAAAGATCCATGCTCCAGATGCCATTATTGTTATGGTATCAAATCCGCTTGATGTTATGACATATGTTGCATTCAAAGAAAGCGGTTTTCCTAGAGAAAGAGTAATTGGAATGGCAGGTATTCTTGATAGTGCTAGAATGGCGCATTTTATACATGAAAAAATTGGATATGGTGCAGGACAGATCAGAGCATCCGTTATGGGTGGACATGGCGATGATATGGTTCCTCTTCCTAAATTTTCCACAGTAGCCGGCGTTCCTCTTTCTGACGTACTTACACCAGAAGAGATTGCAGAAGTAGTAGAGAGAACAAAGCATGGTGGAGCAGAAATAGTCGGTTATTTAAAAACCGGTTCGGCTTATTATGCGCCTGCAAAATCAACGTCTATGATGGTTGAAGCTATTTTAAAAGATACAAAATTAATATATCCGTGTGCTGTTTATTTGGATGGCGAATATGGATATAGCGATGTAGTCACTGGTGTACCTATAGTACTTGGTGCAGGAGGAGCTGAAAAGATCTTCAAGCTCACTCTAAACGAAGACCAAGAAACAAGATTTGCAAAAAGTGTTGCTTCAGTAACTAAAATGATACAAGTGCTTAAAAATAAAAATTTTTTTGAAGGAGAATAGAAATGTCAGTAAGAATTGAAAAGGATACAATGGGCGAAGTAAGAGTACCAAATGATAAATATTGGGGTGCTCAAACACAAAGATCATTGGAAAATTTTGAGATAGGCAATGAAAAGATGCCACGCGAAGTAGTGTATGGTTTTGCGAACCTCAAAAAAGCTTGTGCTTTAGTCAATCATGATCTAGGAAGACTTGATGAATCTAAAACCAACGCTATTGTGAAAGCTTGCGAATGTGTATTAAGCGGAGAGCTTGACGGTGAGTTCCCTTTGGTTGTTTGGCAGACTGGTTCAGGCACACAATCAAACATGAATATCAACGAAGTAGTTGCCAATAAAGCCATTGAGATCCTTGGCGGTGATTTTACAAAAGACAAATTGATCCATCCAAACGATGATGTAAATAAAGGTCAAAGTTCAAATGATACATATCCTACTGCAATGCGTATCGCCGAAGTAGTAGCAGTAAGCGATGATCTTTTCCCGGCTATTGAGCAGCTTAGGGCTACTCTGAATGCCAAAGCTACAGCATTTGACAATATAGTTAAAATCGGAAGAACACACTTGCAAGATGCGACACCACTTACATTGGGCCAAGAGTTAAGCGGATATGTAGCGATGCTGGATACAAACGTGAAACAGATCAATGATGCATTGGCTTATTGCAAAGAGCTTGCCATTGGCGGAACTGCGGTAGGAACAGGGTTAAATTCTCATCCTGAGTTTTCTGAGCGTGTATCTGCTTGCCTTAATGGTTTTATGGGTAAAGATTATGGTTTTGTGTCGCAACCAAATAAATTTCATGCGCTTACAGGTCATGATGCAGAAGTAGTATTGAGCGGAGCGTTAAAAGCACTTGCAGCTAACCTTATGAAGATAGCAAATGATATCAGATGGCTCGCTAGCGGACCTAGATGCGGTATAGGCGAGATTACAATACCTGAAAACGAGCCGGGAAGCTCTATCATGCCTGGTAAAGTAAATCCTACGCAAGCTGAAGCTATGACTATGGTAGCTGTTCAAGTAATGGGTAATGATGCTACTGTCGGTATAGCAGCATCACAAGGAAACTTTGAACTTAATGTATTCAAACCTGTAATTGCTTACAATATCTTGCAATCAACCAAATTGTTGGCTGATGCAATGAGAAGCTTTGATAAAAACTGTGCAGTTGGAATTGAGCCGGTACAAGAAAGAATTGAAAGCTACTTGCATAATTCACTTATGCTTGTAACCGCTCTTAATCCTTATATTGGATATGAAAATGCAGCAAAAATTGCTAAAACTGCTCACAAAAACGGTACTACACTAAAAGAAGAAGCAATAGCTCTTGGGCTTTTGAGTGCTGAAGATTTTGATAAGTATGTCAAACCTGAAGAGATGATAGCAGCTAAAGCATAAAGCATCTGTTGCTATATAGGCATCCGGCATCTCTTTTGATGCCAAAAAGTGTGTAGATATGTACCATCTGCACCAAAAATAAACTCACATTTAACACATTTTATTTAAAATATTCCCATAAAGTTCTATAATTTATACATTCAATCAAGAAGGAGTCCTAGTGAATATACACGAATATCAAGCGAAACAGATTTTCGCAAAATATGGTGTGCCTACACCTAGAGGAATTATAGCAAATACGCCTGACGAGGCGGTTGCAAATGCAAAAGAGCTTGGCGGCAACATATGGGTAGTAAAAGCTCAAATACATGCCGGTGGCAGAGGATTAGGTGGTGGTGTTAAGCTAGCCCGTTCTTTAGACGAAGTTGCGTCTTTAGCAGATGAAATCTTGGGAATGACTCTCGTTACACATCAAACCGGACCAGAGGGGAAATTGGTCCAAAAGGTTTACATAGAAGAGGGCGCTGATATAAAAGATGAACTATATCTTGGTGTAGTTTTAGACAGAGCAAAAGAGATGCCTGTTATTATGGCAAGTACCGAGGGCGGTATGGCTATCGAAGATGTAGCTCATGACACTCCTGAAAAAATTATAAAAGTTGCTGTTGACCCGGCTATAGGCTTTCAAGGATTCCACGGAAGAGAATTAGTATTTGGTCTTGGAATTACTGACAAAGCAGAACAAGCTAAATTGATCTCTTTTGCATCAAAACTTTACAAAGTTTATATGGAAAATGATGCAGAGATGATTGAGATCAACCCTCTTATCAAAACCGGTAGCGGTGACTTCTTGGCTCTTGATGGAAAAATGGGATTTGATGATTCTGCACTCTATAGACATGCAGATATCGAAGCTATGCGTGATATAAGCGAAGAAGATGCAGATGAGCGAGAAGCTGGAGAATATGGACTTAGTTATGTATCTCTTGATGGTGAAATTGGTTGTATGGTAAACGGTGCAGGTCTTGCAATGGGTACTATGGATACTATCAATTATATGGGCGGAACTCCGGCTAACTTCCTTGACGTTGGCGGTAAAGCGAATGCACAAACTGTTGCAAAAGGATTTGAGATAATTCTTAAAAACCCAAATGTAAAAGCAATTTTTGTAAATATTTTTGGCGGAATAGTAAGATGCGATAGAATCGCAAACGGTATCTTGGAAGCTACTAAAATGGTAGATGTTCATGTGCCGGTAATTGTTAGACTAGACGGTACAAATGCTGCTGAAGCTGCTGAAATATTGAAAAACGCAAATATACCAAATGTAATAGCTGCAACTGACCTTGCAGACGGTGCAGCAAAAGCAGTCAAAGCAGCAAAAGGAGAGAATTAATGAGTATTTTGGTAAATAAAGATACAAAAGTTATCGTGCAAGGTTTCACAGGAAGCGAAGGCACATTTCATGCTGAGCAATGTTTGGCGTATGGTACAAAGATAGTTGGCGGTGTTACGCCAAATAAAGGCGGAGAGACACATCTTGGCAAACCGGTATTTAATACCGTTAAAGATGCTGTTGCTGCAACAGGCGCTACTGTATCTATGGTATTCGTTCCGCCTGCATTTGTAGCGGACGCGGTTATGGAAGCAGCTGATGCGGGTATTGAGCTTGCTGTGATTATAACAGAAGGCGCTCCTGTACGTGACATGCAAATGGCAAAAGCTTATGCTACTAAGAAAAATATGAAAACAATCGGACCTAACTGCCCAGGTATTATTACGGCTGAAGAGTGCAAAATTGGTATCATGCCGGGTAATATTTTCAAAAAAGGAAATGTTGGTTTGATCTCAAAATCAGGTACTCTTACTTATGAAGGCGCAAACCAAGTCTGCAAAGAAGGCTTTGGTATCACAACAGCAGTTGGGATCGGTGGGGATCCGATCATTGGCCTTAGCTATAAGCAATTATTACCTCTTTTTGAAGCTGATCCAGAGACAGAAGCTATCGTAATGATAGGAGAGATCGGCGGTGATTTGGAGATTCAAGCAGCTGCTTTTATCAAAGAAAATATCACTAAACCGGTTGTAGCATTCATAGCCGGACAAACTGCCCCTAAAGGCAAAAGAATGGGTCATGCAGGCGCAATCGTGAGTGGCGGTGCTGGAACTGCTAAAGAAAAAATGGATGCCCTTGAAGCGGCCGGAGTTAAAGTTGTTGTATCTCCTGCCGATATAGGCAAAGCTGTCAAAGAAGTTTTATCAAAATAAAAATGGTGGGATAGCAATCCCACCTTACAAACCATCTCGCTATCACTAATTATCAATTATGCTATACTTATTAAAAAAACGAAAAGGATTTTATTATGAAACAAACTTTTGAAGTTCTTAATGTAAAATGTGAAGGGTGCGCAAATACTCTTAAGACTAAATTAGCAAAAGACTTTGGCGATGTAGAAGTAAATTTAGAGGCCATGCCTAGACAAATTACACTTGATATTGAGCCGGAACAAATTGATGAATTAAGAAAGATGTTAAAAGCGATTGGTTATCCATTGAGTGATGAAGAGCTTAATGGTGTTGAAAATGTTACAATCAAAGCAAAAAGCTTTATTTCATGCGCTGTAGGCAAAATAAATATATAAATTTATAGCCTCTATATGCACTTAGAACAAGTTTGAAACTATTCTAGTGCAACAAAAAGTAACAACTTATACTTTTATTTCACAATTACTATAGTTTCAAACATTCATTATTAAAAATTGGTTATGCTATTCTCAAGTGAATAGGAATACCATCACTTTGAAAGAGAAGCCCGTCTCTTATCAATAAATTATTTTTAAAAGGGGAATAGGATGTCTAATATTATGAAAGCTCCTGAAAATACACCAGTCTGGGTAAATACTAAAAGATGTAAGGCATGTGATATTTGTGTTGATGTTTGTCCTGCTGGCGTACTTTCTATGAAGCAAGAACCTACATCAACGTTAGGTGCCATGATCAGCGTAATTGCACCGGAATCTTGTATTGGCTGCAGAGAGTGTGAATTATCCTGTCCGGATTTTGCAATATATGTAGCAGAAAAAGCAGAATATAAATTTGCTAAACTTACTGATGCTGCCAAACAAAGAGCAGAGGCAATTGCCAATAATAATTATAGATTACCTGCGGGTTACTAAGGAGAAAAAAGTATGGCATTAAGAGAAATAATTTCGAGTGGAAACGAGCTTGCAGCACACGCTGCAATAGATGCTGGATGTAAGTTTTTTGGTGGTTATCCAATTACTCCGTCTAGTGAAATTATGCATGAATTATCAGACCTTCTTCCGCAAATCGGAGGAACATGTATTCAGATGGAAGATGAGATCGCAGGAGTTGCATGTGCAATAGGCGCATCTATGAGCGGTGTGAGAGCTATGACTGCTACAAGCGGTCCTGGTATTTCACTCAAAGCAGAGAATCTTGGTCTTGCTCAAATGGCTGAAGTACCATTGGTAGTAGTCAATGTTATGAGAGGCGGACCATCAACAGGTCTTCCTACTCGTGTATCTCAAGGTGACGTTGCACAAGCAAAAAATCCAAGTCACGGTGACTATAAATCTATTACTTTATGTGCTGGGAACTTGGCTGAATGTTATACAGAAACTGTAAGAGCATTTAATTTAGCTGATAGATTCATGCAGCCGGTATTTGTACTTCTTGATGAAACATTAGGTCATATGCACGGTAAAGCTATGCTGCCAAGCGAAGAAGAGGTAAAAGCAGAGATTAAGACTAGAAAAGAGTTTACAGGTGATCCTGCTGATTATCAACCTTATGGTGTAGCTCAAGATGAGCCGGCAGTTCTTAATCCAATGTTCAAAGGATATAGATATCACTTCACTGGGCTTCATCACAATGCTACTGGTTTCCCAACTGAAGAGATAGAAACATGTCGTAAACTTATTGAGAGATTATTCAATAAAGTAGAAGCTCATCAAGACGAGATCGATTCATACGAAGAATATATGCTAGAAGACGCAGAACTTCTAATTATAGCTTATGGTTCAGTTTCACTTGCAGCAAAAGAAGCTATTAGACACCTAAGAGCTGCTGGAATCAAAGCCGGATTGTTTAGACCGATTACTTTATGGCCAAGTCCGGCAAAAAGAATCAAACATTGGACAGATAAGATCGAAAAAGTATTATGTGTAGAGCTCAATATCGGTCAATACAGAGATGAGATACAAAGAGCATCAGGCAGACTAGATATTGATGGGCTGTTCAAAGTAAATGGTAGAGCACTTTCTCCTTACGAAATTGTTGAAAAAGTGAAAGGAATGTAACATGGCATTTAATTATGATAATTATTTAAGAGTAGATAAAATGCCAACACTATGGTGTTGGGGTTGTGGTGATGGTGTAATCCTCAAGGCATTTGTTAGAGCAATTGATGAGCTTGGATACAATAAAGACGATATGTGTATCGTGTCTGGTATCGGATGCTCAGGAAGATTCTCATCATATATAGACTGTAACACAGTGCATACTACTCATGGTAGAACAATAGCATTTGCAACAGGTATTAAACTTGCAAATCCGGATAAAAAAGTTTTTTGTGTAGCAGGTGACGGCGACTCACTAGCTATCGGCGGTAACCATACAATTCATGGATGCAGAAGAAATATAGATATTAATTTTATTCTTATCAATAACTTTATTTATGGTTTGACCAATTCTCAAACAAGCCCTACTACTCCACAAGGTATGTGGACTGTTACAATGCAAAAAGGAAACATAGATCCGACTTTTGATGCTTGCAGACTTGCTATAGCAGCGGGAGCTTCATTCGTAGGTAGAGAATGCGTTACAGATCCTAAAAAAATAGAAAAACTTTTTGTAAAAGGATTCCAACATAAAGGTTTCAGTTTCTTTGATATTTTCTCGAATTGCCATATCAACTTAGGCAGAAAAAATAAAATGGCTAATGCTATGGAAAATCTTGATTGGATCGATAGCAGAACCGTATCTAAAATTAAATTTGACAAAATGAGCGAAGAAGAAAGAGAAGGCCTATTCCCTACAGGTGTATTGTATCATGATGAAAATGCTTCAGAATATTGTGATATGTATGAGCAAGTTAGACTAGCACAACAAGGCAAACGCAAGCCTATCACAGCAGCTGACTTTGCTAAAAAAGCATAAGGAGAGAAGAATATGGCTAGAACATTAATGAGATTTACAGGTGTTGGCGGACAAGGTGTACTTTTGGCTGGAGAGATTTTTGCAGAAGCTAAAATCAAGGCCGGCGGTTATGGATTAAAAACAGCTACATATACTTCACAAGTACGTGGCGGTCCTACTGTTGTTGATATTACACTAGACGATGATGAGATTTTTTATCCTTATGCGAATGATGGTGAAATTGATTTTATGCTTTCTGTTGCTCAAGTAAGTTTTGATCTTTTTAAAAACGGTGTATCACAGGGTGGTACTATAGTAGTAGAGCCAAACTTGGTAAAACCTACTGATGAAGATCGTAAAAAATGGAATATTATTGAGATTCCTATTATTACTATAGCAAAAGAAGAAGTTGGTAATGTAATTACGCAATCCGTTGTGGCTCTTGCTATTGCAAATACTCTTATGAATGCTATTGATAGACAAATACTCATAGATACAATGCTTAGTAAAGTGCCTGAAAAAGTACATGCGCTTAACTTAAAAGCGTTTGATCTTGGTGAAAAATATGCCAAAGAGGCTATGAGTAAATAATTTTTTATATTTTTAATAACTTCTACAACTTATAGCTCCTGTGGGCTATAAGCGTCCTTCCATACATTTTTTAATTATTGTTTTTTATTTTTTATCTCATTATCCTAAGAAAGTTAATATTTTATTTTGTGTACAATACCGCCACTAAGCCAAAAAGGATATATAGTCATGAACCGCTTCAAAAAAATACTGATAGCAAATAGGGGAGAAATTGCTCTTAGGATTATTAGAGCTTGTAAAGAACTTGGAATTCAAAGTGTCGTTATTTACTCCAATGTTGATAAATATGGTGTGTGGGTCACAAAAGCAGATGAATCTCATTTGATAGATGGAGATCCGATTCAAGCATATCTAAATTATGATCGTATTATAGATATTGCCAAAGAAATTGGTGTGGATGCTATACATCCTGGATATGGATTTTTGAGTGAAAGTGCTGAATTTGCACAAGCTTGTGTAGATAATAATATCACTTTTATTGGACCAAAACCTGAACATATATCACTTTTTGGCGATAAAATGGCTTCAAAAACAGCCATGAAAGAGCTTGGAGTACCCGTAATTGAAGGTACAGAAGATCCGATTACAGACATAGAAGAAGCCAAAAAAATAGCAGTCCAAATAGGTTTTCCGGTTATAATCAAAGCTGCTTTTGGCGGCGGCGGTCGTGGTATGCGTATCGTCAAGCAAGAAGAAGATTTTGAAGAAATGTTTTTAGCAGCCTCCAAGGAAGCGGAAAAGTTTTTTGGCAAAGGCGATGCATTTGTAGAAAAATATATAGAAAATCCAAGGCATATTGAAGTCCAAGTTATGGCGGATAAATATGGAAATGTAATACACTTAGCTGATAGGGATTGTTCTATCCAAAGACGTCATCAAAAAGTAATTGAAATTGCTCCAAGCCCTAGATTGTCGATGGAAGTAAGAAGAGAACTGTATAGGGTTTCTACAAAATCTATGTTTAGACTTGGGTATGAAAGTGTGGGTACGCTGGAGTTTTTGGTCGATGCACATGATAACTTTTATTTCATGGAGATGAATACAAGGGTGCAAGTAGAGCATCCTGTAACTGAAATCATCACAGGAATTGATATTATTCAAAGAATGATACAGATTGCCATGGGGGATAAATTAAAATTTTTGCAAGAAGAGATCCATTTTAAGGGATATGCAATAGAATTTAGAATAAATGCCGAGGATCCACGCAAAGGCTTTATCCCGAGTCCTGGAAAAATAGAAACTCATCTCGCTCCCGGCGGTCCTGGTGTAAGATTGGATTCTATAGCATACAAAGATTATGTGATACCTCCAAACTATGACTCAATGATAGGTAAATTGATCGTTTGGGCATTGGATTGGGAAACATTGGTAAATAGAACCAGAAGAGCATTGGAAGAATTTATTATTGCCGGTATACCAACAAATATTCCGCTTCATAGAGAAATTGTTTGCGATGAAGATTTTATTAATGCAACATTTGATACTACATTTTTAGATAAAAAACTTCCACAAATGTGTGAAAAGATGGTATTCGATATAGATTATAAAGAAGATGAATTCAATAAATCAGATAATGAAAACGATAGAATCGCTGCTATAATAGGAGCCCTTACTTACATGCGAAGGGCTTAAGACAAAGCTTAGCCCTTTATTTGCATATTAATATGAAATAATATTAATATGCAATTGTAAGATAATTAGATATTTTGTCAAGCTCTTGCTCTGTTACGCTGCCTTTTTGCGATGGCATAAGTCCAAATCTATCGATTTTTTGCGGCATGCATAGTGCTTTTTCTTTTGACGGATTAAGCGTATAATCTTTGATAAATGTCATAGCCGCTTTTTTATCATACCCAAAAGTCATATTTACATGACGCATCACGCCTTGCATCGGAGGAGCTATTAATGAATTCATAGCTTCTATCGTGGCAGGCCTGGTTGCTGTGTGGCATGCTGCGCATTTGTTTTCAAATAATATTTTGCCCTCATCTATATCACCCCCAAACGACAAAGTTAAAATAAACATTGCCGAACTTGTATAAAATATTTTTTTCATAAAAAATCCTTTCAAATAAGTTTGTTACCTTCCCATTAATAATAATACTTATATTTATATTAACAATTATTAATTAACATATTGATAAATGACGAAAAAAGTGATATTTATGCTATAATTCCATCCAAGGTGCGATAGGTAGTTGCTATCGATTTATCGGTAGAGGAAAGTCCGAGCTACAAGTGAGACAAGACTCCACCTAACGGGTGGCCAGAGTAATCTGAGGGCAAGTGCAACAGAGAGTAGACTACCGCTTCGGCGGAAAAGGTGAAAGGGTGGGGTAAGAGCCCACCAGTGTCTGTGGCAACATGGATAGCTAGGTAAACCCTGTCTGTAGCAAGAAGTATATGGTATAAGTCTCACAATCGCCAAGCTTGCTTGGCAAAATACTTCGCTCGAGCCATGTGGTGACATATGGCCTAGATAAATAACTACCCACGACAGAACTCGGCTTATCGTCGCGCCTTTTTTCTCTTTTTATGATACAATCCAAAAAATATTTTACTATACGGAAACTCAATGAAGCAGAGCGCTTGTGGATTAGATTGTTATGACGGATGCAGCATGGTTTATGAAAACGGCGATATACGCGGTGACAAAGCCCATCTGGTTACCCAAGGTTCTCTTTGTGCAAATATAAACGTCAATATAAATAAAGCGCCACGCATAACAACCCCGCTAATAAACGGCAAAGCAGTAAGTATGAATGAAGCTTTGGCATATGTGGCAAATGTAATAAACGACAAAACTCTGCTTTGGAGAGGCGGCGGCAATGTGGGAGTAATGCAAGAGATCACAAACTTGCTTATAGACAAAGCCGGCGGATACCTAACCAAGGGCAGCTTATGCGATGGGGCAGGAGATGCCGGGATAATTGAAGGCCGAGGGGTAAACTTGACTTTGCCGCCGGAGCAAATCGAAAAAAGCGAAGTCGTAGTAGTGTGGGGTAGAGATATAACCGTAACAAACAGACATATACTCCCATTCATTGAAGGCAAAAAATTAATTGTTATAGATCCTATTAAAACAAAAATAGCCAAAAAAGCCGACCTTCATGTTCAGTTGGCTCCAAGAAGCGACTTTTATCTTGCTATACTTTTAGCTAGATTTGTTTTTTTAGAAGAGCTTTACGATAAAGAGTGGCTTGAGAAAAATGCAAGTGAATATGAAGAGTATTATGATTTTGTACGAACATTTCGCATCAAGGCCCTTTTGGCGCTCATTGATACAGATCTGGATACAATAGGTGAAATACTTTCACTAATTGACGGCAAAAAAGTTGTATTTTTGGTTGGTGCAGGCGTACAAAGATACAGTATAGGCGATCAAGTCCTCAGAGCTATTGATTCTCTAGCTGCACTGCTGGGGCTTTTTGGCAAAGAGGGGTGCGGTGTTAGTTATCTTGGCGATTCAAAGCTTAGCTTTGATAACCCATTTAGTGTAAATGCAAAAAAAGTATCAAAAGTAGACACTCCATTTGATAAGTTTGAAACCGTTATAGTGCAAGGCGGAAATCCATGTGAATCTATGCCAAATACAAACGAAGTGGCAAACAGACTTAAAAAAGTAAAAAATATTATTTATTTTGGATTGTACGAAAATGAGACCTCCAAAAGAGCTCATGTCGTAATTCCTGCAAAGAATTTTTTCGAAAAAGATGATGTCAGATTAAGCTATGGACACAGTTATGTATCCAAAATCAATCAGATAAGAGAATGTGATTTTGGAATAAGCGAATATGAATTTGTAAAGTCTATATTTGATATCAATAAATATAATGGGTTTAAAAACGAAGAGTATTATATAGATCATTGGCTAAAACAATGCGAAATAAAAGAAGATATTTTTATATCAAAAGCATACCGTAAATTACCATATAGCAATGGTTTCGGCAAAGATGGAGGCGATGAATTTGTCTTTTTGGATGATTATGACGACGATTTTATCGAGCATAAGAAATTGAGAAGGCCTAGAGGCTATCAAAGACTGTCTTGTGACGATAGTTCTTTTTGGTTGGTAAATAGCAAATCAAATGATTCAATTAACACTCAGTTTAAACAAGATGATAGAGTTTGGGTGCATCCTGATTTGGAGTTTTGTGATAATGAAGAGATATTGGTAAGCTCGCAATACGGTGAAGTAACACTTAGGGTAAAAAATAGTACAGATATCAGAAGTGATTGTGTCAAGATAACTGCAAATACAATAGGCGTCAATAGATTGACTCCTTCAACAATATCAAACGAAGGCCATAGTGCCTGCTTTGGAGAAGTAAAGGTGCGACTATCAAAATTGGTGCTATAATTACACAAAAAATTATATAAAGAGAATAATAATGACATTAGAAGAAATAGACAAGCAGTTTGTGCTGCAAACCTATGCGCGTAATTATACTAATTTCACTCACGGCGCAGGATCAACGCTGTACGATGAGAGCGGCAAAGACTATATAGATTTTGCTAGCGGAATAGGTGTAAATAGCGTAGGGCATGGAAACGAGAAATTAGCCAAAGCAATTTGTGATCAAGCAAGTAAAATAATTCATATATCAAATCTGCAAGTTATAGAACCTCAAACTAAATTGGCACAAAAAATTTCAGAGCTTTACGGACAAGATGTGGCAACTTTTTTTGCCAATTCCGGCGCTGAAGCAAATGAAGGCGCAATTAAATTGGCTCGCAAATACGGCGAAGTTAAATTTGATAGTAAAAAATATAAAATTATAACTTTGGAAAATTCTTTTCATGGTAGAACATTGGCAACAGTAAAGGCTACAGGCCAAGATAGCTTTCATCCATCATGTTTTGCTCCATATATAGAGGGTTTTGTCCGTGTTCCTAGTGTCCATGATGCTGTTGATGCCATTGATGATGCTACAGTAGCCGTGATGCTTGAGCTCGTACAAGGCGAGGGCGGAGTAGAAGCTTTTTCAAAAGAAGAGATACAATATCTAGCAAGTGCACTAAAAGAAAAAAATGTATTGCTTATAGTTGATGAAGTACAAACAGGTATTTATCGCACAGGAGAGTTTTTGGCTTCTCAGGTTTATGGTATTGCTCCTGATATTATAACACTTGCAAAAGGCTTGGGCGGAGGTGTGCCGATCGGTGCGGTCGTAACTCCACATAAGGATATATTTAGTGCCGGTGATCATGGCAGTACATTTGGCGGTAATTATCTAAGTACATCTGCTGGACTGGTAGTTTTGGACATTTTAGAAGATCTGCACAACTCAAAGAAATTGGCAGAAACTATAAAATATTTTAGTGCTAAGCTGGAGAATATTGCAGCTGTATATCCTCAATATTTTGAAAAAAGTTCAGGTATAGGGCTTATGCGAGGACTTCGAGCCAAAAATGCCGACATACAAAGCAAAGTTATCAAATCTTGTTTTAACGAAGGTCTTATCGTGCTAAAAGCAGGACGTAATACGGTACGATTTTTGCCTAGTTTGACTATTGCAAAAAGTGAAATAGATGAAGGCTTTGTGCGATTTGAAAAAGCATTGGGTTTGATCGCCTAATGAATTTTAGCTCTTATATGACCGATTGGCTCTATGGAGAGAATGGATATTATACCAACTTCAAAGCCATAGGTAAAAGCGGAGATTTTTATACTGCTGTGAGTACAAGTGCTTTTTTTGGTGCAAGTATCGCTAATTATCTAGTAAAATTATTAGATGAAGATGACAGCAAAACAGATGGATGGCTAGTAGAGATAGGAGCCCATCAAGGTTATCTGCTTTGTGATATGATACAGTGGATATATACCGTGCGTCCAAAATTATTGGAAACAATACGCTTTGGTATAGTAGAAAAGCATCCTAAAATTCGTGAGGCACAGTTGTCTTACATCCATGAAAGATTCGGTGATGAAGTCAAAGTACATCATTTCTCTTCTATTTGTGAACTAAAAACTGACTATGCATTCGTAGTCTCAAATGAGATATTTGATGCCTTTCCTTGTGAGCTGCTCAAAGACGGTAAGATAGCAAAAGTGGATAACCACACCATATCATGGGAAGTTGCTCCGTCAAATATGTTGGAGTGGGCCGATAGACACCGTCTCGTACAAGGTGAGATAGCAATAGGTTATGAAGATTTTGCCAAAGAAATAGCTAGTTTACCCAAGTGTGATTTTGTCTCTTTTGATTATGGTGAAGAGTATGTGAGAAATGATTTTTCTATACGTATATATGAAGAGCATCAGACATTTCCGCTCTTTGATGAAAAAGTTAATTTAGAAAAATCTTTTAAAAAAGCAGATATTACATATGATGTGAATTTTGCCCATGTCGTAGAAGCTTTTGAAGCGGCAGGATTTTCTAAAAAACATTATGAGACACAAGCTAGGGCATTAGTAAGATTTGGCATTATTGATATACTTGGAGAATTCGCGAAACAAACAACGCAAGAGAGATATGCCAGAGAAGCTGACAGGATAAAAACTCTTCTAGCTCCCACTATGATGGGGGATAGATTTAAGATGGTACATTTAGCTAAATAATTAAGCTAATTTTCGCCCGGCAAAATAGTTTATCTTCCAGTCTCCATTTTCTTTTGAAAAATGAAGCTGTTTTTTTGCGCCATCTTCTAAGTAGTTGACAGTTTTTCTGTCTATTCCATTATCTTCGGTAGAAACGATCTCTATTTTGGGTGATAATTGTCTGGCTGCTAGATCTTTTGATAGCATAGATTCTACCTGATCTAAAGATGAAGCATCATCTTTTATCTTTTCTAATAGATCTTTGAAAGATGCATTTCTTATCGCAAGACTCAAGCCAAAAGATTCAAGTGTTATAAAATAAGACGGCTGCGTCATTGTTTCACTAAGTTTTGTCAAATCCCCGCTGTATAGCAGGTGATAATATGACAAAACTAGATCACAAGGCTCACTATTTTTGTTTGTCAAGAAAGTCTTTTGATAGCAGTTTGGAATGCTTCAAGGTGGTTATAGCTTCCTTCTTCCAGGTTGCTATATACATTTACCACATCGGTAGGCATGCCGATTGAAGCTTCTTGTAAATCTTTTATGTCCGTTATTTCTATCAATTCGCCTATTTTTACGGCATTTAGTTGAGATTTTTTGCCCTCGTATATGCAAGTATTGTAAAGCTCTTGAAGAGGAGGCAATATAAATTGACCTACTACGCTTTCATCTATTCCGGTAATATTTACACCATATTTCACGCATAAATTTCTAGCAGCATCCATGTGTCTTTGCTCTGAAAGTTGAATGTTGGCAAATGTGTTTTCAGATGGATATACTTTGCCAAGAGTTATATATACATCTCTAGCTACTTTCTCTTCTTGGTATATAAATAGCAAATGATCTTTTTGTTCATTTGTTAAAGTAGTAGTACCGCCTGAGCCGCCTTTTCTTGCAGCTTCTCCTGATGATACTAGGCCGACAACACCTACACTGACAACTAAAAGTTTTGAGATAAAATCTCTACGATCTTGATTTTGATTGTTCAACATTCCTTGCCTTTTTAAATAAAATATAATGATTATAACATAATAAAAATTAACTATAATAAAAAATTTTAAATATTTTAAGATAATAAGCATTTTTTTTATGTATTATATTAAAAACTAATATTAAAAATAAATAAAATTAATTACTTTTGCTGTATGTTTGCAATTTCAAAGATATTATGTTATATTTAAACAAAAAATAGGTTGAAAATGAAAAGAATATGGATGATTTTACTCTTGCCATTATTGGTATTTAGTGATAATGTAAATGGCTGGACTTCTTTGCATGAAGCTATCTATGCAAATGATACAAAAAATATAGATATGCATATAAACAAGCGCCAAAATATTGAAAAACCTTCTCGTGCAGGAATAGCTCCATTGCATCTTGCTGTCAAGATGAGACAAATGAGCACTGTAGAAAAATTATTAAGCAAAGGCGTTGATATAGATATTCAGGATAATAATGGTCTGACACCACTCCATTATGCTATAGGACAAAAGCAGACAAAACTTGCAAAATTTCTCATAACCAAAGAAGCCGACATGAATATACCAAACAAATACGGTATGACTTCACTTCATCAAGCTGCATTTAGAGGTGATACGGATATGATACAATTTATGATAGATAATGGAGTTACCGTGGATATCAAAAATAAACAAGGAGCTACGCCTTGCCAGCTAGCCTATGCAAAAAAAAATATAGGTGCTACTTCACTATTGCAACACTATAGTAAACTACCATGCGGGATGAAAACTTTGCCAAAAAAGGAGTAAAAAATGAATGAAATAGTTACCTCTTTAGCTAGAAATGCCATCATGGCTGCTTTGGGATATGAAAGCAGCTTCGACCTCGAAGATGCACTAAAAAGATACCCAGAACTAAGGCAAAAAGGTGCTTCATTCGTCACTCTAAATACTACTCCTTCTATGCAGCTCAGAGGTTGCATAGGATCTATTCAAGCTTATCGTCCTTTATATGAAGATATTATATCAAATGCCAAATCAGCTGCTTTGCATGATCCTAGATTTATGCCGCTTACTCCTGATGAGCTAAAAAATGTAAAAGTAGAGGTCTCTATCCTCTCTGAACCAAAAGAGGTTTTATATAAAGATATCGAAGATCTCAAAACTAAGATCGCACCATTCAAAGATGGTGTTGTGCTTCGATATGGAGGGTATGGAGCGACTTACCTGCCTCAAGTATGGGAGCAATTACCTGATTTTGATCTATTTTTTGGTAGTTTATGCCTCAAGGCAAATTTGGACCAAAATTGTCTATCAAGACATCCAGAAATACTCACTTATCAAGTGGAAAAATACAAAGAAGAATGATATTGAAATTTTTCATATGATTTTCACACTCTTTGTGATATAGTAAAATCAAAAATAGGATTTTTAAAAATGACGATAATCGTAAATGGAGAATCCAAAGAAATAGCACAGGGTACCACTATAGCTAAGCTCATAGATTCACTTGGGGTCAAAGTGCAAGTGATGGTAGCAGCGGTAAATATGGAAATTGTTAAAAAAGATAAATGGGATACTCATATATTAAATGAAAATGATAAAGTGGAGTTGCTTCACTTTGTAGGCGGGGGATGATGTTTTCTGTCATCCTGAACTTGTTTCAGGATCTCTAATTTGTTTTTTTCTTTACTACCTTTTTATAAAGGTAGTGCCAAAACTAGCGAATAGCGGTTTTTAAGAAGTAAAAAAGTTTCTTTAGAAAATCGTCATTTTCGCGAATCGCACACGCTCGTGTATGCACTACTGCCACAAGCGTGGCTTTCAAGGAGCGCTCAAATGACATTATTTTATATATGCAACGTCATTCCCTCACAGGCAGGAATCCAGTCTTCTAATCATCAATCACTACTCACTTATAACCACAACAGCGATAGCAAATCCGCCGTCATGACTGATGGATAGTGAACTTGTGGCATGTGGAAATTTGAGAGCTGCTTTTTGGCTTAGCGTGAAATATGGAGCACCTTTGTGGTTTTTGGATATGATGATATCATGAAAGCCAAGCTCTCCGCCTATACCGCATCCAAATGCTTTGCTGATAGCCTCTTTGGCTGCCCAAAATCCTGCTATTGAGGCAGCTTTTTTGGCGAGCTTTATCTCATGTTCGCATAAAAATCTCTCTTTGAAGGTATCTCCAAATTTCTCAAGAGCTTTTTCTATTCTATTTATGGCTATGATATCTGTTCCTATTTTCATAGTGCAAGTTTATCATAGGTTTTGGTTCAAAATGATAAAATCGAGTCAAGGTATATGATTTGACAAGTTCAGAGGATGACGAGGTGGAAGTATGGATTCCTTTTGCCTACGGCGGTTTCTTTGAAACATCGCCTTTGGTTTCGAACCTACAAAGGTAAAGCAGTTTACCTTTTAACGGTTCTCATGCGAGAATGACAAGGTGAGGGCGAAAATTTCGTGTTCCGTAGGGTGTGTTTGCTAACACACCGAAATATAACGGTGATTTGAAACAATGGTGCGTTGGCAAACGCACTCTACGGTGGATGTGGATTTCGAATTGCCGTTATATCTTGCAAAATGTCATATTTTTTCAGAAGATTTATATGATCGGTTACAATAAACCATGGCAAATTACAGAAGAATATTTTTAGACGGATATAGCTATTTTATCACGGTTGTGACCCATGGACGAAAACCTATATTAATAGAGCATATCGATCTGCTACGAGAGAGTTTTCGTGAAAGCAAAAGGTATTATAGCTATAGCATCGGAGCGATAAGTGTGATGCCCGATCACTTTCATATGATTATTACACCGCACAATGCCAAAGATTATCCTAAAATCATCAAATCGATCAAATACAATTTCACTAAAAGATATCAAAGCGAAGATGACGTACTCCAATCTTTTAGTAGATACAAAAGAAAAATGCAACCTATCTGGCAAAAGAGATATTATGAACATACGATTAGAGATCAAAATGACTGGGATAAAAAAATAGACTACATTAAAAACAATCCCATAAAACATGGTTTGGCAGAAGTTTGGAGCGACTGGAAGTATTCATCGTTCGGATTGTAGGGTGTGTTTGCTAACACACCGAAATATAACGGTGATTTGAAACAATTGTGCGTTAGCAAACGCACCCTACGAGTCACAATCGCATCAAATTATCAAGATGATATATTTTACTCAAACATCCATTCTACTACTTTTGCGACATCTTCGGCTATAAAGCACTTAATAGCCGATTCTTCAAGCGGTTTGGCAGGGATGATGGCTTTGTTGAAGCCTTGAGTTTGCATCTCTTTGAGCCTAAGGGAAAGATTACTAACATCTCGTATCTCGCCTGTTAGACTGACTTCTCCCAAAAATACGGTTTTAGAGCTCAATTCGCGGTTGCGATAACTGCTAAGAATGGCTGCAATGACAGCCAAATCGGCGCTTGGTTCATTTATCTTGATGCCGCCGCTGACATTGATGTACACATCATAAGTACCAAGTGGAAGATCAAGCTTCTTTTCTAAAAGAGCTAGGAGCATAGAAAGGCGATTGTTGTCAAATCCAGTGGAGCTTCGTCTGGCTCCACCATAACTCTCAGCTACTAGTGCTTGTATCTCTACTACTATAGGGCGGCTGCCTTCAAGGAGTATCGTCAGAGCAGAGCCTGCTTGAAGTTTTGATTTGTTATAAAACTTGCTTCCTATGGTTTTGGCATCATGGAGCCCCCCTTTGTTCATCTCAAATATACCGACCTCATTTGTAGAGCCGAAGCGGTTTTTAAATCCTCTAAGAAGTCTTAGCTCACTATTACTGTCTCCTTCAAAATAAAGAACAGTATCTACCATATGCTCCAATACTCTTGGCCCTGCTATAGAGCCGTCCTTGGTAATATGACCGATGATAAATATAGGTATATCTTGGCTTTTTGCTATACGCATAAGCTCAAATGTCACGCTTCGCACTTGAGCCACAGATCCTGGGCTTGAGGGCAACTCATCGCTATAGAGTGTTTGGATGGAGTCAATGACTATGAAGCCATACTCTTTTTGGATGATCTCGCTAAGTATGTTTGATAAGTTTATCTCGCTAAGCAAAAATAGGTTTGAGCTGTTCGCATCAAGTCTATCTGCTCTTAACTTTATCTGCCCTAGAGATTCCTCTCCAGATACATACAAGACATCTTTTTTGTTTTTGGCGATATTGCCTGCTATTTTGAGAAGCAGGGTGGATTTACCGATCCCCGGGCTTCCTCCGATGAGCGTAAGAGAGCCTTGTACTATACCGCCGCCAAGCACTAGATCAAGTTCACTGCTTCCGCTTGCAAATCTATGAAATTCATCTTGGACTATGTCTGTAATGGGCATAGCTTTGGTACTATACGTTGATGAGCTTGATATCTCTTTGAGTATTTCTATTTGAGCAGAGCTTAGCTCCATCATGCTGTCCCATGTACCGCAGTTTGTACATTTGCCTATCCATCTTGGTGATTGAAATCCGCATGACTGACATTCAAATAGAGTTTTTTTCTTTGCCATATTTTTGCCTTTTGAAATAATAAGCAAGTATAGCATGCAGGGAGATAGGGTATTAAAAATATTGCAAATTGTTATATTTTGATGATATTAGTATGATTTTTGGAGATTTTGGTTGCGGAAGCCAGATTTGAACTGACGACCTTTGGGTTATGAGCCCAACGAGCTACCGGACTGCTCTATTCCGCGATAAAAAATGTATTTCGATTTTCAAATTATAGATATTAGAAAAGTATAAGTCTAGATTTGGTTGCGGGAGCCAGATTTGAACTGACGACCTTTGGGTTATGAGCCCAACGAGCTACCGGACTGCTCTATCCCGCGACAAAATATTTACGATTTTTGTGGATGGGGTAAAGGGATTCGAACCCCTGAATGACTGGACCAAAACCAGTTGCCTTACCGCTTGGCTATACCCCAACAATTAACTAAAAGCTCATTGCTAATGTGGATGGCATTATAGCCCAAAACTAATAAAATGTCAATACCTTTTTGTGAACTTTTTAAAAAATATTAAAAATTGAAGCGAGAAAAGGTATAATGATAACTATGAATTACCTATAATTAAATAGAATATGAGGAATATATAAATGAGAGAATCTATCAAGAGGGTAGAAGATGCAATAAATGCCATTAAGCATGGGAAAATGGTCGTCATGATGGACGATGAAGACCGTGAAAATGAAGGGGATTTGGTATATGCGGCAACTTTTAGTACTCCTGAGCTTGTAAACTTTATGGCAAAAGAAGCCAGAGGGCTTATTTGTACCCCATTAACTGCAGATATAGCTTCGCATTTGGAATTATTGCCAATGGTGCAGAATAATGATTCTAATCATGAAACGGCTTTTACAGTCTCAATCGACTTGACAAGCGCAAGTACCGGAATTTCTGCATTGGAGAGAAGTGACTGCATACAAAGATTGGTTCATCCGATGGCAAACAAAAATGATTTTGTGCGCCCTGGCCATATATTTCCGCTCATTGCAAAAGATGGTGGCGTGCTCGTGCGTACCGGCCACACAGAAGGTTCCGTAGATCTATGCAAGCTTTCCGGTATAGCGCCGGTTGCGGTTATTTGTGAAGTTATCAAAGATGACGGTACTATGGCACGAAAAGATGACCTTGAAATATTTGCAAAAAAACATAATTTGCCGATCATATATATATCAGACATAGTGGAGTATCGTCTGGCTAATGAACAATTAGTGCATCGCATTTCAGAAGAAGATGCGCAGATCAATGGCACAAAAGTAACATTGATACATTATGAAGATCATTTGGGCAGAAAACACAAAGTCGTACAATTTTATAAGATCCATGAGCTTTCAAATGTCAAATTTCATAATATAGGACTTGATAGCGATCTATTGTTATCTCCAAAGCGCTTTGAAGTATTGATGCATGGAATTGATTATCTAAAAGCAAATGGCGGGGTACTTGTCTTTTTGGATGCCAAGACAATATCTCACGAACAAGCAAAAGAGTTTGGCGTGGGTGCTCAGATCCTAAAAGACCTAGGCATCTCTCAAATTCGTCTTTTGACGACAAATGCTGATACTGAATTTGTAGGCTTGGGTGGTTTTGGTCTTGATGTTGTGCAAAAAGTTATATTGACATAAATTAGAAAATGTTCAAAAACAAAACAATTACTTCTACATATATATGGGGATTAATTGTAATGTTTTTACTGGTTTTATTGTTTGTAGTACTTTTGATCTACGAAGAATATAATGATTTTGATAGAGAAGCGAAAGTTTTACGCAGCACCTATATAACGACACTGCAGCATGAACAAAATATTAGTATTAATGAAAATTTAGACATTGAAGCTGAGATAGCCCAGAGAAAACAAGCGCTAAAAAAAAGATTGATAAAACTAATGATGGAGATTTTGTCTCTAGGCGTTATAATATTTGGTTTTGCCCTTATTTGGGCTTGGATAGTGCACTATATTATCACTAAACAAGTAAGCACTTTTCAAGATTTCTTCGCAAGAGCCGCCAAAGAGCATATATTGATTGACGAAAATGAGATGATGCTTAGCGAGTTTAAGAGCATGGTCGGCAATGTCAATAGTATGGTCGATGAAATTCATAAACGCAAAAACAAACTCAGAGACATGAATGTACTGTTGGAGCAAAAAGTAAAGCAAAAAACAAAAGATTTATCCGAAAAAAATATATTATTAGAAGAAGCCAAAAGTTATAGTGAATCTTTGGTAAAAGCACAAGACAGCTTCATTAAGCATTCTATACATGAGATCAATACACCTTTGGCGGTTATTTTGATGCATTTGGATATATACAAAATGAAATATGACGAAAATGAATATATATCAAAGGTGGAAGCAGCCACTAAAATGATCGCTACAATTTATGATGATCTGACATATATGGTAAAAAGAGATCGTATGGACTATAAAAAAGAGTGGCTAGATATGAGCGATTTTTTATATCAGCGTATCGATTTTTTTAGTGAGATAGCAAAAGCCAACAATCATGCAATCTTGTCAAATATTCAAAGCGGTGTAATGGTGTATTTTAATCCACTTGAATTGCAACGACTAATCGACAATAACCTATCAAACGCCATCAAATACGCGAAAAAAGAGAGTGATATCACGGTATTGTTGTATCAAAACAAAGAAAATATTATTCTTGAATTCGTAACTCTTTCTAATAAAAAGATAGAAGATGTAGAAAAGATCTTCTATCCGTTCCATCGAGAAGAGAGCAGCCAATTGGGCCTTGGTCTGGGCTTGGAGATCGTCCGTCTGATATGCGACAAGGAATCTATCAAAATAGCAGTAGATTCAACAGAAATTGCCACAAGATTTGCTTACTATTTTTCACGAACAAAGGAAGATATATGAGAGTATTGCTATTGGAAGATGAGCCAATGCTGCAAAGTGCTATAACAGAGTATCTGCAAGAGACTGGATATGACGTAGAGGCATTTGAAGATGGGCTTGAAGCATATAAGCACATCGTGCCGCATCGTTATGATCTATTTATCTTTGATATCAATACACCATCTATAGACGGATTGAGCTTACTCCAAAAACTCCAAAAAGATAAAATTTTTGTACCCACGATTTTTATAAGTGCAATTACGCAAATAGAACAGATATCCCAAGCATATGAATTGGGGTGTTATGATTATCTCAAAAAACCTTTCCATCTCAAAGAATTGACACTGCATATACAAAGACTCATAAAAAAAGGTGATATATGCACAAAACATCATGTCAATATCAGCAAAATGTACACATATGATCTTGATAACAAGCGATTGCTTTTTGACGGCGAAGAACAGGTACTTACGCTAAAACAAGCACAGATCATAGAATTATTGGCGCTAAATAATAATAAAATTGTCGACTTTGATCAATTGCGCTATGGGGTATGGGATCGCAGTGACATCGATAACGCTACTATTCGAGCAGAGATGCATCGTGTCAGAGAAGTTCTAAAAGAAGATATTATTGAAACGATCAAAGGTGTTGGATATCGTCTAAAAAGTACATTTTTTACATAAAATGTCACCAAAGGTTACACTTAAAATATTTTTTTAATATTTTTCATTAAAAAACCCCCATGCTATGTTAATGCTACGATGTTCATTCATAATTATCCTGTGAGACTTTATAAAAAAAAGGGGGATATGTAATGCAAAAAATTCATTTGAGTTTGTTAACCACATTATTGCTCGCTAGTGGCGCAGTAATGGGCGATACTATTGATGAAGCATTTGCTGAAGGCAAATTTACAGGACAGTTTAGGACCTTTTATATTGACCGCTCCTATAGCGGTGTTATAGAAAATAATCGTAACTCATTAGCAGTTGGGGGACATTTGGGTTACGAGACGGCTCCTTGGTATGATCTTAGTTTGGGTGTCAGACTTTACAGTACAAATTTCATGGAAATTCATGGAAATAATCCACGTACGACAGATAGTTATGACCCATCATTATTCGGCAGTGATTTTGAATCATATACATTTATAGGAGAGCTATATGCTAACTATAAAATAAATAATACGAATATCAAAATAGGTCGTCAAAAGCTTGACACACCATTAGCCGGCGCTGATGATGCACGAATGCTGCCTAGCCTTTTTGAAGCCGTAGTAATAAGCAATACAGATATCAAAGACACTACGCTAATTGCAGCCCATGTAACCAAAGAAAGCGTCGGGACTTTTGGAAATGCATATGCTCCGGCAGGTCCTTTGGGTTTGCAAAGCGGCTATGGACTAGGTTTTGCAAATGCGACTAACGGAAGATTCCGAGATATGGGTAATGTTGCTCTTGGCGGCGATGTCAATACGGATGGCGTAACGGTAGCAGCAGCTATCTATAATGGTATGCCTGGACTCAAACTTCAAGCATGGGATTATTATGCATATGATATTCTAAATGCTATCTATCTTCAGGCTGATTATGGATGGAATGCTACCGAGGCACTTAAATTAAATGCTTCTGCACAGTATATCAATGAATCTGATGTGGGCGATAGGCTTGCAGGAAATGTAGACAGTAACTTCTGGGCTGCCAAATTTGGTGCTAGTTATGGCGATATGGCTGCATATGTAGCTTATTCTCAAACAGGATCAAGTGATAATAGTCCTGCAACAAAAGGCGGTATAATTACACCATGGGGCGGCATGCCGGCGTTTACGCAAGCTATGGCTACCAGACATCAATTCTTTGCAGACACAGATGCATGGAAAGTAGGGGCAAGCTATAATTTCAAAAACTTGGGACTTCCGCTGTTGGCATCAGTTTACTATACTTCATTTGATATTGGTGCGGATAACACATATACCAATACAGCATTCAAAGCATCAGAGAGCGGGTTTGATATGACTTATGCTCTTGCAAAAAATGCCGAGATCAGGCTAAGGGCAAATTATCCGATAGATTTTAAGCCAGGTCTAGATTGGGATGAGTATAGAGTAATATTTAACTATAATTTTTAAAAGGATAAAAAATGAAACAAGATATGGTTAAACAGATTCTTTCTAATCCAAAGTATCAAGAACTAGTGTCCAAACGAAGTAAATTTGCATGGACGCTCTCAATTGTGATTTTGGTAGTGTATTATGCATTTGTATTGGTGATAGCATTTGATCCGGCTTTGCTGGGAGCAAAAATAGGTGATGGTGTAATAAGCGTTGGAATTCCTGTGGGGATGGGCATTATTGTCCTTTCATTTATATTGACAGGTGTTTATGTAAGAAGAGCCAATAGTGAATTTGAAGCTCTTACTCAAGATATTAAAAATTCACTCAAATAAAGGAAAATTATGAAGAAGATACTTTTTTTATCTTTGGCACTCAGTCTTGCAGTGTTTGGTGCTGAAGCTCTTAGTGGTGAGGTGCAAAAGCAACCTCTCAATATTTCTGCAATTATAATGTTCCTTGTTTTTGTAGCCGGCACTCTGGGGATCACATATTGGGCGGCTAAACGCACCAAGACAGCAAAGGATTTTTATACAGCAGGCGGCGGCATTACCGGTTTTCAAAATGGTTTAGCAATCGCGGGAGATTATATGTCTGCAGCATCATTTTTGGGAATTTCGGCATTGGTTTACGGAGCTGGATTTGATGGACTCATATATTCTATAGGATTTTTGGTAGGATGGCCATTGATTTTGTTCTTGGTATCTGAGAGACTTCGTAATCTTGGCAAATATACATTTGCCGATGTAGTTGCATATCGTTTGCAGCAAATACCTATTCGGACACTCGCTGCTGCGGGATCTATCACGACAGTTATTATCTATCTGATCGCACAAATGGTGGGTGCCGGTAAATTGATCCAATTGTTATTTGGACTTCCTTATTCATGGGCAGTAATCATCGTTGGAACACTTATGGTTTTGTATGTTACATTTGGCGGAATGCTGGCAACTACTTGGGTGCAGATCATCAAAGCTGTTTTACTCCTTGCTGGGGCTTCATTTATTGCATTAGCGGTATTGATGCAATTTAATTTTAGCTTCGAAGGACTTTTTGCAAATGCAGTAAGTATTCATCCTAAACATGACGCTATTATGAGCCCAGGCGGACTTGTGCCTGATGCTTTTTCTGCGATTTCACTTGGACTTGGTTTGATGCTTGGAACTGCGGGCTTGCCTCATATCTTGATGAGATTTTTTACAGTAGCTGATGCAAAAGAAGCACGTAAATCTGTTTTTGTTGCTACAGGATTTATAGGGTATTTTTATATCCTTACATTTATTATCGGATTTGGTGCTATTGTAATGGTACTTAACAATCCTCAATATCTTGACGTTGCCAAACAAGCAGCTGAAGGTGGAGCACCGATCTTGGGTGGTAATAATATGGCTGCGATTCATTTGTCGCATGCGGTAGGAGGCAACTTTTTCCTAGGCTTTATCTCAGCTGTTGCTTTTGCAACTATTTTGGCTGTTGTGTCTGGCTTGACGCTTGCTGGTGCATCTGCAATTTCACATGATTTGTATGCAAATGTCTTTATGCGTGGTAAAATTGATGAAGCAAATGAAATGAGAATTTCAAAAATTGCTACAATTGCTTTGGGCGTCATTGCTATTTTCCTAGGTATCGTTTTTGAAAAACAAAATATTGCTTTCATGGTAGGGCTTGCATTTGCGATCGCGGCATCTGCTAACTTTCCGGTACTTTTCCTTGCAATGTTTTGGAAAAAACTCACTACAAGAGGAGCAGTTATTGGCGGTGCATTAGGACTTACTACAGCAATTGTTTTAGTTATTTTGAGTCCAATAGTTTGGGTGGATGTATTCAAAAATGCAGAGGCCATCTTTCCTTCTAAGTATCCTGCACTTATTTCTGTTACGGTAGCATTTGCGGCTATTTGGTTCTTTTCGATCACAGATAAAAGCGAAACAGCAGCCGAAGAAATAGAAGCATTTGATGCACAAAACATTCGTTCTCAAACCGGTATAGGCGCAGAGGGTGCATCGTCTCATTAACCTAATTAGTCAAAGTCCAAAACGGGCTTTGATGCAAAGGAGTCAGTATCAATGATGGAATTGTTAAAAAACCTGCAAGCATATCCGCCTTTTTCTTTATTGGATATTGAGGCAATTAAAGAATTTGAATATGCTGGTCAGATTGCATACTATCCCTTGGAGACAATATTGGTTAAAGTCGGTCATGTGTTTGAGGTGCTATATATAATTATAAAGGGTCGCGTAGAGGTATATCACGATGATGAGCTTATTAATGTATATAATACCCATGATTCTTTCGGGGGGATAGAGCACCTCAAGCAACATCCATCCAATGAGCGCTATATAGTTAGTGAAGAGTTGATCTGCTACGAAATACCAAAACATATTTTTCTCGATGTTTGTGAAAAGAACCATGCTTTTAGAGATTACTTTATTGCTTCATTAGTAGATCGTGCTGATCTCCTAAAAGAGAAACAAGAATATGCTTCTATGAGTGATTTAATGATTTCAAGATTGGAAAAAAATATTTTGCAAGATGTCTGCATAGTAGAATATACATCAGATATCAAAAAAGCACTTCAAATGATGGAATCGCAAAAA
The DNA here is from genome assembly GCA_041654415.1 of Sulfurovaceae bacterium. Classification (GTDB taxonomy): domain Bacteria; phylum Campylobacterota; class Campylobacteria; order Campylobacterales; family Sulfurovaceae; genus BN30871. The sequence continues at coordinate 46,477 of JBAZDL010000003.1, read as the reverse complement.
GTCAGCGCACTGATTGTACGAAATCAGAATAATTACGGCATAGTAACCGACACCAATTTGCGTCATTATATTTTGCATAAAGACGAGCAAAACCTAAAAACGATCGGGCAAATACAAACTAGTCCCATTGTTAGTGCCAAAGAGGGGGAATTGCTTTTTAATGTGCTTTTGCTTATGACCCAACATTCCATCAAGCATCTTCCTATTTTGAATGATAAGTATGAGCTTGTAGGCATGCTTGAACTTATTGATCTGGTAAGCTTTTTTTCCAATCAAACCCATCTAATAACTGCCCAAATTGAAAATGCGGCCAGTTTGGAAGCTACTATAGAAGCCTCTAAACGTGTCATTATAATGATAGGAGCCTTACATTCAAAGGGAGTTAAAAGCCGCTATATAGCCAAATTGGTTTCTGAGATCAACAAAAAAACTTATACCAAGCTTTTTGATTTTATAGTACCAAAGGAATGGCATGAGCATTGTGCTTTGATACTTTTGGGAAGCGAAGGTAGAGGTGAGCAGATCTTACGCACCGACCAGGATAATGCCTTTGTATTTGAAGATGGATTTGCGCCTAATGATGTAGAGAAAATATCGCTTTTGTTTATTGAAGCATTGGACGATATCGGATTTCCAAGATGCGAAGGCAATGTGATGGTAATAAATCCTAAATGGAGACAGCATGCCGCAGACTATGCTCAATTGTTTGATGTGTGGGTAGAAAATCCTATACCAAATCATATAATGGATATGGCTATATTTTTTGATTCTATTTGTGTAGCAGGCAAACAATCATTACATACTGATCTTAGGGAAGCCTTGATAGATAAAATACAACAATATCCTATATTGATAAGACATTTCGCTAAATCTATAGAAAATTTTGATTCAGCATTGGGTCTTTTTTCGCAATTTTTGACTTTGCACAAAGAACATAAAAATGAGATCGATATCAAAAAAACAGCCCTTTTCCCAATGATACATGGCATAAGAGCACTTGCTTTGGAGCAGGGTATTGGGGCAACAAATACATATGAGCGTATCAAAGAGCTTAATAATAATGGTTTTTTAAGCAGAGAAGATGCGCAAGCCATGATAGAAGCTTTGGAGGTCATTAATACTTTAAGGCTTCATGCACAGCTCAAACAGTACAATACCAAAAAAACTATAAGCAACTATATTTCATTATCGGGATTGGGCAAAATGGAACGAGACTTGCTCAAAGACGCACTAAAAACAGTAGCGCATTTTAGGAAAATCGTTTCTTATCATTTTCAATTATCTATGGTGGGATGATGTTTAGTTCATTGAAAAACTATTGGCAAAAAAGAGGGCTCAAAGACGAGCGTTTCACATTTTTATTTGATGATCCGCCTCCGGACGAATTTGTGGTATTTGATACAGAGACCACGGGGCTTGACCCCAAAAAAGACAATATTGTCTCTATTGGGGCAGTTAAGATCAAAGGCAATAAAATATTAACCAATGAGGCATTGCACATTTATATTAAGCAAGAAAGCCTTATCTCTCAAGAGAGTATAAAGGTTCATAGAATAAGAAATTGTGATCTAGAAGGTGCTATCACCATAGAAGAAGGGATAGAGCGATTTTTGTATTTTATCGGAAATCGTACGATGGTAGGATATTATCTAGAGTTTGATGTCGCGATGATTAATCGTTACATGAAACCGATGCTAGGCATAAATTTGCCAAATAAACAGCAAGATGTATCCGCAATTTATTATGATAAAAAAATATCATTGATTCCGCAAGGAAATATAGACCTGAGGTTTGATACAATTTTGGACGCTTTGGCATTGCCAAGGTTGCAAAGTCATGATGCGCTTAACGATGCCATCATGACAGCCATGATGTATCTAAAATTACAACATAGTCATTCACTACGATAACAAGGAGAACAGAAGTGTTAGAAAAAAAATATTACCCAAATAAAGAACATATGCCATTTGCAGCAATAAAGAGCATGGAAGAATATAATGCTCTTATGAATGAAGCAATGGATGATTATGAAGGGTATTGGGGCCGCTTTGCGAAAGAAAAAATTGATTGGTTTAAACCATTTGATAAAGTGTTAAATGAATCTCAAGCACCTTTTTATAAATGGTTTGAAGGTGGACAGCTCAATGTTGCTCACCAATGTGTAGATAGACATATTGCTACAAAGAAAAACAAAGCAGCTATTATATTTGAAGGGGATAATGGAGATCAAAAAATTATTACTTATCGCGAGCTTTCATACGAAGTAAACAAAACTGCAAATATGTTCAAAAACCAATTTGACATTAAAAAAGGCGATAGAGTAGTGCTTTATATGCCTATGATCCCAGAAGCTGCTATCAGTATGCTGGCATGCGCAAAAATAGGTGCTATCCATTCCGTAGTTTTTGGCGGATTTAGCGCAGAGGCACTCAAGGATAGAATTATAGATGCAGAGGCAAAACTAGTAGTTACAGCAGATGGAGCATTCCGCAAAGGCTCTCCATATATGCTCAAGCCTGTAGTGGATGATGCGTTAAAAAGCGGATGCGAATGTGTCAAGGCAGTCTGCGTGGTAGAGAGAAATGGTGAGGATATAGAGTGGGTAGAGGGCCGAGACTATTCATACAATGAACTTATCAAAAATGAATCACCTATTTGTGAAAGTGAAATTATGGATAGTGAAGATCCGCTATTTTTACTCTATACAAGCGGAAGTACCGGTAAACCAAAAGGAGTACAACATAGTAGCGCAGGATATATTCTTTGGGCACAAATGACCATGGAGTGGGTATTTGACCTTAAAGATAATGATACTTATTGGTGTACAGCTGATGTGGGTTGGATCACTGGGCATACTTATATAGTTTACGGTCCTTTGGCTGCAGGGGCAACTACTGTGATGTTTGAAGGTGTACCTACTTTCCCTGATGCGGGAAGATGTTGGAAGATGGTAGAAGAGTATCAAATAAATCAATTTTATACTGCACCTACTGCCATAAGATTGCTTCACAAAATGGGAGCTGATGAACCTAAAAAATATAATCTCTCTTCCCTAAGAATTTTAGGAACAGTAGGAGAGCCTATAGATCCATCTGCATGGAAATGGTATTATGATGAAATAGGCGGCGGCAAATGTGCTATTGTTGATACATATTGGCAAACAGAAACCGGTGGACATATGATATCTCCGCTCCCATTCGCAACTCCTATCAAACCTGCTTGTGCCACATTCCCACTTCCTGGCATAATGGCAGAGATCTTAGATGAAGACGGACATCCTACGCCTATAGGTGAAAAAGGATTTATGTGTATCACAAAACCATGGCCAAGCATGATAAGAAATATATGGGGTGATAGCGAAAGATTTGTAAAATCATATTTTGGAGATTGCAAAAAAGACGGTAAGGCTGTATATTTCACAGGTGACGGTGCAATGATCGACGAAGAGGGATATATGACAATCACCGGCAGAACAGATGATGTTATTAATGTAAGCGGCCATCGCATGGGCACAGCAGAAGTAGAAGCAGCTATTAAAAAACACGCGGCCGTTGCAGCCGTAGCAGTAGTCGGCAAGCCTCATCCGATAAAAGGAGAGGGAATTTTCGCTTATGTTGTACTCAAAAATGAAGATACTATGGCTGAAGAAATGGCACTGGTCAAAGAGATAAATAGTATCATCAAACAAGAGATCGGCGCTATCGCAGTATGTGACGATGTAGTATTTGTGCCCGATCTTCCAAAAACAAGATCAGGTAAAATAATGAGAAGAATATTACGCTCTGTAGTCAAAGGTGAGGCTATTACTCAAGATACCTCAACTCTAGAAGATCCAAGCATAGTAGGCAAAATAGAGTCTATAGTAAATTCTTGCGTATTGTAGTTTTCAAGCTGCAATACGTATATAATATGACAAAAGCAGCCCTAGTTATTAGGGCAAAGCATCATATAACTTTTTAATTTTTTTAAAATCTTCCCAAGCTTCATGTTTATGTGAAGGATTTCTAAGCAGGTAGCTTGGATGATATGTAGGCACGATTGTGTAATCGTCTTTTTCTATTGCAACACCTCTGATTTTTGACATTTTAGTTTCATCTCCTGTGAGATAATGATAAGCAATACCTCCTAGTGCTACTACTATTTTTGGTTTGATCAGCTCTATCTGCTTGTATAGATATGGCAAGCAGGTATGAGCTTCAACAGGGCTTGGTTCGCGGTTTTTGGGAGGATGGCATTTGACTATATTGGTTATAAATACATTTTCTTTGGATATATTTAGAACATTGGTTATAATCTTATCAAGTATTTCTCCGCTTCGTCCCACAAACGGTTTGCCTGATTCGTCTTCGCTGCTGCCCGGAGCTTCTCCGACAAAAAGTATCTTGGCATTTATATTGCCTTCTCCAAAAATTACATTTTTGCGATATTTACTAAGTTCGCAAAGGTGGCATTTTGATATTTGTTTTCTAAGTTCTTGCATATTTTGGGGTAATTGTAATGATATCTCATCTTCTTTGTATGGTGAAATATCGCTATAGTCATAACCTAATGAACGAAGTGTATATAATTGTTTTAATTGCAGTGCATTATAGAGGTTTTTCATAGCGGTATTATAACTTTATGCATCTTAAACGGTTAACTTTAGACATATTGCTATATATCTTGATTTGTCAAAAAAAATCCAAAAAATAAATAAATATCACAAAAAAATTGCCTGAATCATGTTTTTTTGGTACAATCAATTTGTTATTATAATTTTGAAAGATATTGTTTTGTTATAAAATATTTATTTATGATCAGCAAAGCCGGTCATATCGGAAAAATGATTTCTCAAAGGCTATAAATGAAAGTGCAGTGGATCAAAAAAGAGCCTGACAACTTTTCAATTCGTCCTAATTTGATGGATTATAAAAAAGAGTATAGTGCTTTTAAATGGGAAGATGTCGCTTTGCAATTTCAAGGATTGCCTTCAGGCGGGCTCAATATAGCTCATGAAGCTATAGATCGTCATGCCAACGGGCCACGGGCACACAAAACAGCATTGGTGTGGCTTGGGGTTAACGGTGAGAGACGTGAATTTACCTTTCTTCAAATGAAACAGGAGAGCTCCAGGTTTGCTAATGTGCTCCAATCTTTGGGATTAGCCAAAGGTGACCGTATTTTTACCCTTGCTACACGTCTCCCGGAACTCTACATTGCTGCTATAGGAATTTTTAAAAATCGCAGTGTGTTGTGTCCTCTTTTTGCACAATTTGGCCCTGAGCCTATCTCGCAGCGTATGAAAAAGGGTGATGCAAAAGTACTTTTGACGACCAAAGCTATTTTTGAAAAAAAAGTGCGCTCCTTGCTTGATGGGCTCCCACAACTTCAAACCGTCATACTTATAGATATCATAGAGGACGAAAGCGACAAGATACGTTCTTTGAGCAGCTTGATGGCACAAGCCTCGGATATATTTGAGATAGCACCTACCGATCCTGAGGATATGTCTATCCTTCATTTTACCAGCGGTACGACAGGAATGCCAAAGGGCGTTGTGCATGTCCACAAAGCCATCTACATGCATTGGATGAGCGGAAAATATGTTTTGGATATGCACCCCGATGACATCTATTGGTGTACGGCCGATCCGGGATGGGTGACCGGCACTTCTTATGGGATCATTGCCCCTTGGCTTCATGGTATCACCAATATCGTAGATGAGGCAGAATTTGATGCCAAGAGATGGTATGAGATACTGCAAAACGAAAAAGTGAGTATTTGGTACACTGCTCCCACGGCTGTAAGACGGCTGATGCGTCTGGAACTTGATCCTCTCAAGGAGTATGATCTTTCGAACTTACGATTGGTACACAGTGTCGGTGAGCCGCTCAATCCAGAAGCGGTTCTCTGGGGAGTTGAAAAACTTGGACTGCCTATTCATGATAACTGGTGGCAGACAGAAACCGGCGGTATCATGATCGCCAATTTTGCATCAGAGCCGATACAGCCCGGCTCCATGGGGCTTCCGATTCTGGGTGTTAAAGCATCTATCGTCAACCATGACAGTGATAGCGGCGTTTTTGAGATGGCAAAAATAGGCCAAAAAGGCGAACTTGCCATAAAGTCGGGATGGCCCTCTATGTTTCGTGGATATTTGCATGAAGAGGAACGCTATAAAAAGAGTTTTTTTAATAATTGGTATCTTACCGGAGATTTGGCATATCAAGATAAATACGGCTATTTTTGGTTCATCGGGCGTTCGGATGATATTATCAAAACTTCCGGGCATATGGTAGGACCGTTTGAGGTCGAAAGTACGCTCATGGAGCATCCTGCTGTAGCTGAAGCAGGAGTAATAGGCAAGCCTGATCCTGTCGTAGGAGAAGTGGTCAAAGCCTTTATCGCATTAAAAGCCGGTTTTATGCCAAGTGAAGAGCTCAGACGTGAACTGATCGGTTTTGGACGACAAAAACTCGGTGTTGCAGTAGCGCCCAAAGAGATCGAATTTCAATCCGATCTGCCCAAGACCAGAAGCGGAAAGATCATGCGCAGGCTTCTGAAAGCTCGTGAGATGGGTTTGCCTGAAGGCGATATCTCAACATTGGAACATTAAGGAGCAAACATGCAAATAGATATCAATCAAGCCAGATCTTACTATCATCAAATGTTGCTTATCAGGCGTTTTGAAGAAAAGTGTATGGAGTTGTATAGCCATGAATTCATTCGAGGTTTTTTGCATCTTTATATCGGGCAGGAAGCTATAGCAGTAGGGGTTATGGATGCAGCCAGCGCAGAGGATGCCATTATTGCTACTTATCGGGAACACGGCCACGCTCTTGCGCGCGGGATAGAGCCTAAGGCTATTATGGCTGAACTGCTTGGAAAAGTTGAGGGGTGCTCGCGTGGACGAGGAGGTTCTATGCATCTTTTCGACGCTAAAACACGTTTTTATGGAGGTCTTGCGATCGTAGCAGGAGGGTTGCCGTTGGCTGTAGGCATGGCTCTTGCTGATAAGATGATGAAACGAGATCGTGTAACTATCTGTTTTTTTGGAGAAGGAGCCGTAGCAGAAGGAGAATTTCATGAATCGCTCAATTTGGCTGCCTTGTGGAAACTGCCGATACTGTTTGTATGCGAAAATAACCTTTATGCTATGGGGACTGCCTTGGAACGTTCAGAGTCCGAACAAAACATTGCAACAAAAGCTTCAGCCTACAATATAACTGCAACTCAAGTAGACGGAATGGATGTATTTGCCGTAGCAAAATCTGCCAAAGATGCTATTGTGCAGATCAAAGAAAATAGTGCGCCCGTATTTATTGAGTATCTTACATATCGTTTTCGGGCCCATTCGATGTTTGATGCAGAACTTTACCGAGACAAAACAGAAGTAGAAAAATGGAAGCAAAAAGATCCTTTGGCAGTATTGAAAAACAAACTTGAAAGCACAGACCTAGGCTCTCAATTAGGCGAAGATGAGCTCGAACAAGAGGTCGTCTCAGTGGTCGAAGAAGCCGTAGAGTTTGCCAAGAACGGCACACTAGAATCCATTGCAGATCTAGAAAAATTTGTTTATTCTGCGGAGGTGCAGCAATGAGTGAGATAATAACTTACCGCGAGGCGATACGAGCAGCGATACGAGAAGCTATGCAGAGTGATGAAAGAGTCTTTCTGATGGGAGAGGATGTAGGAAAGTATGGGGGCAGCTACGCAGTAAGCATGGGACTTTTGGAGGAGTTCGGAAGCGAACGGATCATAGATACTCCACTTAGTGAATCAGGTTTTACCGGAGCTGGGATAGGTGCTGCACTGAATGGTATGCGGCCAATTGTTGAGATCATGACTGTTAATTTCAGTTTTTTAGCACTTGATCAGATCATTAACAATGCTGCAACTATGTTGTATATGTCAGGCGGACAATTCAATGTCCCGCTTGTGATCCGTATGGCAACGGGAGGCGGCAACCAGCTGGGTGCTCAGCATTCGCATTCTTTGGAGGGGTGGTATGCCCATATCACCGGGCTCAAAATTCTTACTCCCGCAACAGTTCAGGATGCGTATGATATGCTGCATCTTGCACTCAAAGATCCAGATCCTGTACTGATCTTTGAGCATGCACTTTTATATAATAGTAAAGGAGAGCTGGATACACAAGTTGCACCAATTCCTATAGGAAAAGCTTTTGTGTATCGACAAGGAAAGGATATAAGTATCATTACCTACGGTATTAGCCTATTTAAATCACTTGAAGCGGCCGATATACTTTCCAAAGAAGGGATAGAGGCCGAAGTGATAGATCTTCGCTCGCTGCGCCCTATGGATAATGAGACGATAATGAGTTCTGTTCGTAAAACCAATCGCGTACTGATCGTAGATGAGGGGTGGAAGTCTGGCAGTATATCCGCAGAGATCATGGCCCGTATCAACGAACAGGCTTTTTATGAACTGGACGCTCCCATGCAAAGGGTCTGTTCTGTCGAAGTCCCATTTCCTTATGCACATCATCTTGAACAAGCAGCTTTGCCTCAAGTAGAAAAAATAGTAGCCGCCGGGCACAAATTAATGGAGGAATTATGAGTACATTTGTCATGCCGAGCCTGGGCGCAGATATGCAATCCGCGGTACTCATGGAGTGGAAAGTCAAAGAAGGAGACCATGTCAGCAAAGGTGATGTGATAGCAGAAGTAGAGACAAGCAAAGGGGTTATTGAAATAGAGGTATTTGAAGACGGTATAGTTGAAAAGATCTTAGTCCCAGAAGAGACCGAATCTAAAGTCGGAACCCCTCTGGCTATTATCCGTAGTTCAAATGAAAGTACAGCGGTTGAAAAACCGACCAGCCCCAATGCAGCTGCAGAGACCAAAGAAGCAGAGTCGTCTATCCCGCCTCAGCCATTACCTGATGAACCCCAAAGGGTTAAATCCTCTCCTCTTGCTCGTAAAAAGGCTAAAGAACTGGGTATAGAACTTTCAACTTTAACCAAAGATGACAAACCTGTGCATCTTGCACAAGTTGAATTCAAAAAAGCGTCCGGCACTACAGAAATGGGCGGTATGAGACAGGCAATTGCCAAAGCCATGAGCCGCTCCAATGCCGAGATACCGCATTATTACCTCAGTACTTCCATTAATATGACATCAGCCTTACATTGGCTCGAAGAGCTCAACGAAGGTAAAACCATCGAAGATCGTATCTTGCCGGCAGCCTTATTGATACGTGCCGTTGTACGTACACTCCAAGAAGTTCCGCAGCTTAATGGTTTTTGGATGGATGACGCATTGCATTTAAGTGAGGCTATCAATCCCGGTATTGCTATAGCGCTTCGCAAAGAGGGGCTCATAACCCCGGCACTTTTGAATGCAGAGCATATGAATATAGATGCCACTATGCACGCACTTGGTGACCTAGTCACCCGTACTCGTTATGGAAAACTTCGCGGAAGCGAGATCACGCAGCAGACCATTACCATTACAAATCTCGGTGATCTTGGCGTGGAGAGTGTATATGGCGTTATTTATCCTCCGCAAGTAGCATTAGTAGGACTTGGGCGCATCATGGATACTCCATGGGCCGATGGGGATAGCTTAAGTGTGCGCAAAGTGATGCAAGCGACACTCTCAGGAGACCACCGTGCAACAGATGGACGCACAGGAGGGCAGTTTTTAAATAAACTTGACCAGATTTTACAAACACCCGAGGAGTTGCTATGAGTGCCGAAGAGATAAAACAGATCATCATCAAGCAAATCTTGGAGATCGCGCCGGAGATCAATGAAGAGGATATCGATCCGAATGCGCATATTCAACGTTCGCTTGAAATAGATTCATTTGATTTTTTGCGAATACTTACCGCGCTCAATAAAGAGATTGGAGTAGGGGTACCGGAAGCAGATTATGGTCAAGTAGATACTCTTAGTCACATGGTGGACTATTTTGTCAAACATCTCTAAGCTAGCAGATGATGATTTTAAAAATCTCAAAACTGAAATGATAAAAATATGAAGCAATGGCGACTGATTGATACCGGGCTTAGAGAAGGAGCGTGGAATATGGCAGTAGATGAAGCATTATTAATGAGCTACAAACGAGAAGATATGCCGATATTGCATCTTTACAGATGGGAAAATACTATTAGCCTAGGACGCTTTTCGGCTATAGAAAAGAGTGTAGATATCGGTCAGTTGAAAAAAAATCATATCGGCTGTGTCCGCCGTATGAGTGGCGGTGGTATTTTGGTGCATGGCAGTGACATTTCATATTCTCTTATTCTTCCTCGGATCGAATGCAAAGAGGGAGTGAAGGCAAATTATCGCTATTTGTGTACTTTTTTGCTGCGTTTGTATGAAAAACTGGGACTAAAGGCTTATTTTGTCAAAGAGTTGGAATCGGAGCAGAAATATTCCAATATCTGTCTGGCCGGATGCGAACCGTATGATATAGCAATAGATGGTAAAAAAATAGGAGGCAATGCACAACGCTATACGCGAAATGTTCTGTTCCAGCACGGGAGTATACCGATGAGTTTGAATGAAATGGTATTTCAAGCATTATTTCTAGAAGAGTCAGGTATGAAATCTGCCGCATCTCTTCAAAAATGCGGAGTTAAAATAGCGCACGAGATGCTTGCAAAGCTCTTGATAGAGACATTTTGCGAAACATTTGAAGCAGATGTTATGTCAAGTTCATTGAGTCCATATGAAGAGCAAAATGCCATAGAGCTTTTTGAGAACAAATATACACAAGAAGGGTGGAATATATATGCCAAGAATTTTTACTCCTAAACCCGAATGGCTCCGTAAAAAGATTACGCCAAGCAGTCATCAGGCAATGAAGAGCTTACTAGGAGAGGGCAATATCCATACAATTTGCGAAGAGGCACTGTGCCCCAATATTAGTGAGTGTTTTTCGCAAAATGTGGCAACTTTTATGATCCTAGGAACACAATGTACGCGCGCTTGCACTTTTTGTGCCGTAAGCAGAGAAAAACCCATACCCCCACCAGATCCTTTGGAGCCTGAAAAAATAGCCAATGCGGTTTTGAAGCTTGGGCTCAAGCATGTAGTCATTACTTCACCGACCAGAGATGATCTAAATGACGGCGGAGCAGAACATTTTAGCAAAACAACGAGCGCTATCAAAACTTTGGATGATTTGATCGATGTTGAGCTGCTGATCCCTGATATGCGGGAAAATGATACAGCATTAAAGCAAATTGCACTGAGCGGCGCGAAGATCATCGGACACAATTTGGAGACCGTACCAAGACTCTATAATGTACGCAAAGGTTCAGGGTACCAGCGTTCGCTTCGTGTTTTGCGTAAACTTTTAGAATTCAATCCCGAATGTATCACCAAAAGCGGCATCATGCTGGGTCTTGGCGAACAGGATGATGAAGTAATTAAACTCATGGATGATCTTTTGAATGTGGGCTGCCGCTTTTTAAGCATAGGGCAATATCTTGCTCCATCCTTGCATCATGCAGCAGTGGTTGAGTATGCAAAGCCCGAAAGGTTTGAATTTTTTCGTAGAGTCGGGCTTGAGATGGGCTTTGGGTATATAAAGAGTTCGCCATATACACGCAGCAGCTATATGGCGCATGAATATTTGGAGGAATAATGAAACAGGTTCAAACAGTTGTTATTGGTGCAGGTCCTGCAGGATATGAAGCGGCATTACAATTAGCCAAGGCGGGGATCAAAACACTGCTTATAGACAAAAGCAAAGAACATATTGGCGGGGTATGCCTCAACAAAGGGTGTATTCCGACTAAAAACTATCTACAGTATGCAGAGTTTGCTGCCAAAGCTTCTTTTTTTGGTACTCGCGGGCTAGAGCTGGAGATAAAAGGACTGGATATCAAAGAACTTGCCATGCATACAACATCACTCAAAAACGAACTTCGCTCAGGTGTCTCATGGCTGCTTGAGCAGGCTGGTGTCGAGATGCTTTATGGATCTGCATCGTTTGTTGACAATCATCATATCAGCGTATCAGATGAAACCATAGAGTTTGATCACTGTATCATTGCAACAGGTTCTGAAAATAAGAAAGTATCTGAAATTCCAATAGACGGCAAACGTATCGTTTCAAGCGATGAAATATTTCAGCTAGAAACCATTCCGTCTTCTATAGTGATCATTGGAGGAGGGTTTGTTGGATGTGAGTTTGCAACATTTTTCAACGCTTTTGGTGTAGATGTGACGATGATAGCACGCGGCACCCAGCTACTTTCAAGTGAAGATGAGGATGTGTCCAAGGCCTTACTGCGGGCGTTCAAAAAACGCTCAATCAATGTTTTATTCTCATCCAAAGTTCTAAATACAACAACAGATGAGGAGGGAGTAGAATTAGCAATAAACACAGAAAACGAAGAGCATAACATTAAATGTAAGTTGGTACTCTGCGCAACAGGCCGCATACCATATACGGATGGTCTTCAACTCGAAAATGCCGAGATAAAGCAAAGTGACAAAGGATTTATAGAAGTCAATAGATCATTTCAAACGACCCAAGAGCACATTTATGCCGCAGGTGACTGTATTGACACCTTAGGCTATGCTCATGTGGCTTACACCGAAGGAAAGATCGCTGCAGACAATATCATTTTTGGCGAAATCAAAACAAACACCCATATCGCACCTGCGACTATTTTTTCAGATCCGCAAATTGCAACTTGCGGTTTGAGTGAAAAAGAAGCAAAAAGACTAGGGCTTGAAATTGATGTAAAAAAAGCCTATTTCAAAGCGAATGCCAAGGCAAAAATATTAGGCGATGATTCTGGATTTATAAAAATTATCATAGCTTCTCAAGATAGAATAGTTTTGGGGGCATCTGTCGTGGGAATAGAAGCGGTGGAAATCATACATATATTGACCGCAGCAGTCGAGAGAAAAGTAACATTAGAAGAGCTTGCCGAAATGATATATGCTCATCCTACCATCTCGGAAATTATAAGAAATTTTTGATGTTAAGTTCATCGTCTATAATGATATAATAATAGGTATCTTATCTCAAGGAATATATAATGAAACATCTATGGCTGATTCTCGTTGCACTGTTCACAGGCTGTGTCGAAAGACCAAAACATGTTACACCGGTGGAGCATTTTCAACTTGAGCGTTACCTCGGTACCTGGTATGAGGTCGCACGGCTTGACCACTCCTTTGAGCGCGGGCTAGAAAAGATAACCGCAACTTACTCCATGCGTGAGGATGGCGGGGTCAAGGTCATTAACCGGGGATTTGATACCAAGAACAAGATGTGGAAAGAGGCAGAAGGCAAAGCCTACTTTGTAGAAAATCCCAATACAGGTTTTCTGAAGGTCTCTTTTTTTGGACCATTTTACGGTGCTTATGTCATTATTGATACCGACTATAAGACCTACACGATGATTAGTGGACCAGATCACTCCTACTTCTGGATACTCTCGCGTACCCCACAGCTTGATCTGAAGATTCAGTCTCGCCTGATCCAAAAGGCCAAAGAGGCAGGCTTTGAGACCGATAAGCTGATCTTTGTTAGTCACGAATAAATAAGTGTAAAAAAATTAAATGAGAGATAAAACTCAAAGAGCTTGTCGGGATAATCTATGTTCATCCTGTCATCTCGGAAATTATAAGAAATTTTTGATGTTAATTGAAAGGTAAACAAGTAAGAGCAAATGCCCTTTCTTGTTTGTAGCAAGATGATATCTTGGATTACGCTTCCACAGTCACTTCTACAGGGGTACCTTCCCAGATACCGTGTTTTGTACAGTAACCATGTGCTACAAGGTTAAGCTTTTTGCCTGTTGGGATGATAGTAAAAGTCGTTGTGTTGTGTGCTTTTGTATTGCCAAGAGTTCCAGGAACATAACTAGCTTTAGCCAACATTGTATCACCATCAAAAAGTGTTACAGATTCTATATAATGGTCAAAATCATCCGGGTGAGTGTATTCGTTGCCCATTTTGACAGTTACTTCAAACGGTTCACCTGCTTTAGCAGTGTCAGCACAGTGGATGAATGGTGAGTGTCTATCAATTAGGTCTTTTTTTGCTTCTCTCTCTACTGTATCTATATCTACATATTTATTTATTTTTGGCATATTATTTCCTTTTAAATGTTTTTAGAAAATCATTATAACATAAAAAATAATAAAATTAAGATAAATTTTGTCCTAATTTTAGCAAACTATATTTTTAATCTAAATATGAACAGCAATAATCAGTAACCGCGGTCACTTCAAGAGAAAATTTACTATTTGCAGGCACATTAAAAGTAGCAGGCGCAGTAATATCTACCCAATCATCATTTTGTGGAAGTTTGACGCGGAGTGTACCGGCTATAATTTCCATCTCTTCAGCACTATCTGTTCCAAACTCATAATCACCAGGCAGCATAATGCCTAATGTTTTTTTAGTATCGTCAGGAAATACGATAGTACGAGACGTAACCTTGCCGTCAAAATAAATATTAGCCTCTTTTATCACATCCACTTTAGAAAAAATCATTTTATATTAACCCTTTTTATTATTTTGTAAGCCATGTAGCTATAAGATCGAACTCATAGTAGTTCGATGGATATCTTGTTACACCAGCTTCAATGAATTGTATTTTGGTGATTTGTCTATCCCATAATCTATACGATAATTTTTTGAACCAATCTTTTTCCTCTTTGGTTTCAAGATTGATCTTGTTGTACTTAGGATCCTGCTTTACAACCGAAGCAACTTCTTCTAGTTTTGCATCGAAAGCTTTTTGTTTCGCTGCCGATACCCGTTGGGACTCATTATTCATATAAGTCGTATCCAATTGAGGAGCACATCCTGCAAACATCATAGCAATAAATACCAAAATACCTAAAACACTTATATTTTTCAAGTTTTATCCTTTTGAGTATATTTTTTAGAATTATAACATAATTAATTAATATTATATATAAATTTGTTATTAATCCTATCTTTGATAACATTTTTGTAATTACCAAAGCATCCATTCATAGCTATGTAAACTCCAGGATTTTGGAGCGATGAAACATATCCTACTGCAGAAGCAAAATTTGCTGCTGCCTCAACAGGGTCAATGCTAAACGGCACCATAGCTCCTGTAAAAACTATTATATGAGGCAAAGCGGCCTTGGCTAAAACCTCGGCACTCAGATGTAGAGTGTCCGTGCCATGAATAACAATAATTTTAGCAGAAGAAGACTGAGACTTAATAGTCTCTAGTAGTAATATCCTATCATTGTCATTAAATTCTAAACTGTCTTTGCCAATAATGTCTATCATGTCAATTTCGCATAACCATTTTTTTGTGATATCTTGGATAGTGCGGGAAGTTTTATCTACTTCTAATAAACCATTCGAGGGATTGTAATATTTGTTAAATGTTCCACCGGTATTGATGCATATAATATTATTCATTGTTTCCCATTGTTCTTTTGTCTTTTTATCTGAATAATGGTAATATATCATAAAAATTTTTATATGGAGATATTGCTTATGATTATGCAAGGCAAAAAAGGTGTTATTTTAGGAATCGCTAATAAAAAATCAATAGCTTACGGTATTGCAAAGGCTTGTAGAGAGCAGGGTGCTGAAGTGGCAATTACATTTTTAAATGAAAGATTCGAAGAAAAATTAGCTCCTGTAGCAGAAGAACTTGCATGCACAAATAGATTTTATCCATGCGATGTAAGCAGACCAGAAGAGATAGCAGCTCTTAGAGAATCGTTGGCGCGTGATTTTGGCGAGATAGACTTTGTAGTACATTCTATCGCTTTTGCTCCAAAAGAGGGCTTGAGCGGCCGCTTTGTGGATATCTCAAAAGAAGCATTTGATGTAGCTATGGATATATCTGTTTATTCGCTTATAGAGGTTACTAGAGAATTAAAACCGATCTTGTCAAAAGACTCTTCAGTTTTGACTCTTAGCTATTATGGCGGGGTTAAATATATACCAAACTATAACCTTATGGGTGTAGCAAAAGCAGCCCTGGAGATGACCACAAAATATCTAGCTGAAGATCTTGGAAAAGACGGTATTAGGGTCAATGCCATCAGTGCCGGACCTATCAAAACTTTGGCAGCAGCCGGGATAGGCGAATTTGGATTTATGCTTAAATGGAACGCAGCTCATGCACCGCTTAAACAAAATATAACTATAGAGCAAGTAGGCAATAGCGGTATGTATCTGCTTTCAGATCTAAGCAGCGGCGTAACCGGAGAGATACATTATGTAGATGGCGGATATAATATCATGGGTATGCCTGCAACGAAATTTGACGAAAATGGTAAGGTTAAGCTTGCTTGGAATGGCGAGAATTAGGAGACCCCCGATTGCAAGATTCTCAAAACTACAAAAATAAAAAGGCAGCATTTGCAAAGATGTTGACTTTGTACGGTCGAAATGCCGTACTAGAAGCGCTTTTGGAAAACAGTGTTGTCCCATTTAAGCTTCATCTTTCTACTTCTAATCAAAAAGCACCTATATTGGATCAAATGCAAGAAATTGCACAAAAAAGAGGTGTACAGATATGTTTTCATGACAAACTTTCTTTATCTCGTATCTCCAAAAACGCCAAACAAGACCAAGGTGTGGCACTGGATATCCAAATGGATAGTTTCATAGATGAAGATGAATTTATAGCAAATAATATCAATTATACTATTATAGCTTTGGACGGCATATCTAATCCTCAAAATTTGGGTATGATTATACGCTCTGCAGCTGCGGGTAATATAGATGCTATCATTTTGCCAAAAAAAGGAGCGTCATCTATTACGCCCCTTGTCATCAAAGCAAGTGTCGGGACGTTATTTAAGATACCTATAATAAACAGCAATTCCCTAACTAATACGCTTAAAAAATTTCAAACCAATGGTACTAAACTTTATACTTTATCATCTCATGCCAAAAAGAGCTACAAAGAGGTAGAATATAACAACAAGAGTATATTTATCCTGGGCAACGAGACAAGCGGGGTATGCAAAGAGATAGAAAGATTAAGCGATGAGAATATATCTATACCTATGCGTAGAGGTGTAGAATCGCTTAATGTTGCAGTGACCGCGTCTCTTTTGGCTTTTATGTAATTTATTTTCGTCGTTTGAGCGTATAGTTAAATACCTAAAACATTTAGCGCATCTCGGTAGATAGGTTCATCTATGAATCCATATTTATCATCCATGAAGCCATTTATGCCTTTTGACGCATTGAGTTCGAAAACCTCTTTTATGTATTTTGCTCTTTTGATTTCCATATCATTTATGCCAAAAATTTCATTGGCGATAATCGCTTGTTTTGGGCCCATGCAGGCTTTGCTGCTAAATCCAAGTGATTTTTCGTATTCGCACCATTTGCGAAACTTGTCTGTATTATTATAGTCTTGATACATAAATGAAACTGGGTGAATGTTGACCGTTTTACAGTCAATAAGAAATTTGGCAAGGATATAATCTATAGTAGGATTGGCAATTTTAACAAGTGATTGTGGCAGATTAAGAGATGCCAGCAAGTCGAGTATCCCAAGGTTTGCCGTAGTTATGCGATCGTCAATTTTGAGTGCTCTTGTATCAGCAAACGCCTCTTTGGTTTCTAACGAAAAATGAAGCTCATGATCTTTGTTTAAAATTTTTAGAGCTGATTCAAGTTCTTTTGGACTTTTAACTTTAGCAAGCCTGATTGCATCAAAACCAAAATCATTCAAAAATTCTATCTCTTCTTTGCCGCCCTCATCAAAAGGGTTTGTACGAATAACTATAAAACTATTTGAATTTTTTAGATGGGATAGAAAAAGAGCTATATTATAAAGTGCTTCTTTTTTTCTTGATGGTGCGATGGCATCTTCGAGATTGAGTGTGACTACGTCGGCAATATTTTCATCAAGAGTATTTAAATGTTTTAAATTAAGCGGATTTAACATCATATTTGAGCGATGGAGTTTATTTGCGGTGGTTACTTTCTTTTTATTTCCAAATAATTTCTTTTTTTCTTCTATGCTTTTGTCTTCAAATATACTCAAATCGTCAAATATCATCCAGTCTCTTTCAATCTAGCTAAAATGGTATTGATAGTATAATACAACAATTTTAAAAACCAGGGTAACACATATGCGAATTATCATCACACTTCTATTGCTTTTACAGATAGTATATGCTGATAATTTTATAATAGCAAATAAATCTTGCAAAGCCAGCAATAATCTAAAAGCTACTAAGAATTCAGGAAATATCTCGGTAGTTCCGGCTCAAAGATATAGAATATTAGACGAAAAACCGCACAGTGTATATATTGATGTCCCATCTGCCTCTCCAAGAGGCAGATGGGTGGACAAAAGCTGTTTTGGTATCGACAGAATATCTGCTGGATATAAAAAGAATATTACGCCAAAAAACAAAACTGCCTCACAATTTATTTTATCGCTCAGTTGGCATGATGCTTTTTGTGAAACGCATAGAAATAAAAAAGAGTGCAAACGAAATATATTTGGCAATAAAGATCATGGCTTCGTGCTTCACGGACTTTGGCCGCAGCCAAAAAGCAGAGCTTATTGTGGTGTGGACAAAAAGACTGTAGGTATGGACAGGAATAAACAATGGTCAAGATTACCAGAGCTTAATCTATCACAAAAAACCAAACAAGAATTATATGATGTGATGCCGGCCATTGTCTCAGGATTGGATAAACATGAATGGATCAAGCACGGTACTTGCAGCAGTATGAGCAAGGATGAATACTTCGTTAAATCGGTTAATTATACAAAACAATTTAACAGTTCAGCCTTAGCAGCATATATAAATGCCAATAGAGGCAAGAGAGTAATATTAAAAGATATAAGAAAAATGGCCGACAGATCATTTGGTGCAGGAAGCGCAGATAGAATTGAAATGGTATGCAGTGGCGGTTTGATGACAGAAATCAGGCTGAGCTTGGGAGAAAATAATAGTATCTCTTTGGCTAATGCATTAAGAAGCGGTACTAAGATCAAATCATCTTGCTACGCAGGCATTATAGACAAGGCAGGTTGGCAATGAAAAGTTTAGATTCTATCTGTAAGCTCTTAGAAAACAGAAATGTATTTCTCACGGGCGGAGCAGGGGTGGGCAAGAGTTATATGACTTCACAGATCATAGAGTATTATAAAAGTCAAGATAAAAATGTAGTCACCCTAGGCTCAACTGGTGTGAGTGCCGTTGCCATAGGCGGCGTAACTGTGCATAGTTTTTTTATCTTTGGTATATCAAACAGCTTTGAGGAGCTTGAGATAAACGACAAAAAAGCCAAACATAGATTAAATGAACTAAAAAAAATTATCGCCTTGACTGATCTAATAATAATAGACGAGATATCGATGGTAAGCACATCTCTGCTTGATATGATAGCTTATAGGCTAGAAAGTATGGGATATAACGGTCAGGTATTATTTGTGGGGGATTTTTTCCAACTCCCGCCTGTAGTCAAGTATGCGCCAAAAGTAGGGCTTTTTGAAGAATTGTTATATGCTTTTGAGAGTAGTGCATGGGAAAATTTTGATCCTGTTTTGGTGGAATTAACACAAATGCATCGTACTGACGATGTTTATTTTACTCAGATTTTATCCAAGATACGTCAAGGTATTTGTGATGGAGAAGTTTTGGAGTATTTAAAAACACTTCAAACAAATGAAATAAATCCAAATGCTACATATCTATTTGGCAGAAACAATGAAGTAGAGCACATGAACCATAAAAAACTTCAAGAGTTACCATCCAAAGAGGTTATGCTGGTAGCTGAGCATAAGAATTTGGAAAAAGTACATGAAAAAAGGTTGGAGACTTGGCAAAAAGTATTGCCGGTATCAAATATGCTTACGCTAAAAGTAGGAGCTCCTGTATTATTTTGTATTAATAAATGGGGCAAATTCGCTAATGGCGAAAGAGGGGTTATAAAAGAGATCGGCAGTGACTCTATAATCGTAGAAAAAGATGACGGGCTAGTAAAGGTCGAGCCTCATGTATTTGAATTAAACGAAGTCCATCCAAATAAAGATGGGAAACTGCAATCAGTTACACTTGCCACATTGGCACAATTCCCTCTTAGGCTGGCATATGCCATTACTATACACAAATCCCAGGGGATGAGCATAGAACATTTGGTTTGCAATGTAGATAATATATTTGCTCCAAGCCAGTTTTATGTAGCTATATCTCGAGCTACAAATCCCAAATATCTGAAAATCGATTTTACTAGAGGCAACTTTGAAGCATATGCAAATCGCATAATCAATGTAGATCATCGCGTAAAAGAATATTACAACTCTATATTATGACATAAGTGTGACACTTCCGGCTAGATCAACTTTGATAGTGGAGTGATAGAATACTACTATATCTCCATCTAGCTCTATGAGGTTGTGGTTGCTTTCTAGTTTCTTTCTAAACGGTACTACTTCCCCATAGAAATTACCGAATTTTTTTATTATTTTTAGCGGTGTAAAAATAAAAAAACGATGTTTGGATAATAATTCAAACGGTGTCATTGCAATGTGTAAAGGCAATAGATATATTAATGATATAAGATACTTGATCATACCATTTTTTATGATACCAAAGCGAAGAGTTTCTGAAAGTAGTATATGTCTCAAGTCGCCCATATTTCCTGCAGAAAATAAAAAAATCTCATCATTTAGCTTATAAATAGGTTGAGATATTTTTTTGATATCATGATTATTTGATAATTTGTGCAGTACGTCTTCCATCTTTGGAAGTTTATTGATTTTGGAGATGACATTAAAAGATCCGGCAGTATCTATGATAAAATTTGGATTGTGCTGATTGTAGTAAAAAAATTGTACAACTCGTCTAATGGCACCGTCTCCGCCATGAACAATAATGTAATTGTATTGCTCTATATCTGATAAAGTTTGCAGATCTTTGAAACTTACAGATGTTATATCTAATCCGTCAAATTTTACTTTTCTATCAACGGAGAGTATTTTCATTATTTCTCTTTAGCGGGATATTTGGCATCATAAGCATTAATAGCTTCTTCTAGCACTTCTTTAAAATTAGTCTCGTCTTTGCCGCCTACCATCGGTCCAATAAGTTGTTCATTCTTGCTATCAACAAAATATACAGTAGGCGTTCCAAACGGTTCTTCTAGACCTTTTGGTAACTCGCCGGCTTTGCTAATATCAATAAATATTACATTAAATTTGCTTGTCAAAAGAGTCTTTATTGCCTCTCTTTGCATAATAGCCTTGAGCTTTTCGCATGCACCGCAACCATGTTGAGTAACAAATATCATGTTTATTTTACCTGATACGGTTTTTATATCTTTAGATGTTACATTTTCAGATACTGTGGCAGTTTTATTTTCTTTGGCAGTATCGCTGCAAGATGTCATCATAAAGGCACCTGCTACAAGTGTAACGACAGTTAGATATTTTAACTTTAACTTCATAATTGCTCCTTATGCTATTTTATTGTATCAAAATGAACTTTATAGGTCAATGCATATTAAAAAGATTATATTTTTGCTGTAATTCAGGCAATATGCTCTTATCCAAACTATACACAAAAGCGTAATTATAGATAAGTTTTTTTAGGCTGTTATGGACATCGTCTATATTGTCGAACCAAATAGGGTTTTCGTCTAAATCCAATTTGGTTTTTCTAGGTGTCAAAATGATACTTCTGATCCATCTGATTCGATATTTGATATATTCTTTTGCAGAGTAGATGTCTTTTAGATTATCAGCAAAGATCACAACCTTGTCACTCTTGCCGGAAGGCAGCGTTTGCAATTGGTTGTCTATAAAGACAGGTAAAAAGTGTTTAGTGTATTTGAGTTTTTCTATGTCATATCTGATATGGTGTTCATCTAAAAAATGTAATACTTTACTTAGATATGCTATGTGAAATGGAGCTATTTCATAATTTTGGTAAACATATCCATCAATTTTTAGCGAACATCTAAACATTGTTTCAGATATTAGTTGGATCTCTTTTTTCTCTTCAAGTTTTAGAACATCCGGTTTTATGGTAGTCAAAAGCTCAACATCATCACCGACAAAAAGATGATCAGAAGAGTTAACTATCTGTTCAAAAGCTTTTTTCCAGTCACTTGATATAATAGTGACATTTCGCTTGTCTACAGCAAGCATTTTCAAAAAACTAAGCTCATGTGGGGTTAGAAGATAAAAATCAGCCTCTTTTTTGAGTAATACATATCGTACCAACTTCATCGCTGCTAGTCGGATATCACTTACTTTTATCCAAGCTATCTCATTATCATTTTTGACTATTTCTTCATTGTCATATACTATAGCATATGCACCATTATTAATAGCACTATCTATTTCATCTTGCGAAGAAGAGAAAAAGAGATCGCCATGTTCTATCTTTGATGGATAGACACTGGCACTATCTATAGCTTGGACTTTTGGAATGCCTGCAAGCACTCCTTCTGTGATGTTTACGATATCGCTTATATTCATTATTTTACTGGTGTCCCTGCTTTTTTTTGTGCTTCTGGTCTAAGAAGATGCAAACCATTCTCATCTTTGGCTGCTAAGAGCATGCCTTCACTGTGATTGCCCATTAATTTAGCCGGTTTGAGGTTTGCTACTACACATACTTGTGTATTTACAAGTTGCTCAGGAGTGTAAAACTCTTTGATGCCGGCTACAATTTGTCTCGGTTTTTCTTCGCCGATATCTACTTGCAATATAAGTAATCTATCGCTTTTTGGAACCTCATTTGCCTCGATTATAGTTCCAATTTTTAGAGAAGTTAAGAAGAATTGATCTATGCTTATCAAAGCAATTCCTTCTTCTTTTTTCTCTTCTTTTTTTGCTTCTTTTGGTTTTTGAGCAACTTCAGGTTCAACACTGGCAAGCAAAGGCTCTTCTATACGAGGGAAGAGTGGAGGGATTTTGGATATTACAAAAGTATCCAACAACTCATTGCCCTTAATAAAACGTTGCCATGAATCGTTATCTATATTGAAATCAAGAGAAGTTGCTATCTTTTTGGTGATACTTGGCATAACAGGGTAGAGCATAGTAGAAACACGAGCCAAAATATTGGCTATTAATGCTACCAAAGCCATAGCTTCATCTTCTTTTCCGTCTTTCATGAGTACCCATGGCTGATATTTGTCTATTGCTCTGTTTGCTACGCTAAGAGGTCTCCAGAGTTCTTCTAGATAACGATGTATTTGCATTTCAAATAGCAATGGTTCAAGTTTGTCAAGTGACTCTATGACTTCATCAAGTTCATTTTTATAGTATTTGGAAACATTGACTGAATCTATACGGCCATCAAAATATTTTTCACTCATGCCTATTAGACGATTAAGGAGATTACCCAAATCGTTTCCAAGGTCATTGTTAATTCTGTCGATTAGTGCTTTTTGGCTAAAATCACCATCTCCGCCGAAAGGTACTTCGCGCAGCATAAAATAACGGAAATTATCCAATCCGTAAGCATCTGCTACTTCTTTTGGATTGATAACATTGCCTTTGGATTTACTCATTTTTTGACCGTCTCTTGTCCACCATCCATGAGCTGCTATATGTTTTGGCAACGGCATATCCAGGCTCATTAAAAATGCGGGCCAATAGATAGCATGGAAACGCAAGATATCTTTACCTATAAGATGTACGCGAGCCGGCCAATATTTCATTTTGCTCTCATCATTGCCGTATCCAAGAGCTGTTAGATAATTCATAAGGGCATCAAGCCATACATACATTACATGTTTTGGATCATTGAATTTTTCAGGCAGCTTCACACCCCAATCGAAACTGGTGCGAGTGATAGAAAGATCATCAAGTCCGCTCTCTACAAATCTAATGACTTCATTTCGTTTGCTTTTTGGCAAGATGCATTCAGGATTTTCGTTGTACCATGCTAGAAGCTTGTCTTGATATGCTGATAGTTTAAAGAAATAACTCTCTTCTTCTACGATAGTAGTAGCCTTGCCGCACTCAGGACAAAACTCATCATCTACTAATTGTGTTTTTGGAAAAAATGTCTCGCATGAGATACAGTAGTGTCCTTTGTATACATCTTTGTAGATATCGCCCTTATCAAACATTTTGCTAAATGCGTATTGGACACCTTTTTTGTGAGCTTCATCGGTAGTGCGTATAAAGCCATCGTAACTGATCTCAAAATCATCCCATAGATTTCTAAAAGTAGCTGATATTTTATCAGCATACGCTTGTGTGGTCTCGCCTCTGGCTTTAGCTGCTTCTTCTATCTTCTGACCGTGTTCATCGGTACCGGTGAGAAAATATGTATCGTGACCGATCATGCGAGAATATCTGGCTATTGTATCGGCTATGATAGTAGTATAGGCGTGACCAATGTGTGCAACATCATTGACATAATATATTGGAGTTGTGATATATACAGGTTTGTGACAAGTCATGAAGTTTCCTTAACAAATGAGTTTTCTACTTCGTAAAGCTCGTAGCTTTTCAAGAAGGATTTTACAAAATTGACGTGTAAAATATTGATGAGATTTTATCCTAAAGATGCTGTGGTTTTGCTAGATACTGATTTGTTGCTTTATGCAAAAAGCAATTTATAAAAAGAGCAAATCCTATGTTAGACCTACAGATGACAAAAGAGAGCCTTTTTTTATTCGATATAAAAAAATCATAAAAAAACAGCTATAATAATACTAATTATAATAGCAAATCATTATCAAAGGTTATTGATGTTTAAAAAATACTATTTTCAGTTTTTTTTACTGTCCTTAGCATTTATTATTTTTTATAGCAATGATTATAAAACCATAATTGCCGGTATCGCCATATTTTTGGTTGGTATGGTTTTTTTAGAAGATGGGTTTAAACTTCTTAGCGGAGGAGTGTTAGAAAAAGCTCTTTATGTTAGTACCGATACACTGCCAAAGGCTATAGGAGCAGGGTTTATTGCAACTGCTATTATGCAGAGTTCATCTCTTGTTACCGTTATTGTTATATCTTTTTTAAGTGCTGAATTTATAACACTTAGCGGTGCTATCGGGGTCATATTTGGTTCAAACCTAGGAACGACTGCAACAGCATGGATAATATCTTCATTTGGCGTAAAGATAGATATCGCTACTTATGCGATGCCTATGATAATTTTTGGCGTAGTACTTAAATTTTCACATATCAAAAGTTATCATGGGGTAGGGAATTTACTCCTAGGAATCGGGTTTGTTTTTCTTGGTATTGATTATATGAAAGATGGATTTGAAGTTTTGCAAAGCACTCTTGACCTATCGAAATATCAGCTTGAGGGGTATCTAGGCGCATTGGTTTATATGTCGCTTGGTATTATGGCAACTGTTTTGATGCAATCAAGCAGTGCGGCAATGGCTATAATAATAACGGCACTTGCAGCAAATCAAATTGTCTATATAAATGCTATTGAATTGGCTATAGGCTCAAATATAGGTACGACCGTTACAGCCATTCTTGGAGCAATTTCTTCAAACTCAAACGGAAAAAGGGTAGCTGCAGCACACTTTATTTTTAATTTCATTACAGCTTTAGCAGCTATAGTCTTTCTTTATCAGTTAAGCGATTTGACGACATTTTTGGCCTCAAAAATAGGTATTGCAGACGATGATTATGCCATGAAACTTGCACTTTTTCATACTATTTTTAATCTGCTTGGAGTCATAATGATATCCCCATTTGCATATAGACTTGAAAAATATCTAGAGACGCTTTTTGTGGAAGTAGATGTTTACGCGCTAAAACCGCTTTATCTTGACAATGTGGTCATCAATGTGCCTGATGCGGCCATCGAGTCTATAAGAAAAGAGACGATTCGCCTCTATGATAGTGCAGTGGAAGTTATCGCGCACTCTATATTTTTGCATCGTCATGAATTCATAAAAAATAGAAATATTGATAGTGTCGTAAAAAACTCAGAGATAGACGTAAGCACGGATATAAATGAGTTTTATGCAAATAAGATTAAATCACTTTATGGAGAGATCATTCACTATGCAACCCTCTCTCAAGAAGATATGAATGAAGAAGATAAAAATAGGGTTTATGATTTAAAGCTTGCTGCACGTGAGATAGTGGAAGCCATTAAAAACGTACGAGAATTGCAAAAAAATATCTTTTACTACTCAAAATCAAAAAATAGTTATATAAAAGATGAATATAATAATCTAAGAATTCAAATAGCTAAAACTATAGACACTATAGAAAAATTAAAAGAGGATGGTGATGATTTGGATACCATATCATCACTTGAGCTCTTAAAGGAAAAAATTAAAGCCTTAGGCAGTATAAAAAACAGCAGAATTGATATGCTTATCAGGGAGGATAAGATTGATTCAAAAATGGCGACATCACTTATAAATGACAGTTCATTTGCAAATGATGTCGCGCAAAAATTAATACAAGTTGCTACGATTTTGTGGATAAAAGATATAGATATCAGAACACTAGGAGCATAAAAATGAAGATAGGTAAAGTATTAAAGGGTATAGACAAACTTTTTTTTGGCAAGCCAAATGATAAAAAAAAGCAAAAAAAGCTAAAAGAGAAGCTTTTAAAAAAGATAGAGCAGACCAAAGAAGAGATAATGGCAACTTCAAATGATGAAAAAAAGCAGGATTTAAAAGACAAACTTTATATTCTAGAAAATTTTTTAAAGAGAGTTTAGGGTAGTTTCTGCCTAGCTTATTACTCGTCGCAATGGCTATTATTGGTTGCTTTTATCTTGTGCGTTCAATCTGTGCAAAAAAGAGACAAAAAATATATATTTATTAGATTAAAACTCAAAGCCGCCAGTCTCGCCCTTGTTCATGCTCTCATATACTGCTTTTACGTAATTGTTTCTAATCTCACAATCTAACAATTTTTCGCAATCAAAACAACTTGTGAGATTGCATGATTTTTGACACTCTTGCAATGAAGTGATAGCTTCTTGCAAAGCCTCCTCCCATTGATCCAAAACTTTATCAGACATTAATGAAGTCCATAAGCACTCTTAAGAGCCTTTATTTCTTCTTTGGAGCCAAAAAAGCATGGGCTTGTATCATGCAGATGTGAAGGAGTGAGAGCAAGAAGTCTTTCTCCTTTGTCGTTGATGGCTTCTCCGCCGGCCGATTCATACACAAGAGCAAACGGCAATACCTCAAAGAGTTGTCTGAGTTTGCCGTTTGGTTTGTCGGTAGTTCCAGGATAGCTGAAAAGTCCGCCGCCTTTGATAAGGATTTGATGAAGATCAGGTACCATTCCTCCAGAATATCGCAGGCGATAACCTTCGCCAAAAAGAGAGTCTATGAAAGCTTTATGGTGTGGTGCCCAATGCTGTTGAGTGCCGCCTGGAGCACATAGTTTGCCCTTGGATTTAAGAGCAATGCTCCCGATTGATACAAATTCGCGATTCATAAATCTATAATGGATTGGAGCCTCTCCTTTGATAGTGACTACTATTTCAATTCGTGGGCCGTAAACCACATATGCAGAAGCCACAAGTCCTTCTCCGCTCAAAGCTCCGTCATAAATACCAAATATAGAACCCACAGATAGATTTACATCTACAAGGCTAGAGCCGTCAAGAGGATCATAGCATACTGTAAATTTTCCGTTTTCATGAAGCTCAAGAGCGCTTTCTTTTTCTTCGCTTACGATTGATTTAACGATCGGTAACCTGCCTAGCATATCTTCTATGATCAAATCACTTTGAACATCAAGCTTTAGCTGCTCTTCGCCTGAAGAGTTCGCACTTTGCGAATATCCCATATCGGCATTTTTGATAGCATTATCGATCTGTATGGCTATCTCTTTTATAGTTTCTATAATAGTATTCATTAAATCTCCTTGGCGTTTTTCCATATCCATTCAATTACTTTTGCAGGTTCATTGAGCGGCAATATGTCTATATTTTTTGGCAAATCAAGCTTGGAAGCATCCAGGCTCTCATCGATAGCAACAGCTTCGCAAAAATCCAAATAACTCTTGTCAAGTTCACCTCTAGCGATACAAATGCGAGGCAACGGCAATGTTTTTAACCCCTCGACAAGAACTATATCAACTTTGCCGAACATTGCCACCGTCTCTTCAAAGCTCTTGGGTTGTTGAGAAAAGTAAGTGGTGCGAGTCGGGGATGCGACAGCCACTTCTGCACCGGTAGCAGAAAATTTTTGGCTATCTTTGCCCTTGGTATCGAACACAGCCTTGTCTTTTGGATCATTTTTAATGATAGCTACTCGATATTCGGGCACAAGAATTGTAGCTATTTTTTCTATTAGAGTTGTTTTGCCACTATTGGACATTCCTGTAAATGCTATTGCAACTGCCAATTTGTTACCTTTAGATAATATTTGAAATTATACTTAAAAGTTCATTGAAACTATGTTAAAATTATATAAACAAGGAGCGACTTAATGTCATTTAAACCTATATTTGCTATTGCTATTGTCGGATTATTTTTTGGTTGTGCATCAAAAGAAGAGGAAAAGCTTTTGAGTGATTTTGCACAGCAAAAGCATCATTTCGGGCAAATACAACAGACACAACAAGTCACTATTGTACAAAACAATAGAGTATCTGCTCTTATTAGCGCATTATATTTGAACTCAAAAACTGATTCATCAGTATCAAAGAAATATGAAAAATTTATCATAGGAATTTATAGTGATGACGATATAGTGCCGACCTCGATGCTAAACGGAAAAGATGCTATAAGTATAACAAAACTCGAAAGTGATGATTCAAGAATTGAAGGTATTCCATTAAAAACTAGATGGAATAGATATTATATGGCATCATTTTTACATGATGATGCCAATAAGATGATACTTAAAGTATCTTTGGGCCATCTTGGTCAAAGAGAGCTGATTTTTTTAAAAGTAGCCAATCTGGAGAATATACAAGAATAATTTAAAGAGTAAGTTCTTGTTTTAATTTCTCTTGATTTAGTTTTTTTATCAATACTGTGACTATTTCGTTATATCTGTCGGCATCAAGTTTTAATTTAGTGCAGACCTCTTCAGTATTTTTGCTATATGCCAAAACATCAAGTATTTTGTACTCTTTTTTTGTTAATCGTCTTTTTAATACCTCTTTGAGCGATACTTCATCTTTAAGTGGCAGCCTTGGATGTGTGACTACTGAGATAATATATTGTTGTAATGGCAAATAAATCCTTTATTTTGATAATTGAATGGTCACTATATATCCGATTGCAGCCATAGCAATAGTGCCAAATACATTGATGATGATATTTAAAACTCCATGTATGTATCTGCCGGACTCAAGTAAAAAAAAGCTCTCAATGGCGAACGTAGAATATGTTGTAAGTGCGCCAAGAAATCCTGTAACTAAAAAACTTTTAATATGCGGCGACAGAGTGGCGTGATGATGAAAATAAGCAAACAGCATACCTATAGCTAAACTTCCCGATAGATTTACGATAATAGTGCCATATGGCAAAAAATGGCCTAGATATTTCGAGGACATGCCATTCACTAAAAGTCTAGCAACGGCACCAAGTGCGCCACCACTACCGACTGCGATGATTGTAGCTAAGTTCATCATCTATGATCTCCTGCATTTGTCTCGCAACATTATCATACCAATCTTCTGGTGCATTTGTCATATCGATTGTAGGTAAAAAATTATATACGACAGTGCTGGAGTGTGCCGTTTTTTTTCCTTCGTCAAATAGCATTTTGCTGCCGGTAATAACTATAGGCTGGACTTTTAAATTTAATTTTTCCGCAATTATTTTGGTTCCAGCTTTAAAAGCTAGAAGTTTTTGGCTTTTTGCTCTTGTGCCTTCCGGAAAGATAGCAACTTGTCTATTTAGCGTATCACGAGAATATCTAATCTCTTTCATTAATCCAGGCAAGCTTCTTTTATCGCCTCTATCTAATGGTATCATTTCTCCTAAACGAAGCAGATAACCAATATAAGGTATTTCAAAAAGCTCTTTTTTTGCAATCCATCTGAAATGATTTGTTTGCAATGCTTCAAGTCCAATGATATCTACTATACCTTGATGATTCATAATAAATATATCAGCATCGGGATCTATGGTGCCGATTTGCGATAATTTACCGCCGATAAGCAATAATATTAGACGATTTAGTCTATGAATGATGATACTTTTTTTATTTCTGAAAATAGCTATCAATGGGATCATAAAAAATGCGACGATAACAAAAATTATAAAAGAGCTGTAATAAAATTTGATCTTCGCGAAAATATTCATTAAGATACAAATCCTTGCAGCATATTTATCCCATCATCTGAACCAAGTATATCTTCTATAGCACGTTCTGGGTGCGGCATGAGGCCAAAAACATTTTTTTCTTTGTTGCAAATACCCGCTATTGCTTCAACTGAGCCATTGATAGAGTCGATATTTCCATCGCTATCAACATATTGCAGTAAAATTTGTCCATTTGCCTTCAGCTCTTTAAGGCCTGCATCGTCAATATAATAATTACCGTCTGCGTGAGCTATTGGTACATAAAGTATATCGCCAGCTTGAAATTTATTTAAAAAAGCATTATCTGTGTTGGTAACTCTTAGATGTTGATATTTGGATATGAAATGCAAATTGGTATTTCTCTTTAAAGCCCCTGGCAATAAACCTGCTTCGGTAAGTATTTGAAAACCGTTACATATTCCAAGCACCTTGCCGCCATTATTTGCATATTGGCTCACGGCTTTCATAACCGGGGCAAATCTTGCTATAGAACCGGAGCGAAGATAATCGCCATAAGAAAACCCTCCCGGCACTACTACCAAATCAATCCCATCAGGCAATGCGGTATCATTATGCCATACTATTGCTACATCATGACCTAATTTTTTAAATGCGTACTCGGTGTCAAATTCACAATTTGTTCCGGGAAAGCGTAAAACAGCTACCTTCATTGCACAATCTCTATATCATAATCTTCTATAACGGTATTTGCCAAAAGAGTTTCGCTCATCTCTTTTACCTTTGTTATTGCTTCTTCTTTGCTCATATTGCCAAGCTTAATAACTATTTGTTTTCCTATTCTTACATCTTCTATACTATGAAATCCTAGTGATTCCAATGCATGGTGAGCTGCTTTTCCTTGTGGATCAAGCACTCCTTGTTTAAGATATACATTTACAATTGCTTTCATTTGTTACTCCCTAAAATTCTATTCAATACTTCCTCGTATGCCACTTTGAGTCCGCCTAGTCCTTGTCTAAATCTATCTTTATCCATTTTCTCGCCGGTAGTGCTATCCCATAATCTGAAATTATCCGGACTTAATTCGTCTATAAGGATAATGTTATCGTTTATATCTCTTCCGAATTCCAATTTGAAATCAACCAAAGTAAGGTTCAATTTAGCATAGAACTCTTTAAGTAATACATTTATTTTGCGTGCTATGTATCTGATATAATCAAGTTCTGATTCATCTCTGACAAGATTCAAAATAAGACAATGCTGATCATTAAGCTTTGGATCCCCTAATGCATCGTTTTTATAATCAAATTCTACGAGGGTAAAAGGCAAAACAGTACCATCTGCGATACCCAGGTTGCGGCTTAGGCTGCCAGTGGCAATATTTCTTACTATAACTTCGATTTTAATGACTTCTGCTTTTTTGTGAAGCATATTATTGTCATCTATCATTTTGACAAAATGAGTTGCTATTCCTTTTGAATCTAGATAGCTAAATAGTTGAGTTGAAATTTTATTATTTAAAGCCCCTTTGCCTTCTTCTACGGCTTTTTTTTCGCCATTAAAAGCAGTCAGCTCGTCTTTAAATTCAGATATATAAAGAGCATCATCTTCGGTACTCCAAATTTTTTTTGCTTTACCTTCGTAAATTAGTTGTTGTTTTATCATAAATTATTTCCTATTTGCTGTGATCATTAATGCTTTTAATATATCAATCGCACTTTTTAATTGTGCATCTTTGTTGATCTCTGTTTCCGTGATAACATTCTCCTTGCTATTGCTTATACCGTTTTGTATGACCTTTTTGGAAGTATTTGAGTCTGTATTTGTTAGATGCTTGCTCAATTCGCTCTCTTTGATCAGGCTGCCACTAGTTGTTTGATTTGTAATGGCACCGGAATGGACTATAATATCAGGCTCAACACCTTTTGCTTGGATAGATCTGCCGCTAGGAAGATAGTATCTAGCCACAGTTAGTCTTAGTCCTTCTTCTTTGCCAAGAGGAACAATTACTTGTACGCTTCCTTTCCCAAATGTTTTTTCGCCTATTACTACGGCCCTATTTAAATCTTGCAATGCACCGCTGACTATCTCACTTGCACTTGCACTTCCACCGTCTACCAAGACAACCATAGGTATTTTCGTATCACTAGCATCGGCTTTCGCTCTATATGTAATGTTTTCTGCGCTATGGCGTCCCTTTTGAGATACTATCACACCTTTATCGACAAACAGATCAGTTAATCCTACTGCTTGATCTAGAAGTCCGCCAGGATTGTTACGTAGATCTAGAATAATTCCTTTTGATTTCGGATACATTTTTAATACTTTTTTAACATCATTTACAACTTTTTGATCAAAAGACGTTACTTGGATATATAAAATATCGCCTGCGATCTGTTTGGCAAAAACAGATTGGACTTTTATGATAGCCCTAGTAACCTTGATCTCTAATGGCTTAGGATTGTCTTTTCTTACGATTGTAAGCTTGATGCTGCTTCCCGGTTTACCGCGCATTATAGCTACCGCTTCATCAATACTCATTCCCATTGTGGCTTGATCATCTAGTTTTACAATAACATCACCGGCTTTTACTCCGGCTTTGTATGCAGGGGTATCTTGAATAGGAGCAATAACTGTAAGCAGATTATCTCTCATGCCCACCGAGATACCAAGACCTCCAAACTCACCTTTTGTTTGAATATTCATGTCTTTATATTCTTTTTTGTCCATATATGACGAGTGTGCATCAAGATTGCCGACCAATCCTTTGAGAGCCTTATCTACTAATGTAGTAGTGTTTGTTTCATCAACATACTCTTGTTCTATGAGATTCAAAATTTTTGTAAATTTGATATAGGCTTCAAGTTTGTCTTTTGATATTTGTTGTGGAGTTGTTTGCTGCAAGTTACTTTCGGCTTGAGCTTCAGCACCGATATAAAAGCTAATAAGTGCAATAGCTATGCTAGAGACAATAAATGGTTTGCTTTTGTTTATCATAATGGTTGCTACCTTTATCTGGAAGAGAATATAAAAACACTATTTTATTTAAAAAGCCTTTATAAAATGCTGATGAGAGAGGAGCGTGGTTCAATCAAGCATCCAAACTCTAAATTTTCGCTTCTTGATTGTCGTTTTTTGAAGAGCTTTTAGCGTATTTTTGGCAATGTGTTTTCTGATAGCAGCAAACGAGGCTTTATCCGTTATATCTATTTGCCCAATATCATTTGGATCCATTCCTAACTCTTTGCATAATGTACCAAGTATATCGCCTTTTCTTAGCTTATCCCTCTTGCCACCGTCTATATGAATAGTCCTAAAGTCTCCTTGGATGGCAAAGTTTTTATCAGGTTTGAGTGAGCCTAGAGAGCTGATCGAAGCATTTGGCATGATTTCTTCTGCGGACTCTTTTGATCGTCCCGTAAATAAAGATATAGCTATGCCGTCTTTGCCTGCTCTTGCTGTTCGTCCTATGCGGTGAGTGTATGTTTCTCTTTTGTGAGGGATATCATAATTGATAATCATTTCTATATCATCAATATCAAGTCCTCTTGAAGCCACATCTGTAGCCACAAGTACAGGAAGAGAACCATTGGCAAATTGCAACAGTGATTCGTTGCGGTCCCTTTGGTCGAAATCACCATGAAGCGTCGCCACATCAAAATCATGATCCAATAAAAAGTCTGATAATTCATCGGTCTGTGCTTTGGTATTGCAAAAGATCACAGCTGAGCTTGGCTTGTATGATTGCAATATCGTCAAGATAGCTTCATCTTTATTTTTGACCTCATAGGCTATCTCTTCGACGTTTACTTTGTGCTTCGTTTCTGTTTTGACAGTTAACGGATTTTTCAAAATCTCGCAGGCAAGCTTGTCTATATTTTCAGGATATGTGGCAGAAAATAGCAAACTTTGCGGTTTTTGACTCAAAGCAGAAGTGATCTTGATGATATCATCATAAAATCCCATATCTAGCATTCTGTCCGCTTCGTCAAGTATCAGTGTTTGAATATTATCTAAAATGAGGGTTTTGCGAAATAAGTGGTCATTTAGCCTGCCGGCTGTTCCAATGATGATATCTGCTCCTTTTTCAAGCGAAGCACTCTGTCCTCGTAGAGGCATGCCTCCGTATAGAGTAACCACCTTTAGATTGGCTTTATGGGTGGAGATACTTTTTATCACGCTTGCTATTTGCTCACAAAGTTCTCTTGTGGGGGCTATGATAAGAGCTTGGGGAAGTTGTTGTTGCGGAGTGATCTTTTCTATAAGAGGCAGGGCAAATGCCAATGTTTTACCAGAACCGGTTTGAGCTTCGGCTATTATATCACGTCCTTTCAATATGGCCGGAATTGCTCCGGTTTGTATTGGAGTTAGAGTCTCAAATCCTAAAATAGATAATGTTTTTTTTGCTTCTTGCGAGATATTTAAGTCTTTAAAATGTTGCAATGTTTCTCTTTTTTTATAGTATTATATCATATATAGTTATTTTTGCAAGGTTATATAATTTTTATTAGGAAACTTGACAATAAGTGACTAAATGTTATATAATAATTCTAGACTTAAACCCAAAGGATTTTTATGAGTATATTAGAAAAACTTACCAATCAAATGACCTCAACCATAGAGTCATCTGTATCTTTAGCACTACACAATAAAAACCAAGAAGTAATGCCGATTCATATAATTTGGTCATTGTTGACTAATAGCGGGTCCATATTACTGCAAGCATTAAATAAAATGAATATCGACAAGTCAGCACTTGAGCTTGAAGTCAAAAGTATAGCAAGCAAGCTCCCAGCAGTTTCTACGGTTACCAAAGAAAGTATCCGATTGTCTAGAGCACTTGTCTCTTCGCTAGAACTTGCTGAGGGCATGATGAATGCAAGCGGAGACAAGTTCCTTGCAGTTGATACTTATTTGCTCGCAAATATTGGTGAACAGTTTATAAAAGATAGTATCGGTAAATATGTAGATATGATGGAATTCAAAAAAACTTTAGAATCTATCAGGGGCGGTAAGAGCATTGACTCTCAAAGCGGAGATGAGACACTCGAAGCTCTAGCTCAATACGGTGATGACCTCAATCAAAAAGCAATTGATGGCAAGCTTGATCCGGTTATTGGCAGAGATGAAGAGATCCAAAGAACCATGCAGATATTGATCCGTAAAACAAAAAATAATCCGATACTCTTAGGAGAGCCTGGTACCGGAAAAACTGCTATAGTTGAAGGATTAGCTCAACGTATAGTAAACAAAGAAGTGCCTTTGAGTCTCCAAAAAATGCGTGTAATAAGTCTTGATATGAGTAGATTGATAGCAGGTGCGAAATATCGCGGTGAGTTTGAAGACAGACTAAAAGCAGTAGTGGATGAAGTAAAAAAAGCCGGCAATGTTATACTTTTCATTGATGAGATCCATACAATCGTAGGAGCAGGAGCAAGCGAAGGCAGTATGGACGCGGCCAATATACTCAAACCAGCCCTTGCACGCGGTGAACTTCATACCATTGGGGCAACTACGCTTAAAGAGTATAGAAAATATTTTGAAAAAGATATGGCGCTTCAACGCCGTTTTCAGCCGGTAAAAGTAGATGAGCCTAGCATTAATGAAGCATTGCAAATACTAAGAGGTATCAAAGAGAGACTAGAAGCCCATCATAACGTCAATATAACAGATGGTGCACTCGTAGCAGCTGCGAAGCTAAGCGATAGATATATTACGGATAGATTTTTGCCTGACAAGGCTATTGATCTAATCGATGAAGCAGCAGCAGAGCTCAAGATGCAAATAGAAAGTGAACCCAACGAGCTTGCTAAAACTAAAAGAGAACTCTCTACTTTACAGGTAGAAAAAGAAGCTCTCAAAATGGAAGAGGGTGAAAAAAACAAAAAAAGAATTAATGAGATAGAAAAAGAGATAGCCAATCTTGAAGAAAAAAGAGTCGGGCTTCAAAACCAATTTGATCTGGAAAAAAATGTATTTAATGATATAGCCCAAATAAAAACTGAGATAGAGTCACTCAAAACTAAAGCCGAGGCGGTCAAACGCGAGGGTGATTTCAGCAAAGCTGCCGAGATAGAATACGGTCAGATCCCGGCAGCCAAAGGCAAGCTAGATGAATTAGAAGCTAAATGGGAACAGATGAAAAAAGATGGAGTACTTCTCAAAAATTCTGTCGACGAAGAAATGATAGCTAGTATAATAAGCAAGTGGACAGGCATCCCTGTAAACAAAATGCTACAAAGTGAAAAAGATAAGATATTGCATATAGAAGATGTTCTCAAAGAGGAGGTCGTTGGCCAGGAAGAAGCATTAAAAGCTGTAGCACGTGCTATCAAGAGAAATAAAGCAGGGTTAAGTGACGTCAATCGCCCAATAGGAAGCTTTATGTTTCTTGGGCCAACCGGAGTTGGTAAAACGCAAGTAGCTAAGACATTAGCTAAATTTCTATTTGACTTAGAAAAATCTCTCATACGTATAGATATGAGCGAATATATGGAAAAACACGCAGCAAGCAGGCTGGTTGGAGCACCTCCGGGATATGTAGGGTACGAAGAGGGCGGACAACTCACAGAGGCTGTAAGACGCAAACCATACTCTGTAGTACTATTTGATGAGATAGAAAAAGCTCACCCAGATGTATTCAATACGCTTTTGCAAGTGCTTGACGACGGAAGGCTTACAGACAACAAAGGCGTAACGGTTGATTTCAAAAACACTATTATCATAATGACATCCAATATTGCCAGCGACAAGATCATGACCATTACTGACAGAGAAGCAAGAGAAAGCGCGGTTAATAATGAGCTTAAAAACTATTTCAAACCTGAGTTTTTGAACAGACTCGATGATATAGTGATATTTAATCCTCTTGGACTTGAAGCTATTACGGGGATTGTTGATATATTATTTGACGGTATCCGCAAAAAACTTCAAGCAAAAGAGATAGAGATCGCTCTTACTGATAAAGCAAAAGCTTTTGTGGCAGAGGCTGGATTTGATCCGGTATATGGCGCTAGACCGCTCAAACGTGCACTTTATGAGATAGTAGAGGACAAGCTTGCTGAGCTTATACTTGAAGAGAAAATTCACGAAGGAAACAAAGTGGAATTTGATGTAAAAGATGGTGAGATAGTAGAAAATATTAGTTAATATAAAAATAATTAATTAGCTTAAGAGGCAAGAAGAAGGGGAGTCTTGCCATGCTCTGAAGTCAATCATATGCTTTGATCGGGGAGACATATCCTCTAGGTTTGAGTGCCAGTAGCGAGCAGCCAAGTTTTTCGATGACGTTCTCGGTCGTGTTGCCTATAACAAATCCAGCTATTCCCGTGCGCGCGACGGTCCCCATAATCATGATGTCTACCTCTTGGTTGTCTGCGAATTTGCTAAGCTCCATTGCGGCTTGACCGCGCAAAAGGTGAATGTGGTTTTCACCCGTGATGCCAGCATCTGCTATAAGTGCGTCAAGTGCAGTGTGGTGTTCATTTAGGGTAGCCAAAACCGCATCATTAAGGTCTTCATTTGTTACCATCACCCAGGCGTTATGGCGAACATAGTCCTCATATGGATACTCCCAGCAAGATACGATATCTAGTGTCCCGCTACAGCTATCAGCTATGCTTCGCGAGACTTGCAGTAGCCGTATGTTGAGATCGTGTGCATCTTCACTCTCAGT
The DNA here is from genome assembly GCA_041654415.1 of Sulfurovaceae bacterium. GTDB lineage: Bacteria > Campylobacterota > Campylobacteria > Campylobacterales > Sulfurovaceae > BN30871. The sequence goes on along the minus strand of JBAZDL010000003.1, from coordinate 8,657 downwards.
TAAGGGATCGATCGCTACTGCTACACGGATATTCTCTCTTGGATTAGAAATCGGCCGTGCAAGATATAGGGCACTCGGGCATTTGCGCAGTAATGTCATATCTAGTGCCTTGAATCCGCTCTCCCCGCCTGTATCTTCAGCCTCCTTGACTAGCAGATCATATTCGTGTCGCAGCACATAACGGGTGATAGTCACAGACGGCGAAGAGTCGTCCGCCATCACCTCAATGGTCGGTTCAACCACTTCATTGCCCAACATCTCACGTGCATTTTTCAGTGAGGTATTGATACGTTCGGATAAAAAAGCTTCAAAAGCCGCCTGCTGAGATTGCAGTTCTTTTGGTAGCTTAGGATAGAGCATTAATAGATGCAAGGAAGCGCCGTTGTTGCGCGCCATACTGAGTGCTTGCTTGAGTCCGTCGATGCCTTCATTAGAAGGGTTCATGACATAGAGGATGTTATGGTAATGTTTCATGATATTTTCCTTTCGCTTATTTGCTTTTCGAGTTGTTCGACCGCGTTTTTAGCAGCGTCCCTATATGGTAGAAACACCATGTCTGCACCATGTTCGATCAGCTGTTTTTGTACCTTGTGGTCATCAACATCATACTGCTGTACGGTCACGGCGATTATGCCTTGATAGCCGTACCCCTTAAGGGTGTTTATAAGTACTAGACGTTGGTCTTCTTGTCTAATGTATGGCGTAGGTTGTGACATGGCGAGGATCACGCACTCGCTTCTAGCAAGCGGTAGTGTCGAGATAAACTCCTGATCACCGGCGTCGCCATATATGGCATCAAATCCGAGTCTTTGGTGGCGCCTTACCTCTTCTGGATTAAAATCGATGATCAAAAGATGCTTGCCGGCGGCCTTGAGCGCCGAGGCAAGCGCACTACCGTATCTACCGGCGCCGAAGAGTATCATATCATAAGAGAGTGATTGTCTCGTAATATGACCGTTCAATTCCTCACGGAAGGGAAGTCGCCGCTCAAACACTCCAAGTGTTGGTTCAAATATGTTGTAAAGTCGATGAGAATAGGTGATCATATAGACCGACATCGCGATGGTAATGAGTCCTATAAGAGTTACAAGCCCAAGTGATTCGGCGCTCACATGTCCAAGCGTGAGTCCCATTGCCATAAAGATAAGTGAAAATTCGCTGATCTGCGCTACGGTCAGCCCTGCTAAAAACCCCGTGCGTTTTTGATAACCCATATAACCCATAATGGCCATTACTATCAATGGATTGCCGACAAGGATGAAGAGCGAAAATACAATCGCTTGACTGATCTGTGTTCCCAGCAAGGAGAGGTCCAGATGCATTCCTAACGCAATAAAGAAAAATAGCAGCAAGAAATCTCGCAGTGCCGCCATTCGTGATATGATTATCTCACGGTAGGCCGTGGAGGCGAGCGAGACTCCTGCCAGAAGGCCTCCTAGCTCTTTGCTAAAGCCCAGATAGCTTCCTAGAGCGGCAAGAAGCGTGGCCCAGCCGATGGCAAAGGTGATCAAGAGTTCCGGTAAATGTGCCAAGCGTCCGACCAGCCAGTCCGCGGCGTAACGGATAAAAAGATAGACAAAAAGGAGCATCAAAAGACCGTAAAAGAGCACTAAAGTAATGTGGCCCAATGCGCTGCCGTTTGCATTCTGTGCTCCAATACCGAAAGCCGAGAGCACCATCATACTTAGTATAACAAAAAGGTCTTGCACGATCAAAAAACCGATTGCGATACGTCCGTGCAGAGAGTCAACCTCTTTTTTGTCCGAGAGGAGCTTGACGATAATGATCGTACTAGAAAATGTAAGCGCCACTGCCACATATAGAGAGGTGAGCGCATCGAGCCCAAGTGCAAGTCCGATAAAAAAACCCACAGCAGAAGTGAAAAAGACCTGCCCAAGACCTGTTGCGAGCGAGACGACGCCAAGAGAGCGAATAAGGTGCAAATCAAGTTTGAGTCCTACCAGAAAGAGCAGTAAGGCAATTCCAAGTTCTGATAGAAGACTAATCAGCTCTTCGGAGTGAACAATGCCCAATGCTGAAGGCCCAGCCAGTATCCCGACCGCGATAAAGCTGACAATCATCGGTTGACGCAGAAGCATGCCGACAAAGCCGAATATTGCTGCTAATACTACGAGTGCAGTCAGCTCGTAAAATGGCGATGTATGTATCAGCGAGATTAGTGCAGAATGTTCCAAGATGTTGTTTCCTTAGTAGTCTCAAATTACCTCTTAGTAGTCCTTTGACTTTTTTATACAAACTTCACTTTTTCTAATGTTCTCAAAATTTGAGATATTTAGTCTGTTAGGTAATTTAATTATACAAAAATAAACTAAAAAAATTATAAAAATGTATAATCCAACTTAGAAAAACTCTTATCGAATTTGCCGGTTATTTATGCTTTTGAAATAGCGAAGGCTACCATGAGCCTCCGCCACCTCCACCACCACCGCCTCCGGAAAAGCCTCCTCCTCCGCTAAATCCGCTGCCGCCACTCGAAGAAGGCGACATTGAAGCGCTGCGCACTGAAGAAGAAAAACCTCCCAAGTGTTGGATATTACCATGATACCAATATGGTGTTGCGACACCTAAGATCGTAAAAAAAGCGAGCCAATGCTCTGTCTCACCAAATAAAACCGCATATGGCAGTATTTTTTCAAGATATAGAGGATCTGCTTCTAATCTTCTTTTGATCTCATCTTGCTTGACTCTTTTTACGAACATCTCTAGTCCCAAAAGATGCGTGCGCGCTTGAGCACCATGTTGAGTGAATTTACCTATTTTTTTATAAACAAATATCATTAAAACCACTAAAATCAAAAATACACCGAAAGGACCTGTAAGTATCCCGATCAGCGAAAGTTTTGTACCTTGTATTAAAGCCAGCAAAGAGCCAACACCTGCAAGTAGAAAAATAGCGCCGCCAAGTTTTTGGATCCACACTTTGCTGCCTAGAAATACTCCTATGCCCACGCCACCGAAGATCAAAGGAAATATCATAAAAAATAGTATATCAACACCATATTTTTGCATAAGTGTATAAAATGCCAACCCAAGTACGGGCAGCAGATATAGAATACTTTTGAGTAAAAAGCCGTTTCTTATCTTTTGAGGGTTTTCGCTCATATACCCTGCGCTGGCTACCCAAGTATAAAGCTGATCATTGACATGCGCAAAGCCGTTTTGCAAAGATTGGGCTTTTGTTTGCGAACCGGCAGAAAATGTATAGCTTTTTCCTGTTTTGAAAAGTATCTCAGATAGTAGATATTTTTGATCCTCGCTGAGATTTGGATCGATCGGTTTTTCTGTCCTTATTAGAATAGGATCGTTTTGTTTGCTTTTTTGTTCGATTTGGATATATCCAAGTTCTGCAAGTTCTAGCACAGCTGCAGCAAAATCTTCATTATCGGCAAATCTATCCAAAATAAGCCCTGATTGCAAAAGACTAAGTCCTTTTGGAGGGTTGTACTGTACGGCAATAGAACGTTTATCAATAAAACCGGTATTTTGTTCGAATATCCTTTTGAAATAGAGTACAAATCCGATCAATGCACCCCATTGCCAATAATCCAATATCCAATCGAACAATGTGCCCTCAACATTGTCCAAACCATGCTGATCTAAACGATTTGCCGGATATGCAAGCTCTAGAGTCAATCCTTCGTGCGGATACAGCAAAGGAACGACAACTTTTAAACTATAAGAATCTACCCATGCTGCGCTTGCTTGAGATGTTGTTGCACCGTATGCCCCCGTGAAAGTGGACAGGGATATGTCTTGCTTGGAAAGAGAGTCGGGCAGAAAGATATTTGCTTGCACATTATAGATGGGTATTGCCCATCCTGTGCCTATGATGTTCCACCTGATAGCATCATTTTTGTTGTTTTGTGCTGCAGGAAGCACTCCTTTTTTTACACGGTAAGAGATCTTATAGGTGTGTTGTCCGCTTAAATATGTATCGGCTGATCCAATCTTTAGGCGTATGACATCTCCTGCTTGTGCAGAACCCATGGTTGATTTTTCCCATTGGACGTTTGAGCCGTCAAGCTGTACTGAAAAATCATAAAGTCCTATGTTTTTGGGACGTCTTTCTCCTTCGATCATAAAGGGGATATCCCGATAGATGCCGTGTTTTTGTTCTTGCTCGAAATCATACTTTATAGACTCGACGATACCAAGCTCTCCACTTTGCTCCACGGTAAGATTGACATCATATGCTGTAATCTTTTCCGCCCATATATTACTGATCCATCCAATAAAAAAAATGGCTATAAAAAGCAACTTTTTCATAACGACAGCTAAAAATTTATTTTAGGCATTTTTTTGGCTTCTGCAGCCTCACCTTCATCAAGTTCGAAATACACACGAGGTGTAAACTGAAATTGTTTAGCCACGATAAGATCCGGAAAAGATTCTATTTTGGCATTATAGTCTCTGACTATAGCATTATAGTATCGTCTGGCATTTTGGATCGCATCTTCAAGAGAACTAAGCTCTCCTTGGAGATGCATAAAATTTGTATTTGCTTTTAGCTCGGGGTATGCTTCTGCTAGTGCAAAAAGCTTACCTAGGGCGCCTGAGAGCATATTAGCTGCTTCTGCTTTTTCGTCAACACTGATAGCATTTAGTCCTAACTGGCGTGCTTGTATCACTTTTTCAAGCGTACCGGCTTCGTACTCTTTGTAACCTTTAACCGTATCGACAAGCGCGGGTATAAGATCATAACGGCGCTTTAGCTGTACATCGATATCAGACCATGACGCATCTATCCCGGCTCGAAGAGAAACGAATTTATTGTATATTATGATTAGGTAAGCAACCACCGCTATGACGATCAAAAGCAAGATGTATCCAAAACGCATGTGTTATCCTTTATATATAATATTAATATTTAATTATACAAGAATAAAAACTAAAATGATATAATTTTTCTAAAAAAAAGAGTTTTTATGGCATATGATCTAACCGACAAACTTGTAATCGCTATTTCATCACGAGCATTATTTGACCTAGAAATTGAAAATAACATCTTTGATACAAATGGCTTGCAAGCGTATTACGACTACCAGCTTGAGCATGAAGACACACCGCTTGAATTGGGTACTGCATATAGATTTGTCAAAAATTTCCTAGCCATCAATAAAAAGTTTGATGATAAACTTATAGAAGTCATCATCCTTTCTCGCAATAATGCAGCTACAGGGCTTAGAATAGGGCGAAGCTTAGAGCATTACGGTATCAATATAGAACGCTCAGGATGGACGGCAGGAGCACCTGTGGCACGCTATCTCGAAGCATTCAAGGTCGACCTTTTCCTCTCAGCAAATAGTGATGATGTCCAAGAAGCGATCAATGCCGGAGTCGCAGCTGCTACCATCTTGCCTCACTCGCATCAAAACAAAGATGATTCCGAGATAGTACGCATAGCATTTGACGGTGACGCCGTGCTTTTTGGCGACGAGAGCGAGAAGATATATCAGCAGTATGGGTTGGATGCGTTTTTGAAACATGAGATGGAAAATGCCAAAAATCCTCTCAGCAAAGGCCCATTTTTCAAATTCCTCAAAGTCATTTCCAGCATACAAGACCGCTTCACTATGGAACAATCTCCTATCCGCACGGCGCTTGTGACTGCGCGTAATTTCACTACTTATGAGAGGGTTTTGCGTACGCTTGACGCATGGGGCGTGAGAGTAGATGAAGCATTTTTCCAAGGCGGAGTACGTAAGCATGAAGTCATAGCGGCGTTTGGAGCGGATATATTTTTTGATGATCAAGATGCCCATTTGGCAGATACGGCACCTCTCACACCATGTGCGAAAGTGCCGTATAGGAAATGAAGAGAATAAATATAATGAATCATGTATGCCCTCGAGCATAAAGCATGCGAGGTACAAATACGACAAGTATAAAAAAGCTCGCAAGTCGTTTATATTCTATGCAGTATAATGTCTCCAAGTGAAATTGAGTGAAATTTTACTACAATTATATGAAACCATAGCCAGGAATATAAATATGCCGACAAACGAACTCAATACAACAGCATCATTGATAGTGATAGATGACATTAATAAGAACTTTGCCATTATGGTTCAAACGCAACTTGCGCCTTTGTACAGCAAATTTCCTTTTTTGGCTGAAACTGTTTGGAGTATCCCGTTGGCAAATCTCATAGCAGCTACTATTGTTTTATTTTTCTTTTTGCTATTACGGAAATTTTTTACTTTGATCGTGATGGGTTCTTTGCAAAAATTAGCATCCCGCACCAAAACCTATTATGATGACAAGATCATCTCTGCACTCAAAGGACCAATAAGCTTTGCGATGATAATCATAGGGCTCCATCTTTTTTTTATGCTGATCTTTAAAGAAACACAAACCATCAAAAATATTTTAAATACACTCATCATCTATGATATCTTTTGGGCTATTTTTGCCATGACTGAGGCACTGCGAGATGTTCTCTACCGAGCAACAGAAAAACTCAATCCTGATCTTTCCAAAGAAATAGGAAACTTTATATTGATTCTTTTGCAGATACTGCTAGGCGGTATTGGATTAGGCACAATGCTTCAGTTTTGGGGCATTAATGTAACCGCACTTATTGCTTCGTTGGGGTTGGGAGGTCTTGCTTTTGCTTTGGCGGCCAAAGATACTGCAGCAAATCTTTTTGGTTCTTTTTCTTTGCTTGCAGACAAAACCATTCGTATCGGTGAATGGATCAAAGTCGATGGCGTAGAAGGCGTAGTGGAAGATATAGGTATAAGAACGACCAAGATTCGTTCTTATGAAAAATCACTCATCACTGTGCCAAACCAAATCGTAGCAAATCAACCCATAGAAAACTTTTCAAGAAGAGATGTAAGGCGTATTAAAATATCTATAGGCCTTACTTACGGCACAAGTGCGAAACAAATGCGAAATATTGTTCAAGAGATAAGGTCAATGCTTCAAAAACATGAAAGCATTGCACACGATGAGACACTTCTGGTTAATTTTGACTCTTTTGGGGATAGTGCACTCAACATCTTTATCTATACTTTTGCTGCCACATCCAGCTGGGAAAAGTATTTATATATACGCGAGGATATACATCTCCAAATCATGAAGATTGTAGAAAAAAATAATAGTGCTTTTGCTTTTCCATCACAATCAATCTATATAGAAAATATGTCTAAAAAAGATATTCAAACAATAACACAACAATTATGAACAAAACTTCACAGTTAAGTAATGGTATTACAAAACAGATCCGCAGTTTTCGTGCAAATTGTATATTGAACTTTAAATACTACCAATCATATTAGTTCCGCGCAAAGTATAGTATTAAGAGCGACTAAATGAAAAACCAAAAAATCTCCTTGACTTATTACTGCAATTGATTTATAATAATCATATATACACTCAAAGGAGCATATTATGAATACCATAGACAAAGAATTAGAAAGCAGAAGAGGCGAGATCCATTTCGGCCTTGAGGTATTGTACAATTTAAATATGCGCATCACAGGATGGGATATACCTGAACTTGATGAAAAAGAAGCGTCAAAAAAACTTTTTAAGATGATAGACGAAGAACTAGCCAAGCTCAAAAAAGAAGTAAATAACCAATAATGATCATCGATAAAATAGAAAATTTTGGACTTTATCCTTTGGGCTCGGCATGGAATCTTATCTTTGAATTTCTAGGCACATTAACACCAGAAACAGAAGATAAAAAATATACTATAGATGGCGATGATATCTTTGCTATCGTGATGAGCTATCACACTTCTACGCCTGAGACGGCGGTGTTTGAATCTCATAAAAACTACATAGACATTCAGACTGTCATCACTGGCAGCGAAGGGTTTGAGTGTGCTTTTGCTGATAAGCTAAGCGTAACTACTCCATATGATGCTAGCAAAGATGCAGCATTTTATGAGCGGAATACCCATGGGCAGACGCGCGTTGATGTCTATCCTAGGACATTTGTGATGCTTTATCCACACGATGCGCATATAGCAGGACTGATGGTCGGGTCAGAATCAGAGCTTGTCAAAAAAGTGGTAGTAAAGGTCAAAGTAGAACTTCTAAAAACTGGGTGCTAAAACATAGGATAGTCTAATGAATACAACAGATCAGTCTAAAACTTTAAAATAATATTTTAGGAAAGATCATGGAGCAATATTTATCTGCTACTAGTATTATCGATTTTACCAATTCTGCCCTAGAGGCAAAAGCTCGTGAGCTTTCTATTGAATGCGAGAGTGATACCCAGATCGCAGAACGATGTTTCGAGTTTGTCCGTGACAAGATACATCATATGGGCGATGCGGGTGAGGGGATAACGACGTGTAGTGCGAGTGAAGTCTTAGAGCGCGGCAGCGGATGGTGCTATGCCAAAAGCCATCTTTTAGCAGCATTGCTGCGTGCAAATGGCATTCCGGCAGCATTATGCTATCAGCGTCTAAGCTGTTCAGAATATGTCAAGGATATCTATTGTCTTCATGGACTTAATGCAGTGTATTTAAAAGCTTATGGCTGGTATCGTATCGATGCAAGAGGAAATAAAGAGGGTGTAGATGCCCAATTTACTCCACCTCATGAAAAGTTGGCATTTGAACTAAATGAAGGGGAATATAATTTACCGGGCCTATATGCTGAGCCTCTCAATGTCG
>JBAZDL010000002.1:0-246514 GCA_041654415.1 Sulfurovaceae bacterium | reverse complement strand
ATATCGATATCGGACAGCTTACGCATGCTATCTCGTTTGCCGGTCTTTGTTCTGTTTTTAAGGTCGTTAGTAACGGACTGTGATATTCTAAGTCTTCTATTTTCAGCTCGGCTGTGTTGCTCTCGTACTGGCTCATAATTATTCTCCTTATTATGTTCTATATTATTGGACTTACGATCTTGCTCGGCCAATTTCCAATTTGGTATATGGTTGTCTTTTTTTAAATTCATTTTTTCTTCAAGTTCAGCTGCTTTTTTTTGTAACTTCATTTTACTATACGACATTCTTGCTCTTTTATGTGTATCTGGATCTATTCTATTGACCGCAATATGTAAATGGTAGTTGTTTGTATCTATGTGTGTACTGCAAATTCTTTGATGATGTTCCATGCCAACAGATTTTAACAGTTCATGAGTAATGTATTTTAGCTGCTCCGGCGTAGGTCTTTCATCTTCTTGGAATGAAACAACAAGATGAACTGTCGGGTCTGCTTTACCGGTATAAAGTTTTTGAGTTGCTTCTATGAGTTTTACATTATCTTCAACGGTATCAAACTCACAATTCTCCGAATAAACAAGCTCTACCTTGTTGCTATGCAAACCAAGTGTATCTTCTATGTAATCAACTAGCCCTTTATAGCTTCCGGTTGCTTTTTTCTTTGGAACTTCTTTAGCTATCATTTTGCTTCATAAATTCTTTAAATTTACAGAAGAGTTGAAAATCTTTATCTTGCTCCATATAGGTTTTATAGTTGTCAAATTTAGTAATTTTCCCAGTCTGTAAAAATTCCTCTAAGTCCTCTTTAGTGAAGTATTTTTCAATCAAAGTTACTATTAATCTATTTTCTTTTTTCCAGTTATTCCAAGTTTGTCTTGTGATATTAAATATCTGAATAAGAAGTTTATAGTCTAAAACATTTTTAACCCTCATAATAATCTCCTTGCAATATCTAATAGCTCTTTTTTGTTGTGTTCTATCTCTCTAACCAGGAGTTCAACTTTAAATCTACTTTTATCTCCAAGCCGTGGATCCCATTCCTCTTTTGTATTAGATAACCATAATTTAAACAATCCTCCAAGTCGGCCAAGATCACCTGCAACTTTTGTTAGCTCTGCAAGAGCCAACTGATCTATTTTGCTCTCTATTGGATAACCAAGTCCTAGAGAGCGAAGATATCGGCTTAATGTCATGCCGGCATTTTTTGCCTGCAAGTGAAGTTTTTTTAGTTCTTCTTCTGTGACTTTTATTGTCAAAAGTTTGTTTCTCATCTAAGCACTTTATCCAGTTTTTGAAAACAAGGTACTAGTATATTTTTTTGATACTCTAAACTATCTTCTAAAATTCCTGCTATATAAGCAAGCTCTTGGCCTTTTTGCTTGTTGCCATTTTTCATCTCTTCACCGATCAATTGATCATAATTTTCAAGCAATCCTTCAGCCGCCGTATCATGTGCTATCTCATAAACAGACTTTTTAAGCATTCTTGAGAGGTCTATCACATTTGAATCAGTCAAAAAGATATAATCTGCATCTGGGAATTCTCTAAAAAACTCCATATACTGAAATCGTATCTTTCTTGGGTCTCTAACTCTTGAGAGCCCAAATATAATTGGTTTTTGAAACTCTTTTACTATCTCATAGGTATTTTTTGCATTGATAAAATCTTGGGAACCTCCACTCATCGGGATTAAAAAACAATCTACTAAATAATACAATCTTGTTCTTTTTAATGCTTCTAAAACCAAAGTGGTTGTTTTGTTGCCGCCAATGTCAAAGACAAGGCTTTTATCTGTCTCTTCAAACCTTTCTTGTAATGTATGTGATACGTCATCTCTGTTTTGACCTACAAATGCCGTTGAAGTGTTGATTTTTGAATCTTCAAAAACATCACTATCCTTGTTTTCATCATCGAGTTCAATAAGTTCCATATCAATACCTTTATCCAAGAAATACGCTCCAAAAACCTGATAAGAAAAGGTCGATTTGGAAGCCCCGCCTTTGGTATTTACCACCATGATTTTCATTTTTACTCTCCTTTTGTGTTATAATCTGATTGTTATTCTTTTTATGGTTTGACCGACCCGACATATTGCTACACCTTTTTGGTGTGGTTTTATGGTTTATTTCAATAAAAAACTCCCAAAACCCATTCCAGCCATAAATATTCCAACACTAAAAAGTGCTACATACATGTATCTCATATTTACAACTTCATTAAGTGCCGGAGCTAAATCTTTAATATCATCAAGATGATATTTTAAGTGATTTTTAAAATCAACCAATTCAGCATTTAAACCGCTTCTTAATATTTTTGCCTTTTCATTAAAATCACTAATGATTATTTTTTTAGCCTCATTATTGATAGCCTCATATTCTTCGATGAGTTCTTTTATTCTTCTCTCAAACATAAAATTTTGAGTTTCAAAATAAGACTTTTGTTCGTTTTGCAACTCATCAATCTGCTGCAAGCTTTCAAGAGCCTTCTCTCTTGCAAGATTACCCAAAAAGGCGATACTTGTCGGATTGAGTTTCGCATATAAATTTTCCAACTGTTCTATCAGGCCGGCTTTTGGATTTCCTTCTTCATCCGTATAACCTTGGAATTTATGTGTTATATTTTTAAGTTCTACTTTGATTGCCTTGGCCTCTGCTAATATTTTTGTTGCCTCTGAAAGATCCATTTTATCTCCTTTTTATGCTGTCAATTTTTTAAAATCTTCAATTTTTGCTTCAATTTTTGCTATCAATGTTGGATTGTTATTAAGTTTTTTGATAAACAAAAAAAGATCATGATTTGTGAAACATCTAATATCATTCATTAAGTAGTTTCTCGTGTTCTTTTTACTATTGATAATATTCAAGATATACCCAAATGGTAACCACTTAAGATTTTCTATTATGCTATTGATAGCCTGTAGTGTGTTTGCGTTTAAGCCACTTACGAAAAATTCTTCTTTATCCGAATTTTTTGTATATTTAACCATTATTTCCTCCTAATTAATCTTGATTTTTAGTTTATTTTCCCACTGACATTCGTTTTTATATTTTTAAAATTTGCTAAACTTGGATCGGATTGTGACGCATTTTTCTCATTAGCTGCACTGGCAAAATTTTTACCACTATACAATGATGATGCGCTTGAATAATTTGGATCTATTGTTTTTGCCCAATTTGTTGCAAAGTTTTCTCCGCCGTGCATTGCTCCTTTTGTAGCACCGCTTGCCATACCGCCCAAATAAGAAGCAGCTTTGCCAAGAGTGCTCTTTTCTTCGCCTGTAGCCGCCGCCGCCGCTATAGTGTTCGATGCGCCTTTGGCTCCTTGATATGCACCCATAGCTGCACCGGCTCCTGCACTCATAACCGCAGCAGCCATTTGCATACCTCGACTGTTTTCGCCACTGCCTGAACCGGTAAAATAACTGTCGACAAAGCCACCAACGCCTGCGTTGATTGTAGTTATTAAAATTGCAGTCATTGCCAAGACAACCATATTTATCAAACTAAAATCATTTGTAACTGTATCTGAAAGGGTTTGTACAAAATCAAAAGTTATCGCCAACACCAAAAGGGTCATCATCCATTTGAATCCATTGCGTAGAACATTGGCTATGGCATTAATAGCCCAAGGTCTGGTTTGATCAAACGAACCAAATCCGAGCCACAAAATTCCAACATATACACTTAATACTGAAAATGCATAATACATTAAAGCCTGTGCTACAAGTAGTGTTATTGCAACACTCACCACAATACCGACTAGCATCAATCCAAGATATTTGATTGGATTGTAAGTGTCTTCTCCTAGCTTGTCCCACATAACAATCATATTTTCAAAAACATTTTCAACATTTGCTTTATTGCCTCCAGCTTGGAATGCCAAATTTGTTATTGAGTTATATATATTATTAAACCATGAAGGACTGCTGATTAACATAGAAAAAAATCCAATAATAAGAGCCGTTTTCACAAGTTGTGCAAAAGCTCCAGCCACCTCAAGTTCACCCCTCATGGCCATAAATCCAAATGTCAGAACTAGCTGTATTACTCCAAGAGCATAAAGAAGACCTAAGGCATTTGATGAAAATACACCATAATACGATTGAGCTATATTGTGTATTTGTCCTTGTATATTTGAGACTAAATTATCTTGTGTTGCAAACAATGAAATTGGTAGCAGAAAAAATAAAAAAATAAACAACTTTCTATTCATCTTGCACCTTCAAGCAATGATTTATTGTTGTTTTTGTTAATATCTGATTTGCCACTGATTTTTTTCCATGCGGCTTCATATGCATTTATGCAATTTGGAGTGTTGCCGAGTTCTCCATAATTGTTATTACACTCTTTGGCTGTCTCTTGTCTCTCTTTGTCATTTTGAAGATAATACTCTACGGTTTTGCTCTCATCTGTATTTTTACATCCGGCAAAAAAGATTACAACTACAAAGGCTAATTTGATTATATTTTTCATCTTGCACCTTCAAGCAATGATTTGTTATTATTTTTATTAACATCAGATCTGCCTCTGATTTTTTCCCATTCTACTTTTGACACATCTTTTTCCGCCTGTTGTGCTGCCACTGTTTGAGCTTGCATATTCGCTTGCAACATCATTGTTTGTTGGAGTTTTTTGAGTGTGTTTGTTTGGTGAAGTGCAATTTCATTAGCTGCTTGAATTGCACCTAGCTGGCCTTGGGCAGATTGGCTTACATTTTGAAGTTCTCTCATGGTTGTCACATCATTCTCAAGATCTGCTTGAGTAAGATTTAACCTTTTGAGAGAGTCATTGACTGTTGCGTTCGTTTGATTTGATAAACTTTTATAAACACTTGTTGGATCTACTTGACCACTTGCTAACAACGTATCGTATTTGGGGTACAGTTTCTTAAACATTTGATCGTAATTTGCAGCGGTATAAGTCATTCCTGCTGTATTATCCATGATCTGACGCATTTTGTTAACGCTTGATGTAAATTGATTCCACTGCGTTTGTGGCAACTGACCGATGTTTTGCAACATCAACTTATAGCTTTGCACCTGATTGGTAAATTGCTGCACCGCGGTTTGGTATTGTTGGATTTGAGTTGCATATTGCTGGAGTTGCTTTCCATATTGAGCGGCCAACTGTGAATTATTAGCTAGTTGTGTTATTTCGGTTGACCCACCGAAACCACCCACACTGCCTGCATTTAATTGTGTACATAATACGGCCGATAAAGCGATAGAAACTAAAATTAATTTTTTTTGTTTCATCTTTTTTTTCCTTTCGTTTAAATTTTGTGAAACTCACAAATAGTGGGCTTCATCAAATCTAACTCCTTTTGGTATTGGCTACCACCTCTCACGACATAGCCTTTAATAATATTTGGTTTTTATCTTTACCTAGATTAAGAATTTTGTTATGTATTTCTGTCTCAAGCGCATCTGTTCCGGAGACGGATTTTTGCAACCGTATGCAATATCCCAAATTGCCAATAAGAGATAAAATTTCAATTTCTCTTTGTGTGAAATACTTCAATTTTCCATTTGCATCTTTTGAGAAAATATCCTCAAAATTTGCTTCTGTATGTTCACCCAATAGGCGACTAACAATATTTATTTTTTCAGCCATAAGTTTTATTTCATCAACTCCTTTGTTGGAGATTGTTTTATTTTTATACAATTCAAGCAAATAGAGAAATTTCTGAAAGCCGGTTAGATAGGTTGTGTGATAATGGTTGTAATTTTTTCTAAGATAAACAATGAAGTCTGCTGGATCATCAAGTTGGGATAATTTATTCCCAATATCCAAAATAACTAATTCGCTTTCTGTCTTGATATTGAGTAGTTGTGAAATATAATCTACTTGTTTTGATAAATTTTTCATTGAATTTCTCCTTCGATGTAATTTTGTTTTTCTTTTTGCAATTTCTCTAATTTGGCAAAAGTATTTCTTATTGTTGCGCTAGTTGGATTTGAATAGCTCGTGGTTTGCCTATTGTTTTCTTTTGGAGGGAATACAGATCTCCAGCCGTTAATAATTGCTTCATTGACTAAATCTTCCGGATCATCTTTTTCCGATAATTTTTCAAGTTTTTTAACAAAGAGATTTAATGCTTGTTGTGTCATTGGATGTTTGATTTCTTTTCTGTGTGCAATGAAGAGTTTGATTAGTTCATCATCTATGAATTCTGATCTAATTTCAAGTTCATCTTTTGTGAGAGAGGATTTAGGAGAGAGATTCTCTGTAGTAGTCTCTGTACTGTAGTCTCTGTCAAAAGATTTTACTATAATAGCTGGTGGGATTTCCACTTCCTTGTTGGTGGGATTTCCACCAACTGGTTGTTGTAAACGACTTTTTCTTGTTGGTGGGATTTCCACTTCCTTGTTGGTGGGATTTCCACCAACTGTAAATTCTTGGGCTTTAGCATATGTTGAAAGTGTTTTTTCATACTTATCCCAGTTAATTTCATAATATGTTTTTGCTGGAATACCCTCTAATGAGATTTTAATAAAATCCAGTGTTTTGATTTTCTTTTTTGCAGATTTTAGTTCATCTATTGTGAGCCTTGTTTCTTTGCTTAGTTCCTCATTTGTTTTAAATATCTTATCTTTTGTTGAGAACCAATACATAAGCTGACTAAGTAACATTCCAGCAGTTGCACTACCTGTTACATCAATATATAATGGGTAAACTGCAATTGGTTTTTGATGTAAAGATTGCAATAGGTTTTTCATGCAGATATCCTTTTGTTTAAATAAGTTTCATATTTTTCTAAATCAATTGAATAGCAATATGTCTCTTTTGAAGTTTTTTGAATGAATAAAAATGGAAGTTTTTTGAGTTTTTTGTTTATTTTTTCTATTTCAAATTTATAGAAATACAAAGTTTTATATACTAATCTTATATCAAGTTCTATAGCATTACTTTTATGCTCGCTGAATTTTTTAAAAATATGATCAAGAAAAATTCCTGCTTCCATTTCCCCAGCAATGTGTATATAAAGACGATTAATATAGATTGGTTGTTCCAGCAGAAGAGAGTTCATCTTCTACCTCCTTTAAATGAGATTGAAGATGAACAATAGTTTACCTTTTGTCTATTTTTTTGTTGTGAAAAACAGAGAGAAGATAAAAATAGTAAGTGTGCAAAAAGTGTGCAATAAATGTTGTTAAAATGTTGTTGATTTTGACAATATGTAGTAATTTTTTGGAATAGAGATATCTCGGAAAAAGCAGCTCTAATGTCGATATTTAGGGAGTTTCTATATGGTAGCAAGAGGGGGACTCGAACCCCCGACCTCCGGCTTATGAGACCAGCGCTCTAACCAGCTGAGCTACCTTGCCACAATTAAAAAGTTTTAAGAGACGGCATTCTATCCAAAGTTATCTAATTTGTCAATACTTTTTCGCGCTTTATATTGATAATTATCTTATTTTTTTAATAACATCTCTTTAACATACAATAACTTGAGTCTATACGACTCATAATTATTGCATAAAATTATTAATGATATCTTGACACTCAATTTTTAATTAGATATAATAATATCTCAAAAAATATTTTTAAATTTAATGAAAATAAAGGAGCAATTATGGGATTTACACCATTGGCAAATAGAGTGCTTGTTGAACGAAAAGAGGAATCAAACACCACGGCAAGCGGTATTATTATTCCAGACAATGCTAAAGAAAAACCACTTCAAGGCAAAGCTGTTGCAGTTGGACCTGATGCAGAAGGTATCAAAGTAGGTGATACTGTAGTTTTTGGTAAATATACCGGTACAGAAATTACCATTGATAATCAAGAGTATCTAATCTTAACAAGCGACGATATATTAGGTCTGCTTTCATAAAATAATATAAAATATATTTAAAGGATCATAAATGGCAAAAGAAATATTTTTTTCAGATACAGCAAGAAATGGATTGTTTGAAGGAGTCAAAAAACTCTCTGATGCGGTTAAAGTAACGATGGGGCCTAGAGGTCGCAATGTGCTTATTCAAAAGAGCTATGGTGCTCCTCATATCACAAAAGATGGTGTGAGCGTAGCAAGAGAGATAGAACTTCCGGATAGTTTAGAGAATATGGGTGCTTCGCTTGTAAGAGAAGTTGCCAGCAAAACTGCCGATGAAGCGGGCGATGGTACTACTACTGCTACAATTTTGGCTTATTCAATATTTAAAGAAGGGTTGAGAAACATTACTGCCGGCGCAAACCCAATTGAAGTCAAAAGAGGTATGGATAAAGCTAGTGCAGCAATTATTGATGAGCTCAAAAAAATCTCAAAACAAGTAAAAGATAAAAAAGAGATCGCTCAAGTTGCTACTATTTCTGCAAATTCTGATCATGCTATCGGTGATTTGATAGCTGAAGCGATGGAAAAAGTCGGCAAAGACGGTGTTATTACTGTTGAAGAAGCAAAAGGGATCAATGATGATCTTGAAGTAGTTGAAGGAATGCAGTTTGATAGAGGCTATCTATCTCCATATTTTGTGACCAATGCCGAAAAAATGACATGCGAATTGGAACATCCTATGATCTTAGTGACTGATTCTAAGATCACTTCACTAAAAGACCTTATTCCTGTTCTTGAGCAAATCCAAAAAACAGGTAAACCGCTCTTGATCATCTCTGATGATGTAGAGGGTGAAGCATTGGCAACTTTGGTTCTTAACCGTTTAAAAGGCGTATTAAATATAGCAGCAGTCAAGGCTCCTGGATTTGGCGACCGCAAAAAAGAGATGCTAAAAGATATTGCAACTCTTACGGGTGCAACTGTGATCACAGAAGAGCTTGGATTGAGTTTGGACAAAACTACTATTGCTGAGCTTGGACAAGCTTCAAGAGTAGTTATCGATAAAGACAATACAGTTATCGTAGACGGCAAAGGCGATAAAAGCAGAGTTGAAGCTAGAGTAAATGAGATCAGATCTCAAATAGAAAAAACTACAAGCGAATATGACAAAGAAAAACTTCAAGAAAGACTTGCTAAGCTTGCCGGCGGTGTTGCTGTCATCAAAGTAGGAGCTGCGACTGAGACTGAGATGAAAGAGAAAAAAGATAGAGTTGATGATGCCTTGTCTGCTACCAAAGCAGCAGTAGAAGAGGGTATCGTAATCGGTGGCGGTGCAGCTCTCATCAAAGCAGCAAAAAACGTCAAGCTTGACTTGGTTGGCGATGAACTCGTTGGTGCTGAAATAATCCTCAGAGCTATAAAAGCGCCAATGAAACAAATTGCTGAGAATGCCGGTTATGATGCCGGTGTAGTAGCAGATAAAGTACTTAATAGCAAAGATGCCAATTTTGGTTTCAATGCAGCAACGGGTGAGTATGTAGATATGTTTGAAGCGGGTATCATTGATCCATTCAAAGTTGAGCGTGTAGCTTTGCAAAATGCTACAAGTGTTGCTAGCTTGCTTCTTACTACTGAAGCTACTATCGGCGAGATCAAAGAAAACAAACCGGCTGCTCCTGCAATGCCAGATATGGGCGGTATGGGTGGAATGTATTAAACTCCTTAATTATTTATATAAAGCTCCTCTTTTGGGGAGCAAAATAAACATATATCAAGTTTTATGATTTATTAAAATCTACAATAAACGCTACTTCCCCATTTTCATAATAATAGTTCAAAGCAAAACCATGAATTTCTAAAATTCGTTTGACGATATTTAGTCCCAATCCATATCCTTGGTTTCTCCTAGTACGATCTTCTTGAGTAAAAGCATCTGTGTAAAAAGACAGCGGCCTAGTAAGAGGACTTGCAAAATTTCTTATCTCTAAAATATTATCTATTGCTATTACACGAACAATTCCGCTTGTTTTGTATTTGAGTGCATTTTCAATTAAATTTTTAATAGCTATAGAAAGATATTCTATATCACCATTTATACTAAATGGTGTTTGAACTTCTATATGCAATTCTTCTTCGTTATCTATGAGCATTTTGGCAAGTACATTTGCCAAAAGTGTCTCTACGGAATAAGTAGAAAAAGATAGATTAAGATTGTTTGAGCTTAGTTTTTCTACTTCCAAAAGTTCGTTAGTAAGGGTGTCTATCTGATCAATCGATTTTTTTAAGATATCTTTATATTTAGAAGATTCTATCATTTCTAAAGAAAGTTTGGCTTTTGATATGGGGGTACGTAATTCATGACTGACATCTGTTAAAAATTGTGTTCTAGAGTGTATAAGAGTCTCTATATTGGATGCCATTTTATTAAATTGAGAGATAACTTTTGCTATTTCATCCGAGCTATTAATTTCTTTGATACGATGAGCATAATCTCCTTCACCAAATTTCTCTATTTCAGCAGGAAGTCTTTTTAGAGGTGTAAGCATTTTAGTGATAACAAAAAACATTACTATTAATATTAGTACATCTGCTAAAATAAGAATGTTTAAAATCTTTTTTTGCCCCATTTCTTCTACTTGAGTATTGTCAAAGAAGAATACATCTTCATCCAAATAATGTAAGTGCAAAAAATAACCATCACTATTTTTAAGCACCTCCGTATAACCAAATGATATAGGAGTGTGTGATATTTTTTGAGCTTTTTGAAATGCATATTTGTCAGGCATTATAATACTAAAATTAACCGTTTTTGCTTGACGCATAAGAGCATCATTATCTCCTCTTACCAATGCATCCAAAAGATTTTTTGATGCATGTATATATTTATCTTTAATAGATGCCTCAAGGTTTCTTTGTGAGATTTCATTAGTCTTAAAAGAGATATACCCCATAAGCAAAATACTTATCAAAAACAGTATTGTGATTTTTGACAATATTGACATAGCTCAACCTATAAATTTATAGCCAACGCCCCAAATTGATTTGATATATTTGGGGGATTTGACATCATCAAACAGCTTACTTCTAAGGTTTGATATATGCATATCTATGGCTCTGTCTTTTAGGCTGGAGTGCTCACCCTTCAAATGTCCAGATATATATTCTCTGGAAAGTACTTGATTTGGATGATGCAATAAAAGCATTAATATCTCATATTCTATCCGAGTAAGTTCAAGCGGATGTCTATCTTGAAGTATCTCCATTTTGCGTTCATCTATCTGAAACTCTCCTATTTGCTGCACACCCACTAGCCCTTTTATCCGTCTAAAAATAGCATCCATTCTAATTAAAAGTTCTTTTGGTTCATATGGCTTGGCAAGATAATCATCTGCTCCATATTCAAATGCTGCCACTTTATCACCCAGATTTCCTCTAGCACTTGAGATGATAATAGGCACATCACTAATGGAACGAATCTTTTTGCATACATCAAAACCATCAAGTTTGGGTAACATCAAGTCAAGTATGACCAGATCGCAGCAATCATTTTTAGTGCCTAAAGCTTCTAGTGCTGCCACAGGGTCATCAAATGCCGATACAATATAATCTTGGTTTTGCAAATAGTCTGTAAGCAGTTCTTGCATTTCCAAATCGTCTTCTATGAGATAAATTTTCAATCTATTTCCCACTCGTCCATATAATGGATAAATTTCTTTTTTTGTTCAAAAGTAAGTACAGAATGTATTCGCTCCAAAAACTCTATCTCTGCAAAACTTGCTTTGTCGCTCCATTCTCTATTAAATCGTTGCATTTTAATATTATCAAATTTATCTTGTAAAAATAGAGTTTGTTTTTGTTTAGCCAATATTTTTTGTGTCTGTTTCAAGCTTTTCATTTTAATGCGATAGTCTTGAAGTATTTTTTTAACAATAATTTGTTGGGACGGATTGAGAGCCAAAAAAGTAAGGTCTTTTTTGTAAAGATGATGATCATCATCGTGTCCATCAGAGAATGCTATGCTTATCAAGAAGAGAAACAAAAAAATAACTTTCACGTTCTTAAACCTTTTGGTAATTGTATCAAATTATTCTCCAGCATACCTTTTTCGATATCTTGATGACATGCTTGACAATTGGCTTTGCTTTTCACCTTATTGGATAAAAATACTCTACTATCTATCTCCTTATGTTTTGCTTTCCAGTATGGTGTTTTAGTAATTGCTATAACTGTTTGATTTGTCTCTTTGAGGCTTTTTGTTATTTTGAAAGCAGCTTGGTGTGTAGAGTTTTCGGCGCTGTTTTTTTCTAAAAAACGAAGTATAGAAACCATTGTAGCCTCATCTAGGCTAGCATCATCACCAAAATGATCTTCCAGGTTTTCCATCATGGCCGTCCATGATTTTTGAGGTAATAGAAATGGAGGATATGTAATGTGGCAACTGCCACATTCTGCTTCAAACTCCGGATGCAAGACAGCGTAAGAGACTGGTTTATTGTAATTAGATACGAATATGTTTTCTTGAGTAGCGAACAGATAATACAAAAACCAGATAGAAATTGCAATCCAAATAATTTGGAATATTTTTTGCCACCATGAAGTGGATATGCCCACTGGCGTATCTGTCATCTTGTATCCATCTATCATTGAGTCGACAGCGTCTCCTTTTTTGATAAACTTATCCATAAGACTGCCAGCTATATGTACAAGCACAACACCCAAAAAGAGATTTGCAAACAACTCATGCAACTCTTCAAATATTTCCATCTCTTGATAATTTGCTTGATGTAAAAATGCAAAAATCCCATGATTTTCTTCAACGCCATATGCTAGCATACCACTAAGTATTGTTAGGATAGCTACTATAAACATGGTGATTATAGCAAAACTGGATGCCGGATTGTGTCCTATATGCTTATCGCCTTTTGAAAAAACAGCACCTATATATTTCTTTAGTGAATTGATGTTTAAGTCAAAATCTCTAAACTTAGAATACTTGGGACCTGCAAATCCCCAAAAGATCCTAAACAATACTAATATTCCAAAAGCAAATCCGAATATGACATGATATTTTAGAAGTTCGTCCGCATCACCCAATAAATATGCTGCAGCAAAAAAAACTATCATCAAAGCATGAGATATTCTATTGCCAAGTGGCCAAATATAACTCTTAATCATCTTTCCACGCTCCATAATTTGGTATTTTTATAGCCCTTTCGCTATAGCTGCCGTTATCTGCAGTGGTATGGCATGCTGCGCAATTAGCTAGTGAGCCGACCTCTTTTTGTGTAATTATTTTTTTTGGTATTTCGTTATGCTTATTCACAAAATATCTAGTTTGTGTAATTCTAAGAGGCGTTTCATTCGGTCTAATTGACTGTAATATTTTTCTACTTCTTTTGTATTCTATACCTTTTTCTGCGCTATTTGCTTTAAGATAATTAGCTAGATATTTAGTCGTAGCATCATTCAATGAAGCATCACTGTCGAAATGGTTTTCCAAATTTCCCATCATCTTAGTCCAGGATCTTTGAGGCAATAGTCCTGGTTGATATGCAAAATGGCAACTTCCGCATTCTTTGATATATACTGCATTTTTCACCGGAGCTACATCGCCTCTATTGACCCATCTATCATCATCAGCGTAAACTACGCTTATCAAAATCAGTGGTATCATGATTTTTTTATACATTGCAGCACTCCTTATTTGGATTGTATATAATAAAGTACATCGCCTTTTTCAAGTGCGGTGCCTTCTCTATTGTAAACATCTTTGAAATTTCGTCTAAGCCATTTTTGTACCTCTTTGGTATCTGTTAATCTGCTTTTATTTACGCTTGGTGCTAATGGCTTGATAATTTTATTAGTAGTTGCATTTTGGCCGTTTTTGGTTAGATTGCTACCATGGCAACTAGTGCAAGAGATTGAATCACCTTTTTTGCCTATATGTTTAGAAGTAAATATCTGCTCGCCTCTTTTGGCATCGAAGTCCACAAAACTACTATTGGCTTGTTTTGCTTCACTTTTGAGGGTTGAAATATAGTTTTGCATAGATGGAGAAAAGTCTCCAGCATCTGCAATTATTCCGCACAACAACACAGCTAAAGTATATTTTTTCATAATAACTCCTTTGGTTAGATATTGACATCATAATTAAGGATTGTAAATTACAAAAATATACTTTTTTACAAAAAATTTACATTTGATACTAAATATATACTCGTTAAGTTATTTTTGAATACTCGGTTTTTCTAAGCCTGCTTGTTTATCTGCAAAAACCTGTTCGTTTAAAATACCTTCGCTTTTTGCTACCACGCAGCTTACTACCGCATCGCCGGTCACATTCACAGCTGTACGCATCATATCCAATAATCTGTCCACGCCTAAAATAAGTCCGATACCCTCAATCGGAAGTCCTACTTGTGCAAAGACCATTGATAACATTACAATACCGACTCCCGGCACCCCTGCCGTGCCGATAGAAGCAAGCACGGACATTAAGATTACTGTTAGATAACCGCTGACCCCGAGATTCACACCATAGACATTGGCAATAAATACTGTAGCAACTCCTTGCATGATCGCAGTACCATCCATATTTATTGTTGCACCAAACGGTACAGTAAAAGAAGCAACCGAATTGTCAACACCCATACGTTTTGTCACGGTTTGAAGAGTGATAGGAATAGTAGCGTTAGAACTGGAGGTAGAAAAAGCAAAAAGTTGAACATCTCGAATCTTTTGCAAGAAAATTCTGGGACTGAGTTTGGTAAAAAACCTAAATATTAGCATCAATGTACCAAGCATATGGAGCATTAATACTGCGATCAATACTGCCACATACTCTGCTAGGCTCACCAATAGATCAAATCCTAACTGACTTATAGCCTTGGCCAGTAAAGCAAAAACCGCATAAGGTGCGACATTCATGATCATGATCACCATTTGCAGCATAGCTTCGTTCATGATTTTAATACCTTCAGTGATCGGTGTTGCTTTTTTTCCTACAATTAATAAAGATATACCAAGCAAAATTGAAAAAAAGATAATCTGCAGCATATTCCCAGAAGCAAAAGCCTGGATGATGTTTTCTGGGACAATATTGATAAATACATCTGTAAGTGAAGGAGCTTGGCTGGGAGTAAAAGAACTATCGGTATGTAAACTATTTTTGGTACCCGGTGAAACAATAATTGCAATACCTACAGCACTTGCAACTGCCAAAGCCGTCGTTAAAATATAGAGTGCAAAAGATTTGACACCTATCTTCCCAAGTTTTTTTACGTCTCCTATGCCGATTACTCCGCTGATCAGAGAAAAAAAGACTACAGGAACGACTAGCATCTTGAGTGCAGAAATAAATATCTTACCAATGGCATCAAAAATACCTTCGATCAAATAGATATCTATCCAGCCACCTTGAACATTTAATCCGCTTAGATTGATCGCTCCTCCAAGCAAAATTCCCAGTGCCATTCCCCATAATACTTTAACTGTCAAACTCATTTTTACTCCTTATAAAAGCTAGCATGAAAACATGGCAGTCTTTTTTCGACAATGGTTTTCTCATATCAGGTATGGAGAATTTTTTATTATTGAAATTGTAGCACAAGAGAATAGGCGTGGAATTTAAATATCACAAAACTTCAAATATCTCTTGGATTATTATCTTTTTATCGATGTATATCTCAGCTCGAAAAACATCACCCTTTTCGTATGTAGCCACACCATTTGGTGTGCCGCTCATAATGATATCCCCATCTTCTAAAGTCATAAAAGTTTGTATCTCTTCTAAGATCTCAAGAGGT
The DNA here is from genome assembly GCA_041654415.1 of Sulfurovaceae bacterium. Lineage (GTDB taxonomy): Bacteria > Campylobacterota > Campylobacteria > Campylobacterales > Sulfurovaceae > BN30871. The sequence continues at coordinate 230,933 of JBAZDL010000002.1, read as the reverse complement.
TTGTAGATCATAAGATCATATGTGGCGTGCTGTTGGAGATTTTCATTGATATATAGTTTCATCTCTAATGTTTCTAGACTTCCTCTAAGCGGTACAAAATTGCCAAGAACACATGATCCGTCAAATCCTTTGGCTCGCTCCCAAGGCAAACCTTTGGATTTGAGGTAGTTTTGGATATCTGCTTTGGTGAGGTCTAGTCCAAAACCTATGCCTTGAAGTTTATTATCAATCACCAAAAAACAGATCTCGCCTTCAAATCTGCAGTCGCTTTGATAGAATTTCAGCCTGTTGGTGATAGCAGAATTTGGCTTATTAAAAAGCACCATATTCGCAGGAATCTCATTGCCGAGCTCATAAATGTGTTCTACATAGTTGCGCCCTATGCACACTACTTTTGAAGGAGTAACAGTGTTATCGTTGAAGTGTATTGTTTGCATTGTTTTGTTTGGTCTCCAGCCATTTTTCAAAAGGCATAAGTGCATCAATCGCTCTTGGCTGTGTTTTTAATATCTCAGCTAAGCTTTTGACCCCCATGGATAAAAGATATTGTAAATTATGATCAAAAGATGCTTCTTCTATGATAAAAATCTCTTTTTTGTGTACTTCAAACATAAAGCCGCCGTTTGGAATAGGTGACATTGAAAGTGATATCGTGTAGTGATCTTTAATGATGCTTTCTTTTTGGGAATACATAAGCCCTATGTTATAGCTATCTTTGCTTCCAAAACCAGGAATGGCAACTACTAGAACTTTTGTATCTCCTTTTTTGGAGGAGTTAAAAATCTCTATCATATCTTTGACGGTTTTATATCCCGGAATCTTGGCAATTAGTCTTCCAAAAAGAGCAGCCAGCCTAGTCTCTATCAAGAAACCCAATATAGAAAGCCCAACGATCAAAACAATCATAAAAAGTGCTATCCAGAGCGGTTCATTTCTTTGGGGAGAAAAGCCTATCGGAGCAAATATATATGAATTGACAAAAGATTCTATAATGCCATATATCCAAAAAATTACCATAAGAACCAGTGCGGCTGGCAATATGCCAAAAAAGCCTTTGATGACTTTTTCGACAAAACCTGCCAGCATGGTATGTTTTTTGCTCATTTATATGCCGCCTTTATCATGACAAGAACTTCTAAGAGCCAGCTTGCCTTCCATGCTAAGATAACTGTTGAGCGCACCTATATAAGCTCTAGCACTTGCCAGCATCGTATCGAGGCTAAGTCCATGACCAATAATGGCCGGCTCATCATCATTGAACATTACTTTAACTGTTACATTGGCCAAGGCATCTTTGCCTTTGGATACAGATGTGACTTTGTAATCAAGCAATGTCCCTTGATAGCCGGTAATCCGATCAATTGTTTTGAACACTGCATCTATAGTGCCTCCACCGATTCCTGCATCTGTGATCTCTTGGTCATTATGACGGATGGTCACAGCAGCACTCGGCACGCCACCAGTGGAATCCATTAGCTGCATAGCTACAAGTTCATAAGCTTTTTCTACATTTGTCATTTCGCTTGTGACCAGTGCCCTGATATCATCATCATAGATATCTTTTTTCTTGTCTGCAAGCTCTTTGAATCTTTCAAAGGTGCTATTTAAATTTTCATCATCAAGTTCAAATCCAAGTTTGGCAAGTTTGTCTTTAAATGCGGCTCTGCCTGAGTGCTTGCCAAGAACAAGTGTATTTTCCAAATCAAGGCCTATATCTTCCGGTCGAATGATCTCATAAGTAGATTTATTTTTTAACATTCCGTCTTGATGTATCCCACTCTCATGCGCAAAAGCATTTTTACCGACTATTGCTTTGTTTGGTTGAGGCTCAATTCCTGTGATGTTGGCTATCAAACGGCTTGTCGGATAGATCTCTTTTGTATTGATACGTGTATCAAGTCCTTTAAATACATCTTGACGTGTTTTGATAGCCATGACTATCTCTTCAAGAGCTGCGTTTCCTGCTCTCTCGCCAAGACCATTAATGGTGCATTCTATCTGTCTGGCACCGTTCAATACACTTTCTAGGGAGTTTGCCACACCAAGGCCTAGGTCGTTATGGTTATGCACTGATATGATAGCTCTACCCTTTGTGTATTGGCTCATCTCTTTGACCATTGCTCCTATTTCAAAAGGCAAACGAAAGCCTACGGTGTCGGGTAAATTGATAGTACTGGCTCCTGCTTCTATGACTGCATCGGTTATTTCTTTTAGAAATCCCATATCGCTTCGTCCTGCATCTTCGCAGCTAAATTCTACGTCATCTACAAAACTTTTGGCATAAGCTACTGCATGTACCGCTCTTTTTATGACTTCATCGGGTGTCATTTTGAGCTTATATTCCATATGAATAGGGCTGGTAGCTATAAAAGTGTGTATTCTTTTTAACGGCGCTTTGGCAATAGCATCAGCTGCTGCTTTGACGTCATTGTCAGTTGCTCTGGCTAATGAACATACGGTTGATCGAGTAATCTTTTGTGCTATTAGGCTGATAGCATCAAAATCTCCCGGGCTTGCTGCAGCAAAACCTGCTTCTATTATATCCACGCCAAGTCGTTCCAATTGAGAAGCTATTTGAATCTTTTCTTCTGTATTCATGGAAGCGCCTGGACTTTGCTCTCCATCTCTTAATGTGGTATCAAATATCTTTATCATTTCTGTTTGCATTTTGTATTTACCTTTATTTGTATAAAAACACCTCTAGAGGGTGTAAAATTGTTTAATTGTACCCAAAAAGGGTAGAAAAAATAGAATAAAAAAATCGTTATTTATTATAGAGAAATTGAGAGTAGCAGGAGAGAAGTAGCTGCTTTGGCAAATGGCACGGTAATCATTGAAAATTTCATTTTCTCTCCTTAGTAGTTGTATTTTGCAAGATTATAGCTTATTTTATCTGTAATTTCAAGTTATATTATATAAATATTGATAAAATATATCAAAAATGAATTCAGAAAGACCGCTTTTTGAATTTGGGCTATTTTTAATAAAATAAAAAATTTGATATGATTCGAAATCATTTTCAAGGGATAACTTTTTGGCTACCAAAGAACAAATACTAGATATATTAAATCATCAGTTTCTCATCATAGACGGGGCAATGGGGACACAGATCCAAGACATCAAAATCCCCGCTGAGGCTTGGATAGATGAGCATGGAAACTCTCAAGAGGGCTGTAATGAATTGCTAAATGATACAGCACCTGATCTTATCGGACAAATACACAAACGCTACGCCATGGCGGGAGCCAATCTGATCTCAACAAATACGTTCGGGACAATGCCTTGGGTACTTGATGAATATGGTATGAGTAGCAGAGCTTATGAATTGTCTCGCAAAGGAGCCGAGCTAGTAAAAAGCGCATGTGATGAGTTTCAAAATGAGCAAAGTCCGAAGTTTGTATTGGGCTCTATTGGACCTGGGACCAAGCTGCCTTCTTTGGGGCATATTGATTACGATGAGATGTATGAAGGATTCTTAGAAGTTGCTCTTGGACTCATAGATGGCGGATGCGATATTTTTTTGTTGGAGACTTGTCAAGATCCGTTGCAGATAAAAGCGGCTCTTCATGCATGTGAGGAAGCAAATGCTAAGCGTGGCGTGAAATTGCCTACTATGGTAAGTGCAACTATAGAGCTAAGCGGTACGATGCTTATAGGTACGGATGCTACTACGCTTATGACTATACTAGAGCCATTTGATATCCTCTCGATCGGATTTAACTGTGGAACTGGACCTGACCAGGTCAAAAAACACCTCAAGCTTTTGAGTGAGATATCCAAATTCCCGCTTTCGATACATGCCAATGCAGGACTTCCGCAAAATAGGGGAGGGTACACATTTTATCCTATGGGACCAGATGAGTTTGCTGCTAAACAAAAAGAATTTATAGAATTTAGCGGAGTTTCGTTCTTGGGTGGTTGCTGCGGTACTACACCGCAACACATTTTGGCTCTCTCTAAAGCATTAAAAGACGAAAAACCAAAATTACCGGCAGGAAGTATTCAACCTTCTATAGCTTCATTGTTTAATAGCGTAGAGCTTATTCAAACTCCAGCACCTCTTCTTATAGGCGAACGCAGCAATGCTACAGGTTCAAAAGCATTTAGAGAACTCATCATAGCTAGCGACTATGAAGGAACTCTTAGTGTCGGACAGGCTCAGGTTAGAGATGGAGCACATTGCCTTGATGTTAACGTAGAGTTTGCCGGGCGAGATGGCGCAGCGGATATGCGCGAGGTTATGAAGCTCTATAACCAAAAGATCTCGATACCTCTTATGCCTGATGCCACCAGGGTCGGTACTATAGAAGAAGCCCTAAAAGCTATAGGCGGAAAACCTATTATAAATTCAGTGAACTTGGAAGATGGCGAAGAGAAGCTTGATGCTATCTGTCATTTAGCCAAAAAGTTTGGTACAGCTCTCGTTTGTCTAGTCATTGATGAAAAAGGTATGGCAAAAACCACTGAAGACAAGATGAGGATTGCTGAGCGTATATATGATCTGTGTGTCAATCGTCACGGCATAGACCCATCAAATCTTATCTTTGATATGTTGACCTTTACGGTGGGAAGCGGAGATTTGGAATATCGTGACGCTGCAATACAAACGATCGGTGCTATTAGGCAGCTGCATACCAAATATCCTCTTGTAGGCTCTACTTTGGGGCTTTCTAATATCTCTTTTGGGCTTAGTGCAAATGCTAGAGTTTTTCTTAATTCAGTATTTTTGCATCATTGTATCGAAGCTGGCATGACAAGCGTAATTATAAATGTAAAACATATAGTGCCGTTATCAAAGATGAGCGAAGAAGATAGGGCTATTTGCGAAGAGCTGCTCTTCACCCCAGATGATCAATCGTTGTTTAAATTTATCAACCATTTTAGCGACAAGACGATAGATAATACCGGGAGTGATGAAGCATATGAAGCTTTGAGCGACGAAGAGAAGATAGCCAAACTTCTCATTGACGGAGATAAGGAGCGAATGATACCTCTTGTAACAAAAGCCAAAGATCACATCCCGGCAGACAAAATAGTTAATGAGATACTTATAGATGCGATGAAAGAGGTTGGTGAACTTTTTGGAAGCGGAAAAATGCAGCTTCCTTTTGTATTGCAATCAGCCGAGACTATGAAAACTACTGTTGATTTTCTCAATCCTTATCTAGCCAAGCAGGAAAAAAGTACCAAAACCGCTTTGGTCATAGGCACGGTCAAAGGCGATGTGCACGATGTGGGCAAAAACCTAGTCGATATAATCTTGACAAATAACGGTTTTAAAGTCTTTAATATCGGTATCAAGACAGAGCTTGAAGAGTACCTTGGTGTACTAAAAAATGAAGAGGTTCATGCTATAGGTATGAGTGGATTGCTAGTCAAATCAACTGCAGTCATGAAAGACAATTTGGAAATAATGGCAAAAGAAGGCATCACTATACCTGTGCTTTTAGGTGGTGCGGCACTTACTAGAAGCTTTGTGGATGATTTTTGCAGACCTATTTACAATGGGCCTATATTTTATTGTCGTGACGCATTCGACGGCGTTATTGCCATGAGCAGGATAGAAAAATATCTTGAAGATCCAAGTGTAGGACTAGATGATCGTTTGGCGGGAGATATGATAGAGCATGAGAAAAAAGAGGTCAAAGAGGTAGTGATCCCTCCATTTGATGAACTTAAAATGCCTAGCAAGGTTGATATTCCCACCCCTCCATTTTGGGGTAGAAGGGTGCTGAGAAAAGAGCAGCTTGATTTTGATATGGTAACGCAATGGGTCAATAAACGAAGTTTGTTTAAAATGCATTGGGGATACACAAGTCGCGGCATGAGCAAAGATGCATATAAGCAGATTTTAGAGACCAAAGTCTATCCGGCATACGAGCGTATCAAAAAAGAGATAATTTCTCGTGGACTCTTTGACCCAACAATAATCTACGGATATTATCCATGTAGAAGCAATGACCGTGAATTATTGCTTTTTGATGAGAGTGAGGGATGGAATAGTGATGCTGATGCCAGCAGGGAGCCGTTAAGTGAGATCATCGGTAGAGCTAAATATCAATTTACTTTTCCTAGACAACGAAGGGCGCCTCATCGTGCATTGAGCGATTTTTTCTCTCACACTAGAGATGATGTCATAGGCATCTCTTGCGTGAGTGTTGGAGATAAATTTAGCCAATATGAAAAAGAGCTTTATGAGCGGGGCGAGTATCTGGAATATAATATGGTGCATGGATTCGGTGTTGAATTAGCTGAAGCATTAGCTGAGGTTGTACATAAACAGATCCGCCTTGATCTTAATATCGCAAGCAGCGATGAAGGATTTAGTCTTCGCGATGTGCGTATGAACAGATACCAAGGGGCTAGATATAGCTTTGGATATCCAGCATGTCCTGATTTAGAGCCTAGCCGTATCATCTTTGATCTGCTTCGTCCTGAAGAGTTTGGTATCACTCTGAGCGAGACATTTCAGATACATCCAGAGCAAAGCACTACCGCACTTATAGTGCATCATAAAGAAGCAAGTTATTATTCGGTGTGATTTTATCTAAAAGGAGTAAAATGAACAAAATAATTTTTTTTACAGCTATTTGTGTGTCTTCAATTCTATTTGCTGAGTCAAAGTGCAGCAGCTATGGTTTGAATGATTTTGAGAGACACTTGCGTTCTGGAGAGATGTATGAAAAATCAGATAACGAGCCGAATGAAAATATTGAACAATCTACCATGAAAATAAATGTAAAAGCTAGATATAGTAGTGGTGGCAATGGTTATTTGTCTGAAGACGATAGATATGGAGCAATAATAGATAAATTTGAGCCTATACCAAGATAGAACTTTTCTCGTTACCATTGAAATTGCGGTAATGCATACTATAATATAAATAATCAAATATATGTCTGCATATAAAATACCAATTTTATTTGTGAATCGGATAGCAATAATTGAAAACTTATTATTTTAAAATATGCTAAAATATATCATGTAATACCGCAAAGGAGCGATTATGGAAAAATCAGAGATTATCGAATGGATCAACTTTTTAGAAAGTTCGTTGCAACAGGACAAGATCACTCCCAAAGAGAAAAAAGAGGCTCAAGAAAAAATAATCAAATTGAAAGAAGAACTTGAAGAGATAGAAGAAGAAGAATAAGTATCCATCAACAAGGAGCTAGCAGCTCCTTTGGCTTCCAATGGGTTCACATAGGCAGAACCATTGGAATTATTTACTATTTGTCTCTAACGCTTTCTTTTGTTCAGGTGTAAGCAAGCTATACATTTTTTCGATCACGTCAGCTTTTTTGTTTGCCATATTAGTCGTCATTTGGGTATGTTTTACTATGAAGGTTTGTCTATCAAATTTACCGTCATGAAAGGCGCTCAGCATAGGCTTGCCATTGCCTTGCATCATCTCCATTCTATCCATATGCCATTGCTTCATAATATTTTGCATTTTGGTACGTTGATCACTTGTTAGATCAAGACTCATAATTGCAGGCATTGGCCCTTCGCAACCACATGCACCTACCATACCGCCTGAGCCGCCACCCATATTGCATTTCATCGGAGCGGCCGATGCTAGAGTCGCTGCTACTGTTAATGCAGCTATTAAAAATCCTTTTTTATTCATGATTTTCCCCTTTGTAAGATATGATTATATTATAACACAAAAATAATTTATAAATTGGATTATTTTTATCTTATTTTTTATTTGACTTGCTTGATCGTTTTTTGCCAGCAGGTTCTACTTTTGCTATTTTTGGACCTCTTTTTGTTGCATATTTTGGCTGAACTAATTCTTTTTTCTTTTTGTTTCCAAATGCTCCAGCTGCTTTTTTTGGTTTTTCTGTCTCTTTGGTAAAGCTTTTTCCGCGTGTCTTTGTAGCCTCTGCTACTGATGTTGTCGGTCCAAAACCTTTGACTATGATACGTTCCGGTTTTTTGCCCAGCATGGTTTCTATTTTTCTCCAAGATATCTGCTCTGTGGTCGATAGAAGAGTGATCGCTATTCCATCTTTGCCTGCACGCCCGGTTCTGCCGATACGATGGATGAAGTCATTTGGGATATGCGGGATATCATAATTGATAATGACACCCAAGTCGTCGATATCCAATCCGCGTGCCGCTATATCTGTTGCTACCAAGATTTTTATCTCACCTGAACGGAAATCCTTTAAGGCACGATCTCTAGCTCCATGCTTTTTGTCTCCATGGATGGTTGCGCATGGCAAACCACTATCTTTGAGGTGTTGGCTCACTTCGTCCGCAATAATTTTGGTGCGAGTAAAAACCAGCACTTGCGGGTAATTGTTGGAGCCAATAATAAAAGAAAGAAGCTCACTTTTTTTCTCTTTTTCTATTGGGTGGACGATTTGGCGTATAGTTAGATCGGCAGGTGAGAGATTGTCTATTTCAACCAAAAGAGGTTTATTTAGGATTTTTTCACTAAGTCTTTTAACTGCACCGGTCATCGTCGCGGAAAATAAAATAGTTTGGCGTTTAGGAGGCAATAGATCTATGATCTGCTCTACCTCTCGTATAAATCCCATATCCATAATCGTATCAGCTTCATCAAGCACTAGAAATTGTACTTTTGAAAGCGGGATATGTCCTTGGCGGTTTAATTCTATAAAACGTCCAGGAGTGGCGACAATTATGTCCGCTCCCTTTTCTAAAGATGCAATTTGTTTGCTTATATTGACACCGCCAGAAATATTAAGAATTCTAAGTCCCATTTTAAGCGCAAAGCTTCTGATGGCCAAAGTGATCTGATCGGATAGCTCACGAGTAGGAACGATCACCAAAGCTTGCACTCGTGCAAGTTCGCTAGAGTCTGTTTTGTTGATCATTTGCAAAATAGGCAATGAGTATGCAGCAGTTTTTCCTGTGCCTGTTTGGGCAGCGCCCAAAATATCACGCCCTTTTAGTATTAAGGGTATTGCCTTGGTTTGAATAGGAGAGGGAGCTGTGTATCCCAAAGAGGCTATATTGTTTTGTAGTTGAATATTTAAAGTCTTGAAGGGCATTTGCCACCTTTGTATTATATTTGTTTGATAGATATTTACAGTGCCAATTAATTAAACTTGAAGTTGGTCATTGAAGAATTAGTGTGATTATATCATACAAAATAAATTTATTGCCAAGCCATCCACATGAATATCTCTAGCTCTACTTATCTTTTTATATCAATATGATAGCATTACAATAGATCCGGTGTAATTTTTATACTCTACAACCGCCAAAGTTTAACAAAAAAAGGAGGCGTATATGAACTTCCGTGATCAATGTTATGAGCTTTTACTAAAAGTTCCAAAGGGCAAAGTTACGACATATAAAGCAATTGCTCACGCATTAGGCAGTAAGGCTTACAGAGCAGTGGGAACCGCTATGGCTAAAAACCCAAATCCTATAAATGTTCCATGTCATAGGGTAGTCAAGAGCAATGCAGAGATCGGCAATTATGCCTTCGGAATAGAAAGAAAAACAGCATTGTTGCAGCAAGAAGGAATAGTGATAAAAAATGGCAAAGTGGCTAACTTTGCCGATGTGTTTTACGATTTTTTATAATCTTACAAGATTTTGGACTCTTTGTACGGTATCGTTTTTGGACAGTACGAGTCTTAAGATACTTTGCTCTATAGCTTCAAGAGAGTGGGGGATTTTTGCATCAAAATATATCATTTCACCGTCTTGCAGTGTGATTTTTTTGCCATCAGAGGCTATAGTTACTTCTCCTCTAAGGACCAAAATTGTTATTGCTCCTGGAGCTGTATGTTCCTTCATGATATTTCCTTTTGCCATACAGATACGGATCTCTTTGCTGGTAGGAGTTTCTAGCATTTTTGTTATTTGAGGTGTTGTGTCGAAGTGAAGATTTTCCAAAAAAGATATTTTAGTCATTTAGCAGCCTTTGCGCATACAGATAAATTGAGCAGTAACAGTATCCATAGTCATAATGTGAGTAGTAAGCCAATCAGTCATAGAGGCTAGAAAATATTCATGCAGCAACTCATTATTTTTAGTGCTCAACCACTGTGATGCAATGCGCTGCATTTCATTAAATACTCTTATGTGCTCGCCCTCATGCATAGTAAATGCCGGGAAATCCACTTCGCGCATAAGTCTCTCTTCGTTCCTGAAATGTCCTCTGGTATGCTCTATGATCTCATGCAAACAAATAGCTATAGCTTCATGATCATTCGGAGAACTTTTCAATAACTCTTCAAGCGTATTGAGCAAAGTTGCTTCTTCATGATGCACTTTGTTCATCTCGTCAAATGCTACCTGAGGTATAGTAGAGTGGTTTATCATTGTCTTGTCCTTGTTTTTCAGGAAGTATATACTATAGTACAAGGTGAGGTATTGATTATGGTTAAGATGATATGAAATTTAAAGAGATTTCGCTTTTTGCTTCATTGGATGATGCAACATATAATTACTTGGAAGCAATAGCCAAAAAAAGAGAATTTGAAGCCGGTAAAATACTTTTTTACGCCGGCGAACAGCCTCAAAAATTTTTGGTATTAGCTGGCGGTGAAGTGGAAGTTTACAAGCATGATGAAAAAGGCAATGAAATTGTACTTGGTCAATTTGTTGCCCCTTCGCTTGTTGCTGAAATGGCAACATTAAAGAGTATTCCTTATCCTGCCACTGCTAGGTGCAAAAGTACAGCTCAGATATATGAAATTGATTTAGATTTGGTGCAATCATACATATCCAAAAGTTCACCGCTATCGCAAGTATTGATAAATTCATTAACTAAAAAGATACAGCACTTGGAGGGTGTCTTGAAATATGCCACTATTTCAAATGCTTCAGTGCGTACGACATCTTTTTTGATAGATAATGAGCATCAATTATCCCAACTCACTCAACGCCAAATCGCTTCAAATATCATGCTTACACCAGAAGGGTTGTCGAGAATACTAAAGCGTTTCAAAGAAGCAGGGATTGTTGAAGTACGCTCCAAAAAGTTATATATTATTGATCGAGATAAGTTACTAGAGATTATGAGTTAGAGTGTTCCTATCTTAGTAGCAGTGAGAAATATGTATTCGCGTCCAGTGATAGTGACACGAAACTTTTTTTGCTGTAGGTATTTTTTGGCAAATATGACATCATTGAATAGCAACGACATTTCAGAGTAATTATAATTTGGAGCAACTGCTCCATATATAAGTTCATGGTCTATCCATCTGCTATTTGGAAAGCCTAGAATTAATGCTCCATTTTCTGTGAGATAATTTTGTACCAGATCCATCAAAAATGGTTTGTAATTGATACTTGGGCTTTGTAAAGTGCCTATAGAAATGATAAGGTCAAACCGCTCCAAGGAAAGTTCGTCAAGCTTGTTTATGTCATGAGCATAAAACTTAGCATTGCCAAATCGCTTTTTTGCAAATTCTATAGCCGAAATAGAGTGGTCTATGCCTGTCATATTTATATTTTTTAAGCTTTCTGGTTTTAGCATAGAGGCAATGAGTTCAAATTCGTCTGCTTTATTGATACCAAGATCTAAAATATTTTTTCTAGTATCAATCTTAACAGCTTGAAGTGCTTTGTAATATGCACCTAAAAAAGTTGGCTCTTCGTTTTTGTTGATACCAAAAAATGTAGAATCTATTCCATATTTCTCTTCTTTCGTTTCAATGGGGGCTATATGAAAAGAGTTGTTTGTATTTAGTTTTTGAAATGTTATGATTACGGTATGCTCTTGATTGGTGGTAGGTGTACGCATCTTGCATCCAAGGAGTTCGGCTAAATTTACCCATGCTTTATATCCGCGGTATAGATAATTCTTTCTATCAACCAAAACAGACTCTCCGCTGTATGAGTTATGGGAAATATCCGGATTTATCACTTCGAAACTTACAGTGTTTGAAGTTTGAAGTGATGTTTTTAGTTTTTCAATGATCTCGAGAAGCGGCTGGGAAGTAAATGAGATCATAGGGTTGTTTCTGATTTTCCTACCATGTTTGAGATTATCCCTTTTTCATCTTTGTTTTCTGCCAAGATAACTCCTGCGATATGAATAATTACAAAATACAAAATCCCATTATAAAGCAGTTCATGGACTTCTTTAATACTATGTCCTAGATCTTTGCTGACATTGAAAAATTCATGAAAATGAAGTACTAGGCCGGTTGCAGCCATGGCGAACATTAAAGCATAAAAGATCACATATAATAAACTAACTATTTTGTCATGAGTAGTTTTTTGGGAACAATTTTGGTAATTTTGTTTTCCGCTATCTGTAAAAAATAACACAATTCTCCAAACTACAAGCGCAGCCAAAGCATACCCAAGCCAAATATGCCAATCCCACATAGGAGATCTGATAGCTCTTGCAATAGAAACTGCTTGATCCTTGGCTATAGTGATGTTTATATCACTAAGTTTGTCCATAATAGTCTCGCTATTTGTTCTATAGCTTAGAAATGTTTTTCGCAAAAAAACAGTGCCAAGCAAACCTGTAATTACTATGGCATTTATCCAGTGCCACAATCTAAAATTCAATGACCATTGTTTCATTATAAATCCTTTGTTCAGATATGCATCATTATATACTTAGTAATATTAATGATTTTTAATAAAGAAAAAAATTTCATTTGAAATTTTTATTCCTAATAATATCAAAATATTATATATTATCCTCAGTCAAGTTCTGCTAATTGAGCATCATATTTTGCACTGATCTCATCAAACCTCTCAGTAGCGGTTGCTAGTCTTTCAAAACACTCTTCTATTTCATTATTTATTTTTGATATGGTCTGTGAAACTTCTATTATTTTAGAATTATTGCCGTTATTTGTAGCATTAACGAGAGTTTGATTATGTTCTTCAAGTTGTTTTTCTAGCTTTATGATTTTCGTTTCGCAAGTATCCATCTCTTTTTTGTGTGGAGATATCTCTTTGCTCTTAGCTTGAACAAGATTAGCCCTAAGCAGTTTACGCTCTTTTTTGTCTATTTTTGGTTTGGATTTTTGAGGTTTGCCCATTCCTTCTTCCTCTTCCCAGCCAATTTTCTCCAAAAATTCATCATAGCCGCCATCAAAATATTCAGCTCTGCCTTCATGAAAGATGATTAGTGCGTCAGCCAAACGACGCAAAAGCATTTCCGAGTGTGTGACCATGATCACTGCACCTTCAAAAGATTCCACAGCATCACATAAAGCATCAATTGATTGCATATCAAGGTGGTTTGTAGGTTCATCCAACAACAGCAAGTTTGCTGGTGTAGCGATAATTTTTCCTAGCATTACACGGCTTCGCTCTCCTCCAGAGAGTACTTCTATTTTTTTTTCTGCAAGATCACCACTGAACATCATTATCCCGCATATTGCTCGTACTTGAGCGATACCTAGTTTTTTATCTACTGAGCTTATCTCGTCAATGATAGTGTTTTGAGTATTTAGTCTTTCGATATTGGTTTGTCCAAAGTGTGCAATAGTCGTTGAAGGATGAAATGTGATCTCGCCTTGCTGTTTGGGAAGTTCTCCTGGTATATAGTTAAGAAGGGTAGATTTGCCTTTGCCATTTTTACCGATGATTGCTAGACATTTGCCGTTTTCCAAAGTAAAACTGAGATGTTCAAAAAGTGGAGTATTGGCATCATATCCAAAGCCCAACTCCTCGGCCCGTAATACGACTTTTGCCGGTGTTTCTTTGTAGTTAAAATTAAATGAGAGTGAATTTTCATTCTCTAGACTCTCCATCTTATCCATTTTTTCCAAAGCTTTGACTTTTGACTGGGCTAGAGCTGCAGTAGAAGCACGTGCTTTATTTCTAGCTATAAACTCTTCGAGTTCCTTTCGTTTTTTCTCTTGATTGAGACGTGTCTTTTCGTATGTTTCATCTTGGAGAGCCAAAGTCTCATAATATTTTTTGGTATCCCCTTGTACGATATACAATCCTTTACGCTGGATACCCATAGTGTGTGTAGTGACACTATCCATAAACTCACGATCATGCGTGATAAGTATCACTTCACCGTCAAATTCGCGGATAAATTGCTTGAGCCAACGCAAGGAAAGAATATCGAGGTAGTTTGTAGGCTCATCAAGCAATAGCATATTAGGTTCTGTTGCCAAAAGTTTAGCTAGATTGATGCGTATCTGGTATCCACCAGAAAAACTCATGGGATCTTTATCTAAATCTTCTGCGCTAAACCCAAGCCCAAAGAGTATTTTTTCTATCTTATAAAAGTTATACTGTTCATCTTCGCTGAGTACTTGTGCACACTCTTCATGTACGGTGGACTTGGTAAATTCTAAATGCTGGCGCAAAGTACCAATTCGGTAGTTTTTTGGGATACTTACTTCTCCTTCATCATAACTTTCTTCACCTAGTATGATCTTGAAAAGTGTTGATTTGCCGGTACCATTACGGCCTATTAGACCTATTTTTTGTCCTTTCGACATTTGTAGGTTTAGACCGTTAAATAAAATTTGACCGCCGAAGCTTTTGGTTATATTGGTTAGTTGTATCATGATTTATCCGTCTTATTAAATTGTTTTCTTACCCATGACACCAAAGAGCAGCCATTATTGCATTTGCCATATTTTCTGCATTTTACTTTTTGGATGTTTTGAATAAGTAAAGTTAGGAATCCAAATGCGATAGAAAGCTCAATACCACCAAGTAGCCAATTTTGTTCTAATATATTACTTATACCAAGCGCCAGCATAATAAATGTTATTATTAGGCACATATTGGATTCCTTTTTTGCGAATTATATTATAATGCGTTAAAAAAGAGTTATGATGTCAAGAATTATAGAGCATTTTAAAGCCATTGCAAAAATTCCTCATTGCAGCAAACAGACCAAAGCTTTGAGAGATTTTTTAGTAGATTTTGGCAAACAATATGGATACAATGTAGAAATAGATAATGTGGATAATATTCTCATATACAAAGGAAAACCGCATCTCGCACTGCAAGCTCATTATGATATGGTATGCATGGGAGATGCGCCAAATATCGAGGTTTACGAAGAGAATGGCTGGCTAAAGGCTAAAAATTCATCACTGGGAGCTGATAACGGAATAGCTATAGCCATGATGATGGTATTAATTGAAGAGGGATATGAACTTGAGTTTTTACTCACCTCCGATGAAGAAATAGGGCTTATAGGAGCAAATGGAGTCGAGTTTGAGCTCCAAAGCAGATATATGCTCAACCTTGATAGCGAGTCTGAAGGTGAAGTTTACATAGGATGTGCAGGCGGCATAGATATCAAAGCTACAAAGAGTATGAAAATGATCTCAAATGATCTTGATTGTTATGAAGTAAGCATATCTGATCTTCCAGGCGGACATTCCGGGGTAGATATAGATAAAAATATTCCAAATGCCATCATACAATTGGCCCAGTTTCTGCATGAACAAGATGTAAGCTTGATCTCTATAGGCGGAGGTGAGAGGATAAATTCAATTCCTGCAAATGCAAAAGCTGTCATTTCGGGTAAAAATATCGAGCATATAAAAAGCGATAATGTGACAATCACACAAATTGAAAATCAATCATATAAATTTGAAGAATCCATAATTTCGCATATAGCAGCTTTTGGGCATGGAGTATTGAAGTTTAATGATGAACTTGGCATACCGCAGATCAGTCAAAATCTCGCTATTGTTCATAGCGAAGAAGATCGTTTAACGATAGAGGTCAGTATACGAGCAATGAGTATAGATGAGCTTGATCTTCAAGCCAAAGTCACGGCAGATTATTTTAGAGACGCCGGATATGAAGTTGATAAAAGAGATAAATACCCAGCATGGAATCCTGAAAAAAATGAATTAACGACATTGATAACCCAAAAAACAGATGAAGTTCTTGGCAAAAGTGCATATAAAGCTATCCATGCCGGGCTTGAGTGCGGGGTCTTGAAGCAAAAATATCCGCACATACTTTTTGCATCCATCGGACCAACTATTATATACCCTCACTCAACAAGAGAAGCAGTAAATTTGGAATCTATAAAGAAAACATTTGAAGTGTTAAAAAAAATAATCCAAGAGGCAGCTTAAACCTAATTTTTGAAAAATCAAAAGTGAATATTATACTTTAAATCGTCCTTTGCTTTTGCAATATGATTTCAAAAAACAGTCTTCGCACAAAGGATTAATTGCTTTGCAGTGATATCTTCCAAAAAGTACCATGGCTTGATGAAGCCTATGCAAGTCCGTTTTGAACTTTTTACTTAGCTCTTCTTCTGTCTTTTTGGCAGTCTTGGCATCACTAAGACCGAGCCTGTGAGCCACGCGAAATACATGTGTATCAACTGCCATTAGATTAGCGCCGGTATATTCAAGCATTACTACGTTGGCCGTTTTTTGTCCTACACCGGCTAATTTTACTAATTCTTTTTGTGTTAGCGGTATTTTGCAGTCATAATTATCGACAATTTGATTGGCCATAGTTATTAAATTTTTGGCTTTATTGTTAAAAAAAGAACATGTATTGATAAATGCTTTTACATCATCCAAATTCGCTTTTGCCAATTCAAATACAGTTGGATACGCAGTAAAAAGTGCAGGAGTGATGAGGTTTACTCTCTTGTCTGTGCATTGTGCAGAAAGCATTACAGAGACCAGTAGTTCATAGGCATTAGTGTAGGCCAATTCGGTCACGCTGTCTGGATAATTTTCTAAAAAAAGTCTTTTGATAGCTTCTATTTCTAATTTTGTTGCTTTTTTTGCCATGATAATCTTTCATATAAAATAATATATCATTCTACAATCGGTATTATTAATGAACGATTTACAATGATAAGGTAATATATCATAAATGATAAAAAGGAAAATGGTATATGCATAGTTTATTTAAACAAGCAATAGTTTTTATATGTATTTTTGCCCATGTTAATGCAAACGATATAATTGCAACCGTAAATGGAAAGTCTATTACTTCTGAGGATGCTAAACAATTTTTGGCATCCTCAAATACAAATTTAGAATATTCTTCTCTCACAGAAGAACAAAAACTTGCCGTTGCTGAAAGATTGATAGAGAGAGAACTTTTCGCCGAGGCGGCCGCAAAGGCAAAAATTGAACAAACACCACAATTTGCAAATGAACTGGAAAAGCTAAAAAAAGAATTGATGATCAATTTATGGATCAAAACGCAGATCGATTCCATGATTGTTAGCGATGGAGAGGCTAGAGAAATTTATAACAACAATAAAGCAAAGTTCATAGAGCCATCTCGTATAAAAGTAAGACATATAGTTGTTCATACCAAAGACGAGGCAAGTAGCATTATAGCTGCATTAAAACCTCTTAAGGGAGATATGCTCAAACGCACTTTTATAGCTATCGCTAGTAATAACTCTATTGATGTTAGTCGTGAGAAGGGAGGGGATTTGGGCGAGTTGTCCAAAGAACAATTGGGCCCTGATGTTGCACAAATAGCATGGAATCTAAAAGCAGGTACTATATCTATGCAGCCGATCCAAACACCGGTAGGTTATCATGTTATTTATGTCGAACAAAAACTAAAACCGCGAACAATTCCTTACGAAAAAGCAAAAAAAGATATTATAGCTTCTTTGAAACAAAAACAATTCAATCTCTATCTGACACAATTGGCAAAAGAGTTTAAAAGAACGGCAAAAATCACTATACCTGGGAAAACAAATCAAAATCAATAATGATTTTTTATATTAATGATTGATTTACCAAGATAGTGTATAATTACACCATATTTTTTAAAAGAGGAATAAATGAAAAAAATTTTATTAGTAACAAGTATAAGTGCATTATTGGCTACATCTATTTTTGCAGATAGCGTTATAGGAACAGTTGATGGTATGCCTATTTATAAATCAGAGGCTGAAAATGCTGTTAAGGCTCTCACTAAGGGGCAAACAACATATGACAAATTAAAACCTGAAGAAAAAAAGCAACTTGTAACTATGTTAGCCCCTGGCAAACTTGTAGAAAAAGCAGCCAAAAAAGAGCTTAATGAAAAAGAGAAAAATGCTGCAATGTCAGCAATGTGGATGCAAAAAAAGATGGCTGCAATAACTGTATCTGACAGTGAAGCAAAAACTGTTTATGAGAAAATAAAAGCAGCTAGTAAAGATAAAAGCAAAGTGCCTGCATTTGACAAGGTAAAAGAAACTATCAAAATGCAAATTAAACAAGACAAAGTGGTCAAGTCACTAATGAGCGGTGCAAAAATAGTAGCTAAATAAAATAGGAGATTTGATGTCATTGTTTAGTCAAATTAAAGCCGGTGTTGTTACCGGCGATGATTTGCAGATCCTATTTGATATAGCCAAAAAAGAGGGTTTTGCAATTCCTGCTGTGAATGTGGTAGGTACAGATTCGGTTAATGCCGCAATGGAGGCTGCAGCTAAGGCTAAGTCGCCAATTATAATTCAGTTTTCCAATGGTGGTTGCGCATTTTGGGGTGGTAAAGGTTTGCCGTCAGACAAAGCTGCAGCGCTAGGTGCAATTGCAGGAGCATTGCATGTGCATGTACTTGCGCAAGCATATGGAGTGCCGGTGGTACTTCATACTGACCATGCAGCCAAAAAACTGCTTCCTTGGATAGATGTATTGCTTAATGCTAGTGAAAAACATTTTGCTACGCACGGCAAACCGTTATTTTCATCTCATATGCTTGACCTCTCAGAAGAGCCGTTGGAAGAAAATATTGAGATATGTAAAAAATATCTAGCTAGAATGGATAAGATGGGTATGGCTTTAGAAATAGAGCTTGGTGTAACCGGTGGTGAAGAAGATGGAGTAGATAACAGTAATGTTGATAATGCTTTACTTTATACCCAGCCTTCAGAGGTAGCATATGCTTATAAAGAGTTAAGCGAAGTCAGCCATCGTTTTACTATTGCAGCATCTTTTGGGAATGTGCACGGTGTTTATAAACCAGGCAATGTGGTATTGACACCATCTATACTTGATAATTCTCAGAAATATATTCAAAAAGAATTTGGCACAACAGAAAAACCGGTTAGTTTTGTATTTCATGGTGGATCGGGCTCAGAACTTAGTGATATTAGAGAAGCTATATCTTATGGTGTAGTCAAAATGAATATTGACACTGATACTCAATGGGCATTTTGGGATGGTGTAAGAGGTTATGAAGCCAAGTATCATGATTATTTGCAAGGCCAAATCGGCAATCCTGATGGCGAAGATAAGCCAAATAAAAACTATTATGACCCAAGAAAATTTTTAAGAGCCGGCGAAGAATCTATGGTGGCTAGACTTCTTCAAGCCTATGAAGATCTAAACTGCATCGGCAGAAATTAATATTATTGTCAAATCTAAAGCTTTTACTACCTACGCCTATAGAGAGTATCTCTATAGATGGGCGTAGCTTTTATCTCAAACGAGATGATTTTATCCATCCTGATTTTTCAGGTAATAAAGCTCGCAAACTTCACTACTTTTTAGCCCATGATTTTCCAAATATATCAAAAATAATCTCTTATGGTTCTGCACAGTCAAATGCAATGTATTCATTATCTGTTGTGGCTCATATGAGAGGTTGGAAATTTGAATATTTTGTTGATCATATAGCAGACTTTTTAAGAGAAAATCCGCATGGCAATTATGCTAAAGCACTGAAAAATGGGATGAAGATACTTTGTCATTCTGAATTTATTTCAGAATCCAAAAATAATGAGATACTGAAACAAGTTCAGCATGACCATACTGGAGTCGGCGGTGATACTCTATTTATAGAAGAGGGTGGAAGACAAGCAGAGGCTAGTTACGGTTTAGAGATAATGGCGCAAGAGATAATTGATTGGCAAATATTAAACAATATACAAAAATTAAATATTTTTTTGCCATCTGGCACAGGTACGACAGCGATTTTTTTGCAAAAACATCTCAAGCTAAAAACAAAAAAACAAAAATTACAAACGGAAGTCTATACGACGCCTTGTGTTGGAGACTCAAATTATCTAAAAAAGCAATTTTTTATGCTTGAAAGTGATGATAGATTTCATCCTATGATTTTAGAGCCTGAAAAAAAATGGCATTTTAGCAAACTTTATAGTGAACATTATAAAATTTGGCTAAAATTACATCAACAAACAGGCATAGAGTTTGATATGCTCTATGACCCGACAGGATGGCAGGTGCTTTTGGCAAATGTGGACAAACTTGATGGAGAGATCATGTATATCCATCAAGGAGGAGTACTGGGAAATGAAAGCATGCTACCTAGATATCAAAGAAAATACAAGGATATGGGATGAAGATAATTCAGAGCAATGATGTAAGGTTCGAAGCAGAGTTTGCTGAACTTTTGCAACGGGGAAAAATGGATATAGATGGAGTTTCTGCCATTGTTTCTAGTCTTCTTAAAGAGATAAAAAATGACGGTAACAAAGCAGTCAAAGAGCAAATAGCCAAATTTGACAGATGGACTCCCGTGAATGATGAAGACCTAAATATATCAGTTGATGATATGAAGCAAGCCTATGATAATCTAGACAGTGAGCTTAAGAAAGCCATGCATCTAGCTTATGATCGCATAGAGACTTACCATCAAAAACTTATGCCCAGCACTTGGATGAATGAAGAGCCAAATGGCATTATATTGGGTCAAAAAGTCACAGCAGTTGATAGAGCAGGACTTTATATTCCTGGGGGGAAAGCTGCATATCCAAGTTCACTTCTCATGAACGCAGTTCCGGCGATAGTGGCAGGTGTAAAAGAGATTGTAGTATGTACCCCGGCTCCTGATAATGAGATAAACGAACTATTACTGGCTGCTTGCCATTTGTGCAAAGTGACCAAGGTATTTAAAGTAGGCGGTGCTTCAGCAATAGGTGCTATGGCTTATGGGACACAAACCATACCAAAAGTTGATGTTATCACGGGACCAGGTAATATTTTTGTTGCAACAGCCAAAAAACTGGTGTACGGTGAAGTCAATATAGATATGATAGCAGGACCTAGCGAGATAGGAATACTTGCCGATGAAAGTGCTAGAGCAGATTATATAGCTATGGATCTGTTATCTCAAGCAGAA
The DNA here is from genome assembly GCA_041654415.1 of Sulfurovaceae bacterium. GTDB lineage: Bacteria > Campylobacterota > Campylobacteria > Campylobacterales > Sulfurovaceae > BN30871. The sequence continues at coordinate 209,921 of JBAZDL010000002.1, read as the reverse complement.
CATGATGAGATGGCAAGTTCTATCTTGATAACTACAAGCATGGAATTAGCAAACAATGTAAGCAATAAAGTAGAAGAATTCTTAAATACACTTAGCAGAGAAGCAATAGCGCGTAAATCAATAGACGAAAGGGGTGCTATTATTGTAACTTCATCTATGGATGAGGCAGTAGAACTTATGAATGAGATAGCTCCTGAACATTTAGAAGTTATGACACTAGATCCTATGAGCTTACTTGATAACATACGTCACGCTGGAGCCATATTCTTGGGTGAAAACACTCCAGAACCCATCGGAGATTACATAGCAGGGCCAAACCATACTTTACCTACCGGCGGAACTGCAAAATTTTATTCACCTCTAAGCGTCGAACACTTTTTGAAGAAATCTTCTATTATCTCCATGAGCAAACAAGGGATCAATGAGCTAGGAAATGCTTGTGCACTGATAGCTCATACAGAAGGCTTGACGGCTCATGAGGCAAGTGTACTTATGAGATTAGACAATAAGTAGATTTAATTTTTAATCTACTTATTTCTTTTTTTCTTCATCAACACGAAAAGATATTTTTGCAGTAATTCGGTATTGTGAAATTTTATTATCCACTACCTTTGCACTTTTATCTTTGATGTATATCGATTTAATATTTCTAATGGATTTAGATGCTTCGGTGAGAGCATTTTGTGCAGCATCTTCCCAGCTTTTTTCTGATTGGGCTAAAACTTCTATGACTTTTGTAACTTTTGACATGTTTTATCCTTTAGTAAAATATTGAGAATTATTACTCCACTAGGTAAATACCTTAATTTTGAGAGCATCAGAGATAGTAAGGTTTGGATTAAAAAAGCCGAAGGACTACTGTTAAGTAATTCGAGGCTTTTTTTGCTCAAAAATTGCTTATCTATCATGCTCCCTGAAAGGTACAATACTTTTGCACATACTCATCGTTAAAACTTCTCATCATAGCTTTGGCTATGCTTTCAAAGTTTCGCCTTGATTATGCACAAAATTATTTGTATCAAAACTTCAGGTATTTACCCAGTGGAGTAATTTGATTATATCTGATAAAAGCTTAAATGAAAAGTAATATAAAAGAAGTGGCGCGGCGGACGGGGCTCGAACCCGCGACCCCCTGCGTGACAGGCAGGTAATCTAACCAGCTGATCTACCGCCGCATTGGTTTTTTCGGAGTATAGACCCTGAAAAAAATTCATGGTGACTGTTTTGTCATTCTAAACTTGTTTCAGAATCCAAAATAGATTCATTTGTTATGGTGGTCCCTGCAAGACTCGAACTTGCGACATCTACCTTGTAAGGGTAGCGCTCTACCAACTGAGCTAAGAGACCATAAACTTTTTGGCGACCCTTAGAGGATTTGAACCTCTGTGTCTGCGTTGAAAACGCAACATCCTTGGCCACTAGATGAAAGGGTCATCTAGATCCAAACAGTCATAAAAAAGCAAACTATATTTGCATGCGTCAACTATTTGAAGTCAACTTTAGTGGTGTCCCGTCTAGGATTCGAACCTAGGGCCCATTCATTAAAAGTGAATTGCTCTACCAACTGAGCTAACGAGACATAAGTGGCGCGGCGGACGGGGCTCGAACCCGCGACCCCCTGCGTGACAGGCAGGTAATCTAACCAGCTGATCTACCGCCGCACCGAAAATCTATTTAAAAAAACTATTAATGTCGTTTTATGGTGGTCCCTGCAAGACTCGAACTTGCGACATCTACCTTGTAAGGGTAGCGCTCTACCAACTGAGCTAAGAGACCAAAGGCTGAAATTATAGCAATCTCTACTTTAATTTCTAATTTAATTTTTAAAAAATCTCTAAAATTTTTTAAGTTAACTTTTTTTAAGATAACTTAAGTGGTGTCCCGTCTAGGATTCGAACCTAGGGCCCATTCATTAAAAGTGAATTGCTCTACCAACTGAGCTAACGAGACATCGTTTAAGAGACCGGCATTATAGCTTATTTAACATAGATTGTCAAGCTAAAAAGTACCCTAAAAGACAATTTTTAACTCTTTTGTTAATAAATTAATTGCAAAATCTACAGATTCGTTCTGTATGGCCTCTCTGTCACCTTCAAAAAAGCAGTGATGGATAGTCAATCCAGTCGGTGAAAGCAATCCTATATATACGGTGCCTACAGGTTTGTATTCAGTTCCTCCGGTCGGACCCGCTATGCCCGAAACAGCAATTGCATAATCGCTATTTGCCATTTTTTTGATTCCATACAGCATTTGCTCTATGCACTCTTTACTTACTGCTCCAAATTGTTCCAGTATATTTGTCTCTACACCAAGCCAGCGATGTTTTATATCATTACTATATGAGACCACTGAACCGTTGAGTACACTAGATACCCCTGAAATTGCAGTAAATTTGGATACCAACAACCCACCCGTGCAACTCTCCGCAAAAGAGATCGTATGATGATACTCGCGAAGTTTATCTATTATAGTAGTTATAATGTTGTTTTGTTTATTTTTATTCATAGTGTTAATTATAGCACAAATGGCTAGCCTGTTTTCTTCTTAATCGTGTTTTGGGTATAATCACCACAATTTAGATAGAGGGCACTTATACTATGATAGACTATAAAGATACACTTTTACTTCCACAGACAGAGTTTCCAATGAGAGGAAACTTGCCTCAAAATGAGCCGATCAGATACGCTGCATGGAAGAAGGACGGTGTATATGAGCAGATGAAAACGCTAAGAGATGGCAAGCCTAGCTTTACTCTTCATGATGGACCGCCGTATGCAAACGGCACTATACATATAGGACATGCACTCAATAAAATACTCAAAGATATAGTGGTGAAGTATCACTATTTTCAAGGTAAATCAGTTCGTTTTGTTCCAGGTTGGGATTGTCATGGATTGCCTATCGAACAAAAAGTAGAAGAGGGTATAGGCAAAGAAGCAAAAGAGGCAATGCCTGCTTCCCAGTTCCGTGCACTTTGCCGTGAGCATGCCTCAAAATTTGTAGCTATCCAAAAAGAGGGATTTGAATCTTTAGGAGTTGTGGCTGATTGGGATAATCCTTATGTAACAATGGATTTTAAATTCGAAGCAAATATATATAGAACTTTGTGTGAGGTGGCCAATAAGGGTTTGCTTATAGAGCGTCATAAACCAATTTTCTGGTCATGGGCAGCTCAAACGGCTCTTGCTGACGCAGAAGTAGAATATAAAGACAAAGAAGATTATTCAATATATGTGGCTTTTGAGCTAAGCGACAAGACAAAAGAAGAGTTAGAAATTCACGGGAAGGCATCGATTGTAATTTGGACAACAACTCCTTGGACATTGCCTGCAAATACCGGCATATCTCTCAATCCTGATGAGATGTATGTCATTAGTGAGGATGGTTATATCGTAGCGCAAAGCAGATACGAAGCATTATCTGAAATGGGTATCATTGGCAAGCATTCAGGCAGAAAAATTGCCGCTAGAGAGCTTGAGAATAAAATTGCCATAAATCCATTGAACGATAGAAATTCAACTATCGTTTTAGGGGAACACGTACTGCTTGATGGCGGTACGGGCGCTGTACATACTGCTCCCGGACACGGCGAAGACGACTATCGTGTAGGATTAAAATATAATCTTGAAGTGCTTATGCCTGTTGATGAAAAAGGGTGTTATGACGAGAGTATAGTGGGTCACCATTTGCTTCCTGGCGAATTTGTAGGCATGCATATATTCAAAGCAAACGCACCTATATTGGAGCTCTTAGGAGATGCGCTTTTGCATCAAAGTAAATTTGTTCACTCATATCCTCATTGCTGGAGAACAAAAAAACCGCTAATTTATAGAGCAACGAATCAATGGTTTATTTCGGTAGATGCCAAGCCAAATGGTGAAGATAATACTTTGCGCGAGATAGCATTGCAAGAAGTAGCAAATACTACATTTTATCCTAGCTGGGGTCGTGGCAGATTAGAAGGCATGATAGAACAACGCCCGGATTGGTGTATATCACGCCAGAGATCATGGGGGGTGCCTATAGCATTTTTCCGCGTTAAAAAGACAAAAGAGATTATCTTTGATGAAAAGGTACTCAATTTTACAGCTATGATATTTGATCAGTTTGGGTGTGATGCATGGTATGATATGTCAATATCTGAGCTGCTTTATCCAGGCAGCGGATACGAGGCTGATGAATTAGAAAAAGTTACAGACATATTAGATGTCTGGTTTGATAGCGGCTCTACTTGGAACAGTGTGCTGAAAAGCTCAAACTATGATGCGGGGCAATATCCTGCCGATCTATATTTAGAAGGCAGCGATCAGCATAGAGGCTGGTTCCAAAGTTCTTTGCTCTTGTCAACTGCGGTCAATCATCATGCTCCATATAAAGCTTTGCTTACCCACGGATTTACCGTCGACGAAAAAGGCGAAAAGATGAGTAAATCCAAAGGCAACGTTGTAGCTCCGGATGAAGTAACAAAAGAGTTTGGATCTGAAATTTTGCGTCTTTGGGTGGCATTGAGTGATTATCAAAGTGATCTTAAGATCTCTTCCGCAATACTCAAGCAAACAGCAGAGCAATACAGAAAGATCCGAAATACATTTAGATTTTTGCTTGCAAATATAAACGACTTGGAAACTATGGTCGGTTTCGATAAATTCGGCGAGCTAGATAGATGGATACTCTCGAGCGCAAAAAAAGTATTTGATGAAGTAAAAGTTAATTTTGATAATTACGATTTCTTGCGCGGATTTGCTATACTCAATCATTTCTTGACAAATGATCTTAGCGCTATATATATGGATATCTGCAAAGATAGACTTTATTGTGACGATATAAACGGAGATGCAAGACGTTCAGCACAGAGCGCGATGGCACTTATCGCTAAAAGCATGTTGGCTCTTGTGGCACCGGTTCTTACTTATACAGCTGATGAGATACTTGATTTTGCCCCGGCTTTATTTAAGGGTAATGCAAAGAATATATTTGAATTTGAATATACTCAGCTGCCTGAGATCAGTTCAGATCTTGATGTGACGATGCTGACTGATGTGAGAGATGCATTTTCTGAAGAGATAGATAAGTTAAAAAAAGAGAAGATCATCAAATCCACACTTGAAGTTGAGCTTGTGTGTGAAGATGTAGATTTTGGCTTGAGTGATGAAAAAGATCTTGAAGATTGGTTTATGGTGTCAAATATCAAGAAATATGCCGCCTCTAAGATATTGGTTTCGTTTGAAGTGAATGGCAAAAAATTTGATATAGCCGCAGCATCACAGCATAAATGCCCAAGATGCTGGAGATATAAAAGTGTAGCCGAAAATGAACTTTGCAGCAGATGCGACGAGGTGCTTAATGTTTGATCTCAGCAAACCTGTAGGTGCTGAAGTAATCATCGGTTCGTTAGCATTTATATTTATAATTATAGGCATAGGTTTATTGACTGTAAAATATTATGAAAAAAGATACATTAAGGAGCAAAAGTGATCACACTCAAAGAGGCATTAACCAAAACAAAAGAAGAGTTAAGTGAAATCAAAAATGAATTAGAAAATCTTGCAAAAGCAAGTAATTTGAATGCTTATATTGGATTTGAGAGCTCAGGCGAGGGTGTACCTATTCTTATTAAAGATAATATCCAAGTAAATGGCTGGAGTGTGACAAGCGGGTCAAAGATACTTCAAGGCTATATTGCTCCTTATGATGCTACAGTTATTGATAAATTAAAAGCAAACGGAATGATGGCATTTGGAAGGTCAAACATGGATGAGTTTGCCATGGGAAGTACAACCGAGAGCAGTTTTTATGGAATTACCAAAAACCCTCATGACAAATCAAGGGTTCCTGGCGGTAGTTCAGGCGGAGCTGCGGCAGCTGTTGGCGGCGGTATAGCTATAGCAGCCCTTGGAAGTGACACCGGAGGCTCTATACGTCAGCCGGCAGCATATTGCGGATGTGTGGGGATGAAGCCTACATATGGGCGAGTAAGCCGTTATGGTTTGGCTGCTTATGCATCATCATTTGATCAGATAGGGCCAATTACCCAAAACGTAGAAGATGCTGCTATACTTTATGATATTATAAAAGGTCATGATCCAAAAGATTCCACGAGTGCAGATGTCCAAGATGACAAAACAGTAATAAATGAAAACAGAAAACTCACAATCGCCGTTATAGACAACTATATAAGTGAAGCTAGCAGCGATATTCAAAAGGCTTATATCAATACTGTAAAAGTATTACAAGATGCTGGGCATACGATCGTGCATAAAAATATGCAAAATACCAAGTATGACATCGCGACATACTATATTCTAGCTACTGCTGAAGCCGCTACGAACCTAGCTAGATTCGACGGCGTTAGGTATGGTAGAAGAGCAGAGGCAAGCAATGTTTCGGATCTTTATTATAATACTCGCAGTGAAGGTTTTGGAGATGAAGTCAAAAGACGGATTTTACTAGGCAATTTCGTGCTTTCAAGCGGATATTACGATGCTTATTATCTCAAAGCACAAAGAGTTAGACATCTTATTCGTGATGAGTTTAATGCTATATTTAATGATGCTGATCTCATTCTCTCTCCGGTAGCTCCTAGTGTGGCCCCAAAAATCGGAGCAGTACACGATCCGCTAGAGATGTATAAAAGCGATATGTACACAATAGCCATCAACCTCGCAGGACTTCCAGCACTTTCTCTCCCAGTAGCAAAAGACAGCGAGAGAATGCCAATTGGATTGCAATTGATTGCTAAGGCGTTTGATGAGCAGACACTTTTTGATGGTGCGGCTAGTATGGAAAAAGCTGTAAAATATATAAAATAATAGGAGGATAGTAAAATGAGAATAAAACAAAAAGCTTTGACATTTGAAGATGTGTTGTTGGTACCACAGCACTCTACGGTATTACCAAAAGAGGTAAGTATCACTACTATGCTCACCAAAAGAGTAAGTTTGAATATACCTATCGTATCGGCCGCGATGGATACTGTTACAGAATATAAAGCTGCTATTGCTATGGCTAGACTAGGCGGTATAGGTGTAATTCACAAAAATATGGATATTGAAACACAAGCTTTGCAAGTTAGAAAGGTCAAAAAATCAGAAAGTGGCGTTATTATAGATCCTATATTTATATATCCAAATGCAAAAGTAGGAGAAGCAGATGCTCTTATGAGTGAGTATCATATATCAGGTGTACCGGTAGTCGACCAAGATAGAGTCTTAGTAGGAATTCTTACTAATAGAGATATGCGGTTTATAAGCGATATGAGTATTCTTGTAAAAGATGTGATGACACCAGCTCCGTTGATCACAGCTAAAGTTGGTACGACATTGGAAGAGGCAGCTAAAGTATTGCAGCAGCATAAAATTGAAAAACTGCCTATTATAGATGATGAAGGCAAACTAAAAGGTCTTATCACTATCAAAGATATAGAGAAAAAAGTACAACATCCAAATGCAAATAAAGATGCTTTTGGCAGACTCAGAGTAGCTGCTGCTATTGGTGTGGGGCAATTGGATCGTGCTAGAGCATTGGTAGAAGCTGGCGTAGATGTGCTTGTACTAGATTCTGCTCATGGACATTCACAAGGAATCATCGATACGGTTAAAAAGATAAAAGCTGAATTAGATATTGATGTAATAGCCGGTAATATTGCTACAGGCGAAGCTGCAAAAGATCTCATAGAAGCTGGTGCTGACGCTGTTAAAGTTGGGATTGGACCAGGATCGATTTGTACTACTCGTATCGTAGCAGGTGTTGGCGTACCACAGATATCAGCTATTGATAATGTAGCGCTAGTAGCCAATCCTCTTGGCGTGCCAGTCATTGCTGATGGAGGTATCAAATACTCTGGAGATGTAGCCAAAGCACTTGCAGTTGGAGCTAGTTCAGTTATGCTTGGCTCTGCGCTTGCAGGAACATATGAAGCTCCTGGTGAGATGATAATCTTTAACGGCAGACAGTTTAAAGAATATAGGGGTATGGGTAGCATAGGTGCCATGACAAAAGGAAGTACAGATAGATATTTCCAAGAAGGTACAGCTGCAGATAAACTGGTTCCTGAAGGTATTGAAGGGCGTGTGCCATACCGTGGAAAGATAGCTGATGTGGTACATCAAATGATAGGAGGGCTTAGAAGCTCTATGGGTTATTGCGGTTCCAAAGACATTCATACATTTTGGGAAAAAGCTGAGTTTGTTGAGATTACTAGCGCGGGGCTAAAAGAGAGTCATGTGCATGATGTTACTATCACAAAAGAAAGTCCAAACTATCACGGACAGTAATACGTTTTAATGCCGCACTAAGTACGGCATTAAAAAAATCTAGCCAATTTCAAATATTCAAATTAATCATCAAAAACTTTATAATCTTTATTGCTATCTCAATTTTAAAATATCTAAAATTAAACTATACTAAATTACTTATGTTTTAATAAATCCCGCAATAGACGATAATTATTAAAAAATATACCAAAACACTTGACATTACCATTTTTTTATACTATATTTACATTAAATATTTTAATATAAGGAAATCTAATGGAAAAAGAGACGATTGCACTTCATGCCGGATATGAAAAAGATGGACAAAGAACGATGGCAGTACCAATCTATATGAGTACAGCATTTGATTTTGGTAGTTCAGATTTTGCAGCAAGCAGTTTCAATTTAGAGCAAGGAACAGAAAATGTCTACACAAGAGTAGGTAATCCAACCACAGCAGTGTTTGAAAAACGTATGGCTGCTTTGGAGGGTGGTTCAGGTGCTTTAGCTGTGGCAAGCGGTATGAGTGCTATTTTCTATAGTATTCTTAATCTTGCTGAAGCTGGTGACAACATAGTCTGTGCCAAACAACTATATGGTGGCACACTGACACTTTTTATCCATACACTCAAAAGAGTAGGAATAGAAGTAAGATCTTTTGATGTACACAAACATGAAGAAATAGAGAAGCTTATTGATGAAAAAACAAAATGTGTCTTTTTTGAGAGCATCACAAATCCAAGCATTGATGTGCCTGATTTTGCATCTATTATTGCCATAGCCAATGCACACCATGTTGTCACGATTGTAGATAACACTGTAGCAACACCAATCTTGTGTCAGCCATTATTGCTTGGAGCTGATGTGGTGGTGCATAGTGCCAGTAAGTATACAACAGGGCAAGGGTTGGCTATAGGTGGTGTTGTGGTCGAGAGAGTAAATCTTGTTGAAAAAATTGCACAAAATAAAAGATACAATCACTTCAATGAGCCGGAGTCAAGTTATCATGGATTAGTATTTTCAGATTCAGTTGTAAGTGGTATTTTATTTACATTTAGAATGAGAATGATTCTCATGAGAGATACAGGGGCAGTTTTGAGTCCATTTAATGCATGGTTGTTTATACAGGGGCTTGAAACACTTAGTCTGCGCATGAAAGAACACTCTTCCAATGCATTTAAAATAGCAGAATTTTTACAATCTCATCCAAAAGTGAAGTGTGTCAATTATCCAATGTTGCAAACTGATAAAAATTATAGTAATGCATGCCAATACCTTCCTAATGGCGCAAGTGGTTTGTTGAGTTTTGAACTTGAAGATTTAGAGAGTGCAAAAAAGGTGATTGATAGTGTTGAAATCTTTTCTATCGTAGCAAATATAGGTGATAGCAAATCTATCATTACCCATCCTGCCAGCACAACTCACCAGCAACTATCCAAAGAGGAGCTTAATGCTGCAGGTGTTCCTGCTGGGCTTGTTAGGCTAAGCGTTGGGCTTGAGAATGTACAAGATCTGATAGCTGATCTTACGCAGGCGATGGCATAAAAAATGGCACTGATATCATCTAAGGGCATATATGGACTCAATGCCATGTATGAGCTTTTAAAGCATGATAATAATTTGCCGCTTAGAGCGAGCCAAATTGCCGATAGAGCAGATATACCTCTAAATTATTTAGAACAATTATTGGGCAAATTAAAAAAAGCAGGCTTAGTAGAAAGTATCAGAGGTGTTAATGGCGGATTTTTGTTATCCAAATCACCTAGTGATATATGCATTAAAGACATAATTATAGCATTGGAGGGTGACATAAGAGTCGTAGATGACAAGAGTAATAGCCATATACTCAATCTATTTTTTGATGACATTGGAAATGAAATATTGACAATGCTAAGTCTTAGCCTGGTAGATTTTAAAAAGTATCAAGATAGATACAACGCTTCTTTGCATTATAATATATAAGGAAAAGAAATGAAATACGCACAAAATGTTACAGAACTTGTAGGCAATACTCCATTGGTTAAACTCAAAAAAGCAAGTTTAAATTATACAATAGTGCTCGGTAAATGTGAGTTTATGAATCCAACTCATTCTGTCAAAGATAGAATAGGAGTTGCGATGATAGACGATGCTATCAACAAGGGACTTATAGCACTGGACACTACTATTATAGAGCCGACAAGCGGTAATACAGGTATTGGGCTAGCTTCAGTTTGTGCAGCTAGAGGGTTAAAGCTAATTTTAACTATGCCAAGTTCTATGAGTATAGAGAGACAAAAACTGCTAAAAGCTCTTGGCGCAACCATTGTACTGACTGAGCCATCCAAGGGAATGAGCGGCGCTATCGCTATGGCTGAAGAGCTTCATAGCAGTACTCCAAACTCTATCATATTAGGACAGTTTGCAAACCCTAGCAATCCGGCTATACATCGTGATACAACAGCGCAGGAGATATGGCTCGATACTAATGGCAAAGTAGATATTGTGGTAGCCGCAGTTGGGACCGGCGGCACAATTACAGGAATTGGAGAGAGGTTAAAAGAGCTCAATCCAAATATTCATATCATTGCTGTAGAGCCTAGTGCTTCGCCGGTGCTTAGCGGCGGGTCTCCTGCTCCACATGCTATACAGGGTATTGGGGCAGGGTTTGTGCCACCGGTACTCAATACTTCTGTTTATGATGAGATCATTGCTGTAAGCAATGAAGATGCTTTTGCTACAGCTAGAGATCTCGCTAAAGAAGAGGGGCTGCTTGTAGGAATATCGGCCGGAGCAAATGTGTTTGCTGCGTCACAAGTAGCATCAAGACCGGAAAACAAAGGCAAGGTCATAGTAACTATACTGTGTGATACGGGAGAGAGGTATCTAAGCACCACTCTTTATGATGAGTAAATTGCTCTACATCTATTTCTATTTTCATTTCTGTGTCCTTGGGTATTTGTTATTTTACCCGATTGACACAGAATTATGAACGGTCCCATCATGATTGATGAACGCTTATTAATTGTAAAAAACTGTCAGGCATTTTATCAATTTTATTTTCCAAATTAACATATACTAGTTGGATATCCATAACAAAAACTTTTTGCATATCTTTTTTTCTAAAAATTTCATGATAGATATCTATAGATACTTTACTTAGGTTTTTTACATGAAGTGTGACTATAAGTTCATCACCCAAATAAGATGGATGTAAATAACGAGCTTCCAGCTTCCGAATAATGAGATTTCCATTTTCATCTTGTATCGCTATATTTTTTTTAAAAAATGCTTCTTGCCTTACTCTATCACAAAATTTGATGTAATTTGCATGATAGACAACTCCATTGCTATCAGTATCTTCATAATAAACTCTTATTGTCATTTTATCCTCTTGTTATTTCGAATATGATTTCGTCAACGTAATTTTCTTACAAACTACATCCAAAGAAAACTTAGTAAGCAACTTGAAAATCATCATCGCGAGCAATATATTTTTTATAAATCTGCCTTTTACCTAAAAGTGAACAATGATAACATCTACAAACTTAAAAAGTTATCAATGTTTACTTTGTTTATTATGTTAAAATTCTTTTTATGCTTAAAAATGATTATCACCACGGAAATCTTAAAGAAGAATTGTTAAGTGTCGCATTGAATGTGATTGCAACACGAGGTATAGATGAATTGACGCTTAAAGTATTGGCCGATGCAACAGGTACGGCAAGGACAGCCATTTATAAACATTTCAAATCCAAAGATGCGTTGATCAAAACAATCATAGAGATCGGATTTGAGAAGTTTGATGAAAGTGTATCGCTGATTCAAACAGATAAAAATAGACCGCTGATAGACAGGTTTTATCTGGCAGCAAAAGTGTATATAGAGTTTGCAAGAAGCAACCCTAATCTCTATAGGCTTCTTTTTGGTGAAAAGTATGCCTTTCTCAGAGGAAGTACCATGAGTATCAAAGATGAGAAATGCAGTGGATTTGGCACTTTCAAGAAAACCATAGAAGAAGGACAAGAGAATGGCATATTTAAAAAAGAAGATAGCTTTCAAAAAACAATCATCCTCTGGTCAATGCTGCATGGACTTTCTTCTTTACTAATTGACGGCTTTAAAAATGTAGATGAGATATACGAAGAATTGTTTGAAAAGATGTTTCAGGATATGCTTGCGATAACTGTTGCAAAACAAAGTTAAACTTCTTTTTAACTTTTTTAATAATGCGAAAAAATATTAGATTCGTTAAGTTGTAATAAAAACACTTCACTAACTCTAAAGTCCAATTAAGATAAAATAACTAAAAATAATTTTTCAAAAAGCAGTTTATGAAGATAACCACCAAGCAAGCACACTTTAGCAGTCCGCTTTATCTAGAAAGCGGTCGTATATTAGAACCATATACCATAGCATATGAAACTTATGGTGAAATCAATGAAGACAAAAGCAATGTAATATTGATATGTCACGCTCTAAGCGGTTCTCATCATGTAGCAGGTACTTATGAAGGCGAAAAAAAAGCCGGTTGGTGGGATGGACTCATAGGTGACGGTAAAGCCGTCGATACTAGCAAATATTTTGTAATATGCTCAAATGTTATAGGCAGTTGTTTTGGCTCTACTGGCCCTATGAGTGATAATTATCCATCACATCAGCCATTTCGTCTTAAATTTCCTGTAGTTACTATTAAAGATATGGTAAGAGCTCAAATGCATTTACTTTCGCATCTCGGCATATATCGCTTAAAAGCTATTATTGGTGGTTCCATGGGCGGTATGCAGGCACTTCAATTTGCAGTTGATTATCCAAATCTAGCAGAACATATCATCTCTATGGCAGCTACATATGCTACTAGACCATGGACAATTGCTTTTAATAAAGTTGCCATTGAGGCTATCAGAACTGACCCTAGATTCGAAGATGGCAATTATGTAAAAGATGCTTTCGAAGAAGAGGGGCTTAGCGGACTTGCAATCGGTAGAATCGCTGGACACATTTCTTATCTTTCTCCAAAATCTATGGATAAAAAGTTTGACCGTAACTATGTGAGCAATGACGGACTTTTTGAACTTTTTGGCAGATATGAAGTAGAGAGATATATGGAGTACAATACGGCAAATTTTAGTCGTCATTTTGATCCATTAAGCTATCTATATATAGTCAAAGCAATCAATACTTTTAGTCTGTCACGAGGGTATGATTCGCTTCATGATGCCATCTCACGTATAAAATCAAATGTGCATCTGTTTAGTTTTAGTTCTGATTATCTGTTTTTCCCCGAAGAGATGGAGCATATATATAAAATGATGAAACGCAACGGGCAGTCATGTAGTTATATAGATGTGCAAAGTGATTATGGCCACGATGCATTTTTGGTAGAGATAGATAAGTTTGAAGACAATATCATAAGCATACTAGGGGAAGAAAATGAAAAATGAAACCTTTGAAGATAAAATAGCTAACGCCAAAAGTATTATAGAAAAATTAATGCGCCAAGATATTCCTTTGGAAGAGAGTGTAAAGCTTTACGAGGATGGTCTGAAAACCATAAAAGAAGCTCAAGATATGTTAGAGCTTGCGAAAGCCAAAATAACTATTATAGAACAAGACAGTATAAAGGCAAAAGAGTGAAAACTCTAGTGGTAGCCTCACTGCAGCTCCAAACATTGGGGATGAATGGCTCCAAGCTAGACTTTTATTTTAAAAATGCCCACTCCAAGGGCGCTAGGCTGATAGTTTTTGGCGAATATGTATTAAATCATTTCTACAAAGAGTTGGCAAACATGCCGATATCTATGGTAAGAGAACAAACCGACAAACACCTTGCGCTTTTAAAATCTCTTGCAAAGTTATATGATATGACTATCGTAGCTCCTATTGTGCTATGTAAAAAAAATCGTTATGTTAAAGTAATAGCCAAGATCACTTCTAAGCAGATCGCATATTATGAGCAGCAAATCCTTATCTCTTATCCTCATTGGGATGAGCAAAACTTTTTTGCCAATGATATCAAACCACTCAAATCTCCAATGATATTTTCAGTTGACGGCTTTAGGGTGATGATAATGGCAGGTTTTGAATTGCATTTTCCCAAGCTTTGGGAATATGTACGAGAAAAAAAAGTGGATTTGGTAGTATTACCAACGTCATCAACTTTCGGTTCACATAATCGCTGGAGAGAGATCATCAAAACTCAGGCATTTTTATACGGATGTTATGTTCTAAGAGCAAATCGTTTGGGCGAATATAGCGATAAAGATATCAAATGGCGTTTTTATGGAGATAGCATGTTGGTCAATCCCGACGGCGAGGTGGAAATGATGCTGGAAGACAAAGAGTCCATGCTCATTGAAGAGATAGACAAAAAATCAATACAAGAGCATCGCAAGGTGTGGCAGTTTGAAAAAGCATTACAATTAAGACAATAAAAGGAGTTGTCATGACATCACAATCATATTTTCATAGACAAATTCAGCTTTGGGGTGAAGAGACACAAGAGCTTTTGTCTACCAAAAAAATAGCTGTTATAGGCAGCGGAGGGCTTGGTTCATCATTGGCTTTAGCACTTGGTACAAGCGGTATAGGCGAGATTGATTTGGTTGATTTTGATACGATTGCTTTACATAATATCCATCGTCAAATTGCTTTTACTTTAAATGATGAGGGAAGGTATAAATCAAAAGTTGTGAGTGATCTAATAAAGGCCAAAAATCCTTTTGTAAAATCTCAAGGATTAGTTATGGATTTTGGAGAATTTAGTCATCTTGGCAAAAAATATGACTTGATCCTTGATGCGAGTGATAACTTTGATACAAGACATCAGATAGATGAGTATTCCAACGAATCTGGCATACCTTGGATATATGCGAGCGTGGAGGCATTTGTAGGACAGGTGTGTTTTTTTGAGCACGGAAGATTCACAGCATTCAATACACCGCCACATATACCAAGCGGTATAGCCGCACCAATGGTAATGCATATAGCCTCCCTGCAGGCAAATATAGCTTTGCGTTACTTAGCTGGCTTGAAGGTGCTGCGAGATAAATTATATTATCTATATTTTGATGAGTTTGGCGATCTTATAACACAAAAATTTAGTTTGCCGTCTTGATTGGATATCCGAAATAATTTTAAATTATCATTTATAATGGTAAAATAATATCACAAGAAATAATTATAAGGGTAATTGTCATGAAAGCAAAACCGTTTGTAGCATTATCAATAATAGCTTTGTTGGCAGGTTGTACGCAAGAGACGCAAAATACCATAGGTCGTTCTATCCAAAATTGGACAGGTACGAATGGTGTATTAGAGATGTATGCCGGAGATAAATTGGTACATAGGTTTATGAAAATAGATAAGCTTTCTACTGCAATGGGCACACAAGATAACAAAGATAGACCCTACAGATTCGGATATGGCTATCATGACTTAAATTTAAACGGCAAGATCGATAGTAACGAAAAGAAAGTCTATTTTGAATTTTCGGACTATGCCGGCAATTATGTATTTTTTGAATCAAATGAATAAGGTTAACATATGAATATTATATCTACATTGCACGCTCCACAAGCAATAGGTCCGTACTCTCAGGCCATTGAAGTAAATGGAATGATCTATACATCCGGACAAATTGGATTAATGCCAGATGGGCAGATGGCAGGCAATGGTATCATTTCCCAAACAAATCAAGTGCTAAAAAACTTAAAGGCAGTATTAGAAGCAGGTAGCAGCTCTATGAATAACGTCATCAAAACTACTATATTTTTGGCTGATATGGATGATTTTGTGACTGTCAATGAGATCTATGCTGAGTATTTTGGCGATCATAAGCCTGCACGCAGTACGGTAGCAGTCAAGAATTTGCCAAAAAATGCACTTGTAGAAATAGAGTGCATAGCTTTTGTTGGTCGTTAGTTTTTAGTTTTGACGATCTTAATTAAAAATAGTTTAATTTAAAAAAGATTAAAGCTTATTTTGCTATAATCACACACTTTTAATACCAAGTAAGAAATTAATAAAGGGTTTGCAATGTACGCAATCATTAAAGCAAGTGGGCAACAATTTAAAGTCCAAGAGGGCGATATCGTCTGTTTTGACAACATGAATTTAGAGCCTAAAAGTGCTGTAGAATTTAAAGAAGTTTTGGCACTAGATAACGGTACTTTGACTGTAGGTACTCCTTTTGTAGCGGGTGCAGTAGTCAAAGGTGAGGTCATTAACGAAGGTCGTGACAAAAAAGTCATTATCTTCAAAAAGAGAAGAAGAAAAGATTCTAAACTTAAAAGAGGTTTTAGAAGAGATTTCACTCGTGTAAGAATCACAAGTATAGCATAAGGAGCAATTATGGCACACAAGAAAGGTCAGGGGTCAACCCAAAATAATCGCGATTCAGCTGGTCGTCGTTTAGGTGTAAAAAAATTTGGCGGTGAAGCAGTAATTCCTGGCAACATCATCATTAGACAAAGAGGTACAAAAGTACATCCTGGTAATGGCGTAGGTATGGGTAAAGATCACACTATCTTTGCACTTATTGAAGGCGTAGTTAAGTTTGAAAACCGTTCTTCAACTCAGAAAAAAGTTTCTGTAGTTCCAGCGTAATACTTCTTCCAAAGAAGCCTCTTTGGCTTCTTATTTTTTTATTATTTCTCATTTATTCATCCACAATTCGATTTTGATTTAGGCATTGTTAGGTCGATTTAAGATATAATATTTTAATTTTTATATAAATTTTTGCTCTTAAGTTTTATTTTGAATGCATTGAGAGCTATTAGAGTTATAATAACAAGTTAATCAAAAAGGCAAAATAAAATATGTTTATAGATAGAGTAGAACTAACAGTTAGTTCAGGAAAAGGCGGAGCGGGCGCAGTATCGTTTTGGACAGAAAAGTTTGTAGCTCAAGGTGGACCAGATGGCGGCGATGGCGGCAGGGGCGGATCTGTATATATTCAAGTAGATAATAATACAGACACTCTTACAGCACTTAGAGGCAGACATCACATAAAAGCCAAAAATGGCAGACCGGGCGAAGGCAGAAAAAAATATGGCAAAAGTGGTGAGGATACTACCATCATAGTACCGCCAGGTACGCAAATATTTGATGTTGAAACAGGAGAATTACTGCTTGATCTGACTGAAACCGGTGCAAAGGTTAAGTTGCTGGAAGGCGGCAAGGGCGGTCTTGGCAATATGCACTTCAAAAACTCCAGTAACCAACGCCCTACATATGCTCAGCCTGGACTTCCTGGGATTATGAAGCAAGTTAGATTCGAGATGAAACTTATCGCTGATGTCGGACTTGTAGGATATCCAAACGTGGGCAAATCTACACTCATTTCAGTATTGTCAAATGCTAGACCAGAAATTGCAAACTATGAGTTTACTACACTTACACCGAAACTAGGTGTAGTTGAATATAATGATTATGATGCGTTTGTGATGGCAGATATTCCTGGTATAATAGAAGGAGCCAGCGAAGGCAAAGGACTTGGCCTGGAGTTTCTAAGACACATTGAGCGTACCGGTACGCTTCTTGTAATGGTAGACGTTAGTAATTATCGTGCTATGGAATATCAATATTCTACGCTTTTGGAAGAATTAGAGAAATATTCAGCAGTTCTTGGCAAAAGAGCATTCGGTATAGCTATTACCAAAATAGATGCCATGAGCCCACAAGAAGTAAATGATGCAACAACAGAATTTTTAGCTACCATTGGATTGAAACCAAATAAAAATCTAGACGTATATCATGCAAATAGCGAATATATCTCTTATGGAAGTGATAAGCTTGATTCTCCAAGATTCGTATTGCCGATATCTTCTGTATCACACATCAATACCGAACCTTTACGTTATATATTAGGAGATTTTGTCAAACAGCAAAAAAATCAAACGGAGCAGTAATTATGAAAAGAATCGTTATCAAAGTAGGGTCGCACGTACTCACCGAAAATGGTGAAATTTCCAAGACAAGGATGTCATCCCTTGTTGAGCTTATTGCTTCTTTGCAAATAATAGATAAAGAGATTATATTGGTAAGCTCTGGCGCCGTATCATCGGGATATACACAGCTTAAACTTGATAAATCTTTTATTCCAAACAAACAAGCCCTTGCAGCTATCGGTCAGCCGCTTTTGCTTAGAATGTATCAAGAAAAGTTTGCTAGATATGATATGCTTTGTTCCCAGATATTGCTTACCGCATCAGATCTTGATTCTCGCAAACGTACAGAACATGCAAAACAGGCTATTGAAGTATTGCTGTCAAATAAGGTAGTGCCTATTATTAATGAGAATGATGTCACGGCTACAGAGGAACTTGTTTTTGGAGATAACGATAGGCTTTCAGCTCATGTAACATATCATTTTGATGCAGATATGCTTGTAATTTTATCTGATATAGATGGATATTATGACAAAGATCCAAACAAATTTAGCAATGCGGTTATGTTCAAAGAGCATAGCTTCTTGGATGAGGCAACACTATTGCAAGAACATAGTGCAAACAATGAATTTGCCACAGGGGGCATAGTCACCAAGCTTCAATCAGCACAATTTTTATTGGAAAACGGTAAAGAGATGTTTTTGGCAAGCGGATTTAATCTGAGTGATATCAAAAGCTTTTTGCTCAATGGGATACAAAAGGGCGGTACGCTTTTTAGGGTTTAAAGTTACCCCTGTTTTTTATAAGAATTTACTTTTATATTTAAAAAGAAAAGTAACCAAACTCATGCTTGGCGCTGGCGTTAGCTCATTTTAAATCTCTGTCATGATCGTATCATTGTAAAAAGCTTCAAGCAATAGAGAAATATACTTTACTTAGTAAAAGAATATTATAAGAGAAACATAATTTGCTAGCATACTTGCGATAATGACGATTTTTGCTCTACTTTTATAAAAAAGTAGTAAGAAAAAAACATCCTATTTTATTTATGGATTGCTTAGCCATTTCGTATTATCTCTCTAATTCTTATCTCAAATCCAATTCATGGTATAATAAATATATACATTTTACACAAAGAAGGCCAATGAAGCGAATCGTTTATATGGGTACACCTGAGTATGCCAAAGTCATATTGGAAGCTATATTGAAAAATCCAGAATTCGAAGTAGCTCTTGTTCTTACACAGCCAGACCGTCCTGTAGGCAGACATCAAGAACTTACGCCTCCACCTGTCAAATCACTGGCATTAGAGTATAACTTGCCTGTATTGCAGCCACAAACTCTCAAAGAAAACGGTATTTATGAAGCTATAGTTGATGCAAAACCTGACCTCATTGTAGTAGCAGCATTTGGGCAGTTGTTGCCTAAAAATATATTAGATATTGCTCCTTGCATCAACCTTCATGCTTCGCTGTTGCCTTTGTATCGTGGAGCCAGTCCTGTGCAGCAGTGTTTACTTAATGGAGATAAATTTACTGGAATTACAGCTATGCTAATCGAAGAAGGGCTTGATAGCGGACCGATATTGGGATATAGATATTTTGAAATTCCAAACGATATGGTGGTGACTGATCTCATGGATAGGCTGAGCCATGATGCCGCATTACTTACTGTTGAAGTATTGAAAAATTTTGGAAATTTAATTCCGTTGCCACAAATTAAAGCAATAGCAACACATTGTCGTAAAATTCAAAAAAGTGACGGAGAAGTTAATTTTATAAATGCCTTGGTTATTACCAATAAATATCGTGCATTTTATGGATGGCCTGGCGTGTTTTTGGCCAACGGATTAAAGTTACTAGGATTGGAAATTGTTGACATGAATAGTAGAAATAAAGCAGGAGAAATACTTTCTGTTTCAAACGATAGTATTGAAGTCGGATGTGAGATGGGCAGTATAAAAATATCTTTCTTGCAGCCGCCATCAAAAAAAGCCATGAGTGCCAAGGCTTATCTTGTTGGAAGGGGGCTGAAAATTGGAGATACTCTCATTTGATCTACTCTCTTCTACGCAGCACTTTTTAGTCAACGAATTAAAGAACAATAAACTTAGAGCCCCAATAGCAGTTATTGCTCAAGAGCAAACAGACGGTGTTGGCAGCAGATCAAACGAATGGCAAGGAGTGAGGGGCAATTTCTTTGCTTCGTTTGCATTACCATGTGATTTGTTGCCTTTTGATTTGCCATTAGCTTCAGCATCTATATATTTTGCACAAATTATGCAAGAATTGCTGCAAGATATTGATGATGATATTTGGCTTAAATGGCCAAATGACCTTTATCTTAGAGGATCAAAAATCGGCGGTGTTATAACTCAAAAAATTGATCAAATTTTAGTATGCGGAATTGGAATAAATATTTCGTCAGCGCCAGAACCGTATGTCAGCCTAGGTGTTGAAATTGATCCATATTTTCTTTTGGAAAAATATATCAATGAACTGGAAAAATTTCCAAAATGGAAGGAAGTCTTTAGTAAGGTTAAGCTAGAATTTGAAAAGAATCGAGAATATTTTGTACACATCAATGATAGTAAAAAAAGCTTATTAAGGGCTGTGCTGTGCGATGATGGATCGCTTATATTAGATGGAGAAAAGGTATTTAGCTTAAGATGATAGAAATTATATGTATTGCAAATCAGAAAGGCGGTGTTGGAAAGACTACTACTGCAGTCAATTTGGCAGCTTCTTTGGCAGCAAAAAAGAAAAAAGTATTACTTTTAGATATTGATCCACAGTCGAATGCCACAACTAGTCTTGGATTTCATAGAAATGATTATGAATTTAATATTTTGCATGTAATGAATGGTTCAAAAAGTATTTCACAAGTAACCATGCAGACACATCTGAAATCACTTTTTTTGGTACCTTCAAATATAGGGCTGGTGGGTATTGAAAAAGAGTTTTATGATACAAATAAACAAAATCGTGAATTGATGCTCAAAGATAAACTTTATGAAGTTAAAGATATCTATGATTATATAATCATAGATTCTCCACCGGCATTAGGACCTATTACTATCAATGCGCTAAGCGCATCAGATTCGGTTATTATCCCAATTCAATGTGAATTTTTTGCATTGGAAGGTTTGGCGCAATTGCTCAGTACTATAAATATGTTACGCAAGACAATCAATCCAAAACTATCTATTAAAGGATTTTTGCCTACAATGTATTCAACTCAAAACAATCTTTCTAAGCAGGTGCTAGAGGATTTGAGTCATCATTTTAAAAACCAATTGTTTTATTTCAAGAAAAATAAAGAGTGCATAGTGGTTCCAAGAAACGTTAAGATAGCAGAGAGCCCAAGTTTTGGTAAGCCGATTAGAGAATATGCATCTGGCTCTAAAGGCAGTATTGCATATGAAGAATTAGCTAGCGTAATTGCGGGGAGGTAGTCATGGCACTTGGTAGGGGGCTCGGAGCTATACTCGAAGAGGTAGAAGAAGCATATAGTAAAAATCTTGATGAGATAGATTCTTTGATTTTAGACAATGCTAAAGCAAAAGTTGAAGATATAAATGTATCTCTTGTGGTCCCAAACCCTTATCAACCACGTAAATATTTTGATGAAAATGCTCTTAGAGAGCTTAGTGATTCGATTAAACAGCACGGGCTTCTTCAGCCTATCGTAGTCATCAAAAAGGACAATGGCTATTTACTAGTAGCCGGAGAAAGAAGATTGAGAGCCCATAAGCTTGCAAATCTTTCAATTGTAAGAGCCATAGTAGTACAAGTTGATATTGATAATATCAAATTAAGAGAATTGGCCCTAGTCGAAAATATCCAAAGAGAAGACTTAAATCCAATAGAATTAGCCAACTCATATTCTGAGTTGATCGAGGTTCACGACATTACGCATGATGAACTCTCAAATATAGTACACAAGAGTCGTTCACAGATAACAAATACATTACGTCTTTTGTCATTGATACCGGAGGTACAAGAGCAATTAGTAAATGGCAAAATAACCCAAGGTCATGCCAAAATATTAGTAGGCCTTACTCCCGAAAAACAAAAAATTTTATTATCTACAATCATTGGGCAAAAACTTAGCGTTAGAGAAACAGAAAGCATCATAAAGGGCTACAAACAGCCATCCAAAAATAATGATAAAAAAATGCCTCCATTTACACTCAATGAATATGCTAGCTTATTAAAAAAATTACTTCCGCTTAAACATAAAATCAAAGGCAATATAATTGAATTAGAATTTTCTAATAAGGAAGAATTTACTAACTTTGTTGAAAAACTAAAAAAAGCGTGAAAATTTAACCAAAGTATTACCTCTATAATGGTAGAATAATGCGAAATTATAAGAGGAGTGGACATGCTTGATATACATCTTCCTTTGATGGTGTTTGTCTTTGTGGTCTTGATGACTCTTTTGTTTTTGCTGAATAGTATTTTATTTAAACCGCTTATTGGTTTTATGGATGAACGAAATCAGTCAATAGCAAAAGATTTAGAGTCCAGCAAAAACCTTTCTGGGGACAGCGAAGAGTTGCATGCTAAAGCGATGCAGATCATTAGCGATGCCAAAACAGAATCAGCAGCTATTAGACAAAAAGCAATAGATGAGGCTAAATTGGTAGCGCAAGGCAAAATAGACGCTAAACAAAAAGAGCTTGAAACGGCATATGATTCTTTTGCACAAAATCTTGCAAAAGAAAAAAATGCACTCAAAGATGCTTTGTTGGCACAAATGCCTCAATTTAAAGACGGCATAAAAGCCAAGTTAAGTAAGTTTTAGGAGGCGGGATGAAAAATAAATTTATAACACTAGGCTTATTGATTGTTCCTGCAATTTTACTGGCGAGCGGTGACCATGAAGGTTCAGCTCAAGCTACTAAATATTTTGCCATGACCGGTAGAGAAACAGATTTTGTTCCTAGGGTATTTAACTTTCTAATTTTTGCCGGCATTCTTTATTATTTGCTTGCAGATAAACTTAAAGGTTTTTTGGCAAGTCGTCAAGATGGTATTGCAAATCAGCTTAAAGATATTGAAAGTAGATTACAGTTGGCCAAAAAGCAACAAAAAGATGCACAAAACATGGTCAAAGAGAGCGAAAAAAAAGCAAAAGAGATAGTTGCTGATGCAAAAAAAGAGGCTCTGTTATTGTCAGATAAAATTATGCAAAACAGTGTACAAGAACTATCATTTTTGGATAAACAACTCGAAGAAAAAATAGAACTTGAATCAAGAAAAAGTGCTAGAGAAACTATAAATGAAGTTCTAAATGAAAATATTACAAATGATGATATTGTGATAGGTGAAAATAGAGTAGTATCTATGATAAGCAATAAGGTGGTGGCATAATGGAAGAGTTAGTAGCACAACGATATGCAAAAGCAATTTTTGCTATCAATGATTCTAAATTAATTAGCCAATATGCAGAAATATTTACACAGCTTTCAAATGCTTTTGCTAGTACACCATCTATAGTTAATGGTCTTAATTCACCTTTGTTGAGTGATGAGTCTAAAACACAAAGTATTCTTGATGCGCTCGGCAAAACAGCCGATACAAGATTGATCAATTTTATAAAAATTTTAGGTGAAAATAAAAGATTGGCTTTGATCCCGGCTATTGCTAAAATTGTAAATGCTGAGCTTCAAAAAGAACAAAATAGTTATCAAGGTGTCATAAGAAGTCAAAAAAGTTTAGGCAAATCAGAAGTTACAGAACTTGAGGATGCTTTGGCGAAATATACAGGATCGAAAATCTCATTAACACAAGAAGTTAGTGATTTTGAAGGTTTGAGAGTTTTAGTAGAAGATTTGGGCATTGAGGTTAATTTCTCTAAACAGAGAGTTAAAGAACAATTAATCGATTATATTAATCGATCATTGTAAGTCATTATATTAAAGTAAAGGAGTAGCAGTGGCAGTTAAATTACAAGCAGATGAAATTAGTTCTATCATAAAAGAGAGAATTGAAAATTTTCAAATTGATTTAGACATAAACGAAGTTGGAAAAGTAGTAGGTATCGCAGACGGTATCTCAACAGTTTATGGTTTGAATAATGTTATGGCGGGTGAAATCGTTGAATTTGAAAACGGTATGGAAGGTATGGTTCTTAACCTTGAAGAGGCAAGTGTTGGTGTTGTAATTCTTGGGTCATCAGCGGGCATTAAAGAGGGGATGAGCGTAAAAAGAAAAGGCGATCTTCTAAAAGTTCCAGTTGGCGAAGCAATGATCGGTAGAGTTGTAAATGCACTTGGTCAGCCAGTTGACGGTAAAGGTGCAATTGCATCAAGCGAAAGCCGTTTTGTGGAAGAAAAAGCTCCAGGGATCATGGCTAGAAAATCAGTTCATGAGCCACTTCAAACAGGTATTAAAGCAATTGATGCCCTAGTTCCGGTCGGTAGAGGACAAAGAGAGCTTATTATCGGTGATAGACAAACCGGTAAAACAACAATAGCAATCGATACTATCATTAACCAAAAAGGTCAAGATGTTGTTTGTATCTATGTAGCAATTGGTCAAAAACAATCAACTGTTGCAGCAACAGTTAAAAAATTAGAAGAATACGGTGCTATGGATTATACAATCGTTGTAAATGCAGGTGCTTCTGAATCAGCAGCATTGCAATTCCTTGCTCCTTATGCAGGTGTTACAATGGCTGAGTATTTTAGAGATAACGGCAAACACGCTGTAATTTTCTATGATGACCTTTCTAAGCATGCTGTAGCTTATCGTGAAATGTCTCTTATCCTTAGACGTCCTCCGGGTCGTGAAGCATATCCAGGGGATGTATTCTATCTACACTCAAGACTTCTTGAAAGAGCAGCGAAATTAAACGATGAGCTTGGTGCAGGTTCAATTACGGCCTTCCCTATCATCGAGACACAAGCAGGGGACGTTTCCGCGTATATCCCTACAAACGTAATTTCAATTACTGATGGTCAAATATTCCTAGAGACTGATCTGTTTAACTCAGGTATCAGACCGGCAATTAACGTCGGACTTTCTGTATCTCGTGTTGGTGGTTCTGCTCAGATCAAAGCTACTAAACAAGTTGCCGGTACACTAAGACTTGACCTGGCATCTTATAGAGAGCTTCAAGCATTTGCTCAATTTGCATCAGACCTTGATGAACATAGCAGACAACAACTAGAGCGCGGACAAAGAATGGTAGAGGTTCTTAAACAACCTCCTTATTCTCCAGTTCCTATTGAAAAACAAGTTGCTATTATTTATGCTGGTGCAAAAGGTTATTTAGACAGTATCCCGGCATCAAAAGTAACAAAATTTGAAGCTGAGTTTTTAAGCTTCATGGATGCTAAATATTCTAAAGTTTTGGATAACATTAGAACTAGTCAAAAAATTGATGATGAGACTGAAGCACAATTACGAAAAGCAATTGAAGATTTCAAAGAATCATTTAGCGCATAAGGGCATATCATGGCAAGTTTAAAAGATATTAAGCGTAAGATTAAAAGTGTTAAAAATACAGAAAAAACTACGCGTGCTATGAAGCTTGTCTCTTCTGCAAAACTTAAAAGAACAGAGGAGCTTGCGAAAAAATCAAAAGTTTATGCAGCTAAGCTTACTGAACTTTTGAATGAAATTGCAAGAAAGATGGCAGGTGAAAATGCTAACGGTTTGGACTTGCCTTATTTTAGCGAAGTCAAAAACCCAAAAATAGTAGATATAGTTTTTATTACAGCAGATAAAGGTCTTTGCGGAGGCTTTAATGCTCAAACTATCAAAAGAGTAAATGCTCTTAGAAAAGAGTTTGCAGCAAAAGGTACAGAAGTTAGACTTAGAGCAGTTGGCAGAAAAGGGATTGACTATTTTCGATTCAATGGAGTTGCATTAAGCAATGAAGTTCTTGGACTTAGTTCTTCACCTGATTTTGAAAAATCATCAGAACTGATCGGCCAAATAGCTCAAGATTATATCGATGGCAATACTGAAAAAATTATATTAGTACATAATGGTTATGTCAATATGATCACACAAGAAGTTAGGCAATCACAAGTATTGCCTATTGATCATAGTGCATTGAGTTTGAATAATGTTTCTACTTCAGAATTAGAAGTTGAACCAGATGAAGACAATACATTATTAGAAGGACTAGTCAAACGATATGTAGAATATACTATGTATTATGCACTTATCGATTCACTTGCAGCAGAGCATAGTGCAAGAATGCAAGCAATGGATTCGGCAACAAACAATGCAAAAGAGATGGTTAAATCTCTTTCCATTAAATATAATAGAGCTAGACAAGAAGCGATTACAACTGAACTCATAGAGATCATCAGTGGTATGGAATCAATGAAATAATTAGAGGAGAGGAAAGATAATGATAGGAAAAGTAGTACAAGTACTTGGCCCGGTAATCGATGTAGATTTTACAGATTATTTGCCAGAGATTAATGAAGCACTAGAAACTGTATTTACAGTTGATGGCAAAGAACAGAAATTGGTATTAGAGGTTGCAGCACAACTTGGCGACAAACGTGTCAGAACGATCGCCATGGATATGAGTGAAGGTGTATATAGAGGACAAGAAGTTAGAGCAACCGGAGATTCAATAAAAGTTCCAGTTGGTCCGGAAGTATTGGGTAGAATATTCAATGTAATCGGTGATATTGTTGATAATGGTGAACCGGTTGAAGCAAAACAATATTGGTCAATCCATAGAGACCCGCCTCCTTTCGAAGAGCAAAGCACAAAAACAGAAGTTTTTGAAACTGGTATCAAGGTTGTTGACCTCCTAGCCCCTTATTCTAAAGGTGGTAAAGTTGGACTATTTGGTGGTGCCGGTGTTGGTAAAACAGTTATCATTATGGAGCTTATCAACAACGTTGCTATGAAACATAGTGGATACTCTGTATTTGCCGGTGTTGGTGAGAGAACTCGTGAAGGAAATGACCTTTATCATGAAATGAAAGAGTCAAACGTACTTGACAAAGTTGCACTGTGCTATGGTCAAATGAGTGAACCACCGGGAGCAAGAAACCGTATCGCACTTACTGGTCTTACGATGGCTGAATATTTCCGTGATGAAATGGGCCTAGATGTATTGATGTTTATAGATAATATATTTAGATTTTCACAATCAGGTGCTGAAATGTCAGCTCTTTTGGGTCGTATTCCATCAGCCGTTGGTTATCAACCAACATTAGCAAGCGAAATGGGAAAACTGCAAGAGAGAATTACCTCTACTAAAAAAGGTTCTATCACATCTGTTCAGGCTGTTTATGTACCGGCGGATGACTTGACTGACCCGGCACCTGCTTCTGTTTTTGCGCACCTTGATGCAACAACTGTTCTTAACCGTTCAATCGCAGAAAAAGGTATTTATCCGGCAGTTGACCCACTAGATTCAACTTCTAGAATGCTTGATCCGCAAATTATCGGTGATGATCACTATAAAGTAGCTCGTGGTGTACAACAAATTTTACAAAAATATAAAGATTTGCAAGATATTATTGCAATTCTTGGTATGGATGAGCTTAGTGAAGATGATAAACTTGTTGTTGAGAGAGCTAGAAAAATTGAAAAATTCCTATCTCAACCATTCCACGTTGCAGAAGTATTTACAGGAAGCCCAGGTGTATATGTTACTCTTGAAGAGACAATTGCCGGATTCAAAGGACTTCTAGAAGGTAAATATGATGAGATGCCTGAAGCTGCCTTCTATATGGTTGGAGATATGAACGAAGCTGTTGCTAAATTCGAAAAAATGAAAGCAAAAGCTTAATCCTTAAAGGAATACTATGGAACTAATGAAGCTTGAAATAGTTACACCAGATGGTGTAATTTTCGACAATGATGTTAAGCAAGTTACTTTGCCTGGAACCGAAGGAGAGTTTGGTGTCTTACCAAAACATGCAACTTTGGTTTCTATGCTTACAACTGGTGTTATTATCATTGAAACAGCTCAAAATAAAGAAATTGCAGTAGCTATCAATTCCGGATATGTCAAAGTAGATGAAACAAAAACTACATGTATAGTTGATGGTGCCGTGTCACTTTCTGGTGAGGATAATGAACTGGCACAAGCAATAGAAGATGCAAAAGCACTTCTTAAAAGTACTGAAGCTTCAAGCGTGGCTATTGCTACTGCGGTAAGCAAAGTAGAACATATAGGGAAGTCTATATAATTGCATAATTCACTAGCTCAATATTTTTCCCAAAGTAGTGCTATCACTATTTTGGTTTTATTGATTCTTTCTTTTTATTTTATAATTACCTTCTGGGTATTTATGGATCGTTTCAAGCTTTTACATAAACGTATTGCTATCGAAACAGATTCATTAAAAGCTCTTTATATGGGTGTGTCCAGATCCGTAAGTAAATCATCACTATTACATGCATATCTTGGTAAAGTTAATAATCCAAATTCTGTTATATTGGAGGCTGCCGCCTCAGATGCTGTGCGAATAGCTACTCGCAATCTAACACTTTTATCTATAATAGCATCAACATCACCTTTTATAGGTCTTTTTGGAACTGTAGTCGGGATATTGGAAACATTTAGCAAGCTTGGAGATCAGGCAAGTGCTGCATTGAATATTGTCGCTCCTGCAATATCTGAAGCATTGGTTGCAACTGCAGCGGGTATTTTGGTAGCTATTTTTGCATATAGTTTTCATTTAATATTAAAACGCAAGGCTTATGAGCTTAGTTCACTTTTGGCATCACAGTCAAAAATGATGTTAGCCCAAATTGATGATAAATAAGGAGCACAAATGTTTCATTGGGATGATGATCCGGATTTAAATATTACTCCGCTAATGGATGTCATGCTGGTTCTTATGGCAATTTTGATGATAGCGGCTCCTACTATAACATATCAAGAACAAATTACTCTACCGCAGGGCTCAAAGCAAAGTCAAACAAAAAAGAGCGATTCAGTTACTATCCGTATGGATAGAAATCAAAAAATATATATAAATAATGATGTCTATTCTTTGGCTACTTTTTCAAGCCGATTTGCAGACAAATTAGATATGGACCCGAAAACAAATATATATATTCGTGCCGATGAGACTCTAGCGTATAAAGATATTATGTTTCTTCTCAAAAGCATAAAAATGGCGGGCTTTGAGAATGTATCTTTGGTGACACAATAATTTATGGAAAAAGAATATACATTTAAAAGCGGTATTATTGCTGTTGCTATTTATATTGTTGTTGTAGGATTGCTTTTTTGGCATTTTGGATATAAATCCGAAGAGAAAGATACGGGTAGTCAAAAAGAACAGATAATTGCAGTCGATTTATCAACAGTAGATGAATCTCAAGATTTACCACTCGCCAAACCTGTTCAAACTGAATCTAATGATATCCCCCAGCCAATCAAAACACAACTAGAAGAAAAACCGCAAATCAAAGAATCTATTAAGCAGCC
The DNA here is from genome assembly GCA_041654415.1 of Sulfurovaceae bacterium. Taxonomy (GTDB): domain Bacteria; phylum Campylobacterota; class Campylobacteria; order Campylobacterales; family Sulfurovaceae; genus BN30871. Next base: position 180,370 of record JBAZDL010000002.1, on the reverse strand, counting down.
TCAAAAAGAAGTAGTTGTAAAAAAACAAGTGCCTATTGAAAAAAAACCAACTTCGGTCGATAAACCGAAAGAAACACCCCCTTTGATAAAAAAACAAGAAACTAAAAAAATAGAAAATACAAAACCCATACAAAATACAAAAAATCAATCAAAAAATACAAGTGATTTATTTACAAATATCAAATCTGATAAACCAATAGCTGCAACACCAAAGGCCAAACCATCATCTAAGCCATCAGCTCCAATAGCGACAAATATTTCTCAATCTCCATCCAGTGTGGCATCTGAATTAATTAGTAAAGAATTTAGCAAAAAAGGTGATGCCGGGGTAGAAGATGCATATAAGTCAAAAGTAAAATCCATTTTGCAAGGATGGCCGGCACAAAGCAGTTATGCAGGTGAGAGAGCAAAAATATCGTTTGTTATACAGCCAAATGGTGATTTTGATTTTAAAATTATACAACCCTCAGCTAATGAGGAATTTAATCAAGGATTGGTACAATATCTCAAGCAACTACAAAGAGTAGGCTTTGGACCCCATGCAGGTTCAAGGGCTTATTTGTTTGATGTAAATTTTATTGCGGAGAGGTAATGATGCGTTTTATATTTTCTATAATTATGCTCTTGACTGTTTTAATGGGAGACAGCGATGCAGAGCTTACTATCAAAAAAAAGGTAGACAATCGCAGCAAAATAGCAATTGCTGACGGAAGTACTTCAATTGACAATAGTACATCAAGAAAAGTTTTTTCGCTTTTCTTGAACGATTTAAAATTAAGCGGAAATTTTAGCGCTGATAGCAGATATTATACGGCTGAGTATAGTTCTGATGTTTTACCTACAGAAGTAAAATCAAATGAATATACATTAAAATATCAACTACTAAATACAAGCGGTGCCAGCTTGTCAGTTATACTTATTCAAAACAGCAATGGAACAAAATTATTTCAAAAAAGCTATTCTATCGGAGCATTTAACAAATATCCGTTTTTAGTGCACAAAGCAGTGAGCGACATTAATCGTATATTGGGATATGGCAGTATAGATTGGATGAATCGTTTGGTTTTATTTACTAGATATACAGCTTCCAGACAGAGTGAAATAATACTCTCTGATTATACTTTTACATACAAGTATCCAATAATCAGAAGCGGGCTTAATCTTTTTCCAAAATGGTCAGATAAATCTCAAAGCAGTTTTTATTATACTGCCATGAATGGAGCTAGACCTGTTTTGTATAGATATCATTTAAATAACGGTACGAAAGATATGATTACATCATCAGACGGCATGCTTGTTTGCTCTGATGTTAGCAGCAATGGATCAAAATTGCTTCTTACAATGGCGCCAAACGGGCAACCTGATATTTATGAATATGATGTAGCCACAAAATCCGCATCTCGTTTGACGGATTTTGGAGGTATTGATGTCAGCGGACAATATATGTCAGGAGAAAAACAAATTGTGTTTGTATCAAATAGGCTTGGATATCCAAATATTTTTAAAAAATATTTGACAAGTCCTTCTGTGTCACCGGTAGTCTCAAGAGGCAGAAACAATAATAGTTGTGATGCATTTGGGAATAAAATAGTTTATTCGTCTAGAGAAAGCAGTGAGCGCTTTAGAGGCAATACATTTAATATTTATCTCAATTCAACTTCCGGCACAACGCCATTAACCAATAGCGGTGACAACCAATTTCCTAGGTTTTCAAGTGACGGTAATGTAGTTTTGTATGTAAAACAACAAAGCGGTAAAAGCTTGGTAGGGTATGTAAATATAGACACAAAAGAGAGCAGCATTTTTAATGTTGGAAGCAAAGTTCAATCTATTGATTGGTAATTTTGTGGTAATATCATATTGTATTAATTTTGAAAGGATTTATATGAAAAAGTTATTTTTAATTGCAACAGTAATCTTAGTTGCGTTTTTTTGGACAGGATGCAGCCAAAAAGCACCCGAATTAAACACAGGTGCAAATATATCTGATGTTCCTTCGCTAGGGAGTGATGGAGTGAATGTAGGTGAGCATGGTGAGATATCAAATGCTGATGCGCTTAGAGCCAAAATGAGTCCGAGCGGCGGATTGCCAAATGATGGATCATATAATAACAGCAGTGGTGGCTTCCAGAGCGTATATTTTGGATTTGGAGATTTTAGTATAGTAAATGATATGCAAAAAGCTATTGATAAAAACATACAGACTCTGAAAAGTTATAACGGAAATATCAAAGTAGAGGGCAATTGCGATGAATTTGGTACAGATGAGTTTAACTATGCTTTGGGACTAAAAAGAGCAAAAGCCGTAAAAGATGCTTTGGTGGCGCAAGGCATTGCAGCTGAGCGATTTACTATTGTATCACTAGGTGAAAGTGCGCCAGCTTGTACTAATAGCACTGCAGATGAGTGTTATGCTCAAAATAGAAGAGTAGACCTACATAAGCAATAAACATGAATATAAAAACATATTTAGCCATAATTAGCTTTGTGAACCTTGTGTCTTATGCACAAGAAGTTCCAAACTCAAATATAATTATGCTTGAACAAAAGATACAAGAACAAAATGAACGCATAGACGGCCTCACTAGTCTAGTGGAAGGTTTAAATGTCAAAATAATGGAACTTGAGGAGATTAATAGAAATCAAGATTCAAAAAATGATATGAAACTAATTCAAGATCTAGGCAGGATGATAGATGATCTTAATGCATCATGTGTAAAAAAAGACGAATTATATAAAATCCTGAAAGTAAACGGTAAAACAGAGGATACTGCGCCATCTTCAAAATCGTTAACTAAAGAGCAAGCATACGCTAATGGCATTACTTTATTTAGAGCAAAACAATACGATAAAGCCCAAGAGCAATTTTTGGATGCCCAAAAACAAGGATACAAGGCAGCATCAACTAATTATTATATGGGTGAAATCGCTTATTATCAAAAAAGATACAAAGATGCAATTTTTTACTATAAAAAAAGTGCAAAAGCGGATGACAGTGCAGCTTATATAGATATACTTTTATTGCATACTGCTATCTCTTTGGAAAATACGAGCGATAAGGCTCAAGCAAAACTTTTTTATGAAACTATAATACAAAAATATCCTGCAAGGGAAAGTGCAAAAATAGCAAAAAATAAGTTAGGCGGTATGAGATAAGCTTTAAACAAACAATTCAAAATAATAGCTAAGGGTTTGTAAAGTTTGCTTGGCTACAATGACAAAAAATTTATTAAACGGAGAAAATTATGATTATTACAAAAGACAATAGTGTTGTATCATTAGGATACAGTTTAACAGAAGCAGGGAAAAACGATATTATAGATAGCAATATCGGCGGAGCTCCTTTGGAGTTCATAACAGGCAAAGGTCATATCATAGCTGGACTTGAAAATGCACTTGTTGGTATGAAAGTCGGAGAAAAAGGTGATATTTTAGTGAAAGCTGCAGAAGCTTACGGTGAGACTAATCCTGAAGCTATGCAAGTTTTGCCTAGAGATCAGTTCGAAGGAATCGACCTTAGAGAAGGTATGGTGCTTTATGGACAAGGCGAGCATGGACAAAGTGTTCAAGTTACTGTAAAATCATTTGATGATAACGAAGTAACAATTGATTTCAACCATCCTTTGGCCGGTAAAGATCTGCTGTTTTCTATAGAAGTAATTGATGCTAGAGAAGCAACTGCAGATGAAGCAATGACTGGACAATTGGCATGCGATGATCAAGGCGGTTGTTGCAGCACTGGTCATGATCACGGACATAGCCATAGCAGTGGCGGTTGTTGCGGCGGCGGTCATTGCCATTAAGAATCGATACCAACTCCCTTTTTTAAGGGGGAAGTTGCTTAGAATTTTTTGTTTAAATTATTATATTTATAATCCTAGCTTAACTAACTTTTTTTCTTTTATTTTATAACAAAACTCTCAAATTTTTTTACTATAATTTCAAAAAAAATTTATCATTATATAGGAAATTGCATGGTAATCAAAATTGACACCCAATCAGAAGAATTTCAACAAGAATATGTCAAGACACTCTCGTTTACAGAAAAAGTTTGTAATCAATTCGGATTTGTATATAATCCCGAAGACGAAATAAATGAGTCGGTTAAAACGGGGCTTACAAGAAACAAACTTATTTATGGCAAAAGATATTGTCCTTGTTTTATGGTAGAAGGCGAAACTGAAGAGGAAAGAAAAGCAGCCGACAATAGAATATGTCCGTGCAAACCGGCTCTTGAGTATGAGATTCCAAATGACGGGCATTGTCACTGTGGTATATTTTGCACACCTGAATATGCAGCCAAACATGTTATAGAAAAGAGTGCTATACAAGTATCTCATACGCATTCAAGGGGATTATCCAAAGAAGAATGTCTAGCACTTTTGGAACAAAAAGATCTAGATTCAGACGAACTTGAATCATTATTGGAAGCCAGAGAAATTGGTTTAGTTGATTTTATTCTTGTTGATGTCAGAGAGTGGATGGAGTATAAAGGGGAGCGAATCATAGGTACAGACTTTTTGGTTCCAACCACTTCATTTTATCAAGCCCTTTCTCAGATAGACGATAAAAAAGATGCGAATATCATAGTTTATTGTTTTAGTGGAAGCAGAAGTGCATATTGTCAGCAAATCATGAAAAAAATGGGATACAGCAAGGTAGCAAACCTTGCTTATGGGATAGTATCATTCAAGGGACATACAGAAAGAGGATAGTATTTATTTTTTAAATACACTGCCTAACATGCCTTTTACGGCACCTTGAAGATCGGCTGGATAAACTATAAATTTAGAATTTTGGCTTTGACTCATTTTTTCAAGTGTTGTGATGTATCTATCTCCAAGCAAAAACATTGCAGGCAATTCTTGATTTTGGATATTGTCTCCGATTTCGCGTATAGCTTCAGCTGAAGCTTTCGCTAGTGTTACTTGTGCTTGTGCTTCTCTTTGCGCAGCTGCCAGTTTGCCATCAGCTTCAAGTATCATAGCATTTTTTGTTCCTTCTGCAGTTGTTTCAATAGCTCTTCGTTCTCTCTCTGCGGCCGCTTGCCGCTCCATTGAAGCTTGCATGGATGTACTTGGTGCAATATCTTGAATCTCAACTGATTTAACTGTAACTCCCCAGCCTGCCACATCATCTATAATTTGATCTTTTAATTTCGTTTTGATATGCTCACGACTAGACAGTGCTTCGTCCAGATTCATCTCACCCAGTATAGAGCGCAGAGTTGTCATGACGAGCTGCTGAATGGCAAGTTTAAAATTTTCTACTCCATATATAGCATCGGCAGGATTGGTGACACGAATAAACGTGATCGCATTTGTATGGATAACAGCATTATCTTTAGTGATAACTTCTTGACCCGGAATATCAAGTATGAGATCTCTAGTAGAGACTTTTTGTCTTACGGCTTCTATATAAGGTACTATAATATTAAGCCCAGGTTTTAGTGTACGGGAAAATTTACCTAGCCTTTCGACTACCCACTCTTCTCCTTGCGGTACAATATTAACACCTTTGTAAAGGGTCACCAATACTACTGCTACTAAAATTATCATGATTTCCATTGTTTATCCTTTTTTTGTATTTTTAAATAGGTTCAACTTCTATAAGCTGACCGTTTATTTTGACTATTTTTACTCGTGTATTAGCATGTATATCTATATTCGATGTTGCATGCCATGTTGTATTGCCAAGTACCGGGGTGTCAAACATCACTTTGCCTCTAGAGTGTTTCGGGATATCTAGTGTTACTGTGCCCAAAGTATCAAGAGAATAGTCTGATTGACCGCTTTTAGTTATTGTGGTGTCAGAAAATTTTTTATACCAAACGACTATAAAGATTATACAAAAAAGAAGCCATAGCATTAATTGTGTGGCAAATGAAAAAAATATAAAAAATGTTATAACACCGATAATTATAGCTGCGATGGCAAAACCTAATATAAAAAAAGTACCAACTGCTAGTTCGATCATTAGCAATATCAATCCAAATACAATCCAATGCCACCATAAAATTGATAACATATTTGCTCCTAATGATGTTTTAAATATTGTATCATAAAAACAGATCAAAATTAAAAATAATCAAATGCAGATACAGGCTATTTTATTGTCAATTCTTAACCCTAAACGATGACATGGTATAATATCTTATTATTTATAACTATGTATTCAAAGGAAAAATATGTCATTAAAGTGTGCGTTTGTATTCCCTGGTCAGGGTTCTCAAGCAATAGGTATGGGAAAGGATTTCTTTGAAAATTCTTCAGTAGCAAAAGAGATGTTTGCTGATGCAAAAGAGAGAACAGATATTGATTTTGAAACTCTTTTGTTTACTGAAAATGAAAATTTGGCTCAAACAGCATTTACTCAACCGGCTATATTGTTAGTTAGCGCTATTGCAAACAGGCTTTTTGTAGAGCAAACCGGTATTGTTCCAGTACTTACGCTTGGCCACTCTTTGGGTGAGTTTTCTGCTCTTGTCGCCTCAGATGCACTTGATGCTATTGATGCAGTAGAGCTTGTAAATCTTCGCGGTAAATTAATGGCTGAAGCGTGCTCAAAGCAAGAAGTAGGGATGCTGGTTTCATTGGGACTCGATGATGCCACAGTAGAGAGCATTTGTGCTGATGCCAGAGCGGAGGGTAAACAAGTTTGGGCAGTGAATTATAATTCAGATGGACAGATAGTAATTGCGGGTATCAAAAAAGACCTTGAAGAATTAGTAGACGTTCTAAAAGAGGCAAAAGCAAAAAGAGCAATGCTTTTAAATATGTCAGTTGCTTCTCATTGCCCGTTATTGAACAGTGCAGTTGCACCGCTTGAGGAAAAACTTCAAGAGATGCTAAAAGATAATTTTATAGCTCCTGTCATCTCGAATGTTACGGCAAAAGCATATAGCACAAAAGCAGAGGCTTTGGAGTTGCTGCCAAAACAGCTTGTTATGCCGGTGCTTTATAAACAATCGATCGCTAATATAGATAATGATGTAGATTGTTATATAGAATTTGGACACGGCAATGTACTTAAAGGACTCAATAAGAGTTCAACTTCTAAACCACATTTCAATGTTAGCGATATGGCAAGCCTTGAGGCTACTGTTGCTGCACTAAAAGATATGTAATGAAAATTGCAATTATAGGAGCAATGAGAGAGGAGATTGATCCTCTTTTGGCAAAAATGGATAGTGTCGTTGAGACAAAGTATGCCAACAATATATACTATGAAGCAACGTATAAAGGCAAAGAAATTGTTGTCGCATATTCAAAGATAGGTAAAGTATTTTCAGCTCTGACAGCGACTATTTTGATAGAAAAATTTGGATGCGAAATGGTTTTATTTTCAGGTGTTGCCGGAGCTATTAGCAGTGATCTAAAAATTGGAGACCTTATCATAGCAGATGGATTGTGTCAACATGATCTGGATATTACTGCTTTTGGGCATCCGTATGGATTTGTGCCTGAGGGTGAAGTATGCATACCGACTGACACACGACTTAGAGAAATAGCAAAGCAAGTAGCAGCAGACAAAGGTATTGACTTAAAAGAGGGAATTATAGCCACCGGAGATCAATTTGTGGCATGCAGCCAGAAAAAAAGCTGGGTAGCTGAAACTTTCAAGGCATCCGCTTTGGAGATGGAAGGGGCAAGTGTTGCCGTAGTATGCAACGCTTTGAATATTCCATTTTTTATACTAAGAGCTATTAGTGACAGCGCAAACGATGAGGCAGGAATCGATTTTGATACATTCTTGGAGAGTTCTGCTAAAGTCAGTGCAGAATTTATATTGGACATGGTAGAACGCATTTGAAAGATATCGAAGCTAAAAAATCACCCAGTGTAAGCAAAAAACTTTTGCGAATTGTCGGCAAAACGAATGCTACATTTAAGCTCATAAATGAAGGTGACAAGGTGCTTGTCGGTCTTAGCGGCGGAAAGGATTCTTTGGCTCTTGTGCATATTATGAAACATATCCATAGACATGCACCGTTTTCATTTGAATATGAAGCTTGCACGATAAATTACGGTATGCCAAATGAGCAGTATAAAGCATTATCAGAGCATTGCAAAGAGCACGGTATACCGCATAAAGTTTTTGAAACGAATATATTTGATATTTCCCAAGATACCATACGGCCAAATAGCTCTTTTTGCAGCTATTTTTCACGCATGCGAAGAGGTGCTTTATATACCTATGCACAAGAAGGCGGATTTAACAAAGTAGCTCTTGGCCACCACCTTGATGATGCGGTTGAGAGTTTTTTTATGAATATGTTCTATAACGGCACCATGAGAAGCTTAGCTCCTATATATAAAACCGAGAGAGGATTTCATCTCATTCGTCCTCTTATACAAGTACGAGAGTCTCAAACCAGAGCTTTTGTGGAAGATAACGCTCTTGTTGCAATAGGTGATGAAGCGTGTCCTGCTATGCTTAAAGATGTCAAGATGCCATTTGCCAGAGCAAAGACAAAAGAGTGGTTGCTAGAGATGGAAAAAGAGAATAAAAATCTTTTTAAAATGATGCAAGCATCACTATCTCATATACATGATGATACTTTTTTAGATCCTACTAGATGGAAGAGGGATGACATATGAGCGGGCAATTAGGGATAAATAAAGAAGAATTTATAGCAGATGAGTCCGGCAGGATCGATAAGATATTAGCATCTCATCTGAATGCCAGCAGGAATCAGATAGAAAAGCTTATAGAAAAAGGTTTTGTAAAAACCAACTATAAAGATGTGACAAAGACAAGCCATAAAGTACATATAGGCGATAAAGTATCATACACGCTGCCGGAAGTTGAACATAAAGTATCAATGAAGGTTGATTTTGATGTAGAAGTACTATATGAAGATGAACATTTAATGGTAGTCAATAAGCCAAGCGGTCTTGTGGTGCATCCGGCGCCAAGTGTTAAAGAGCCTACTTTGGTTGATTGGCTTGTGCAAAGAGGAATATCTCTTTCAACCCTCTCAGGGGAAGAGAGACATGGTATAGTACATCGCATAGATAAAGAGACTACAGGCGCACTGGTAATTGCCAAGAGCAATGAGGCCCATGAAGCTCTCAGCCGTCAGTTAGAAGATAAAAGTATGGGCAGATATTATGTGGCATTGATAGACTATCCACTCAAAGATTCATGCGAAGTAGAAGCTCCAATTGGCAGAAGCACGCATAATCGTCTAAAAATGGGAGTAATTGAAGGCGGGAAAAGTGCGAAAAGCGCATTTGTGAAATTAGCATCAAGTGATAAAAATATTGAATTAATTGCTGCTAAGCTATATACCGGCAGGACACATCAGATCAGAGTTCATCTCTCAACTCTTGGACGGCATATCTTGGGAGATACACTCTATGGATATATTGGCAAAGAGATGCCAAGAGTATTTTTGCATGCCAGATCACTTTATTTTATTCATCCTATAAGCGGGCAAAATATGCAATTTGAAGCACCATTATTTGATGATATGCGAGATTTTATATCAAAACATTTTGATGAGAATATATTTGAATTACTAAAAAGCGATAACCTACAAGGAACATTCAGTGCCACATATTAAAGTAATGCCAATATCAAAAGAAGAGCTTTCTAATCGGGCAAAAAAACATAGCGAGATTATAGAATTTGTAGCGCACTCGGTAAGCTATCCAGAGACTTTAATCGGCATCAATTACCAAAATGAGAAGTTTCTGCTGGTATATAAATATACAGACAATGAAGCCATGCTCAAATACGAGAAGATTACAAGGCCATTGAAGCTATCACTTCTCAAAGAAGCCATAGGAAAAGTAGCAAATATTTTGGAGTTTGATATATTAAGCTCAAATATTGTAAATATCCGCCACAAAGAACCTCTGTTTGCGTCAAAGTATTTCAAAAAAATAGAAGATTTTGTCGATATCAAATTTGAACATAAAAAAATAGCCATAGAAGTCGGTTTTGGAAGCGGAAGACATATTTTGTATCAAGCCAAGCAAAATCCACAAACTTTATTTATAGGTATCGAGATCCATACGCCATCTGCAGGACAATTATTAAAGCAGATTGAAATCCAAGGACTGAGCAATATATTGGTAGTCAATTATGATGCTAGGCTTTTTTTGGAGATGCTTCCATCAAATATCTGCAAACAAATTTTTGTCCACTTTCCTGTACCGTGGGACAAAAAACCATCCCGCAGGGTAATAGGAGATGAGTTTACTGCTGAAGCAATGAGAGTGTTGGATGTTGACGGCACTTTGGAGCTTCGCACAGATAGTGACCTTTATTATGAGTATGCATTGCAAATTTTTAGTAAACTTCCAAAAATGAGAATTCAAATAAATAAAAATTATGCTTTGCCAATTATCAGTAAATACGAAGCAAGATGGCAAAGACAATCAAAAGATATTTATGATGTAACTCTTTTTTGTGATGAAAAATCGGATGATAAAAGAGATGAATTTGACTTTTCCTTTTCTGATTTAGGATATAATATAAATACAAACAAACAATTGCCGCAAGAAAGTCAGGTGTTTGATGATTATTTTGTGCATTTTGAAAGACTATACGAGATAGATAAGGATACGTTTTTGATGAAATGTGCATTTGGAAGTTTTGCTAGACCGGAGCATAAATACATTATTATGAATATAAATAATTGTAACTATTATCCATCCTTGCCGATCAGATCTAGTTCAAACTTTAAAGCACATAAAGCAATAAAGGAGTTTCTGCATGGCTAATATTATTAAAGCTACAGATTTGACACTTGCTTACAATCGAGGTAAAAATGAAATTATAAAAAATGCTAATTTTTCTGTAAGAAAAGGAGAATTTGTATTTATAACAGGACCAAGCGGAAGCGGTAAGTCAACCTTGTTGAAATCTTTTTACGGACATTTAAAACCAGCTGGCGGAAGCATGGTAGTTGGCGGATTGGAGCTAGCTGGGGTATCAACTTCAAAGCTCCAAGAGCTTAGAACTCATATGGGTATGGTGTTTCAAGATTATAAATTGATCAACGAATGGACGGTGGCTAAAAATGTTGTGTTGCCGCTAATGATAGCCGGATATTCGCTAGATGTACAGCAGACGCAAGCACAAAGACTCCTAAGGCATGTGAAGTTAACCGAATATGGAAACAAGCATCCCTTTGAGCTTAGCGGAGGCGAACAGCAAAGAGTTGGCATTGCAAGAGCATTGGCAAAAAATCCAATGCTGATTTTAGCAGATGAACCAACGGGCAATTTGGATGAATATTCATCCAATGTAATTTGGGATTTAATGGAAAATGCATGCGGACAATTGGAAACTACAGTTGTGGTGGTAACTCATAGGATTCCTACTATCTTTTCATTGCCATATAGACATTTCATTATTGAAAATAAGGGTGTTTATGAAGTTCATTAAAGATCACGTTATGTTCATTTTGCCGTTAGTGGCGATTTTGCTTGGAATAGAGTTTTTTTTAGTATTTGACAGAATGACTGCTAGTTATGAGCAGCGACTCAGGGAAGGATATTCCATGCTGGTTGTAAGTAACAAACCTATAACTTTGCAAGAGCTTCAATCAATAAATAAAAATATAGGCCAAAGCACTAAAATAGAAAAAGATGAGATTTTAAAAGAGATCTCTTTTGGGCAAAAACCCGAAGATATCAAAGAGATAATCAGCACATTACCAAATTTTTATACTATAAAATTAGCAAAATATCTAGATACATCCGAACTTAACAAATTACAAAAAGACTTAAGTGCAAACAAGAAAATAAAAAGAGTAGAAAGTTTTGGAAATAGCTATAGTTCCAATTATAAACTTTTTAGTTTTATTAAATTTATACTCAAGGTATTTATTGTATTCATGAGCGTTGTGAGTTTGTTTTTGGTGATCAAGCAAATGGAAGTATGGGGTTATGTTCATAAAGAAAGAATGCAAGTCATGGAGATCTTTGGAGCACCAGTAATGCTAAGAAGCGGCGTTCTTTTTAAAGTTGCGATCGTTGATGCATTTATCGCTACTTCAATAATAGTGTCACTTTTTTTATATTTTAGATATCAATTGGCTGAAATTATTGAACTGGATATTTTGGTAAATAATAGTCAATTGTTATTTCAGCCTATAGATGCATTTATTTTATTGCTTTGTGCAATTATAATTGTGGTGATTTCAGTATATATGGTAGTGTTTTCTTCTCGGGAGAAAGAAGCGTGAAACTTATCATAGCTATTGGTGTAATAGCAGTTAGTTTGTTGCTAGCTACGACTACAACACAAAAAATTAAAGAATCAAAGAAGGCTATCAATCAAACCACAAAAGAGGTAAAAACTCTCAAGCAAAAACTAGAAGGTACAAAACAAAATATTACAAAAGCCAAAAATGAGATCAAGGTTATTGACGTTAAATTGACAAAGCTGTCTAAAGATTATGTTTATACAGAAGATGAATATCAAAAGGTTTCAAGAGAGGTCAAGGAGTATGAAAAGATACTCATGCAAATTAATCAAGAGCTAAAAGTCAAGCATGACGCGCTTATAGTGCTTTTTGCAGAACAACTTTCACTCGTAGCTGCTATGAAGCAATTTAATGACACGACACAATCTTCAGTTATTTCACAAGAAGTTTATGAGCAATATAGACTCTATAACCAAAAGAAAATAATGTCACTAGAAAAAGAGATATTGTCTCTTGAGGCTACAAAAACTCATAAAACAAGAATAGCAAATCATGCCAAAGAAGAACTTGGCATGATAAATAAACAGCGAAAAACATTTGCAATGCAAAAAGCCAATCAAGAGAAAATGATAGAGAAGCTGAACAAAGAGGAAGAGAGATATCAAGCCGAATTGCATAGAATTGCAAAAAGACAAGATGCATTACGTTCAACTTTGGTAAAACTTAATATTTTAAGATCACATGAAGTTGCCGAAGCACGCCGTAGGGAATTGGCGCAACAAGAAGCAATCAGACTGGAAGCTGCACGTAAAAAAAGACTAAGAGCACAACAGGCAAATGCCAAAAATTACGAACGTAAAACAGGTAAAAAAGTAGACATGACCACTCTTGAAGCCAGTAAACAAAGTGACAGAGTTAGACAAATCAACTCTTCTTATCAGGCCCAAGAGGTATTTGACTACAAAGGCGGCAAAACCATATCGCCAATTTCCGGAGCAACAGTATCAAAAAGATTTGGTACATACGAAGATCCTGTCTATAAAATAAAGATTTTTAATGAATCGGTTACCTTGCAAGCTCCTTCATCTGATGCTCAAGTAGTAAGTGTTTTGGCCGGCAAGGTAGTTTATGCAGGAAATAGCAGTATGCTTGGTAAAGTAGTTGTGATAGCTCATAGCGGAAATATGCATACCGTATATGCCGGATTGTCCAAAATCCCACCTACGATCAGAGTGGGCTCTACGGTTTCAAAGGGTTATACCATAGGTAAGGTTTCAAAGCGGCTTATATTTGAAGCTACTAAAAATTCCAAGCATATTGATCCTTTGAAATTGATACAGATCTGATCTTTTCAACATCCTCTAAATGATTTTTTGGTATACTCGCGATAAATCAAAGAGGTATATGTCGTGATAAAACGAATTTTAGTAAAATTTTCCGGTGAAGCATTGGCTGGTGAAAATGGATACGGTATTGATACCAAAATCTTAAATTATATAGCTAGTGAAATCAAAGAACTTGTTGATAATGGCGTTGAAGTCGGCATAGTAGTTGGCGGCGGTAATATCATAAGAGGAGTTAGTGCGGCAGCAGACGGAATTATTAAGCGAACGAGCGGTGATTATATGGGAATGCTAGCTACTGTTATTAACGGTGTCGCCATACAAGAGGCATTGGAACATATAGGGCTTGATGCGAGATTGCAATCTGCAATAGAGATGCATGAAATCGGTGAATCATTTATAGTAAGACGTGCTAGAAGACACCTTGAAAAAGGTAGAGTGGTTATTTTTGCCGGAGGTACGGGTAATCCGTATTTTACTACAGATACAGCAGCTACACTTAGAGCTTCTGAGATTGAAGCGGAAGTATTGATTAAAGCTACAAAAGTAGACGGTGTTTATGACAAAGATCCAAATAAATTTAGCGATGCGGTCAAACTGGATACCCTTAGTTATGATGAAGCGCTAAACGATCATATCAGGGTCATGGATGACACAGCTATAGCTTTGGCAAAAGAAAATGGATTGCCTATCTTGGTATGCAATATGTTCCAAAAAGGTAATTTGCTTGCCATAGCAAAAGGCGATATGACACACTGCTCGGTAGTGAAATAATTTTAAAAGGACAAGTTATGATTAGAACAGAACAAGTTACAGCTAAAGCGCTAGAAAAAGTAGGATATGATAGATATCTTTTGTCAGCTGCTGTTGGCAAAAGAGCCGAAGAGATTTCTAAAGGCGCTCAGCCTTTGGTTGAAGCGGATACAAAAAAAATGAAATATACAGACATTGCTTTGCTTGAGATTGCAGAAGGAAAAATTATAGTTCATCACGAGAGTTAATCTATCGTGGATATTTTTTTAAAAAATATAAAGAGTTGTCGAGATATTCAAACAGCTAAAGAGTTACTCTTTGAGCAATTGCCTAATTATTCTCCTTCTACCATAAAAGCACTTGATGTTGCTACAAAAGCACATGCCGATCAACACCGAAAAAGTGGTGAACCATACATAGTTCATCCTATCTTGGTGGCTGCTATTACAGCATTTGTAAGTAGTGATGAGATGATGGTTCAAGCTGCATTGCTTCATGATGTTGTTGAAGACACTACACTTAATATAGAAAACATTTCAAAAGAGTTTGGTGAAGATGTAGCGCATTTGGTTGAAGGGCTAACAAAAATTATAGCTATCAGAGATGAAGAACTTGTCTCTTCTCAATCAAATGAAAAACTTTTAAGCTCAGCTCTTTCCTTTCGGAAAATGCTTATTGCCTCAATACAAGATGTAAGGGTTTTGGTAATAAAGCTATGTGACAGACTGCATAATATGCTTACAATTGATGCATTACATGAAGGTAAGCAAAAAAGAATATCAGAAGAGACATTGGTAGTTTATGCTCCGATTGCTCATAGGCTTGGTATTTCAAAATTAAAAAATACACTAGAAGATCTGAGTTTTGCTGTAATATATCCTGATGATTATAAGAAAATATCAGATTATTTAGAATCCAATCATCAAAATATTCAAGTCAAATTAAATTCATTTATATCAAAAGTAAAAGATACATTGAATAATGATGGCATTTTGGAAAAAGATTTCGAAATTTTTGGCCGTGTTAAACATCATTATTCTATATATCTAAAAATGCACCGCAAGGGTATTGATATCGACGAAGTCTTGGATCTGTTGGCTGTTAGAGTTGTTGTCGAAAAACCTATAGAATGCTATAAAATTTTGGGCTCCATGCATTTGCATTTTACTCCTCTTATTTCCCGTTTTAAAGATTATATTGCTTTGCCAAAAGAAAACGGATATCAAACTATACATACCACATTATTTGATGAGCAGGGAATAGTGGAAATTCAAATAAGAACACAGCAGATGCATAAATTAGCAGAGTATGGCGTGGCTGCTCACTGGAAATACAAGGATGGAGGCTCTACTGTTAAGCTTGAATGGCTTGAAGGCTTGCAGTACCAAAATGAATCTGCTGAAGAGTTTTATGAGCTTGCCAAAGGAGATTTATTTAGTGAGGATATTTCGGTATTTTCACCAAAAGGAGACAATTATACATTGCCAAAAGGTTCTGTTGTGATTGACTTTGCTTATGCTGTGCATTCCGAGATAGGAGCCAAGGCAATAGGCGCGCTTGTAAACAAACACAAGGTATCATTGCTCAGTCCGCTCAAAAATGGAGATATTGTGCGCATCGAAACCGGAGAAGAATCGAATTTTCATTGCTCATGGGTTGATAGCGTCAAAACATCACGCGCAAAAGATGGTATAAGAAGCCGTTGCAAGGCTAGGTTAAAAGAATGCGATACGTATACCGCATACAATATACTGGCTACGATTTTTGATTATAAAGTCAAAGATATTGAGCCTATAATAGAAGAATTGCATCTTAAAGACAATATCTATCGCGTGGCGACACAGTTGGATTTTTTAAAAGATACTATATATAAAATAGCAGAAAATATAGGCACAAAAGAGGTTAGATCGTGGGAACTTTTTAAAAAAGGCTATAAAAAACCTTCCGCAAAAACGATAGAACTTTTTGAGTTTTTTGGCAATAAAAATATTGTTGGGGTTGAGTTTGATTATTGCTGTCATCCAAAGATGAATGATCAGATTGTAGCTTTTTTGGAAAATGATAAAGTCGTAGTGCATCATAAATTATGTAAAAAAGCATATCAACTGATGCGTAATAATGCACCCATGGTGTATGTATCTTGGAAAAATTCTAAACTTACAAAGTATCGTCTCATTATCAGCCTTCAAAATCAAAAAGGTGTCTTAGCCCAATTACTTACAACTTTATCTAAACTTGATTTGAATTTGGTTAGTATAGAGCTTGGTATCCAGCGCAGTGACAAAGCTGAATATTGTCAAATAGATGTAGAAAGCATGGAGAGTAAAAAATCAGTTTTAGAAAGTAAAATATCAAAATCGTATAAGCTAATAGAGATAATTAGCCTTAATGACGCATACAGCAATTAAATAAATAGAGGGAATTAATGATACAAAAGGCACTGGCGGAAATAAAAAGAGGCGTATCTGAAATAATTGATTTGGAATATATAGAAAAATTGATAACCAGATATTATAATGAAGGTAAAACTTATACCGTTAAAGTCGGTTTCGATCCTACAGGAGCCGATTTACATTTGGGACATACCGTCCTTTTGCATAAATTAAAAATTTTTCAAAATCATGGCGGTATAGTACAGCTTATTATTGGTGATTTTACTGCAACCATAGGCGATCCTACCGGCAAAAGCGAAACTAGAAAAGTTATGGATAAAGATACGATCATTGCGAATGCAAAAACATATCAAGACCAAGCATTTTTAATTTTAGATAGAGCCAAAACGGATATTTTTTATAATTCTGTTTGGTTTGATAAGCTTGGAGCTGCCGGAATGGTTGGTTTGAGTACTTTATTTAATGTAGCAAGAATGCTCGAACGTGATGATTTTGAAAAGAGATACAAGAGCGGTCAAAGCATATCTATCTCTGAATTTTTATATCCATTGCTCCAAGGTTATGACAGCGTAGAACTCAAAAGTGATATTGAGATCGGCGGTACTGATCAAAAGTTTAATTTGCTTATGGGTAGACATTTGCAGCGTTCTTACGGTTTGGAAAAAGAGCAAGCCGTTATTACTATGCCTATACTTGAAGGACTAGACGGCGTACATAAAATGAGTAAATCTTTAAATAATTATATTGGTATCACAGAAAACCCAAATACTATATATGCCAAAGTTTTATCAATTTCCGATACGCTTATGTGGCGTTATTATGAGCTGCTTAGTACAAAAACACTTGATGAGATCGCATTATTGAAAAAAGGTGTCGAGGATGGTATTATGCACCCTAAGATTGTTAAAGAAAATTTAGCAATGGAGCTTGTTGCAAGGTTTTATAATGAAGAGTTGGCTAATATTGCAAAAGAGGAATTTGATAAGGTATTTAAATCAAATGAAGTTCCTTCCGAGATGTCTGAATTTTCCTTTGAAACATCTATATGGATATGCAAAGCATTAGTAGATGCCAAGATGGAACCTTCAACTTCACAGGCCAGAAGAGATATTGCACAAGGTGCAGTTAAAATAAATCAACAAAAAGTCGTTGATGATCAGTTACAACTTGAGAGTGGGGAATATATCATTCAAGTTGGAAAAAGAAAATTCGCAAAAATAAAGGTACTATAGTGGCATTCGCACCTCTTAAAATCGGAAAATATACCATTGACACACCTATTATACAGGGTGGTATGGGTGTTGGTATTAGTTGGGATCAATTGGCTGGTTCTGTTGCTCTAGAAGGAGGGCTTGGTGTGGTAAGTGCCGTTGGTACTGGTATTTATGAGAATTGTGCATATGCCGAACAACTTGCAGGGGACAATCGTCCGGTTGAAGCAACAAATTTTTATTCAGCAAAAGCTTTGAGCGTTATTTTTGAAAATGCACGTAAAATTTGTGGGGACAAACCACTCGGATGTAATATATTATATGCTATGAATGATTATAAAAGAGTCGTTGAAGATGCCTGTAGAGCAGGGGCCAATATCATCATAACAGGTGCAGGTTTGCCTCTTACAATGCCAGAATGTGTCAAAGATTTTCCAGATGTTGCTATCGTGCCGATAGTATCAACCGCAAAAGCACTTAAGATTCTATGCAAAAGATGGGAAAAAAGTCATGGTAGATTACCCGATGCAGTTATCGTAGAAGGCCCGCTTAGCGGAGGGCATCAAGGCTTTAAATATGAAGAGTGTTTTTTACCGGAAAATCAACTAGAAGTTATACTGCCTCCCGTGGTAGAAGAAGCAAAGCTATGGGGAGATATACCTGTAATTGCAGCCGGAGGCATATGGGATAATGATGATATCAAAAAAATGTTTGCTCTTGGTGCAAGGGGAGTCCAGTTGGGTACTAGATTTATAGGTACTGTTGAGTGTGACGCAAGCGATGTTTTTAAGCAAACTATTATTAGTGCAACCAAAGAAGATATACAGCTTTTCAAGTCACCGGTAGGTTATCCCGCTCGTGGCGTAAAAACAAATCTTCATAAAATGATAGAAGAGGGCATTGCTCCTAAAGTAGCCTGTATTTCAAACTGCGTTGCTCCTTGTCATAGAGGAGTAGAGGCAAAGGCTGTAGGATATTGTATTGCTGATAGATTAAGTGATGCATATTATGGAGATTTGAATAGAGGGTTGTTTTTTACAGGTTCAAATGGCTATAAACTTACAGAAATTATTACTGTCAAAGAATTAATGCACAAATTAAAATTTGGTGAGAATGGATGATCTGATATGTTATTAAGATGGCTTTTTATTAATATTCTATTTGCATATACACTTGTATATGCAGTTAATGTTTTAGAAAAAGTAACATTAAATGATAAGGTATTAGAGTTGCAATTTAAGTCTTCACTGGATAGTGATCAAATTCATAGTTTTGATATGAAAAATCCTACTAAAAAAGTATTTGATTTTAATAATGCCATTATGGGGCGAAATATAGGCACTATAGATACGAATAAAATGGTTCGCATCGCTCAAAACCAGTCAACCAAGATTAGAGTGGTTATTGATGGAGAGATAAGCGGAGAGCCGTATTTTTCTCCAACTAAAAAAACATATAAAATTCCACTTGAATTAAAAAAAAATGAACTTGCATTTCTTTTTGCCGATAAACAAAAAAATGTAAATAACCAAGAACCACAAAACGAAAATAACCCAGAATCCCAAAATGAAAATAATAAAAAAAATGTAGACAAGCAAGAGATTAAAAATGAAGAAGTTACGACAACTTCTTCATATTCTGCCAATGGAGATGTGGTTGTGATTGATGCCGGCCATGGAGGCAAAGATCCTGGCGCTACAAGCGGCGGTAAAAAAGAAAAAGACGCAGTACTTGCTATGTCAAAAAAATTGGGCAAAATATTGGCAAATCGGGGATATAAAGTATATTTGACGCGTGACGATGATAGATTTTTGACTTTGGCACAAAGAACAAAGATAGCAGACCGCAAAGATGCTAAAATCTTTGTTTCCCTCCATTGTAATGCAGCTCCAAACGAACAAAAAGCATCTTCAATGTATGGAGTAGAGACATTTTTTCTGCAAAAAACACGTGATGCTAGAAGCAAGAGGGTTGCAGAGAGAGAAAACAGCGCAGTTTTACAGGGTACTGACAGGAGCAGCAAGCAAGTTATTTTGGATGCTGTATTGTCAGGACCAAAGATCATACTTTCGAATAAATTAGCTATCGATATCCAAAGAAATTTGCTTAAAAATTTAGGCGCTTATGATGGTGGCGTGAGAAGTGCTCCATTTTGGGTACTAGTTGGTGCAAGCAGGCCATCTGTTTTGGTAGAAATTGGATATATTACGCATCCTCAGGAGCGGATAAAGCTTTTTGATCCATCTTATCAAGAGCGGGCAGCAAAAGGTATAGCCGATGGTATCGGAAGATATTTAGCTAACCGTGCAAAAGAGATAGATAATTAATTTTTTCTGATCGGGACATTGGGTCCCGATAGATTATTTGTAGTTTTTGATAGCTTTTTCTAAGATCGCAGTAGCTTCTGCCTTGCCTTGGAAACCTGTTACTTTCACCCATTTATTTGGCTCAAGTGCTTTGTATGTCTCAAAGAAGTTTTTGATACGATTTTGTGTGTGTACTGGAATGTCGTTAAGATCTTGGATATTGTCGTATGTCGGGTCTATTTTGCTTGATGGTACTGCAAGTAGTTTTTCATCTCCGCCTTTTTCATCTTCGGTAAGAAGAACACCCACAAGTCTGCATTTAATTACGCTGCCTGCTTGAAGTACATAATCACAAAGTACCAATACATCTGCCGGATCTTCATCATCAGAAAGCGTATCAGGCACAAAACCATAGTTTGCAGGGTAGTGCATTGCAGAGTATAGAACTCTATCAACCATAACTGCACCGCTCTCTTTGTCTAGTTCATATTTGATATTTGAATTTAGAGGTACTTCGATGACTACTTTTATTTCATCCGGGTTTTTGCCGCAACCTATTTTGTCTATATTCATGTTTGTGTCCTTGAAAAATTTTGAAAATATTAGCATAATTATGTTTAAGGCGATAAGCATATAAGCTTGCTATGGTGGATATAATTCCGTCAAGGTATCAAAAGTGAATTGATGTAAAAAAAGTTTTTATAATAACTTAAATAAAACATAAAGGCAAATCAGGTGAGTCAGACACGATTAGGTTTATTGTATATGCTTCTAGGTTCTTTTTTGTTTGCAATAACCATGGCATTTGCAAAGCTGTTATCTCTTGACATGGGCGCAACAGAAGTGACATTTTGGCGCAATTTGGTCGGATTGATAATTATAATTTGGATGGTGTGGCGTAATCCGATGCAAAATCGCGGAGGCAGATTTGTTACGCTTCTTTTTAGAGGGATTATAGGTACGGCTGCACTCATAGTTTTTTTCTATACTATAGGTGCGACATCTCTCTCGAATGCCGTTGTCTATGCCAAAACAGAACCTATCTTTACTGCATTATTGGCTTTTTTGATCTTAAAAGAGAGAATAGGATACATTTCGGTATTTGCTATAATTGTCGGCTTTATAGGCGTAGCTATTTTGAGTAAATTTGAGATCGATTCTTTGCAGATAGCAGGGGTCATGATCGGATTTTTATCGGCACTTGCCTATACAAGCGTACGAAGCCTAAAAGGGTATTATGACGAAAAGGCGGTAGTATTGTCATTTATGGGCTTTGGGGTTGCTATCCCGCTTGTTTTGATGATAATTGGTGCATTTTATACATTGCCTTTGTTTAATGCAAATCTCATTACCTATGTACAGCCGCAAGGCTTGGATTGGCTATGGATATTGATTATGGGTGGATCTGCTGCATTAGCCCAGATCTTTATGACCAAGGCTTATTATGCTGCGCCTGCCGGCATAGTGAGTGCAGCAAGTTATTCGGTAATACTTTTTGCTACCATATTTGGTGTCATGCTAGGGGATGTGTATCCGAGCGCGGAAATTTTGATAGGAGGTGCTTTGATAGTACTTAGCGGAGTTTTATTAGTGATTATGAAGTAGATTGCTAAAAGCTTAGACTCTTATAATCCTTCCTGCGATTATTTTGTTGACCATATAATTTTAATACAACCCGAATTAAAATCAAAAGTGCAATTCTGAAAAATAATATAAAGCTAATAGGCTTTTTAAATTTGTATTTTGTTGTTTGATTATTTCTTCTCCTTTGCCTATACCGTCTTATATTCTGACAAGTAGAACAATAACTCTAAAAATCATTGACAAAGCAATCATTTGTGCGATATAATTAGAGCAATTACTCTAATCGAGCAGTTTATAAATTCTTGTTAGTTCTTTGAGAATTGTTGTAACGCTCTCAAGAGTTGGAAAATTGTATCGAAATGGTTATTATCATACTGAGGAGTGAATATGACGGTAGAATCTGCTAAAAAAGAACATAATCATGAGAGAATATTGATAGTAGGTGGCGGCGTGGCAGGCTTGATGACCAAAAATAGGCTTGAAGCATTGGGATACAAACCTGTTCTAGTTGAAAAAGCGGATGTTCTGCGTTCTGACGGTGCAGGGATACTTTTGGGTGCTAATGTCCTAAAAATATTCCGTGAATGCGGCTTGGAAGACCAATTGCTGCAATACGCTCAGCCACTCAATGAGATACGCTCTCTAGATGATCGAGGCAGAATACTCGGATGGTTTGATCTAGAAAAAATAGCGCGTGAAACTTCCTATCCTACGGTCGCTGTTCATAGAAAAAGATTGCATGAAATCTTGATAAGATCTGTGGACACCGACAGTATACATCTTTCCCATAAAGTGATTGCAGTTACTCGGCTTAATTCCGTTTATCATGTGCAATTTGACAACGGCAAGGTAGAAGAATATGATTATATCATCGGAGCAGACGGTTTGCGATCAAATGTAAGAGATATATTTTTTGGAAATATACCGCTAAGAGATGCTGGTTACGTTTGCTGGAGATTTGTATGTGATCTGCCTACTGAGATAGAAAGTGCAAGCAGCTGTGAATGCTGGGGAAACAATAAACGCATCGGTATTTTCCCTATAGGAGAAGGTAAAGTCTATTGTTTTATGCTCATTACAACCGTCGGTGGCGAAGAGAAGATGGATTTCAAAGAAGTAATAGAGTGTTTTAATGAGTTTCAGGGGGATTGGCAGATAATTACAAAAAAGCTTGACACCAATACAACTGAGCTTTTATATGGTCCTATTGCCGATTTGTCAGAGATAGTTTTGCAGACAGAGCGAATGATACTCGTCGGTGATGCTGGGCATGCAACGACACCCAATCTGGGACAGGGGGCTGCAATGGGCATAGAGGGTGCGTATGTTTTTGGTGAATTGCTGAAAAAATATTCACTCGATGATGCGATGAAATTGTATCCCAAAGCACGACTAAGAAGAGTAGGTAATATTCGTGATCGTTCATGGCTGATAGGTAAACTCGCACATCTCAAGTCGCCCATTTGGCAAGCCGTGAGAAATTTTGCTATGAGAAGAATACCGCATGGTGCAAATCAAAGAGAGTTTGAAAAGACGATACTTAATAAATAAAAAATTGCAAAATACCTCCAAATTAAGTTCAAAAAGAGTAAAAACACAAAATACAGGAGCAAGAGTGGCAAATACACATGATATGATTTTACGCATAGCGTTAAAACTCTTTAATGCACAAGGAAGCCGCACCATCACTACTAATCACATCGCAAAAGAGTGTGCGATCAGCCCGGGTAATCTCTATTATCATTATAAAAACAAAGAAGAAATCATCAGAGCTTTGTACGATCAAATGGTGCGGGAGTGGGATGAGTATATAGCAACTTTTACGGTATTTGACATGAGTGTATTTGTAAAAGTAATAGAGCATTCCAATGTAATATTCAGACGCTATCGTTTTATTCATAATGAGCTTTATGTATTATGTCAAAACGACCCAGCATTAGATGAGATCAATCGCAAAAGACTTCAGATCAAAAAAACTACCGTCCAAACAATGATTGAATTGCTGATTGAACATGAAGGGTTTGAACCATTGGATAAAAAAACACTGGAATTTTTAGTTGATGCGGTTTTGATGTTCGCAATATTTTGGTTGCCTTATCAAGAAATGATCTCATTGAATGTTACACAAAATGCATCTTTGGATGGCATAAAAGTCCTAATTGAGCATTTTTTGAATAAGCGATGTTGACAATGAATATTATCAATATTAAACTACCCCTTTAACTTAACTGCGATCTTAAAATATATGTAGTCTATCATTAAAATAAATTATCAAGAAATATTGCTATAATAAATGCATTGGAAGATGGATATACACAGTCTCAGATCAGTAATTATGTGCGGAGGAAAAAATGAAAACAAACAAAGTAGCTCTTGTAACAGGAGCAACATCTGGTTTTGGCAAAGGTACCGCCGAAGTTCTTGCAAGCCAAGGCGTGAAAGTTGTTCTATGTGGTAGACGAAAAGAATTAGGTGAAAAAGTAGTTGCAAATATTCGCGCAAAAGGTGGAGATGCTATATTTATTCAAGCCGATGTTAATAAAGAGGAAAATCATAAATTTTTGGTCGAAGAGACAGTAAAAAAATTTGGTCGGCTTGATTATGCTGTAAATAATGCCGGAATTGAAACAGAAGGTGCCAAGATAGCAGATTCAAATACGCAAAAATTTGAAGAGATGATTCAAACTAATATACTCGGAGTATATTTTGGCATGAAATATCAAATACAATATATGTTAAAAAATGGTGGAGGAAGTATTGTCAATCTTGCTTCTATAGCCGGACTTAATGGCATTGCATATACTGGTGCTTATTGTGCAACAAAGCATGCTGTTGTTGGTCTCACAAAATCTGCTGCTTTGGATTATGCTACAGATAATATTAGAATTAATGCAGTTGCCCCTGGTGTAGTGAATACTGAAATGATTGAAAAAGCTATCGGTCAAGGCGTATATGACGAAACAACATTATCTGCAATGCATCCAATGCAACGCATGGGTAGTATTGAAGAAATAGTGAATGGCATTGTTTGGCTATTATCTGATAAGGCTTCATTTGTAACTGGACATATTTTGAATATTGATGGTGGTTATCAGGCAAAATAACAGGTAATATAATATATGGATCAGGTTTATAGAAACAATAAACATAAGTTATTTTTATGATTGTATATTATTTATAAAAATAGAAAAAATATTAATATTGTGATATTTTTTGAAATAGGCGGATATTTTTTGGTATACTTTATATGAAAAAATAGTCAATAGTAAACAAAGCGTTCCATTAATCAATAGTTGTACTAATAAAGGATATAGTTTCATCAAATAGACATATAACGTACTACAGGAGAATTTCAAGCGTGCATACATTGACTGAAAGAAATGTGCTTTAGATGTCTTTCATGGCATCTTTCAATCAAACTTAACCTTGCAAGGAGGATGTCATGTTTGACAATAAAGAATTTTTGAAACAAACTGCAGGCGGCGGTAGGTCCAACCAGGAGTGGTGGCCCAACCAGTTAAGACTCGATATCCTGCATCAGCACTCTTCACTGTCCAATCCCATGGGGGAGGAGTTTAACTACACGGAAGAATTCAAAACTCTGGACCTGGAAGCTGTAAAAAAAGATCTTAGAGCCATAATGACAGACTCCAAAGATTGGTGGCCAGCAGACTTTGGACACTACGGGCCTTTTTTCATTCGTATGGCATGGCACAGTGCAGGTACTTATCGTACCGGTGATGGACGCGGTGGAGGCGGTACTGGGAATCAGCGTTTTGCACCATTGAGCAGCTGGCCCGATAATGTCAATCTTGACAAAGCCCGCAGGCTCATTTGGCCAGTCAAACAAAAGTATGGGCGAAAAATCTCCTGGGCAGATCTTATGATTCTGACCGGTAACGTTGCATTGGAGTCAATGGGCTTTAAGACCTTTGGATTTGGCGGTGGACGTGAGGATATCTGGGAGCCGGAAAAAGATATCTATTGGGGCAGAGAAAACACCTGGCTGGATGATGAACGGTATGCTGGTAATCATGAGGAGTTGGAAAACCCTCTTGCAGCCGTGCAAATGGGACTGATCTATGTCAATCCGGAAGGCCCCAATGGCAAGCCTGACCCACTGCTGGCAGCCAAAGATATCCGTGAAACTTTCGCCCGCATGGCCATGAACGATGAAGAGACTGTGGCGCTGATTGCCGGCGGCCACTCCTTTGGAAAATGTCATGGAGCCGGTGATGCGTCCCATGTAGGTCCTGAGCCTGAAGCAGCTGGCGTCGAAGAGCAGGGATTGGGCTGGAAAAGCAGTTTTGGTACAGGGAAAGGTCCTGATACCATCTCCAGCGGTCTGGAAGTGACCTGGACCTCTACGCCTACACAATGGAGCAACAACTTCTTTGAGAACCTTTTTGGCTACGAGTGGGAACTGACCAAAAGTCCCGCAGGAGCCTATCAATGGAGAGCAAAAGATAATGCCGGTGCCGACGCAATTCCTGATGCCCATGATACATCGAAGCGCCATGCGCCAACAATGCTTACCACAGACCTCTCTTTACGATTCGATCCCATTTATGAAAAGATCTCAAGACATTTTTTTGAAAACCATGATGAGTTCACAGATGCATTTGCAAGGGCTTGGTTCAAGCTAACGCACCGTGATTTAGGTCCAAGGTCACGTTATCTTGGTCCGGAAGTCCCGGATGAAGAACTTATATGGCAAGATCCTATTCCGCCATGTGATCATGAACTCATTGATGAAAAAGATATTATCTCTTTAAAAGAAAAGATCCTTGATTCCGGACTTTCCATTTTGGAACTTGTTTCAACTGCTTGGGCATCAGCTTCTACTTTTCGCGGTTCAGACAATCGTGGCGGCGCCAACGGTGCCCGTATCCGTCTTGCACCGCAGAAAGATTGGGAAGTGAATCAGCCGGAAAAACTGGCACAAGTGCTTGCTGCACTTGAAGGTATCAAAAATGAGTTCAATGAGGCACAGTCCGGTGACAAGAAAGTCTCTCTTGCCGACCTGATCGTTCTGGCAGGATCTGCAGGCATAGAAAAAGCGGCAATGAATGCCGGATACGATATCACCGTACCGTT
This sequence comes from Sulfurovaceae bacterium, assembly GCA_041654415.1. Lineage (GTDB taxonomy): Bacteria > Campylobacterota > Campylobacteria > Campylobacterales > Sulfurovaceae > BN30871. The sequence goes on along the minus strand of JBAZDL010000002.1, from coordinate 153,520 downwards.
TATCCCGGGCAGGATGGATGCATCCGAGGAACAAACCGATGTAGACGCATTTTCTGTTCTTGAACCGATTGCTGATGGCTTCCGAAACTACCAAAAAGCAAAATACGCCGTATCGGCAGAAGAACTTCTAGTAGACCGAGCACAATTATTGACTCTCACTGCACCAGAAATGACGGTTCTTGTTGGCGGTATGCGTGTATTAAATACCAATTTCGGTGAAATCCAACACGGTGTATTTACGGAAAGTCCAGGGTTGCTGACAAATGATTTTTTTGTTAATCTGCTTGATATGAATACAGTATGGAAGTCAGAAGATAAAGATCTATTTGAAGGGCATGATCGTGCAACAGATGAACCAAAGTGGACTGCGACACGCATCGATTTGATCTTTGGATCAAACTCTCAGTTACGAGCCATAGCTGAAGTCTATGCCAGTGCAGATGCCCAAGAAAAGTTTATCCATGACTTTGTAGCAGCATGGTCTAAAGTGATGAACCTGGATCGATTTGATCTAGCCAAGAAACGGTAAAAAGTATGAAGTTAAATATTAACTTAGAAGATATAGCGCAAATAATTATCGGTGCTTTTGCCCTAGCAGTACCCATATCTTTTTCTGAAGAGGCATGGAGGCTAGGCGAGACCTTACCGTTATTTAATCTCTTTTTGATCGTTATCTTGTCGGTAGGGTTTTTAGCACTCTTCGCCTATCAAAGTGTTTTTCAGGGAAATGTTGCACATAGAAATTTTATCTTTATATTTAGGGTAGTCATCGCCTATTTGATAACACTCTGTGTGGTATCGTTGGTGCTTTTATCTTTGGATAAATTTCCTCTACTGACGGAGCCTATCCTTGCTATAAAGCGACTGATCATCATTGCTATGCCGGCATCTATGGGTGCTATCGTGGTTGATAGTTTTGATAAAGAGTAAGCCAACAAAAGAGCGAGGGGTTTTCTTTGGAAGAAAAATTTAAAAAATTGCTGCAAAAACTTAACAATGATGATATATACATTATTGATAAGCTTAGCCATATTATCGCTTTTATAAGACCATCAGATCCAAAAGATATCGGAGCCACTCTGGAGGCGATGCAATATATTATTAATTTTTTTCAAAAAAAAGATAAGGTTACCGCAGAGATATCTGATGCGATCAACCTATTACTGATCGAGTCAAAAATATCTGCCAATATTACAAGTCTGGGTATTTTGTCACGCAATGGCTTTCGTCATGAATTAAGTGAACGCTTTTATAATAAATTTCTTCCAAATCCTCCCCAAAAAGGGGATTTTGGATATATCTTTGCAACGCCTTTTATAAAAAAGATGATCATATATGGGTAAATGTGATAGAAGATGAAGATTGGATCGCTTTTTTTGCTTCTATTTTATCGAGTGAAACCTACGGAGAAGAGACAAAAGACCATCTCTTTTTAGAACTTCTGTTTGCTGCTGAGATTCTGTCGATTTGGATAGCTTCTGAAGAATTTGATGACAATTTTATCCGATTGGATAAATCACTTTTAGATAAGGATTCTGCATTTATCGCTCTACAGCGGGATATCAATGACTTTGTCCATAAAATTCAAGCAGAACATATCGATCTACTCTCAACAGAGCTTGATCTACGACATATTTATGTGCTTATAGAGCAGTGTAGAGATCAAGTAGATCTTTTAAAGAAAAAATCTATCAATAGGGGAATCTCAATAGATTTAACGTATGAACTTGAGCGTCTTGGACAGATAATCCAGAGGCTTGAAGAGATCTTGCAACTCATCAAAAAGTTTGACACCCCTGAATCTTACCTTGTCATTATGAAACTTTTCAAAGAGTCGGTGGAAAAAAATGCGACCAAAAATTCACTCTATGAAATCTATCAGCAAAGCATCAGAGTGCTTGCAAAAAGTATTGCGAACAATACAAGCGAACACGGCGAACACTATATCACGGACAATTTGCAGCAATATATAAAAATGTTTTTAAGTGCAAGCGGCGCAGGCATGATCATCTCTATGATGGCACTGATCAAGATCAAGATCATGCAAGTTGGATTCTCTGAAGGCTTAGAGACCATATTGGCAAGTTTAAACTATGGGTTTGGATTTGTGCTGATCCATCTGTTGGGTTTCACCATTGCTACAAAACAGCCTGCTATGACTGCCTCTACCCTTGCGAAAGCTATTGAAAAAGAGGAGAAGAGCCAGGCAAATCAGAAAAAACTTGTAGAGCTTATTATTAAGGTAAGCCGTTCTCAATTTGCAGCAGTAATGGGTAATGTTGCATTTGCGTTACTGCTGGCATTTGGTATAGCCTATTTTGTGCTTGGCAGTGGAGGCAATATACTTTCTTCGGAAGAGGCACAGTATTATATGCAAGGGCTGGAGCCATATCCTGCTTTGCTATATGCAGCGATCGCGGGTGTTTGGCTTTTCTGTTCAGGGTTGATCGCAGGGTATTTTGATAACCGCGCAAATCTTTTGGAACTTAAAGAGCGGTATTTTTATCACCCTTTGCTGAAAAAATTTCTTAAAGAGAAAAAAAGAGAAAAGCTTGCGTGCTATCTGTATGAACATCATGGAGCAATTGCCGGAAACTTCTTTTTTGGTGTGCTTTTGGGTATAACTCCCTATATAGGCTATCTGCTTGATCTGCCGCTCGATATCAGGCATGTCGCTTTCTCTACATCATACTTGGGGTACAGTAGTATGCATATTGATATTTCATTTGGTGAATTTTTGCTCTTTTTGGTTTTTGTGCTTTTGATTGGTCTAGTCAATCTTTCAGTGAGTTTTATTCTGGCGCTCAAAGTTTCACTCGTATCAAGAGATTCCTACTTTGGGAACCTCTTTTCTTTTATCAAACTTTTTGTAAAAGAAGCATTACGACGACCGCTTGATCTGATCTTCCCACCCAAAAAAACAATGGAAGAGAACGAAGAAGAAAAATAGAGGATTTGGTATATAATATAATCAGTTAAGTTGGCATGAGCGTATTGTCTCTGTATGAAACAGTAAAAAGAAGAGTCTAGTATGAAATATATTGAGATAGTCATAAGCGAGCACAGCTATGAGGAGGTAATGAAAATTGCCGAAAATGTGGATGCCATAGATTTGCGTTTTTCCTCTCCCGATAAAGACAACATGCAACGATCACGGATGATTATCGCTGATGATAAACTTCAAAAACTGATGGATAGTTTTTCCCATGTTATCGGGGCGCAACCAGAAGCCAAGATCCTAATATTGGAGATAGACGGGTATCTGCCAAAATCCCTCAAAGAGAGCGAAAAAAAGACAAGCAAGATAACCGAAGCAAGAGAAATTATCTATACTGAGATGGACAAAAACACTCATATGAACAGCAGTTATGTGGCTTTGGTCATCTTGTCAACAATAGTAGCGAGTATAGGACTTATAGAAAACAATGTTGCCGTTATTATCGGAGCGATGGTCATTGCACCGCTCTTGGGGCCAAATATCGCTTTAAGTTTTGCAGCAGTGACAGGTGATACGAAACTTATGCTCTCCTCAGTAAAAACAGTTTTGGCAGGCTTATTCATCGCTATTATTTTACCGATGTTTATAGGGTACTTTTTTAACCTTCCTTTTGATACTCCAGAATTGCTTTCCCGAACCGATGTCAAGCTAGATATGTTTCTGCTTGCTTTGGCCTCGGGAGCCGCTGCGGCTCTCTCTATTACCACAGGATTATCCAGCAGTGCACTGGTCGGAGTGATGGTCGCAGTAGCTTTATTGCCGCCTGCTGCGACATTGGGGATGATGCTTGGTTCTGGCAACTGGAGTCTTGCACATAGTACAGCTATTATGCTTTTAATGAATATCGTGAGTATCAACCTCGCAAGTCAGATCGTCTTTATCACACAGGGGATAAAACCTACATTATGGCTTGAACAAGAACAAGCAAGAAAGTTTATGATTTTTTATGGAGTTGTTTGGGTTACTATATTGGCAACTCTTTTTGTTTATGTTTATCTGAATCTGCATTTATTTCAGTAAAATAGAATTATAATTATTGATAATCAAATCAAATAGGAGAGAAATGGTGTGAAAGAAAGAAATCTAAAATTTATATATCATACTATACCTATTTTATATCTCTAATTTAAGTAGAGTTGTCATTGTTATTTGAGCGCCATATCTTTATATTGATTTTTTAGTATATTGTAAATTTTATAATCAAAATTTTGAGGTCGTCTGCCACTTTAGGGACATAACAATTTTACCAATATTTTCTATTTAAAAAAGCATTAAAAATCATTAGTATTACGCCGATTAATTTAAGCCAATAATTTGATTGTACAAATAAAAAAATGCTCACTAGTGAAATAATAATAAATAAAATTTTATATATATATTTCATATTAACTACCAAAAGGTGGTTTATGTTTTCTATTATAATCATCTAGACACAACATGTAAGGCATTGTTAAAAACAAAATTAAAATAATTATAAATGACGTTAAAAACAATGTTAAGCCTAAACCAATATATGACGGTAAAAAAAATATATACATTAATGGAAAATACAAGCACATTATAAAACCTATATATGCTTTTTTCTTATATCTGATGCAATCATTCATCATCATTTCTCCTTTATTTGCTTCCCGTCGTCCCTAATGTAAATTGATAAATAATATTGGATGCGAACCGCCACTGTCTCTTTATTTTTGCATGGTATCTAATATTTTTTGAGCATTTGCATTGCCTTGTTTCGCGGACATTTTAATTAAACGAATGCCTTCATTATTGTCTTGCTTTACACCTTTTCCATACATATACATCATTCCAAGATTGAATTGAGCCACGTGGTGACCTCTGTTGGCGGCAAATCTCCAAAACTTAGCAGCTTTTTCATAATTTACATTTACGCCTTTGCCAAAAAAATACATCGTGCCAAGGTTATATTGCGCATCTAAAACTCCTTGATTGGCTGCAAGATTAAATAACTTGAAAGCCTTACTATGGTCTTGTGCTACACCCTGACCGTAAATATACATCATTCCAAGGTTGTATTGTGCCTCAGAAAATCCTTGATTCGCAGATAGTTTAAACCATTTTATTGCTTCTTTTGGGTCCTGCGGTACTCCTCGTCCCTTTTGATATGCTACCCCAAGATTGTATTGAGCTTCATAATTCCCCTTCTCGGCAGACAACCTAAACCATTTTACAGCTTCTGCATGGTCTTGCTTTGCGCATCTTCCAAAAGCATACATGTTTCCTGTCTCATATTGTGCTCCGGCAAATCCTTTATCGGCGGCAAGCTTAAACAGTCTCATGGCTTCGCTGCAATTTTGTTCTGTGCCATTTCCAAATTCATACAAAAGACCAAGATTTGTTTGTGCAAAAGCGTTGCCTTGTTCTGCCAAAGACTTAAAAATCTTATAGGCTTTTTGATAGTTTTTAGTATTCATGGCATCAAGCCCATCGCGAAAATTATCACCAAAACATAAACTCATAAACAATAATATAGATAAAAATATCTTCACTTTCTTTGTCCTCTTTAAAATATTACATTATTAATTTTAATTTATAAAGGTAAAATACATGCTTAATTTCTTTATATATTTCGCATCTTTTCAAAATTAAAATAATAGGAATAAGGACAGACTATTTCGCCTCGTTACCACGGTTTCAGTGATAATGCATACTCATTTTGACCTTTTTAGCGGTTAGTTTTCAATCTTCTTCTTCATCATGCAAAGCATATGAAATATTTTTTGCATCAAGCATGTGTATAAACATATCAAAGGCATTTTTGGCTTCCGTGTCATCGTCTGATGCAACTGATAGTATAACTCTAGGGCCGTCACTATATATTTTTGGCAAAGATGAACATTCTATATTTTTAGGCAATGATTCCATTGTTTCAATGAGCTTGCTCTCTTTGCATAGCGCTGTCAAAGTGTAGCGATATATTTTTCGCGGGATAATATCGAGTTTACTAAGGATATCTTTGATCATCGGATGGCTCATTTGAGGAAATCCAGGCACAAAAAAGAAACGATCAAACATACTAAATGCAGGCATTTGATTGAATGGATTTTCTATGATATGCGCTTCAAGTGGCAAGTCTGCCATCTTGATAGCATAAGGATATGCTTTTTCTCCAAGTGCAGATTCAATGATGGATTTAGCTTCTTGGTGCTGATACAGCTTTCCATCGCTCAAAGCCGTAGCTGCTGCTTGCCTAGTATAGTCATCGGGTGTCGAGCCGATACCCCCAAAACTAAAAACTACGCTATTTGGCAGCGAACCCAGCCAATTGAGTGCTGATACTATAAGATTTGGCTCATCGGCTATGATGAGCGAGCCTTTTAGCGTATAGCCGTATTTGGCAAGTTTGCGTGACAAAAATTCAAAATGCTTATCGTTGCGGCGGCGATTTAGGATCTCTGTTCCTATGATAAGCGCGTAAAAATCCACTTTTTACTCTTCTATATAATTTTTGAGTTTTCTGCCTACTTTTGGATGTTTGAGTTTTTTGATTGCTGATGATTCGATTTGTCTGACTCTTTCTCTAGTGACATTAAGTTCTTTGCCTATCTCTTCTAATGTTCTATCGCTTTCGTCGTCCAAAAGGCCAAATCTCATTCTGATAACCGCTCTTTCGCGTTCGTTTAACTGCTCGAGTACTTCATCGATCTGGTTATTAAGGTCATCTCTGAGCACTTCTTCTGTTGGGCTTAGCGTATTTTTATCTTCGATAAAATCACCAAATCTTCCATCATCCTCATCCCCCACAGGAGATTCTAGGCTGACTGGTTCTTTTGTGATCTTGATGACATTTCTCACTTTATCTACAGACAATCCTATCTCTTTTGCAATAGTTTCCATGTCAGGCTCAGCGCCGTTTTCTTGTATGTATTTACGTGTGACTTTATTGATACGGTTAATAGTCTCTATCATATGAATAGGAATACGAATAGTGCGAGCCTGATCTGCAATAGCTCTACTGATAGCTTGGCGGATCCACCATGTTGCGTATGTTGAAAATTTGTATCCTTTTTCATATTCAAATTTATCAACAGCTTTCATTAAACCTATGTTACCTTCTTGGATAAGATCCAAGAAAGGCAATCCGCGATTTGTATATCTTTTTGCAATTGAGACAACCAATCTAAGGTTTGATTTTGCCATTCTTGTTTTGGCTTTTTCGCTCTTTGTTTTTCCTAGTCTGATCTGATTAAGGATTTCAGCCAATTTTTCCGGGCTAAGGTCAAAGCCTCCCTTGCTGGCTTCTCTGGTCTCAAAAAGTTTTTTTATCTCCACATATGTACTAACCATTGTGGCTTCAGGTACAGCAAGAGCTATATCTTCTTTATCCATGTTGATAATATTTTTTAGAATTTTTTGGTGATTTTTGAGAAGTAACTCGTTGAACAATGGAAGTTTATACTCTAATCTTTTTAATTCTTTATCAAAACTGTCATCGCTTTTAAGAGCAGTTTCCATAGCTTTTACAAGTTCATTTATAAGTTTGCTTGTCGGCCCTAGTTGTAATAAAGCATCTTTGAGCTGTTCTTTTTTGAAAGCAACCTTTAATCGTTCAAAAAATAGCACTTCAGATTCTTCTTCACCTTTTTCTTCGATCATCTTGATGAGCTCATTGCGTGATTTCATCCACTCTTTTTTTGCTTTTTCAAGTGTTTTGAAACTCTCTAATACCTGCTGAACTCTTTTATCGTCTTTTGCCGGTTTTGTTTTGGTCTCTTCTGCTCCGTTTGTATCACCTTCTTCGCTCTCTGCTTCATCTGTCTCTTCGGTCTCGGTTTCTTCTGTATCAACGTCTTCAAAACTTTTAAATAGTTCTTTAACTCGTCTTTCGCGATTAAGTAGTGGTTCTCTATATTTTATGATATATCCAACAAGATACGGTACCGAACAGATAGCATCGATAATAATATCTTCGCCTTCTTCGATTTGAACACTTAGATCAATCTCTTCTTCTTTTGTAAGAAGTGGAATTTTGCCCATTTCACGTAAATACATCCGAACCGGGCTGTCACTTCTGCTCCATTCTAAGAGTTCTTTCTCTTTTGCAAAATCAAACTCTTCTTCCAAATTGCCATCATGTTGTTTTTTGCGTAAAAGTTCTCTATTTACACCTTGCTTAATGGTAGCGTTTTTGGCATATTCTGATGCGCTTATGACATTGATATGTTTATCATTGGTGATTTTGTATAATTTTTTAGCTTGTGCGCTTGTGATAGGTTTGGCAAACTCTTTAGCTATATTTTCATATGTGATGAAATCGCCCTTTTTTTTGGCACCCAATATTTCTTCTATGCGAACTATGCTATCTTTTTCTGCCATTATTTATGTGTCCTTGATTTTTAGTATGTTTATTGTGAAAGCCTCTTATTTAAATTAGTTTAATATAATAATAAGAGATATAACTTTTTCTAATTTTAATTGTTTCGTAAATTGAAGCATATTATACCGAAATTTTTTTAATACTGTTGAGTTTTTGTAATTTTTTTTGTAATTTTAGCAACTTTATTGTTTGTCATTTTATGCTAATTTTAGATATAATCGCCCAAATTTAAGACAAAAGGAAAGCTCGTGCAAGGTAAAGTTTGGAAATTTGGAGAGAATATTGATACAGATTTGATAATCGCAGCACGGTATCTAAATACAAGTGACCCAAAAGAGCTAGCCAAGCATGTGATGGAAGACGCTGATCCGCAGTTTGTTTCAAAAATGAGCGTAGGCGACATTATTGTAGCAGGTGAGAATTTTGGATGCGGAAGTAGCCGCGAACACGCTCCAATAGCACTAAAAGCTGCAGGCATCAGTGCTATTATTGCTCCGACATTTGCTAGAATTTTTTATAGAAATGCATTTAACATGGGACTTCCGATATTTGAATTGGCTGAAGCTGATGAGATAAATGAAGGAGATATCATAAGAATAGATATGGACAAAGGTGAAGTGGTAAATATTTCTCAAGCCAAAACTTATAAGTTTGTTCCAATTCCTGAATTTATGCAGTCGCTAGTTGATGCAGGCGGGCTTATGGAGTTTGCAAAAAAAGAGTTAGGAAATTAATATGGCAAAAAAGTATAAAATAGGTGTGATAAGAGGTGACGGTATAGGACCTGAAATAGTAAGTGAGGCTATTAAGGTTTTAGAAGCCGTTGCGCCAAGCTGCGATTTGGAATTTGAATATCAAGAAATGCTACTCGGCGGAGCTGCAATCGATGCAACCGGTGTACCATTTCCAGATGATACAAAAAACGGAGTTAAAGAGTGTGATGCAGTACTCTTTGGTGCAATAGGCGGCCCTAAGTGGGATAATTTAGAGCGATATCTTAGACCAGAGAGCGGACTTTTGGCACTTAGAGCAGAAATGGGAACATTTGCAAATTTACGCCCGGCAATTGTATATGACGAGCTTGTAAATGCATCTACGCTTAAACCTGAAGTGGTAAGCGGTGTTGATATTATGGTAGTTCGTGAGCTAACGGGCGGAATATACTTTGGACAACCTAGAGAATATCTAGAAGATTATGCATACAACACTATGATATATACAAAAAATGAAGTAGAGCGTATAGCAAGAGTTGCTTTTGATATTGCAATGAAAAGAGATAAAAGAATTTGTTCTGTTGACAAAGCAAATGTCTTAGAAGTGAGTCAATTTTGGAGAGATATAGTTGAGGAGATATCCAAAGAATATCCGGAGGTTGAGCTTAGTCATATGTATGTAGATAATGCTGCTATGCAGCTTATCCGCAATCCAAAGCAATTTGATGTGATACTTACAGGAAATATCTTTGGGGACATTCTCTCTGATGCTGCTAGCATGCTAAGCGGTTCAATCGGACTTCTTCCAAGTGCAAGCACAGGAGAGAGTGTTGGGCTTTATGAGCCGATCCATGGTTCTGCTCCTGATATCGCAGGTCTCGGAATAGCTAATCCGCTTGCTACTATTTCAAGCGCAGCTATGATGCTCAAATATGCTTTTGGCGAAGAAGAAGCAGCTGCCAAAATAGACAATGCTATCAAAAAAGCCCTCAAAGAGGGTTATCGTACCGGTGATATCGGTGCATATGACGCCAAGGTGATATGTAATTGTTCACAAATGGGTGATGTAGTTGCAAAATACGCTTCTGTGTAAATGTCAAGGATAAAATAATGGAAGATTTGCCAAGAGCTAGAGTACTTATTGACTGCGAAGATGCCAAGGGTTTGGTATATAAAATTTCAAAAGTCTTTTATGATAGAGAATTAAATATTGAAAGCAACAGAGAGTTTGTTGATCCGGAAAATGGACGATTCTTTATGAGAACAGTAATATCTGGAGAGTTTGAAGCAAAAGATTTGGAAAAAGAATTAAAAACTATTTTGCCTCCAAATGCAAATACCAGAGTTATTCTTCCTAGGCGTAAGAAAATAGTCATACTTGCTACTAAAGAATCACACGCATTAGGGGATATTCTTATCCGCCATGCCGATGGTGAGCTTGATGCCGATATAGAAGCCGTAATTTCAAATCATGATACCTTAGAGCGTTTGGTGCGCAGATTTGATATACCGTTTTATAATATTTGTGCCGATGGTATATGCAGAGAAGATCATGAAAGACTCGTGATTGATGTGCTTAGGGGTATTGATTTTGATTATATGGTTTTGGCTAAATATATGAGGATATTGACTTCAGATTTTGTCTCTCATTTTAGCGGTAAAATCATCAATATCCATCACTCGTTCTTGCCTGCTTTTATAGGTGCAAATCCTTATAAGCAAGCTTATGACAGAGGTGTAAAAATCATAGGAGCAACAGCACACTTTGTGACTGATGATCTCGATGAGGGCCCAATTATAGCTCAAGACGTAATACCTGTAAATCATAGATTTGATTGGCGCGATATGCAGCGTGCCGGCAAAGATGTAGAAAAGATAGTATTATCTCGTGCATTATCGCTTGTTATTAATGATCGTGTATTTGTTAATGGCAATAAGACAATAGTTTTTTAATGTTCAATATAGTTCTTATTAATCCTCAAATCCCTCCAAACACCGGCACCATTGGGCGACTGTGTGTTAATATTGGTGCTAGGCTTCATTTGGTTAAACCGCTTGGATTTTCCATAGATGATAAAGAGGTTAAGCGTGCAGGGCTTGATTATTGGAGTAAACTTGATTTGAAAGTTTGGGAGAGCTTGGATGAATTTTTAGAAGCTAATCCAATAAATGAGCATTTTCATCTAGCGACAACAAAAACCGATAAGTTGTATTTCGAGTCACAATATAAAGCTGGAGATTTTTTACTGTTTGGTTCAGAAGTTAGCGGAATACCGTCTAATATCCTTGAGTCAAATAGCGAACAATGCATTACTATTCCTATGACCAGTGAAGGAAGAAGCTTGAATTTGGCTCTTAGTGTCGGCATTGTAGCCTATGAGGCACTTAGACAAAACTATAATATTTTTAAGGAGATAAATCAATGAGTATAGGCGAAATATTTTATATAATAGCATTGGTATTGTTTGTCGGCATCACTTTTGTGATCATTCGCAACTATTATCGTAATAAATTTGATCCGGATGGAAATAGAATGGATATGAAAGATATTGATAATACTTCACATTAATCGCCTATTTACCAAAGGTTTGGTACAATCCCCTAACTTTATCTATGATAGGAATTAGTGGATGACAAAGCCATTATTGATTGAAATTGGGGTTGAAGAGCTCCCAGCTATACCATTATTGAAAATTATTCAAAATATAAAAACTTCTTGGCAAAATATACTTCAAAAATATTCTCTAGAATGTAATTTCGAGTTTTATTATACACCGCGTCGTTTGGTATTGATGCATACAGATATGCCAACTACTCAAGCAAACAGCATTATAGAACTCGTGGGTCCTCCGCTTAATGTAGCCATGAAAGACGGCAAACCTACACCGGCCGGACTTGGATTTGCAGCCAAATGCGGAGTAAGTTTTGACAAACTTGTTACTCGCGAAGAGAAAGGCAGAGAAGTGTTTTTCTATTCTAGTATAGTTGAAGGCAAAGAGACAGTTAATTTACTTGAAGATATGATAAAAGAGTGGATAAGCTCTATGGCATTTGGTAAAATGATGAGATGGGCAAACAGAAGTGATGAGTTCATACGCCCGATTCGCTGGCTCCAGGTCCGTCTCGGAGATAAAAATGTGCCTTTGTCTTTATACGGAGTGCAAAGCAGTAACTTTACTTTTGTACATCGTATGCTAGATACAGCCGGCATAGAAGTGCCATCAATTGAGTCATATGAAGATGCTCTAAAAAACGGTGCAGTGATATTGAAGCCAAAGAATAGAGAAGCTTTAATAGTAGCCGATTTTGATGATATTGAGCGAACCCATGGTGTAGCAATAGAAAGAGATGACGATCTGCTTGCTGAAGTAGTAGCTATCACAGAAAATCCAAAGGCATTGCTGGGTACATTTGATGAAGGCTTCTTGCGTCTTCCGCCAGAAGTTATCATTACTTCCATGAAAGAACACCAAAGATATTTCCCTGTTTTCAAAGACGGTAAATTATCAAATCATTTTGTTGTGGTTAGCAATGCGGTTACAAATGATTATACCAAAGTAATAGAGGGTAATCAAAGAGTACTTAAACCTAGACTGACTGACGCTCTTTTCTTTTATGATAATGATCTAAAAAGAGGACTTGGCATAGATGGACTTGAAAAAGTTCAATTTATGGATGGGCTCGGATCTCTTAAAGATAAGATAGATAGAGAAGAAAAAATTGCTCTATATCTAGTGGATAAATATAACGATAAATTTGACAAAAAAATAGATATCACAAAACCTCTAATGAGTGAAGCTATGCGTTTGGCAAAGGCAGATCTAACTAGCGAAATGGTATATGAATTTACTGAGCTTCAAGGGCTTATGGGTTATTATTATGCTGCTGCACTTGGAAAAGAAACCGAAGTTTGTGAAGCCATAAAAGAGCAGTATATGCCAGTAGGTGAGGGTGCTGAACTTCCTAGCTCACTCTTTAGTGCGATCGTAGCTATGGCTGTTAAGCTTGATACACTCTTGGGGCTTTTTAGTGTAGGTAAAATTCCTACCGGTTCAAAAGATCCGTTTGCTCTCCGCCGTGCAGTTAATGGGATCGTTCGCATAGTAGTAAAATATGATTTGCCTTTTGATATAAATAATACAATTTTGGATCTATCTTCAAATTACGAGTCGTTTGATCTGGAAAATCTATCATCATTTATCGTGGAGAGAATATATAAATCTATAGATGTAAATCCGTCTATCATAACTTCTGTTCTCGCTTCCGGCGAGAGAGATATTTGTGAGATATTCAAAAAAACTTCGGCTTTGAACTCCATAGTTTCTAGAGATGATTTCAAGAATATTTCTAGTACTTTCAAAAGAGTCGCCAATATCTCCGGGGATAACAGCCAAACAGAAGTAAACACCGCTCTATTTTCTCAAGATGAAGAAAAGGCATTGTATGATGAGTTTACGGCTGTATCAAATACTTCATACGGTAGTTATGAAGAGAAGCTAAGTGCGCTATTTGGACTAAAAAACAGTCTTGATACTTACTTTGATAATGTGATGGTAAATAGTGATGATGAAGTACTCAAGCTAAATCGCCAAGCTACGATAGGAGCTGTATATAATAGCTTCAAAAGTATTGCAGATATCAAAGAGATCACCATATAAATGCCAACCAAATCCTATGATACCATCATTATAGGCGCGGGTATCGCGGGGGCTAGCACGGCATATTTTTTAACTAAGTTAGGACAAAAAGTTCTTGTGTTGGACAAGGGCGGAATAGCAAGCGTGGGAAGCGGAGCTGCAGGGGCATTCGTATCTCCCAAAATAGGAGTAAGCTCACCTTTAAAAGATCTTACCGATGATGCATTTGCATTTGCTTATTCGTTTTATTCTGATTATTTTCCGGATCATTATCATGCTACAGGCATAGTGAGAATCCCCAAAAACAGCACTGATGCAGCTAAAATCCCACATTACTCTCAGTTTCATAAAACTAAAAATGAGATATTAGATCCAAAACAATTATCCAAATTACATATCAATTCTATATTTGAGGGCACATTATTCAATGAAGCAGGAGCATGCGATACGGTGCCTCTTTGTAAGGCACTTTTGTACGGTATTGATTTTGAACTCATTGATGCTCAAGATATAGATTTTATAGATGGAAAATGGCAAGTTGAAGGCTTTAAAGCTACCAGTTTGGTGCTTGCTACCGGATATGAAAATTATCTGTTTAATATGAAATATATGGGTATTAAAGGCACATGGGGCAATAGGGCGGATTTTTCTTCTTCATTGCCGCTAGCTTTAACTCTTCATGAGAATTTGTCAATTTCAGCCAATATGGATGGAATCATTAAGCTTGGAGCCACACATGAACTTGATGTCAAAGAAGCAAAGCCGTGTGATGCAAGTAAAGCCATGGAATTAAAGGATAGCGCTTCTAGATTAATCGATACAAGTGATTTTGAGCTAGTTAAAATGTATTGCGGCATGAGAAGCGGAAGTAGGGATTTTGCTCCGGTTGTGGGCAGAGTAGTAGATGTAGCTAGTATGCTAGAATATCCAAATATTCTAAACGGCAGAAAATATCCGATCAAATATATAGATAACCTTTTTGTATTAAATGGGCTAGGAGCTAGAGGATTTGTATTGGCACCGTATCTAGCAAATGAGTTGGCTTCATATATCGTAAATGGCGCAGAAATTGATAACAGGGTCAATCCGGATAGATTATTTTGGAATTGGGTAAGAAAACAAAAATAATCTAACTATTTTTCCCACTTCGGATCATTTTCCAAAGCAGGAAACCCATCTAGCAGTTCTTGCGGCTGAAAGTTTGTTTTATAAGCAAATGCTTTGCATCCTTCGACCCAATATCCTAGATATATCCACTTAAGTCCTAATTGTTTGGCAAGTTCTATTTGATAGAGAAGCGAAAAAGTACCCAAGGAAAGTTCGTTGAAATCCGGATCATAATAACAATAGATCGAGCTTATGCCGTCTTCTAATATATCAATTAGATCAACACCTATGAGTTTTTCGTCTTTAAAATAAAGCACCTCTTTGCCAAAATCTTCAGCACCTTCTACAAAGTTTTCATAATACTCTTTTTGAGATATAGAACGATATTTCCAGCCATCTTTTTCTTGCTTGTGGTGGTGGTATTTGTTGTATAGTTCTATATGATGTTTGGTCAGTCTTGGACGATCGATAATGATTTGTGTCTGTGCATTTCGTTTGATAGCCTTTTTTTGACTTTTTGACAGGGTGAAATTCTCTACATCGATCCTTAAGCTTTTGCATTCATTGCATCCATTGCAAGTCGGATGAAAATAATATCGACCAAATCTTCTCCAGCCTCTTTGAATTACGGCTGATGCGAATGCAATGTTCGGCTCTGTAACGTATTTATAGTTCATTCGTACCAATTTATTTGGCAGGTAAGCACACTCATAATCTAGCATAGAAAAATCTGTAGACGGCGGATTAAGGGCATCATTTTTATTCATAAACGCGATTATACTTGAAATATAGTAAAATTACAACAAAAAGATACCAATATGCTTCTATACCAATCACCTAACGGATATTGCTACAATAGCGATTCTATATTTCTTATTCATTTTATATCTTCATTTGCTTTAAGAGGAAGAATGCTTGACGTTGGATGTGGAGTTGGCATAGTGGGCCTTGTATTGAGCTGCAAATATGCCTTATCCCCCTCTGTAATAGATAAACAAGCATATATGATAGAATATGCTAGTCATAATTATGCTATTAATGAAATAGACGTAGAGATACACAATGAAGATTTTTTGGAATTCACTCCCCCCAAGAATTATGATATAATAGTATCAAATCCTCCATTCTATGCTGATGGAGTGATAAAGAGCGAAGATAGCAGCTTGCATACGGCTAGATATGCTATACACTTGCCTTTGGATAGTTTTTTTGCTAAAGTACATAAGATATTGTCTCCTCAAGGAAGATTTTTTTTCTGCTATGATGCCAAACAGATAGGAGATATTTTTAGTCTATTAAAGAAATATCATTTAACACCGGAAGTAGTAAGATTTGTACATTCTAAAAGTGAAAAAGAGTCAAAGCTGGTCTTAATTGCTTGTCGTCATAACTCAAAAGCATCAACAAAAATATTGCCGCCATTGATTATTTTTGAAAAAAATGATATATATACCGATGAAGCAAAAGATGCGTTCAAATTCGTATCAGCACATAGCATAAAAGCACAAAGGGGATAAAATATGATTGATTGCAAAGAAGGATATAATTATTGTTTTGATCCCTCAAAATGTGACGCTTGTGGCGGGCGTTGCTGTAGGGGTGAAAGCGGTTATATTTGGGTCAAGCCAGAAGAAATAAGCAATATCGCAACTTATTTGTCGCTAAGTGTCGAAGATTTCGCTACAATATATCTAAAAAAAGTAGGGCATCGTTATTCGTTAATAGAAAAACAACTAAACGAAGATGATTATGCTTGTATTTTTTTTGATGAAGCAAAGGAGCAATGCTCTATCTATGATACAAGACCATTGCAGTGTCGTACATTTCCTTTTTGGGAACAATTTAAAAATAATGAAGACGAGGTGAGACAAGAGTGTCCAGGAATCGTAAAGTAACTATAATACTTACATTTTTATTTGTTATTGCACTATTTTTTATAGGCTTGAAATTGTGGATGTATATATATCCACAAGACTTTAGCGAGACTGATAATACATCTTTATCGTTACAAATTACTACAGAAGATGATCTTATAATGCAAGGTTTGTGGTATGAAGAGCAAAAAGATTTTGCCAATAGCTATAAGGTTTTTAGCAAATTATATGAGATTAGTCACGCCAAAGTTTATTTGATTAAAAAAATCCATCTTTCGCTTTTGATGAATAAATATCTAGATTTCGCAAAAAAAGAACTTGAAATATTATATGCAAATAATCCAAAAGATATAGAAGTATCAAGGCTTAGATTGACTCTTTATCTAATGCAAAAAGATTATGAAAATGCTAAAATAGAGGCCACTAGATTATTGGATATATCCAATGATCCTGTCGATAGAGAGATGTCGTCAGATGCATTTTTATATGCTAATGATCCAAATAAAGCCCTTGCAATACTCAAAGAACTCTATGATGAGAGTTTGAGAGAAGATGTAGCCATGAGAATAGCTATTATTTTATCGGATATGTATGGAGAGCATCAGCAAGCCATTGGTATATTGCAAGAGCATGGTTCAAAATATGAAAGTCAAGATGCACTGCATAAAAAATTATTAGATCTTTATGCTAAGACTAACAATACAGATGGAATCATACAGACATCCAAACTATTATATGATAAAACTAAAGATGATAAATATTTAAATAATATTATTGCAATAGCGTGGCAACATTATGAAGACGGCGAATGTGCAAAAGCTCAAGAGATTATCAAAAATATTTCCAATGTAAAAGTTTTGAGCGAGCCGAAGGCTAAAGAACATTGGCTCAAGATAAAAGAATGCAATCATCAGATATCCGGCACAACCACACAAGTACATAAGTAGCTCTAAGCTATAATGCTACAAAAATTTAAAGGTCTATAGATGCCAAAGATACTTCAAGAAATTATACGAAAAACCAAAGATGATCTAGAAAAAAGAAAAGTAGATTTTCCATTGGAGTGGCTTGGTCGTTCGTTGGCATTTAATCCTTTTATACCAAAAGATGTTAAAAGTGCACTTCGTTCAACACCTGAGAATCCATATCGCATCATTGCAGAAGTAAAAAAAGCAAGTCCTAGCAAAGGGGTTATAAGAGAAGATTTTGATCCTGTACTTATCGCTCAAGCATATGAAAGAGGAGGCGCAGACGCATTATCTATCCTCACTGAACCACATTATTTTCAAGGCGACAAAGAGTATCTTGGTATGATCCGCAGATACGTGAATCTTCCTTTGCTTAGAAAAGATTTTATAGTAGATAAATATCAATTAGTCGAAGCTTTGGTGTATGGAGCTGATTTTGTACTTCTTATCGCTGCAGCTTTGAGCAGAAAAGAGCTGAAAGATCTTTATAACTATGCCTTACATTTGGGCTTGGATGTGCTCGTGGAGGTACATGATAAGAGCGATCTAGTTAAAGCTATGTTCGCAGGAGCAGATATCATAGGTATCAACCATCGCAATCTCGAGACATTTGAGATGGATATGAGCTTGAGCGAAAAACTCATTCCGCTTATTCCAAACAACAAGATAATAGTAGCAGAGAGCGGTATAGATAGCCATGAAACAGTGGTAGAATTATCAAAAATAGGAGCTGATGCATTTTTGGTGGGAGAACATTTTATGCGCCAAGATGACATCACTGAGGCTGTTAAAAGCTTGAAATATGGCAATAATCTATAGCCTCTATCAAAAATAAGCTTACAATTGGCTCATATGAGAATTATTATATTTATTTTTGTATTGATTCTTGTATTTGCATCTCTTCACTACTATGTCCATAAAAGATTTGTAGAAAAAGCATATCTGCGAAGATCTATCAAAAGAGCATTCAATATTTTTTTGATATTGAATTTTCTAGGCGTTCTTGCTTATGCATTAACAAGATATTATCCTTTTATACCAAATTGGCTGTATTTTGTATTTTCATTGCCGATAGGCATTATATTTTTGATGTTTTGCTGGACCCTTATCTATGATGCATTTAATAAGACGTTGTCATTGCCGCAGATATCGCAAAGCAAACGTGACTTTTTTAGAAAATCATTAGATATCATCTCTGTCGGTGCTTTGTTTGGTCTGAACATTAAAGCGGTTAGCGAAGCACAGCATATAGTGTTCGAAGATGTGGATATCAAGATAAAAAATCTCAAAAAACAATACAGCATAGTCCAATTGAGCGATATTCATATAGGCGGTTTGATAGATGCAGGTTTCATAAAGTCAATTGTCTCAAAGATAAATGCATCGGAGCCTGATCTTGTAGTAATTACTGGTGACTTGGTGGATATAGAGATCAAATATGCCAGAAGTGCTTTAAATGAATTGGCATCTTTGAAAAGCAAATACGGAACATACTTTATAGTAGGCAATCATGAATATTTTCATGACATTGCTGAAATATTAAAAACCGTTAAATCTCTAGGTATAAAAGTTTTGGAAAATGATTCAGTGTACATCGGAGAAAAAGATAGCGGATTTAATTTAGCCGGTGTTTATGATATGTTTGGATATCGTACATTGGAATTTGTTCCAGATCTCAAAAAAGCATTGAAACATACCCTCGCAATATCTCCAACTGTACTTTTGGCTCATCAGCCGCTTTATATTCAGGAGGTCGAAAATAAAAACGTAGATCTTATGCTCAGCGGCCACACACACGGCGGCCAGCTGTATCCGTTTAGATTGCTTGTAAAGATGCAGCAGCCTTATATCGCAGGGCTTTATAACCATAATGATCGCTTGCAAATCTATGTAAATAGAGGCACAGGATATTGGGGGCCGCCTATGCGGCTTGGTGTGAGCAGTGAGATAACGAATATCAAGCTTTTGCCAAGTTGACGGGCTGTAAGTACATTATAACTATACATTCGCCCTGAGCTTGTCGAAGTGTTTTTTATGGTTAAATTTCATTTCGTTCACCCTGAGCTTGTAGAAGGGTTTGCTTATATCTCATGGTTCGACAGGCTCACCACGAACGGATTATTTGATTTTAGCCTAATAATGTTTTGACTATTTGGTTTATCCGTCCACCATCTGCTTGATTGCCCACAGCTTCTTTGGCTGCGCCCATGACCTTGCCCATATCTTTCATAGATGATGCACCTGTAGTTGCAATGATCTCTTTTAAGATAGCTTCAAGCTCGATATCGTTTAATTGTTTTGGCAAATACGGTGCGATTATCACAAGCTCAGCATCTTCTTTCTCTACTAGATCTGTTCTGCCAGCAGCTGCAAACTGTGCTTTTGCCTCTTCTCTTTGTTTGGCATATTTAGCGATAAGCTTGACCACTTCCTCGTCATCCAATTCTCTGCGCTCATCAACTTCTATCTGTTTTATCATCGTTTGGATATTGCGAAGAGTATCTCTTTTTGCATTTTCTTTGGCTCTCATTGCTTCTTTGATGGCCTCTTTTATCTCTTCTTTTAAGCTCATATCTTTTCCTTATTATTGGTAATTTGAAGATGATTATACTATAATCTCATTTATGATTTTAACAATTGCCGATACACAATTAGACAGTAAACAAATTACAAAACTTTATCCGGTTGCCATAGTAGGTACAGGAGAAGAGAATGAGACTACGCATATCAGTATAGAATGGTTAGAGACTGAGGGAGTCGGCAAGGTTGTTGTATTTGGATATGCTATAGTAGTCAATCTTCAAGACGGTACAAAAAAAGATTTTTTTTATAAAACAAAAGAAGAATTGAGCAAAGAGATCATTTCTATACAAAATCAATTTGCATCCAAATAAATTTTTTTCTTTGAGTTTAAGTTAAATTCGCCTATCATAATAACAAATAATATGGAGTTCCAATGTCATTTTTTCAACTTATACTTTTTATAATTGCTATGATTATTTTTTATATTTTTTTCAAAAAGCTATTTGCCGGTGATTATCCAAAAAGAGGAGTAGACTTTGAAGCCTCACTTCCAGAAGAGCAAATAGGCAGCGTATCAACACCGGATAAAATTTTTTCCAAACCAAGGCCTAATGTAAGCAGATCGGATGAATTATTGGCCATTGCTGATGAGTCTGTACCCAAAGGAGATTTCTTAGAAGCAAAAAAAGCACTTCAAAGTGCATTGATAGTTGATAGTAAGAATATCGGAGTACTGCAGAGACTTGGATATTTATCACTGCAAGACAATGATCTTGAAGAAGCAAAAAAATATTATGAAAATATTTTAACTATAGACAAAGATAATGATTCTGCCTACAGTGCACTTGCCAATATTTATCACAAACAAAACGAGAATGACCAAGCTATAGCTTATCATGAAAAAGCGATATCGTTAGATTCTCGTTATGCACCTAATTATTTTAATTACGCAAATACTTTGCATGACCTAGGACGCAACGAAGAAGCACTTAATAATTATAAAAAAGCTTTTGATTTGGATAATTCCTTGGATAATGCAAAGATAATGATCGATAAACTCTCTTTGAAGGAGCCGCTATGAATGATCGCTGCTTTGTAGAACAGATCGCAACAAGCGATATTCTTTTGCGAGTGACGAATGTATGCAGTCTGTGCTATGCATCGCTTGAAGAGAATGCCAAAATATATTATGATATGCACTCTTATCGTTATGTATGTGAATCTTGCAAAGAAAAACTCTCCGAGCATATGAATGAAGAGTGTGAGATAGAAAAAAACGAAGCAGGGCTTTTTTAGTTTTATATAAAATAGATAGAGTTTGTCATCCGCAGGTCTAAGGCGTGGATCCAGTTATTTTTTAAATCCTTGTCATGATCGCATCATTGTAAAAAACATTATAAGACCATCGTTATTTCTCAGAGTCTTTGCGATCATGACGATTTTTGCGCTACTTTTTCTAAAAAAGTAGTGAAGCAAATAATTTTAAAGTCCTAAAGCTATTTGGAAACGATATGGTCTGCAATATATGTAATCGCATTTAGATAGCTTAGATTGTTTAGCTCTATCCCTTTGTATGCTATATCAAATGCAGTTCCGTGATCCACTGATGTTCTCAATATCGGCAAACAAAGCGAGACATTAATACTCTCATCAAAATATAGAGCTTTTAGTGGTGCTAAGCCTTGATCATGATACATTGCTACCATATGTGCATAGCGAGCACGTATATGCGGTGTAAATGCGACGTCTGGCACTAAAGGCCCTTCGAATAATTCTTCGCCTATAACATTATTTACTTTTTTTATGGCTTGAGCTATCATCTCTTCTTCATTGCCTAGTACTCCGCCGTCTCCAGCATGAGGATTAAGTCCAAGAACTCCGACTGTATTGTAAGGTTTGGCACTTTTGGCGAAATCCATTAAAAAATTAGTCAGTTTTTCTACTGTAAGACTTGGGGCTACCTTTCTAAGGGGTATATGTTCTGTAAAAAGTGCTACAAAAAGCTCGGGGCATCCTAGCATCATAATAGCATCCGTTTTGAAAAAATCCCTCAATGCATCCGTGTGGCCTTTGTAATCAATTCCGGCGAGCTCCCATGCCTTTTTATGAATAGGAAGGGTGCAGATGCCGTCCACTTTTCCCTCTTTTGCTATTTGTACTGCTGTTACAAAGGAAGCATAGCTATAAGCACCGCTTTCTTTACTTATCTCACCTGGTTTTATATCAAAATATGGAGCTAAGCTGCCAGCTATTTGAAAATTTTGCGGTATTTCAAGCTGTAACTTGCTGCTTGCTTGCAATAACATTTCTTCGTCAATACAATATATTGGAGACACATGCTTTGATATCTCATCATGGTTTCTAAGTATCAACTCTATGCCTATGCCATTTAAATCACCTATGCTTATTGCTACTTTTTTCATTTTTTTATCAAGCTTTTCATATCTAATATAGCTTTTTCAAGTCCAGTAAATACAGATCTAGCGATAATGCTTTGTCCAATGTTTAGCTCTTCTATATGAGGTATATCTGCAATTGCTATTACATTTTGATAATTAAGTCCGTGTCCGGCAGCTACCTTTAGGTTCATTTCATGGGCTTTTTTGCTTAATATAGTGAGTTTTTCCAGTTCTTGGCGCAGTTTTTGGTGCAAGATCTCTCTAGGTAGCTCTAATTCTTTGATGGTGCAATGAGTAGATGAAAGATTCGAATAGAGCATAGCATAGATATTGGCATATGATCCGGTATGAAATTCTATCCATTCTGCTTCAAGTTCATTGGAGGCATTGATGGCTTCTAGTGTAGGGTCTATAAAGAGAGAGACTTCAATTTCATGTTCATGAAGTTTGGTAATAGCATTTTTGAGTCGCGATATATCACCCGTAACCATTAACCCGCCTTCGGTAGTTACTTCTTCCCTTTTTTCCGGCACAAGAGTAACGCGATGAGGATTCAAAGAGCAAGCAATATCTATCATAGAAGGCTCTATAGCACACTCTAGATTTGTAGGCAATTGTGAAAGTTTTATGATATTTGAAGCATCGTTATCTTGTATGTGCCGTCTGTCTTCACGCAAATGAATAGTGATTTGATCAGCTCCTGCTAATTTGCATATACCCAGTGCATCAAGAGGATTTGGGTCATTTATCTTCCTAGCTTCCCGCAAGACCGCTATATGGTCTATATTGACACCTAATTTCATAATATTCCTTACAGTGTAGTCTGTAAAGATTATATCATATTTAAATTTTGTAAAAACCAACTATTACCAACATTATGGTAAAATCCGCACAATTTAATAAATAAACAAAAGGTATCTGCAATGGCAAAGAAAAATATCAAAAAAGCAGTCTTGGCTTACTCTGGAGGGCTAGACACCAGTATCATTTTAAAATGGCTTCAAGATGAATACGGTTGTGAAGTGGTAACTTTTACAGCTGATCTAGGGCAGGGCGAAGAAGTAGAGCCAGCTCGTGAAAAAGCAATTAAACTTGGCATAAAGCCGGAAAATATATTTATTCTTGATTTGCGTGAAGAGTTTGTCAAAGATTTTGTATTTCCTATGTTTAGAGCCAACGCAATCTATGAAGGCGAGTATCTGCTTGGCACTTCGATAGCTAGACCTCTTATAGCCAAAAAACAGATAGAAATTGCACAACAAACAGGAGCTGACGCCGTAAGTCATGGAGCTACCGGAAAAGGAAATGACCAAGTCAGATTTGAGCTAGGTTACCTAAGTCTAAATCCCGATATTGCAGTTATTGCTCCATGGAGAGAGTGGGATCTGAACTCTCGCGAAAAACTACTTGCATATGCAAGAGAAAACAATATAGAGATTTCAAAAAAACATCTTGACGAGAACGGCAATCCAGCGGTGAGCCCATATTCAATGGATGCAAATTTGCTTCATATCTCGTATGAAGGGCTACACTTGGAAAACCCAAATAATGAGCCTGAAGAAAGCATGTGGTTATGGACTGCTTCGCCTGAAAATGCACCTGATAAGGCAGAATATATTACGATAACTTATCGTACTGGAGACCCGGTAGCTATAAACGGTGAAGAGATGAGCCCGGCAACACTGCTAAAAACATTAAATGATTACGGCAACAAACATGGCATCGGGCGTATTGATATAGTAGAAAATCGTTATGTAGGGATGAAAGCTAGAGGCTGTTATGAAACTCCGGGAGGAACTATTATGCTTAAAGCCCATAGAGCCATCGAGTCTATTACGTTAGACAGAGAAGAAGCACATCTCAAAGATGAGCTTATGCCTAGATATGCCAAATTAATATATACAGGCTACTGGTGGTCTCCTGAGAGAAATATGCTTCAAGCTGCTATCGATGCCACACAAGAGAATGTAAATGGTGAAGTAAGACTGAAACTCTACAAAGGTAATGTTATGGTTGTAGGTAGAAGTTCGGCAAACTCTCTGTATAGCGAAGCACACTCTACATTCGAAGAAGATGAAGTATACAATCAAGCAGATGCTGAAGGATTCATCCGTCTAAATGCTTTGAGATTTATAATCGAGGGCAAAAAACAGCCAGAACGCATTAAAAAAATAATTGCGACAAAATAATATTTCATATATAGCTTTGGCTGTATGTGAACTCTTGCTAGGAAGTTTATTTTAGTGTATCACGTTGTATTGTATAAAGGTAAAATTTGAAATTAATCATATTCGTATCTATTGTATTATGGATAAGCGGATGCAGTATGAAAAAGGATTTTTACGTACCGCCTAGAGATGATACTGAGCCAAGATATGATGTAACTGAATGCGTTAAAAAGTTATCTAAAAAACAAAAAGTCCCTCCAAATAAAAAGATTGACAAAATTGTAATCTACAAATCAAAAAAAATAATGCAATTATACAAAAACGGTAACATATATAAACAGTTTCCTGTGTCTCTGAGTAAAAACAGCACAAAAGGACATAAGATGCAAGATGGAGATGGTAAGACACCAGAGGGGCTTTATACTATATATAGCATGAGATGTCATGATAGACGATACAAAGCTATGTATATATCATATCCAAATGCCAAAGATAAAGCCAGAGCTCGCATACTGGGCGTGGATCCGGGGGGATATGTGAGTATTCATGGACAGCCAAAGTGGAATGCCAATGGCAATGGAGATAAGTATTCATTGAAGTATGATTGGACAAAAGGATGCATCGGAGTACCTAATAAAACAATGGATGTTTTATGGGCTTATGTCGAGCGAGGAACACCAATACAGATCAATCCATAATTTATAGGTTTATCTGTATTGTTTGTGCATTGTTGTATCTATTTTTTTAGCAACTTATCTATTTTTATGGCAATATCCGTCGGTTTAAATGTCGAAATATTATCTCTATAGATGAAATGCGGGAGATATTCTAATAATAGATATACTATGCCTAGCAATGGATAGAAAAAACGATATTCCATAAGAAAACTTCTATGTGTATATCTGCTCACGAACCACTCTTTTGCAGCATCCGTTCCGTGTTCAAAAAGTAAAAGCTGCATTGCAAAAATAAATCCCCACAAGCAATATATGATACCTACCATCAATAATGCTGATTTTATCCCAAAAACTACCATTGCTATTGCTGCCATTAATGTCAAAAAAATAGCAAAGGAGTTAAATCCCAATGTTGCGGCTACTACCAACACACTAAAAACAAACAATAAGCTTCCCATTATTATAAAAAGCTCGAGAAAACCCATTTGCTCGCTAAACGAAGGACTAAAAATAGCTCCAGCTAATATAATAACAAAAATTAATACTATAATTAAAGCGAGCCAAAGATACTCTTTCATACAAAATCCTTAATCAAGTCCGTATAATGATATAAGACTTTTTAATTCCGGTTCTTTTCCTAGCCATTGCTTATACAATTCACGCATATCACGTTTGCTTCCTTGTGATAATACGTAAGTTTTGTAATCTTTTGCTTTTTTTGCATCAAAGCCGCCGCTTTCATCTATGCATGCAAAAAAGGCATCTGCGCTTAGAACCTCTGCCCACTTGTAACTATAATATCCAGCCGCATATCCTCCGGCAAAGATATGGCTAAATCCGTGCTGAAATTTATTATAAGATGGCGGGGTTATCAAGGAAGTAGTTTTCCTAATATCGTCAAGCAACGCTTGTATCTCGTCACTTTTGTATGATTTTAAATGGAGTTTGATATCAAAAAGTGCAAATTCTACTTGTCTTAAAATTCCCATGGCAGCCTGAAAATTTTTGCTGGTCTCTATTTTGTTTAAAAGCCATTCAGGGATCGCTTCTTTTGTTTCATAATGATATCCAAAGGATCTAAGTACATTGGCTTGGTAAGCAAAGTTTTCTAAAAATTGTGAAGGAAATTCCACTACATCCCAGGCCACTCCGTTTATCCCGGAAAGCGCTCTTTCTTCGCTGCTGCCAAAAATATGATGCAACGCATGTCCCATCTCATGAAATAACGTTACTACATCATCATGTCTCAGCAAAGATGGGGATTTAATGGAGCTCGGCATAAAATTACACACTATAAAAGCTGAAGCAAAATGTTTATTTTTATAGCTATCTACAAAATGAGTCTCAAAATCATGCATCCATGCTCCACCACGCTTTTGTGGTCTTGCTTCTAGGTCAAAATATAATCTTGCCAAAATAGTGTTGTTCTCATAAATATCATATGCTTCTACGCTTTTGTCCCACAAATCCATATCTATCTTTTCAAATTTGACATCAAAAAGTTTGGATACCAGATCAAGCAGTCCTTTTAAGACATCTTCTTTTTTGAAATATTCTTGTGTCATTGTTTCGTCAAAATCAAATAACTCTTTTTTTAGTTTTTCACTATAATATCCTACATCATAGCTTTGTAACGAGTCTATGTTATCAAGTTTTTTGGCAAATTCTTTGAGCTGCTGCGTTTCTTTTATAGCGTATGGACTAGCTACTTCTATGATTTTTTCCAAAAAGTCGATTACTTCATGTGGTGATGATGCATCTCTTCTTTCAATAGCATATTGTGCATAATTATTAAACCCCAAAAGTTTTGCTTCTTCTTGCCTAAGCGATAATATCTCATCGATGATTTGGGCATTTTGAGGTGCTCTGGTATTGTAAGCACGATAAAGAGCCTCTCTGTGTAAACGGTTTGGACCATAAGTCATATATGCAATATAACTCGGCATTTGAAGTGTAAATTCATATACGGTTTTCCCATTTTTTGTTGTACGCGCTGAAGCCAAGCTGGCTTCCGGCACGCCTTTTACATCATCTTCATTGTCAATGGTTAAAACAAATGCATTTGTTGCATCTAACAAATTTTGAGAAAATTGATTAGAAAGAGTGCTAAGCCTGGCATCTATCTCTTCAAGCCGTTTTTTTGTCTTAGAAGGCAGCGTGACGCCAGATAAGCGAAACTCTTTTAAGCTCTCATCGATTACTCTTTTTTGCTCAGGAGAATTGGTTTTTATTGTTTGAAGTTTTTCAAAAAGTGCTTTGTTGTGAGCAAGTTTAGTATGAAATTCTGATAGTATAGGCAATGAATCTTCGTATGTTTTTTGAGTAATATCCGAGTTCATTACACTATTAAGATGGCTAAGAGGAGTGAAAAACAGTGATAATTCTTCATCAAGCTCTTGCATCGGTTTTATTATATTGTCATATTCTGATGAATTGCTAGTGACTAGTTTCTCAATTGTGTTGTTATATTTATCGATCAGAGTTTTTAATTGTTTTATAAAATTATCATAATTTGGTGTTTGAAAATCATTGAACATTTTTTAAAATACCTTTTTGTGCGGATTATATCATAATTTAAAAATTGTTTTTTCTTTGTAGACATAATTACTAAAATTATATCTTCATTGAGATACAATAACATAAATATCATTTCAAAAAGGTACAAGATGATCGTTATTCCGGCTCGCATAGGATCCACTAGATTTCCAAATAAAATTTTAGCAGATATTGGCGGCATACCAATGGTAATCCGTACAGCAAAAGCAGTGCAAAGTATTGATAATGTTTTGATAGCAACTGATAGTAACGAAGTGGTCGAGCTTTCCAATAAGTACGGCTTTAAGGCTGTAATGACAAGTGATGAGCATCAAAGCGGTACGGATCGTATTTTTGAAGCTGCTAGTTTGGCTAAGCTTGAAGACAACGATATCGTAATCAATGTACAGGCTGATGAGCCTTTTATTGAGATAGATGTTGTTAGAGCAGTTTACGAACTTACAAAATCAAACGCCAAGAACGAGTCTATATTAATGAATTCATGCTATAAAGTTTTAAATTCAAGCGAAGCAGATGATCCAAATTTGGTAAAAGCGGTCATTGATGCCAATGACAAAGCTTTGTATTTTTCACGCGCAAAAATACCATATCCTAGGGATCATCATTTTGATGAGTATAAAGGACATATTGGAATTTATGGATTTACCATGAAAGGATTAAGGGCATTTTGTGCTTTACCGCATGCTCCGTTAGAACACATAGAAAAACTAGAGCAACTAAGAGCTTTATACCATGGGTATAATATTGCAATGGTTGAAGTAGAGACACAAAGTTTCGGTATAGATACGCCTGACGATTTAGAGCGGGCATTGAAGCGGCATATACTATAAAAACATTGCTCCTGGCAAATTTGATTTGGCAGGAGCAGGGCATAGCAATATTCTCATCCTCCTTTTACGGCTTTTCCTAGATCCCACATAGGCATAAATATACCAAGCGCCATCAATAGCACCAAAAGAGCAATAAAAAACATTAATATAGGCTCTATATATGTGCTTAAATTGTCAATTATGTCTTGAAATTGCATGTCGTAATATTCTGTGATTTTACCTAGCATCAAATCCAGCTGACCACTTGTTTCTCCCGCCCTTATCATCTGCAGCAGCATATTTTCAAAAAGACCTGTTTGTTCAAAAGCTTCAGAGAGGCTAAGGCCCCTTTTGATATTTATGTTTACACCTTCTAGTTTTTGCTTGATAGCAGCATTGTCAACCATCCCAAGCGCTGTTTGCAATGCATCTGAAACAGGAATCCCGGAGCGTATAAGTTCACTAAAGACAAGTGTGTATTTGTGCATCGTTGAGAGAAATATGACTTTATTTATGAGATAAAATTTCTTGCTAATAAGTAATTTGTCCATACTCATCTTGAATTTATCGTCGTTTTTGTAAAAATAAATAATAGCATAGATGCCGCCCAGCAAAGCTATTAGCACAAATACTCCATAGTTGCTTAAAACATATTCTATGCCTAAAAGAATTCTAGTTGGAAGCGGTAGTTCTGTTTTGAATTGTTCAAAAATAGCTTTAAATTTGGGAACAACCACCATGATCAAAACCGTAAAAGCAATAGCCATTGCAACTAATGTTATAAGCGGATAACGAATAGCTTTTTTAAATTTTGCAGCATTGTCTCTTACGTTTTCAAAAATATCGGCTAGTTTTCCAAAAGAACTAGAAATACTACCGGTCCTCTCACCCAGTCTTGCCATAGCAAGTGCTACATGCCCAAACTCTTCACGATATTTCCCCATTGCATCAGAAAGACTTCTGCCTGCATCGATGTCATTACTTATATCACTATAAATATATCCAAGTTGTTTATTGTGAGTATTTAGTGCTACATCATTGAGAGTATCATGAATAGGGATTCCTGCATCAGTCATTACAGATATCTGGCGAATGGTAGAGATTTTATCATTCATATTTATCTTTTTTTTAAATATTTTTTGAAACCATGTAGTAAAATCTTTAAACACAACACTCATGGGAGGTGATGTAGGTTCTATATTAATAATAATTGCATGTGGAAACTTTAATTTAATTTTAGCTTTTGCTTTATTTCTTGTGTCAGCTTCTGCAAGTTCTATCTGTTTTTTGCCTTTATGTAAAATAGATACATGAAAGTAATTCATCTTAAAGCCTTGCTACTCTGTATATTTCTTCTATTGTTGTTTTGCCGTCAAGTGCTTTTTGTATACCATCTTCAAACATTGTTACAAAACCTTCTTCTGCAGCTTGGATAGACATTGCTTCTTTAGATGCATTAGCTGCAATCATGCGGGATAATTTTTCACTGATAGTTAATACTTCTGATATCATTTCCCTTCCGGCATATCCTGTGCCTCTACATTCTTTGCATCCGGCACCTTTATAAAATATTGGATTTTGAGGCAAATATTCAGCTAAGTCGTTTAAAACATTCTCAGGTATTTCTGCTGTAGTTTTGCAATGAGGACAAATTTTACGTATTAGTCTTTGAGCCTGTATAGCTATCAACGATCCACTGACTAGATAGCTTTCTATTCCCATATCCAGCATTCTAGTGACCGCACTGATTGCATCATTGGTATGCAAAGTGGACAATACCAAATGTCCCGTAAGTGCCGCTTGTATAGCTATGCGAAGTGTCTCTTGATCCCTTATTTCCCCTATCATTATTTTATCCGGGTCTTGTCTGAGAATTGAACGCAGTGCATCAGAGAAACCAAGTCCTACGTGAGGATGAACCTGTACTTGCTGGATACCATTCATTTGATATTCAATAGGATCTTCTACTGTGATAATTTTGTCCTTAACGTCTTTAATGGCATTAATCGCACCATAAAGCGTAGTTGTTTTACCGCTTCCGGTCGGCCCAGTGACCAGAACTATTCCATAAGGCACTTTAATGGCTTTGGAAAATCTCTCATAAGATATATTACTCATGCCGGTATCTTCCAGTTTGATCATAACCTTTGATTTGTCTAGGATCCTTAATACTATAGATTCTCCAAATAATGTAGGTAAACTTGAAGCCCTAAAGTCAAATTCTCTATTGTTGATTGTTGCTCCAAAACGACCGTCTTGAGGTTTTCTTTTTTCAGCAATATCAAGATTGGCAAGTAGTTTTACGCGAGAAGAGAGCGGAGGAAAGATATCTCTATCAAAGGTAAAACTTTGCCTTAACATTCCATCCACCCTTTCTCTTACTATGCAGCTTTTTTCCATTGCTTCCATATGAATATCACTGGCTCCCGCATAAATTGCAGATTTTAAAATAATGTCAATGAGCTTTAAGATAGCAGATGATTCTTCTCTGGTATTGTCTGTACTGATTTGTGTTAGATCTTTTCTTATATCGGCAATGATATTTTTTATACTTTCATTAGCTTCCAATCTCTGTAAATGCTGCATTACTTGCTTTGGTCTAGAGATAGCTATAACTACTGGTTTTTTCGGAAATAGCCTTTGGATAGCATCTTGAGCTTCTATATCAAATGGATCTGCAAAAACCACGGTAACGCTCAATTCGCTTTCTTCAATTGGAATAGCATGATATTTCATAAGTTGTGCAAACGGTAATTTTAAAAATACATGCATATCTATTTCATAATCATCCAGATCTATATAAGAAACCCCAAGTTCTTTTGCCAGATCTTGAATAACCGGAATTATATCAAATCCATCATCGATATGCTCGAGTTGTTCAAGTGTTATTTTTCCAACTCTAATTTTTTTAGCTAAGAACTCTTCAGCGGTAGACTTTTCAATTAAATGTTCTCGAATTAAATTTGCAATTGTTATTTTTTTTGGCGGATTACTGTTTAATAGGGCAGAAATATCGGCTTTTGTTAAAATCTTTTCATCCAACATCATTTCAATAATTTTTGCCATTTTAATTCTCCAAGCTTTATATTTGTTATTATAGTAAATATTACCATTGATTTGTCTCTATTTGATTTAAGAGGTCTAGAGCTTTTTTTGAATTTGTTTTTGCGGCATATGCTCGCAAAATTCTAATTGCTTCATTTCTATCACCCATTTTTGCTTTCGATTTTGCCATTATCAACCAGCTTTCTTCTAGGTCTTCTGTAATTTTATTTGTTTCAATTGCCCAATAAAAAGCTTTACTATAATCATTTTGTTCATAGTAATTAATTGCAAGAAATAAAGAATCATTCGGATCTTTTGATTCGTAAAATCTACGCATTACATCGGTTATTGAATTTATATCAGTTGTTTGTTCTAGGTTAATTTTTATTTTCTGTTTTCTATATTCTTCTTTGTCTGTCTGCATATTATTTATTGATAAATTGGATTTTGATTCAGCAATAGCTGGTCTATCGGTATTATTGGTGTCATTTATCTCTTCGGTTGTATTCGATTCTTGATTAATAACTGCGGCAACTAGAGCTTGATGCCCAGAAAATGCAGGTTCCATTATCTCTATAGCACCATGCGTAAAAAATGGTAAATTTTCTTTATCATAAGCTTTGTGTGCAGCAATCATGTTGGATTGTTTGGAGATCAAGGAATCATTTGAAATTTTAGAGTCAAACATATTAAAGACGATAGAACCGATTAGTAAAAAAAGTGCAACAGCTATTAATGGAAAATATTTTTTAATCTGATAGCGTTTCCATTGTTTTTCAAGCAATTCAATATTATGCATTTATATATCCCAATTTCAATCCGGCCATCTCTATAATTTTATTAGGAATGCTATTTATATTCATCATTTTTAACGGATTATATCTATCATAATATTCGCAAATTTCAAAAATAGTAAACATTAATTTATTGCATTCTCTGTAATTACCATTTGTGTATTTATAGATAAGTTTTAAATTTTTATCTTTAATGCTATTAGCAATATCTATTAAATTTTTATTTGAGAGTTTTTTATGTATATAGATAGCTTGTTCTTGGGGCGTAATATTTTTCAGTTCTATTCTTTCCCAAATTCTGGAGCTAAAATGAGTTTGAGTTAGTAGCTCTTCTTTCTCGTGTTGATGTAATGATATTATAAATTTAACTGCATTTGTGTCTGAAATAAGTCTAATTTTTTCAAATATATCAATCGCATACATTTGTGCTTCGTCTAGCAAAAAGATAATTTCTCTTTGATCTTTGATGCTTTTGCAATAGTTTACTAAATCTACAAAATCGACATCAGCATCAAGCGGGGAATCCTCTTTTTTGATAGCTTTAAAAAGTTGGCGCAAAAACTCTTGTTTATTACTAGATGGTGTTTCAAAAAGATGCATCTCTTTTTGGTTCTTTATCTGCTCAAAGAGATTTTTAAGTAAAATACTTTTGCCTGTACCAGGCCTGCCAAACAGTATAACCATTTTGAATGGCTTTTGGATAACATTTTCCAATTGAGTCATGACCATATAGGATGATCCAATTTCTATATATTCATTGATATCGATAGCATCTACAAATGCGCTTTTGGCAATTTGAAACCTATTTTTCATTCAATTTTGTGTATCCCAAGTCTTTTAATAAGACATCTTTAGGGGTTTCAATGATATGAGGGGTGATAATAAGCACTAGCTCTTCTAGGGTTTTGATTTTTTTCTCTCTTTTAAATGCATAATTGATAATCGGGATATCGCCTAAAAGAGGTACTTTATTTGACTCTACCCCTTCTTTTGTGGATATTAATCCGCCAAGAATAGCATGTTCCCCATCCTTTACCTTAATGACCGAAGCAATTTGTCTTCTTACCAAATCAGGAGGCATAGTTCTAGTGCCGTCCCCAGTAGTTGTAGTGCTTAAGGTATCTGATATTGAAGGATTTATTTTTAATGTAACCATGCCATTATCATCAACCTCAGGAGTAATATCAAGCAGGATCCCTGCAAATACGGAATCTACTATCTCACCTTCTGCTACTGTACCGCCTGCGGTACTTGTGGTCGATGTGGATGATTTTATTTTATAAAATAACTCTTTTCCTACGCTAATAAGTGCAGGTTGATTGTTGAGTGTCATTATTCTGGGACTGGATATGCTTTTAACATCCCCTTGTGTACCAAGAAATTTAATAATATCTGTCACATTTACGCTTCCTGTGGCAATCAATGCTTGGGCATTAGAAGGTGATGCGTTAGACTGTGGTGTAAATTCTGTAATCCCCGTACCTATAGTATAGGTTGCACTTTGGATATTTTTTTGAGTCATGGCCAATGTTTCTACAGCAAGAGTTTGCAAATTATATATTTGAGTCCAATCAATTCCTGTAGTACGGCTATCATCCAAATTTACAGACAATATTCTTACATCAATAAGTACCTGTTTTTTAATCTGTTTGGTTAGTGTATCTATATATTCGCCCACTCTTGCAATTTGTGCTGCAGTGCCTGTAACAGTTACCATTCCGGCTTCAGGATTTATGATGGGAGCTACAGGATTATATTCCCATACTTGCCCATCTGGACCGACCCAGGAATTTTCTGATGTTTTTGCATAATGTGTGCTACCGTCGCCGGCTCCTATTAAGATGCGCTGAACTTCTTTTCCGACAGTATTCCAAAAAAGAAATTCATCATTGCTTTCTATAGACATTCCGGTACGCGAGCCGGCACTTCCTCCGGTTGTTGTACCGCTTGTGCCAATACCGCCAATCGAAGTAGCTGCGGAATTATTGGAGTTTGCAATTGTAACATGAGCATTACTTTTTCCTACCCGTTTGCCTGCAATATAATGAACGCGGAATGTTTTTGTGATGAGATAAGATATTGTAAGTTTGTTACCGTCAAGTGAATAATATAAGTCGTTGTCTTTGAGTATTGTGTTTAAAAAACTTCTCATTGTGGCATTTTTGAGTTTTACGTAATATAGTTTTTTGTTCATGCGCATTTTTGCAGCTTCATCTTTGATGATCACGGTCAGGCCGCATGTATCAGCTAAATTATCTATCATATCCCCAACAGTAATTTTGCTATCAGCAGTCACACTAAACAATCTCATATCGCATTTGCTGCTAGCTTGCGCTAGGTTACTAATTGACATAAATATAGCTACTATTATAAAAAATTTATTTATATAGGTATCTCTTTTCATTGTTTGCTACCTTCCTTGTATTTTTATGAAATTGTTCTCTTGCTTGTTGCCAATAAAAATTTTTTTCATTTTGCCGCCATTTTTAAGTATGACAAAATTTGCCCCAATTGATCTAATTGTATAGTTTCCAATTTTATCGCCTACTTTTTTCCAGCCGCCATCAATATATGCTTTATTATTCATGATAGCTGCAATTGTTATCTCATCATCTGTTTTTGGAGTAATCATTGCACCAGTTGTTGCATTTCTTTCATAATAGATGAATGGATCAGATACTGTTTCAAACTTTGAGATATCCATGCCGCCTCTTGTAACTTGGATTTTAGCTACTTTTATATCTATGTCTTGGGCTGATAGACCTACACCATATGCCGCTGACATCAGAATCAAAGCTATAAATGCTATCTTTCTCATTAATTGTTTACTCCCCATACCGACACATTCAAGTCTGCTACTATAGCCGTTTTTTTCTCATTTGGCTCAAGTATGCTGCTATATACATCCGTAACCAATCTTGTCTGTTCTAATTCGTGTATAAATTTTAGCATATTCTTGTAATCACCTTGGCACTTTATCTGAATTTTTAGTACATGACCAAAATTTGTACCATTTGTGTTAATTTTTTCATTATTAATTTTTAAAATATCTATATTGTGAGCTTCTGCTTTTCCGGTAATTGAATTCAAAAAATTTGACCAGCTTTTTTCATTAAAGATCATATCAGAAAGTTTTTTCATGCTTTCGTCAATTAGTTTTATCTTGAAAGTTAAATCTGTAATTGATTTTTTTATTCTTACAAGCTCTTGATTATATTTTTTGACGTAGTAGTCTTTGTCGCCATTTATTGTAATTGAGCTCATATAATTTTTTTGTTCGTCTAAAATTTTTTTAATTTGCTGTTTTTCTTGTTTGGTTCTGTTGTGTCTATCTTCAGCCATTGGTAATAGCACATAGTATGAAAATACAAATATTAATATGCCGACTCCAAAAATAATAATGTTTTTTTCAGCATCTTTTTTTACATGAAAATAATTATCTAACTTTTCTAAAACATCATCTAATAATTTCATTTTAACTCCATTGTCAAAACACCCTTATAATAAGTGCCGTTTTGATCTTTCTCAATAAGCTTGATGTCAATTTTTATAATCTCATTATAATATTTATTTGAGATATATTTGATAAGTTCAGTTACTTTTCGATCTCCATTGCTTACAAGCGAAAGTGAAAAATTATTGTCATTGTTTTCAAGTTTGTCTACAGAAACACCATGCACTTTCAGGTCATTAGCAAGATTATAAAAAGTTTGTGATTTCATTCGATAATTAACTTTTTTGTCATAAATGGTATTTAATGTAATCTCTTTTGCATTATATATTGCTGCTTCTCTTTTTTCTTCTATATTTAATAATTTGAGTTCATCGTTTTTTGCCGCAAGAGTTTTTTTATAACTCTCTACTTCGCTTGATAATTTGTCTGATAAATAAGTATATCTGATTATTTGAATATTATTAACAAAAGATGACGTTAGAAAAAACAGAGGATATGCCAATCCTAGTATGGTTGCAATTGCAATTGATACAAGAAATTTACCGCCGGGACGTTTTAGAAAAGAAGGCGGTCTATGAAATTGCGTTAGATTCGGCAGCAGAGTATGATTTTCGATATAATCTATAGAGGTTTTTGCCAGTAATAATTCAAGTTTGTTGGCAATATATTGTGTATTTGTTCCAATATTGTAGTTAAAATTAAAATCTTTAGATTGCTTGCCGAGGTAACTCAAAGAATGTTCATTAATATCACTAATTTCGCCTATATCTGAACAAATGTATATTTCATCAATTGATTCTAATTTTAAAGATCTTTTTACATATATGATCACATCATTAATAGCAAGAAAAAGTTCTCTGAAAATTTTCATCAAGGCTTCTTGGGAAGCAGTGTTTGAGATCTCGGAAGTACCATGTTTTAATAAATTTAAAAAAGTATCCTTTTCTGTATGTTGGCCGGTTATTTCACAATATCTGTCATACATTTTGTCTAGAGAATGATCTAATGCCTTGCTGTAAGCAAAATTACCATTTTTATAAATTGTTATAAATGCGTCATGATGCATAAAATATATAAAAATATGCACTTCGTTTGTTGGTAAAATATTTTGTTTGTAGAGCACATTATATAATAGCGGTGCAGGCAAGATAAGATCTATGTATTTGATATCATTTTTCACAGCATCAAATAACTTGTATAGCTCATCGGCTTTCACTATGAATACATGAAACAATCTATCTTCGGTATTGCTTTCGACTTCGAAAAAATCAATTATATATTCTTCTTCGTTTATTCCAAGCTCTTCTTCTGCTTTGATCTCTATGGCACTATGTAGATCTTCATCCGGAACTCTTCTGCTTATATATAAGCTAGATATAATCATCTCTTTATTGCTTAGATATGATGAAGTAAATCTGGTAGCAATAAAGGAAGGTTTAGCAATAGGGTCTATGGTGTTATTTTTTACTATTGAATATAGCCCGGTATATGGATTTGCAATTACTATACTATCGAAGGATAATTGTGCAGAATCTTTTTTGATATCCATTTAGACCTCTTTGGCTTCTTGTATAAATTTAATTTTACATTTTATAATATTAAATAAATATTAATATTAAAGTTAAAAACAGATATATTCAAATAATATACCCAAAATGCTCTAACTCTTCTTTATTTTTGCTCCATCCGCTTTTCACGCTCACAAAAAGATCAATATGTATTTTTTTTACTGCAAATTTTTCTATATTTTTTCTTGCATGTATACCGATTCTTTTTATGGCTTCGCCATGCTTGCCGATGATCATCTTTTTTTGCACCTCTTTTTCTACTACAATAGTAGCCATTATGCGATCAATGGTATCTTGCTCGTCGATCTTTTCTATTATAACATCACTTTCATACGGTATCTCATCGCTCATATTTTCAAAGATCGATTCCCTGATAAATTCTTTATATATTGATCTAATATGCTCGGTGGTTAAAAGCTCAGGATCGTATAGCCAAGGATGTTCCGGCAAGTATTTTGAGATCGTGCGAAGCAGATCAGCTCTACCCACGTTCTTATTGACAGAAAATGGAATAATTGCCTCAAAATGCTCTTGAAATTTTTGATAATTTTGAAGAGTTTGCAAAAGTTTGGCTTGTGAGATTTGGTCTATTTTTGTTAGTACAATAATATGTTTGCATTTTTTTGATTCATTTAATTTTAAAAATTTCTCATATTCTGCAGTTGAATCGCTTGCCGGAGCCGTAAAAAGAATAAGATCACTGTCTCCCATTGCTTTTAATGCTTCTTGCATCATAAACTTATTGATAAGTTTTTCTTTTTCATGAATGCCTGGAGTATCTACAAATATAAGTTGTGATTCTTCATGCATTACAATGATCTGCATTCGCTTTCTTGTTGCTTGGGCTTTTTTTGAAACCATAGCAACTCTTTCGCCGACCAGATAATTAAGCAGGGTACTTTTGCCTGCATTTGGTCGTCCGATAACCGCAATAAATCCTGCTTTATTTGTCACAGTAGTCCTTATAAAATGTAATTTGTAGCATCTTCATCCTTGATAATATCAGCAACTTTTTGTGTTACATCATCGCTTGATATAACTACCTCTTTGCCTTTGTATTCGTCAGCTTCAAAACTAATATCTTCAAGAACTTTTTCTATAATAGTATGAAGTCTTCTTGCTCCAATATCTTCTGATTTTTCGTTTGCCAAAAACGCATAATGAGCCATAGCTTTTAATGCTTCATCATCAAATAGCAGCTTCATGCCTTCAACGCCAAGCAATGCTTGGTATTGTTTAATTAGAGAATTTTCCGGTTCTGTGAGTATGCGATAAAGTACATCTTCGTTTAATCCGTTTAGCTCTACTCTTAATGGGAATCTGCCTTGCAGTTCCGGTAGTAAGTCGCTTGGCTTGCTGACATGAAATGCCCCGGCAGCTATAAATAGAATATGATCAGTTTTAACCATGCCTATTTTGGTGTTTACTGTAGAACCTTCTACTATCGGTAACAAATCTCTTTGTACTCCTTCTTTGCTAGGATCTTGTCTGCTGCTAGAGCTAGACGATACTGCTATCTTATCGATTTCATCTATAAAAACAATACTGCCTTTTTCTACCTTTTCTAGCGCCAAGGCTTTTATCTCATCTTCATCCAAAATATTATTGCTAGCTTCATTTTGAAGAATTTTTTTAGCCTCTTTTACACTAATTTCTCTTATAGGGCCTTTTTTGTTAACTCCGCCTAATACTTTTACGATAGATTCTTGTACACTGATCATTTGAGGAGGCAACATATCGTCCATTCCGGACATGGTGCTGCTTGGAGGCATCTCAATACTTATTTTAAGATCATCCATTTCTCCATTTCTAAATTTTTGGCGCATTTTTTCAAGAGTATGTAGGTATTCTTCTTTTTTTTGCTCGTTTGTACCTTCTGGGAGATGAGGAAGGAGTTTTTCTAGTATCTTGTCTTCAACGTATTGTTCTATTTTATCTCTATTTTTTTCGTTTTCACTTTCTCTAGTGAGCTGCAACCCGATATTTGCCAAATCCCTTATCATGGACTCTACATCTCGTCCTACGAATCCGACCTCTGTATATTTACTAGCCTCTACCTTGATAAATGGAAGTTGCATCATTTGTGCCAAACGTCTTGCAATTTCGGTTTTACCTACGCCGGTACTGCCTATCATGAGAATATTTTTTGGCATAATATCTTTTTGCAGGTCTTGCGGGAGCTGCATTCGTCTATATCTGTTTCTTAGGGCAATAGCGATAGTTTTTTTTGCATCATTTTGGTCTATTACATATTTATCAAGATAACTTACAATTTCTTTTGGGGTAAGGTAATCTATATTGCTATTTTTCATTACAACTCCAAAGTAGTTATGTTTGTATTTGTGTAGATGCACAATTCACCGGCTATTTTAAGAGATTCTTTTACTAATTCTGTAGCATCAAGTGTAGTATGTTTGCTTAAAGCCCTAGCAGCCGAGAGAGCATATGCTCCGCCACTCCCGATTGCGGCTATTACTCCATCTTCAGGTTCGACTACATCCCCGTTGCCGCTCAATATGAATAAATGTTTTCTATCAAGAACAAGCATCATGGCTTCCAGTTGTCTTAAATGTTTATCTCTGCGCCATAATTTGGAAAATGCTATGACGGAACGAAATAGATCACCTTTTTTTTCACTCAATATAGTTTCAAACATATCAAAAAGTGTGAATGCATCTGCAGTGCTTCCTGCAAATCCTGCTAAAATCTTACCGTCATATAAAGTACGAATTTTTGTTGCATTGCCTTTTAGGACAGTATTGCCAAAAGTGACTTGGCCATCTCCACCGATCACTGCTTTGTCAGGCGCTTTGTATGCAAGTATGGTGGTTGCTTCAAACATTATTCAATTCCTATTACTTCTACTTTTAAAGTCGCATGAATTCCATGCCCCAGTTTTGCATCCACGTCATGAATACCGGTTGATTTGATAGCTTTATCAAGATGAATATTTTTTTTATCCACAGTAAAGCCAAACTGCTCGCTTATAGCAGATGAGATATCATTGTTACCGACTGAACCTTGTATCCCAACAGGTGCAGTATGTTTTTTGATAATGATATGCTTTGATTCAAGTACGTTTTTTTCGTTTGTGAGTTTTGCAATCTCTTCTTTTTCTCTCAAGGCCATCATTGCTTGCTCTTCTTGCCAATTTGATATTACCTCTGGAGTGGCTAACTTGGCAAGTCCTTTGTTGATTAGGAAATTTTGACCATAACCATCTTTAACTTCTTTGATCTCCCCGGCTTTTCCTAATGTTTTTACTTCTTTTATAAGTAGAACTTTCATAAAATATTTTTTCCTTTTGGTAAATATATATGGGCACCACTAAAACCCTAGATACTCATAACATCTCTAGCTTTTTCTTAGGCTAGACACTCACTTGAAGGACTAGCCTTAGCTAATTCGAAAGTGAGTAACAACGCATAATGGAAAGCTATAGATGCCCATAGGGTGAACTTTTCGAACGCAATCTTTCACAAGATATTTGTTTAACTTAGCTACGGCTAGGCTTTCTCAAATCTCTTGCAAAATCTTACATTCACAAAGCCCATTATGAGTATCTAGGGTTTTAGAGGTGTCCATTTGTTATTGTATCCTATTTTATATGAGTACGAAATGAAATATTTTGGATTTATAATTACAAAGTATTTGTTAGTATTATGTGTTTTGAAATTGTATTTATTTAAAAAAAGAAAGTTAATATAGCGAGAATTCTGAGTTCTCGCTATATTTTAAATAAACCCTATAGAGCGTCTGCGTCTTCTTCTCCGGTACGGATACGAAGAACATGGTCTATTGTGCTGACAAATATTTTGCCGTCGCCTATTTTTCCGGTTTTGGCAGCTTTGCTGATAGCATCGATCGCTATACGAGCATATTCGTCTGTACTTACGACTATTTCAATTTTTATTTTAGGAATAAACTCTACTACGTATTCTGCGCCACGATAAAGTTCTGAATGACCTTGCTGTCTTCCATACCCTTTCACTTCGCTTACTGTAAGACCGGTAATGCCTGCTTCAACTAAAGCATCTTTTACCTCTTCAAGCTTGAACGGTTTAATAATTGCTTCTATTTTTTTCATACTATATTCCTTATGTGATCTTAGTAATATTATAGGTAAGAACCGATTAAAGGTTCATTACTTTTTCACCATGAATTGCTTCATCGAGACCCATTTCCTCTATTTCGCTATTTACTCTGCTTCCTCGGGTTAGCATTGTAGATATATAATACACTACAATGGTACCAATTAGAGTAAATAGACCGACAATCAAAACAGATTCTGCTTGAAGAAAAATTTGTCCCAAGCGATCATTGTTATCCTTAAGCGGTCCTGCCCATAATAGAGCCTTGTCATCAAGTGCAAAAATACCAGTAGCGATTGCGCCCCAAAGACCTGCTAGGAAGTGTACTCCAAAAGCATCTAGACTGTCGTCGTATCCAAGTTTTTTCTTTAAAACGGTTACGCCAAAAAATGCTATTAAAGCTCCCAGCACACCGATGATCAAAGAGCCCCCGACTCCAACAAAGCCCGCAGCAGGTGTAATAGCAACAAGTCCGGCAATTGCGCCCGTGGCAGCTCCAAGCAGAGTAGGTTTTTTAAAGACCATTTGTTCAATTAATACCCATGTGATCGTAGCAACTGCTGCAGCAATCGTAGTGGTTAGCATTGCAACTCCTGCTATTGCATTTGCTCCAAATGCAGAACCGGCGTTAAAGCCATACCATCCGAACCATAATAATCCGGCACCAAGTGCAGTTACAAGTACGCTCATGGGCTTCATAGCAACTTTGCCATATCCGGCTCTTTTACCAACGAGCATAGCCAATACCAATCCGGCTAATCCACCGTTCATATGCACAACAGTTCCCCCGGCAAAATCTAGAGTACCGGCATTAAACAGATATCCGCCACCCCATACCATATGTGCAATTGGAGCATACACGATAATTGTCCACAATGCTACAAAAACTATCCATGTAGAAAATTTGATTCTCTCAATAACTGCACCAGCTGCAATTGCTACCGTAATAGCTGCAAAGGTGCCCTGAAATACGACAAAAACAAATTTAGGATACAGTTGTCCCAGCTCCACGCTTGCAAAGTCAGTCCAGCTTATGCCTGCAAGCATAATGTGTCCAAAGCCGCCTATTACATTATTTAATGTTCCTTCCATTGTGCCAAATGCAATCGAAAAGCCTGCAACGATCCAAGCTATAAACCCGACAGCAAAAGCCATAAATACCATGCCATAAGTATTTAGAGCATTTTTCGATCTGCTCATGCCTCCATAAAATAGAGCAAGCCCTATTGGCGTCATGAGCATGACAAGAGCTGTCGATATCATCATCCAAGCGGTGTCTCCGCTATTTAGTACTGGTGCAGATGTGGCATTTTGATCTGCAAAAGCAACAGTTGAGATTAAAAGTCCTAAAAGGACCGACTGTTTTACTTTCATCTTCTTTCCTTTGTGGTTGAATTACAAGTAAATAATAACAATTATTTGTATACTTATGATGCGATATTATGATTAAAAAATAGGCAATTAGATAATAAGCGGGATTTGAAATTTAATCATTTCAGATTTTAGTGATGATGTAATGTGCGTTTGATTTGCTAATTGTTTAATCTCTCCGTCGTGGTCAATTGTTCTTTCTGGAGCTTTTAAAATAAGTTCAATGATTTGATGTTTTTTATCATCTATCAAGATATATTCACCAACAATTAGTTTGAGTACAACATTGAGTGACGGAGAATTGACAAAAGAACTTAATGCTTTTCTCAGCATTATTGAAAAATAATTTTGGTCAAGTTTAAATAGAGGCAGTTCTTGGTCTACAAATAAAGAGATAGCAGCATTGCTTTCTAATTGAAATAGGGTTATATTTGCTTCTAATATAGTATTTATATCTGTAGAAATGAGAGACTCGTTGCTAATAGATATTTTAGTTTGCACTAGAGGTTTGTTGTATAATCTTAAATAAATTTGCTCATCTGTTTCGTATCCGACCATAAGTGAATAAAACGAAAATGATTCATATTCCAAAGAGTGTATGGTACTTTTATGTCCAAAAGTTTTTGGGGCATATGTGAGTGCTAGATCATATAGCTCTTTTGTGCCGACGTAACACAATAACATTTCAGCAGCATTATTTAGATATATAATATGTCCAGACGAATCAAATAA
Source organism: Sulfurovaceae bacterium (assembly GCA_041654415.1). Lineage (GTDB taxonomy): Bacteria > Campylobacterota > Campylobacteria > Campylobacterales > Sulfurovaceae > BN30871. Next base: position 109,695 of record JBAZDL010000002.1, on the reverse strand, counting down.
TATAAATGGGTTGTTGTCAGTTTCAACAAAAAGCTTAAAGTCAATTGATTCCAAGTTCATATATCTTTTTCCTTAATGTATTTCTATTTATACCAAGTATACTAGATAATTTCAGCTGAGATCCAAATTTGTTTAATCCAGCCATAATAAGAGGATTTTCAAAAATAGGAAGATATTTTGCGTAGTCATTATTGCCGTTGAGTTCTTTTTCAAAATAATTATATAGTATCTGTTCTATTTTGTCAGGTGTAATTGTATTGTATGCTTGATGTTCAAAAATAGCTTTTTTGAGGGATTTGATATTATCGGTTAGATCTATTTGAGTTATATCCAGCGGCAATATATCTTTTGTCATAAATATAGACTTCGCTTCTTTTACAAAAATTTCACTAAGATATTTGATATCTTCAGGCCGTTCTTTTAGAGACGGCATAGTATATATAAAAGCAAAAAGAGAATCAATATGAGACGGGAATGATGTGGCATCACTTATAGCAATTATTCTTTTGCCATGAAAATCATTGATATTATAGTCACCGTATAGTTCAAAATTACTAATTATAAGTTCATTATGTTTACTAAGTGTTTGTTTGAGATTGACAATATCACTTCCATCAACCCATGGTACTTCAGGAAAAATAGATTTAATAAGAGATTTTTTACCTATGTTTGCCTCTCCAATTATAAGTGAAGATACAAAAAGAGACTTGCTGAGCTCTAAGCCTTTTGTTATGTATTGTACTTTCGTGGATGTGCTATAAAACAATTCAATCATCTCCATGCTTAAAATTTATTATAAAAATTGATTAAAAAAACATCAATATAATTCAAAACATTATAGCAAAAATATGTTAAAATAATATCCGATATTTTGATATTAAGGCTGGACATCAAAACACTATTTCAATCTTTTTGTGATGATTATGCTCATTTGGATTTTGAGCAATTAATTGATTATTTTGCTATCTTTGGAGGTGTGGGTCGAACTATTGAGTTTGATTATTTTGATACACTTTTCGAGCTTATAGAGATAAAATTTATATCAAATTTCTCTTTTTTTCAATCACTTATTGCACCATCTTATCTCTTGGAAAGTCCTTATCGTGAAGTATTGATGGCTATTGCCAGAGGAGACGGCAAAATATATAGTGCATTAAAAAAAGCGAAATTAAGTGAAACAGTAGGGGAGAAGATAGTAAAAGATTTGACAAATTTGGGAGTAATTCACCTAGAAGCTTCTACCGAATTAGCACTTAATGCATCAAGAAAATATCGCATACAAGATAAGTTGAGATTCAATATACCTTTTTATAGATTTTGGTTTGGTTTCGTAGAGCCTTTTAGAAGCTCTCTTGAAAAAGAAGATGGCATAAGATTTATAGAATACTTTAAGGCTCATTATGAACGCTTGAGAAGCTTAATATTCGAACAACTCTCAAATGAACTTTTGTGTGAATATTTTGAAGCACATAATAAAAAAATTGTTTTTTCCGGAAGTTATTGGGACAAAGATAACGAATTTGACATAGTTGCAATAACCGACAAAAAAGAGATGATTATTGCCGAATGCAAATACAAAGATAGAAAAGTATGCAAAAATGAACTTACAAAGTTAAAATTAAAAGCATCACAATCAGGGTTGCCGGCAACATATTGGGTGCTTTTTTCAAAACAAGGCTTTTCTGGCGAACTATTGACCGCAAAAGATAAAAATCTTTTTTTATTTGACTTGCAAGATTTTAAAAAATGGATAATGTGTATTTAATTACCTGATTCTATAGCTTTTCTGTGTGTTTGAAAATCGCTACTAAATGTGTGAGTCCCGCTGGAATTTCTAACAAAATATAGATAATCTGTTTTAGCAGGATTTATGGCAGCATCTATAGCTTCTGGCGATACAGCTCCAATCGGAGAATCAGGCAAGCCATGGTTTTTATAAGTATTGAAGCTGCTGGTATCGTTTTTTATCCGTTCAGGTGTTACTTTTGCATGAGAATATTTGCCGTAATTTAGCGTACCGTCCATTTGCAGTTTCATATTTTTTGCAAGTCTATTGTAAATAACAGAAGCAATTATCGGCATCTCTTTGCTGTTTGCTGCTTCTTTTTGTATTATGGAAGCAATAGTGAGTATACGTTTCCATTCTTTAGTGTCATATGAACCTTTGTATTTTTGGGCAAGTTTTGTATATTTTGCTTCTGATTGTCTAATCAAAAATCTTATAAGCTGCTCTTCATTCATGCTGTCTGTTATAAAATATGTATCAGCTGCAATTCCAGCTTCAGGATATGGAGATAGTTTTTTGTACTCTGCAAAAAGAAGAGCTTTATCTAATCCTGTTTGTGCAGCAGTTTCCTCAAAAAATATTTCCAATGTTTCACCCGGAATAAGGGTGATCTGATTTGGAATATGTGATGGCGATAGATTTATGATATGATTAAGGAAATCAATACGGCTAATGCTTTTTGAGTCGCCAAAGTCAATAACCCCGGCTTTTGGCTCACCCATAAAATATAATATATATCTATCTATAAAGCTAACCGCAAAGCCTTGTTTATCCAGCTCTGAGATGACATGCGAAATGCTGCCTGATGGAATTTTTGCTTTTTTGGGAGTATCTATAGGCATATACATGTAATATATAAATGTTAAAATAAAACTCAAAAAGATAGTTGTGATAATGTAGAAATATTTAAAATAATTTGTATAATTATTTTTTTTATAGCCACGTATAATTTTTTTATTTTTCTTCATATATTAAATTTTACTCGTTTCTCAGTGCAGTCAAAGGATTTGTCTCAGAGGCTTTTTTGGCAGGATAAAGTGAAGATATGAGTATTATGATGCATGTTCCAAGTACGATCATCCCATAATCGCCAAATGTCATATCTATTGGCAATTTAGTTGTGCCGTATACATCTTCAGGCAATGTTATGATATCAAAAGTTTGCAAAACCCATTTCCCGACAAGGCCCAAGATTGTCCCGGTAATTACACCGGCAACACCTATGATAAGCCCTAAACGAAAAAATATAGCTCTGATCTCAGCTTTTGTTGCTCCTAGAGTACGCATAAGTGCTATTTCGTTTCTTCTGCTCATAACTGTCATTAAAAGCGAAGATATAATATTGAGCGAAGCTACTAGTATTATCAATAGTAACACTAAAAAAAGAGCCTTTTTTTCCATTTCCATGGCGGCAAAAAAGTTGCCATTTTGCTGCCACCATCCTTCAATGATTACACCTTCAGGAAGAAGCGGTTCTATTTTTTTTATGCTTTGCATCGGGTCTTTGGCGTATATATGTATTCCGTCATAAACCCCCCTTTGCCTATCTAGGAGTTTTTCAAAAGCTTCTAGCGTAGTATAGATGATAGCTTTGTCATAAACTTTTAATCCGCTTTTAAATACACCATCGACCATAAAACGTTTTTGTAACGGCATCGTAGTAAAACCGATAGCTTGCTGTTCAGAAAAATATAGAGTTATTTTATTGCCGGTTGAAATGTTCATATCGCTTGCCAGCCCATCTCCTATTACAACTTTGAATGGTATATCTGCCGTGCTTTTTGATGCGGCAAAAATAGAATTAATACTGCTCTCTTTTTCAAAATCAACACCATAAAGAAGGCTGCCTTGTACTAGGGTATCGTTTTTGCCTATTACTTGGGTGGAATAATATGGGCTAAATTTTAGGTCCGGAAATTTGCTTTGCAAAGATGCGATAAAATTGTCGTTTAATGTATTTGGAATAAAAGAGACAATAGTCATTGGATAATTCATGACAAAAAGTTTTTTTTCAAACTCTTTTTGTGTGCCATTCATAATACCCATGGCAAGCATAAGTACCATTACTCCCGCAGCAATGCCCAAAAATGCCAATATCGCGGCAATAAAAATAAATGGATTCTCTTTGTCGTATTTTAGATAATGGGATATTATCGTACGAATAAAAGGACGAGAAAATGTCTCACGACTCACGCAAGCAATCCTTTTTTTGGCCCGCTTTGTCCGCAGCAGCTTTTATATTTTTTGCCGCTTCCGCAAGGACATTCGTCGTTTCGTTTCGGTTTTTTATTTGTTGTGATAGGAGTGCGTTTTTTCTCTTCTTGATTATCAGAAGTATTCGGTTTTGCATATTCCAAGTCACTTGATAATTCATCCTTGATAGCTTCAACAGCTTCATGTTCTTCATCAGGTGAACTAAAATCAAATTGTACCAATTGGAGTATCTTGACAGCTTCATATTTAATTCTCTGTATTAGATCTGCAAATAGTTTATAACTGTCTTGTTTGTACTCAGTAAGCGGATCTTTTTGATTGTATCCTCTTAAGCCGATACCAGTTTTAAGTACATCCATCTCATATAAATGTTCTCTCCATTGCGGGTCAAGTACTTGAAGATATAACACTCGCTCTATCTCATCTCTTTGTTCAGGAGTAAAGTTTGACATCTTGACTTCATAGCTTATTTGCATATTTTCAAGAATAATATTTGCTATTTCATTATAAGTTTTGCCTTCCAGTTTGTCTTTATTGATGGTGAGCATTAACTCCTCTTGCAATAATGATACAAGTCTGTCCAGGTTAAAATCTTCTTCTTCAGTAGCTTCAAAAATATCACACTCTGCTAGGATATGTGTTATGTATTCTATTCTATTGTCATGAATTTTAGAGGTAATATCAAAATTAGGATCTAACAGCTGATTTCTAAAGCCATATATAGCTTTTCTTTGGTGATTTGCCACATCATCATATTCGAGTATATTTTTACGCGACTCGTAGTACATATTTTCCACTTTTTTCTGTGCTTTTTCTACGCTTCTAGTGACTATTTTTGAGTCTATAAAATCACCCTCTTGGATACCAAGTTTATTCATGATATTTCTTATTTTTTCGCCACCAAAAATTCTGAGCAAATTGTCATCCAAGCTTAGATAAAATTGGCTCTCTCCAGGATCGCCTTGTCTTCCGCTTCGTCCTCGAAGCTGATTGTCTATCCTTCTGCTTTCGTGTCTTTCCGTACCTACGATATAGAGTCCGCCAAGCTCCCTGACTTCATCGGTAATTTTAATATCTACACCACGACCGGCCATATTTGTAGCGACAGTTACGGCTCCTTTGACACCGGCATTCATGATGATCTGCGCTTCTTGTTCGTGATTTTTTGCATTTAGGATATTGTGCGGAATTTTCTCTTTTTTGAGTCTTTCATGTATCATTTCGCTCTTTTCAATAGAGGCTGTTCCTATAAGTACCGGTTGACCTTTTTCGTGAAGCTCTTTTATTTTTTTGACTACAGCATCTACTTTTTCTCGTTCTGTATTATATATAAGGTCATTTCTGTCGATTCTTTGTACTTCCAAATTTGTAGGAATAGAGATAACATCAAGATTATAAATTTGAGCAAATTCACTAGCTTCTGTTTGTGCAGTTCCGGTCATCCCGGCTAATTTATCATAAAGTCTAAAATAGTTTTGATAAGTGATCTCTGCTAGAGTTTGACTCTCTTCTTGGATATGTACTCCTTCTTTGGCTTCTATGGCTTGATGCAGTCCTTCGCTGTATCGTCGGCCTTCTGAAAGTCTTCCTGTGAATTCATCTACTATTATGACCTCGTTATCTCTGACCACATAATCTACATCTTTTTCAAAAAGATAATGGGCTTTGAGTGCTTGATCAAGATGATGAGAAAGTACGGCATTTTCTAGATTGTATAGATTTTCTACTCCAAAAAGATCTTGAGCTTTTTGCAAACCGTCTTCAGTCATAATAATAGTTCTGTTTTTTTCATCTACTATGAAATCACCCGTTGTTTGCTCAGGTTCTCCAGCTTTGGTTTCTATTTTTTCACCCTTTACCATTTGAAGAGCAATTGCATTGGCTGTTGCATAATGTTGTTGATCTCTTTTTGCAGGACCTGAAATAATAAGAGGTGTTCTAGCTTCATCTATTAAAATAGAGTCAACTTCATCCACGATCGCATAATGATGTTCTCTTTGAACTTTTTCTTCCGCACGAACTTTCATGTTGTCTCTTAAGTAATCAAAGCCATATTCATTGTTGGTTCCGTATGTAATATCTGCAGCATATTGTGCTTTTCTGCTCAGCTCATCATGCAAATCAGCTGTTACGCATCCTACTGTATATCCCAAGAATTCATATAATTTACCCATCTCATGAGAATCCCTTTTGGCTAGATAGTCATTGACCGTAATGACATGTACGCCTTTCCCGTTCATAGCATTCAATATGACTGCCAGGGTAGCTACCAGCGTTTTTCCTTCTCCGGTTTTCATCTCTGCTATATTGCCCTCATGAAGTACTACGCCACCAACAAGCTGTACATCAAAATGACGCATGCCAAGTACACGTTTGCTGGATTCTCTTGTAATTGCGAATACTTCGTGCAAAACATCATCAAGTGTTTTTTCTCCATCTTGTACAGCTTTTTTTAGTACAAGAAATGCATTTTTTAGCTCATCATCGCTCATATTGATATATTTTTCTTCCAGCGCATTTATTTTGTATGCTTGTCTGAGAAGTTTTTTTACTATTTTGTCGTTTTTTGTTCCGAAGACTTTATTGAGGATTTTAATCATTGTTCTTTTATGCCTATTACTTGGGTTTATATTGTGTCATAATATAATATTGGAATGTATTTTACCAAAAAAATGTAAAAATACAATCACGCATTTTTTTCACAATTTTTTGAAATAATGCTTCTTATCCCTATTAAAGTGAGAGTAGGGTATATTTTTACGCTTAATTATAAAACTAGTTAAATATTTTAGGAAGTTATAATGAAAATAAGAAATTTATTAATATCTATAGTGTTATTTGTTACATTCTTAAATGCAGGAGAATTGAAAATGCCAATAGCTTTTGAGTCTCAGTTTGTTCAAGAAATTGTATCGCCGTCTAAGAAAAAAATTATATATACGGGCAAAGTCCAATACTCAAAAAGCTCTTTATTGAAATGGCAATATACATCCCCTACAAAAAAAGAAGTATGCACAGACGGTAAAGAATTAGTCATTGTAGATCATGATTTAGAACAGATATCGTTTTATACGATCGAAAAAGGATTCGATCTTTCTGCCGTTCTAAAAAATGCCAAAAAACAAAAGAATGGCAGCTTCATGGCGGCTTATCAAAAAAAGGATTATTATATAAACTTAAATGCCAATGGGCAATTAGCCAGTATTGCATATAATGATGATTTAGATAATTCGGTTAATATTCGTTTTAATGGTATGAAATATACCAATACGCCATTTCCAAATAGCTCAATGAAATGTATATTGCCTCGTGCTTATGACATCATAAGAGGTTAGTTTTAATTCATTATGGTAAAATATCGCCCTATATTTATAAATAATTTAAATTAAGGGAAAATCTCTTGTTATCAACTGTAAATTTAACTCAACGCTATGGTAAGCGTGTATTATTTGACAAAATCAACCTCACATTGGATGTGGGCAAAAGATATGGGCTAATTGGAGCCAACGGGGCCGGCAAATCTACTTTTCTAAAGATTTTATCAGGAGAGATAGAGCCGACAGAAGGAGAGGTTCAGCTCCAATCAGGAGTTCGAATGGGTGTATTGGGGCAAAATCAATATGCATTTGAAGACTTTACGTTAAAAGACGCAGTATTATACGGCAACAAGCGTCTTTATAATGCACAAAAAGAGAAAGAAAAGCTTTACATGGAAGGCAATTTTGATAGCGATGAAGTCAATAATCGCTTAGCAGAACTTGAAATGATATGTGCTGATGAAGACCCTACTTATGAGAGTGAAGTAAAGATAGAAAAATTATTAGAGTCACTTGGATTTCCGGCATCTCAACACGATGATCTTATGAGTTCTCTAACAGGTGGCGATAAGTTCAAGATTTTGCTAGCTCAAGTACTTTTCTTGAAACCAGATGTATTATTACTGGATGAGCCTACCAATAACCTCGATATTGAGACTATAGGCTGGCTGGAAGAAGAGCTCAAGCGTCATGAAGGCACACTGCTTGTAATATCGCACGATAGACACTTCATTAATGGCGTTGTTACACATATACTTGATCTTGATTTTCAACAAATCCGTGAATTTACAGGTAATTATGACGATTGGTACATAGCAGCCAATCTCATAGCCAAACAAGCACAAACAGATAGAGCCAAGGGACTAAAAGAAAAAGAAGAGTTGGAGAAATTTATAGCACGCTTCTCTGCTAATGCTTCTAAGGCCAAACAAGCTACAAGCCGCCAAAAACAGCTTGAAAAACTTCAAATCCAAGAAGTTAAACTCTCTAGCCGCAGAGATCCGTCTATCATGTTTAAGCCACATAGAGATATAGGCAATGAAGTTCTTGATATTATTGATATTCATCATAGCTATGATGGCCTAGAAGCACTAAAAGGTGTGGGCTTCAAAGTTAAAAAAGGTGATAAGATAGCTCTCATTGGATCTAATGGAGCAGGTAAAACTACACTTTTAGAGATACTTATGGGGCAGCTTATTCCAACAAGTGGTAAATTTATATGGGGACAAACGATATCAACTACATATTTCCCGCAAAATACTACAGACTTGATATCAGGAGATGATATATTACCTCAATGGGTACAAAATTTTGACCCTAAATGGCATATCGATGAGATACGTAAATGTTTGGGCCGAATGCTATTTACGGGTGAAGAGCAGACTAAAAAAGTGTCGGCTTGTTCCGGTGGAGAAAAGCACCGTTTAATGCTTAGTAAAATGATGATGGATAGTGCTAATTTCTTAGTTCTTGATGAGCCTGACAATCACCTTGACCTTGAAGCTATTATATCTCTTGGTGAGGCTTTGCATGATTATCAGGGCGGTGTTATCTGTGTTACTCATGACCGTGAGCTTATCGATGCGTTTGCTAATCGTATTATCAAACTGAACAACGACGGAACTTTGATAGATTTCGAAGGAGATTATGAAGCTTTTGCTGAGATACACGGCCATTAGTTGATTTTTGTGACAACTATATACCAAACAATCAAAGGGTGATGCAGTGTTTATGAAATCTTATATAAATTTTTTTGCTAAATATTGTAAATCAATTTTGTTTGCAATGCTGGTTGTGACTGGAATTTTCGGATATTATGCGCAATTTTTGAGTATTGATGCATCGGCTGAGACACTTTTGTTGGAAAATGATCCGGATCTTAAATTAAATCGTGAAGTACACAATAGATACGGCAGTTCTGATTATTTGATCGTTGCTTTTAGCCCAAATGAATTTTTACTTTCTGATTCTACAATTACTACTATTAAAAATCTTAAATCATCTTTGCAATCCATAGATGGAGTAGAAAGTATTACAACCATCTTGGATGTTCCATTGCTAGAGAGTCCTAAAAAGAGTATACAAGATATCGTAGGAGATACAAGAACTCTTTTGTCGCCTAATATTGATAAAAAACTTGTACAACAAGAGCTTGTTTCAAGCCCTCTATATGCCAAAAATCTTGTCAGCAGTGATTTTAAAACTACTGCTATTATGATCAATCTCAAAGAAGATACGAACTATACAAGACTTTTGGGTGAACGCAATAAATTTATAGAATTAAAACAAACAAGACAATTATCAAAAGAAGAAAATATTCAATTTGAAAAAGCCAAGCAGGAGTTAAAAGATTATCGCGATCAGTTAAGGGTAAAAGAGCATGATTTGATCGTGCAAGTGCGATCAAAAATAGATCAGTTTAGAGACAAAGGGGATCTGTTTTTGGGCGGAGCTATAATGATAGCTGATGATATGATCGGATTTGTAAAAAGTGATATTGTAATTTACGGTATTGCTATTTTGTTGGTTATCATATTGATGCTTTGGGTTATTTTCAGACAAGTACGTTTTATTGTCATTCCTATCGTTATCTCAATTGTCGCACTTATAATCTCTACTGCTATAAATGCGCTTGTCGGCTTGGAAGTAACAGTAGTATCATCAAATTACGTAGCAATGCAGCTAATTACAACTCTTTCGTTGGTGATACATTTGATCGTGAGTTATAGAGAGCAATACGGACTTTATCCTAATTATTCCCAAAAAGAATTATTAGAAATCACATTAAAACGAATGTATATACCTTCTGTGTTTGTGATACTTACCTCAGTAGCCGGTTTTGCATCTTTGATGCTGGGTGACATTTTACCTATTGTTGATCTTGGTATTATGATGAATATCGGGGTGAGTGTGACCTTGGTAGTTGCGTATATTCTTTTTCCTGCAATGATGATGTTGTACGAAAAGAAAGCTCCTGTTATGACATTTGATAAAGCCTTTAAAATAAATGATATATTTGCAAATATTGTAGAACATCATGGCAAAAAAATCTTCATTGTGATCGTTATGATCTTTGCTTTTAGTGCTTACGGCGTTAACAGACTGATGGTAGAAAATAGTTTTATCAACTATTTCAAAAAAAATACAGAAATATATAAAGGTATGGAAAAGATTGACAATAATCTTGGCGGTACTACTCCTTTGGAGATAGTTTTAACATTCCCAAAAGATGATGTCAAAAATAGTGCAATACATACAAAAACTTCCAAAGAGTTGGATAGTTTTGAAGATGAATTTACCCAATTTGAAAATGAAGCTCAATATTGGTTTACTCCGGACAAAATGCAAACCATTATGAAAGTGCATGATTATTTGGAATCATTGCCTGAAATTGGAAATGTATCATCTCTGGGCACACTTTTAAAAGTAGGCCAAAGATTAAAAAATGGTCATGATCTAGATAATTTTGATTTGGCGCTGATGTATAATAATTTATCATCAGAGTATAAAAACATACTCCTTTCTCCTTATGTGAGCATTGACAATAACGAGGTTCGTTTCGTAGTCCGTATAATAGATTCCAATCCAAACCTTAGACGCGATGATCTGCTTAAAAAAATTCAAACAGAACTAGAGACAAAAGTAGGACTAGACCCTAAAGAATTTAAATTGGCTGGTATGATGGTTTTGTATAACAATATGCTTCAATCACTCTTTGATTCTCAGATTGCAACACTTGGTTTGGCGCTTTTACTGCTTGGCAGTATGTTTCTGTTTTTGTTTAGATCTATCAAGATCGCTATGCTTGCTATGATGGTAAACTTAGTTCCTATAAGTGTGGTTTTTGGTATTATGGGTGTTGCAAATATTCCTCTTGATATGATGAGTATCACCATAGCATCTATCGCCCTTGGGATTACAGTGGACAATACTATACATTATTATTATAGATTTAGAGAAGAGGTAGCAATTGACGGAGATTATATAGCCTCCATGCATAGAGCTCACTCTACGATAGCTTTTGGTATGTTTTATTATTCCATTGCAACCATCATAGGCTTTTTGGTGCTAGTGACTTCCAATTTCATACCTACGCTTATTTTTGGGTTATTGACTGTCATTGCTTTGCTTGTAGCGATAGTCTCGGATCTACTTTTCTCACCGCTTTTAGTAGTGATATTCAAGCCGTTTGGGGATAAGAAGCAGGGTTAAAATTATAGATTAGATATGTGTTACCACGAAAAACCGTGGCAACACTAGAGTGTAATTTACGCCAAATTGGTATAAACTACTTGTACATCCTCATCGTCTTCCAGCTTTTCTATAAGGGCTTCGACATCATTCATTTGCTCTTCACTTATCTCGATAGGAGTATTCGGAATATACTCAAGTGTAGCTTTAGTCACTTCAATGCCTTTTTCTTCAAGAGCATGACTAAGTTCACCAAAAGAAGTAAACTCTCCATAAATTCGGACGATTTTTTTATCTTCACCTACCTCTTGAGCTTCGACATCTTCTTCTATCTCTTCAAGTCCGAAGTCGATAAGCTCAAGTTCAAGCTCTTCTAGGTCAATACTATCTTTTTTATCAAATACAAAAACAGCTTTTCTGGTAAACATAAAGTCAAGTGCTCCGCTTGTGAGCATCTCTGCTTTGTTTCTTACAAGTATTGCTTTTACATTAGCTACGGTTCTTGTGTGATTGTCTGTAGCACATTCAATTATAAGCTGTACCCCATATGGTCCTTTAGCTTCATATCTAATCTCTTTGATGTCAGCTGCATCTTTGCCGCTTGCTCTTTTAATAGCATTGTCAATAACATCTTTTGGTACATTTTGAGCTTTCGCATTTTGTATGACAGTTCTTAGTTTTGCATTTTGATCAGGATCTGGTACTCCGTCTTTAGCCGCCATAGTGATAAGCTTGCTAAATTTTGGAAATACTTTTGACATATTTCCCCATCTTTTCATTTTGGCTGCTTTACGGTATTCAAACGCTCTTCCCATTTTAGTTCCTTGTCTATAAAAATTAGTGATATTATACACCTTTGGTATTTAGGAGTCGCTTTTATGGAAGTGTAGATATAATTTGGTATTTATATGGGCAGTTTTATATTCATATATATATGAGTTTATAACAACAATATTAAGAGATTGTCTCTAAAATTTTTGTCATCTTGAGAAGTTTTTAAACTTCGTAAAGATCTATTTTTTGGATTCTCACGGCATTTTATGCCTTAGAATGACAAATATATACTATTGTTTGTTAAGTTGATTATGTTTGGACAATAATAATATAAAATATAAAAAAAGGATAAAAATGGATATAAAAACTTTAGAGGATTTGATAGCTTCCAAACTAGGAGTTATGCTATATTTTTCAGGAGAGAGCTGTAATGTATGCCATGCATTGCGTCCCAAAGTAAAAGAGCTGTTTGATGCTAATTTTCCTCTTATTGAACAGGTATTTTTAGATGCTCATGAAAATCTAGAGATATCCATGCATTTCCAAGTTTTTTCTATACCTACGCTTATAGTATTTTTAGATGGCAAAGAGTTCATCAGAGAAGGCCGCAATATGAGCCTTGCCCAATTAGAAGAGAAATTAGATAGAGTATATAAGATTTTAGCTAGTTAATCTTGCCGGAATAGAGACTACTCGCTTTTGGTCACAATAGAAATTTTTTCAAAATTTCTATTTTTAAGAATATCAATTACTGCTACAAAATATTTAAAATCAGCCGTTTCATCTGTGTGCAGAGATATTGCATCATCGACCGGATCTAGAAGTGAGAGTTTTTGTGTCATACCTGCAAGCGAGATATTTTGGCCATCATAAGTATAATTTCCTTGTTTATCAATAGTTATAACTATTTGCTTTGGCTTTTCCTTGGTGTCACTGCTAGATGTCGGCAGATCGATAGATAATTGATTTTTGGTAGCAAAACTTGCTGTTGCCAAGACTATGACAAGCAGTACCAAAACAATGTCTATAAAAGGTACGACGTTCATGGATGTAAAGCGTTTGCGTCTCATAGCTATATACTTTCTTTAGATATATCCCATTTTGCCAGCAATACATCTACTTGATCGGAGAGTATATTGTATATTACTGTAGCTGGAATGGCTACTGCAAGTCCTGCTGCTGTTGCTTTGAGAGCTAGAGCTAAGTTTTTCATTATCGCACCGGTATCGATATTGTTGCCCGCATCTCCCATGACATAGAAAGTGAGTATGATAGCTATTACCGTACCAAGCAATCCAACATATGGCGCGTTTGAGCCGATAGTAGCTACAGTTGAGAGATTACGCGATAGATCAAGCTCAAGAGCTGTACGGCTTGAGTATTCGGATATGTCAATACTTTTATAATATAAGATCCTTTCTATCCCAAAAAATATTGTTACAAAACCCAATAACATTAAAAGCCCAATAACCCCATAATCTATAACAACTTTCATCTCCTCGATAGGCAATTATAACTCCTAATTTATTTTAATTTTGGGAAATTATAGCTTGTGAATTGTAAAAGCATTCTTGGGCTAATTGTGATTACTACACCTTAAGCCATGCTTAGATATAATAATCCAATTTTTGAGGCAGTCAAAGGAGTCCAATGAACTTAATGATAGAGAATACAGAAGAGGTATTAATAGAAGACAGTATCAAGGGTAGTTACCTTGACTACTCTATGAGTGTCATTATAGGCAGGGCTTTGCCAGATGCTAGAGATGGTCTTAAACCCGTACACAGAAGAATTTTATTTGCTATGCATGAGCTCAACCTGGGACATAGAAGTGCATATAAAAAATCAGCTCGTATCGTAGGTGACGTAATAGGTAAATATCATCCGCATGGAGACAGTTCTGTGTATGAAGCGCTGGTTCGTATGGCACAACACTTTTCTATGCAAGCACCGCTTGTAGATGGGCAAGGAAACTTTGGTTCGGTAGATGGCGATAGTGCTGCAGCCATGCGTTATACTGAAGCTAGGATGACCAAAATAGCTGAAGAATTGTTAGCCGATCTTGATAAAGATACTGTTGATTTTACTCCAAACTATGATGACAGTATGAGCGAGCCTGATGTTCTTCCTAGCCGTATCCCGAATCTTCTTCTTAACGGAAGTTCAGGTATTGCCGTTGGTATGGCAACAAACATACCACCTCATAGGCTAAATGAACTAATAGAAGCTTTAGTATATCGTATAGATAACAGTGATGCAACCATCAGTGATCTTATGCGTATAATTCAAGGCCCTGATTTTCCAACCGGCGGTATCATCTTTGGACGCAAAGGTATTACTGAAGCATACGAAAACGGAAGAGGCCGTATCAAAGTAAGAGCAAAAACTCACATAGAACAAAAATCAAACAAAGAAATTATCATCATAGATGAGCTTCCGTATCAAGTAAATAAAGCAAGACTTATTGAAAATATAGCAGGGCTTGTTAAAGATAAACAGATTGAAGGCATAGCTGAACTTAGAGATGAATCGGATCGTGAAGGAATACGCGTAGTTATAGAACTTAAGCGTGATGCAATGAGTGATATAGTGCTAAATAACTTATTTAAATCTACACAAATGCAAGTAACATTTGGTATCATAATGCTAGCTATTGTCAACAAAGAACCAAAAGTCTTCAATCTTATGGAGTTGATGGAACTTTTCTTGAACCATCGCAAAACAGTAGTAATCCGTAGAACCATCTTTGACCTAGAAAAAGCAAGAGCAAGAGCCCATATCTTAGAAGGTCTCAAAATCGCTGTTGATAACATAGACGAAGTCATCAAAATTATCAGAGCAAGCAATGATGATACAGAAGCCAAAGACAATCTAATGAGTCGCTTTTCTCTTTCTGAGATACAAGCTAAAGCAATTTTGGAAATGAGACTAAGACGTCTTACAGGTCTTGAGATAGAAAAAATTGAAAATGAACTAGCTGAGCTGCGTAAAACTATCGAATATCTAGAGAGCGTGCTAAAAAGCGAAGAGATGATCAACGGTATCATTAGAGCCGAACTTGTAGAAATAGGCAGCACATACAGTATACCAAGACGCACTGAAATAGTAGATGACTATGACGATATAGATATTGAAGATTTGATACCAAATGAACCTATGGTAGTCACTATTACTCACCGTGGATATATCAAACGAGTACCTGTCAAGCAGTATGAAAAACAAAACAGAGGCGGTAAAGGCAAAATAGCAGTAACTACATATGATGATGACTTCATAGAGAGATTCTTCATATCAAATACACATGATACGCTTCTGTTTGTCACCGATAAAGGTCAGCTATACTGGCTAAAAGTTTACCGTGTACCTGAAGGAAGCCGCACAGCTAAAGGCAAAGCAGTTGTAAATCTGATCAATCTGCAAGCAGACGAGAAGATAATGGCGATCATTCCTACTACTGATTTTGCTGAAGATAAGAGTTTGGTATTCTTCACAAGAAACGGTATCGTAAAAAGAACCAATCTGTCTGAATACCAAAATATCAGAAGCAATGGTGTAAGAGCAATCAATCTGGATGAAAATGATGAGCTTGTCGAGACTCAGATAGCTACTCCTAAAACACAATGGCTATTCATAGCTACCAAAAAAGGTATGTGTATCAGATTTAAAATCGATGACCTAAGAGAGATAGGCAGAGTAGCTAGAGGAGTTACTGGTATTAAATTCAAAATAGCAGATGATTTTGTATGTGGTGCTACTACTATAGAAGATGAATCGAATGAGATTTTGATAGTCAGCGAAAAAGGCTTTGGTAAGCAAACAACTGCAAGTGAATATAGAGAGCAAAGCAGAGCAGGCAAGGGTGTTATTTCTATGAAAATAGCACCAAAAACCGGAGATGTTGTAGGTGTGGTATTCGTTGAAGAGGATAAAGATCTGATGTGTTTGACAAGTGTAGGCAAAATGATAAGAGTTGATATGGAAAGCATCCGTAAAACCGGTAGAGCAGCATCAGGTGTAACGATAGTAAAAGTAGAAAATAAAGATACAGTTGTAAGTATCGCAAAATGTCCAAAAGAAGAAGTCAGTGAAAATGGAATTGACGAAGATTTAACTGAAGAATAAGAGGTAAAAGAGTTGAAAAAATATAATGTAGCAGTAGTTGGTGCCAGTGGGGCTGTAGGCGAAGAATTATTTCGTGTATTAGAAGAGCAAAAATTTCCGGTTGCAAATCTATTGCCATTGGCAAGCGCAAGAAGTGCAGGTGAAGAGATAGAGTTTGCAGGCAAGAGATATAAAATCGAAGAGTTGACTCCTACAGTTTTTGACGGAAGAGATATTGATATAGCTTTTTTTAGCGCAGGAGGTAGTATATCCGCAGAGTTTGCTAAGTACGCAGTAGCTGCAGGAGCAGTTGTCATAGACAACACTAGCCACTTCAGAATGGATCCTAAAGTTCCTTTGGTAGTGCCGGAGGTAAATCCGGAAGATATTGAGCTATGGGAAGAGTCCGGCATTATAGCAAATCCCAACTGTTCAACTATTCAAATGGTACAGCTTTTAAAACCGCTTGATGATCTATACGGTATCAAAAGAGTAGATGTCAGTACTTATCAAGCAGTAAGTGGAGCCGGCAAAAAAGGTATGGAAGAGCTTGTGCATCAAATGCAAGCATTCTTTAATTTCTCATTAGATGATGCTAAAGTAGAAGCATTTGCTCATAGAATAGCGCTCAATGTAATCCCTCATATAGATACTCCGCAAGAAAACGGATACACTAAAGAAGAGATGAAAATGGTCAATGAGACCAATAAGATCATGCATTCTAGTTTTGCTGTAAGCGCTACTTGTGTCCGTGTGCCGGTACTTAGAAGTCATAGTGAGTCTATTACTATTACATTCAAAGAAGGCGTAGACGTGAGCGTCGAAGAAGCAAAATCTGCTTTGGCTGCATTTGAAAACGTCGTTGTAATTGATGATCTTAAAAACAAACAATACCCTATGCCTCTTACTGCAACTGATACAGATATGACATATGTCGGAAGAATCAGAAAAGATATATTTGCACCAAACATACTCCATATTTGGGGTGTTGCAGACCAAGTGCGTGTCGGAGCTGCTACAAACGCAGTGCGTATAGCACAAAAATGGATTAAATTGGAGGAAATATGAAATTAGTAGAAAAGATAGAATATATTTTTGAAAACATATTATGGAATAGCAGATTTTTTGTACTTTTTGCAGTTATATTCAGTATGTTAGGCGGTATGGCATTATTTGTCGTTGCGAGCATGGATGTTTTTGGTGTAGTTGCCAATGTAGCTGATGTGTTTTTGAATCATCTTCATCCTGAACATTTTCACGAAGAGGTTGTTAGCGGACTTATCGGTGCGGTTGATTTATATTTAATGGCAATAGTTTTGTTTATATTTGGTTTTGGACTATATGAACTTTTTATATCTGATATTGATGTTGCCAAGCAAGGAGCTTCATCTAAAATACTTGAAATTCATTCGCTTGATGAGCTAAAAGATAAGCTTGCAAAAGTAATCGTAATGGTTTTGGTTGTTAGTTTTTTTCAAAGAGTATTGCACACAAACTATAATGGCGCCTTGGAAATGTTATATTTTTCTCTTTCGATATTGGCTCTTTCTGTAGGTCTTTATTTCTTGCACAAAAATGGTGGCCATTAATGAGCAAGATTTTTGTTGATGCATGTTTAGGTAAACCTACACCATATACTCCGGTTTGGATGATGAGACAAGCTGGAAGATACTTACCGGAATATATGGAAGTTCGAGCAAAAGCCGGAAATTTTTTAAATCTTTGCCACAACCCAGAGCTTGCATGTGAAGTGACACTTCAGCCAGTTGATAGATTGGGGGTTGATGCAGCCATACTATTTAGCGATATACTAGTAGTGCCAAACGAGATGGGTATGAAACTAGATTTCGTTAAAGGTGAAGGTCCGGTTTTTGAAAGTCCTATTGTTTCGCAAGCTGATATTGATGCGCTTATAGGCGGAGAAGAAGCAGCAGCTAAGCTCACTTATGTATATGAGACTATCAAACTCATAAAAGAACGTTTAGCGCAAGACAAGGCTCTAATTGGATTTACCGGTGCTCCATGGACATTGGCTACTTATATGATAGAAGGACAAGGTACTAAAACATATAATATTTGCAAAAAGATGATGTACTCCAATCCAGAGCTTTTACATACAATACTCGCCAAGGTAACACAAGTAGTTAAATTTTATATGGAGAAACAAATCCAGGCCGGTATCGATGTGGTACAAATATTTGATAGCTGGGCAGCTGCTATAGAGCCATCAAAATATGATGAATTTTCATGGAAATATATGATAGAGATCTCTGATTATCTAAAATCAAAATATCCGCATATTCCTATTATTATATTCCCAAAAGGAATCCCTGCGTTTTTGGATAAAGTTTACGGCAACTTTGATGTATTTGGAGTTGATTGGTCTACGCCAATGTCGCTTGCAAAAGAGAAGCTAGGAGAGCGTTATGTGCTCCAAGGCAATATGGAGCCATGTAGACTTTATAGTCAAGAAGCTACCAAAGAATGCGTAGAATCACTTGCAAATATTATGCGCGATGGAAGACATATATTTAACCTTGGTCACGGGATCTTACCTGATGTGCCAGTAGAAAATGCACAATATTTTGTTAAACTCTGCCAAGAGGTTAGTAAGAGATAAGAGGATAGAATTAGTACGTAGCAACCAATTGTTAACGGGCTAGTGTGTCATTCTCGCGAAGGCGGGAATGCATAAATTTAAAGTAATTTATTAATAGTCGTATATACTTCACCAACTCAGCAATATTTTTTAGCTAAAAGGCATTAAAATGAGCAATATAATTTTCGGTCCGCTTCTTTCACGTAGATTTGGTAAATCACTCGGCATTGATCTTAGCCCAAACAAAAAGCAATGTAATTTTGACTGTTTGTATTGCGAACTAAAGCCTGCTAAGACTGTAGATAAGTATAATGATGTTATATCTGTTGCTGATATTATGACAGCATTGCAAGATGCATTGCTTCAGCATAAAGATATCGATGTAATTACTGTTACCGCCAACGGCGAACCTACGCTTTATCCATATCTTGGTGAACTCATTGATGAGATCGACAAAATCAAAAATGATAAAATAACCCTAATCTTAAGCAATGGCAGCACCATCGGTGATCCAAAGGTGCGAGAAGCACTTATGAAATTTGATATGGTCAAGCTCTCGCTTGATTGCGCTACAGATAAATGCCTCAAAAAACTTGATCGCGCCCATAAAGGCATCAGTGTAACTGATATTATGCAAGGAATGCTTGATTTTAAAGCCCAGTACAACAAACCGCTTATCATTGAAGCTTTATTTGTCAAATCAATCAATGATAGCTTAGAGCATGTTGAAGCCTTAAATAAATTTTTGACTATTTTAAAGCCTACTAGAGTTGATATCGGTACTATAGATAGGCCGCCGGCATACAAGGTTGAGCCTTTGAGCTCTGAGGAATTATTAGAAATTGCATCTCATTTTGATGCTTCGCTGCCTGTTTATATCGTGCATCGAAAAAGTTCTGAGATAAGAGCCGGATCATATAATGATGATGAGATATTAGTTACCTTGGCAAATCGTCCATTAAGTGAAGATGATGTTAATATTTTATTTGATGAAAAAAGTAAAAATAGATTAAAAATACTTTTAGAAACCAAAAAAGTCAAAAATTTTAAAATTTATGGCGTAACTTTTTATATTTTGGCCTAAATTCTCTTGACATTTGAGAGCTTTTAGGCTATAATCTCACCCACTAAAAGAGACAACCTCTTTAAGATTGTTCCGGATTAGCTCAGCGGTAGAGTAGGTGACTGTTAATCACTTGGTCGCAGGTTCGAATCCTGCATCCGGAGCCACTACAAATTCAATTTAAAATCCAGAATTTCAAAGTACTTTTTAGTTTTTTTCTTCAAAGATTTTACATCATTTTTACTATGTCTATACTCCTTTTAAAAGATATGAAATTTTTTCAAAAATTGTATAAATCAGTGAAGAAAAAATGTTTATAAAAATCCTTTTTGGTTTTTTTATTTTATAATGTTATTAAGTTTTATGATATTCTAAATATTTTCTTTTTGATTGATATCCATTCATTTGATAAAGCCTCCTGTTTTTTGATTTATATAAGCTAAGTGAAGTATAATGTAGCCATAAAAAAATATTAAAATATTTTTTTATATAGATACTCGATAACTTAAATCGGATAAATTAGGAAATATTCTATGCCATATAAATCCAACTTCATATCATCCTCCAAAAAGAAAAAAATTTTAAATTTTGTCATGCTTGTTGCTGTGTCTACTATATTTATAAATTGTAATGACAATAGCCAGTCTGCAATTAATGCAAAGCCTCCTATTGAAGTAGGAATATATACTATAAAATCAAAATCAATAACATTACAAAAAGAACTTCCCGGAAGAACAAAAGCCACATTGTCATCGGAAATACGCCCACAAATTGGCGGTATCATTCAAAAACAGCTATTTAGAGAAGGCGCAGAAGTAAAAAAAGGAGATATACTTTATATTATTGACCCCGTAAAATATAAAGCATCATATGCTGAGGCATATGCAGCATATAAAAATGCACAAGCAGCAATAGAAGCCTCTAGGTTAAAAGATAGACGATATAAGGAGTTGGTCAAAGTTTTAGGAGTATCAAAGCAAGATTATGAAGATGCACATACTGCTTATTTGCAAGCACAAGCGACTGCCGAAGAGAAAAAAGCAGCCATGGAAAGTGCTAAGATAAATCTAGGCTATACTGAGATTAAAGCCCCAATTTCTGGCCGCATAGGGACTTCTAGTGTGACAGAAGGGGCATTGGTAACATTAGATCAAACAACAGCACTGGCAACTATTCGTACACTCGATCCAATTTATGTTGATTTCGTACAATCAAGTGTTGAATTGTTAAATTTAAAACGATCATTGCAAGAAAAAACAATCCAATCAGGAAGTGCAAATGTCCGTTTGAAATTGGAAAATGATACTCTTTATGAGTATAATGGTACACTCAAATTACAAGAGGTGGCAGTTGATGAGGCTACAGGGTCCGTTACATTAAGAGCAGAATTTCCAAATCCTGAAAATATATTGCTTCCGGGTATGTATGTAAAAGTTATTGTAGATGAAGCTGTCAATACGCATGCAATTTTGGCACCTCAACAAGGTATTAGCAGAAATCCAAAAGGAGAAGCTACGGCATTGGTCGTAGCTAAAAACAGCAAGGTTGAACAGCGTAATATTATTCTTGATAGGGCAATTGAAGATCAATGGCTTGTCAAAGCAGGACTTAAAGAAAATGACCGTTTGATTGTAGAAGGATTGAACAAAATAAAAATTGGCGATACAGTACAACCGATAGATATATCTTCCAAGTTGTATCCAAATAACACTAAAAGTAATTAAAGATGGGTAAATTTTTTATTGACCGCCCAATATTTGCTTGGGTAATCTCTATTATTATCATGCTAGCAGGAATTGGTGCAATTGTATCATTACCGGTTGCCCAATATCCAGATATTGCACCTCCTACCATTAAAATTTCTACTACATATACAGGAGCATCAGCGGAAACAGTAGAAAATAGCGTTACGCAAATTTTAGAGCAACAATTAACTGGTCTGGATGGGCTGCTTTATTTTTCATCTTCTAGTAGTTCTTCGGGCCAATCTAATATAGATGTCTCTTTTAGACAAGGTACAAACCCGGATACCGCACAAGTTCAGGTGCAAAATAAAATTTCTCAAGCAATAACAAGATTGCCAAATGATGTACAAAGATATGGGGTTAATGTAAAAAAATCACAAAGTGATTTTCTTATGATCGTATCAGTATATGATGAGACAGACAAAGCGACGGCAACGGATATTTCTGATTACATGGTAAGCAATATGCAAGATGCCATTGCCAGAGTCGATGGTGTGGGCAGTGTGCGTGTGTTTGGTTCACAATATGCTATGCGTATTTGGCTAGATCCTTCAAAGCTAATGGCTTATAAACTAAATCCTTCTGATATCTCAGATGCTATTTTATCTCAAAATGTCCAGGTTTCTGCAGGAAAGATCGGCGGAATGCCGACTTTGGATAATCAACAGCTAAATGCAATCGTAACATCAAAATCAAAGCTGCAAACCCCCGAAGAGTTTCGTGATATCATAGTCAAACACAATAAAGACGGTGCGCTAGTGCGCCTTGGTGATGTTGCGCGTGTTGAACTTGGAAGTGAAAGTTATGACAATGTTACACGTTTGAATGCTCATCCGGCATCCGGCATAGCCGTTATGTTAGCACCTGATGCAAATGCTTTGGCGACAGCAGAGGGTGTTCGCGTGGTCGTTGAAGGATTTCAAAGCAATATGCCAAAAGGCTATAAGGTCGCTTATCCAAGAGATAGTACAAAATTTATTAAAATATCAATAAATGAAGTAGTAAAAACACTTTTTGAGGCAATCGGACTTGTTATTATTATTATGTTTATCTTTTTGCAAAATTGGAGAGCTACGTTAATCCCAGCCATAGCGGTTCCGGTTGTTTTATTGGGTACGTTTGGGATTTTGTATCTTTTTGGATATTCCATTAATACTTTGACAATGTTTGCAATGGTTTTGTCGATAGGCTTACTTGTGGATGATGCTATAGTTGTTGTAGAAAATGTTGAACGAATTATGCGTGAAGAACATCTTGATGCACGCGAAGCGACGATAAAATCAATGGATGAAGTAAGTAGCGCACTTATTGGTATTGCTACAGTTCTTTCAGCAGTATTTTTACCAATGGCATTTTTTGAAGGATCAACAGGTGTGATATATAGACAATTTTCTATCACTATCGTCTCATCAATGATCTTATCGGTTATAGTTGCATTGACACTTACACCGGCACTTTGCGCAACATTTTTGAATTCCAAAAGCCAAACACATGCACCTAGAGGTTTTTTTAAATGGTTTAACCAAGCGTTTGATGTTATGATAAAACGCTACGAACAAAGAGTTGTGAAAATACTAAATAAACCGATGCGCTGGATGATAGTTTATTTTGTCATTATTGCGGTCATGTCAGTTCTTGTCTTGAGGTTGCCAACAGGATTTCTCCCGGTTGAAGACCAGGGGTCAATTATGGTCCAAATCTCTTTGCCGGAAGGTGCTTCTGTGAAGCGAACTGTAGCAGTTGCAAAAGATGTTGAGAATTATTTTTTAAATAATGAAGCAAATACCACAAGTACAATTTTTACTATTTCAGGATTTAATTTTAGCGGAAGCGGACAAAATGCAGGGATGGCGTTTGTTAATTTAAAAGATTGGAATGAACGAGAAGATATCGGCAGCAGCGCAGAAGAGATTACTTCTCGTGTCAATAAAACTCTTTCATCCATTAGAGATGCAAGAATATTTGCATTAAATCCACCGGCAATTAGGGGATTGGGTAATAGTAGCGGATTTGATTTTCAGCTCCAAGCAAATGCAGGAACCGATCGAGATACTCTAAAAAACATGAGAGATCAATTGATTAGCGAAGCTTCCAAAAGCACCATATTGAGTGCCGTTCGTTTGGGAAGTATGCCAGAAACTACCCAGTTGTATGTTGATATAGACCAGGCTAAAGCAATAGCGTTAGGACTTTCATTATCGGATATTGATGATACTTTAAATTCCGCCTGGGCCGGAAATTATGTAAATGATTTTATTGACCGTGGTCGTGTCAAAAAAGTATACATACAAGGTGATGCCTCTTTTCGTTCAGCACCGGAAGATCTTTTTAAATGGTATGTTCGTGGCAGTGATGGTGAGAGTATGACCCCATTTTCAGCTTTTGCAACCACGAAATGGACATATGGACCAGAAAGCTTAACTCGCTATAACGGTTTGGCTTCTTATAATATACAAGGGGCAGGAAATAAAGGAGTTAGTTCAGGAGAAGCGATGGATGAAATTGTAAGATTTGCACAGCAGCTTCCATCAGGAAGCAGTTATTCGTGGAGCGGACTTTCATATCAAGAACGACTTTCAAGCGGACAAAGCACTTTTTTATATGCTATTTCTATATTATTTGTTTTTTTATGCTTGGCTGCTTTGTATGAAAGTTGGTCTATTCCGTTTTCTGTCCTTATGGTTATTCCGCTTGGTATAATCGGAGCAGTTATAGCTGCGTCAGTGCGCGGTTTAGAAAATGATGTTTATTTTCAAGTAGCATTATTGACTGTTATCGGCTTATCATCTAAAAATGCAATTTTAATTGTTGAATTTGCCTCATCAGCCTTTGAGAAAGGCCGAACATTGCGCGAAGCAGCTATGGAAGGCGCAAGACTTAGACTAAGACCTATATTGATGACATCAATGGCATTTGTTGTGGGTGTCTTACCTCTAGCTATTTCTAGTGGAGCCGGTGCAAAAAGCCGGATTTCAATTGGCTCTGGTATCGTTGGAGGAACTATTAGTGCAACGCTTTTGGCTATTGTTATGGTTCCTATGTTTTTTGTTTTGGTCAATACTGTATTTAAAACAAAATCAAATCGTAAAAACTTGTCAACCGAAAATATAAATGGTGATTGATATGCAATACATGAATAAACTAAAACTAATTATAGTTGTCGGATTTACATTTTATTTAAGCGGATGTACGATGCTAGTCCCGGAATATAAACGACCATTATCGCCAATTCCGTCCGAATGGAATGAGGGCATGTCTCAAAAACCCAATATCGAATCATCAGAAAATAATAAAGTTTATGTAATGCCATGGAAAGAAATCGTTTTAGATGAGCAACTGCGCCATGTTGTAGAGATAGCTTTCAAGCAAAGCCGCTCATTACGCGAAGCGGTAGCTAGCATAGAATCAGCTAAAGCAACATATAACATGCAGCGTGCTTCAGAATTCCCAATGATCAGTGCAGTATTATCAGGCAGCAAAGGGAATTCGCTCAGTTCACCCTCAACTACACAAAGTTATTCAGCCACAGCTAGAATTAGCAGTTATGAACTTGATCTATTTGGCAAAGCCCACAGTTTATCAGTAACTGAGTATGAAAAGTATTTATCCTCGCAAGAGAGTCAGCATGCACTTCGCATTACTCTCATTTCTGAAATAGTGACAGCTTGGTTGACACTAGCTTCTGATAAAAATTTATTATCACTTTCAAGATCAACAGAAGTTAGTGCCAAAAAAACCTTAGAGCTTATGCAGCGAAAAGTTGATTTGGGCGCTAGTTCTGCGTTGGATCTTTATGAAGCACAAACGCTTTATTATCAAGCACAAGCCGACATTGCCAAATATAAAACAAAAGTGGAGCAAGACAAAAATGCCTTAAACTTATTAGCAGGAGAAGTAATTGACGATAAGTGGCTTCCGGAAGGCTTGAATGCGAACAAAAAATATTTAGCAGAAGTTCCAGCAAGTATGCCTTCTAGTATCCTTCTTAGTAGGCCTGATATACTTGCTGCAGAACATGACCTCAAAGCTGCCAATGCAAATATCGGAGCAGCACGTGCGGCTTATTTTCCATCTATTTCCATAACTACAGATGGAGGATTGGCAAGTACTGCTTTATCTAATCTTTTTAGCGGAGGTGCTACATCTGTTTGGTCGTTTGTGCCAAGTATCGCATTGCCTATTTTTGATCTTGGTGTTCGAAAATCAAACCTTGATTATGCAAAAGCACAACGAGATTACTATATTGCAGCATATGAATTAGCTATACAAACAGCGTTTAAAGAGGTAGCCGATGCTTTAGCTCGCAAGCAGACGATCAATGATCAGCTTAATGCACAAAATAGGTTAGTTAAAGCATCAAAAAATAGCTATTTAATATCAGATCTTCGCTATAAAAACGGTGTAGATACATATCTGAATGCACTGCTTGCACAGCGTACATATTATAGCACACAGCAGACACTGCTTTCGGTTCAATTAGAAGAGATGATAAATCGCATCGCACTATATAGGGCACTTGGCGGTAGCGAGAAGTAATTTGTTATTAAATATGAAAATTGAATTATTGAACATTTATTTTATTGTTTTAAATCAATTATTTTAATTATAAAATATCATATCATTAAGATATAATTTTCTCTTTCTAACGGAGAGATTATGAATATTGTTATAGCTTTGATACTGCTTGTGATAGATTTGATTACATTCCAATTTACAAATCTTGATTTGGCTGTTCAAGACCTATTTTATAATTTTCAGAATTCAACATGGCTATTATCGAATAAGAATAATTGGTTTTTACATTTTATATTATATAGCGGTGAGAAGAAGCTTGTATTGATATTTGGTATATCTGTTGTTTTGGCTTTGATTTTTTTCCGCAAGAATAAAATTGTTTCGGATTATAAAAGTGGATTGATGATAGTGGCATTCTCGTTAATTGTAGTGCCATTTACTGTAGGTCAATTGAAAGGTAATACCAATATGCCATGTCCTTGCCAGCTGGATAGATATGGCGGTAAATTTCCAGAAATCAAACTATTTAATAGTTATCCGTCTAATTTTATTCAAACTCAAAAAGCTAAATGTTATCCTGCCGGCCATGCATCAGGAGGATTTGCGCTTATGGGGCTCTACTTTTTATTTAAAACCAAAAGAAATAAAAGACTGGCATTAACCAGTGCATTTTTAACCGGTTGGATAACCGGACTTTATAAAATGATGAATGGTGATCATTTTTTGAGTCACACTATTACTACGATGTTATTAGCATGGATTTTGATATTTTTAGTATCTAAGATTGTATATAATTTCACGCAAGATAAGGAAGAATATGAAGCCGGTTAGCGAAACAAAAACAATCATCAATTGAATGTTTAAAACCAATTTGATATAATCCCGAAAAATATACAGAAAGAAAAAAATGGTTTCAATAAAATACCTTCATCAAATTCAAGCATTATTACTTTCAGGCTTTATGAGTTTTATCATGTCCGGCGCAATTACATTCATAAATCTTGGATTCATTGATGGGTTTATAGGGATATGGCTGCATGCATGGATAGTGGCTTATGTTATCGCATTTCCAACCATACTGCTAGTGTTTCCATTCGCAAGAAAGTTAGCGATGAAAATCGCATGCAAATCATAAGTAGATCAAAAAAAAGAAAAGCTTATTGTCTATCTTCAAAGCTTCTATATACTACAAATATTACAATAATTTGTATTGCTACAAGAAAATAGTGCATAGTATAAACTTGCTCTATGTTGGTTTTATCCTCTAAAAATTTATAAAAAATATAAGCAACAGCCATACCAATGAGAGTGCCTATCTGCTTAACAGTATCGATGCGGATAAGCATAGAAGTCTCGCTCAAAAACAGAGTCTCAGCCCGTATCAGATAACTGCTGAATATGAAAGTAATTTGATAGCCTATATACATCAAAAGTGCACTTTCATAAGAAAATTCCGTAGTCAAGAAAAACAGTATAACTCCAAATAATACCACTTCTACTAGTAGGGTAAATCTATAAAACCATTCAATGGTCAATATCTTTTCATATAGCCTAGCAACGATTATCATTCCGATAGCCAATACTATCCCGCCAAGCGAATAGATCGAGGGCTTTAGGGGTGCATATATACTCATCACACTACCCAATGCTAGACCGGTAAACAGCGCGTTAAATAGCTTATAGGCTATATAATAACTATGATTTATATGCACCTAAAACTCCTAAAATTTATATCTCACATCTGCATAAATGCTTCTGCCTTCACTATTGTATCCATAAACACTTTGATAATCTTTGTCAAATAGATTTTTGAAGTGTAAACCGAAGTCAATGGAATCATTAAAACTTTTGGTAATATCCATATTCCAGAGCGTATAGTTACCTGTTGATTTTGGAACAGTAGGATAGCCAAATGGAGAGTATCTCGACCCTACATATTGGGTGTTTAGACTGATTAATGTTTTATCATCATAGTCATAATCTATAAATCCATTAAACTCATCTTTTGCTCTGTTGTAAAGCGGGGTTCCGCTAGCATCTTTGGCGTTGAAAAGATGGGTATAATTTGCTCTCGCAACAAATCTATCAAAAAAATATGGAGTATTTAAAGACAATTCAACACCTTTTATTTTTTCATCTGAACTATTGTTTTTATAGCCGCCAGGTGTTATTATCTTCCAGTTGGCATCATATACGGCATCAATATAATAGAAATCATCTTTTATGTCATTGTTAAAATATGTTAAAGATAAATACCTTTTGTAAGATATTGTTGCATCATATCCTTTTACAAAACTTGGTTTTAATGTCTCTCCGGAGAGTATATTTGCAAGCTGATAAACTGATGGTGCATTGAGTGAAGTATAATAATTTGCTCCAAATATTATGTTTTGAGATAGATCATATTTGGCACCGGCTTTATATGTAGTTTTTCCGTCGAATTCATTAAAGTCATCATATCTTATATTTGCCTCAAGGAGCAGTTTTTCTGTTGGTTTTATACTGTTTGATAAGAATATACCTTTGTTTGTAAAGCCTCCGTCTGTTGGTTTGCCTGTGTTATATTGATTAAATCCGTCAATATCTTTATATTCCAATCCTAAAACACTCTTTCCGGTAGAGTGTGAATATGAATTTATGAGCGAGTATTCATTTGCTGTGGCTTTATATCTATCATCTGTATATTTAGTTTGCTTAGTATAATAATCTACATAAGACGAAAAATACTCTCTTTCATAATTTCCACGAGAAATATTAAAAATAGAATCAACTAAGCCTATCTTTGTTGATATAGTCCCAATGATGTTAGTGCTATCTGTTATAAAATTGCTATAATCATCATTCGCATCATTGTTGTCATAGTCTCCTTTTGTTTTTGTTTTGTTAAAAGTAAAAGATGCTTTTGTTGTATCAGTAAAATCATATCCGACACCTGCTATAAAATTTTTATTATTGTATCCGTCTTTTTCGCTATTTTGTGGTGCTTTTGAAGATATACCGTTTGTATCCAGATATGAACCAAGTAATTTTGCATTTAATTTGCCTTCTTTAAACAACAATGATAGATCGGTTCCTTTTGTTTTATGGGAACCGTAATTAAGACTCACGTCACCATTTAAGCCTTCTTGCGTGCTATTCTTAGTTATTATATTTATAACGCCAGCACTTGCATTTGCTCCCCAGACAGAAGAGCTTCCACCCCTAATAATCTCAATTTGTTCAACATTTGATATAGGTAAAAATTCTATCATTGATGTACTATTTGTAGTAGAAGGATCATTGAGTCTCATCCCATCAATTAAGACCAAAATTTTTCCACTATCCATTCCTCTCATGAAAAATGAACTTTTTTGTCCCATTCCGCCATTTTGGGATACATTTAATCCTACACTTTTGGATAACGCATCCAGCACTGACATATACCCATTTTGTCTGATATCATTGCTTGTTATAACTGTAACATTCGAAGTGGTATTTTCAATTGCTTGTTTTATCTTGGTACTTGAAATTATCTCTATCTCCCCGAGATCAGTAGTATTGGCATTTGATAGTGTTAGTATGGCAAGCAGTGCTATGCTATATGTAGTCGGTTTGTTCATTTTTGTTTGTCCCCTTGTTTTTGTTTTGATATTATGGTTCTATGTTGCATTTACTCCAGCTAGCTTTGTCATACTGAATCTATTTCAGATTGTCATTCCTGCGAAGGCAGGAATCCAATGGATCCCCGTGTCAAGCACGAGGATGACGACAAGTTCCGAATAATATAATTTGCGTAATATTTATTTAAATACAAGGAGGAGAAGTTTTGGGTGTTTTGAAGATATGAGCATAGTTATGGTATCGGTAATTACTATCATTTCTACATAGTTTAAATAGTGTAGAGTATAAAGCTATAATAGCTAATGTAAAGTAGCGATTGCCGAAGCCTTTTAAGTATTTCATAATATTATTTTATCATAATATCGCTTTTGGCTTGCTCTTAACTATAGTCCCTCTTACCGCTAACTTAAGATTTTAAATAAATACAAGTATAATATCCCAAAAACTTAACAAGGATATATTTGATGATAGCACCAATTGCAACAGTAGATGAATTTAAAGCTCTTGTGGAGACCACAAAAGCAAGTATCGGCTACCGTGAACCTATAGCATTTGGCATAGCAAGAGTGGATCGCGGACAAAAAAATGCAGATAAAATTTTACAAGCCAGCTTTCCTCTTATAAATTGGAAAGAGAATTACGGATCAGCAGCGGTATTTATAGCTGCACTTGAAGCATCGAAGATCAAAGTCGATTTTAGCAGCTCAGAATTTGTAACGACTATCAATGATGACTTTGTAGCAAACGCCATGAATGCTTTTGCTCCATATGTAGACGAAGCATCGGGTGATGCACACCGAAATGTACAAGTGATCAAGACTCTTAGCTCTATGAATAGCTTGGGTGCAAATTTTCGTATAGTATTTCTATTTGAAGATGCTGCACCGCTTAGCGTAGAGGCTGTATATCTCAAGCTTTATGCACTCTCAACTTCAAAAGCTGCTCTTAGAAGTATAAATCTAAACGGTGCTTTTGGAATTCTAAGCAATGTAGCATGGGTAGGGAATACTCCATACGAACTTGAGTATCTAAGAGAACACGAGATAGCGCTTAAGCTCACAGGCACTTATCCTATGATAGACAGCGTAGATAAATTCCCTAGATACTTGCAACATATTATCCCAGCAGACAATACTCGTATACTAGAAGCTAGCAGAGTGCGCATGGGAGCTCAATTGGCAGCAGGAACTACTGTGATGCCTGGAGCTTCTTATATCAACTTCAACGCAGGAACTTTGGGTGCAGTAATGGTAGAAGGTCGTATATCAAGTTCAGCTATAGTAGGCGCAGGCAGTGATGTTGGTGGAGGAGCAAGTATCCTTGGTGTATTATCAGGTACTGACGGACATCCGATCACCATAGGAGAAAACACCTTGCTTGGAGCCAATTCTGTCACAGGTATACCTCTTGGTGACGGTTGTATCGTGGATGCTGGTATCCCTATCTTGGCAGGGACTAAGGTCAAAATAGCTCCAGAGGAGCTAGAAAAGATCAAACTAGCCAATCCAGAAGCCAAACTTGACAATAAAACAACATTCAAAGGCAGCGAACTTCAAGGGCTAAATGGTATCCATTATAGACACAATTCTCTAACGGGTGAAACAGAAGCCAAAAGAAGCACCAGAGAAGTCAAACTAAATGTTGAGCTGCATTAAAAAATGAATGAAGATTTTGAACTTTTAGAACAAGTAGTACTGCTGGCTTTACTCCATAAAGAGCCTGATGAAAGCGTGCAGGATATCTTGGCAATGCTTGAAGAATCTAGAGCTATGACAATGGCAGAGGGCAAAGAGATCATATCTAAGCTGGAAAACGATGGAGCTATAGTCGATGGTAAATTATCTTTTGTGGGCATGGCACTTGCAAACAAAGCCCAAGAGGCATTTAAACTATAAAGGATCTAGCGATGGTGGACGACACAGAAGCAAACAAAGCTTTTAATGAAGACAGATATGATGATTCTTTTAGAATGTATCAAGAGATAGTAATGGCTACCAAAGATTCTGATGCTTTGTTTATGTTAGGCAAACACTATTTTGACGGTCTTGGTGTATCATGTGATAAAGATATGGCTATTTCTCTATGGAAAAGAGCTAGCAAAGCCGGAAGCTTGGATGCCAAATATGCTTTATTGGAACAAAGTCAAACTACGGCTCAGTGTTGCAAGGAATAGTATGCGAATAGACAAATGGCTAAGCAGTGTTAATGTCATCAAAAGACGTACAATTGCTGTAGATATGGTCAAAAGCGGCGTAGTGTATATCAATGATATAGAAGCCAAACCATCAAAAAATGTCACGGTCGGTGATAAAATTAGGATAGAATATCTTAATGGCCCAAAGTTGTATGAAGTTTTAGCGATCCCGACTACCAAAACCATACCAAAAACTCAAAAAGAACTTTACGTAAAAGAGCTTTAAAGGAAATATAAAAATGTTAGCGCAGACACAATTTGAAAAGCTTTTTGCAAACGAACTTGGCGAAGAAGAAGCTAGGGAATTTTTGATAGCTTTGTATGAAAACGGAGAAAGCGTATCAGATATGGCTATAGCAGCTAGGATCATGAGAGAATATGCTATTGCTTTACCGATATCTGAAGAGTTAAGAGCCAAAGCTATAGATATAGTTGGTACAGGCGGAGACAAGAGCGGCACATTTAATATATCTACTACTGTTTCGCTTCTTTTGGCCTCCATGGGAAGCATCGTAGCAAAACACGGTAATCGCAGCATCACTAGCAAATCCGGTTCTGCTGATGTGTTAGAAGCTTTGGGTATCAGACTTGATCTAAGTCTAGAACAGCAAGCCAAGATGCTAGAGAGTGTTGGATTTTGTTTTATGTTTGCACCAAGCCATCATCCTGCTATGAAGCATATTATGCCTATCCGTCATTCTATTCCTCACCGCACTATATTCAATCTCCTAGGACCGCTTACCAATCCGGCACATGTACAAAAATATCTAATAGGAGTATTTGACCCTAGCTATGTCGACCTAGTAGCAAATGCCTTGGTTGATCTTGGCGTCAAAAGAGCTATGGTGGTCAGTAGTCTTGATAAGACAGATGAGATCTCTATATGCACAAAAACGCCATTTGCGTTCGTAGAAAACGGATTTATATCGCATGGCGAGATCGACCCGGAAGTCCTTGGATTCAAGCTCGCAACCCATGATGAGATATTGGGAGGCGATGCAATACAAAATGCAGCTATCATAAAAGATATTTTCTCCGGCAAAGAAAAAGGAGCCAAAAGAGACGTTGTGGTGCTCAACGCTGCTTGTGCGCTTTTCGTAGACGGGAATGCAATAGATCTGGATGACGGTATCAAAAAAGCTTCTGCGGCGATTGATAGCGGCAAGGCTATGAACCATTTAGAAAAGATCATATCATTTTCCAATTCACTGTAAGGGCTATTTAGTGTCAAAAGAAATAGTAGCTTCTCTAGATGAAATTTCAATGATTGCAAAAGAGCTCAAGGCTTTATTGCC
Source organism: Sulfurovaceae bacterium (assembly GCA_041654415.1). GTDB lineage: Bacteria > Campylobacterota > Campylobacteria > Campylobacterales > Sulfurovaceae > BN30871. The sequence continues at coordinate 76,301 of JBAZDL010000002.1, read as the reverse complement.
ATCAAATGTAATACTCTTCCTGGAAGGCGATCTGGCATCTGGAAAAACTACTCTTACAGGAGCCATCGCAAAAGAATTTGGCTTGGAAGACGTTGTGAGTTCACCGACTTTTAGTCTCCAGCAGTGCTATGATGATAAACTGTTTCACTATGATCTATATCGCATCGGACTAGAAGATATGATGTCGCTTGGACTTCATGAAGAGTTTGATAAAGCAGGCTGGCATATAGTAGAGTGGGGCGGTGAAGAACTTAGAGCCTTTTTAGATAGCGCAGGGTATAATACTTGCCATATTAAGATCGAGCCATTTGCCGACAAGAGACGATATATTATTGGAGAGGCATGCATACATTAGAAGCCAAACACCTATCAAAAACTATCAAAAAAACAAAAATCGTTCACGATGTATCTTTAAATGTTAAAAGCAAAGAGATAGTGGGTTTGCTTGGGCCAAACGGTGCGGGTAAGACCACGACATTTTATATGATTTGCGGGCTTACCGATGCTACTGGCGGCCAGGTATTACTTGATGGCAAGGATATAACCGATCTTTCATTGAGCAGCCGTGCTAAGCTCGGTATCGGATATCTTCCACAAGAATCAAGCATATTCAAAGACCTAACCGTAGAAGAAAATCTACTCATTGCTGCTGAAGCATTGAAACTAGATACCAAAACAGCCGCAGAGAGAATAGAAAAATTACTTGAAATTTTCAATATAGAACCTATCCGTAATCGCGAAGGGATACGTCTAAGTGGCGGAGAGAGACGCCGCGTGGAGATAGCCAGAGCCTTGGTGGGAAAACCAAAATTTTTGCTTCTCGATGAACCTTTTGCAGGAGTTGATCCTATTGCTGTACTTGATATCCAAAATGTCATCAAGCAACTTGTTGAACTGGATATGGGGATACTTATTACAGACCATAATGTACGTGAGACTTTAGGTGTTTGCGATAGAGCTTATGTTATGAGAAGCGGTGAGATGCTAGCAAGCGGCACTAGTGAAGAAGTGGCATCAGATGCCCAAGTGCGCAAATATTATCTGGGTGAACATTTCTCGTTTTGATAATCTGTGTTTTGTAGCGGCGAACTTATATAATTTTGCTTACTGTGAGACTCATAAAAGTCTCACTAATCTGCATGGGATGTAAAAGTGTTTATTATTCAGCTGAGACGCTGCCTACGGCTTTGTCCATAGCGATCTTGGTTTGATTGATAAGTTCAAGACATTTTTTATCTTTGATATTGTGTGTGAGTGACCAATATTCAGGATTGAGATACTCTATATGTGTTTTGCCGCTATAATCATTCCAAACTAGTATTTTGAATGGTACTTCCATACCCATGCTTGGATTGCAAGAGATCAGGGTAGATGCTACTTGAGGATAAGTGAATCTGACCACTCTTTGTGGACGGATAGAAATATCATACTTGTCTGCTACTGCTTTATGATCTAATGTATCAACCAAGGTAAACATTTCTTTTTGCAAAGCGTTTTCCAGATTTTTAGTCGCTTCAGTTAGATTTTGATCGCTTGTAGTGCTTAGCATAAAAGAACCTCTTTCATTGCCACATCCCATTAGAAACAAAGCTGCCAATGCAGCAAGTAAAATATTTTTCATCATTCCCCTCCTGTGTTTTATTTATACATTGAATCTAAAGTGCATTATATCGCCGTCTTGGACTATATACTCTTTGCCTTCTAGTCTCATTTTGCCCGCCTCTTTTGCTCCGGCTTCACCTTTGTAAGCTATGAAGTCCTCATACGCTATGACTTCAGCTCGGATAAATCCTTTTTCAAAGTCATTATGGATGACCGCTGCTGCTTTTGGCGCAGTTGTGTTTTGACGGATAGTCCATGCACGCACTTCTTTTACCCCGGCAGTAAAGTAACTCATAAGTCCAAGCTTTGCAAATCCTTTTTTGATGATCTGATCTAGCCCTGATTGTTCTACGCCCAGAGATGATAGCATTTCTTGTTTTTCTTCATCGTCAAAGTCGACCATATCTTCTTCGACTTTTGAGCAAAGCTTGATAACTTCGCGATTAAATTTACTAGCATAGTCTTTGAGTTTTTTGACATATTCGCTATCTTCGACTAATCCATCTTCATCGACATTTGCCCCATAGATTATCTCTTTGCCCGTTAGGAATCTAAGCTCTCGGTTTAGTGTTATGAAAGCTTCATCGTCTTGTTTGCCAAACTCGGAGACAGGATTGCCTTCGTTTATATATGCCATCAATTCTTCTGCAATTTCTAGTTGGGCTTTGGCTTCTCTATCGTTGCCTTTGACTCTTCTATTTAGTGCATCGATTCTTTTTTGCAATGATTCGATGTCTGCAAGCAATAACTCTTCTTCTATGATCTCCACATCACGTAGAGGATCAACAGAGCCTTCGACGTGTACGACATTATCATCTTCAAAGCATCTGACTATATGCAGTATCACTTCAGTTTCGCGTATGTTTGATAAGAATTTATTACCCAATCCTTCGCCTCTGCTGGCACCTTTTACAAGACCTGCGATATCCACGAAATCAAGTGTAGAGTATTGTATGCGTTCAGGATTGACTATCTTTGCGAGCTCTTCGAGTCTTTCGTCCGGCACTGGCACAACTGCTTTGTTTGGCTCTATCGTACAAAAAGGATAGTTTGCACTTTGTGCGTTTTGCGCCTTTGTCAGAGCATTAAAAGTTGTCGATTTACCCACATTTGGCAAACCTACCAAGCCTATACCTAGTCCCATATTTATTCCTTAATGTTTTTTATTAGTTTGTTATTGTATCCAAAGTTCACTCAAGGTATGGTATAATCGCGCTGATACCCAAAAAGGAGAAGTTATGTCGAACAAAAATGAAAAAGAAAATCAAAATATTTTATCAGATATGGGCATAGATGTCTCAGAAGACAAGATAGCTATAGATACCGGCAAGACAAAAGACTTCTTCGGCAATATCCAACAGCAGATCAAAGATAAAGCCCAAAATATAGGACAAAACATCCAAGAAAGCAGCTCAGACTTAGCTCGTAATATAGGGCTTAAAGTAGATAACGAGCATATAGAAGTAGATCTCAATCAAAGCCGTAGCTTCATTGAAGAGATAGGCATGAAGATAGAACATTTCTTGGCGAGCCTAGAAAAAAGCGTCGAAGACTTTGCGAAGAAAAAATAGTCTTTAAAATGAAATTTAACCGCATATATATTGAGCTAACCAATATATGCGGACTAACTTGCTCTTTTTGCCCTGAAAGATCTACTAAAAATCACATCATGGAGCTTAATGTTTTTGACTCCATCGTATCTCAAGCCTCACATTATACCAAAGAGATAGTTTGCCATGTTATGGGTGATCCATTAGTACTCTCTGACCTGTCAAAATACCTAGATATCATACATTCTTACAATATGAGAGCTATGATAACTACTAGCGGATTTCATGTACCCAATCATCCCTCCCAGACCCTCTTTCATCCAAGCATTCGTCAGCTCAATCTTTCTCTAAACAGCTTTAATAAAAACAGCACCAAACTCTCTTTGGATGCATATATATCTCCGATATTAGCTCTTTGCGAGGATAAGTTAGCAAACTTCCCAGAGCCGTTTTTGAATCTCAGACTTTGGAATATAGACGATAGCGGCAGTGAAAATGACTTTAACTCTATGGTTTTTGCCAAATTATCCAAATTTTTTGGTGTAGATGTGTATTATACCAAGGATGCCAAAGGTTTGAGGTTGGCTCCGAAGATACTACTTCATTTCGATGACTATTTCGAGTGGCCCTCGCTCTCCAATCCAATTTACGGAGATGGATATTGCGGCGGGCTTGACTCGCATATTGCGATTCTCTCTGACGGCAGGGTAGTTCCATGCTGCCTTGATCATGAAGCCATCATGGAACTAGGCAATCTCCAGACACAAAGTTTAGATGAGATACTCCGCTCAAGCAGAGTTAAAAAGATAAGAGATGGATTTGCTTGCCAAAAAGCAACCGAAGAGCTATGCCAAAGATGCAGCTACAAGAGCAGATTTGAGAAATAAAGTTTAGCGTCATTGCGAACAAAGTGTGGCAATCCATACTATTTTATCGTCATTTTAGCGAAAGTGGGAATCTATATCAATCGTCATTCCTGTGCACACAAGAATCCAATAAATATCCAATCAAAATAGGGCGGCTAAAGAGCTATGCCAAAAGCGCAGTTATAAAAGCAAGTTTATTTAAATATTAAGACTAATATTCTGATATAATATTTAAATTATAAAGAAATATTTATGAAAAAGGATTTGCATGGCATTAACAAACTGTTTTGAGTGTGGCAAACAAATATCAGATAAAGCTACAGTTTGTCCTAACTGTGGAGTGCCAATTGAGAAAGTTTTGAAAGAAAAGGTGAATCCATTAGAAACAAAAACAACAGAAAATAGCAAAGAAATATACACTGAAGAATCGTCTTCTGAACCATTATCTAGCTTAACCAGTATAACTATAGGCTGGATTTTTGGAATATTGTTGTCATTAGGATTTCTCGGTGCCTTAACTTCTGGCAATATAGCCACTAGTTTCTTTTATCTCATAGGGGCATTATTTCTATTGCCTCCAGTTCGTAAAAAAGTTTTTCAAAAAACTAAATTGAGCATACCATTTGCGTATAGAATTGCAATTGTTATTGGAACCATTTTTCTTGCAACCATAGCACTACAAAGAGCTGAATCAGCTCGTGCGGATGAAGCAACGCAAAATGCAAAAGAAAAAAAAATGAAGGAATTTCTATCACAAAAAAATAGTTTATTGAAGCAAGTTCAAAGGCAAGTGCAAGACAAGAATTATGAAAATGCACTTCGAGTGTGCAATAAATACATGGATTTAAGCGATAAAGATTTGAGTCCACTTTGCCACAAGGTAAAAGATGAAGTTAGTAAAAAAATGCAATTGGCTCAGAAGAAAGCTCAAGAAGAGCAAAAAATTGTAGCTATAAAAGAAGCAGCAAGACAAGAAGCGGAACTAAAAGTTTCTATGGGATCAAAAGCTTGGAAATTGCATAAAAAGCATCCCAGTTGGAGCGTTGAAGATTGCAAAAATGTTGCTAATAATCGCATTTGGATTGGCATGACTTATGACATGATAAAAGCTCAAAGAGGGTTACCAAACTCAGCAAATCCTTCCAACTATGGGAATGGAACTCAATGGCAATGGTGTTGGCGTAATTATACACCATCATGTTTTTATGATCACAATGATGATAGTATTATAGATTCATACAATTAAAAATAAAACTGGAAGATAATTTCAAAATACTCACATTTAAAAGATAATACAAGTTTAGTCTAAATTGAATGGGATGGGAGAAAAACATGCTAACAACTATGGTTTTAAATGCGATATATCAAAATATTCATCTATTTTTTTATTTGTTTCTTCTTGCTATAGTCGTTGGCTTCTTCAAAAGCCCTTTTATGAAAGGCAAGATAGGTGAAGGAGTCATTAATTTTTCTAATTCCATAATGTTAGATAAAAATATCTACACTCCTATAAAAAATGTTACTCTCAAATTGTCAGATGGTTCTACTACGCAGATTGACCATATCTTAGTGTCAAAATACGGCATATTTATCATTGAAACCAAAAATATGAAAGGGTGGATATTTGGAGGTGAGCACCAAAAAGAGTGGACACAGCAAAATTTCAAACAAAAGTATAAATTTCAAAATCCTATACATCAAAACTATCGCCATGCCAAAGCGCTTGAAGAGATATTAGAATTGCCTTCTTCAATGTTTGTATCAATTATTGTATTTGTAGGAGATTGTACCTTCAAAACACCAATGCCCCAAAATGTTTTCAGAGGAGCGTCATATAGCAAATACATTACTTCATTTAAACAAGAACGTCTTACGCATATACAAGTCCGTGAAAATATCAGCAAACTTGAATACAAGCGTTTAAACCAAAGCTTTAAAACAGATCGCACACATGTCAATAATCTTAAAGAGCGCCAGAAACAAACATTTTTCAATAACAATGCACGTATATGCAATCGATGCGGCAGTGCAATGGTATTGCGTCGAAACAAGCAAAATGGAGAAGAATTTTATGGATGCAGCAGCTATCCAAGATGTAAAAATATAGTGAAAAAATAAAGTAGACAGGTAGAAAAAATTAGCGTTTTTATATATTTTGTTTAAATGAAAAACAGCTCCCAAAATATTGCTTCGATAAACTTATGAAAAACCATTGACAAAGTTTTGCGTTAGTAATATAATAATAAAAATAAGCAAAAAAGGATATCAGATGTCAAAAGATCAGGTTAACGCTTTTTTTGATAAAGTTGAAACAAACAAACAATTGCAAGATGTGCTTAAAACCCTAGAAAAAGAATCTGATATCGAGTCTTCATCAGATTCTCTTAACAAAGTGATAGACATAGCCAAAAAGTCTGGTTTTGATTTTTCTGCTGATGACTATACGTCCGTATTGAACACAAGAGCACCTATAGAATCATTAGAAAATTCCGCTCAAAATAAAGATGATGGTTGCTATGTAACGTGGGGTTGTAGTTCGAGCCATCCGCTGTGGTCCCAACCAGAGCCAGAGCCAGAGCCTGAGCCAGGATGCGGTCAGGGTGTTGCTTATATTCCACCTGGTTGTGAACCGGGTGATGAGGATAATGTATAGTTGCTAAATAAGCCTAGAAAATGAGTCGGCATTATGTTAGACTTCAGCCGGATTGGCTATTGCGTGGTTGGCTTGATATGCCAACGGCAGTAGTCAATCATAAAAACGGCAAAGTCAAAAAATTAGACAAAAGACAGTTTTATGTCTTACAGTCGTGTGACGGTAAAACGAATTTTAACTCATTTGCATTTCTTCCGATCCATTTAGAGATATTAAAACAGTTCATTCATGACGGTATTGTTCATGAATGCATTGAGAATGAAGAATTAGAGTCCTGCCAACATTATCGATATAGTAATACTCCATTTATAAAAACTGTCCAATGGTGTGTTACGGGGCATTGCAATCTAAATTGTCTACATTGTTTCATGGAGTCGCCATCGGGAAAATACGGTGAGCTATCTTTTGATGCTATGGCAAAATTGATAGAACAGTTTGAAGAAGCCAATGTCGTAAGTGTCGTTTTGACGGGAGGTGAACCGTTTCTGCGTAGAGATATCATGGATCTCATTTCATTGCTAAGAAAAAAAAGAATCCACATAGAACATATTTTGACAAATGGTCTTTTGGTCACAGATAAACATCTGAGCAAACTCAAAGAGCTTGGCATATCGCCAAGTTTTCAGATTAGTTTTGACGGTGTCGGTTCGCACGACTATATGAGAGGCACTAACGGTATCGAACAAAATGTTATCAAGTCTATAGAGCGGATACAAAAAGCCGGCTTTCATGTCGTGGTATCTACATCTATAGACAAGAAAAGTGTAGATTCTCTAGGAGCGACATATGAGCTGATGAAGCAAATTGGAGCCAGAAGCTGGCGTATCAGTATCCCGCAGGAAACGGGGAATTGGAAAGACACCAAGACAGCTTTGTCACTAGATGACTTATCCCAAAAACTGCATGCAATATGGATGCGTTGGGATAACGATGAGCGACCTTTTGCGATACAATTGGGCGGATTTTTCAGCAGCGGTGCCAAAAATAACAATAAAGATAAGACTTCAATCAAGAAAGCAAAATTTACGCCTGATTCAATAGATTGCCAGACATGCAAAGAACAATCATACCTATTGCCTGATGGCATACTCTTGCCTTGCGCAGGATATGTCGATACTATTCTTGAAAAAACAATGCCGAATCTTTTGGAAAAGCGTTTGATCAATGTATGGCGAGACTCAAATTTGCATGATATTGCAAATCTTACTAAGCAGGATATTCTGAATAAAAACCAAGAATGCGCCCAATGTGATCTGTTTGGTGAATGCGGCTCAGGCTGTCGTGCTTCGGCCCTTGTGGAAACTGGAGATATAATGGGTAAAGATCCCATCACATGTGCTATTTGGAAAAATGGGCACAGGCATCAATTCGAATATTCTAAAAACAAATAGCAGTTATTATTTTTTATTTCTTAGCTAGCATATGGTGTTAAAGTGCCGATGCTATAATTACACATATCAAATAAGAGAGAATCCATTGAATATAAAATCAGATTGTATCGTATGCTTGATGAACCAAGCGCTAAAGGTTACAAAACTGCTTGAACTTGATGATACCACAAGCAAAAAGATATTGGATAGAACTGCGCAGATATTGATAGAGCACGATTTTTCATGTACACCGCCGCAAATAGCCAAAGTGATCTATCAAGCCATATCCGATATCACGGGAGATGAAGATCCGGTTTTGCGCGCCAAAGAGCGCGCCACAAGCGAAGCACTAAGAGTAGATACCTCTTTTGTGCAAACTATCAATGACGCTATCAAAATGGCCGTTATCGGCAATGTCATAGATTTTGGCGCACAAAATCAGTTTGGGCTGAGTGAAATGATCCAACATCATTTTGAAAAAGATTTTGCTATAGATGATTTTGATGTGTTTGAACAGGAACTGCAAAAGGCAAAAGAGATAGTCATCATCGGCGATAATGTCGGAGAACATGTCTTTGACAAATTGCTTATAGAGACTATCAAAAAGCATTATGATCTCAAAGTGTATTATTTTGTCAGAACCAAGCCTATCATTAATGATGTGACTCCAAAAGAAGCCAAGATTATGAGCGGTTGTGCCGATATAATTGACACTGGCATAGAAACCCCGGGCTTCGAGATACACAAGGCAAATGCCGTCTCAAGAGAGATATTTGGACGTGCCGATATCGTGATCGCAAAAGGAATGGGGAATTTTGAAAGCCTATATCAAGTGGCTAAGCGCCCTATATATTATCTATTTATTGTCAAATGTAATGTCGTAGCCGATGCTATTGGCCAAGATATCAAATCAATGATATTTAAGCGAGGATAAAATGCAAACCATAGATATCAGCAATCTAGCCGAAGAAAATTATCTCTACGCGAGACATTTGGCGACATTAGATGGTATCATCATACATAAAAACGGTATATTTAGGATCAATACCGTAACTAAACATAGTGCTTTTGAGGCTATCGATTTTTGGCGCAATATAGCCTTGGCTGCGGAGATATTACTCAAAGCCTCACTTTTGAAATACGAAGTACCGTTTTTTAGAAAAAGAGCCCACTCTGAGTACGGAAGCAAAGTCACAGCAGAAAAAAATCCATGGCTAGAGGAGACTCTAAGATCATTGCAGATCGAATATATCGCTCAGATCAATACCGGAACACTCAGTACAGCCATGATAAGCGCTCAAGAAGTATTGTTTGAAAAGATATCTTATGATGATCAAAAAGCAAAGCTTGTCTCAGAGATGATTTATATCATTATCCGAACAAGGCGCAATAGAAACAATCATTTTTTCTTTGCAAATCAGGGATCTATCGATATGTCTGAAGTAGAGATATTATATTTGCCGCTTTTAAATATGCTGGATGAACTATATATTTATCAAAAATAGATTTCAGTATTTTGGGAGTATGGATAAGAATCTGATATAGTAGGATACCTAATGCCATGAAGCTTGCAGCCGAAATAAATTTAGTATAACAAAACACCGTTTACACTATAGTAAGTATAAACGGCTAAAAACTCAATTTGGATTTAAAAAAAATATGGTATTAAATCTCATCTCCACTTCTGCAAGCTCAGTATGAACAATGAGATAATTTTATTTGGATCCCAAAACAAGTTTGGGATGATGATATTAGATCACTATCGTGTTGTCAATAACGACGCATTCTATCATATCTGTCGTAATATTGTCCGCCATAATATCTATGACCTCTAAATAGATAATATCCATTACGCCAAACACCGCCGTAATAGTATTTACCTCTATAAAGATAGAAAGGTCTGTCGCGATATCTAGGATAGTTAAATACCTCTTCTCTTATTCCGCTGTATCTGCTAAAATATTGTCCACCATAATATCTATGAGCTCTAAATAGATAATATCCATTACGCCAAACACCGCCGTAATAATATTTACCTCTATAAAGATAGAAAGGTCTGTCGTGATATCTAGGATAGTTAAATACCTCTTCTCTTATTCCGCTGTATCTGCTAAAGTATTGTCCGCCAGAATATCTATGACCTCTAAATAGATAATATCCATTACGCCAAACACCGCCGTAATAGTATTTACCTCTATAAAGATAGAAAGGTCTGTCGCGATATTTAGGATAGTTAAATACTTCTTCTCTCACTCCGCTATATCTGCTAAAATATTGTCCGCCAGAATATCTTTGACCCTTATAATAATAAGACCCATCACGCCAAACACCGCCGTAATAGTATTTGCCGTTATAATAATAGTATGGTCTATCTTGAAATTGTGGGTAAGTATATATACCTATCGGAGGCGGCGGTGCAGCCATTACTTCAGTTGTACCAACACCAAAAAACAACATACCGGACATCATAGCAATTGCGCCTAAATGCTTAATTTTCTTTTGATTCATAATACCTCCTTTAATGAATAGTTTATGGTATAATCTAACAGTGTAATTATTGTGTAGTATTATAAAGAAAGATTTTTTATTTGGATAAAATGGAATAGTTTTAGACAAAAGCAGTATATGGCTTGCTATTATTAAATATTTCAGCTATACTGCGTCTATTGAAAGATGATTTAGAGTTTCATCTTTGGTTTGTTTTATTTTTGTAACCTTTCGTTAACAGTACTACCACCCTAAAAGAATACTCTCCAATTTATATTTTCAGTCTCTTCAACATGAAGTGTATTAAAACAAAAGGAATTGCAATGGCAAATCAAATGAATGGAACCGTTAAATGGTTTAATAGTGAAAAAGGCTTTGGATTTATCCAACCAGAAGACGGAAGCAAAGATGTATTCGTACATTACCGTAACGTTAACAACACAGGCTATGGCCGTGTAGACTTAGCTGAGAATCAAAAAGTTTCTTTTACTGTCGGACAAGGTCAAAAAGGCCCACAAGCAGAAAACGTAACTGTTCTATAATTTTTGATAGGCAAAGACCCCTTTGCCTATTATTTATATCAATCTTACTTCTACCGTCTCTATATAGATGTAACATAATCCATACAATATTTTTTTCAATTTTTATTTTATTATTTTAATAAACTCCCTTGTTTTATTCAATTTTTAGTATCAAAAAGGATTTTAATAATATAATATCTATATATCCATCCAAAGGATCATTATGAAAGTTCTACTTACCGGTGCAAACGGATACATAGGCAGAAGACTTAAAAAACATCTAATGGCGCAAGATATTGATCTTAGATTATTGGTCAGGAATCCAAAAACCATAGAAAATCATTCACAAAGAAAAATAGAAGTTTACAAGGGTGATACCTTTGATGTTGATTCGCTTGAAAGAGCTTTAAAGGGTGTAGATGTGGCTTATTATCTTATCCATTCGTTGGAGAGTGAAAATTATAGAGAATTAGATAAGCAAAGCGCAAAAAACTTCTTGGATGCTGCTATCAAACAACATGTCAAACGTATCATATATTTAGGAGGGTTAGGTATCAAAGAGAGCGCAAGTGCCCACCTGCTAAGTCGTATAGAAACAGGAGAGATACTCTCTAGCAGACCAGACGATATCCAAACTGTATGGATAAGAGCCGGAGTCATCATAGGTTCAGGAAGTACGAGTTTTGAGATCATCAGACATCTCATAGAAAAACTTCCTGTAATGGTAACTCCAAAATGGGTAAATACTCTAGCTCAGCCAATAGCCGTAGATGATGTTATAGATTACTTGGATTATTCCAAAGATCTAGATTATCAAAAAAATCTCGTCATCGATATAGGAAGCCAAAAGATGACGTACAAAGAGATGATGCTAGTAGCCAGTGGTGTTTTGGGGCTTCATCGTTGGATATTTCCGCTGCCAATATTAACAATTAAACTTTCATCATATTGGCTCAATCTGTTTACTCCGGTGCCGTACAATGTGGCAAAATCGCTCATAGAGGGATTGTCGTCTGAGGTAGTAATACAAAATGATAATGCCAGTAGGTATTACCCACAAATTAAACCAAAAAGCTTCAAAGAGAGTGTAAAAAGAGCTATTGGACAAATGGAGGAAAATCAAGTAATTAGCAGATGGAGCGATGCAGGAGGAGGGCATGGGCACCTAGAAGAGAACTATATAAATGAATTTGCCAAATCTGTACTAATGGATAGACAAAAACTTTCAATTGTGGGCATCTCTCCTGATATCGTGTATAAAACTTTTTGCTCAATTGGCGGCAAGCATGGCTGGTTCCGATATAATTGGCTTTGGAAGATACGAGGTTTTGTAGATAAATTGTTTGGCGGAGCAGGGCTCAATAGGGGTAGGAGGGATAAAAAGGTTCTTAGAATTGGCGAGAGTGTGGATTTTTGGAGAGTCGAAGATCTGATACCAAATAAGAGACTTCTATTGTATGCGCAGATGAAAGTTCCCGGGAAGGCTTGGCTTGAGTTTTTAATAAAGGATAACGAGCTGATACAAACCGCATATTTTTTACCAAGAGGGATTTTGGGGCGGATGTATTGGTATGCAATGATGCCGATACATTTTTTGATTTTTAGAGATATGGCGCATTCAATTATAGAAAGATCTAAAATTTATTAAGCAAGTTTCATATAATAATGATGCCATTATTCCATGCCGCAGCACGGAATATAAATTATTTTTGAGGAGTTTGCATTTGCTCGGCTTGATGTTTTTGAAACTCGTCAGGCGATATCTTGCCGTCTTTGTTAATATCCATCTCGCTAAATGACGGAGCGGCCGGTGCATTTTTTAACATTTTGCCTTCCTGGGCATTTTGAGTCATGCGTTTGTTGCGTGCTTCTTGAAGTTCGCTTTCGCTGATAAATCCATCATTATTTAGATCATATTCGTTAAATTGAGGCATATTCATCATAGCATTTCTTCTTGTGACCATTTTACCTTGGCCCATATTTCCGCATTTGTTTTGCATATGCATTTCTTGATGTTTTTGAAACTCATCAGGTGATATCTTGCCATCTTTGTTTGCATCGATACTGGCAAAAGATGGAGCAGCAGCTGCATTTTTCATCATTCTGCCATCTTTGGCACGTTGTGACATACGCTTCGCGCGCGCTTCTTTCAATTCGCTTTCAATGATATAGCCATCACCATTAAGATCAAATTCACCAAATGTAGGCATTTGCATCATTCCATAACGAGTATTGCAATTACGCATATAGTTCATATATGTTTCTTGATGTTTTTTGAACTCTGCAGGCGATATCATACCGCTTTTGTCTGTATCGACATCAGCAAAGGTAGGCATTTTCATGCAATTGTTTCCCATAGCCATTGCAGCACAAGTAAAAACCGTTAGTATTACTACTTTTTTCATTATTTATCCTTTGGTGTTGAAATTTTCCACGCTTTAAGTGTATCTAATATTGCTTAATAACCATATCAAATGTATGTGGATTATTTGTGTAATTATTTTTTTATATTTTGTCTTTTGATATTTTGGTCTTTCTGGGATTGACTTTTCTGAGATTGTCCTTTTAAAGATTGATTTTCTTGAGATTTATTTTTCTGAGATTGTTCTTTTAAAGATTGATTTTTCTTGGCTTGATTTTCTTGAGATTCCTTAACAGCTTCAATTTCACTTATCTCTTCATCGGTATACCCACACTTGTCTCGCAGTTGTTTAGATTGATGTTTCTTAAATTCTTTTTGTGTTGCAATTCCATTTTTATCGGCATCAATATTATCAAATGATAGAGGATCATCTGCATTTTGCAACTTTTTATTCTTTACCATTTGTTCATGTCCAGATCGAAATTCACTTTTAGTTATATGTCCATCATTATTGAGATCATATTCACTAAAATTAGGCATATTTGTCTCGCAGTTTTTCCCTCCACCAAAGCCTCCACCACGATTCAGATAATACTGTCGTTCTTCGGGAGTCATGTTTTTTATACGATTTTGCATCTCTTGATTGAAAGCAGGACGCTCATTGGTATCTATCTCCTTGTCAATACGCATTTTTATGAGTTGCTCTATACTCATTTGGGAAAAATCAGCAGCCCATGTCGCACAAGCTAATGCTGTTATCATCATTGCCTTTTTCATTATATATCCTTTGAAATTGAGATTTTCTTATATAATCTATTTACAATAATTTAGTGTATAATAACTATATCAAATGCATGTGTATTAATTGTGTAGTTGTTTTTTTATTTTAAAAGTTTATTTTTATCGGCTTCTATCGGGACAAATTCGATAATGTTATCTAGGCGGTCTTTTTCAAATGTACAGCATTGTTCAAAAAAAATTTTCATAGACTCTTTACCTCTTTTAACCTGAGATTTCACAGTGGAGAGATTTAAATTATTTTGCTCGGCATACTCTTTTTGGGTCAATTCATCCAAATATATTGCTCTTAGCGGATCTGAATATTGTTTTGGCAATTTATAGAGAAATTTTTCAATACAACAATCCAATTCATTATAAATCGTATCCATATCGTCTTCAAAGCTAAATTTACCTTCGTAAATATCGGTATAATTTTCTTTTTTACGTCTATAATAATCAATTATCATATTGGATGCAATCTTGTATAGCCAGCTTTTAATTTTGGTTTTTTCTTTGAGTGAACCTAGAGACATTGATGCTTTTAGAAATACATCATTTAAAATCTCTTCAGCACTATAGATATCAGCGACTCTATAAGAAATAAATTTCAGCAATGGTTTTCGAAAATTATTATATAAATCTTCTATTTCTATTTCTTTTGATAAATTCATGTTTAATTGTATCCTTTTATTGTTATATGACGCAAATAATTTCAAAAAGGTTGCAACCTTTTTTTTGTTTTTTACGTCATAGTATTTGTAAATAAAATTTAAAGGATACAAGATGATAGAAAAAAATGTAAACAAAACCAACAATGGAGTTGATGTCGAATTCACAGGAGAGGTCAATAAGACAGATGTTCAAAACATGGTCGATGAGTGCAGTAGCGGCCAATGTGGCTGTAATTGTGATCCATCTTTGATGAGTAAGATAAAAGAGATGAGTGTAGATGGAGTGGACGGCAAGGTGACAATTTCTTTAGTGGGTCAAGAAATTGACTTGTCAGAAGTTCAAAATGCAGTCAATAGTTGTAATATAGGTTGCTAAAAGGATCAAGCATTGCTGTGCTGTTTTTAATATTATTTCAATACAATAGGGTATGTTTATAATATTTATAGCCCACAAGAAAACTTCAAAAAAATATAAAAAGAGAAGCGCATGAGATTTTTTAGATCGCTTTTGCTTCTCGTTTCTTTGACCTCTTTTTTAATTGCCAACGATGACAGGCCACCCATAGATTATGATTTTCTTGCCAAAAAAGAAGTAAAGTTTTTTATAGATATGATGGTCCAAAAACATCATTTCGAACGAAGCTATATGGAATCTATTTTACAAAATGCCAAGCTAGATCGTGATACATTGGATCGATATATGGGGCGATACAAAGTAGGCACTACCAATGGCCCTTGGGAACGTTACAAGGCGCACGTCCTTGATCCGCTTACTCTCCAAAAAGCAAAAGAATTTAAAAATAAGTATGCCGACACACTTGCTCGTGCAAGCAAGGAATTTGACGTACCGGCAGAATATATAGTAGGTTTTATAGGTGTTGAGAGCAAGTTTGGAGAGTATGCCGGAGATTATCGTATCTTGGACGCACTTGCAACCTTGGCATTTCATCCCAATCGTATGCAAAGATTTTTTAACAATGAATTTAAACATCTTTTTTTGATGGCAAGAGAGCAGGGCTATGATATCTCCGAGCTGCAAGGCTCATTTGCAGGAGCCATGGGGTGTGTGCAGCAAGTCCCTTCTGTATATAGAACATATGGTATGGATTATAATAATGATGGTGTTAAAAACCCCTGGGATCTAGAAGACTGTATAGGAATAATCGCAAGATTTATGCGTCAAAATGGTTGGCGAAACGGTCTGCCCGCCGCAGTGAAAACCAATTTTACAGGCAAACGTTATCAGGGGATCAGAGCTACTCATAAGTATACGTATCCCGTGCAAAAACTCAATAAGAATGGCATTTACCCTATGGAGCCGTTTAAGGAATCTAATGCTTATTTGCTATTAACACGTAATGATACGCATGATGACTTGTGGCTGGGAGGTAGGAATTTTCGTATACTTACACGCTACAACAACGCTGCAACATACGGTATGGCGATCCATCTTATTGCAGAGTCGGTAAAATAGATTTATTTGATATTTAACATTACAAGATATGTCTCTAGCTCTTGATATTCTTGAGCTATTATTTTCATCGTATGGAGCATTTTGGCTTTATCAACTTGAGGATTTTCTTTTTGAAATGCTTCTTGCCAATTAATACTCTCTTTTAGTTCTTTTTTTGATACTTGTATATATTCTAGAGCGTCTGTATGCATTTTTTTATCAATATATTTTTCTATATCCATAGCATAAAATAATTGTGCATATCGTTCATGCTCTGAGCTAAATCTAAAATCTTCTGCAATATTGTGTATTATCTCTTGAATTCTTAAATTATCAATTTCTATTTTCATGCTATTGCTCCTTGTTTGTGATATTTTACAATATTAATTGCAAAAAATAAAGCAGAATATACATTTAAAATATAAAAATGCATTATTAATTAAGTTTATGTTGTAAAATAAATTTATTAACATATTTTTTATAATTCATTAAGATTTAAAGAGGTACAATTAAAATGATGATTAATAGTGAGGTGGTCGCAGATCTTAATTTTTTATAAGCCAAGATATGGCAAAAGGAGAATAAAATGCTTGAAACTATAGTAGTTATTTTAATTATACTTTGGATTTTGGGTTTGGTTAGCTCATATACAATGGGTGGATTGATCCATATTCTATTGGTTATTGCCATAGTTATAATTTTGATCCGTGTCATTCAGGGGCGACGTCTATAGCTAGCCTGGTTCTGGGTGAATTTAAAAATTATTTAATACAAAGAGAGATAAAATGAAAACTATCCAGATTGTAGGGATTGTGTTGATTGTTGGCGGTATCTTAGGAGCGGTTCTTGGTGGTTTTAGCTATACTAAAGAGACGCAAGAAGTCAAAATGGGACCGCTAGAAATGACTGTAAAAGATAGACAGACAATCAATATTCCCATATGGGCCAGCATAAGTGTAATGGTACTTGGCGGGGCACTTCTTTTTTTGGGATCCAAAAAGAACTAGTTGCTACACCTACAATTAAGCACCCCAATCTCTGGGGCGTGGAGTGTATATTTTATCTCATTTTTTGTATGTGTAGTAAAATATATACCATCTTATAAAGATTCATTCTTCAAATATGTAGTATATGACTTTTTGCAATATAATTATCCTCATAAACTTAAAACAGCTATAATAATCAAGTTAAAACTACATAAATTCAAAGGATATGCCATAAATCAAATATATTTTATTATAATCATTTGTATTGCAATTATACTTATATTGATATGGCAATGGATGAAAACGCGTCATACATATTATTTGTTAGAAAAAGATCATGAAGTACTTAAAGCACGCTTTGAAGAGAATGTACGCTCATATGAAGAAAAGATAAGTTTACTTGATGATACAAAATCTCAAATGAAACTAGAATTCGCTCACTTGGCATCCAAGATATTTGAACAAAAAACAAAAACTTTTGATGAGACACACAAACAAGGACTTGATATGCTGCTCAAGCCTTTTCGCGAGCAGATAAATGAATTTGCCATGCAAAGCAGAGAGCAGTTCATACACGATGCCAAAGAGAGACAAAGTCTCAAAGACGAATTGTTTAGGCTTAAATTACTCAATGAGAGACTTAGTCAAGATGCTATTAATCTAACTCAAGCGCTCAAAGGTGAAAATAAAACTCAGGGTAACTGGGGTGAGATAGTCCTAGAGAGGATACTAGAAGAATCCGGCTTAAGAGCAGGGCATGAATATGAAATCCAAAATACTTTCAGTGATGAAGAAGGCAAGAAATTCCGTCCGGATGTAATCGTGCATCTGCCACAAAACAAAGATATCATCATTGATTCCAAGGTTTCATTGGTAGCTTATGATGCTTTTATCCGTGCAGGAAGTGATGAAGAGAGGGATAATGCACTCAAGCAGCATCTTTTGTCTATTCGTACACACATAAAAGGGCTTAGCAACAAACGATATGAACAGTTAAATGGCGTAAAAACACTTGATTTTGTACTATTGTTTATGCCAATCGAGGGGGCATTTTTATTGGCTCTTGAACAAGATAATACTTTTTTCAAAATGGCTTATGAGCAAAATATAGTTGTAGTTTCTCCATCAACTTTATTAGTTACACTTCGTACCATAGAGCATATCTGGAGAAGCGAATATCAAGATCAAAATGCAAAGGCTATTGCCAGAGCAGCTGAAGCTTTGTATGAGAAACTAGTTGCATTCATAGAGGATATGGAAAAGATCGGCGAACATATCAATCGCACCCAAAAAAGTTTTGATGGAGCGATGAACAAACTCTCTACTGGCAAAGGGAATTTAATTAGACGAGCTGAGGGCATGAGAAAACTTGGATTGAAACCAAAAAAAACTTTGCCATCATCAATAGTGCTAAATGAAGATGAGTATATAATAGCCGATGAAAGCCATGAAGATATAGAAAAATAAGGAGTAGATAATGACCAAAATAAGTGCAAAATTTTTAATGATACTGGGTATAGCTATATCTTTCGCTGCATGTTCCAATGATGATTCTGTAAAGTCGAAAAATAATTCCATAAACTCAAGTGATAGTTCTATGGGTTTAAAAGATGTTCCTGCCAAGGTTTATGATCCTTGTCAAATGTTGGATATAAAAGATATTGAGGAGATATTTCCCGGCGCAAATATAAAAATAACTACCCATGATACGGTGCCTGCAAATCCACTTGGAATGAAAAGGTGTTTTTGGGATGCAAGCGCGGATGATATGAAATTTGTCCAACTTACTATTTCTTCTGATGCTGATGCTAAAGTCATGGCAGTAGACAAACAGTTTGAAAACAATAGACAATTTATAGTAAACGCCAAATCAATATCTGGTATTGGTGATGAGGCATATTATGGCGGAAGCGGTCTTAGAGCAGGTGCCGGACTTCACGTATTGCTAAAAAATAAAGGAGTATTGCTTGGTGTGCAAGTAGGGCTTGGTTTTGGGAATACTGATGTGCAAAAACATATTGAGATCGAAAAGTCTTTGGCACATAAAGTAATCCAAAGATTATAATCTTTGGATTAGTAAAAAGATCGAGGAATTAAATTCCTGCATCGCTTATCTTTGGATAGGTGCTATTTTGCTGCCTTCTATTGCTATACTAGCCATCAATCCAGCTTCATCAAATACAAATACAACAGCATCTCTCTCAAAGCTGACGGTACTTAGATCTTTACTGGCTCCCCATACTGCTACATTTAGACTGCCATCTGCACCTATTGTCCAACCGTTACTTTTCAAAAATGAATCTAGAGCTCTCTCGGATACGAATGCAATGATCATAGAGCGTTTTTGCAATCCAAACTGCCATCCAAATGAACCTGTAGTGAGGCTATAATATCCTTGGTTCGCTCCATTATAACGCAATACACCCTCTCCATACTCTCCTCCAACAAAAAATCCTGCTTTGTAGATATTAGGAAATACTATATATCCTTTTACTCTGTTCAAAAAAGCTTCGCCGCCCTGAACATTTTTATAAAACTTTTGAACCGCTATATCCGCTTGGGCGTTGATAATGGCTGCATCTTCGGCCATGGCAGATGAGTTAAATGTTATAAATAGCATACTTAAAGCTATAAGAATTTTTTTCATGAGAGTCCTTTGATTTTTATGATAAATTATTCTACCCTATAAAGGTGAATAAATAGTGAATAAAATAGATATTTTGGCATGGTTTACCGCCCCAAAAAGGCGGAAATAAAGTTAGATTTTGCTTTGTACGAAAGCATCCATGGTATTTACTATTTCTTCTATGGTGCCTTCGCCGTCAATGACCTTATGTAAATCTTTTACGCTGTAAAATTCTTGAATTTCCGGAAGTGGATCGGTATATACTTTCATACGATTATAAAATACTTCTACGTTATCATCATCTCTGACTACTTCTGATTCTGCAGCTCGGCCAAGTATGCGAAGTTTGGCGGTTTCTTCGCTTACTCTTACTTCCATAACACTAACAAGCTGTACACTCTCTTCATTGGCTAGGTATTTGTCAAGTTCTATCATTTGTTCTGTGCTTCTAGGGTAGCCATCGATAACGATAACATCAGTAGGAGCATTTTTAATAGCTTCAACTATAGTTTCTATTACTATAGCAATAGGCACTAGATTGCCTTTGCTTACATAGCTGTCAATAGTTTTGCCTCTATCGCTGCCACTGGCTATCTCTGCTCTGAACATGTCACCTGTTGAGTAGTGAGTGATATTTTCATGTCTAGCTGCAATTTGCTGCGCATCTGTAGTTTTACCGCTTCCTGGTGCTCCAATGATCAAAAATAGTTTTTTCATGTTGTAACCTTTATTATTTGTTTATTTTTCTTATGCGAATTGCAAGTTCATCAAGCTGTTTTTCATCTACTTCGTTTGGTGCTTGCGTAAGCAGACATTGAGCTCTTTGTGTTTTTGGGAATGCTATAACATCACGGATACTAGTAGCTCCAGTCATAAGCATTATCAGTCTGTCAAGGCCCAAAGCAAATCCACCGTGCGGCGGAGCACCGAATTTTAGAGCATCTAGCAAGAAGCCGAATTTCTCATTTGCTTCTTCTTCCTCAATACCAAGGATGCCAAATATTTGTTGTTGGATATCTTCTTTGTGAATACGAATAGATCCTCCACCGATCTCATAACCATTCAATACTATATCATAAGCTATAGATTCAAGCTCTTCTACATCATCGTATCTGATTTTGCCTTCATTATCAAGTTTAGGCATAGTAAATGGATGGTGTAGGGCTTTTGTGCGGCCTTCTTCGATCTCAAACATAGGAAAATCAACAACCCATAAAAATTCAAATACACCTTCAGGAATGATATTCATCTCATGAGCCAGGAAGATTCTAAATCTACCCATATAATCCCATACAAGTTTTTTCTCACCGGCTCCAAAGAATACTACATCTCCGATAGCAAGGTCACATCTCTGTACGATAGCGTTAAGGTCTTCGTCTGTAAAGAATTTGGCCAATGGTCCTTTGAGACCGTCTTCTTTCATTTGGAAGTAGCCAAGTCCCCCGGCACCAAACTGGCGTACAAAATCTTCAAAACCTTTCATTTGGCGTTTTGAGAATATATTGTCTCCATTTGGAACTTTTAGTGCTTTGATACGGTTTTTCTTGGTATCTTTTGCTATATTTGCAAAGATCTCATTATCACATCTGGCAAAGATATCTATCATATCTACCATTTCAAGCCCATAGCGTAAATCCGGTTTGTCTGAACCGTATTTCTCCATAGCTTCACTGTAACCGATTCTTTTGAATGTCGCAGGAACATCGAAACCGCACTGGGTAAAAATGTTATGGATTAGATTTTCAGCCACCGCTATTACATCTTCTTGGTTACAGAAGCTCATCTCTACGTCTATTTGTGTAAATTCAGGTTGACGATCTGCCCTAAGGTCTTCGTCACGGAAACATTTTGCTATTTGAAAATATCTATCAAATCCTGCTACCATAAGCAGTTGTTTGAATAGTTGAGGGGATTGCGGAAGAGCATAGAACTCGCCATTGTGTACACGGCTTGGCACTAGATAATCTCTGGCGCCTTCTGGGGTTGATTTGGTAAGTATAGGCGTTTCTACTTCCATAAATCCAAGCGAATCGAGCGTGTTTCTAGCTGCAATCGTAGCTTTGCTGCGAAGTTTAAATGTATGGTGTGATTTTGGAGTTCTAAGATCAAGATAACGATATTTAAGTCTGATCTCTTCATTTACTTTGGCATCCCCTAACTCAAAAGGCATAGCCAAAGAACGGTTTTCTATAATGATATTGGTGGCTACTATTTCGACTTTACCTGTTTTGAGATTTGGGTTTTCAAGCCCTTCTCCTCTGGCTCTAACGATACCGGTAGCTATAAGAACAAATTGATCTCTCACCTCTTCGGCTACTTTGTGAGCAGCTATGTTGTCTGCGGGATCGCAAACAATCTGCACTACTTCATCGTTGTCTCTAAGATCAATGAATATTACTCCGCCATGATCTCTTCTGCTGGCTACCCATCCGGCTAATGTGACACTTTGTCCTATATGTTCCGTACCAATTGTGGCACAATAATGTGTTCTCACACGCAATCCTTAACGCTATATTTTTTTACCACACTGGTAATAACATCGCGATTATAACTAAAGTTTTATAAAGGTTACGATTTTTAGATTGATTCTTTAAATTTGTTTTAACAAAGATAACCCATTATTTTTGACTTATTGAATGGTAGATTTTTTATATATTATTATAGTTAGACAAGCTCAACACGAACAGAGTTATAATTTAATAATATGACATAATGAAACAAAATAATTACTTTAATTCCTTTTATGGTATTCTATCACTAATACCATGCTAAACAAATATCTCAATTTTTGGGAGTCGCAAATAAGGATGGGATGAAAAAGTCAAAAGATTGCTTATATGCAAGTTGAGACTTAATAAAACAACAATAGGAACTACAGACAAATGCCAAAACTTTTAGAAAGTATAAAGACTGTCGGCTTTACTTTAAAACCAAATGAACCCGAGATAAAACCAGTTTTTGATTCTATAAAACTTTTATTTGAACGCAGAGGCATAACAGTATTGCTCTCAGAAAATTCTGCAGAGATGATAGGCGAAGAGGGCGTACCATTTGATGTGATGTGCAAAGAAGCTGATTGTCTAGTCTCATTAGGCGGTGATGGTACGCTGTTGTCATTGGTACGAAAAAGCTATAAATATAAAAAACCGGTTTTTGGGATAAATGCAGGTAATTTGGGATTTTTGGCCGATGTAAGTCTAGATAGCGTAGATAATTTTTTGGATGATCTGTTTGCCGGTCAATATAGTATTGACGAGAGGATGATGATAGAAGGATATATCCAAACTCCAAATGGCAAAAGTACCAATTTTTTTGCATTTAATGATGTAGTATTGACCCGTCCAACTATCTCTAAAATGATCAAGATAAATGCTTCCATTGACGGTAATTTGTTTAATACATACAGAGGAGATGGTCTCATAGTTTCTACACCAACCGGCTCCACAGCTTATAATCTGGCCGTAGGCGGGCCGGTTATGTATCCTTTGACTCAAGCATTTATTATGACACCTATATCGGCTCATTCTCTTACCCAAAGACCATTGATAGTGCCTGTGGATTTTACGATCGAACTTAGTTCGCCTGACGAAAAGGTGATAGCCCTTATAGACGGACAAGATGATTACGAGATGCAAGCAGGGGATATACTTGTCATAAAAGGCGCAAAAAGAGGTGCCAAGATACTGCATAGCCTGCACAGAAATTATTTTGGAGTACTTAGAGAAAAGCTTCATTGGGGCGATAAACTGTAATGATAGAAAAATTATTATTAAAAGAGCTCGTGACTTTCGAGAATATATCGTTGGATTTTAGTGATGGGCTAGTGGTGTTTACTGGTCCTAGCGGAGCAGGGAAGTCTGTACTTATGGGAGCATTGCTCTCTAATTTCGGATACAGTATGCCCAGCTATGCTTCAATATGCGAGGTATCATTATGTAAGCCGCACGATATGGAAAATGAACTCTATATGCTTGATGATGAACTTGTAATAAAATCGCTCAAGAAAGACAAAGTACGTCATTATCTAAATGATCAGAATATTCCCAAAAAATCGTTAGAAGAGATATTTTCACCTTATGTGCGTTATCTGAGTGTACGAGATAAAGGCGGATTGGATAGCAAAGCACTGCTTTCTATAGTAGACAACTCTATATCTTCAAGAGATGATAAATACAAAGATAAGTTGTCACTCTTTAAAGAGAAATATTATGAACTCAAAAGTGCACAAAAGGCGCTTGAAGAGATCCTGGCAAAAGAAGCAAAACTTGCTGATCTTATAGAAATGACAACATTTGAGATCCAAAAAATAGATAGCATAGATCCAAAAATAGGCGAGGATGAAGAGTTGCTTGAAATAAAACAACAGCTTTCACGCATAGATAAGCTCAAAGATACATTAAATAGTATGCAAGGTATCTTCGAATTTGAGCATAAAGTCTTTGAGCTTTATCGCTTAGCCAACAAAGATGGCTCTTTGTTTAGTGATGCCATCAATCAACTTAGGATTGATGCGCAAGAGATGGCAGCTCTTAACAGTGAACTTGAAGAGATGGATATAGAATCTGTACTTAATCGCATAGAATCTCTTTCGTCTTTGAAAAATCGTTACGGTTCCATAGAAGATGCGATCGCTTACAGAGACAGAAAAACAGAAGAGCTGCAAGGATATAAACATATAGAAGAAGATAAAAGCGAGTTAGAGTATTTTATATCCGAGCAATTAAAAGTTTTAGATGCTATATCCAAAGAGATTTCTGCTATTAGAATGGATGAAACAAAAGAGCTTAAAGGCCGTATTGATCCGTTGCTCGAACAGTTAAAACTGCCCAATGTTTATTTTCAAATAAGCTCGGTTGATATGACAGAATCAGGTATAGACGAGATAACTATCGGTCTTGGCAATTCAAAAATATCTACATTAAGCGGAGGGGAATTCAATCGTATCCGCTTGGCATTATTGGTTGCAAGCACTAGTCATGTTTCTAAACAGCAAGGCGTAGTGATACTCGACGAGATAGATGCCAATGTGAGCGGCGATGAGTCTATAGCAATTGCAAATATGCTTGTTAAGCTTGCTAGTGTTTATCAAGTTTTTGCTATATCTCATCAGCCGCATCTCGCCTCAAAAGCAAATCAGCATATTTTAATAACAAAAGATGGTGAAAAAAGTCAAGCTGTTATATTGGGCAATGATGGGCGAATAGAGGAGATTGCGCGCATTGTAGGCGGTGAACAAAAGAGTGATGAAGCGCTGAAATTTGCCAGAGCATTGTTGTGCTAGAAGTATATGCTTATAATATGTCATAAAAATTATGCTATAATGCGACATTCTACTTTGTATATATTGTAGAAATGATATTATAAATTAACCAAGGATACTACCTTAATGAATACAAATGATGCGGATTGTAGGCGCTTAGCCACTACATATCTCAACGAGTGTCGCGTATGACACTATTACTTACTTACCTCTTTTTGGCACTTTTTGTCTCTTTTGTCTGCTCTGTATTGGAAGCAGTACTACTTTCAAGCACAAATTCATACATAGAAACATTATCTAGAGATGTATACGGTGATAGTGTAGATATGTTAAAAAATTTGAAAGCCAATATAGACAGACCGATTTCTTCCATATTGACCCTTAATACATTTGCGCATACTATGGGAGCTGCAGGCGTAGGAGCCCAAGCGCAGATACTTTTTGGCGAAGAATGGCAATCTTTGATAGCTTTTGCTCTTACTCTTCTTATATTGTATGTTTCAGAGATTATTCCAAAAACTATAGGTGCACTGTATTGGAAAAAACTGCTTGTTCCAGCTGCAAATTTGATACACTTTCTAACAAAGATCTCATATCCGTTTGTATGGTTTTCAATGTTGATTACAAACTTTATATCTAAAAACAAAAAGAAAAATATAGATTTTTCAAGAGATGAGATAATGGCGGTTGTTGCAATGGGAGAAAAAGAGGGTTCCATACAACAAAAAGAGAGCCATTTGATAGAAAATTTGCTTAAGTTGAAAAATATTCGAGCAAAAGATATTATGACACCTAGAAGTGTAGTCGTAGCTTTCCCGATGGATACAACCGTAGAAGAAGCTCTCGAAGATGATCGCATGTATATACATTCTCGTATTCCTATTTATGATGAAAGTATTGATAATATCGTAGGAATAGTTCTTAATCAATCTATACTCGAAGAGAGCGTTGAAGAAAGAGATAGTACTATGCTAAAAGACATATCGTTTGAAGCCAATCTGGTTTCTGAGAATATTCCTGTTTTTATGCTGATGGATATGTTTATCAAAAGAAAAACACACCTATTTGTAGTGCAAGACAGCTATGGACAAACCGAGGGTGTTGTGACACTTGAGGATGTCTTGGAAGTTATTTTGGGTGTTGAAATAGTTGATGAGATGGATGAAGTAGAAGATATGCAGCTTTTGGCAAAAAATAAAAGCAAAATGCAAAAAGACAAACTTCTATTAGAACAAAAAAGAAGAGCAAAAGCACAAAAGTGATTTTGCTTGCTGCAAAATATAATAATATTATTATTAGCTCATTCCATATCTCCCGATATGGAATACATACTACAAATTATGACACATTTATTCAATAAATAACAGCTACACAATACACTGCCAATATGATAAAGAGAGATATCAGTCTAAACTTGCAAAGTGATGATATGATGATAATCTATATAAATTATATTCATAATAATCTTGTAAAAAGAAGATCTTTCGTTGAAGAAATACGTTGGAGGTTGATAAGGATTATGGAAATATGAAATAGTTAATAAATATTGAGAAAGTTTGGGGTAGTGTAGACTGCATGCATTCCATATCTAGAGAAGATATGAAATGAGGCGGGAAGTTCGCAGCTTAGGCAAACTTTCCTTCCCAATAGTCCTTCCATACCATTGCGAGTCTTGAACGGTCTGTGTTTCTCAGTGTTTTCGGAAGGTTGCTTCGAATATTTCGTTCCACATGCTTGGTAAGCTTCTTGTTTTTCATAATGACATTAAAACCACC
Source organism: Sulfurovaceae bacterium (assembly GCA_041654415.1). GTDB lineage: Bacteria > Campylobacterota > Campylobacteria > Campylobacterales > Sulfurovaceae > BN30871. Next base: position 49,339 of record JBAZDL010000002.1, on the reverse strand, counting down.
AGAACCCTGCTGATGCGCACCGTAAATAGTAAAGGCACTAATCTTAATGTTGTTGCTTTTTAGTGCTTGAATATTGTCTTTAAGAATGGCTTGAAATATTCTATCCTGATTTCGCGGCTGTTTCCATTGACTATAAGGGATGCCCAGATTTTTTGTATAAAGTCTAGCTGTTTGGGGCATGATCTGGTAGCGCCCGTAAGCGCCGCTTTTTTTATTTACAGCATGATAGTCACCAGTGACAGACTCTACTTTGACGATCTTCTTAACTATCACTTCAAATTTTTTCTGATCTATTCCGGCTTGTTTTGCTATTTGGCTGTAAGCGGCTTGGGCAGTTGTAGTGCCAAAGAATAATATGGCGAGCAAAGTTAGTGTCGATCGAGAAATGATTGTTAGTTTTGATCTGGTTGATGGGATAATTAAAAATGCAGCAGCGAAAAAAATAATAACTGTATATAATAGTATTTCGATGATTTGTCCTTTTTTTATGTAATTTTGATTTTAAATACTAAAGGATAAAAAATATCCATTATTAAAATCAAACAGGGGAATTATAGTGTAAAAAACTTAGCAAATTATAAAATATTAAGTTTATTTTGATTCAATTAAGGTTTTTTAAAGGTTTTTGGATGTAGTTACAAGCGCGAAGTATTGCTTCTAATGGAGTATAATTGTCTTGATAGAATATGCAAAATAAATAGCAATGAACGCTACAGGTTGGGCATTTCTTGTTCGATCAAGACGATGAAAATGAGAAAAATATGTAGATGAGGCAATGCAGGAATTGATTGATGTGGATAGGTTTTGGTAGTATGCGAAATGCAAGTATGCATTCCCATCAAGACGATGAGAATGAGAAAGGTGAAAACTCCCACGCAAGCGTGGAAGTGAGATATCTATTGCCTAAAACGTAGCTTTCAATCCAAATAGATAACTATAGATCTTAGCAGAAGTTTCGCTGCTTACTCTGTCAAAGAATTGTTCCATTTTGTCTTTTTCTTTCCATTTCGGGTCAGTTACTTTGGATAATTTTATTATCTCTTTTTTGGCTTGTTGTTTTGTGCCTACCATATCAACCAGACCAACACTTTGGGCCCTAGCAGCAGAATATACGTGAGCATCTGCATAATTTTTAGCATTTGCCGGATTTAATTTACGTGCTATTGTGACATCTTTTACAAACATATTATAGGCATCAAGAGTGAGAGTTTCAAGCTCTTGTCTTTCTTGTGGTGTCCATTCTCTAGTCATGGTGCCTATCTCTTTATATGTACCTTGTTTGACTATTTGTGTTTTGACACCTATTTTTTGCATCAGAGGTTCTATGTTTGCCCCCTCCATGATCACCCCAATAGATCCTACCATCCCACCTGGATTGGCTATAATTTTTGTAGCATATATGGCACTATAATAACCGCCGCTTGCCATTACATCTCCGCCATATGCAATAACAGGCTTAAGGGCTGCTAATTCTTTGATAGCATATGCTATATCTATTGATGGAGCTACGGCACCCCCCGGAGAGTTGATGGAAAACAGTACACCTTTGATTTTTGGATTATCCCTTGCTTCTTCTATTTCTTTGATGATGGCATCACTGTTTAGTATGGGACCATTCAATTGGATATCCTGCAAATTGGCATTACTTGTAGGTCTTTCTCCTTCCGGCCAAATAACTATAAGTACTATAAGCACAAAAATCATTCCCCAGAAATGTGAACCGATCCATTTTAATATATCACTGATTGTTTTAAACATATTGTTTTCCTCCTATATAAACTTTGGTAGCTTTATGTGTGTGTAAAATAGTCCAAAGTGCAATCTCTTTCAGAGAGGTTGGTTTGTCCGGTAATGTTATTACACACATATCAGCTAATTTTCCAGGTGCAATCATACCACAATTTAAACCTAATATCTTGGCAGGCACAGAGGTAATGCTGTTTATTAGCTGCAATGATAATTCATGAAGAGGAAGATCATAATGCATCATAAGAGCAGCTCTGAGCTCGCCTATTACATTCAATGACCAGTTTGAGCTTAATCCGTCTGTTGCTACGCTAAGAGGTGCTTTGACATTTTCTATGGATAATCTACCGCATCCTAACATTCTGTTCGATCTTGGACAATGGGCGATAGAGTGACCTTTGTCTGCAAGCATATCCAACTCTTCTTTGGTGGCTTGTACGCAATGAACAAAATGTGTAGGTATACCGTCAAAAGCTTTTATAAATCCATGGAGAGTATTAGCCGGCTTTTCAACTCCTAAAAATTTTTTATAAAAATCATAGAAATCCCCTGAAGCCGTTGTGAGCCATTCTCGCTCACTATGACTTTCCAAAAGATGAGCCGAGAGCAAAAATTGGTTTTCTTTGGCGTATGATATGGCTTTTTTTACCAATATTTCATGAGTTGAGTAAGCGGAATGAACAGCTACAGCAGGGATAAAAATATCTGAGGTATATTTTTGTGACATTTTTATTCTGCGTTCAAATGAATCATAATTGGCATCTACCATATTGCTATCACTGCCGATTATTTCATTAAAATAGACAACTCTTTGGGGTGTTTGTGTGCACACCTCAAGATCGATACCGTGACTGCTAATAGCTCCAAAGGTTGTGATACCGCTTGTGAGCATCTCCTTGCATGCTGCTTGCATTGCACCATTGCCGCAAGAAGAGGTCTTTGATGTATTTGCCATAACTGAACCAAGCCAAGGAATAAAAGAGCCATACGAAAGAGTCGTTTGATTGGATGAAAACTCTAAGTGTACATGTGTATTGATAAATCCGGGATAGATAATTGAGTTTGGCGGTGTACGATGCAGTAGAGCGTGAGGATGAAGCTCTAATAGTTTCTCTTTTGTATCAATCATTCTTATCTTATCATCAAAAGCGATTGCTTTATGAGTAATATATTCCCCATCAATATATATGTAATCTGCTTCTAAAATATTCATTATCGTCCTAATCAATGGCTGTTTAATACTATTTTGATACAATCATACTAAAATATTTCTAAGAGGGTAGTTACAAATGAAAATCACAGTTATACAAGGTCCAAATCTAAATATGCTAGGTGTTCGCGAACAAGGCATTTATGGTAATATGAAATTGGAAAATATTCACAATCAAATGGAACAAATCGCAAAACAAAACAATATAGAGATAGACTTTTTTCAAAGTAACTTGGAAGGTGAAATAGTAGATCGTATACAAGAGTGCCTTGGCGATAGCGATGGAATCATTATCAATCCGGCGGCATATACTCATACTTCTATTGCTATAAGAGATGCAATTGCAGCAGTGAGTATTCCTACGATTGAAGTGCATTTATCAAATATCCATCAAAGAGAAGAGTTTAGACATACATCTTTCACTGCTCCAGTATGCGCAGGTCAAATTATGGGTATGGGACCGTATGGATACCATTTGGCAATGATTGGCATGATGCAAATATTGGGTGAAATAGAAGCACTTAAGCAAGCAAGACAAAAGGCAAAAGCTTCTAAAGAACAATAAGATATATATCTTATGAATTATATTCTAAAGAATGAAAATGCAATCTTTTATGAGTGTGGATATAGTTGTGATAATGCTATATTTTTACGACTCGGAAGTGAAGCATTTTTTATTACCGACGGAAGATATGAGATAGAAGCCAAGGAGTATGCTCAAAATGCAACTGTTTTGGTGGATAGAGATATCATCAAGGTAGCAAATGAGCTTTTAAAATCATCAAAGAATATACAAAAACTCGTATTTGATCCACACGAATGGAGTGTGGCAGATTTTTCTAAACTCTCAGTCGGACATGAGAATGTATTTTATGAAGACCCAGACTTTTCTCGCAAAAAACGAATTGTTAAAACTCAATTAGAAATCGACAAACTTTCTCAAGCAGCAAAACTTGGTGCAAATGCTTTTGATAATTTTATCTCAAAAATAGATGTTGATCTAATTGGACTTGATGAGCTTACTCTTACCTATCTGGCTAAAGAACAATTTAGCCATGGCGGTTTGTACGAACTTAGTTTTGACCCTATAGTTGCCATCAACGCAAATGCAGCAAAACCCCATGCAAGACCTACAAATGACATTTTGAAGTATAACGATCTATTACTCATAGACGCCGGACTTAAGTTTGAGAGATATTGTTCCGATAGAACGAGAACCATTTTTATCGATAAACAAATGCAAAGCAGCACAATCCAACAGTTTAATTCTGCAAAATTACAACATGTATACGATACTGTCCGCAAGGCTCATGACGAGGCGATATCACAAGTACACTCCGGGATGAAAGCTTTTGAAGCCGATGCAATCGCGAGAGATATTATAGTAAAGGCAGGGTATGGAGAGTATTTTGTGCACTCTACAGGGCATGGAGTAGGGCTTGATATTCACGAATTGCCTGTAATATCGTCCAAATCTGATGTGATCATCGAAGACGGAATGGTCTTTACGATCGAACCTGGCATTTATTTGCCTGATGAATTTGGAGTGCGTATTGAAGATACTGTAGTGATGAAAGACGGCAGAGCGGAGATTTTGGGTGCGTAAAATACAAGTATTGGACAAAGATCACTCTAAGATAATAACACCACTTTATCCATGGCTTAACCCATCAAAGACCAAAGGACATAGAGTATTGCTTGGTATAGGCGGTAATGTGGGTGATGTTGTTAGGCGTTTTGAGCATTTATATTGGTATCTGTGTCGCTCGCCTTTTGTAAGTATCGTTCAAACATCGCCTATTTTACGAAATCCTCCTTTCGGGTATGCTAATCAACCTGATTTTTATAATGCACTGATACTAATAAAAACTCATTTAACCCCTCAAGCTCTTTTGGATTATATATTACATATAGAAAAACTTTTCGGAAGAACTAGGAGTTTTAAAAATGCTCCTAGGACTTTGGATATAGATATGATAAAATATGCTAATAAAACAATGGTTACACCGAAGCTTGTCTTGCCACATCCTTTTTGGATGACAAGAGCTTCTGTATTGATGCCATTAAAATGGATGAAAGGAATTTAGATGCGACATGAAACTTTTTTGGGTAGTAGTATAGGCGTACTATATAGACAAATAGTGTCAAAATATCCAAATGGTGTAAAGTTTGTTTCTACTCAACAAATAAGAAATGGAGACAAGATCAGATACGCAATATCTTTTAAATATATCGAAATTGCTGATGAGATTAACACAAAATTTAAAAATGCATTTATTGAAAAAATAGAAGGGCTTGAAGATAAAATAGCCAAGCTGGAGAGCTTGGGCGATATGGAGCCTGCAAACAATGCTTGCATTGATACGATAAAAGAAGAATTGCGGGCCAAAGGTGTAGATGCTAAATGGCTGGAGAAGATTTCTGAAGTTTTGGTAAAAAACGAACTGGATACTGAAAAAAATCTTATTATGCATTATATTCTTGAAGAGCTTGATGCTTCGTTAGTTTTTTCCAAGAAAGATAAACAGCCTCCAAAGATTATTATGATGACCGGCCCAACAGGTGTAGGCAAAACTACAGCTATTGCAAAATTGGTAAATTATTATAAAGATAAAATAGATACATCAAAAATGGCATTTATCAATCTTGATCATTATCGTGTTGCAGCCAGTGAGCAGCTAAAAGGTTATGCGAATCTAATGGATGTTGAATATGGTGACATCGAAGATGCCAGCGAATTTTCCAGAGAACTAGATAGATTCCAAGATAAAGAGTTGATTTTTGTGGATACTGGTGGCATATCTCCTTTCGATATCAATAGACTCTTGGAAACAGTTTCATTTATTAGAGGTGCTTCTGCCCATGATCTTTCTATAGTTTTGGTGCTTTGTGCAACTCTTAAAAAAGAGGATTTGATAGCAATGTATGAACATTTTTCCTTTTTGAATCTGGATAATCTCATAGTCACTAAGTTTGATGAAACTTCAAGTATTAGCGGATTGGTGGATTTTTTGCGTTCATGCCAAACTCCACTATACTATTTTTCTATAGGACAAGATATAGAAAAAGATTTGATGCCGGCTTCTAGCGATTACTTGCTTAGTCGTTTGGCTAAAGAGTGGCAAAATATAGAATGTGAGGCTTGAGAATATGAAACCAAAAGTAATGGTTGGCATGAGTGGCGGTATAGATTCCAGCATGGTTGCTATTTTATTGCAGCAAGCCGGCTATGAAGTAGAGGGAGTTTATATGAAACTTCACGATAAAGCAGGGTATCATGAAGCTAATTTTACAAAAGTTGAAAATGTAGCTTCGCATCTTGGTATCAAAGCGCATTTTGTTGACTTGAGTGATGATTTTAGAAGGGAGGTTTATGACTATTTTGTATTATCTTACAAGAATGGACTAACTCCAAATCCATGCATAGCATGCAATCGTACTATTAAATTTGGCAAAATGATAGAGTTTGCGCAGTCGCAAGGTGCCCAGTTTGTCGCTACGGGACACTATGTTAGATGCGACGGAAAGGATATTTATGAAGGAATTGATAAAAGTAAAGATCAAAGTTATTTTTTGGCTCAAATAGACAAGAGTGTTTTGCCAAAATTATTGTTTCCTTTGGGAGATTGGCTAAAAGAAGATGTCAAACTGCATGCTCAAAAATATGATTTTTTATCTTCCATATCCTCTTCAAAAGAGAGCTTGGAGATATGTTTTGTAGAAGATACATATATAGATGTACTAAAAGAGCATATGAAGATTGACAGTAGTGGAGAAGTACTAAACACAAAAGGTGAGGTTGTAGGAACTCACAAGGGCTATATGCACTATACTGTGGGTAAGCGTAGAGGATTTTTTGTAAATGGTGCGCATGATCCTCATTTTGTACTGCAATTAAAACCGGAAACCAATCAAATTATTGTCGGTAAAAAAGAAGAGTTGGAAGTAGGTAGTGTTGAATTAAAAGAACTTTCTTTATTTGATAGCATTGGTGACATAATAGAGTGTCAAGTCAAAGTACGATATCGTACACAAGCAGTACCTGCAACTGTAACGATAAATGGAGATAAGGCTCAAATAACGCTTCATGAAAGTGTTTTTGGTGTTGCCAAAGGACAGGTAGCAGCACTGTATGATGGAGAGAAATTGTTAGGCGGCGGAATTATAGTATAAGCTCAAAACCTCCATTTTATCAATGTTTGGATATAATATAGCATTAAATTAAAGATGGGGTGCAACGCTTATGGGCGGATATATGATTTTTTCTGGAACTGCAAACAGTGAACTGGCAAACGAGATAGCCAAATATCTTGAAATGCCACTTTCTAAAGCCACGATCAATAGATTTTCTGATGGTGAAATTAATGTGCAAATTGCTGAGAGCGTAAGGGGCAAAGATGTTTATATCGTTCAGCCTACATGTGCGCCCGCAAATGATAATCTCATGGAACTTCTTATAATGACCGATGCCCTTAAAAGATCATCGGCTAAATCAATTACTGCTGTCGTGCCATATTATGGTTATGCTAGACAAGATCGTAAAGCAGCTCCAAGAGTACCAATTTCAGCAAAATTGGTAGCAAATCTCATGGAAACTGCAGGAATTACTAGGGTTGTTACGGTTGATTTGCATGCCTCTCAAATACAAGGCTTTTTTGATATTCCAGTAGATAATTTGTATGGTGCTATAATATTTGCAGATTATATAAAATCAAAACAATTACCAAATCCAATAATAGCTTCTCCAGATATTGGCGGGGTAACACGAGCTAGATATTTTGCCCAAAGATTGGGACTCGAGATGGTAATAGTAGACAAAAGACGTCAAAAAGCCAATGAATCTGAAGTTATGAATGTCATAGGTGATGTAAACGGTAAAGATGTAATATTGATAGATGACATGATAGATACCGCAGGCACTATGGTCAAAGCCGCTGAAGCTCTAAAAAAATTGGGAGCTACAAGCGTAATGGCTTGCTGTACACATCCGGTACTTTCTGGCCCTGCATATGAGCGTATAGAAAATGGAGTATTAGATGAGCTTGTAGTGGCAAATACTATACCTATGAGGCAGCAATCTCCAAAAATTAAAATGCTTTCCACGGCTTCAATGCTTGGAGAAGTTATAAGAAGAGTACATAATAATGAGAGTGTAAATTCTCTTTTTGATGTAAAATAATTAATAATATAAAATAAATAGTTATACAAGGAAAGCCATATGGCAATAGTACCGCAGTCGCATATTCGTAATTTTTCTATCATAGCTCATATAGATCATGGCAAATCAACTCTTGCTGACCGTATTATACAAGAGTGCGGTGCAGTTTCAGATCGTGAGATGTCAGCCCAAGTTATGGATACTATGGATATAGAAAAAGAGCGTGGTATTACTATAAAAGCACAAAGCGTGAGACTTGATTATGTCAAAGATGGTGAAGCGTATGTGCTTAATCTTATAGACACTCCGGGCCATGTTGATTTCTCTTATGAGGTAAGCAGATCTTTAGCATCCAGTGAGGGAGCATTGCTTATAGTTGACGCAGCCCAAGGCGTAGAAGCTCAAACTATAGCTAATGTATATATCGCCATAGAAAATAATTTGGAACTTTTGCCTGTTGTAAATAAAATAGACCTTCCGGCAGCCGATCCGGATAGAGTGCTAAGTGAGCTTGAAAATGCTATTGGAATAGATGCAACAGAGCATTGTTTGGTATCGGCAAAAACAGGCCAGGGCGTAAAAGAATTAATTGATACCATCGTGGAACGTATTCCTGCACCAAGTGGAGATGAAAATGCGCCGACCAAGGCTCTTATATATGATAGTTGGTTTGATAATTATCTTGGCGCACTAGCGCTAGTGAGAGTATTTGAAGGCAGTCTCAAAAAAGGACAAATGGTTAAAATAATGGGCGCAAAAAGAGAGCATCAGATACTTGATCTTATGTATCCTCATCCATTGGCTCCAAAAAAAACATCTGAGATAAAAACCGGCGAGATAGGCATAGTCGTGCTTGGACTAAAAACCGTTGATGCCTTACAGGTAGGTGATACTATTACGGATGCCAAAAACCCAACGAGTGAAGCCATTCATGGGTTTGAGCCGGCTAAACCATTTGTATTTGCCGGTATTTATCCAATAGAAACAGATAAATTTGAAGATCTAAGAGATGCACTTAATAAACTTAAATTGAATGATAGTTCTTTGAGCTTTGAGCCTGAGAGTTCAATGGCACTAGGAAGTGGATTTAGGACCGGGTTTTTGGGGATGCTGCATATGGAAGTAGTCAAAGAGAGACTAGAGCGTGAGTTTGATCTTGATCTCATTGCCACTGCACCTACTGTGGTATATGAAGTATTGCAAACCAATGGCGAGAAGATCGAGATTCAAAACCCAAGCGAGCTTCCTGAGCCACAAAAGATAGATACTATTTTTGAACCTTATGTAAAAGCTACCATCCTTACACCGCAAGAATTTGTGGGTAATCTTATTAAGCTACTTAGTGAGAGAAGAGGTATTCAGATAAAGATGGATTATCTCAATGAAACAAGAGTATTGCTTGAATATGATATTCCTATGAATGAGATAGTTATGGACTTTTATGATAAGCTCAAAAGTACAACAAAAGGATATGCTAGTTTTGACTATGAGCCTATAGGTTTTCGTCCAGGTAAGCTAGTAAAACTGGATATAAAAGTAGCTGGTGATGTTGTAGATGCATTATCTATCATAGTTCCGGAAGAAAAAGCAAGAACAAGAGGGCTTGCATTTGTAAATCAATTAAAAGAGCTAATTCCTAGACAACTGTTTGAAGTAGCTATTCAAGCAAGCATCGGCAATACCGTAATAGCCAGATCCAATGTCAAATCAATGGGTAAAAATGTAACAGCTAAATGTTACGGCGGAGATATTACTCGTAAAAGAAAGTTGCTAGAGAAACAAAAAGCAGGTAAAAAGCGTATGAAGTCAATAGGTAAGGTTGAAGTTCCGCAAGAGGCATTCATGGCTGTACTTAAACTAGATAGTTAATATGGGCTGGATTTTTCATATTCACTTAATTGCTGCTATTTCCTGGATAGGCGGAGCAGTGTTTATGTTTGTGCTGGGTATTTTTTTACGAGATAAACAAGCTCAAAAAGAAGTTTATCCTCGCATTGGTCCATTATTTGGATATTATGAAATTGTAGTGCTTATTATTTTAATAGCGACAGGTATTGCTTTGATCACGCAAAACGGATTAATAGATGTTTTATCAAGCAATAATCTAAGCGAAGTATTAGTTGCATTAAGAAAAAAATTATTTCTAGTCGGCATCGTAATTGTTCTAACTATTGTGCATTTTATCATTGCATTTAAAACAAACGATAAAGAACGCACAAAGATACAAAATATCATTTCAAGAGGTTCTTCTTTGCTGATATTTCTACTGAATCTTTGGATATTGCATTATGCGATTGTGATACGGCATATTTTATAAGAGTAAAATTATAATTTAGAGGGCAAATATGAGATGCATGAGCTGCCAGTGTTTTAGCTTAAGTACTTTTTGTAAAAATTGCAAAACAAATTTATTGGCTCCATCTGTTACAAAAAGAACTATTGGCACGCTTGATGTATATAGTTTTTATAAATACTCAAATATAGAAAATTTACTGCTAACCAAGCATACTCCTCGGGGGTATAGAATTTTTAAAGCATTGGCGAACATCACCCTAAAACCATTTATTAAAAAATTTATAGCCGCAGATCCTAGAGAAATTTATATAATTGGCATAGATGAGAAGGTAAAAAATGGCTATTCGCATGTATCTTTGCTTGCCCACTCTATGAAGAACAAAGGAGTAAAGGTGTTACACTCGTCTTTGATGGCTCAAAATAGAGTTAGTTATGCCGGTAAAACTTTACAATATCGCATAGAAAATCCTAGAAATTTTATCTATAAAGGTACGAGTAGTGTTGATGCTATATTGGTAGATGATATTATTACGACTGGAATTACACTTCAAGAGGCACAAAATGTATTATTATCTCATGGAGTTAATGTACTTTTTGCATTAACTCTTGCAGATGCCAAAGAATAGATGAATTTCACAGTAAAAAAATGGTAATATTATAAAAATTTAAGGAGTGTTGTATGGAACATACATTGTTTGTTGTAGTTATTACTATTGCTATTGCAACACTATTGAATGTTATTTTAAGAAAGATTAAAATTCCAACTATTATAGGCTATATTATATCCGGAATTATTATAGCGTCACTATTTAGATTTGATGAAAATGCAAAAGAGACGCTTTCTCATGTAGCAGAATTTGGCGTTGTATTTTTGATGTTTACTATCGGACTTGAATTTTCTGTCAAACATTTTCGCAAGATGAAAAAAGAAGTTTTTATATATGGAATGCTGCAGGTTGGAATAACGGGTCTTTTGTTTTCCGCTATAAGTTATTATTTGTTTGATGCAAACGCTAAAACATCACTCGTAATTGGGCTTGCATTGGCTCTGTCGTCAACGGCTATAGTGCTTAAGGTGCTAAATGAAAAGCACGAAACACATTCTGGATATGGACGCATAACCCTTGGAGTTTTGCTTTTTCAGGATCTGGCTGTTATTCCTATCTTGCTGATGATCTCTATTTTTACATCAAACAATCAATCCCTTGATTCTTTACTTGGAGAGCTTTTAATCAGTGCTACTATTGTTTTTGCAGCGTTTTTTATTGTGAGTAAATATCTTATTGAGAGATATTTTGGCTGGGTCATGTCTACGCATAGTGAAGAGATTTTTTTGGTCTCTGTGTTGTTTGTCGTTATATCAACTTCATTTTTTGCAGAAAGTTTAGGTTTTTCATATTCTTTAGGGGCATTTTTAGCAGGTATGATACTCGCCGAGAGCAAATACAGATATAGAATAGAAGCCGACCTTGTACCATTTAGGGATATTTTACTTGGTATATTTTTTGTGACTATCGGTATGCAGGTCGATTGGCATACATTGACACAATATGGCCATATTATACTATTTTTGGTAATTGGTATTATGCTGCTGAAGGCCATTATAATATTTGGTTTTTTATCTTTTTTTGTGCAAAAAAGATCGGCACTCAAAACAATGTTTGCTCTATTTCAAGTAGGTGAATTTGGCTTGGTTATATTTTCTCTTGCTTATCATAATGGCATGATCAGTGACATGTGGAATCAGATTTTAGTAGTCACTATTATTGTATCTATGATCATTACGCCATTTATACTCAAGAACATGAAGGATATTGTAGATTTTTTATCTCCAGAGCCAACAGTTATCAGGAAAAGAGCATATATAGATGATGGTTTTAGCGGACATATAATAATATGCGGATATGGACCATTGGGGCGAAAATTGGCATTAAAGTTTAAAAATATGGGCTTATCATATATTGTTTTAGAACATGATATTTCACTAGTTGACAAGGCTATTGCTGATGGTGAAAAAATGATTTTTTTGGCAAATGCAGCACAAAAAAGAGTCTTGGATCATTTTAATGTTACGGAATCAGTAGCGGTGGTTGTAGCCATTACGAACGAAAAACAAAAAAGACTGATTTGTGAAAATATAACTTCATTTGATGCCAATATCAATACCGTAGTAACAGTCAGTAATGAAGAAGAAGAGAAGATCATAAAGGAGCTTGGTATTAGCCATATAGTCAATGACCGCGAGATCATATCTCAAATGCTGGCTCAAAAAGCTTTGACTTGCTCTTTGAGAGTTTAGGGTTTTTAGAGTCACCCTTTAATTACTTAGCTAAATTTTGTAATAAATTTACCATTAGCCTAACTCCTGCTCCAGAACCTCCATGTGGATTTTCGCCCCATGTATGCTCTACAAAAGCAGGTCCTGCAATATCAAGGTGTGTCCATTTGTCTTTGTTTTCTTCATTGATAAATTCAGACAAAAACAATCCAGCAGTAATTGCTCCGCCATGCGGAGAGCTGCCTACATTGCTGATATCTGCTATTTCGCTTTTGATAAGTTTTTTTAAGTATCGATTGAAATGTAGTTCTGCCACCATTTCACCTGAAATCACAGAGGCTTCTTTTAATAATGACTTTGGAGCATCTGAATGTCCCATGATACCAATAGTATAAGCTCCAAGTGCTACCACACATGCTCCTGTGAGTGTTGCAAAATCATATATATAATCAGCTTTTACTTCTTGTTGAGCATAAGCAAGCACATCAGCAAGCACTAATCTTCCTTCAGCATCTGTATTACGCACTTCTATGGTTTTGCCATTTTTGGCATATAGTACATCATCTGGCTTATATGCATCTCCGCCTATCATATTTTCTACTGCACCTATAAATCCATGCACTTCTATTGGAAGATCTAGTTCGCTTATTGCTTTCATGATACCGAGCACTGCTGCTGCTCCACTCTTATCTGATTTCATGGTCACCATTGATGTTGATGGTTTTAGGCTTAGCCCGCCGCTATCATATGTTAACCCTTTGCCTACTAGTGTTATTACATACTTTGGATTGGCAGGTTTGTGTTTCAGGTGAATTACATAAGGTTCATGTCTGCTAGCCCTTGCTACTGCCAGTAGGGCATTCATGTTCTGTTTTTGCAACTCTTTCATTCCCAATACTTTGCATTCCAATTTGGTATCTTCGCAAAGCTTGGTAGCAATTTGTGCCATTATTTCAGGATAGCAATCATCGGGAGTTGTATTTACGATGTCTCTTGAGAAATTTGTAGAATTAGCTAATATGGCTGCATTGTCGACAGCGTTTTTAATAGTCTTTTTTGTTGCATTGTCGCAATCTTGTAAAAATATAGATACCTTTTCCAAGTTAGATACTGTTGGTTTGCTTTTATATCTCGTGAAAGTATAATTGCCAAGTAATATACCCTCGCAGACAGCCTGTACCAAATGTTCATCAATAGAATTCAAAGGTGAAACGGCTAGATGTTTATAAATACTTTTGCAGCATACCGAACGAATAGCAGTTGCAGATGCACTTCTTAGGCTGTCTGGATCTAGAGATGAAATTCCTACATATAATCGTTGTTTTTCAATAAGATGAACTACTTCATCCTGTTCTGCTTTGAAACCAACCCTTTTTAGTAACTCTGCATCTTGAGCGTTCTCCAAATTTCCATTAATAATGAAAATTAGTGTGATATCGCCACCAAAAGAGCTGATAGGTTTGTCGCTTATATCAAATAACATTGATTTTCCTTTAATCTTTAAATTGATCTTTTAATATATCTTTTGCTTGCATCATATCCTTATCGCCTCTGCCTGAGAGATTAACTATGATCAGTTTGTCTTTTATCTCTGATTTATCCATTTTTTTGAGATAAGCAACTGCATGTGAGCTTTCAAATGCCGGTATAATTCCTTCGGATTGAGAAAGCCATACAAAGGCATCGAGTGCTTCGGCATCTGTGATGTGATCATATTTTGCAATCCCTTGCTCTTTGAGGTAGGCATGCTCTGGTCCAATGCCTGGATAATCTAGTCCGGCAGAAATAGAGTGGGCTTCTAAAATCTGACCATCTTCATCTTGAAGCAGATAACTCATTTGTCCATGAAGCACGCCTGGACTTCCTTTGGCTAAAGATGCTCCATGCTTATCCGTATCTACTCCAAAGCCGCCAGCCTCAATGCCTATGCATTCTACTTCCTTGTGTTCTAAAAAGTGATTAAATATACCAATAGCATTAGAACCGCCTCCTATGCAGGCTATGACTTTGTCGGGTAATCTTTGTTCGGTTTCTAAAATTTGTGCTTTTGCTTCCCATCCTATGATGGATTGAATATCCCTTATCATCATTGGATAAGGATGTGGACCGGCAACTGTTCCTATTATATAAAATGTATCTCTAGCGTGTGTCACCCAATGGCGGATCGCATCATTCATGGCATCTTTGAGTGTGCGGCTCCCTGATTTAACAGAGTGTACTTTTGCTCCTAGTAATTTCATACGAAAGACATTAAGTTCTTGTCTAGCTACATCTTTTTCGCCCATAAATATTTCGCACTCAAGGTTAAATAGTGCAGCTACAGTTGCAGTGGCAACTCCATGTTGTCCAGCACCTGTTTCTGCTATGACTTTTTTCTTTCCAAGTTTTTTTGCCAAAAGTGCTTGAGCTATTGTATGGTTGATCTTGTGAGCACCGGTATGGTTGAGATCTTCTCTTTTGAGATAAATTTTAGCTCCCAACTCTTCACTGATGTTTTGAGCAAAATAAAGCGGGCTCGGCCTTCCTACATAGTTTTTGTAGTAGTAATCAACCTCTTTCCAAAATTCAGGATCAAATCTGACACCTTGGTAGTCTTTGTCCAACTGCTCAAGAGCAGTCATGAGCGTTTCTGGTACATATCTGCCGCCAAATATGCCAAAATGTCCTAATTCATCTGGATCATGAGGGCTTGGCTTTGGTATATATATATCATTTGGTTTTTTTGTCATAGTGAAAACTTTACAATTGATTTTTGATAGTGATTATACCCTAAGGCTCTTTAGGGAGAGTTGGGTATTGGAGATTAATTTCTGAAACGATCTATTTGTGTTCCGTCATTCAACTTATTAATAAGCGGCAATATGCGAGTAGGGATGCCGAGTTTGTTCATATATATTACATAATTGACAAGGACTTTTTTTCCATATTCTCGTGATTCTACATTTTCAATAGTTTCCATACTGAGATATGGCTCATATGGACCGGTTCCAAACATTTCAGGTCGTTTTATGAGACGCTTGGTAAAACCGATACCTCCATTATAAGCATATGCTACAAAAAGCGGATGATAAAGATATGAATTTAGATAATTCAAGTGACGATTTGCGTATTGTATAGCTTTATGCGGATCAAACATATCATCTAAGTCTATATTCTCACCGTCTTTTTTGGCTATGTGTTGTGCCAAAAAAGGCATAATTTGCATCATTCCAAGAGCAAAAGAACGAGATATTGCAGCAGGTACGAAACGACTCTCTTGTCTAGCAATCGCATAAATCAGCGCCTGTCTTTGTGTTGGTAATGATTGCAATATATTGCGATACGGTAATGGATAATATTTTTCTTTGTGTTCTGAAGCATAAGATTTTATAAATGCATAATGCCCAGCTGTCGATTCATAAGCATATGACCCGGCTAATTTATTAAGATCATTTTTACCGGAAAAGACTTGATTTTTTAATTGTGCCCAACTGAGTGGATCTTTAGTATCAAATGAGTTGTTGTATTGCGCTGTAAATACCGGACTGATCGTTTTTGGATAGTGTCCGTTTACTAGATCTTGTGCAATTAATGAGTAAATATTTACTTCAGTGCTAGCTAATAGTTCATCTAGATAAGCTTTATCTTTTGTGATTTGATATGCCCAAAATGTTGCCCTATCTCTGTCGTAAGGTTTGTCTGTAGTCTGTTTTGAATATATAAAATGAGAAAGTGCTTTTTGAGGGTCTTTGGCTTTTAGAGCCTTAATGCCTGCGCTGAAATGTCTGCTTGCCTGTATGGCTTCGTTTGATGGTGGCGGGGGTACACAATTGTCGCCTTTGCAATACGCGCCTATTTTAGGCTTAGTTCCTGTTTTTGCTTTATATGCATCAGCGATTGCTTTGTTGACATAAGAAGCCTGTACAAGAGCATCATGTGCTTCTTGCTGTGTTGTTCCTGGTTGAGAAATAAAACGCCAAATATAGTAATCTTTTTCTAAGCATGTCGGCATTTGTTTTATATCTTGCAATGTAAAAGTTTTTGCTTCTAGTGCAAGAGAAAAAAGAGCCAAAAATATAAAAAATAGTTTTATTTTCATGCGGTCATTTCCTAGAACAGTATTCGTATGATCTGCAGGCCGATTATGACTACTAATGGAGAAAAATCGATACCATTAGTTACTACGAATGGCATTTTTTCTCTAACAAATCCGAAAACCGGATCTGTAATTCGACGCATCATATCAATTACCGGGTTGCGTGTATATGGAGAGAAGATACTGACAAGTGAAACTATTATTATGATCCAAATATAAAGAGTGATAAGTCCATTGATAAGATTGATAAGAAACATTATGATATAACCTCTAGTAGATAAGATTTGATATAAGGGTAAAAATCGCTAAGCTCAGGTCCATGTTCTGCGCCTGTAAGCAATAATCTAAGCGGTTTAAACAGTGCCTTGCCTTTGAGACCGCTTTGTTCTATGAGATAGCTTTTGAACTCATCATATGTTGCAATGGCAGGAGCCTGAGTAATGATGTCTCGCAATATAACCATCTCTTTATTCCATTCTCCCTCAAAGTTTTTTGGAGCAAAAATAGCTTTTATTTTCGGTTCTAACTCACTAAGTGTGCTTGCTTCTTCAAGATATAATTTGGCTAGTTTTCCAAGTTCACTATCGCTAAAACCAAAGAGTGCAGAAAAGGCCTTGTCGTCTATAAGTTTTAGATGTTCTCGATTGAGAAATCGTAATTTGTCTATGTCAAATTTGGCCGGACTTTTTGAAATATTTTCTAATTTAAACCATGATATTGCCTCAGGAAGCGTAAAAACTTCTTTTGGTGTTTTATTACCCAAAAGCAATAAATAATTCAAAATCGCATCAGGCAAAAACCCTTGTTCAAACAGCCATTTTACAGAACTTGCATCATCTCTTTTGCTCATTTTTTTGTTTTCACTATTTAAAATAATAGGCAAATGAGCATACTGTGTCTCTTTAGTATAGCCAAGTAGATTTTTGATATGGATTTGTTTCGGAGTGTTGCTTAGATGATCTTCGCCACGGATTATCATATCTATATTGGTAAGCATATCATCGCAAGCGCATGCAAAATTATAAGTAGGCGTACTGTCATTTCTCAAGATCACAAAACTATCTACTTCATTTGGCTGTGTTGTAAAATCCCCCTTAATGAGATCGTGGTGCACTATTGGAGTATCAGGTTTTTTGATACGGATCACAAAAGGTATATTTTTGGCTTTTATCTCTTCGATCGTTTCAGCTGTTTGAATAGTACATTTATTGGCGTATCTATATGCTTTTCCCTCTTTTTTTGCATTTTCTCTATCGGCTTCGAGCTCCTCGGGAGTGCATGTGCATATAAAAGCTTTGCCTTCTTCTAGGAGCCTAATTGCTAGATTTTGATGAATGTGCAGATTGGCACTTTGGTAAAATAGTTGGCTGTATGGCAAGGCAAATTTTTCTAATATTTGCAAGATTTCTTGATCTTTGCCTTCTATGTTTCTTTCTTTGTCTGTATCTTCTATGCGAACTACAAAACTTGTATCTCTTTGCATGGCAACGATATAATTTATAATGGCTACTCGTAAGTTGCCGATATGCATATCACCTGTAGGCGATGGGGCAAATCTGAGCATTGTTTCTCCTATAAAGCTTTAAATCTATGTAATTATATGGTTTTTTGCTAAAAGTTAGTGTTTTGAGAGTTTTGAAACGATATTCTTAATACTCATTTAAGATATTTTGAATTGATGTTATTTATAATTCATTGAAAATTTTATTAATTATTTTTTTATTTTAAAATGATAAGATATTAATAATATTAATTGCTTATCTTGTGATTTTAAAGGATCATCAATGGATAAAGAGTTTGAAGATTTATTTACAAAAGAATTGGATGCTATCAGATCAAAACGCTTGAAACTAAAGCAAAGTACAGAAAATATCAATGAAAACTTTGTAGGTCTGGCATTATCCGGCGGAGGGGTGCGTTCAGCGACAATTAATCTTGGTTTTTTACAAGCAATGAATAGAATTGGTTTTTTGAAAAAGGCTGATTATATCTCTAGTGTATCAGGGGGCGGGTATATAGGTAGCTATATCCACTCAAAACTCAGAAAAAATATTTCTGCCGATGACCCATATAAGGAACTTTTTTTACAAGAAGATATTGAGCATTTCAGAAATCACGGAAAATACCTCACTCCTAGCAAAAATAAGATATCAAACTATAGTTCTCTGATTGGCGGATATTTTGTTACGGCAATATTGCATTTGATATGGTATGTTATGTTTGCATTATTTTTAGGATATCTAATCAAGTGGTTTAATGCTAAAGCATTGTTATATATAGGTATTGTTATCTTTTCGGTTCTTGCACTCACATCTATTTATTATTATTTTTTTCATTTTTTGCGTAACTTTCCAAAGATAGGTAAAAAACTATGGTTGCCAAAAAAACTGATCATAACCGAAGGTTTTTTGGCTTTGATAGTATTGATCTTGTCTGTATTTTATTTTGGAGATCTATTGCCAGACATTGCTAAATTTTCTACAGGAGAAACTGTATTGATTTTAGGTGTGTTTTCTCTTGTTTTTGGTTCATTTGCTAATCCAAATATTCTTTCATCTCATATGTTTTATAATTTTCGTCTCAAAGATGCTTATTTGTGGTTTGAAAGAACTCCGAGTAAAATTTATAAACTGAGTCCGGGCAGTAGTCCAAAAAAGTGGGGCAGTGCTCCTTATCCGCTAATAAATACAACACTCAATTTAATGGGCAAAGATAATTACAAAGGATTAAAGAGTTGTGACTATTTTCTTTTTTCACCATTTTATAGCGGCTCTAAGCTCACAGGCTATGTGCCTACAAACAAAAGTGAATATAAAAATATGACGCTCTCAACAGCGATGACAATATCGGGTGCTGCTGTTAATTCAAATATGGGCTACAAGACGAATCGGTATCTGGCTTTTTTTATGACCATGCTGAATATCAGATTGGGTTATTGGGCATTAAATCCAAAAATAATAACCAAGAAAAATAAGAATTTGATCGAAAAGCTTGCTTATGTATGTGCGAAAAAAATCAATTATTGGCCGACATTTTGGCCATATTGCAATCTCGCTGAACTTTTTGGCTTACAGACTTTAAAGAGATGGCGTATAAATCTTTCTGATGGCGGTCATATCGAAAATATGGGAGTTTATGAACTTTTAAGACGCAGATGCAAACTAATCATATCTATTGATGCGGGAGCAGATTCTGAGTATACATTTTCTGATCTTAAAAATTTACTTATAAGGGCAAGAAATGAATTGGGAATTGCAATAGAATTTAGATCAGAGCCAGAAGATGAGATCAAGCCAAAAGCATCGAGTGGGTTTTCGAATAAGCACTATTGTGTCGCAGACATATATGAACTCCCAATGGAAGAAAATGGTATAAAAAAACATATAGGTATTTTTGTGTATATTAAATCTTCAATGATGGCGCTTAAATATAATGGCAATCTAAAGTATAAACTAATGGAGGATCCAGAGGAGAGCACATTAATGTTCGATGCTTTTAAATACAAAACCTATCATCCGACTTTTCCTCATGAATCAACAGCAGACCAGTTTTTTGACAAAGCACAGTGGGACGCATACTATTACCTTGGTAGGAATATGGGATTTGAAGTTTTAAAAGACATTAAGGATATTTTAGAAAATACTAAAACAAAACGATTAAAAAGTAAAAAAATGGCAGATTATGAGATTTTTGATCTGTTTAATGTTTTGAAGTAGATAAAAAGAGTTAAAACCAAAAATAGGACGATATTATAGTATCAAAATGATATAATTCTATCAAAAAGAGCATCATGAAACTACTATATCCGCTTCCTATTCAAAATGATTTTATATTTAACTCATCGCCTAGAGATTTTACAGTTGAAGAGATTCCGCTCTATGAATTTAGCGGAGAAGGTGAACATTTAGTGCTCAAAGTCCGCAAAAAAGAGCTCACAACGTGGGAGATGATAGCCATCATCGCAAATCATTTGGGTATCAAGCACGGCGAAATAGGCTACGCAGGGCTCAAAGACAAAAATGCGATGACTATCCAGCATATATCACTTTTGGCAAAATATGAAGACAGATTAAAAGAGCTTAGTCATGATGGTATCAAGATACTAGAAATTACGAGGCACAATAACAAAATAAGAGTAGGGCATCTCAAAGGAAATCGTTTTGAGATGCGTCTAAAAAAAGTTCTTGGAGTGCAAAAAGACAAACTGGATTCCGGGTTAGAATGGATAAAACAAAATGGCCTGCCAAATTATTTTGGCAATCAAAGATTTGGAACAGATGGCACCAATTGGGAGGATGGCAAAAAGATCATTGAAAAAAAACTCAAGATCAATGATAGAAAATTACGGGAATTCTTGGTGGGTTCATATCAAAGCTATCTTTTTAACAATTGGCTCTCAAAAAGGATTGAAATTAGTTTATTGCTCCAAAAATATAGTGAAAATGAATCTGAGAGCGTATTGTCATTGCCTGCAGGAACGCTTAAGGGTACTAAAGAGCAATCAAACTTTTTCAAACTTATACAAGGCGATGTAATGATGCATTATCCTCATGGCAGGCTCTTTGATGCCGAAGATCTAGTTGGAGAAACTTCTAGATTTGCAGAGCGAGATATATCGCCTACAGGACTTATACCAGGCATGAAAACAACAAGAGCAGGCAGTAATGCCGGCGTGATTGAAAGTGCATTTGATGAGCCGATCCCATTGCAGGGTGCTAGACGATATGCTTGGATATGGGCTACGGATATCACAAAGAGATATATTCCCGAAAAAGCACATTATGAGCTTGGTTTTACTCTTCCAAAAGGATGTTACGCTACAAATCTACTCGATGTGTTGAGGGGGGGGGTGAAAGTCGTTAAGCAAACATGAACTGCTTCATGTTTGTAGACTTGGAACCAAAGGCGATGTCTCGAATAGACCGCCGAAGGCTGGGAGAACCGTTAAACAAACTACAACTGCTTTTTGTTCATAGGCTCGAAACCGAAGGCGATGTACTTTAGTATCGCTGTCGGTAAGATGTCTCGAAGAGACCGTCGAAGGCTGGGAGAGCCGTTAAGTAAACAACCTTGCGCTTAAGATTCATTTTTGTTATTTTAAAGAAAATAAAAATCAGCAATTGTTTTAGAAAGTCAATACTTTATCACTTTCTATAACCCAATCGGCTAAAGCATCCATTGTTCCTTTTATGTCGTCATTAAAATAAGGTTGATTTTTATTTAATCCACATCTTGCCATGCAGGTTCCGCAAACTTTGAGTTCTACACCGCTATCATAAAGTTTTTTTAACATATCTACTAGATTATATTCGTAAAAATCAGGTTTCATAGTGCTATCTCTTGCTAAATCTACCGCATCATTCATCAAAAAAACTCTTACAATTTCACCTTTTTTGCGTAGAGTCTCTATTAGCCTAATGGCATTCCAGGTAATATCCGTACCGTCATAAGGTTGATGGTTTAATATAAATAAATTTTTCATTTTTTAATCCTTTTATATGTTTTACTATTTAGCTATTTTGCTAAATACATATTAGTATGATATAATAAACTCTTTATATTGTCAAGGAAAAAATATGTTAAATATGCAAGATAAAGTAAAAATTTTTAAAGCCTTAGGGAATGACACAAGATTTATGATTTTTAAAAATGTATTAGATACTCCTTATATTTGTAGTGCTGATGAAAGTATCAAAACAGATAATATTATCAAGCAGGCAACTTGTGTCGGCACTATTGCATCAGAATTTCACTATTCGCTCCCAACTATTTCAAGGCATCTAAAAGAACTCAAAGATGCAAAACTGATAAATATGACTAAAATATCAAATAAAATTTATGTAGAGCCAAACTATGAAATTTTGTCTGAAATTTCTGAATGTTTTTCTAATTTAAATAAGCGTAAATAGCATGAAACAGAAACAGGAAAAAACGATTGGATGTTTTGACAAATATTCAAAAGAATATGAAAATTGGTTTGAAATTAACGATATTTATTACAATGAAGAGTTACAAATTATAAAAGATATAATTGGTGATACACAAAATGGTCTTGAGATTGGAATGGGAACCGGCAGGTTTGCTGTACAGCCAAATATTGTTATTGGTATTGAGCCTTCTAAAAATATGAGAGAAGTAGCATTATCAAAGGGTTTAAATGTAATAGATGGTATTGCAGAGGATTTGCCTTTTGAAAATGAAACATTTGATTTTGCACTGATGATGACTTCGATTTGTTTTGTTCAAGATCCGCAAAAAGCTTTAAAAGAGGCTTTTAGAGTCATTAAAAAAAATGGTTTCTTGATCATAAGTTTTGTAGATAAAAATTCAGAACTAGGGAAACAATATGAAGCAAACAAGGATAAAAGCAAATTTTATCTGCATGCCACTTTTTATTCTGCTGCTGAAATTTTAGCTCTTTGCAATAGTGTTGGATTTAAAAAAACCAAAGAAAGAAAATATCAAAATAACAATATATCGATTGTTTTTGATGTTTTTTCTAAAAACTAAAAATATCTAAAGAGTCATTTATTTAAGATGATAATAGGATGGCTATATCGGTTCTATCTGTAAAATCAAAAGAAAATAGCTATAAAAATGCTTTAACTACTTCCACTCCGAGTAGGGCAGTTGCGAAAGGGAGGCATTGGTATAGCGAGGGTCGCTTGATACTTCTGTCGTTGCCCACTCTGGCACTACGAACTCTTCGTTTTCATCATCCAGTTCTATCTCAGCGACAATAAGTCCTTTGTTTTCTTCTTCAAAAATATCCAGTTCCCAAAGATGCCCGTGGTGTTCTATCTCGTATCTGGTCTTTGTTATAAGAAAGCCTTTGCACTGTTTTAGAAGTTCTAGTGCATCTGCATATGGGATAGAGTATTCAAATTCTGACCTGGTGATACCACCCTTAGAATCTCCCTTGATAGTCAAAAATGCTTCATCATTACTGGTGCGTATACGAATACTAGGAGCATGTGGCACAAGATAGCCCTGCAGCAGTTTCTTGCCATTTGATAAAGGAGGAAGCTTGGCAGTATCTACGAGAAATTTTCTCTCTATCTCAATACCCATTTTAGTCGTCTTCTTTTCGCGTGATCTTGGCTCCGAGTTTGGATAGCTTGCCTTCCAAATTATCATAACCACGATCTAAGTGATAGATGCGGCGAACTCTAGTCGTGCCATTTGCTACCAATGCTCCAAGCACTAGGGCAGAGCTGGCACGCAAATCAGTAGCCATTACATCAGCCCCGCATAGTTTTTCTACACCATGAACTGCGGCCAAAGAGCCTTTGAGCCAAATGTCAGCTCCTAAACGATTAAGTTCGCTTACATGCATAAAACGATTTTCAAACAATCTCTCTTCTATGATACTCTCTCCATCAGCAATTGCTGCAATAGCCATGAATTGAGCTTGCATATCTGTCGGAAACCCCGGATATTCTGTGGTGATAATGTGAACTGGTTTTAATTTTTCCGGTCCATGTATGGTTATAGTTGTTTTTGTTGACTCACACTCGCATCCCATGGCTTCTAGTTTATCTATTACGGCTTTTAGGTGATTTGCATTAGCATTTTCCAATGTAATAGTAGAATGGGTGATAGCCGCAGCACACAGATATGTTCCGGCTTCTATCCGGTCTGGGATAATTTCTGTAGTTTTAAACTCCAAAGGTTTACCGTTAGTTCCTACTATTGTAATTTCGCTAGTGCCTATACCGTCAATTTTTACGCCGGCACTTTCGAGCATTTCACATAGTTGAACAATTTCAGGCTCTTTGGCGGCATTGACTATCGTCGTAGTTCCATGAGCTAATGCGGCAGCCATGAGAACGTTTTCAGTGCCTCCTACTGTTATCTTGTCAAATACGATTTTTGCTCCGACTAAACCATTTGGGGCTTCAGCTCTGACGTAACCAGCCTTTATCTCTATATGTGCACCCATAGCCTCTAGTGCTTTAAGATGCATATCGATAGGACGTTGACCGATAGCGCAGCCTCCAGGAAGACTGACTTCGCATACTTTAAATCTAGCAAGAAGCGGTCCAAGTACCAATATCGAAGCTCTCATTTGGGATACTATTTCGTAAACAGCTTTTGTAGAATTGATCGAACTGTTATCGATATGGGCTACAGTATTGTCATGTTTTACTTTTCCGCCAAGCATAGTAAGGAGTTTAAGCAATGTACGAATGTCTACTACATTTGGAAGATTCGTTAATGTTACAGGTTTATCGCTTAATATCGTAGCTGCAATTACCGGCAATGCAGAGTTTTTTGCACCACTGATAACCACTTTTCCACTTAATTTTGCCCCGCCTTCTATCTCCAAATAATCCATTCGTACATCCTTTTTTTATTAAAAATTATATCTTAAATATCATTAAGCACTTATTTTGCTGCTATAATATTAAGAATTAATATTTTTTTATATGATTTATGCTATTTTAGAAAAATATTAGAAAATATAGTTTATAATGCATTAATATCAAGTTTAAAGGCTCTATAGTGTCTAGCAGTTTAGATAGGCTTAAAGCTCTTAGCGGTAAACTCGAAGAGAAATTGAGCGTCAAAGAATCATTGTTTGATGATGAATTTGTAGAACAACACACAATTGCTACCAATGCCGTCAATAAAAATTTAAATCCCCAAAACAATAATAATGCAATACAAAACAGTGAAGATAGAACTTATAATATGCAACGCTTGATAAAACTTTTTAATGAGCTAGAAATAAATGAAAAATGTCCTGTTTTTGATGATATTTTTTCATATAAAGCTATGAATTTAGCCGGAATTGGGCTTAAAGATGATGATTTTGGGGAAGTGAGAGCCGGTAAATATATACAAATAATTGCTATTAGCTATGAAGCAAATAATGATGGAGAAAAGAAAAAAGCCAAAAATATATCTTTGGGATATTTTGGCAAGGGCGAAGGATTGGATCTGTCAAAAAAACACAATATTATAGAATTTATCCTTAGATGGCGTTATGAGAAAGGCTTTCAAAACATTGATAATTATAAGCATTTATTGGAAAAATTGCAAACAGTATCTAGCAATATATCTGCAAACTCCTAATATAAAATTAGCTACAATCCGTTTTTAAAACTAATAATAGGGTATATATGGCACTTAATGGATTAAATTTAGAGCAGCGCCAAGCTGCCCAGGCCACACTGGGTCACAATCTAATTATAGCAAGTGCAGGGACCGGCAAAACCTCTACTATAGTAGGACGGATTGCGCATTTATTGTATTCGGGTGTACGACCGGAGAAAATTTTATTATTGACTTTTACCAATAAAGCAGCAGGAGAAATGCTGGCTAGATTGGAAAGATATTTTCCAAAAGAGATCGTATCGGTCATTGAGTCGGGTACTTTTCATGCAGTTTGTTATAGATGGCTCAAGGCCAAACACGGAGAACTTGTGCTCAAGCAGCCAAGCGAGCTAAAAACACTTTTTAAGAGCATCTATGAAACATATGATTTCTCTAACTTAAATGGAGAACCGTTTTCTGCTTTGTATCTTTATGAGCTTTATAGTTTGTATCAAAATGCATCTTTGGATCCTTTTGAAGATTGGTTTTTGGAAAAGTATATAGAGCATGAGCCATTTATCAATAAATATATAGCAATAATAGAAAAATTTGAAATAGAAAAAAGAGAATATGGCTTTGTCTCTTTTAATGATCTTTTGTTGCGGACTATTGAAGAGTTGAAGATTTCTGATATAGGTTTTGATGAAATATTGGTCGATGAATATCAAGATACCAATACATTACAGGGCGCACTCATAGATGCCATGAAACCAAGTTCATTATTTTGCGTAGGAGATTATGACCAGAGTATTTACGCATTTAATGGAGCAAATATAGAAAATATATCTACTTTTACAAAAAGATATAAAAATGCCAATCTTTTTTCATTAATTACCAATTATAGGTCAACAGCCTCTATCTTGGCATTGGCAAATCGTGTAATAGAGTACAACCCTCGCATATATCCAAAAAAATTACGCGTAGGTAGAGAAGGGGAGGATAATGCACCAAAACTTTTAGTTTATCATGAACTTTTTGAGCAGTATCATGCCATATCACACTCTATAAAAACATCACACGTTCCATATGATGAAATAGCAGTAATTTTTCGCAATAACTCAAGTGCTGACGGTATAGAAGCAACTCTAAGAGAGCTTGGCGTCCCATGTAAACGCAAGGGCGGTACTAGTTTTTTTGATGCAAAAGAGGTTAAATTTTTACTAGATATGCTTAGCTTAAAATCAAATCCAAAAGATATGATGGCATTTTTGCATATATTTGAATATGCAAGAGGCGTAGGTCCTGCTTTGGCAAAAGAATTTTTCTTGGCGTTGATCCATTGCGGCAAAGGTAATCTTATGAACGGCATCTTGGATCCTAGCGAGTTATCATTGCCAAAAACTATACGCTCGCAGCAATCAGGGTTATTCCAAGAAGAATGGATCGAAGAAAAAAAAGCAGATATCAAATCCAAACACAACCATCCGCTTCATGCACATGATAAAATTAGCAGTGAAAATATGAAGTTTTTTGATGATTTTTGTGCATATCTACGTGCTGTTAAATATGAAAAAAATCCTGCAAAAATGTTATCACAACTCATTAAATCTCCAATTTATCTTGATGTTATAGAAAATTTGTCACTTGCTCGTTCGAGACTAAAAAATGGAGAGGTTGATACAAATAAATATAATTTAGCCAAAGAAAGAATAGTGCAAAAAGCTAAATTATTATATGAATTGGCTACTCATTATAATGATCTAGCTAGATTTTTGAATGCTATGATATTAGGCGGGAGCGAACTTAGCCAAGGAGAGGGTGTAAATCTGCTCACCGTTCATGCTAGCAAAGGCTTGGAATTTTTAGAAGTTTATGTGATAGATTTGATGGATGGAAGATTTCCGAATACTAAGTTAATGAGCAAAGGTGGAGATCTTGAAGAAGAGCGAAGACTTTTTTATGTGGCAGTCACTAGGGCCAAAGAGAAACTTTATCTCTCACTAGCGCAATACGACAAGGTGAAAAAAACAGAATTCAAACCGTCAATCTTTCTTTATGAAGCGAAACTACTAAAAGAACATGAGGAATTAAAAAGCAGCATTTGATCGCTTTATCTATTTTTTACTCAATAACGGAAATTATCTATAATAACTAAGAGTGCTTTTGCCAAATTTTTTCGTTTTCCAAAGAGACAATTGTCCTATTGTTGAGGGTAGCTCAAGGTTACTCATGTGTTCTACTATTACCATTTCACAAATATCCGGTTCTATCTTTGCGATAAGTGCAAGAGTCTTTTGGTATATCTCTTCCATTCCTTCACGGATAGAAAATGGCGGATCAAAATAAAAATAAGTTTTTATATTTTTAGCTTTTATAATATCATAAATTGTAGCAAACTTTTCGAAGCTATCACCGCTTAATACTGTAGCATTTAATGGATCTATATTTTTGATGTTATTTCTCAAGGCAGCAAGGGCTGTATGATTTTTTTCTATAAAATAAGCATGTTTAGCGCCACGACTCAATGCTTCAAGTCCTACTGAGCCGCTACCGGCAAAAACTTCTACAAAATTTTTATCTATGATATCAAATTGCAAGGTATTAAAAAATGACTCTTTGAGTATCGATTTTGAACTTCTAGTTGTATCAATGGCCGGAATTGAGATAGCTTTCCCTTTGTACTTGCCGGCCAATATATGTGTATTGAATGTTTTTAAATGTTTCATGGGCGACATTCTACCAAAATTAAAACAATACAATGCTTTGCAAAGTTTCAATGAGTTGACTCTCTTTTCTAACAAAAGGCAACTCTTTGCCTGGTTGGGTTGTGGTTATAATGGTACGTCCCGTGATTAGCTTGGTGAAATCTTGTTGTCTGATACCCCAATAAGAGTGCATTATTACAGGTTCGCCTTGAAATTGTCCCATATAAAGCACTATGTGCCCAGGGACAAATAGCATAGATCTAAATGGAATGGCATCTTGAAGAATTTTTGCTTTTTTCTCTTCCGCACTTAAGCCTAATAGGGATATTTGTGTTCCATCTTTTGCTTGATCTCTTGAATTGCGCTCTAAAAAAATACCAAATGGTGCGAAAAAATCTCTGGTTAGTGCAGAGCAGTCTCTAGCTTCATAATTTTCTCCCCACCCATAAGGTTCATTTATAAATGCACCGGCTATTCTAGCAACATTATTTGGAGTAAATGCTATGGGCTTTGGAGCAATAATACCTTTGTATGTCGGTTTGGCTTTATTGAGTTTTGCCATACCTTTTTTGTCTTTGGTTACAAAAAAATAACCTTCATTGTCATATGGAAATAGGGTGCCTAGTTTGACTAAACTTATAGGCTTTGTATTTTTGTATAATCTAAGATTGTCTTTTACTGTAATGGCATAATTTCCATTTTTAAATTTTCTAATAAAATCATCATCTACTATAGCAATGTCTTTCATGTCAAGCCATCCGAAAGCATATGCTCCATGCACAAATGCCCATTTGCCATCTTTTGAAAAGTGAGAAATTAGCAAAGGCATATTAGGCGGATAAGCACTATTTTGATTGTAGTCAAACGGAAACCCTTCTCCTGTTTGGTGAGGGTCACGATAAAAAGACTCTTTTGTCGGGAGTGATTTGAGATCTGTTCTTTTGATAGTTATAGCTTTTATTTTTTGCGTATTAAATAGTTCTGTTTGTGCATTTGCTATCCATTTCTCATAAGTGCTTGGAGGTATTATGTTGGCTTTTACAGTATATATCGGTTTTTTTCTTACAAAACGGGTTTCCCAGCCATAATCTTCTATTGAAATATTGATTTCACTCATGCTCCATGGTTTAAAATATCGTTCGTTATACTCATTGTCCAGCTTTTTTTGTTCACTTGTTTGAAATGGTTTGACCTGAGTGGCATATGCATTTGGGTTTTGTGGTATGGTTTGCATATCTTTGATAGTTGCTTTTGGCATATTGTCTATTTTGCTTTGCTCTCTCGTGCTAGGCATGAGATAATAATCTGCATGAAGCATGGAAAATAACATTATCATGAGCATATATAGTTTAATTTGCATCTTCAATCCTAACATTCATTTTATTTATGAATAAAAAGGTATTCATTAATTTTCATATTTTATACCAAGTCCGCTTTCATTAGCAAGTGCAATACGACTTTCATTAAAGATTACGCTGCAATTGGTTGGTGGCAAAGAGAGAAGTGCAACCGCATCGAGGTCTATCATGGTAATTACATCAGAAACAGCTGATGCTGCATGCAAAGCGGCAATTATACCTATCGGGCCCTCTAGCATACATCCGATCATGCAGGAAACTCCAAATTCTCTAGCTTTATTTGCTATTTTTATAGATTCTGATATACCTCCGCATTTAGCAAGTTTGATGTTTATATAATCCGTAGAGCCAGATTCCAGTATAGAAGTAGCTTGCGCCAGATTGAAGACTGCTTCATCGGCAAGTACCGGAGTTTGAATACGCTCTTTAATGAATTTTAGTCCGGCAATATCATCAGCTTTTACCGGTTGTTCTATACACTCAGCTATTATGCCTTTAGATTCAATTGTTTGTATTACGCGCACACTGTCTTCTTTGCTCCAGCCTTGATTTGCATCAAGTCTTAATATTACATCTCTTGGTACTGTGTCATATATTGCTATGATCCTGTCAATATCTTGTGACGGATTATTGCCTAATTTAATTTTGAGAATTCTATAGCCAAGGGAAATGGCTTTTAGACTGTCAGCTATCATTTGGTCTATGTCATTGAGGCTGATAGTGATATCTGTCTCAAAACTTGTCTGCGTACCGCCCAAAAGTTGATAAAGCGGTTGCTTAAAAGATTTTGCCTTTAGATCGTATAGCGCTATCTCGATAGCCGATCTAGCTGTAGTGTTGTGCAATAGTCTAGAATGCAGTCTATGTAAAATCTCTTCAAAATCATCTACAATACTAAGCCCGATTATCATTGGACCTAGATATGAAATAGCTGCTTCCATAGTGCCTAGCGTTTCACCTGTTATTACAGCAGTGGGAGCCCCTTCGCCAAAACCGATATTTCCGTCATCGCATTGTATGGTTACTACTATATCTTCTAGATTTTCAACAGTTCTGAGTGCAGTTTTAAAAGGTGTTTGAAGGGGTGAGCGAAATAGGGAAGTATGGATAGATAATATTTTCATTTGCTGCTTTTCATATAGGATACTTTATATGGTATCCTATCATGAAGAGTATAAAATTAAACTTCTTTAATATCTTGTATTTGAGCTGCTAAAGCCTTTATTTCTTTGGCTAAAAGAGCTCTTTTGTCTTCGATAAGACTTTTTTCAAAATCATTTTGAGCATAGCTCAATGGCTCGCTCAAATCTTTGTACTTTTTGAGCAGCACATCTTTTTTATCTGATAATTCTTCTAGTGAATTGTTATCTATAGTCTCTATCTCTTCTGTCATCCCTATCGTCTCTTCTGAAATCTCTATCTCTTCTGTCATCTCTATCATCTCTTCTAAAATCCCTGTCGCGTCTATCTTCATTTTTATATATTTTTACATCTTCACGTTTGGCATAATGTTTTTGTTGAATTTTTCTTGGATGTGTGAAAAATTTACCGCCATGAAGTCTGCGGCCATTATGAAAGTAATATCCATTTTTAAAGTGTCCGCCATAATAGTATTTACCTTTGTAAAAATATGACGGTCTATCATAATATCTATCTTCTACAAAAACAACATAGTTGCGAGGATGTACTATTATTCTTGGTTCATCACGATGATAAAATCTTGGTTTGCGATAAAATTCTCCACCAACTAGTCTCATGCCATTATAAAAATAGTATCCATTTCTATAATCTCCCCCATAATAATATCTGCCTTTATAAAAATATACCGGTTCATTATAATGTCTATCCATTTCAAAAACACCGGCTATAAAACCGGGTGTTACTGCACCGACTCCCACATTAACTCCCAAATTTACAGAAACTTCTGCAAATGAGAATGTCGTACTCAAAAGTCCGGCCGCCACTAAATATTTTATTGATAATTTTTTCAAAAAAATCTCCTTTTATTAATTATATTATAATAATACCGTATTAAAGTGAAACTATTGTGAATCTTTAAGAGAGTATTTGAAGTATTTTTGCAACCATAAGTCCTGCGCCCGTACCCACGATATACCCCATTAGTGCCATTAAAACACCTATTGGCACTAAGGCTTTTGAGTAAGCACTTGCCAATATAGGAGCAGAAGCCACTCCTCCTATATTGGCAAGAGATGCTACGCCTAAAGTAAATAGATCTAGTCTAAATAATTTTGCAAATAGCATCATAAGAATAAGATGTATCACAAGCACAGCAAAACCGGCAATTATATATAACGGTGCTTGAGCTAATTCAGAAAAATCAGCCCTTGAAGCAATAAGGGCTACTATGAAATATAACATCATTTGTGCGATCAAAGATGACCCGCCAATTTTGGCAAGAGGTGTCATAGCAAAAAATATACCTGCAAGTGTGGCTATCATGACAACCCAAGTATAGTGAGTTATAAAATCTGTAGTTGGAAGTAGTGTGGCCAAATACTCACTGGCCGTATTTACCATCAGTGCACTACCTAATAATAACATCAAAGAAGAGAGCGAAATGTCTGATCTGTTTTTTTGAATATTTAATTTTTCGGATACAGCGTCTATGGTGGATGTATCAGCCTTGGCCCAAGAATTAAATTTGGCAGCAAACGGCACTAATGCCAATAGCAGCATCACCCATAATGTATAATTTATAGAATCTGCGATAAGCACATAACCCATGTTGTTATTTGATATATTCAAGGCTCCTTGCACGGCTATCATGTTGCCGGTACCTCCCGTCCAGGAACCGCAAAGCGCGCCAAATGATTTCCAGGCCTCATGGCCGTCAAGATAATTGTGAAATATACCATAAGATATTATAAAGCCCATCATGATAGATACTGTTGCCAGGATGAATGTAAAAATCATTTTTTTACCAAGTTTGGCTATGGTTCTGATATCTGCTTCTAGTAGCATAAGAAATATCATACTAGGAAGCAGTGTGTTTTTGAATGAACTGTATACCGATTCGATATTTTCGTTTTTACTCCAAAGACCAAGTGACGAAAGTATCATTACTAGGCCATATATGATGACTATACTCGGCAAGACATCAAATATTTTCCATTTAAATCTGTTTTCTATTGATGAGACTATTCCTATTATAAATATCAGTACGGTCAAAAATACTATACCGCTTTCTATCATTATCTTATGCCTTTATAATATAAATAATTATTATTTTGTTTTTTCTCTGTTTCTGCTAGAAGCATATCTAGTGCCTCGTTTGCCTTTCGCGTGACAACTCTCACATATGGAAAACCGATAAGAAAAATCAAGTACTTTACCACAACGATGACACTCTTTGACAAAATGTCCATGTTTTAATGATGTTTCAATAAAGCTGTTTAGTCTGCCACGACTCTTAATAGCAAGCGCAGTATCTTCGAAGTATTCCGGGAAACGGAAGGATAACCAAAGATATAATGATATTTCTCTGACCCTATCTTCTGCATTTAAAAGCATTTCATTGGTTTGTGCAAAACGCGGTAGATCTTTTGGAGGAATGTACGGAACCTTTTTGTTCGCTTCGATATATCGTATATATTTATGTAGTACTGATTCTATATATGGAGATGATAGACTGGCTGGAGCACATGATAAATGATATTTTGTTTTTAGATCTAATTTATATTCATCAACTATTGTAGCTATTTCAATCATAGATTCTATATTTGCAGCCACAAACGGACCTTCAAATTCCATATTCTCTGCAAAGAAATCTAGTATTTCGACGATACCTTCTGTTTGGAGTATATCTCCAATTAGCATTACATGTTCAAAACTTGCCATTACACTCACAGGCAGAGCAATATCGGTTAGCGGTGTATGAAAAGCTTTAGTGATAGTGTCTAGCGAGCTTTTCTCCAATGCGCCGACATAACCTTTCTCTTCAAAACCAAATCTCCCGGCTCTTCCTGAAATCTGCAATACTTCTGATGGTTCAAGTTCTCGTCTGTGCACACCATCAAATTTATTATCTTTTGCAAAAATTATGGTTTTAATAGGCAGGTTCAGCCCCATTGCGATGGCATCGGTAGCTATGAGTATATCACTTTCTCCATCTCTAAATCGTCTAGCTTCTTCTCGTCTGACCTCCGGAGATAGGTTGCCATACACCACCGATACACTATATTCGCTTGTCAATTGTTGTTTTAGTGACAATACATCTTTTCTTGAAAATGCCACCAAAGCACTTCCTGGTTCTATCTTGTGAAGAGGAGTAGGGTGCGGCAAAAGTTCAAGTGGATTTTTTCGCTCAAAAGCAATGACTTCTAGCGGCTCTTCAAGATACAAGGCTAGTTGCTCGATGGCCCTTAGGACATTGGATGAGCCAGTAAGTATTACTGTTTTTGCCGGCACACCTATGAGAGCATTTGCCCAAGCCCAGCCCCTGTCTCTGTCATTTATCATTTGTATCTCATCTATGACGCATACATCCACAACGACACTGCTATTCATCATCTCAATTGTAGAGCTTATGTGAGTAGAATCTTCGTGAATTATCTCTTCTTCTCCGGTAATTAGAGATGCAACTACATTTAGTTTTTGCAGATTTTCATATCCTTCTAATGCAAGCAGACGCAGAGGAGCTAGATATGAGCCGGTCGTAGCGTTGGATAGATATTGCAAGGCAGCATGAGTTTTGCCGCTATTTGTAGGACCCATATGAAAAATAATTTTTCTTTTTAGTGATCTAGCCAATGGAAAAAGCTGTTTGAAATCTCGGATGCTTTTTGCCAGTAATTGCTCTTGTTTGTATTTTTCCAAAAATGGCTTTATATATTCATGCCAATGGTATAGTATACGTCTTTTTGTTTTTTCTTTTAGTTTTAGTGTTCTAGATGATATCAGTTGCGGCTCAAAAAATTGAAGTATAAAATCTGTAGCTTTTTCATCGTCTATCTTGAGCCCATCTGCTAATTCGAGCATCTCATCTTTTAACTCATCTATGCTAATGTGCAAATCTTCTATGAGTCTATCGCTGAGCTGTTCAAACTCATCTTGATACGGCAGGCTATCGCCTCTCCATACAAGACCGTAGATAAATTTCTTGGTATACGACAAAGATATGTCATACCTCAATGTTCTATCGCAATATTCGTATGATTTTTCTTTTTGGATTATGAAATCATCTGTACTTTGGGTTAGATAGTATCTATTGTTGAAATCTTTAATTATTTTTTCAATTTTATCAAAAGGCAGAGGTATATGATCAAGAGGTGCATCAGGAGGCATGGACTTAATCGCATCTATAATCTCTTTTTCATTCAAATACGGATTGCCGTGTTTTTTTAATCTTTCCAAAAAATTGTCAATTTCTTTTTGCTTTTCTTTGATAATTTCTTGTTTTATGGTTTGAAGATTTGATATCAAATCTTGTGTCGGCTCGTCGCCCGTAGTTTCTATATCTATCTGATCAGATGTGCATAGCAGCAATTTATTGAAATCTATATCTTTTAGACTAAAAGAAAAACTATGATAAAACTCCATCCGTCCAAGCGCATCAAATGTCACATCCAAGGCTTGTTCCAAATTGGCAAAACTTTTTTTCTGCCTACCATATAGGAGTTTGTTTCGTATTTTATTTGGTGTGATCTTGTGGCTTGCTACATCAGCAAAAGAATCCAAAATATTATATTCTTCTTCTTTTGTATGAGGGATTTGAGAAAGAACATCCAAGATGTTGGCTGTTCTTTCTGTTGCAAACTGCTTTGATGATTGTTTACGTTCACCCGTGTCTGTCAAAAATGAGACTATTATTTCCCTAGGCTTTGCTTCGCCTTCGCTCCATATGCGTCTTAAGGCACGCACCATATCTTCTCTGCTAAGAGAATAGGGTGATAGCTCAAGCAGCATCATCAGCCCCATGAGTTGTTCTTCACTCAATGTGGCTACACCTTCATCGAACGGTAACCCTTGAAAGAAAGCACGGATTTTATTGTTTAATTTTATATGTATATTTTTTTTCTTTTTTGCCATTTTTGCTTGCTTTTAAATTAAGTTTTTACAAGTATAGCATAAACAAACTAGAGTGCATATGGTTGCTATTAATATAACAAACAAAAAATAAAATATTTATTATGCAAATAATTCATTATTATCGATTTTAAATATATTGAAAATATTACTGTAAATATAATTGATATCCACAGAGTTTAATATCCCGCAAACTTATTCAGGAGTATTGTAAGCTCTATCTCCGGCATCTCCTAATCCGGGCAAGATAAACATATTACTATCAAGCCTCTCGTCAATTTGAGCTATATATAATTTAATATCGGGATGTTTTTTTTCTATCACAGATATTCCCTCGGGACAACCTATGATATTAAGAGAAAAGATCTCTTTTGGTTCTTTGGTTTTGATAACATCAATTGCATCACTCAATGATCCGCCGGTAGCAACCATAGGATCTACGATAACTACTATTTTTCCTTTTGAGTCTGGGATACGATCATAATATAATTTGCTTTTGTGAGTTTGCTCATCTCGTCTCATAGCCAAAAATCCAAATGAAGCTTTTGGAAAAAGATCACTCAAAGCTTCTATCATTGGCAGCCCGGCACGCAAGATAGATACAAAGACAATATTTTCTTCATCCAAAAAATCACAAGAGATTTTCTCTCTCCATGTTTCTATGCTATATATTTTTGGTTTTTGAGAGCCGAGCGCTTCATATGCCAAAAATCTAGCCAACTCTTTGATTATATGCCTAAAATGTAAAGAATCCATTTTTTGTTCACGAAGACGATTGATTAGGTTTTTGGCTACAATATTTGAAAGTTCTTTTATCATGGTATCTCTTTTGAT
This sequence comes from Sulfurovaceae bacterium, assembly GCA_041654415.1. Lineage (GTDB taxonomy): Bacteria > Campylobacterota > Campylobacteria > Campylobacterales > Sulfurovaceae > BN30871. The sequence goes on along the minus strand of JBAZDL010000002.1, from coordinate 12,593 downwards.
TGATTTGTATAATTTATTATATCTAATTATTGAAAGTGTTGTATATAGTAAGTTATTTGAGCAAATTTATTCAAAAAAACTATATTGGTTAACATAATATAAATTCTATCAAAAATATATTATTACCTCCCAGAGTAAATTTGTTTATGTAAAATCCTATAAAAAAATTTATATATTTATGCATTTGGTCTAGTTTGTAATGTGATTATGAAAAAATATTTTATTTCGTATGATTTAATTTTTTATTTTTTTATGATTGATCAGAAATATTATTTTTCTCAGGCGAATTAATGTTTTTAGAATCCCCAATAATTTTTTTATTGCTTCTACGCTTTGGACACAAAGCGAAATTTTTTTTTCAATTAGAACATGATTCCTAAAAAACAGTTAGTAGTAATCATTTTATAAAAAACATTTAATCGGATGTTCTGATTAATCATAATTTGATTTTAGTTCAATTAATAAATGACCACAAGCGTCTTATTCTAAGCTAGAGGCCTCAATTAATAAATATTACTATTAATAAATATCAAAACGCCCTATTTTTTAAATCTATATAGCACATATTTAATATATTATTTAATAATAATCACAACTATGTAATACCAATATTACCATATCGTATACAAATCACGCTATATAGGGAGATAAATAGGTTTCTATGAACATACGTTCATTTTGTATATATAAACAATGCTATGTTAATGAACAATTGTTCACTTAGTTTAATTCTTGATTTTAATTAAATTAACAAGTGTTCATATAATCAATATTCTCCACTCTTGACATATGAACAGATGTTCACTATAATACTTTTATTAAAAGGATATGCTATGGATAATACAGAACAAAACACCAATTCATTGCCCTCTAAAGGCGATAAAACAAAGGAAAAGATACTGGATGTATCACTAAAGCTATTTGCTGCCAAAGGCTATAAAGCCGCTACAGTGCGTGATATAGCCGGAGCAATAGGTATAAAGCAAAGTGCCTTGTATAATCACTTTAAAAACAAAGATGAGATATTGGAATCGCTCATAGAAGAGCTTACTACATCAGCCATAGCCAAGCTTTTTGCCAATTTTAGTACGCCAGAATCATACAAGCAAGGCAAATCGCTTCTTTTGTCTATAGCGACTACTTTTAAACTGATTAGTTTTGATGTACAAAATGAAGCCCTTTTCAAGCTATTGATGCAAGAAATCTTCAATAATGAGCGTATTAGAGAGATATATAATGAATATTTTTACCAAGAAAACGTCAAAAAGCTCTCATCTTATCTATTTGCAATGATGCAAGACGAAATGGTGACATCGTCGGACCCTCTATTATTGGCAAACGAGTTCTTTGCACCCCTATTTTTTTATCAAATGCAGATCTCTTTATTGAAATTAGATAAAAAATCTACCTCTTCTATGGTATCATTATTCGAAAAACACGTAGAATATTTTTGGGAAACTATTAGAATTAACCAAAAACAAACATTATTTTAATAATATTATATAATATAAGGATAGAAATGAAAAAAAATTATGATCTTTTTGCTCATAAATCTAAAAATTGGGACATGAATAGCGTTCGTGTTCGCAATGCTAAGGAAATTTCCGACGTCATATTAAACAATATTGACATTGATTCTTCTATGGAAATTGTAGATTTTGGTGCCGGAACCGGATTGCTTAGCTTTTTTATAGCCCAACATGTCTCCAAGATTATAGCGATTGACAATTCTCCTTCTATGCTAGAGGAATTTAGAGCCAAACAATCAGAATTTGCATGCAAAGCGGATATCATAAAGGCCGATATCATGGATGATGACCTAAAATTAAATGTTGATGGTGTTATATCATCCATGACTATGCATCATATAGAAGATATTGAAGCTCTGTTTTTAAAATTATTTAATATGCTCAATAAAGGCGGGTTTATTGCTATTGCGGACCTAGACAGTGAAGATGGAACATTCCATAGCGACAATAAAGGGGTTTATCATTATGGTTTTGATAGAGAAAAGCTAACAAATATTGCTCAAAAAGCCGGATTTGAAAATATAAATTTTGAAACTGCAAATATTATAGAAAAACCGCATGCTAATTTTTCTGTATTTGCAATGACTGCACAAAAAGTATGATTTTATGAAAATACTTTGGCTGGCTATATTTTTTTTGGTTTTTCTTTGGTCCGGATATGAACCAAAAGATAGAATGATCTGGATATTAGAGGTGTTCCCTGCCATTATAGGATTTGTAATTTTAGTCGTTACCTATCGCAGCTTCCCATTAACCTCTATTGCATACATATTGATATTAGCGCATATGGTTGTATTAATGATCGGCGGCCACTATACGTACGCAGAAGTACCGCTATTTGACGCGCTAAATGATTATTTTAACGGTAATAGAAACAATTATGACAAAGTCGGTCATTTTATGCAAGGAGCTGTTCCTATAATTATTGCCAGAGAAATTGTGATCAGAAAAAATGTTTTTACAGCACAAAACTCTTGGATGATCTTTTTTCTATTATGCTTCGTTTTGGCCGTAAGTGCTTTTTACGAATTGCTCGAATGGTGGAGTGCGGTACTGATAGGAAGTGCCGCAGATGAGTTTTTGGCGACACAGGGGTATGTTTGGGATACACAGTCTGATATGTGGTATGCATTGCTAGGCGGCATAATATCTCTAGCTATTTTTAGCCGTTTGCATGACAAAAAGCTCAGAGAGACATCTTAAAATAAAAATTTTTTCTTTATGGCTACTTCGTAGCCATATTTGATATCTCTTCTTGTGCTAATTTATCTGCCATTTTAATACTTTCCAATGCATTTAATAATATTTGTTTCGTGCTAACAATAGGCTTCATACGTAGATTGGTAGCTTTCTTATCCAAACTATCATTTAGTATACAATCCATTGCTTCTTTTTCCAGTTCAGCTAAAATTTCATTAATTTTGGTTTCTATATATGCAATATTCATCGATATTCTTTATGCTTTTGGTCTAAATATAGTTATATTTTCTTCATTTGCTTCCATATATTTACCGCCGATCAGATCAACACAATAAGGGACTGCAGGAAATACTGCCTCCAAACACTCTTTTATGGATTTTGGCTTACCTGGAAGATTGACAATGAGAGATTTATTGCAAATACCTGCCGTTTGCCTAGATAATATAGCAGTAGGGACATGGCGCAAACTAACTGCCCTCATTTGCTCTCCAAAGCCAGGCAATAGCTTATGGCACACAGCCTCTGTAGCTTCAGTAGTTACATCTCTAGGTGCCGGGCCTGTGCCCCCTGTAGTTACTACGAGATCGCACTCATAAATTTGTGCGAGTTCAAGCAAAGTTCGCTCTATAAGTGATTGCTCATCTGCTATGCAGCGATATTCATATCTGCAATCATTTACAAGGTACGAGCTAAGCGTATCCATGATAGCTCTACCTGATAGATCTTCATATATTCCGCTTGATGCTCTATCGCTAGTCGTTACTACGCCAATTGTTATGATGTCCATTTTGAATTATTCCTTTTTAGATTTTGATAAGTATTTTATCTAACATATTTGTGCTTAGTACTCTTTTTAAATATCCGAGAATATAGGTAGCCTTTGTGATGTAATATCTTGGTTTTGGTTTTGGCGTTAATATAATACGATGCACTGCTTTTGCCACAGAGATTGCCTCTTCATTAAAGGGGACTCGTTTGCTTGTACCATCTAGATTTTTTTGGTATGTTTCTTTAAATCTTGATTTGTTAATATCTATATTTTCTTTTAATTTTTGTATAGCATTTTTTCTAAAAGAGCTGGTGATCGGTCCGGTGTTTAGGAGTATGGGGTAGATATTTGTATCTTTTAGCTCTAAGCGTAAAGTATCTGTAAGTCCTTCAACGGCATACTTGCTGGCATTGTAAGCACCTCTGCCAAATAGAGAGATAAGGCCCAGCACAGAGCTGTGCTGTATGATTTTGCCATAACCTTGTTTTTGCATCACGGGTAATATTTGTCGCGTACACTCATGCAGCCCAAAAACATTTATTTCAAATTGTTTTTTTAAAGCTTCAGTGGGTAGATCTTCTATTGCCCCTGGTTGCCCATAACCTGCATTATTAAACCATGCATCGATTTTGCCGTATTTATCTAGAACATAACTTATGACATTGGATATTTGATTTGGGTCTGCCACGTCTAAAAGCTTGGCATCTTGAAAGCCAAGTTCTTTTAATTTTAAAACATCTTCATTTTTTCTAGCAGTCGGACAGACTATCATGCCCTGCTCTTTAAGATATACAGCGGTGGCCAATCCGATACCAGAACTGCAGCCGGTTATGACAATAATATTCATTTTTGACCGACTTTGTAAAATAATAGTGCAGGTATTAATCCACCTAAGGCTGCTAGTAGCATATCTTTATGCGCATCCCATATATCACCTTGAGTACCTAGATACTCCATACCGAGTTTGCCGCCAAATATCATAGCAACCCCCCATTCTATTAGCTCATAAACAAGCGAAAAGGTCATGACACTTTGCACAGCAAAAAACCAACTCAAACCATTACTAAATAATAATTTTCTCTCCAAAAATTCTTTGGCCGGATATACCCAAACAAGTCCAAATAAAAGATGGACTAATCTATCAAAATTATTTCTCTCCCAGCCCATAAATTCATTCAGGCTCCAATTGCAACAAGCATTTAGCCACTCCTCATATGGTACTAAAGAATAGGTGTAATGCGCACCAAGTTCATGAATAACCATGAAAATTGCTATCAAAGTATAAGAGATATTTGAAAATGTAAATTTTCTATAAGTAAAAATCAAGACCGATAATATAGCAACAACAAGCATATTTTCCAGCATCCAATCATGCCTGCTAAAAGGTGAAATAGCAGCAAATATCCAAACTATACAAAAAATGAATAGCAAGAATAGCGCATACTTTTGATTTTTATCGATACTATCTAACATTCAGTAAATGACCAGCCTTTTTTATAAGATAAGTTGTTGTGTATTTTGAAAAGAAATCAAAAGCATCTTTGGAATTAATGATCTTATCTTCATCTCCTAAAAATACTTCTATTTTTATACCTCTGTTTTTTAATGACATTAGAGTATTCTCGTTCCATTCATAGGTCAATAACTCTTCTAGTTGCTGAACATTTCCATCGTTTATATATTTTTCTAGATTGATATGACTATTTGGCAAGCAAATATTGGTTAGAAAATTTTGTATATATTTATCTTTATTGGCACTAAAATAATGAGTTTGAGCTCTTAAAAAAGATTTTGATTGTGTTTTGAAAAATGCAGGGGAAAGCAAAATAACTCTTTCAACTCTTTGTGTAGTAGTTAGAGTATATTCTATTGCTTTTTGAGCACCATAGCTAAAACCTGCTACTGTATAATCAGTTTGGTCTAAAAATGGCTCAAACAATTCTTGCTCATTTTTTAGACAAAATCCACTAAAAAATTTCACGAAGCATCTCTCTAGCTTGTTCTTGAGTAATGGATTCATGCTGTAATAGATAATTGCTCATCATGGTGCAAATATTATCCAGTTTATCAAGCAATGCACTTGTCTCTTCGTATGCTGTTTGCAATAGCTGTTCTTTGACATTTATACCATCTGTTGCTTCTATCATCAAATCAAAATCATTTATAACTTTTTGCGCTAAATCTTTAGCGTGAACAATGTCTTTGCTACTATTTGTAAACACTTCTTTATATTTTTTCTGTGTTGCTATCGTACCGGCCAAGTCCACTTTTATTTTATGCAGTAATTTGCTTTTTGCTAAAATAGTATAATCAAATTCTTCAAATCTCTCGCTTGCTATGCCTATTTTTTCAAACCCTATATCGTACCAAGTTGCCACCAGTGCTTTGGCTCCTTGATATGTTGCTTGAATGGCTCTCTCGTTTTCGTCAAGTGTTAATAATCGTTTTTTGCCAACCATTACTTTATCCTTGACTGCTTCAAAATCACTAGATTCTATCATTCTTTTATGATTTTTTAGTGCATACATGGCGGCTTCATTGACCCATGTGGCCAAAGATGCGAAATTGAATCCGACACTCATTTTGGCAATTTCGCTTATGTCCACGTTGTGCATTTTTTTTGATAAATATAGCTCTAAAGTATTGATTCTCTCTTGCATATCTGGCAATGAAACAAATATTCTTCTATCAAATCTACCTGCACGCAATAAAGCTTCATCTAGCACATCGATCTTATTTGTGGCCGCTATTACCATTACCCCAGAACTCTCTTCAAAACCATCCATTTCTGTTAGCAGCTGATTGAGTGTTGCTTCTCGTTCATCATTTTGTCTGCCGCCCCTGCTTTTACCTATCGCATCTATTTCATCAATAAATATAATGCTAGGTGCATTTTGCTTGGCAGTTTGAAATAATGTAGATACCCTTTGCGCTCCCATACCCACGTACATATGGACAAAAGATGCCCCGCTTTGATAAAAAAATGGCACGGCTGCTTCGCCGGCCACTGCTTTTGCTATCATTGTTTTCCCTACACCTGGAGGTCCAACTAGCAAAACTCCCTTTGGCAGTCTAATGTCAAAATTTGTATATTTTTGGGGTGATTTTAAAAAATCAATTATCTCTTCTAATTCTTCTTTTACATCTATGATACCTGCTACGTCTTTGAAACGAACCGATGAGCTAATGGCTCTTATTGGTTCGTCTGCCGTATCATTTGAATCATTTGGTGCTTTTTTGGGGGATGAAAATATGGATAATGGCTGCTTGTTAGAAAATAGATAATATGCCAATATAGCTAGAATAAATATACTCAAAACCCAAATAAGCCAATTTTCTCTCTCTTTTATCTCTACTGGATATTTTGCATAATATTTAGGATAATCTATCACCTCTTTGTAAATTCTAAATGTTTGTTGTGGAGTTGTAAAATAGAGATATTCTCCATTTACTGTAATTTTTTTTATGGTTTTATTAGCATCTAATTTGTCTGCTTGCGACCTCGTGATCAACGTACTAGTGTCCCTAAAGATAGAAAAAAGTAATAAAATTACCAAAACTCCAAAAAACAGAGCAATTGCTTTGATTTTTTTAAAATTGAAGCCGATTTTTTTCATCTTGTACCTCCACGCTCTCTGCTAAAATCCAATTTCCGCTTAGATCTTCTTGGCTAAAAACCTCAAGAGTATTATAATACTGGTCAAACCCTTTATAGATATTATTTTGCCCATTTTCCAAAAGTACTTCGAGATTTTTGCAGTTTTTTTCTCTAAACTCCCTATTTTTGGTTTTAATACAGCTTGTAAGCTCATTGTGTCTTATTCTTGCAATGTCTCCGCTGACATCTTGTTTCATCAAAGCAGATGCAGTATTGTCTCGCCTAGAGTATGTAAAAGCATGTATGTGAGTAAGGGGCAAACTCCAAACTCTTTGCATAGCCTCTTTCCATATCGCTTCACTTTCTCCGGGATGTCCAACTATATAATCAGTACCCAATGCATAACCATGTTCGGATAAGAAATTTAAGAGTTTTATATCTTCATCAAATTTATTTCGTCTATTCATGAGTGAGAGCATCTCATCGCTTGTATGCTGCAAGGCAATATGGAGATGTTTTGCCATCCATGGCTCATTTAATAATTCTTTGAAACCCTCATCAATTTGTATAGGCTCAAGACTGCCTATGCGTACGCGTCTAACACCTCTTATTAAAGAGATTTTCTTAAGAAGCGCAGCCAAAGAGCTTCCGATATCTCTACCATAGCTTCCTACATTTGTACCGGTAAGTACAAACTCACCATATCCATTGGATGCCAAAATATTGATTTGATTTAGTATTGTATCATGTGTATGAGACCTAGCTCTGCCTCTAACTTGGGGTATTATGCAATATGAACAATCAAAATTACACCCCTCTTGGATCTTTATAAATGCCCTACTCTTGCCTATAAAATTTTCTACCACGGTAGTATCAATATGTTTCAAATCACCTATTTCATAAAACGGTTTTTCATTTTGTAAAAGTTTGTCTATATTTGATTTTTCAGAGTGTCCCATTACGCCAAATACTGAGCCATCTTTCCATAGCGCATCCCCTTTTGCATGAGCTCCGCATCCGGCAAGAATAATTTTTGCATTTGGATTGCGTCTTTTAAGTGAAGATATATATTGCCTCACTGAGCTATCAGCACCATTTGTAACTGTACATGAATTTATAACTACTATATCACTTGCAGTTTCATCATTTGATACTGCAAATTGATGTAAATTTGACAACATCACTTGCGTATCAAATTGATTTGTGCGACATCCAAAAGTTTTAAAGTATACTTTTTTCATTGCATAGACTCTTTGTGTTCCTGAACGTCTTCGGGGGGTGTATTTTTTTGATTATCATTCGCCATAAAAATAGATTGAGAAGGATATGCTAACAAAATATCATGTTCATTTTTTATACTGTTTATTATAGAAGCAGATATTGTACTTCGCAGCGGCAATGTAGCGTAACTATTTGTATAATACCATACACTTATTTTCATACCATAAGGAGTTATAAGAGTAAAAACTCTAGGCTCAACGCTAATATTTTTTAGATGATGATGCCTGCGAAGTCTATTTAATTTTTTACGTGTATTTTCTGTATATCCTTTTGAATATTTCTGTGCTATATCTTTGGCTATAGAAGATGCTTTATTTATATTTGAATCAAAAGTAACAATAAAATCAATACCATCCCATACGGTATCCAACCCACTATGAGTATAGTTGGCGATCATATTGGTAAAGATATAATTATTCGGTATATATACTACTCTTCCGGCCCTTCTGTTTCTTTCAAATGTTGTAAGAGTTACATCTTCTAATATCGTCATTCTCAAAAGAGAAATATCTATAATATCGCCTACGTATTCAGCTCCATCTTTAAAAAATCTAACCCTATCCCCTACATGAACGCTGCCGCCGAAAAATATAACAAGCCATCCGATTATACTCATGAACCATTCTTTAAGCGCAATTGCTATACCAGCAGATGCAAATCCCAAAATAGTTACAAGATAATTTACATTTTCAATATATGCAAAAAGTAAAATCAATATAACAAATATAACAAAAGTAACATTCAATGCCTTGTTTAACGTATAAAAACGCTCAATATCTGTCAAATAGCGTCTCATTAAATATTTTGAAAATAACAATAGTCCAAACAGAACACCAAGAATTATGCCTACTGTTATAAGTTTTTTACTTTCTTGAGCTATTCCTTGAGTGATGCCGATCTTCATCTCTTCTATTTTTTTACTGTAAACATTTAGCGTAGTTCTAAAAAGCTCCACAAAAGGTCTTAGGGTATCTAGCAGTTCTTTTGTTTTTGCAATTTCTTGTTTGTACTCTTGCTTATCGGTAGAAGTATCTACTAGTTCTTTTAAAATTTGTTCTTTTCTCTCTAAGTTTTCTACAACAGAGATTAGAGACTTGTACCTTTGTTCATATTCATTTTGGTCACTTTTGAGCTTTTCTCTATAAGATAAAGCCGAAAAAATTGATAATGGGTTACTAATTATTGGAGCATTATCTATCTGGTTTGGTGATAAAAGTTTCTTGAACGGTTCCTCTTCGTATTCGCCCAACAGTTGTAATTTATTGACTATCCCCTCTCTTTCATCTTGCAGAGCCTTGAGATTTGTTTGTCTTTCACTGTTTTCCGGAGATTTTCTCTCTAATCTGGTTATCTCTCTGTCTAAAGTATTTTTTTTATTTTGAAGTACTTGATAGTTTTGGTAGTTTTCGTATACAGTAATCCAAATATTATTTTTTAGTTCATCATCGATATTGTTTTTTTCGCCAACAAGATCTTTTGTTTTTATCGTATTCAATTCTTCTTTTTGGCTTTCATTTATTTCTATATTTGATTGACTTGGTGCGCCAAATAAGAAAAATGTTAATATAAAAAAAAGAATTATTTTTGCATTCATCATTTAACCCCAAATGTTTTGAGAACTTTTTTGACCATATCTTCACTAATCTCTGAGCTTATTATATGGTCTCCTATGCCTTTTGGCAATATAAATTTTATTTTATTTTTGGCGCTTTTTTTATCCAAAAAGAAATGGTCATAAAAACTATCCGCATCAGATATATGATAATCTGTTGGTAGGTCAAATTTTTTCAACACATTTTCTATCTTCAAAGCATCATCATGGCTCAAAAATCCAAGCTCTACTGCCAAACGATTTGCCATAACCATGCCAATAGCCACGGCTTCACCGTGCAGATATTTTGTATATCCTGTTTCATTTTCTACAACATGGCCAAATGTATGACCGTAATTAAGTGCTGCTCTTATGCCTGTTTCTTTTTCATCTTTACTAACAACATCTGCCTTGATAGTTACACTTTTACTTATCGCTTTTTTGAGAGTTTCTTTGTTGTGTAAATCAGCATTTTGTAAAAATTCAAAATATTCTTTATCAAAAGTAACAGCTACTTTTATCATCTCTGAAACACCGGCAGCAAACTCTCTTGGGGGTAACGTATCCAAAAAATATGGATCTATATATACGGCTTTTGGTTGATAGAATGCCCCTATTAAGTTCTTGCCAAATTGATTATTTACTCCGGTCTTGCCGCCTACGCTCGCATCAACCTGTGCCAAAAGAGTTGTCGGAATTTGAATAAAATCGATACCTCTTTGGTATAGTGAAGCGGTAAATCCTGTCATGTCGCCTATCACACCGCCGCCAAAAGCGACAAGGAGCGATTTTCTATCAAATTTATATTCAAATAATTTGTTCAAAATATCTTCTACAGTTTGCAATGTCTTGTATTCTTCACCATCTGGTACCATAATGACTTGAAGTTGTGCAGCAGTAATTTTGGACAACAATTTTTCCAAATGATAATTAGCTATTGTTGGATTTGTAATTATGGCTACTTTATTATCAAAATTCAAATCAGGCAAAGAATCTATAGTGATTTCATAAGAGTGATTTTCTTGAGATTCTAGTGCAATTGGTATAATCATATTAATTCTTAACCTTTTATATTTGTATTTATTATGCTTGATTTTATCCTATTTAGCATTAAAAACCAATATTGTCTTATGTATCGCTATCTTCAAAAGGGATTAACAACTTCGGATGTCTATAGATTCTTGGAAATAGATTTAAAACTTTGATAATCATTAATTGTAGTATAAAAGCATGTTTTGATTTGTCTTGAAAAAAAGTTATGTGTAAAATATTCCTCATTTTTGACAATTCTCTAATAGGGTTTGCGACTTTTTGCTCTACTGTTATACTGGAATTAAACAAGTTTGCCATTGTTTCATAGTGGTCAATGGTCATTTTTCTACCGCTAAAATCGCCATCTGGGTCAAAATCACATAATTTTAACGGCAACTTTAATATTTCGCACACATCAAAAGCTGTAGAAGATATTGATTCCATTTTTTCTTCATCATTCATCATGATAACAGCAGAATTTATATCTGTTATATTTATACTGCCAAAAATATATATCAATTTTCTGAGATAGTAAAAAGTGAGATTGTGATACTCTTTATATAACGAAATTTGTGAACACATCACAAGACCTATATCATATTGAGTAATATCATATTCTACAGTATCTTGTGTTCCATTTAATTCATAAGTTATATCAATATGAATACCATCATCTTGATAGCCCTTGATCTCTTCTGTAAGCTTTAAGTTTGTAGGATAAAATACTCTCACATAAAGCTCTTTGTTTTGTAATGTTTTTGTTAGCCGTATCGCCTCTTTTAAATACTCTATAGCTTTTTTCTTATCATAACGCAGATCAAGCAATAGATATATGTTTTTACCAAATGGCTCTGGAAACAAGCCCTTTCTTTTGTTGATCAGTTTATAAATCCCATCTAGTACCGTTGGTCTGCCGACAACCAATAGTGTATCATTGGGACGGATCATAGTAGCACCGGTTGGCAGTATCTGCTTTTCATCTCTATAAAGAGCTACTATTTTCCATTTTTGCTGCACTATGGAGCCTACATGTCTAAAGGCATAACTGCTGCCAAAAGGCACATGTATTTCCATTACTTCACCTTGTCCAAGACCGATATTGTTGGGAACTATTGGAACATTTGGAAGCTTATCAAATAAGTGCCCCGATATTAGATCATACATATCCAATACTATAACATTATGATTGAATTTAGATGTCCTTTTGTCATCCCATTGATTAAGTAAAATTATGCGCAGCTTATCATCTATTCTATTAAGATTATGGATAATATGTTTGACATCATCATAAGATTCTATAATTATAAAAACATGAGAATAGTTTTGTTCTTCTAGAATGTGCTGGAGTTTACTATAGCTAGTCGCGTCTAGATTGGAAAATATAGTATTTTTATTGTGTTTAATATCTTCTTCTAGTATTGTATTTGAGACTATATGGTAGTGATTGTTGGCAACTCTTTTTTTATTAAGCCATACAATAAAATACTTTGCAATTTTACCTTCGGCTAGAATCAATATATTTTTCATAAAACTCTCTAGGTAGTGTGGGTACAATTACACTATTATTTTAAGGGGTATTATAACATAATGTAT
>JBAZDL010000001.1:0-399992 GCA_041654415.1 Sulfurovaceae bacterium | reverse complement strand
TACCTGTCTGGTATGGGAAAGTAGGTCGCTGCCACATTGAGAATAACTTCTTTCTTATTATTTCCCATATTTTATTATTGTTATTCGGTTTTAATTTTTAATATTTGTTTCATTTTGTAGCATATTGAATAAATATTTTTATTTACTTCACGATATTCTCACTATTGTTATGATACAATGCGATTGTCTAAAACACAAAAAGGATATAATAATGAAAAAATTAACTACTCTTGCAGTTGCTGCATTACTTGGTTTGACTATGGCTGCAACAACAGCTTCAGCTGATGCATCTAAAGGTCTAAAAATATACTCTAAAAAGCTTAAAGCTCCTTGCGGTATGACTGGTGCTAAATTTGCATCTAAACATACTCAAGACCAATGGGAATCTATTAAGGATGCAGGTAACTTTGGCGCAGAAGTGAAAAAAATCTGTCCTAAAGCTGCTGCTGGGTATGATGAAAAATGGACTAATGATCTTTATGATTTCTCTTATGAGTATGCTTCCGATTCAGGTAACGTACCAAGCTGCTAAAACCTTTTTTTACAGATGCATTTGCATCTGTAAAAATCCTCCATATATTCTACAAAAACTTATAATTTTTATCATTACTGCTTTTTAAATTTTTTTCAATATAATAATATATTATTTATATTAGAAGGAAGACGTATGAAAAGAAGTATCGCAATATCTCTTGTGACGGCAACTATGGCTTTTGGTACTACCAATAGTGATTTTGCTGCGCTCAAAACAGAAATTGAAGCTTTAAAAAAAGAGGTTGCAGCCCTCAAAGAGGCCAACGCAGAGATTCAAAAGACCGGTTCTGCTCTAAAAAAACTTGACAACAAAGTTAATGAAATCAAAGCTCATGATGCCAATGATAATATCAAGTGGGGTGTAGATATTAGAACAGCAGTAGATAGCCTTAACTATACAATGGCAGACGGCACTAAAAAATCCAATGATGCGCTTATGAGTACTAGACTATGGCTAAATATGGCTTATGCGCCTGATGCAAATAATATCTTTAAAGGCCAGCTTGCTTACAATAAAGCGTTTGGTGCTGACTTTGGCGGTGCGGCTGGCTCTAGAGGCTGGGGCATGGATACGTTTGATTGGGTTACTAATGAAGCTCTTAGCGGCAATAGTTTGAAAGTTAAAGAAGCTTATTGGCTCTATATGGGGGACAGTATAGGCGAAGCTAATATACCTTGGACAGCCAGCGTTGGTCGCCGTCCGTCAACAAATGGTTTCTTGGTTAATTTAAGAGATGATGATAGTGCACAATCACCGCTTGGACATAATATTAATGTTGAATTTGACGGTGCAAGCGCGGGCGTGAATCTTGAAAATGTTTCAGAAGTCCCTGGAATGAATTTTAAAGTTTGTCTAGGCCAAGGAAGCACAAGTGCGACACCAATGTTTGGTGGCCCAGCAAATTATAGCGATGATAATAGTATAGATGACATCACGATGGCTGGATTTATCTTTGTGCCGTATGATGATGGGCAATATAGTATAAAAACAAACTATTTTAGAGCGTATAATTTGCCAGGCATGGTAAATCCTATGGATCCAACGGCTGGATTTAAAACTGTTGGGAATATGGATGGTTTGGCAATATCAGGGCTAATTGACGGTATAGGAGAAGACGGAATACTGTCTGAAGCTAAGCTATTTGCATCATTTGCTATGAGCAAAACAAATCCGGATAACGTGGAAGCTATGCTTGGATCAAGTGACAGCAAAACAGGAACGTCTTATTGGGCAGGAATTCAAGTACCGCTATGGGATGGAGATTTTGGGCTAGAATATAATCATGGCAGCAAATATTGGAGATCATTTACTTATGGCGAAGATACAATGGTAGGATCCAAGCTTGCCGCACGTGGTGATGCATGGGAAGCATACTATACTTATCCTATTACAAAAGCACTTAGCTTGCAAGCTAGATATACATATATAGATTATGATTATAGTGGCAGCAATAGTTTCTTTGGGAGCGAGGGTGCTCCAATGACTATGGACCAAGCAAATACAATACCTGGCATGGGCGGCATGGTTGTTGACAAAGCAAGTGACTTGAGATTTTATGTGAGATATAGATATTAATGATCTTTTTTCTTCCGCCAAATGGCGGATGAAAACATAATTTATCCGAGTATCCAATGAGATATTGAGATGAGTTATTTTTTGAATATTTTTTATTTCTAACTTTTTTATAAAAGTTGGACAAAAATCATCATCCTCACAATGTCGCAACGGCAATATCTCAATGCTGGCCGCCATGAGATATTGCCTGCTTTCAGGGATGCTCGGATGACATTATTTTGTGAAATGCTTCGTCTCATACCCCCTCGCGATATACGATATATTTAGCTGATTTCAATCATCAATTTTCTTTGGATAGATTTTGGCTATAATTATTTTTAATACTCCCAAATACTAAAATCTTAATATTCATATATTTTTCATTCTTATTTAAGATTATTTGTCTTAGTATAGCAGTGTATATCTATACTAGTTTAAAAAAGGGAAGAAAGTAATGAAGAAGAGCATAACGCTGTCTTTGGCAGTAGCAACAACAATGGCATTTGGTGCTAGCAATAGCGATTTGGCAATGATGAAAGCTGAGATCGAAGCATTAAAAAAAGAAGTAGCATCTCTTAAGGGAGTAAAAACTGAGAGCGGAGATAGTAGTTCTGCGATAGCAAAACTCACTGAAAAAGTAAATGAGATCAAAGCTCATGATGCTAATGACAATATCAAATGGGGCGTAGATCTTCGAACGGCGATAGATAGTCTCAATTATACAATGGCAGATGGCAGCAAGAGATCTAATGATTCGCTTATGACAAATCGATTGTGGCTCAATATGGCTTATGCACCTGATGCTAACAATATTTTCAAGGGGCAATTGTCTTACAACAAAGCATTTGGTGCTGACTTTGGCGGTAATGGAACAGGAGCTATGCCGCGCGGTTGGGGCATGGATACGTTTGATTGGATAACAAATGAATCACTAACCGGTAATGATCTAAAAGTCAGACAAGCATACTGGCTATATATGGCAGACAAAATAGGAGAAGCTGAGATACCATGGACTATTAGCTTTGGTAGAAGACCATCAACGAATGGTTTCTTGGCAAATCTTAGAGATGATGATGAGGCTCAATCACCTCTAGGGCATATCATAAATGTAGAGTTTGATGGAGCAAGCGCTAGTGCAAATCTAGGCAATGTTACAGGAGTCCCTGGAATGTCGTTTAAACTATGTCTCGGACAAGGAAGTACAAATGCAACTCCTATGTTCGGTGGACCAACAAATTATACAGACGATGAAAATGATATTGATGATATTCAATTAGCCGGATTTATCTTTGTGCCGTATGATGATGGACAATTTATAGTCAAAACTACAGCGTTTAGAGCATTTGACATGCCTGGCTATAGCATGAACAGCATGCAAGAAGCAATGTCTGGGATGGATATAGATGCTGATGGAAGAATAGCTCCAATGAGTCAATTTGGAGATATAGACGGAGCGGCTATTTCTATACTTGTTGATGGTATTGGAGATGAGGGCATACTATCTGAAACTAAAGTGTTTGGATCATTTGCTGCGAGCGTAACAAGACCAAATGGTGCTCCAATGCTTGGTTCTATGGATGATGAAACAGGGACTTCTTATTGGCTCGGGGCTCAAATACCGGTGCTTGGCGGTGATTTGGGACTAGAATTCAATCATGGAAGCAAATACTGGAGACCGTTTGACTATGGCGAAGATACTATGGCGGGATCTAAATTGGCAGTCAGAGGTGATGCGTGGGAAGCATACTATACATATCCTCTAACACAAGCTCTTAGTGCACAGCTTAGATATACTTATCTGGATTATGACTACTCTGGAAGCAATAATTTCTTTGGTGTAGATGGTGCTCCAATGACTATGGCTCAGGCAAATATGATGGGCATGGGTGGCATGGTCGTTGACAAAGCAAGTGATCTAAGATTTTACGTAAGATATAGATTCTAATATAACATTTCTTTCGCCTTTGGGCGGAAGATGCATATAATTTATCCGAGTGTCTAATGGGATATTGAGATGAGTTTGTGATTTTTATATATTTAATATTTTTTATCTATCTTTCTTGCTACTTTTTAGAAAAGTAGCCAAAATCGTCATCCTCGCAATGTCGCAACGGCATATCTCAATGCTAGCCACTATGAGATATTGCCTGCTTTCAAAGATGCTCGGATGACACTTATTTAATATAATAGACCCCCTACCTTCGTAGAAATGATGAAGTTATAAAATACCCATTTGTGCCAAAAGGTTTCTGGCAATGTTTTGATAATATCCCCCTTGGATACTGTCATCTGTCACAACAGCTGGTTTGCCGGCATCTGATGTCTCTCTGATGGACATTGTTAATGGTATTTGGCCAAGTAGGGGGACATTGTAGCGTTTTGCTATCATCTCTCCGCCACCACTGCCAAAAATATCGTATCTTGCTCCGGTATCGGGGGTGATAAAAAAGCTCATATTTTCTACTATGCCGCCGATCGGTACGCCTATGTCTTTGAACATCATCACTGCCCTGCTGGCATCGTCTGTGCTCACAGCTTGAGGGGTTGTGACAATTATGCTTGTGGTTATAGGAAGTTCTTGAGCCATAGTTAGCTGGATATCGCCAGTGCCAGGAGGCATATCAATAACTAAAAAGTCAAGCTCCCCCCAAGCGACATCTTCTAGAAATTGTATAAGGGCCGATACTGCTACAGAACTTCTCCAAACAAGCGGAGTATCGCTTTTTGGTGTAGTGAGTCCAACACTCATTAATTTTATACCGTAGTTTTCGCTAGGGATCATTTTGTCTTCATCGTTCCACTCTAGTCTCTCATCGTTTACTCCAAGCATCCGTGGAGTATTTGGTCCATAAACATCAGCATCAAGGAGTCCTACTTTGTATCCCATTTGGGCAAGGGCGACACTCAAATTTACACTCACGGTGCTTTTGCCAACGCCGCCTTTGCCGCTAGTGACTGCTATAATATTTTTGGCATAAGCAGCACGGTTATTTGGTTTTTTGGTATTGCCATAATTAAGTGACGGTTTTTGATTTGTCAAAAATGTTATATCAATAAATTTAAAATCTTTGCTCAAAATATTTGTGATTTGTGATTCTATCTCTTCAAATACGGATTCGTTAGATATAGCAAGCTCGATTCTGAGTTTATCTCCATTTGGCTCTATTTTTTTGACAGTCTTAAGAGATATGATGTCCTTGCCAAGACCTGGATAGATAACTTCTTGAAGTTTTTTTTCTATAAATCTTTTATTCATGGTTTGCCATTTCTCGCTTTATGAGTAGATCGGTAGATTTGGCTTTTTGAAGCCATGTCGAAATTATCGGCCGCACATGAGGATGAATATTGCCAAGCTCGGTGTATTGCATTGCTCTATGTTTGATAAGTGCAGATATAGCAACAAAAAGATCTTTTGTTTTATTATCATTTTTGGCATCGCCTAACAGCTTGGAGAGTAGAATATTCCTCTCTTTGAGCGGTAGATCATAGCCTATAGCTTTGCCAAGCTCCGCAATATCATATGAAGATATATAGATACCGCTATGAAATAGTGAAAGTAGTTGTTTTTCTAGTGTCTCATATTCATTTTGTCTGTCTTTGAATTTTGGTTTCATTTTCTCATCCCTAATTTAATCTCAGCAGCCTTGGAAACATTGACATCTTCATCGTCTATCATAGACGATAAAACCTCTTTTGGGGTGGATGGATTTTCCGCTACTCTAAGGCGTACCATTTTGTCGCTATCATTTGCCAATACTTGAAGTAATTTGATAGGCGTATTAAGATTGCCAGATAATCCATCTCTAACTATTTTTTCATCTGAAAATAATTTATTTAAAATAGATGACGGAGTATTTGGATTGGTAGCTACTAAAGCTCTAACTAAATTGATATCATCTTTTGCCAGTTTTTCTAATATATCTATAGGAGTAAAATGATTTTTTGCTACCGCCCATCTGCTCCCCATATCGTGAACGCTGCTTAGATCTCTCAAAAGAGAGATCATTTCATCGCTTTTGCCTTGTTCTTTATCATATACACTGCATTTACGAGATATATTCATGGCCACCATGCCTACAATTTCATTGCTATCTTTGAAAGCGTCAAATATCTCTCTTACCGCATGGATAGGTAGTTCGCTTTGTGATAATGCTTCTACAGCTTCTTCATAATTCATCATAGTTGCCTTTTTGTAACAATTTTATATGAATATAGCATATTTGGGCTAAAAGAGGTTAAAATATAACCAAATATATTGTTTTATATAAATTAAAAAGTATGTATATGGGCTTTTATCAAGAAAATGATTTAATATGATGAGACGTTTTGATAAAAAAATTATAAAAATCTCTATTTTTCTATAAGTAAAGCATATTTTATAATTATAACTTTTTTTTAATTTTATTTAAGAGTATCTTCTTATAATGATAAATACATAACACTATTAATAGTTACTGAGTTGGTACTATAGTAGATAGTTAGAAAAGTTATAAGGAGAATTTATGAAGAGAGTTGCAAGCGTTGTTTTGATGAGCAGTGTACTTGCTGTAAGTTCACTCTATGGTGCACCGATACAGCTTATTGAGCCAGCAGAAGCACTAAAACTTATAGGCAATAAAGATGTTATTTTTGTTTCGGGAGATGATCCTGATATCTACACTAATAATCATATTAAAGGTTCGGTGGAGATGTATGCACACCACTTGCATCATTCAGACCTAATGGGGAACATGCATTGTGCGCCACTTTATAATTGCCCAAAAGAAGCACAAGAATATATAAGAAGCAAGGGCATAAGAAACGATCAAACGATTATTGCATATGACAATTACCGTGGACCAAATGCAACCGGCGTGTATAGCTTTTTTGAAAGCTTTGGACATAAAAATATAAAACTTTTAAACGGCGGTTTTGATGGAATCAAACAAGTAGATCAATATCAACAACAATATGATGCATTAAGAAAAGAGAAAAAAGCAATTAAAGATCAAATAAAAGAGGCCAAAAAAGCCAATAATGCTGCCGAAGTAACAAAACTAGAAGCTACAGAAAAATCTTTGACATCTAAAATGGAAGCTCTTATGCCAAAACTTGCAATACAACCAGGAGAAGAGCCAAAACATACACCTAGCAATTATGTAATTGACCAAAAAGCTATTAACACAAAATATATAGCAGATAAGCACGAAGTTAAAAAAGCAGTTGATGATATCATGAAAAATGGGGACAAAAGTAAATTTGCCGTAATTGATACTAGAGGCATGGAAGAGATAATCGGCGAGAAAAAAATGGATAATGTAGCCAGAGGCGGACATATTCCTGGGGCAAAATTCATTGAGTGGAAAAATATCACTGACGAAGAAAAAACAAGATCGTTCAAACCTAATGCCCAGATGCAAAAAGTATTTGATAAAGCAGGAGTTAGAAAAGATCAAACAATATATGCTTATTGCCAAGTTGGTGCAGGAAGAGGATCGCATATCATTTCTGCACTTCGCAACCTAGGGTATCAAAACGTAAAAGTATTTACCGGCAGCTGGGATACATGGGGTAATGATATGAATTTACCAATCAGAAGATAAGAGGAATTATAAAATGACAAAAATAATGACAAATGAAAAAAGACGAAATTTTTTGAAATTTTCCGGCGTAACTGCAGCCATGGTTGCTTCGCAAGGTGCTCTTTTTGCTAAAACCGACGTCATGAAAGTCGAAAATGGCAAAGAGGGATATCCAAATACTACTTATACAGAAGATATGTATCGTAATGAGTTTGGATTTATCCGCGGAAATACCGAAGATACCGGTTTTGCTTATCACTGTGTAAACTGTCAAGGAAACTGTGCTTGGGAAATATGGTCACACAATGGTGTAGTTACTCGTGAAAATCAATCAGCAAGATATCCGTCTATTAACCCTAAAATACCGGACTTTAATCCAAGAGGATGTAATAAAGGTGTACAGCACTCTCAAATCATGTATGAAAAAGATAGAATTCTTTATCCAATGAGAAGAGTAGGAGAGAGAGGAGAAGGTAAGTGGCAAAGAATCAGCTGGGATGAAGCAGCCAATGAAGTGGCACAAAAAATTTGGGATGTTATGACTGACCCAGCAAAAGGGCCTGATAAATTGATGGTGCATGCAGGAACAGGATTGCTTACCGAGGGCCGACGCGGCGGACCGTTAAGATTTTCTACGATGTTGGGATCTAGCCGTATCTATCCGTCTTCATATCTTGGAGATATGTTCTCAGGTGCTGCTGTAGCATATGGCGAAGGAAACGTGGGCTGTACATATGACTTTATGTACAATGTGGATACTGCAATTTTCTGGGGAGGAAATCCGTCTGTTTCAAGAATCCCTGATGCTCACTTCGTATGGGAAGGCAAATATAACGGAGCCAAAGTAATAGTCATTACTCCGGAGTTTAATGCATCTGCCAAATCAGCTGATGTTTGGATCCCGATCAAAGCAGGAACGGATAATATTCTAGCAGCTTCTGTAATTCATGAGATATTAAAAGAGAAATTGTACAAGCCTGAATTTATGAAAATCTTTACAGATCTTCCGTTCTTGGTCATAAAAGATACAAAAAAACTGCTTAGACGCAGCGATGTAGAAAAAGCTAAAAACCCGGAAGATGCAGAAAAGTATCATGAAGAGTTTTACGTCATGAATAAAAATACGGACGAAATAGCTCTTATGCCAGGAACTGAAGGAAGTGCACACAAATCTATTCGTATAGCAGAGCTTGGTATTGATCCTGAGCTTGAGGGCGAATGGGATGTGGAGCTATTAAACGGCGACGAAGTAGAAGTAACTACCGTATTTGAAATGCTCAAAGAAAACATAGAGAAATTCTCACCTGAAGAGACACAAAAACTCACAGGTGTTCATCCAGATACTGTAAAAATGCTAGCCCGTGATATTGCGCTTCCAAAAGTTGTATCAATTACTACCGGATTTTCACTAAATAAGTATTTTAATGGATTGATGAGTGTATGGAATATTTCGTCTATCTGTGGTCTTACGGGTCGTCTTGGGCCATACGGCGGACTTAATACCGAAAATGAATTTAAACTCTCAGGCCTTGAAGTGCTAGCCGGATTTAATGGTAAATATGCAGCCAGATTTGGTTCAGGATTTGTGGGAGAGTTTGTGTTTGGCGACGGGATGAAGACTTTTGATAAATATTTCTCAGACGAGGATGTCAAGAGAGCCCAAAACGGCATGGGCAAAAAAGAGTATATGGAGATCATCTCTGCAATGCTTGAAAAAGGAAAGTTAGGCAAAGCTAACAATGATAGCAAACATGGTAATGTGGCTAAACCATGGTGGGAGCCTGAAGTTTGTCTAGTGGTAGCAGACTCCAAATTCAGAAGAAACAAAGGCTCTGATTATCGCGAGGCATTCTTCAAAAAAATCTCATACTTTGCTTATTCGGATTACCGCATGAGTGAAACAGCGGTATATTCTGATTTGCTTTTACCGGCAAAATCACACTATGAGGTTTGGGATCTAAGAACCAGTCCGGGATATCACAGATTTACCAACTTGGCTCAGCCAGTAGCAAACATGAAGCCGGTAGGTGAAGCTATGGATGAGTGGAGCATGATGGCGCTTATTGCTAAAAAACTAGAAGAGATTGCCAATAAACCTGATAACATCTCTAAAGCTAAAGTAAAAGATGATAAAAGATATGCAAAACCTGGTTTCCATGACTTGTCGATAGTATATAAAGAGTTCACAAATACAGATGAAGAGTCAGAAGCTGCCATGGAGCCATATTTGGGAACTGATAAAATGGCAATTGATGCTGCGCTGGAAAAATGTGAGCAATACGAAGGTTGGACAGCTGAAAAAATGTACAAAGCAGGCGGATTCTTGCAACTTAATGAAAAAGCCGGCAAGATGTCACCTTTGTATTCGGATAGACCTTATAATACTTTTGAAAATATGTTATATAAATTTGAAAGATTTGAGACATTGTCAGGCAGACAAACTTTCTATGTAGATCATGATTTATATATTAAAATGGGTGCGCATACAAATACTGCTATGGAGGGCATAAGACCGATAGATCCAAAAAAATATCCGTTTGTGCTTATGACACCGCACGCTAGATGGTCAATCCATTCTAATTATAAAGCAAGCAGAATCTTGCAAAGACTTCAAAGAGGCGGTGTGCCATATGGCCACATAAATCGCGAAGTAGCAAAAATCAAAGGCATAAAAGACGGCGATATGCTCAAAGTCTCTAATACGCTTGGAGAATTTTATGTTATGGCAAAAGTTTCTAGCTCATGCCCGCCTGATGGTCTGGTAATGGAGCATGGTTGGGAGCCATATATGTATAGATACAATAAAGGCCACAATGAGTGTGTACCAACTTCACTAAATCTCCTTGAGATGGCCGATGGATGGGGACATTTGAAATTTGGTGGCCTTTGGGACGGAAACCAATATGCGTATGACGGCGCAGTGAATATAGAGAAAGCGTAAGGAGAAGATTAATGTCAAAAAGACAATTAGCAATGGTTATGGATCTAAATAAATGTATAGGTTGCCAAACTTGTACTGTTGCATGTAAGACCCAGTGGACCAACAGAAATGGCCGTGAATATATGTACTGGAATAATGTTGAGACTTATCCAGGAGAAGGGTATCCAAAAAAATGGATGGAGCTCGGCGGCGGATTTGATGCAGCCGGAGATCTTAAAGAAGGTGTAATCCCGAATATTGAAGCCGATTACGGTGTGCCTTGGGATTTTAGCTATGATGAGATAGCTACATTTAATTTTCGTGAAAATAATCCAGCAGCTGCATTCCATGCAGACAGTACTCCTACATGGGGTCCAAACTGGGATGAAGATGAAGGGGCAGGAAACTTTCCTAGCGATAACTATTTCTTTTATTTGCCTCGTATTTGTAATCATTGCACAAATCCTGGGTGCCTTAGCGCATGTCCAAGAGATGCAATATTTAAAAGAGATGAAGACGGGGTAGTACTTGTGGATTTGGATAGATGCCAAGGCTATCGCTACTGCATAGCAGGATGTCCTTACAAAAAAATATATTTTAACTCTAAAATTTCTAAGAGTGAAAAATGTATCTTGTGCTTCCCTAGAATAGAGCAAGGGTTGCCGCCTGCTTGTGCACAGCAATGTGTAGGAAGAATCAGATTTGTCGGGTTCCTTGACGATGTAGAGGGGCAAGTATATAAATTGGTACATAAATATAAAGTTGCATTGCCTCTTAGAAGCGACTATGGCACACAACCGAATGTTTATTATATTCCACCTACGGAAGCCCCGGCAAAATTTGATGCCCAGGGCAAAATAATAGAAGGAAGTCAAAGGGTTCCTATGCAAGAACTTGAGACTCTATTTGGCAAAGCCGTGCATGGCGCAATCAAAACAATAAAGGCCGAAAAAGATAAAAGAGCAAAAACCGGTGAGAGTGAATTAATGGATCTGCTTATAGCTTATCATCACGAAGACATGTTTAGGTTGGATGCTAATTATTATCAAGATGTAGCAAAAGCCAAAGGCGTAACAAACCCATTGGCACCAATCGATAATCGCTATGCAAAAGGCAAGTTTACAAATGAAATTCATTTCAAGGCACACGCATGAAAACTATAATAAAATCATTGATCATAGCTGGATTGGCAACGGCTGCATATGCTAAAACTCCAGCTTCTGCGACCGCAGAAAACCTTATAAATGCCCAAAGGGTATCAAATATAAATGTAGCAAATATTTCTCCATCTGATAGCATTTGGAGAAACGCAAAATCGGTATCTGTGGTCCTTTATCCTCAGACTACCATTAAGTTAAACGATGCAAAAGCAAATACGGCAAATAAAGATAATAAGGCTATCACTGCCCAAGTATCTGCTGTTTATAACAACTCAGCCGTTGCATTCAAGATAAGCTGGAGCGATCCTACTCAAAGCGTACAAAGCGGCAATGTCTCTGATGTATATCCGGACGGTTTTGCAATGCAAGTACCAGTTAGCTTCAGTGATCCGAAAAAATTGCCATACATCGGTATGGGCAGCGAAGGAAGACCGGTACTTGTACATTTGACCAAAGCGACAAATGTGCATTATGAACCAAATGGCAATGGTGACGTAGAGCATCAAGTCAGCCCTCATAATAAAAATGCATTCGGTGCTGATCTAGCAAACTATAAAGATAAAGTAAATAAACTTGGCAAAAATGCGTATACCCGAGCATTTATATCTG
Source organism: Sulfurovaceae bacterium (assembly GCA_041654415.1). Lineage (GTDB taxonomy): Bacteria > Campylobacterota > Campylobacteria > Campylobacterales > Sulfurovaceae > BN30871. Next base: position 387,653 of record JBAZDL010000001.1, on the reverse strand, counting down.
AAGGTTTTCGTTCTATGACCGAGCTCAAAGACGAAAGTGATAAATTTGGCATGAAAATGACATATGATGCTAAGAACAAAAGATGGACGGGGGTAGTAGCCAAACAGCTCAGAGATAGCGCAGCAGATCTAAGCAAATATGGTGCTCTGCCGGTATCATTTGCTATCTGGGATGGCAGCAAATATAACCGTGGCGGTGTTAAAAGCTTGTCTACTTGGCTTGCTGTGAAACTTCAAGGCAAAGCAGGCGGTGATGCGCTGGTAAAAGAGTTGACCGCTAAACCACAAGGTGATGCAAAAGCAGGTCAAGCACAAGTAGAAGCTATGTGTGCGAGTTGTCACACTTTGAGTCCCGCAAAACAAGCAGCCTCGCCGTTTATGGCACCAAGCCTAAACAATATAGGCGGATATTCAACTAATGCATATCTCGCCGAGTCAATTAAAGATCCAAATGCGGTTGTTGTGGCAGGATACAATAGAAATGCTCACAAAGGCTTTGCCTGGTACAATGTAGATGCAAAAACAGGCAAGAGAACATCTACTATGCCACCTATGATGAGCGATGACAAAAGTATCAATGATGCTGTTGCATATCTTAAAACTCTAAAAGCGGAGGTAGCAAAATGAAAAGATTAGTTTTGGGAATAGCTCTTGTCGCATTAATGCTGACGGGGTGTGGTAAAAAAGAAAGCAAGGAGCACAAAGCTTCTGGCGATGCAAATTTTACAGTTGAAAAACAGGGTTTTTTGACCACTAAATGGTGTGCCGAGCAAGGCATGTTCGCTGATTGCCGCATGGAGAGTATTGTGTGTGGGGAAGGCGAGTGCAATCAAAAATGGGAATTTGGTGATAAAGAAAAAATGGAACTAGTGCTTTATGTGCATGATGACTTGAAATACTACGAAGTTGATGTAGCCAAGCTTGGACATGAATTGCCGGAATTACTTGAAACATCCATTAACCGTAATCAGGTAATCGTAAAAGGAGATTTTAGCGATGGCAATAAAAGCATAATTGCTACTGCATTTGAAGCTCCGCCGCCGCCAACAAAGTCTTTCTTTAAGGGTTGTCTGTAACTCTATTTTTCTTCCCTGCGGGGGAGAAAAAAATAACTAATAATGTGCAATATGTTGTATATTATTAGCGATTTTTTGGATAGATTAAACTATTTTGGGGTATGCTACAACAAATTTATACAGGAGTTGTCGTGGACAATAAGATCAGGGCTTATATATATGCTTTTTTATCACGGATATTTAGCTCTCATATAGATAAAAAACTACTTAATGAGCTGCAAGGCAATGTGGAACTGCTGCATACTATCGGCAGCGAAGCTATGGCTTATCTGCAAGGTACAAATGAAGAAAAACTTTTAGAAGAGCTCAATGTCGCATTTCATTCTTTGTTTGTTATGAACAATCATCCAATAGAATCTTCAGTAATGGATGCAAAAAATGAGATCTTGGTAGGATTGCAAAATCCGGTCATGCAATTTTATGTCAATCACGGATACGATCTCAATCTAGCAGCATCTTCTTTGCATGTGCCTGACCATATAGCTATTGAATTTGGGTTTATGCAAAATCTTATATTGCAACAAGATAAAACCGCACAAATTAAATTTTATCGTGAACATCTGCTAGCATGGGTTCCTCAATATTTACTGTCTATTAAAGAGATGAGTGATAATCCATTTTATAATGATCTGTGTGATTTTTGTATCGATTTTATGTTGGATGATTATAGCAACCTATATATTGAGGAAGACAATGAGCTTGCTTAGTCCTGTGAGTGCCATCAAGATAGAGCCGCTTCGTTGCTTGAGAATAGAGCATGTCAGCAATGAGTGTTCAAAATGTATCGATTCATGTCCGGTAGAAGCAATAACTCTATCAACATCTAGAAGAATATCGTTAGATAGTATAAAATGCATAGGGTGTATGTCGTGCATAGGAGTATGCCCTGCCGAGACATTGGTATATCCGGATTTTGATCCGGCAGTTTTTGTATTGCAAACGGGTGTCAAAAAAGATATTACACTTTCATGCAAAAATAACAATACATGTCTTAGTATATTCAATAGCGAAAATCTTATCTCTCTTGGATTGCGTCATGAAAGCGTAAGTTGCGATATGTCGCTTTGCTCTGAGTGTGAAATGAATTTAGGCGGCAAAACAGCCGATATAATAATAGAACATATAAATGAAGCAAATAGATTTTTGCAAGCAGTAAATAAGCCATCACTTGTAATTAGTGAAAAGAAAAATGAACTCTCACGCAGAGAAGCTTTGTTTTCTTTTGTAAAAGATGCCCATGCTTTGCATAACGAGGAGTCATTCGATGCACTTTTCGACCCCAAAGAGAGCTTGCCAAAATCTCGGGTAGTTCTGCAAAATTCACTCAAGCTGTCCATAGAAGAACTGTCAGAGGATCCCATTAATGAGAATTTTTCTTTTATAACTCATAAACAGATAGATTTTGTCTCATGTGATAATTGCGGAGATTGCATACAGTTTTGTCCTACAAAGGCATTGCTTTATAGTAGCGACAAGACGAAGATCTTATTTCAGCCGTTGCGCTGTATAGCTTGTGGCATATGTGATGATGTGTGCAAGCCAAAAGCCATTAGTAGTGATAATGAGCTTGATATAGTAACATTAGCATTTAACCGCGCAGAGCTTCTCATAGAACATCATTTTGAAGTATGTACCGAATGCAGGGTGAGCTTTCCTCAAAAAGGAAATGAAAAGATATGTACTAGATGCGAAAGCTTCGTGCAAGATCATAGTGATCTATTTGCCCTCGCAAGGGATATGTAAAGAATTACAATCCAGCTGCAGTGATAGCCTCAGCTTGAGCGTGGGCTATAAGTGGATCAATTATAAGTTTTAGATTTCCATTTTCCATGACATCATCAAGGGCATAAATAGTAAGCCCTATGCGGTGATCTGTGATCCGATTTTGCGGATAGTTGTAAGTACGTATTTTCTCTGAACGGTCCCCTGAGCCGACTTGAAGCTTGCGCGCTGCAGATGTTTCATCTAGTTGCTTTTGCATTTCCTGCTCATAAACTCTTGCCTTGAGTACTTTCATCGCTTTGTCTCTGTTTTTGTGCTGAGATTTCTCATCTTGGATGGCTACCACAATACCTGTAGGGATATGCGTGAGTCTCACGGCAGAATCTGTCGTATTAACCGATTGTCCGCCGCATCCGCTAGAGCGGTAAACGTCCATTTTGATCTCGTTTGGTTTGATGTCTACTTCTACATCATCTACTTCTGGAATGACAGCTACAGTGATAGCAGAAGTGTGTACTCGGCCTTGTGTTTCAGTATCCGGTACTCTTTGTACCCTATGCGTGCCTGCTTCATATTTGAGCTTGGAGTAAACACCGTTTCCTTTGATCTGAAAAATAAGCTCTTTATATCCGCCGGCAGTGCCTTCGCTGCTGCTGACTAGTTCAACTTTCCACTTCATCTGTTCTGCATAACGCATATACATTTTAAACACATCAGCTACGAATAATGCGCTCTCATCCCCTCCGGCACCTGCACGAAGTTCTACAAATATATCTTTGTCGTCATTTTTATCTTTTGGGATCATGAGGATTTTGATCTCTTCTTCTAAAGATGCTAAGGTTTCTTCAAGCATCGGAAGCTCTTCTTTGGCAAGTTCGCCCAATTCTGGATCAAAAATTAGTTCTTTGTTGTCATTGATGGCTTGCAATGTTTCTAAGTACTGTTTGGCTTTTTCTACTAAAGCAGCTATAGAAGATTGCTCTTTGCTAAGGTCCGTCATGCGTTTAATGTCATTACCGATATCAGGAGAGCTTAAAAGCGTGCTAATCTCGTTGTATCTGTTTATAAATGGAATAAGTTTGTCTTGAAACATATATATATGCTTTGGATGAAAGTTGTGAAGTTGGGCGAAGCTGCTTAAGCAGCTTCGATAGCGTTGACCATTTTATGGAGACGGCTGATTTTTCTAGAAGCAGTTGGTTTTTTGATAAAACCTTTACTTACCATAGAGTGAATTTGTTGGTTTGCTACTTTGAAAGCTTCTGTTGCAGCTGTTTTGTCTGCTGCTGCTACTGCCTCAAGAACCGCTTTTGTAATGTTTTTGATTCTAGTTCTGTAGTATCTATTTCTCTCAGTTTTCACTGCAGTTTGCAAAATTCTTTTTTTTGCTGACTTGTGATGTGCCATGTCATTTTCCTTAATGTTAATCTTTTGGTATAGGTAACTATAGTTACATAGTAAGTTCGCGAATTTTATCCAAAGCAATATTAAATATTGATTAAACCTGCTGTTTCGGGTTAGAATAAAGCGTTTTAATCAAAATTTTGGCTACAATTATTGCCAAATTATGTAAATAGTATATATTAAAAGGAGTTAGCGTGTTGCTTTTTGGAACGGATGGTGTGCGTGGCAAAGCAGGTAAAAAAATTAATGCTTTTGATGTTATGAAATTGGCAATGGCAACAGGAATATATTTTAAGCCGATTTCCAAAACAAATAGGATATTGGTGGGCAAAGATACTAGAAGAAGCGGCTATATGGTTGAAAATGCTCTTGTTTCGGGATTGACGGCTGTGGGATTTGACGTGGTGCAAATAGGTCCTATGCCGACTCCTGCCGTAGCTTTTTTGACTGAAGATATGAGATGTGATGCCGGAATTATGATATCTGCGAGCCATAATCCTTTTTATGACAATGGAATTAAATTTTTTGATTGCGAAGGAAATAAGCTAGACAAAGCAAAAGAGGCAGCTATTGAAAAAATTTTTAATGATCCAGCTTCGATCGATATGGCGCAAGCTATAGAAAAATCTATCGGCAAATCCAAACGAATAGATGATGTAATCGGTCGTTATATAGTACATATCAAAAACTCTTTTCCAAAACATCTAACTTTAGCCGGCAAAAGAGTTGTCATTGATTGTGCTAACGGTGCAGGCTATTTAGCCGGCCCAACGATATTAGAAGAACTAGGCGCTGATCTTGTGGTACTAGGCAATGAGCCAAATGGTTTTAATATAAATGAAAATTGCGGCGCCATGCATCCGGAATATCTAGCTAAAGCAGTTGTCGAATACCGTGCCGATATAGGGATAGCACTTGATGGCGATGCGGATAGGCTTGTGATGGTCGATGAAAAGGGCGATGTTGTTGACGGAGATAAGCTAATGGGTGTTTTGGCTATTCATTTAAAATCAGAAGGCACACTCAAAGGCAATGGAATGGTGGCTACCGTAATGAGCAATCAAGGGTTAGAGGAATATTTAGCCGGGAATGGTCTTGCGCTTTATCGCAGTGCGGTCGGCGACAAGCATGTAGTAGAGATGATGCAGGAAAAAGGTATTAATTTCGGCGGGGAGCAAAGCGGCCATATTATATTTAGCGATTATGCCAAAACCGGTGATGGGCTCTCTTCGGCTCTTCAAGCATTGGCTTATTTGGTGCAAAGCGGACTTAAAGCAAGCGAGGCGTTTAACCCATACGAGTCATATCCACAAAAATTGATAAATTTGCCAATTTCTTCCAAGAAAGAACTATCTTCTCTTGAAGGGTTTGATGCATTATGTGACAAAATAGAAAAAGCACATATGAGACATTTGTTTAGATATTCGGGCACAGAAAATAAAATTCGCCTGCTTTTGGAAGGCAAAGATAAAAAGGCATTAGAAGAGATGATGGACGAAGCACAAGCGTTTTTTACAAAGGCGCTTGCTTGAAGCGAGAATTGGTCATTTTTGTTATAGTAGCGTCTGCTATATTTATCATAGATCAGATTATAAAATCCATATTTGTGGGCGGGTTTGATTGGCAGAGCAGCTGCATTTCGTTGGAGCTTCATTATAATCGCGGCGTGGCATTTTCTATGCTGGATTTTTTGGGAGATTGGCTCAAATGGATACAGGTTGCATTGGTAGGATTGCTTGCATTTTTCATCTTCAAAGAAGGTTATCTAAGGCAATATACTATTCCATCGGCATTAATAATAGGCGCAGCTTGTGGAAACCTAGTAGATAGGTTTATACATGGTGGAGTTGTAGATTATGTAGCTTGGCATTGCGGTTTTGATTTTGCGGTATTTAATTTCGCCGATGTAATGATAGATGTGGCAGTAGGGTGGTTTTTGATCCACCAAATTTGGTTTGCCAAGGAATCCAATTAGATCGAATATAGATATTTGCACAAAGAATCGTGCACAGACCCGTTTGATGCCACGATGCTTTTAGAGCCTAGATGATATGGCTCATTGGATGAATCGCTTACTCTTCCACCGGCTTCTTGAAGTATAAGAATACCTGCAGCTACATCCCATGGCTTGAGGTCTATCTCATAAAATGCATCTATTTTGCCTTGTGCTAAATAACAAAGATCTAGTGCCGCTGCTCCATATCTCCTGATATCTTGAATATTTGGAAGCAGATTGGTCATACATTTAATTACCCAATCATACTCTATACCTTTTTCGACTTTGGCATACGGAAAGCCGGTGCCTATAAGTGCTTGTTGTAAAGTATTTTGCGAGCTAACGGATAATTTGACTCCGTTGCAATATGCTCCTTTGTCTTTTTGTGCCCAAAACATTTCATTAAGTATAGGATTATATACGACACCGGCTACGGGTATTGAATTTTCCCAGATACCCATAGAAATAGCAAGATGCGGTAATCCGTGTATGAAGTTTGTCGTGCCGTCAATAGGGTCTATATATATAGCTTTATCCGATGAAACAATCCTCTCATTATGGCTCTCTTCTCCTATAAGCGTATAATCAGCAAAATGCTTTTTGAGCTCAGATATAAGAAATTGCTCGGTTTGCACATCGTATTGGGTTACTAGGTCAACCACACCTTTATGTGTAATATCCTTGTATGCTGCAAATCCCTCTTTGACAATCTCTCCGCCTTTTAAGGCTATAGATTTTAGTGTTTCAACCATGGGTTAAATAACTATTTTTACAGAAGGATGATCTTGAAATGCTTTAAATATTGCATCCCTCTCCTCTTTGGTAGCTACTACGCAACTGGCATTGTAGCTGTGAAATTTGCCACCACTTGAAACGTTGCCGCAAGAACACAGATGTTCTTTGTCGGCCATGATCTCTTTGATGCAAGCTAAAAGCTCTTCTTTGCTTGTGCCTATAATTTTAAATCCCCACTGTGTTGGGTATTCTATTTGTGGTTTTTCTTTTGTATTTTCATCTAAAATCATTTATATTCCTTTGTGTCTTTATTTGCACTCAACAAAATTTTATTGACGAATAAAATCACCAGATTTACCGCCGCTTTTTCGTTCTAGCTGAATATTGCTGATGACCATGCTTTTGTCTATCGCTTTTAACATATCATATATCGTGAGTAGTCCTACGCTAACTCCTGTTAATGCTTCCATCTCTACTCCGGTTTGTCCTTGAAGTTTTGCTGTCACGCTCAATTTAAAACCCGGCAAATCGGGCAACTCTTCTATATCTGTTTTAACAGAAGTCAACATCAGTGGATGGCACATAGGGATAAGATCGCTTGTACGTTTGGCTCCGCTGATCGCTGCGATTACTGCCGTTTGAAGTACGGGGCCCTTTTTTGCACTATTACTGATAACCGCATCAAAAGCTTCTTGACTCACAACGATAAGGCCGCTAGCGGTTGCTATCCTTGTGGTGGACTCTTTGTCCGAGACATCAACCATTTTAGGCTTATCATTCTCATCTAAATGTGTAAGATTCACGCTTATTTCCTTTGAAATAGTTCTTTTTGGTATTGTAACATAAAAAGCAAAAAGTATAAAATGACGGAAAAAAGATATTTTTGACGAAAATATTCATTTTTTTATTGACTTTTATCATCAGATAGAGTAAAATAGGTTCAATGTTTAAAAGGGAGAATAGATGGTATATGCATATCTGAGACAAGCACCGCAATCACTGCTTTTGTCTGAGCAGCAAAAAATTATTTTCACTTTTGCATTAACACAAATGTTACAAATAGACAAAGAGGTTATTGAGTATTCAGCCAAACATCGTTTTGTTGAAACTAGAGAAGAGTTTGAAAAATTTGTGCACGGACTCAAAAAAAACGATCTCATAATAGTGGCAACACTCTCATCATTAAGTAATTTTGCAGATGAAGCTGTAAAAATCATTACTTGTTTTTTGAGCAGAAATGTTACGCTTTATGTGGCGTCTTTGGGTATGCATATAAATGAACTGACGCCGATCGGAGACATTCTTCCGCTGTTAAATGATTTAAGAGAAGCCCAAAAAGCTCAGTCTAAATATATTGGCAGGCCAAAAGGAAGCAAATCATATTCTAAATTTGATGTTAGCTATACTCAAATAGTGAATATGCTCAAAAACGGTCAAAGTGTAAGTGCAATCGCTAGAGCCTTGCAAGTTAGCAGGACTTCTCTAAAAGACTATATAGACTCAAGAGGTATTAAAGAAATTATTAATGGTTCTTTTGTATCTATAGATAAAACGCAAGCTTCTAAGCAAATTCACAATAAACTGATTATTTGTCCATTTGAAAATATAAATCACAATACAAAGGGGAAGTGAAATGTCAACAACTACAAATGATGCCGCACAACCGAAGGTTAAAGGCAAGGAATATCTAAAGGGGTGGATGCCATATAGTATTAAGAGATATTGGGCCTATGTCGTTGTTACGATAGTTGGGTTTGGTATGCCTTGGATTACTATTAATGGAAATCACATATTTTTGCTAAATTTTGATCAGAAAAAACTACATCTTGCCGGCGTAGCATTTGATATGCAAGAGCTTTATCTTATGCCATTTATACTTATGCTGCTTTTTTTGGGCATTTTTGCCCTAACGGCTATCGGAGGACGAGCTTGGTGCGGATGGTTTTGTCCACAAACTATCTTTCGTGTAATATATAGAGATCTTATAGAGACAAAACTGCTTGGACTTAGAAAAAGAATCTCTAATAAGCAACAAAAGCCGGATATGAGCAAAGCCGAAAATCAGCTTAAAAGAGTGGCGGCAATTTTGATTTGGTCTGTGCTGGCATTTGTAGCAGCAGCTAACTTTTTATGGTATTTCGTGCCACCTGAAGATTTTTTTGCATATCTTGCAAATCCAAGCGAGCATATGGTACTAATAGGCTTTCTTGCTGGATTGGCACTGTTTTTGATAGCTGATGTTATATTTATCAAAGAGGATTTTTGTGTATATATCTGTCCTTATAGCCGCGTGCAGTCAGTATTGTATGACAAAGACACGGTTATGGCTATATATGACCCGCATAGAGGTGGGGAGATCTATGAGGGTAGCGGGCCGGAGAGACATAAACTTTACAGCAAACAAAAAGAGCTTTTAGCAGTTGAGCCGAATGCAGAATGTACTACTTGTGAAAGTTGTGTAACCGTATGTCCTACGCATATTGATATACGTAAAGGAATGCAGCTGGAATGTATCAACTGTCTAGAATGTGTAGATGCCTGTACAAAGGTAATGGGGGCCTTGGGCAAACCAAGTCTTGTTAAATGGTCAAGTGAAAAAGAGACTATCGCACAAGAAGGTAAAACAGATTATTTTAGAGCCAAAACAATCGGATATTTTGTTGCACTTACTTTAATTTTGATTGCACTATTTGCAATGGGAAGCAAAAAAGAAAATATGCTTTTGAATGTAAATAAAACAACAAGATTATATAAAGTGCTAGATAACGGTGGAGTTGAAAATGATTATATTTTCTTGTTCACAAACACTGACAGCAAAGCACATACATATTATTTTGAAATAGTCGGCAACGATAAAATCAAGATTGTTCGCCCGGAAGAACCTTTTAAAATAGGTGCCGGTAAAAAGAAAAAGAGTGTTGTAGTGCTTGAAACACATGAAATGCTTGCTAACGATGCAAGAAAAGATGTACCGATTCCTGTAAAAATCAGGGCATATGCAGTAGATGATAAGGAAAATATTGTAGTAGACAGGGATAGCGTATTTGTTTTCCCTAGAAGCGATTTGATCAAAAAATAATTTCTTCGAATTCATTGCCATACCGACATATCGGTATGGTAATGCTACTCTTGCGCAATATCTTTAAACTTATACTATAGCATTAAAATTAATGTTATAGTATATTTTTAACAATTTAAAATTATTATATATAAAATGAAAGGAAAGAATCATGAAAAAAATATTAATATTGGGCGGTGGATTTGCGGGTATTGAAGCTGCGATATATTTAAGAAAAAATGGGCACGATGTTACGCTAGTAAGTGATAGAGATTATTTTTATATTTATCCTACATCAATTTGGATCCCTACAGGTGAAGTGACTAGAAAAGATGTAAGTATCCCACTTGAAGATTTGGCCGCTAAACACAAATTTGATTTAATAATTGATAGCGTAACCAAGGTTGAGGCAAAAGAAAAAAAAGTAACACTTCAAAGCGGGAAAGTATTGGAAGGGTTTGATAAACTAGTCGTTGCTCTTGGTCAAGGCAAAATGAAATTAGAGGGTATAGAGAATACTCTATCTATTTGCGGAAAACCAGAAGAGGCAGATGAACTTTATAAAAAACTTCAAGAACTTATTGCAAAAGGCGGCGGAAAGCTGACATTCGGTTTTGGAGGCAATCCAAAAGACAAATCTGCTGTGCGTGGCGGACCTGCGTTTGAAGTGCTTTTCAATGTTCATAATTATCTCAAAAAAATAGGGATGAGAGATAAGTTTGAGCTTACATTTTTTGCTCCTATGGCAAAACCCGGCGAAAAGATGGGAGAAAAAGCTCTTGTTATGATGGATAAAATGTTTGGCATGACAAATATAAACAAAAAAATTGGAAGTAAAATAGTTCGTTTCGAGAGCGATGGGATAGTTTTTGAGGATGGAACTAAGCTAGAATCAGACCTAACCATGTTTATATCTGCCGGAACAGGACATCCTATCTTGACAGCTTCGGACTTGCCTATTAGCGAAACCGGTTTTGTGGCTACAAACGAGTTTAATGAAGTTGAAGGCATGAGCGGAGTTTATGCTATAGGCGATAGCGCATCGCTCCTTGGAGATAATGACTGGAAAGCAAAACAAGGGCATGTGGCTGAAGTAATGGCGAAAAATATAGCTCATAATATAACAAACCCAGATGATAAAAAAAGCTATATTGACCATCTGAATATCCTATGTATGATGGATATAGGAAATGGCGCAGCTTTCGTATACAGAAGCAATACGAGTGCCAAAATGATACCGCTTCCAATCATTGGACATTGGATGAAAAAAGGATGGGGCTGGTATTGTAAAAACTCAAAACTAGACAAAATCCCTCGCATCCCTGGTATGTGAGAACCGTAACAAACGACAACTGCTTGTCGTTTGTAGGTTCGAAACCGAAGGCGATGTGCGAAGCACCGCCGAAGGCTGGGAGAACCGATTCTTTGTGTGATATCCACAACTGCTTGTCGTTTGTAGGTTCGAAACCGAAGGCGATGTGCGAAGCACCGCCGAAGGCTGGGAGAACCGATTCTTTGTGTGATATCCACAACTGCTTGTCGTTTGTAGGTTCGAAACCATGAAAGTCGTTAAGCAAACATGAACTGCTTCATGTTTGTAGACTTGGAACCATAAGCGATGTGCTTTAGCACCGCTGTAGGCAAGATGTCTCAAAGAGACCGCCGAAGGCTGGGAGAACCAATCCATTTTTGTCATCCTGAACTCGTTTTAGAATCTATTCTTTTTTGTAACTTTTTTCAAAACCTCGCAGTGACGACTTGTTACTGGTTCATTATTCTATCAATAAGGAATGGATCCCTGCCTTCGCAGGGATGACACTTTTCATTGGTTGCTTTTTTCTTGTGTAAGCACAAAATACAGGTATCGCAAAAAATGACTAAATTCTTTCCTTGAGCGGAAAAATTATAACTATTTAAATTAACATAATACAGCCAAACTAATAATTATTATAATCAAAACTTTACCATCAACTAGCTACAATCACCACTTAAAAATATTCGTCAAAGGAAATCAAAAATGAAACAAACTATACTTATGGAAAAGTATCCAATATTTGAATTGGAAATCTCAAAAAATGAAACAAAATATACCTCTGTCGACGAGATCATAGAATATTTTAAATCTAAAATCGAAGCGCATCCGGTAGCTACTTATATAGCTACTTTTGATCATTACAGCCATACAAAAGGCTTAAGCGACGGATCTATTGCGCCTGAAATCTTGGATGCAAAAAACATTATATTTTGTTTTGGAAAAGAGTTGCCAAAACCTCATGTTATGAGTATCAGACCAAGGTCTATTGGTGTGGCTGAATTTAAAGATAGTTTTTTTGTAGGGTTTATGGAAGCCCCAAATCCGGCAGCAAATGATGCTATGGAAAGCTGGGCGAAAGGTCTTGTTGCGTAATATATTTACGATAGCTTGTATTTATCTGTTTCTTCTTGCTGGATGTGAAAATAAAAATCCGGTATATAGCGGATTTTGTGATGATACTAATATATCTTTGCCGTTGTCATGTATAAAGATAGATATGGATAATGATATCATTTTGGCACACAATGTCAAAGAGGCCATGAAAGCCAAAATCACAGATAATTGCTCTTATCGTATAGAAGGAGAGATTTATCGTACAGCCAAATGCAATAGCATAGAAGCAAAAAGTATAGGCGCTGATTTCAATGGCTATGTGCGCCTAAATATACTTTATGGCAACAAATGCATATATAAAATACAAAGTGATTTTAAAAATGACGAAGATGCAGCCATAAAACGAGTTTTAGATACGTTCAAAAAAGAGTTATTTTAGACTTAAAAATTATAGTATTTGGATGTAAATAATATTTTTTGAATAAAAATTTCAAATTAAGAGTAAATTTATCCTATTTAAGTCATAATGTCTTTATAAAATTTAAAATAAAGGATAATATATGGCAACAGTAACATTAAAAGGCAACCCTTGCGAATTGGCAGGCAACGAGATAAATGTAGGTGACATCGCTCCAGAAGTAGTGGTGGTAAAATCGGCAGATCTTTCAGAGGTAACAGTTGGCGGGGCTAAAGGCAAAGCTCAACTCATCATTGCAGTTCCAAGCCTGGATACTCCTGTTTGCGCTATGGAGGCAACTAAATTTAACCATCAAGCAGCAGCTATTGACGGACTTGAAGTGACTGTAGTATCTATGGATTTACCATTTGCAGCCAAAAGATTTTGTTCTACGGAAGGCGTAGAAAACCTAACTGTCGGAAGCGACTTTAGAAACAAAGATTTTGCGGAGGCTTACGGTGTTCTTATTGCTAGCGGCCCGCTTGCCGGAGTAATGGCTAGATGTATCTTTGTTGTAGGAAAAGACGGCAAGGTAGCTTATAAACAATTGGTTCCTGAAATTACTGATGAACCAAACTATGAAGAAGCCATTGCAGCAGCAAAAGCGGCATCAAACTAATTTAATTGCCCTCAAGGCAAAGCAAAAGCTTTTGCTTTTGTGAAACTTCCCTCCCCCTTTTTTTAGTTAGTCCATATTTGTCTCCTCTGTTTGAATATGGACTGCTTATTTGTCAATAGATGATGGATAATGTGTCACCATTAAAATTATCTTTACCGACTTTTATCATTTCTTGATATATAATTCCTATATAGATTAAATAAAGGTATATATTGGCTAGATTTACTCAAAAACAGATTGACAAATATAATCGTCAAAAATACATTGCAGAATTAGAAAAAATATCAAAAAATATATTCAAAATGCTTCGCGATGCCAAGATTGATTCTAATTCTTTTTCTATCAAACTAGCATCTATGGTAAAAAAACTGCACGAAAAAGAGGCTATTCGTCTAGAGGGTGAGTACAACCAAAAACTAAAAGAGTATATTTTGGCTCTATATGAGAAAACCAAAAATGTCGAACAATTTAATGATATAATATTGAACGAACTAAGAGAGCCCGAGATGAGCAACCTTAACCGTTTGCAAAAACTCAAAAATAAAAATAGTTACAAAAAAGAGAAGCATAAGCTTTTGGCGCGTCAAGATGATGATTAATCCGATAGAAGGCAGTAGCAATGAAAATAAAATTTGCAATTGTGTTGTCTACAATCAAGACAGAAATCACGCTTAAATATTAAAAAGAGGAGATAATGCGTATGAAGTATATTAAAATCGGAATTTTTCTTGGTACCATCGGCGCTTTTGCCGGCGGAGATATAGCACCTTATTATGAGCCTTATATAGGTATAGAAGATTGTTCATCTGGCTGCCGAAAGGATAGTGTCTATATAGATAAAGAGACCGGGTTAATGTGGCAAGATGTGATATATGATGATAAAAGCGATGGAGCATATAAAAGAGATAAGTCAGCTTGTAAAGCCGGAAGTCTATCGTATGCTAAAAATTATTGCGAATCATCAAGTATGGGTGGTTATTATGATTGGAGATTGCCTACTTCAAATGAGATGATGGCTCTTTTTGAAAAGGGAAAAGTATTCCAAGATAATCGAGATGCTGATTTTTGGACATCCACTCCTGCTGAAAAAAATAAATATTATGTCGTTTATACAGTGGATGGATATAGATATGCAAGAGATCCTGGCCAATCAAACTATATCCGTTGTGTTCGTTGTGTAACAAAAGAAGATGAAGCTTCAAAAAAATAATTATTACCGTACCAAGTAAACACCTGAAGTTTTGATACAAATGATTTTGTGCATAATCAAGGCGAAACTTTGAAAGCATAGCCAAAGCTACACCGAGAAGTTTTAACAATGAGTATGTGCAAAAGCGTTGTACCTTTCAGGGAGCATGATAGATAAGTAATCTTTGAACAAAAAAAGCCTCGAATTACCTACGGGTAGTCCTTCGGCTTTTCGTCCAAATCTTACTACCTCTAATGCTCTCAAAATTAAAGTGTTTACTTGGTACGGCAATAAAGTATCTTGACCTCTTCTTGCAAGGCTATCTTGAATTGGTCTAGAACTTTTTGCTTGGCAAGGTCGATAAGCTTCATAGCATCGCTATATGTGCCGTTACCTTTGTTGACCAAGAAGTTGGCGTGTACTTCGCTCCATGCCATGCCTCCTATTTGCATACCTTTGAGCCCGACTGCTTCTATAAGCCTGCCCGCATGGTCACCTGCCGGATTTTTAAATAGTGAACCTGCACTTGGCTCTTTGGGTTGATTGGCACGTAATGCTATAAGAGAGTCTAAAAGTTCGGCATCAAATCCATGAGTAACATTGAATCTAGCCTCTGTTACAACTCCACCAAGTTTGGAGAAGCGATAGCCATGTTCTATTTCGCTCGCTTTCTTCCATATCTCATCAATACAAATGCTGTCTACTATATTGAATATCTCATACTCTTTGACTCCCGCATTCATGGCGAGCATGCCGCCAAGTGATCCTGGAAGTTTTGATACAAACTCAAATCCGGCTATATTATATTTTTTGGCAAAAGAGAGTATTTTACCTGTCGGTGTAGCTGCTCCGATGCTAAGCATATCTCCGTCTAAAGTAATAAAATCAAAATCCTTGCTCAGCATCATAAGCGGAGGCGGAGTGGGGGAGATAAGCAAATTGTTTCCATGGCCTATGAGATATCTATCTTTGGGTATGATATCTCCTTTTTCAATCATCAGCACCTCTTCTTTTTGTCCGATACGGATACTGCTGAATTTGCTGAAATCTATGGTTTTGTAAAACACTATTGCTGCCTAAGCTCTGCATATTCTTGAGGGATTAGATAATTAGACGACTTGATAGCTTCCGTATAAAATCCGCTCTTAAATCCAAGCTCATATAATTTATCAAGCGCCTTTAATTGTAGAGGAGAAAGCGTAATAGATTCATTAGAAGCATACATATCTAGATACTTTTCTAGCATCTTGCCGTCAATCCTGACCAATTTGTCGTCTTCTAATTTTTTTGAAAGTTCAGCTTTTCTCTCATTGGCTACTTTTACACCCTCTATAAGGATGTTTTCTATTTCTATGGCACGGTTCAGGGGGATGCTGCGTCTTAATGCCATTCCACCAAGAGGCAGAGGCAGTCCGCCGCCGCTAAGTTCTAGCCAAATATCCCATATCTCTTTTTCAACTTCCAAGCTTTCATCGTAAGAGAGTATGGATTCATGTATAAGCACACCGGCATCCACCTCTCCGCTTAGGACCGCATTTTCAATTTCTAAGAAATTTTTATATATTATCCTAGCCTCCGGATAGTATATGCGAAATAGCATGGCATTGGTGGTATTTGCCCCCGAGAGAGCTACGCGAAAGTTGCGTTTCAACCTAGTCTCTTTTTTGCGGATCAACTTGGGGCCATACCCCTCTCCAAAGCTCACTGCAGTTCTCAGCAGGGCATACTCGTCCTTGATAAGCGGATAAAGAGCGAAACTAATGGCAGTTACATCATAAGTGCCTTTTAATGCTTCTACATTTAGTGTCTCTATGTCAAGAGCTTCATTTGTAATATTATAATCAGATGTATCCACCCAGCCAAAAGCTATGGCATAGTACATAAATATATCGTCAGCGTCTGGAGAATGGGCTAAGGTGATGTTCATATATGGCTCCGTAAAAATATATGGTATTTTAGCGAAAAAGTAGAAAAGAAAAAGAATATAATAAAAACATGACAATTTGACATATTTTTTTGCCACTCATCCAAAAGAGATTAAAATGGTGTTAGAATTTCAACATAAAGGATAAAAGGATGAGCATGGCAATGGATGCACAAAAAGCAAAAGCATTAGAGATGGCTATAAAACAGATCGATAAAACCTTCGGAAAGGGCACTTTGATGCGCCTTGGCGATAAAGAGATAGAGCCAATCGCTTCTATCAGCACCGGTTCTTTGGGGCTTGATATAGCTTTGGGTATCGGTGGAGTTCCGCAGGGTAGGGTTATAGAGATATATGGACCGGAATCTTCAGGAAAGACTACACTATCTTTGCAGGTCATTGCTTCAGCGCAAAAAAACGGTGATGTATGTGCTTTCATAGATGCGGAACATGCTCTTGATGTATTGTATGCTAAAAATTTAGGTGTTGATGTAGATAATCTACTTGTATCGCAACCGGATTTTGGAGAGCAAGCCCTTGATATTCTTGAAACCTTAGCAAGAAGCGGTGCAGTTAGCCTAATAGTTGTGGATTCAGTGGCTGCCCTTACTCCAAAAAGTGAGATAGAAGGAGATATGGGCGATACACATGTGGGGCTTCAAGCAAGATTAATGAGCCAAGCTCTTAGAAAACTAACAGCAATTCTTCATAAGACAAACACTACAGTCATATTTATCAACCAAATTCGTATGAAAATAGGCACCATGGGCTATGGTTCACCGGAAACTACGACAGGGGGGAATGCTCTTAAATTCTATGCTTCTGTGCGAATAGATGTGAGACGTATTGCTACACTAAAGCAAGGAGAGTCACAAATAGGAAACCGCGTCAAAGCAAAAGTGGTCAAAAACAAAGTCGCACCTCCATTTAGACAAGCAGAGTTTGATATTATGTTTGGCGAGGGCATCAGCAAAGAGGGCGAACTGATAGATTATGGCGTGAAGCTTGATATTGTAGATAAAGCAGGAGCATGGTTTAGCTATAAAGAACATAAGCTCGGACAAGGCAAAGAAGGAGCAAAACAAACTCTAAAAGATAATACATCTTTGCGAGAAGAGATAGAAGGCAAGATACGGGATGCTTTAGGAGTAAGTGATATGCTCTCTATGGGCGAAAGCGAGATGGGCATAGAAGAGTGACCCCGTCTTCTTAGATAAAATTTGCTAAAATATCATTACTATATGCAAAGAGGGAAATTATGATTTATATTGATGATATTAGAGCGGACGAGGTCATGGATAGCAGAGGCAATCCGACAGTTAGAGCTACAATATTTCTAAGTGACGGCACTATGGCCAGTGCTATCGTGCCAAGCGGTGCAAGTACCGGCAAAAGAGAAGCCCTAGAGCTTAGGGATGGCGGTGATAGATATATGGGCAAAGGCGTGCTTAAAGCTTGTGAAAATATCAATGTTACTATAGCAGAAGCGCTTATAGGTCTTAGCCCGCTTGATCAAGCTGGGATTGATGCTTTATTAAAGGACTTAGACGGTACAGATAATTATGGTAATTTGGGTGCAAATTCTGTGCTTGGTGTTTCTATGGCAATGGCAAGAGCAGCAGCAAAATCTCTAAAAATACCTCTATATCGCTATCTTGGAGGAGCAAATGCTATGGTTATGCCTGTGCCTATGCTCAATATCATCAATGGTGGCGCCCATGCCAATAACTCTGTGGATTTTCAAGAGTATATGATAATGCCTATAGGTTTTGATAAGTTCTCAGAAGGACTTAGAGCCAGCGCAGAGGTTTATCATAATCTTAAAAAGATTATCAATGACATGGGTGAGAGTACGGCAGTGGGTGATGAGGGCGGATTTGCTCCAAATCTCAAAAATAATGAAGAGCCGATAGCCGTAATTATAGAAGCTATCAAAAAGGCAGGATATGTCCCAGGCGAACAAATTGCAATAGCTCTTGATGTAGCTAGCAGTGAGCTTGAAGTAGAAAAAGGAATCTATCATTTGCATTCAGAGGATAGAAAGCTGACAAGCGCCCAGCTGGTAGATTATTATGCCATGCTATGCGACAAATACCCGATCGTATCAATAGAAGACGGACTTAGCGAAGACGACTGGGATGGTTGGAAAATATTGACCGATAGACTAGGTGATAAAGTACAGTTGGTTGGCGATGACCTTTTTGTAACAAATGCTAAAATATTAGCCGAGGGCATAGAAAAAGGTATTGGCAATTCAATTCTCATCAAGCCAAATCAAATAGGTACGGTTAGCGAAACAATGCAAACAGTAAGACTTGCACAAAGAAACGGGTATAAGTGTGTTATGAGTCATCGTTCAGGCGAGAGCGAAGATGCATTTATTGCTGATTTTGCCGTAGCACTAAATACCGGTGAGATCAAAACAGGCTCAACGTCTAGAAGCGATAGAATAGCTAAATATAATAGGCTATTGGAAATAGAGGGTGAGCTTGAAAATAGCGAATATTTGGGAAGCGCATTATTTAGATAATCTTTATGGCTTTTAATGACTATCTTGATTTTAATACATTGCGCAAAATAGGAGTCAAAAAAATAATTATAGCCTTTGGATTGATTGTTTTTATTGGGATCTATTTGGGCGTAATATTGTTTGGTGAAAATTCTATATTAGCACTTTGGCATTTAAAACAAGAGAAGCGAGAGTTAACCAAAGAGATCACAGACACAAAAAACAAAAATCAAGAGCTGCAAAAAGAGTATTTTTTGCTCAAGCAGCTAGAACCAAAGAGTAATTAATTATGACAGATAGTAGCTATTTTTAATCCTAATTTATCAAGCATCTCTATATCGTTTTGTGGCTCATCACCTTGTGTAGTAAGGTAATCGCCCAACACGATAGCATTCGCTCCGGCATCAAACATAGTTTTTTCGCTTCCGCCAAAGAGCAGTTCTCTTCCGCCGGCTACCATTAAGATCTTATTTTCTCCCAAGCCTTTATGCATTTGGGATATAATTTTTACGGCTTCGTCTTGAGTTATATTTCTTGATTTGATAGGAAGGGCTGGATTTGGATGATAAAAGTTCAGAGGTACAGCGTCAGGCTGAAGAGATAATATAGCAGCTATAAGATCATCTCTATCCTCATAGCTTTCCCCCATACCAAATATTCCGCCCGTACAAAGGGAAAGACCAACCGATTTGACATTTTGGCAAGTCTCATATCTCTCTTCCCAGCTATGTGTTGTGCAAATTTTCTGGTAATATGAAGGTGATGTTTCTAGATTGTGATTGTAGCTATCTAATCCGCTCTCTTTTAGGTAGCTAAGCTGCTCGACGCTTGCGGTACCGTTGCATCCTATAAGGTGCAAGCCATCAATTTCTTTTTTGATGGTTTTGGCTGCCGTGGCAATATATTCTGTTTTTTTATCATCCAAACCTTTGCCTGCTGTTACTAAACAATAACCCAATGCGCCTGCTTCTTTTGCGAGCTTGGCTTCTTTGATAATCTGTTCTAATGGTTTATAATTGTACCTCTGAATATTGGCATGATATCGTACGCTTTGTGTGCAAAATGCACAATCCTCACCACAAGTACCGCTAAGAATATTATTGATAGCACATAAAAAAATTTCTTTTGACATTATGCATCTTCCTTGTGTTTGCACTTGAAACACTCATATACAGTTTTGGTTTTTAAGGTTTTTTTGCCCATAAGATATCCGCACTGGCTACAATGACGATCGACTGGCTCGAAGTTGGCAATGAATTTGCATTGAGGATAATTGCTGCATCCATAAAAGGTTCCTCGTTTTCCTTGTCTTTCATGCAGTTTGCCGCCGCATTCAGGACATGGTACACTTAGTTCTTTTGGAGGAGTTAGAGGTTTTGCATTTTTGCATTTAGGGTACGCTGAACAGGCCAAAAATTTACCTCGTTTGCTATCTTTGATAACCATTGGAGAGCCGCATTTGTCACAAATTTCATTAGTAGCTTCTGATGGCGTATTTGCATCTTCTTGCTCTGTTTCGTTTTGATTTTTTGTATATTTGCATTTCGGGAAATTACCGCATGCTACAAACTCCCCAAATCTACCTTTTCTAAGCAATAGTTCGCCGCCGCATTCAGGACAAATTTCACCTGTCGGTGTAGCAGTTTTGAGGCTGGCTATATTTTTTTTGCCTTCAGCTAGTTTGAGTGAAAAAGTACCGTAAAACTCTTTTAGCATTTTTTGCCAATCTTGCTCACCGTTAGCGACAAGATCAAGTTTTTCTTCCATATTTGCAGTAAAGCCGCTATCGACAATTTCAGGGAAATGCTCTTCTAGCATAGCAGTAACTAAAAATGCAATTTCAGTAGGATATATTCGCTTCTCTTTTATCTCTATATATTTTCTGGTATCTAATATAGTTATAGTAGGAGCATATGTACTTGGACGGCCAATGCCTAGAGATTCAAGCATCTTAATGAGACTTGCTTCATTATATCTAGCCGGCGGCTCTGTAAAGTGTTGGGTTGTTTTGATGCCATCAAGCTTGGCAGGCGAATTTAAAACAAGAGGAGGCAATAATTTATCTTTTTCGTTATATCCTGTAACTTTATAGAATCCATCAAATATAAGTCGTTTGCCATTAGCTTTAAACGTAGTATCTTTTCCTTTAAAAATAATAGTTTGTGATTCTATAACTGCTTCATTCATTTGGCATGCCAAGAAACGATTATATATGAGACGATACAATTTAAGCTCATCTGCAGCCAAGTAGGCACTGGCTTTAGCCGGATCAAAATCTATCATGGTTGGACGAATTGCTTCGTGAGCTTCTTGAGCTCCTTTTGATTTAGTAGTGTATATTTTCACTTTGCTTGGCAGATATTCATCGCCAAAATTAGCCTGAATATGTGCTCTGGCAGATTCTACTGCTTCGCTCGCTAGATTGAGGCTGTCAGTTCTCATATAAGTTATCACACCGGCTGTGCCTTTGTCTGTTTTGACACCTTCGTATAATTTTTGGGCTATAGTCATAGTCTTTTTTGGAGAAAAACCAAGCTGTGTTGATGCGCTTTGCTGCAGGGTGGATGTCATAAACGGAGGCGGAGTTTTGCTTTTTTTGGATTTGGTTTCTATATCTGCTACTACAAAAGCATCATTTTTGGCAGCACTTTCTATCTCTTTTGCTTGATCTTCATTCTCAATTGTAAGTTTGTCTATCTTTTCACCCTGATAGGCAACAAGCATAGCTTCGATCTCTTTTTCAAAAATACCTTCTATGCTCCAGTATTCTTGGCTTTGAAAAGCATTAATTTCACGTTCTTTGTCTACCACAATTTTAAGAGCAGCACTTTGAACTCTGCCTGCACTCAATCCTCTTTGGATTTTGCTTGCCAAAAGAGGAGAAAGCTTGTATCCAACCATTCTGTCTAGCAAACGTCTTGTTTGTTGTGCATCGACACTAAGCATATCCATTTTACGCGGATTTTCAAGAGCATGATTAATGGCTTGCTTGGTAATCTCATGGAATACAATACGCGGCAGGCTTGATGGATTTTTGCCGATAGCCATAGCTATATGATAGCCTATAGCCTCTCCTTCTCTATCTTCATCCGTCGCGATAAACAGATTTTCAGCCTCTTTGGCAAGAGTTTTTAACTCCTTAACGGTAGCCGCGGCTTCTTTTGGAATGGCATACTGGGGGATAAAATCACCACTCTTTTCATCAATTGTAATACCAAAGTTATGCTTAGGAAGGTCGCGAATATGGCCTTTTGATGCAACAACTTTGTAATCTTTGCCTAAAAAGCCGCCAATAGTTCGGGCCTTGGCCGGAGATTCTACGATAATTAAATTTTTCATAATAATAGGTACTCTGTGAATATTTTTGTGGTATTGTAACACAAAAGAAAACAAAAGAATATAATAATGTCAAATTGACATTGCAAGGAGATGGTTTATGTGTGCTATTTTTGGCATAATAGGCAGTTATGACGAGAATATTGCAAAAGATGATTTTATGGCTTTGGCGCACCGTGGTGAAGACGATAGTGCATTTATATCAAATGAGAAATATTTTTTCGGTATTCATCGTTTGGCTATCACGTCATTCGGCAAAGAAATAGATCAGCCGTTTATGGATGGTAAATATATCGTTGTATTCAATGGAGAGATATATAACTATAAAGAGCTAGCTCTTAGACTTGGTATTGACGCATCATCAGAGGCAAAAGTTATTTTGGAATCTTACAAATTTTGGGGTGATAGTTTTGTAGAATATATAAACGGCATGTATGCAATAGCTATCTATGATGGCAATGAGCTAAAGCTTTTTCGTGATAATGTAGGCAAAAAACCTCTTTTTTATTCGGTAAAAAAAGATGCATTTTGGTTTGCGAGCGAGATAAAAGCTTTGGGGTATGGTTCAAAAATTGATACAAAAGCTATCTTGCCTTATTTGAGTTTTCAGACGACACTTTCTCCAAATACATTTTATACCGATATTTTTTCACTGCCGGCTGGATCATGTGCAACTTTTAAAGATGGCAAGATAACCGTAAAGTCGCATTTTTCACCGCTAAATAACAAGATTATATACACGAACTCCCAAGATGCCTCAAGTGCCGTAGAAGACGCACTTAAAGAGTCTGTATCAAAAAGAATTCCTTCTGGCAATGTTCCTTGGGGAGCATTGCTCTCCGGCGGGATTGATTCATCTTTGGTCGCATCCATGGCGTCATTGGATTGTAAGATAGACACATTTTGTATAGGATATGAAGATAAATTCGCCTCTTATGATGAAAGGGAATATGCAAGCAAAGTCGCCAAACATATAGACTCCAATCATTATGAATCAGTGCTTACAAAAGAGAAGTTTTTTGATGGGCTTGCAAACATAGAAGGATTTTCAGAGCAGCCACTAGCAGATCCGGCACAGATACCATTATTTGTTTTGCTAAAAGAAGTTAAAGAATACGATAAAAGGGTAGTGCTCACCGGAGACGGCAGCGATGAGCTTTTCTTGGGGTATAAGACATACAAAGAGTATTATGATATAGAACAAGCTTCACAGCTCAAGTATAAAAATTGGCTAAACGGCTTTTTGAGATCCCATTATTCTCCAAATAAAGAGTGGGAGTGGTATAAACGTATTTTTGGGGGCTCTTTGCTTTTTCGCTCAACAGCTGAACTTTTTACAGACTTGCAGCAAAATAGGCTTCTGAAACAAAATGTAAAAGACGATAATTCTCTACTCTATCTAGAAACATATTGGCAAGAGTTCATACAAAGCGGGAGAACCAATATAATAGATTGGTATAGTTTTTGTGATATGAAAGTGAAACTTGGTGACTTATTTTTAACAAAGCTTGATAGAGTTAGTATGGCTTGCGGTATCGAAGCTAGAAGTCCATTTTTGGATCCATCGGTCGTAAATTTAGCTTTTAGCATAGATCCAATGGTGCGCTTTGGGGCAACATCAAAGGCTCTCATTAAACAAGCGGCATATAGATATCTTCCAAAAGAGATAGTAGATAGAAAAAAACGAGGATTTAGTTATCCATATATGGAGTGGCTATTAGAAGAAAATGAATTAGAGGTTATTAGGCGAGTACAAAAAGAAAGAAAAATGTTCAATAATGAGGCTCTAGAATTTATACTCTCAAAAGCACCAAGCGGCGGGTTTAAGCACCATATATTTGCTTTGTATACGTTATGCCGCTGGCTAGATAAACATTAATGTTTCAAAATCCTAGGTAAAGTAATACCGGTTTGTTTTTGGTATTTGCCTTGTCTATCTTTGTACGTAGTTTCACATGGCGCATCGCCTTGCAAGAAGAGTACTTGAGCTATGCCTTCATTGGCATAGATTTTTGCCGGCAAAGGAGTGGTATTTGAGATTTCTATAGTGATATGCCCCTCGAATCCAGGTTCAAACGGAGTAACATTGACGATGATCCCGCATCTGGCATATGTGCTTTTGCCTAGGCAGATCGCCAAGGTATCGCTTGGCATTTTGAAATATTCTACCGTTCGTGCCAATGCAAAAGAGTTTGGCGGCACTATGCATACATCACCCTTGAAATCAACTACATTATTGTCATCAAAATCTTTTGGATCAATAACTGTTGAATTTACATTCGTAAAGATCTTGAATTCATCACTTACCCGTATGTCGTATCCGTAGCTGCTAAGACCATAGCTAACAACGCCGTGCCCGACCAATGCTTCGCAAAATGGATTTATCATCTCTTCTTTTAGGGATTTTTCTCGTATCCAGCTATCTGATTTAAGTCCCATTTGTATCCTTGATATTCAATTATTTAAAATTATAGCATGAAGGCAATAATATTATCATATTGTGTAGCGTGCTAATAAACTTGATTGGATATAATATTAGTTATATTTTGTTACAAGGATTTTTGGCATGTCTATTAAAATTGCTATCATAGGTCTAGGTTATGTAGGGCTTCCATTGGCTCATGCTTTTAGTGAAAAATATCCAGTTGTTGGTTTTGATATCAATACGGATCGTATAGACGAACTCCTAAGCGGATTTGACAGAACTCTAGAGCTTACAAGCGAACAAGTCAAAGATAGTATTGTTAACGGTATGGTCTATACTACAAATCTAGAAGATACTAAAGATAGCAACATATACATAGTCACTGTTCCTACACCAATAGATGCCAGTAATGAGCCAGACCTGACCCCTATTATAAAATCCACCCAAAGTGTAGCAAAAGTTTTAAAAGAGGGCGACATCGTCATATATGAAAGTACTGTTTATCCGGGGGTTACAGAAGAGGTGTGCGTACCACTTCTTGAAGAGGGAAGCGGGCTCAAATTTAACGAAGGTTTCTTTTGCGGATACTCACCTGAGAGAATCAATCCGGGCGACAAAGAACACACAGTTACAAAGATACTAAAGATCACCAGTGGAAGTACCCCGGAAATTGCCAAAAAAGTCGATGATCTGTATAGATCTATCATTACAGCAGGTACCCATATGGCCCCTACCATCAAAGTGGCAGAAGCAGCCAAGGTAATTGAAAATACACAAAGAGATGTCAATATAGCTCTTATCAACGAGCTAGCAATGATATTTGATCTTATGGGTATAAACACGCATGATGTCATCGAAGCGGCAGCTACTAAGTGGAATTTCATCAAGCTATTCCCTGGACTTGTGGGCGGACACTGCATAGGCGTTGATCCGTATTATCTCACACATAAAGCACAAAGCCTTGGATATATGCCAAATCTTATACTTGGTGCCAGACAGATAAATAACGGCATGAGCAAGCTGATCGCTGATAAGACTATCAAGCAAATGATAAAAGAAGACAAAAAGCTCAATGGTGCCAATGTGTTTGTAATGGGTGCGACATTCAAAGAAAATTGTCCGGACATGAGAAACTCAAAAGTGCTTGATATCATCAAAGAGCTTGAAGATTATGAGTGCAAAGTCGATGTATATGATTATTGGGTGGACAGGAGCGATAGAGAGACAAAGCATCTTAATTTCGTGGATGAGCTGCCATTAGATTCACATCAATACGACGCCATTGTCGTAGCAGTAGGGCATGATAAATTTAAAGAGATCACTACAGAACAGTATAAGAGTATGTCAAGAGGCAATCCGATAGTGATTGATGTCAAAGGCATTGTAGAAAACCCAACATGGAGATTATAATTAGTTTTAGGATAAAGGACGAAGGTAGAAAATGAAAGTAGAAGGTAAAAATTTTGCGCTTATCGGAGCAGCAGGATATATAGCTCCTAGGCACATGAAAGCTATAAAAGAGACAGGAAACAACCTTGTTGTAGCTCTTGATAAATATGACGGTATCGGGATAATGGATAGTCATTTCCCACAAGCTGATTTTTTTACTGAATTTGAAAGATTTGAGAGTTTTATAGACCAGTGGCACAGAGAACAGAATCAAAAGATAGAATATATTGTTATCTCCAGCCCAAACTATCTACACGCCAGTCATATAAGTTTCGCACTCAGAAACGGTGCACATGCTATTTGCGAAAAGCCTTTGGTTCTCAATCCAGACGATATAGATATGCTTCAAAAGATAGAACAGGAAACCGGTAAAAAAGTTTATAATATTTTGCAGCTTAGACTTCATGATTCGATCATTGCATTAAAAGAAAAAATTGCAGAAGAGCTTGAAGTCGATCCGCATAAAATATACGACATAGATCTGACCTATCTTACAAGCAGAGGCAAATGGTATTTTGCATCTTGGAAGGGCGATGAGTCTAAAAGCGGCGGGATCGCCAGCAATATCGGGGTTCATTTTTTTGACATGCTCTCTTGGATCTTTGGTCCTATAGAAGAAAATACAGTACACATCAAGCAAAGCGACGTAAATGCGGGATATATGAAGCTAAAAAATGCCCGTGTTAGATGGTTTTTGAGCGTAAATTATGACTATATACCAGAAGATATAAAGGCAAGCGGCAAGGCAACATATAGAAGTATCACAGTTGACGGTGAAGAATTTGAGTTTAGTGAAGGCTTTACCGATCTTCATACAACCAGCTATAAACATATATTAGATGGTGGCGGATTTGGTCTGGAAGAGGCTAGAAATTCTATCAATATAGTTTCAAAGATTAGAAATCTGCCGGCATTAGGATTAAGTGGAGATTATCATCCGTTTTGTGAGAAGGTGCTTTGATGGAAGGCAAATATTTATCTGCAGATAAGTGGAAAAATAGAAAAAAAGAAGCGCAAAAACCAGATACAAAAGATGATTATTTTGCACACGAAACAGCTATCATCGATGAGAATGTAAGTATTGGCCCAAATACCAAAATATGGCATTTTTCACATATATTGAGTGGAAGTGATATAGGTTCAAATTGCTCTTTTGGGCAAAATTGTGTAGTAGGACCAAAAGTCAAAATAGGCAACGGCGTAAAAGTGCAGAACAATGTCTCCATATATGAAGGCGTAGAGTGTGAAGACGATGTATTTTTGGGACCATCTTGTGTGTTTACCAATGTGACAAATCCAAGAGCTTTTATAGTAAGACGTGATGAGTTCAAGCCTACACTTCTCAAAAAAGGCTCAAGCGTAGGAGCAAATGCGACAATCATTTGCGGAGTTACTATAGGGGAGTATGCACTTATCGGCAGCGGAGCAGTAGTAAATCGTGACGTGAAGCCATATGCTCTTATGGCTGGTGTGCCAGCACGTCAGATAGGATGGGTGAGTCGTGCGGGAAATACTTTGAAATTTGATGAAAATGGCAATGCTACAGATAGCTTTGATGGCAGTAGATACAGACTGGAAAATGATAATTTAATAGCGATAGGATAAGTAATGAAAATTGATTTTGCAAATCTGCAATACCAACACAATCTTTATAAGGATGAAATAGAACAAGCCTTGTTGTCTGTAGCTCGAAAATGTAACTTTATAATGGGCGAAGAGATTGCGCAACTAGAACTTTCTTTGCAAAATTTTACAGGCTCAAAACATGCTATAAGTTGCAGCAGCGGGACTGATGCCCTTCTTTTGGCTATGATGGCTTTGGGCATAAAGCCAGGTGACGAGATCATCACAACTCCATTTACCTTTATTGCAACGGCTGAGACCATCGCATTTTTGGGCGCGAAACCGGTTTTTGTTGATATTGATGAAACAATTTATAATATTGACCCATCAAAGATAGAAGCTGCTATTACGGATAAAACAAAAGCTATCATTCCCGTATCTCTTTATGGGCAGCCTGCGGATATGGATGCAATACAAGCAATAGCAGATAAATATTCACACACAAACTCGCACCCACACAAAATTTATACTATCATCGATGGTGCACAGAGTTTTGGAAGTACATACAAAGGCAAAAGCGATAGCAGCTTGGGAGATATCTCATGTACGAGCTTTTTCCCAGCTAAGCCGCTTGGCTGCTATGGTGACGGCGGAGCTGTATTTACCAATGATGATGAGCTGGCAGAAAAGATAAAAAGTCTAAGAATTCATGGACAAACCAAGAGATATTATCATAAATATATCGGTATGGGCGGAAGACTTGATACTATCCAAGCAGCGGTATTGAATGTTAAGCTGAAGTATTATGATAAAGATTTGAAGCTTAGACAAGAGGTGGCAAATAAGTATAGTGTGAGTTTGAGTAGTCAGTGTGAGTCTCAAGGTATCATCATGCCCACACTCACACCCCACACAACATCTGCATGGGCACAATATAGCATAAGAGTAAAAGACAGAGAAAAGCTTCAAGAAAAACTTTCCAATGTCGGAATCCCTACAGCGGTTCACTATCCTCTGCCATTACACCTGCAAGAATGTTTTGCATATCTGGGCTACAAAGAAGGAGATTTTCCCATCTCGGAAACGGTCGCAAATGAGATTATGAGCCTTCCTATGAATCCGTACTTGAGCGACGAAGAGATAGAATATATAGTAAGTTATTTATGATGAAAAGGTTTAAGCCAAAAAGTGAATTTAGCCGTAATGTCCTGACTCTTATGACTGGCACGACTATTGCCCAAGCCATCCCTATTGCAATAAGCCCTATACTTACTCGTATCTATACGCCTGCAGATTTTGGAGTGTTTGCTTTATTTATAGCCATAGTAGGTATGTTTGGTACTATTGCAAGCGGCAGATATGAAATGGCAATAATGTTGCCTAAAAAAGACGAAAATGCTATAAATATAGTTGCCTTAGGTCTTATTATTACAGTTTTTATTTCTTTGGCTCTTTTGGTTTTTATATTAATATTTGATAATTATTTAACAATGCTTTTAAACAATAAAGAGATAGGTTTTTGGCTTTATTTTGTGCCTATCTCAGTATTTTTTGTAGGGTTTTTTAATGTGCTGAGCTATTTTAATAATCGCAAAAAATATTATAAGGATATAGCAAATGCAACTATGCTCAAATCTATAGTATTGGCGATTATTCAATTATTAATAGGTTTTTTAAAACCAGGAGCTACCGGATTGATAAGTGGACAAATCATATCAAATGCATTTGCCAATATGAAACTCTTAAAAAATATATCAAAAGATAAAAAATTATTATCGAATATTAGCAAACCTAAGATGATGGTCCTTGCTGAAAAGTATAAAGATTTTCCAAAATTTCAAGCACCACATGCTTTTAGTAATAATTTATCTTCAAATATGCCGATTTATCTATTTTCTTCTTTTTTTAATTCTATGATTGTTGGATTTTATTCTTTAAGTATCAGAATAGTATTTGCACCGTTGATGATAATAGCAGGAGCAAGTGCAAAAGTTTATAATCAACATATTAGTGATATCCGGAATCAAAAAGGCGATAGCTATGGCTTTACTGTTAGGGTATTGAAATCTTTATTGAAGAAAATCATTATACCCTTTCTTATAATAGTGATCTTCGCTCCATCTATTTTTGCATTTATTTTTGGAGAAGAGTGGAGAGAAGCGGGAGTATACACGCAGATCCTCTCTCCTTGGTTATTAATGGTATTTATGGTTGCTACGGTGTCATATATTCCAAGTCTTTATTTAAAGCAAAAACAAGCTTTTATGTTAGAAGTTGTTTATGTAATATCTCGTTTAATCGTCTTGTCAATAGGAGTATATTTAAATGATATATATGTGGCCTTAAGCTTATTTTCTTTTATTAGTTTTTTGTCTTTGAGCTATACTATGTATTGGTATTCTAAATTATTAACAAGGAATAAATAATGTCTGGTATTTATGGGCTATATTCAAAGAAGCAGCTTAATATTAAAAAAAATATTTTTCGATTTTTTTATAGTTTTAATTTTGAAAATGTATTAAACGAAGAGTATCAATATGAAAATTTTATTTTTGGCAGAAGTGTAATTCCAAAATTTTTGAACGATCGAATTATTCATGAAGACGAAGAATTTATAATAGGTTTTGAAGGCATTATTTTTAACAAAGAAACCAAAAATAGTTTTGATAGTATAAAAGCATGGTATCAGCAAAAGAATATTAAATTTGTAGAAGATATACAAGGGCAGTTTTGCGGTTTTATATATGATAAAAAAATTAATAAATTATTTATTTATAACGATCATTTATCGACAAAACCATTATATTTTTATCACGATAATGAAATATTTATTTTTGCCTCTGAGCTTAAAGTGGTTATGAAACTTTTATATGAGTTAAAAATTACAAAGGAGTTAGATTACGACGCTATTTATTGTATGCTAACTTTTGGATATATGCTCGGCAACACTACATATGAGAAAAATACCAAGAAATTACAATATGCTACAATACTTGAAATTGATAAATTTTTTAATAGTAGAGAAATAAAATACTTTGAGTATACAAAAAATGAAAATTTTAATCTTTCAAAGCAAGAAATTATTGATACAATAGATACTTTATTAAGCAATAGTGTAAAAAACTATTGGAGTAAAGATGAAGAGTATGGCTATAGTCATTACGCTTTTTTAAGCGGAGGTTTGGATAGCAGAGTAAATCTTTTTTTAGCAAAAGAGCAAGGATATCAAGATGTCTTAACTATGACATTTTCTCAATCAAAAAGTAGTGACGATATAATTTCTCAAAATATTTCTACTAAAGAATACTTTAAACATATTTTTTATTCTTTAGATAATGGAAGATATTTGGAGCAAAATCTAGAAAAATATGTTAATGCCAATGATGGTTTGGTAAATTTACAGGGATCGGCCGGAGGTTTTAGTTTTTTATCTGTAATAAATCATAAAAATTATGGATTGCTTCATACTGGGCAAATTGGAGATGTTCTTTTTGGTTCTTTTGTTAAAAAAAATTTTAAAGTTCAGCAAGGAATAATGAGTGATCAAAAAGATCTTTTAAAGGACATATCTTTTTTGGATCGTATTATGGAAAAGTATGATAATAATCCAGAGATTTTTAGTTTTGAACAAAGACAACAAAACAGTACATTAAATGGCGATAGAACTTATGCAAATTATGTAGATGTTGCCTCCCCATTTTATAATAGAGATTTGATTGAGTTCTGTTTAACCATACCAAATAAATATAAAAAAAATGAGGCAATTTATATAGATTGGTTCAATGCAAAACATAAAAATATTGCTAATTTTATTTGGGAAAGCGCAGGTGTTAAACCGCGTAATATAAATATTATAAAAATAGCAAAAAAAATTAAAAGATATAAAAATGCCATACTTAGAAGACTTGGATTTAATATTAATGATATGAATCCATTTGATATTTGGCTTAGAAATAACGATAAAATATTAACAAATTTAAATAATATTTTTAGTCATCATATTGATAATATTGAAGATAAAAAATTAAAGAATATTCTTATCTCAATGTATAATGTGGATATACAATATGGTCACTATGGTAGAAATAATAAATTTCTTGTTGCTACACTACTATTAGCATTGGTTTTGCATTTTGGAGATGATAATTGAAAGCATTGATCATAGGCAATTTTCAAAGCGTATTTGCAAAAGAACTTCAAGGAGAACTTGCCATAAGAGGAATGGATATTTATTTGCTTGATTTTGAAACTTTGAAACTCTATAAAAATGAAAATATCGTTGATGATGGTTATTCCAGATCATTTGACAAGTATCGCAAATTGCCAAAAGTTCATATGATCTATAGAATGTACTTTATAGCTAAATTCCTTCGTTCAAACTCTTTTGATGTAGTTAATATTCACACAGCCAGAGTCGTTTATGCTTCCATTTTGCCGTTTTTAACAAAACAAAAATTAGTAGTTACAGTTTATGGAAGCGACTTTTATCGCATGGGATTGAGAGCTAGAAAGATACAAAAGCTACTTTTCCAAAAAGCAGATATCATTACATTTACAAATCCCCTTACAAAGCAGAGTTTTTTAGATTATTATCAAGATTTCAAAGATAAAAGTATGATCTGTAGATTTGGATTAAAAACTTTGGATTTTATAGATAAAAATAGAAACAAAGATAGGCTGTCTATCAAAGAACATCTAGGCTATAGCCTGGATAAAATAATAGTTACCTGTGGATACAATGCCACCAAGGGACAGCAGCACGAAAAAATTATAGAGAATATTGTAAAATTAGACAATAAGATATTGGATAAAATTCAATTTATATTTCCTATGACATATGGAGACAATACTCACAAAGAAAAGATAAAAAAAATGCTACAAGAAACAAGCTTGGACTATAAAGTGCTTGAGGATTTTTTGTTTGGAGATGATAACGCAAATATCAAATTGTGCTCAGATGTGATGATAAATATCCTAAAAACCGATAGTTTTTCTGGAAGTATGCAAGAGTTTTTATATGCTAACAATATAGTAATAACCGGCAGCTGGCTTCCTTATGAGCTTTTTGATAAATTAGGGGTCTATTATCATAAAATAGATTTTTCAGAAATGTTAGCTGATAAATTAAAGGAAATATTGAGTGATTTGGACAAAGAAAAAACCATGAAAAATGTACAGATAATACATTCGCTTTCAAGCTGGGATAATAATATACAAAGCTGGATAGACGCATATGAAAATTAAGATCACACACCTTACATCAGTTCACGCTAGGTACGATACTAGAATATTTGTCAAGGAGTGCAGTTCGCTGGCAAAAAACACTAATTACGAAATAAGTCTAATCGTAGCTGACGGCCAAGGCAATGAAGTCAAAAATGAAGTTCATATATTTGACGTGGGAGCCAAAACCGGCGGACGAATATCCCGTATGACAAATACCGTGCAAAAAGTTTTTCAAAAAGCCGTAGAGTTGGATAGTGATATATATCACATGCATGATCCAGAGCTGATCCCTATCGGACTAAAACTAAAGAGAATTGGCAAAAAAGTGATATTTGATGCCCACGAAGACACTCCAAAACAGCTAAGGAATGCACCTCATTTAAATGCATTTTTAAGAGCTATTCTTTCAAGGGCCTATGGTATATTTGAAAGATTCGCTCTTGCAAAATTTGATTATATTGTGACAGCTACGCCACATATAAGAGATAAGTTTTTGAATATCAATAAAAAAAGTATTGATATCAACAATTTTCCTATTCTTGAAGAGTTTGGCAACGATACGCCATGGAATGAAAAAAAAGATGAGATTTGCTACGTTGGAGGAATTGCTAAAATAAGAGGCATTAAAGAGCTGATTCGCGCCATGGAAGATGTCAATAATGTCAGGTTGAATCTAGCCGGAAAATTCGTAGAAAAAGATGTAGAAGCCGAAGTAAAAAAATATGCCGGATGGAGCAAAGTAAATGAGCTTGGCTTTGTGGGCAGAAGAGAGATAAGTGAAATTTTGAGCCGCTCAAAAGCCGGTATTGTGACACTTCACCCCATCATTAATTACCAAGATGCTTTGCCTGTGAAGATGTTTGAGTATATGGCTGCAGGCATTCCGGTCATTGCATCAAATATTCCGCTATGGCAAGAGATCATTGAGGATGCAAATTGCGGAATATGTGTAGATCCCATGAAGTCTAGTGAAATCGCAAATGCAATCGAGCATATCATGGCACATCAAGACGAAGCGCAAAAGATGGGGGCTAACGGCAAAAAAGCAGTATTAGAAAAGTATAATTGGGACATTGAAGAGGTGAAATTTTTGAGAGTCTACGAGGAGATAGTGAGATGAAAATTCTAACCATATTGGGTGCCAGACCACAGTTCATCAAAGCAGGTTCTGTAAGCCGTGAGATAGCCAAACACAAAGAGATAGTCGAAGTCATAGTGCATACCGGACAACACTATGATGCCAATATGAGTGACATATTTTTTGAACAGATGCAAATACCAAAACCCAATTATTTCCTAGGCATCGGCGGCAAATCACATGGTGCTATGACAGGGCAGATGATAGAAAAGATCGAGGAGGTAGCACTGAGCGAAAAACCTGACTGGATGCTTGTGTATGGCGATACCAACTCTACTTTGGCAGGAGCAATTGTGGCTAGTAAACTTCATATTAAGCTTGCCCATATCGAGGCAGGTTTGAGATCTTTTAATATGAAGATGCCAGAAGAAGTTAATCGCATACTTACAGATAGAGTTAGCGACATACTTTTTTGTCCTACAGATGCAGCGGTACAAAATCTCAAAAATGAAGGATATCTTATTGAGGGAGAAGGCAGAAGGCAGAAGGCAGAAGGCAAAAATTCTTGCTTTGGAAGAGTTATAAAAGCAGGAGATGTGATGCAAGACGGAGCAATTTTTTACAAAAAATTAGCCCAAAAACCTTCATCCTTCATCCTTCGTCTTTCATCCTTCATCCTTTGTACAATTCACAGGGCAGAAAATACAGATGATGAAGTTAGGCTTAAGAGCATTTTTGAAGCACTTAATGAAATAGCAAAAGATAAACAGATCGTCTTGCCTCTTCATCCAAGGACCAAAAAACTTCTTCCTTCTTCCTTCGCCCTTCATTCTAATATCATCATAATAGACCCGGTCGGATATCTTGAGATGGTATGGCTCATAGATAATTGCGAGCTTGTAATGACGGATAGCGGTGGGCTTCAAAAAGAGGCATATTTCTTTTCCAAGCCCTGTATAACCCTAAGAGATGAAACCGAGTGGGTGGAACTTGTGGAAATAGGAGCAAATGTATTGGTCGGAGCCAATAAGGATAAAATCATAAATGCTTATAAAAACTCTTCAACCTTCAGCCAACAACTTTCAACCTTAAATTTATATGGCGGCGGCAAAGCCAGCGAAAATATAATTAAAACATTATTGGAGTATTAAGTGACTATTTGGATACTCAATCATCATGCACTCACACCACAAATGAGCGGAGGGACTAGGCATTATGATTTTGCAAGAGAGCTTATAAGCAGAGGGCACAAGGTAGCCATTATATCTTCTAGTTTTCACTATTCCAAATATACCGAAATGAAAGAGTATGAAGAGAAAGAACATATCTGTGAATATGTTGACGGCATAGAGTGGGTTTGGATACAGACACCCCCATATAAAGGTAATGGAGTAGCCAGAGTAAAAAATATGTTAAGCTACACTAATAAAGTTTTGAGAATTATTCCAAAGCTTGATTTGTCTAGACCAGATATCATTATAGGTTCTTCGGTACACCTGTTTGCCGTTTATGCAGCTTATAGGCTCTCTAAAAGATATAAGACACCATTTGTTATGGAGGTAAGGGATCTTTGGCCTCAAACGCTTATAGATATGGGGATCTCTAAACGACATCCATTTATAATATTGCTTGGGATCTTAGAGCGATTTTTGTATAGAAAAGCAGATAAGATTATTTCAAATCTGCCATATGCATATGATTATATATCTGCTTATGCCCCACCGCAAAAATTTGAATGGATCAGTAATGGAGTAGATTTGAGAAATATTTCTTATAAGGAAAAAACAGAATCTACCCCTTTTGTAATCAGCTATACGGGTGCTATCGGTGCGGCAAATAATCTAGAGATTTTAGTAGAGGCTGCAGATAAATTGAAAGAAGAAAAAAATATCATTTTTCGTATCGTAGGCGATGGAGCCCAGAAGCAAAAGCTAAAAGAGATGGTAAAAATAAAAGGATTGGAGAATATAACCATAGAAGATCCAGTCGCCAAAAGTCAAATACCAGATATTCTCGCATCCAGCGATATTTTGTATTTCAATTTAAAAGACAGCCCTGTATTTAGGTTTGGGATTAGCTCGAATAAACTTTTTGATTATATGGCAGCAGGCAGAGTAGTTATATTTTCTACAAATGCGACGAATAATCCCATTAAGGAGGCAAATGGCGGATTTACTATAGCCCCCGATGAAATAGATACCTTAGCAGCCACAATAAAGCAGATAATATCTATGCCACATGAGCAAAGAGCAGCAATGGGAAAACGAAATAGGGAGTATTGCGAGAAATTTTATAGCATCAAGGTACTTGTTGATAAACTGGAAAAAGTTCTGCAAGATGAGGTAAATAATGCTTAAGAGAGTGTTTGATGTTGTATTTTCTGTTATATTGATAATTTTGTTTGCACCTGTTTTTATAATAGTAGGTTTATTGATTTTAGCTACTATGGGCAGACCCGTACTGTTTGCCCAGTCTCGTCCGGGGTATAAAGAAAAGATATTTGGTATATACAAATTTCGCACTATGAGCAACGAGAAAGATGAAAAAGGAGAGCTTTTGCCTGATGCACAAAGACTGCATGGTGTAGGCAAATTTATACGAAGTACCAGCCTTGATGAGTTGCCGCAACTTTTTAATGTGCTAAAAGGAGAGATGAGTTTTGTCGGTCCTAGACCATTGCTTGTAGAATATCTGCCTTTATATAACAATGAACAAAAAAAGAGACACAATGTAAAGCCAGGTATTACGGGCTGGGCGCAAGTAAATGGGCGCAACGCCATAAGCTGGGAGCAAAAATTTGCCCTTGACATTTGGTATGTGGATCATCAAAGCTTTCTTCTTGATATGAAGATATTGTGGATGACTATGATAAAATTATTCAAAAGAAGCGGAATAAGCTCTAGCAGCAGTCCAACAATGGAAAAATTTGAAGGCAACAAATGAAGCAGATATATATCTATGGTGCTAGCGGTCACGGGCTTGTGGTGGCTGATATCGCTCGCGCTTGCGGGTATGATGAGGTAGTATTTGTAGACGATGGGGATAATGATTTCCAATCTTTTGAGCAGATTTCATCAAATAAAAATATTCCAATGGCTCTTGGGGTAGGCGACAATAAAATAAGAAAAAAACTTTTTGCAATCGCAGAACAAAATGATTTTGAAATAGTAGCGCTCATTCATCCAAGCAGCATTGTTTCTCCTAGCGCAGCTATAGGTAAAGGAAGCGTAGTGATGCCTTTAGTCGTTGTAAACGCAAAGGCACAAATCGGAAATGGAGTTATACTCAATAGCGGGTGTGTGATTGAGCATGAGTGTATCATTGGAGATTTTGTGCATATTTCGCCTAATGCTGCTCTTGCCGGAAATGCAAGAGTAGGAGAGCTAACACATATAGGTATAAGCAGCAGTGTGATACAGGGCATCAGTATAGGCTCAAATTGTATAATTGGTGCTGGTTCTGTGGCTGTAAAAAATATTAAAAACAATAAAAAAGCATATGGCAATCCATGCAAAGAAATCGGAGAAAATGAGTGAATAAAAGAATTTTTTTAAGTTCGCCTCATATGAGCGGCAGTGAACTGGGATATATAAAAGAGGTGTTTGAGAGTAATTATATAGCCCCTCTTGGCGAGTTTGTAAATAGATTTGAAGATAGTATCAAAAGCTATACAGGTGCAAAAAATGCTTTGGCTCTCAATAGTGGCACTGCAGCCATTCATTTAGCTCTTAGGGTGCTTGGCGTTGGCACAGGAGATGATGTGCTTGCTTCTACATTTACATTTATAGGCTCAATAAATGCTATTATATATCAAGGCGCAAATCCTATTTTTATTGATAGCGATTTAGAGAGCTGGAACTTATCGCCTAAACTCCTTAATAAATATTTACTGGAGTGCGAAAAAAAACCAAAAGCTCTCATAGTCACACATCTATATGGCATGAGTGCGGATATCGAAAAAATTGCAGACATTTGCAGACTGCATGGAGTTTACCTCATAGAAGATGCAGCTGAATCTCTGGGCGCTACTTATGGAGGCAAACATACGGGCACTTTCGGAGATTTTGGAATATATAGTTTTAACGGCAATAAAATACTCACTACAAGCGGTGGCGGTATGCTGGTGAGTCCAAATGAAGAGTGGATAAATAAAGCAAGATTTTACAGTACCCAAGCCAAAGAACCATTTATTCATTATGAGCATGAAGAGTACGGATATAATTACCGAATGAGCAATGTTTTAGCAGCAATAGGTGTAGGACAGATGGAAGTCATAGAAGAGAGAATTGCCAAAAAAAGACAAATTTTTGAATGGTATAAAGAATTTTTGGGCGATATCGAAGAGATAAGTTTTATGCCCGAATTGCCAAACAGCAGAGGCAATAGATGGCTAACAGCTATTACCTTTGTCAAAACAGATTACCATAAAGTTATGCAAGCACTCGAAGGGATAAATGTAGAGAGCCGCCCGCTTTGGAAACCTATGCATATGCAACCGCTTTTTCTTGATGCCAAAAGATTGGTTGATGGGACCAGCGAAGTGCTGTTTGGCAAGGGATTATGTTTGGCCAGCAGCACGACGATGGGCCGTGATGATGTGGCTATGATAACCGATAAAATTAGAAAGGTTATTTTTAAAGCATAAAACCTAAAAAAAATCATAATAAAATATCATTTTTTATCATAAAATTATATCTATCTGATATACTTTGATTATACTATTTCAATTGGTATAATCTTAAGTGATGAGGTTATTATGAAGATTGTTAAATATGCTACTATAGTTATGTGTGCCGCAAGTATAGCTTGTGCAATGAGTTTAAGTGAGATCAATAAAGCCTCAAAAGATGAGTTGATGCAAATAAAAGGAATCGGAGAGTCAAGAGCCGAGGCTATAATAGATGC
Organism: Sulfurovaceae bacterium; assembly: GCA_041654415.1. Taxonomy (GTDB): domain Bacteria; phylum Campylobacterota; class Campylobacteria; order Campylobacterales; family Sulfurovaceae; genus BN30871. The sequence goes on along the minus strand of JBAZDL010000001.1, from coordinate 348,615 downwards.
AAGGCCATTTAAAAATATAACCGAACTTGATGATGTCAAAGGTATAGGTCCTGCACTTTTAGGAAATATCAAAAACAATATCATGAAGGGTTCTTCAGGCCAGAGACAAAAGAAAAAAATAAACTTATTTGAAGAATCATAAAGCTTATTATCTAAATTCATTTACATGGCGACAATAGGTTGTGAGCCAAAATGTAATCTCTATTGTGATACAATTAATAAGTTATAAAGTTAAGCAAATATGGTGGATATGATATGGGATTTATAGATAGACGTATTTTGAATATAGTCGCAATTATCGTATTCACTTTTATGAGTTTCGGTTTAATTTTTTGGATCACCCATAAACCTTGGTCTATTATGTGGATACCTGTTTGGGTGATAATTTGTATTCGAATATTAGCTTCATTTTTATTGTTTCAAGACTACTCGCTTTCATGGTCAAAAGTAACACAAAAAACATTTTTACTTAAAAGTATTATATATGCATCCGCTTTTGCAGTTTATATGCCTTTTTTCTATAAAAAAATTCCGATTTCATTTCTACTATCAGAATTGTTTGTTTTTATATTTTTTATAAGTTTGGCTATGTATGGTTATTATTCATGGAGAAATCGCAGCATAACCAAGACAAAAGAGGTGGTTATTTACGGGGCAGGTCAAGCCGGGCTCAAGATAGAAAATGAATTTCGCAATAGCATATATAGAGTTCGTTATTTTGTAGATGATGACAAGATACTACAAAAACGCTCTATCGATGGCATCAAAATTTTATCCAAAGAGAAAATGGAAAAGAAAATTGGTCCCAACAAGATGGACCTGCTCATTATAGCTATGCCATCAGCAAATAAAGAGAGGATCAAAGAGATATATAAGCAGCTTGGCTCAAACTTTGAAGCTATAAAAATTTTGCCGTCACTTGATGAGATATTGAGAAATAAAGATTTTGCCACACAGCTCAAAGATATATCAGTAGAAGATCTATTGGCCCGTCATCCAAAAGATCTGGACAAAACCATTATAGAAAAATTTATAAAAGGCAAAAAAGTTCTCATTACCGGTGCAGGAGGAAGCATAGGAAGTGAGATAGCAAGACAATGTGCAAAATTTGGAGCTGCCAAACTTATATTGCTTGATCATAGCGAATTCAATCTTTATACAATCGCTGAAGAGTTGCATAATAACAATATCGCTCTTGTCATGCAATCAATAGTCAACAAAGAACTATTAGAGCATACGTTCAATATACATAGACCAGATATTGTTATTCATGCAGCTGCGTATAAACATGTGCCGCTGGTCGAAGAGAATATCAGCGAAGCGATTTTAAATAATGTAATTGGCACCAAGAATACCATTGATATGTCTATAAAATATGATGTGAAAAAATTTGTATTAATTTCAACAGATAAAGCCGTAAGACCGACTAATGTAATGGGCGCAACGAAAAGAATTTGCGAGCTTTACGTGCAAAATGTGAAAAGAAAAAATACAGAAATAGTAGCTGTTAGATTTGGCAATGTACTTGGCAGCAGCGGAAGCGTGATACCGAAATTTAAAGCCCAGATAGAAAGAGGCGGCCCGATTACTGTGACCCATCCCGATATCACTCGTTATTTTATGTTGATCCCAGAAGCTTGTGAGCTTGTGCTCCAGGCTGCGAGCTTAGGTCATGATGGCGAGATATTTATACTTGATATGGGCGAGCCTATTAAAATCGTTGATTTGGCCAAAAAGATGATCGAACTTAGCGGAAAAAAAGATATAAAGATAGCATTTTCCGGACTTCGAACAGGAGAAAAGTTGTATGAAGAGTTGCTTATTGATGACACCGAAGCTGCCACCCCGTATAATTCTATCACCGTAGCCAAACGTACAGATTATCCGATAGCCAAGTTGAATTTAGATATTCAGACTCTTCTTGATAGTGATGACAAGTTGGCACAATTAAAACAGATAGTTCCAGAGTTTAACCATCAGGCAAATAAAAAGGAAATCAATTGAGTAAAAAAAAGACAGTCAAGCCACTTCTTGAACAACAAATATCGACCAAAATGATTCTAGGCTTGATACTTTTGGCATATACTTTTGGCATATTAGTGCGTTTTGTATGGATATATCAGTTTTCTAATGAGCCCAATTTCTTTTGGAATAATGAGTTTATGCTTACCACGAACGATGGTTACTATTTTGCCAGCGGAGTGCAAAATATACTTGATGGCTCGCATGCCCTTAATCCTAGATTGTGGGATATATGGCATCAGGGTACTATATTGGTGAGTGCTCTTTTTGTCTGGCTTTCTCCTTTTTCGCTGGATACAACACTTTTTTATATGCCTATATTTGTCTCTAGTTTGATAGTTATTCCTTTGGTATCGATAGGTTCTTTGTATGGTCGTCCAATGTGGGGATTTATGTCGGCCCTTTTAGGTGTAATTGCCTGGAGTTACTATAACCGTACTATGGCAGGATACTATGATACGGATATGTTTGCTATTTGGCTGCCGCTATTGGCACTATATTTCATGCTTAGAAGTATAGAAAGGTCATCGTGGAATATGATATTTTATGCCTCTGTGGTGTTGGTATTTTACTCTTTTGTATATACATCCAGCAAGGGAGTTATATATGCCTTAGGACTTACGTATATAGCATATAAACTTTGGTTTCATAGAAAAGAACATTTCACATACAAAGCCATTATTTTACTCATTGTAGCTCTTTTGCCATTTGGCAATCTAACGACATCATATGAATATCCTTATGGTTTTTTGGTACAGCTTGCAATTTTGGGCATCATTTATATGGTTTTTTCCTATAAAGAGTTTTCTCAAAAATCACTTATCATAATATCAGCTTTTATGTTTGCAGCACTTTTGTATTTTGGTAATATTTATGGTGTTATGGCAGGAAAAATTTTAGGCTACACTGCGAAAAATACAATCACGGAAGGGTTGCATTTTTTTGGAGTAGTCCAAACAGTCCAAGAGGCCTCTCCTATAGATTTTATAACAATGGCAAATCGTATAAGCGGATCAATTTACGGTTTCGTGGTCGCTATTATAGGACTTGGTCTTTTAGTGCGACGGCATAAGGCATTTTTGATAGCGTTGCCGCTTTTAGGAATAGGCATCTTTTCGCTTGTGGGCGGTCTTCGTTTTACGGTTTATGCTACTCCTGTAGCTGCACTTGGTGCTGCATATTTTCTGGTATGGCTTAATGAATATATGTCTCATAAATGGGCTAAATATGCAGTACCTATCTTGGGCATAATAGTGCTGTTGTTGCCAAATATTTTACATATATATGAGTACCAGATGCCAACAGTATTTGCCAAGCAAGAAATAGCAGATTTGGATAAACTAAGAACTATTTCAAAAGACGGAGATATTACGCTAGCTTGGTGGGATTATGGGTATCCTATTTGGTATTATACCGGCACTTCTACACTTATTGATGGCGGTAAACATCATCATGATAATTTTGTCATATCAAAAATTATGTTAAGTCCATCGCAACAATTTGTTTACAATATGGCTGCTTTGGCCACAGAGGAGTATTTTCCTTTTGCTTCAAAATTAAAAGATGCCCATTTGGGCATAGATACCAAAGATGGCAAAATGTATCAACAATTAGGCTATATGGATTCTATAGATGTGATATTTAAAAATAGACAAAAAGAGCAGCTAAATCCAGAAGATGTATTAACAGCTCTTGAGGACAAAGCATACCCGTTACCGCCAAAAACAAGAGATATTTATATCTATATGCCTTATAGAATGATGCAGATTTTCCCTACTATGGCATCTTTTGGAGATATAGATCTGACAAGCGGGAAAAGTACGAATAACATGCAATGGGTTACAGCAGTACCAATAAAACAAGAAGGTTCACTGATTTATCTGAATAATGGAATTATTATAGATGTTCAAAATGGTATTTTTATATTTAATGATCAACAATACCCAATGCACTCTTTTGTAGAGGTAGACAGCAATAGTGTCAAAAAGCAACCATTAAATAGTGATAGTAATTATGTGGCTGTACACAATAAGCTGTATGGATCTTTTATAATTATGGATACCGATACTTTTAATTCGGCATATGTGCAAATGTTCTTATTGAGTAAATACGATCATGATTTATTTGAGCTTGTGGTATCTTCTCCGTATAGCAAAATATACCGTCTTAAGCGGTAAACACTCTCTTATAAAAAATGGACTAATCTATAAAAGATAAAATCTCTTTTTGCTATAATGTCATAAAAAAAGGCACCAAAGTGCCGTGAGCTGTCCGCTGAGGACGGTAAGCGAATATGGACTTTGTTCATAAGAGCGATTAAAATAAAAAGGTATATAATGATAGTTACTCGTTTTGCTCCAAGTCCTACCGGATATTTACACATAGGAGGGCTCCGTACCGCTCTTTTTTCATGGCTTTGGGCTAGACGCAACAATGGAAAATTTTTGCTTCGTATAGAAGATACAGATATGGCTAGAAATTCCGAGGAAGCTACAAAAGCAATCATCAAAGCATTTGAATGGGTAGGGATGGAATATGATGGTGAGGCAGTCTATCAATCAAAAAGGTTTGATATCTACAAGCAATACATAGACCAATTGCTTCGTGAAGGCAAAGCATACCATTGTTATATGAGCAAAGAAGAGTTAGACTCGCTTAGAGAAGCTCAAATGGCACGCAAAGAGCGACCAAGATACGATGGCAGATATCGTGACTTTACAGGCACCCCGCCTAGCGGGATAGAGCCCGTTGTGCGTATAAAAGCACCACTTGGAGGAGATATTTGCTTTAAAGACGGTGTCAAGGGTGATATTTGCATAGCTTCTAGTGAAGTAGATGATTTTATCATTGCGCGCAGCGATGGCACTCCTACCTATAATTTCGTAGTAGCAATCGATGATGCGCTTATGGGCGTGACAGATGTAATAAGAGGAGATGATCATCTCTATAATACACCTAAGCAAATCGTTGTTTATAATGCCCTAGGATTTGAGCTGCCTAGATTTAGCCATTTGGCTATGATCAACAATGAAGAGGGCAAAAAGCTATCCAAAAGAGATGGCGCTACAGACGTAATGGAGTATAAAGCCAACGGATTTTTACCCGAAGCATTATTAAATTTCTTAGTTCGTCTTGGCTGGAGTCATGGAGACCAAGAGATATTTAGCATCGAAGAGATGAAGAGCTTGTTTGATCCACAAAACATAAACAAAAGCGCATCTAGTTACAATCTGGATAAACTTCTTTGGCTCAACAGCCATTATATTAAAAATACACCAAATGATAAACTAGCTGCTATGCTCAAGGATTTTGGAGTTCATATAGAAGGACACGATAAACTTGAACTTTTACTTGATGCTACAAAAGAGAGAGGAAAAACTTTAGTAGAGGTATCGCAGCAGATAAATCTTATTTTGAATGCTCCTGAGGGTTATAATGAAAAAGATTACAAAAAAGCAATCAAAGAAGATACAAAAGCAATTTTGAATGATTTTGCAGTACTATTGAAAGCTTCACAAGACTCACTTCATCTGCCATGTGATTATCATGCAGTCTTAGAAAAACTTGTGGCTACCAGAGAGATAGGTTTTGGCAAAATCGGTCAGCCTTTGCGTGTAGCACTCCTTGGTTCTATGACAGGAGCAGGTCTTGATGATATTATGGCTATTTTGGGAGTAGATGAGACTACAAAGCGAATAGATAAACTACTAGCTACGCTTTAGCAGATTTTAAAAACATCTTCAGTGATTGCTTGGCTTTTGGGTCTATATTGTAATGTATATGATTTAGATACCATCTAGCATCATTTGGAGATATTCCTCTTCTTCGCGCCTCTTTTTTGAGTATGTATTGAGGAATGAAAACTTTTGTTTTTGCAAATTTATTTGCCAGTTTTATTACTTGTGTTTGATGTTTATGGTAACACAGTCTAGCAAACACGAAAGGCAATCTGGTTTCATTGTACCATTCCAAGGATAGATCAATGGCTTCTCCGCCATCAAGATAATACTTCAAAGCCCTATCACCTATCATCACTTCGCCCTTCAATCCTAACACTTTGGTTAGCGCGTTTGATGTCTGTGAAGCGCTATCAGACCTATCATCTTTATTCAGAAGCAGCACGCTATAGACTCTGCCTCTGCCTACTATACCGACATCTGCGCATCTGCATTTTTTTGATGTCACTGAAGAGATAAAAGCAGCATTTACTTTGCCTTGATGAAAAGCTTTATTGATTAGGCTTGGTACGTTGCGATGTCTTTTGAGATTGGATTGTGCAGCATTATTATTGATGTGTTGTTTCAAAAAAACTTGAAATGGTAAGAGATTTAGATAGTCAATAGACCCAAATAGCAATGTCCAATCCTTTTTAAGCCTAATTATATCAAACAACTTTTATAATCCAGCTATCTGATTGGCTCTTCAAGATGGAGAGTTTTATTTGTTAGCCGCTCAATTTTTAGGAGAATATATTGGTAAGAATAGAATTTTTAGGTCCTATAGCTAAGGCAAGTATACATATAGAAGCGAACAGCTTAAGAGATGTTGCTTTGTATTTGCAAGAAGATAGTGAATTGTCGGTCTGGTTGGATAAATTGGCTATTGCAGTTAATGACACTATGGTGTGTGATTTGGATTATGTTCTCAAAGACGGAGATAAGATCTCACTGCTTCCTCCTGTGTGTGGTGGATGATGGTAGAGATTTATAATGGAGCATTGGATGTCAAAGCTATTTTTTCTAATTGGCTAGATGAGGGCATTGAGCGAAATTGGGGCGCTTTTATACCATTTATAGGTATCGTCAGAGAAGAAGATGGCATAGAAGCACTAAGTTTTGATATATATGAGCCGATACTCAATGGTTGGTTCAATGATTGGCAAGCCAAAGCCAAAAAAAGAGGCGCGATTCTCAAGATGGCGCACTCCAGAGGCGATGTCCCTGTGCATACATCATCATATATGTCAGCAGTATTTTCTCCTAAACGCCGGGTAGCGCTGGAGCTTATAGATGAATTTGTAGAAGATTTCAAAGCAAATGCCCCTATATGGAAATATGATATAGTTGAGGGCAAAAGAGTATACGCCGAGGACAGAAGCACTCCGATGAGCGGAGCTGGATTAATGTCCAAAAAGGATTAATGTTGGCATTTATAGATTTTGAAACTTCATTGCAAATCGTAAAAGATTTGAATCCTAAAAAAACTGACACAGTAGAGCTTCCTCTTACGCAAGCCCTTGGATTTGTCTTGGCAGAGGATATAAAAGCATTTGAGAACTCTCCGTCACAGCCGACAGCTGCCATGGATGGATATGCGCTTCGCTATGAAGATATGGCTCTTGGTAAGCTTGCTATTAGTGGCATCAATCCTGCAGGAAACACTAACGCTCTAATTATAGAAAACGGAAAATGCATTAAGACTTTTACAGGCTCACTCATGCCAAGCGGCGCTGATACCCTTATACCCATAGAAAATGTAGCAGTACAAGGAGAGCAGATAATTATCACTACTCCGGTACCAAAAGGTTTTAGCGTGAGGGGTGTCGGCGAAAACTACGCAAAAGATGAATTGCTGATACCTGCTGGAACGCGAATAGATTTTGCGCAAATTGGAGTAATGGCAAGCCTAAATATAGATAAGCTAAGAGTATATTCAAAACCAAAAGTAGCAATATTAGCCACAGGAAGCGAACTTTTAGATTTGGGCGAAACCCAAACATCACAAGCCCAGATCCGCAGCAGCAATAATTATGCCCTAGAAGCGATCGTATCTAAATACGGCGGAGTTCCTTTGCAGCTAGGATGTGTAAAAGACAATAAAACTATCATTACTCATGCTATGCAAAAAGCTCTCAGAAAGAGCGATATTGTAGTTACCACAGGTGGTGTAAGCGTAGGTGATTTTGATTTTGTCAAAGATGTCATCAAAGAGATCGGTTTTGAAGTATTATTTCAAGGCGTGCATTTAAAACCGGGCCAGCATATTATGTTGGCCCGCAAAGAAGATCAATTCATATTAGGCTTGCCCGGATTTGCTTACTCTTCAACAGTAACGGCACTTTTGTATCTTTTGCCGCTAATGGCAAGATTTTCTGGTACTCATTATAGTTTACGCACTATCAGGGCGACACTTCAAGAGCTATTTGTAAAAAAAACAAATAAAACTGAGTTTGTAGCTTGTCGAATTACCAGCAAAGAAGGTCAATATTTGTGTGACTTTGAGGATAAAAAGCTAGGCAGCAGTGCGATTTTGACAAATATGCTTGGGCCAACTGCTCTTATGATGCTATCATCCAAAGATACGAGTAAACATATCGGTGATGAAGTGCCTATTTTGATTTTTGACTAGTAAAATAACCGATTATATCTTTTGGCTTTTATGAAAAATGCCAAATCTGATATACTGACGCATCCTGCATTTATTGCTTCTTGGAAAATAGAGAAATTTTTTGAATAATACATTTTGATTCCTTTATCCTTGATATTACATATTGTAGTTTTTATTCTATAAAAATAATAAAAAAATTTCAAATTGCCATATTTTATTAGAATTTATGTTATAATTTGAATATTTTCTTTAAAGGAGAAGCCATGATAGAGTTATCTGAAGTGATTGAAAAGATCAAAGATGTGATTTCTAGCAGCAAAAACCATAAGATTTTTGATAAAGATGTAGCTACTGCTTTGGGTATTCCTCAAACTACATTTGCGACTATGAAAAAGCGAAACTCTATACCATACAAAGAACTTTTGGAGTTTTGTGCATCTAAAAAGATCAGTGCTAATTGGCTCTTTTTTGATCAAGCAGTCGATATGCTCAAAGAAGAGACCGATAAGTTTTTTCAGATCCGTTATTTTGCAGATATCAGGGCAAGTGCAGGAGGAGGAGCCGAGGTATTCGGCGAGGATTATGAAGTTTTGAATGTGGATAAAACTATTATTACAAATATGGTCGGTTTTGGCAATGCCAAGCTAGAAGCCATCCATATAGACGGTGAGTCAATGGAGCCTACACTAAGTGACGGTTCTATAGTGTTCATTGATAGGGAGCAGACAAATATAAACAAAGACGGTATTTTTATCGCTTCAACTACTGCAGGGCTTTTTATCAAAAGAATCCGTCAAAGAGCAGATGGGATGATAGAACTTATATCGGATAATAAAGCCTATTCTCCGGAAGTTTTAGCTCCTGATGAAGTAAGTATAGTTGGCAAAGTAGTCGGGAATATAGAGAGTCTTTGATTTGTTTTTACCGTTCGTGGTTTGACAGGTTCATTATGAATGGTATTTAAGTATAAATAATGTTATCCGAGCGTTCGAAAAGCAGCTAGATTTTGAGCATATGTCGCAAAAATCTTGCGTCGCGGTTCGTGAGCGATGACGCTTTTTATGCTACTTTTTCTAAAAAAGTAGCAAAAGAAATAAATATTCATACTCCATAGTCGTTCTAATAACATTATTTTTATAGATCCTTTGAGATTTCTCCAAGCGCCTCTTTGGCATTTGTTTTCTCACCGTTATATTTTTTTATTTTGACTCCAAATTCTTTCATGGAGTTTGCGGTATTTTTGCAAGCTGATTTGATCATTAGATAGTCACAATCTTTTATAGCTTCTGCCATAGTATCATGTGACTTGATATGTTCTATATCGTTCTCATCATGGTCGCAAACATGTTTGCCGCTATGTTCTTCTTCGCTCACCTTATGGCCTGCCATTTTTGGATTTGCTCTTAAGTCCTCAAGCGTTATGGTTTTGAACATCCCGCCTCCTACGGTAAATACCGCAAAGTATGGAGTGTGTCCGGCATTTTTGGCTATTTTTAGAGTTTGATCTATTACAGGTACTGCGATTTTCATAATTTTTCCTTTTATTTTAATGTGTATATAATTGACTTGTTTGTTTTTACTCTCATTTTTCTATTATTTTGTTTAATTGAGATGATTTGTCTGTAAATTGTATACTTTTTATACGATTATTGTCCATCTTGATAATAGTAATTTGCCCTTCTTGATACGGATAAAGAGCCCCTTCATTTTCGTCTGTTATGAGCAATACTTTGTAGTTATATTCTTTCATCTTCGGCAATGCAAATGTTTTAGTTACAAAAGCCGGCATTTGGCTAATATCCGCTATATATACGGCATCGTTTTTTTCTAGATATCCTTGGGATTGTTTGGATAAATATTCATTAAGTATATCTGAAGGTTCTTTTTCAAATGTGACGATGATGGTTTGCGGCATCTTGACTATCTTGTGTGTGGCTCCAAATTGGTCGTTTAATATAACAGGTTTTATGGATTGCCCTGCTTGGTATTCGTTTGCCAATACCATCACTGCTGTTAATAGCAATATAAAAAATATTTTATTCATAGATAAAAATTGTCCTTTTTGACCGTAGTTTATCTTATAGAATATAATAATAAGCTTTAAAAATATGATTACTCCATCTAGCATATACCTTAAAATTTAAGATATTTACCCAGTGAAGTAATGGTTTATTTAGCGTTCTCGCATGCAACGCATCTGAGACTTTCAGGGCGTATTTTTAGCCTTTCGATAGGTATTTCATTTTCGCACTCTATGCAAATCCCAAAATTAGGAGAATCCACTTGGCTTAGTGCATGCTTCAATCTTGTCAGTCTATTTATTGATCCATTTAAGATCTTATTCATTACTTCTGCATCCAGCAAAGCCTCTGAGCGCTCCAAATCGCACTGAGAGCAGTCAGGGGTGATCGGTTTTGATTTCTCTTTCAGTTGATCTATCTGCTTTTTTAGAGACTCTATATCTGATATGATCTGCTCTTTGATAATACTTTTGTTTGTTTCATCCATCATATGCCCCCAAAATGGTATAAAATATTGTATCATAAAAACAAAAAGTGACATCATGAATCTGAACAATGCTTTACAAAAATATATAATTCTATTGGAGAGCAAAGAGTATTACGAGGCTCATCATATGCTTGAGCAAATTTGGCTTAAGATGAAAAAAGAGGATCACCCATATACTAATCTTGCCCGTGGACTTATTAATGCAGCTGTTGCTTTTGAGCATATCAAGCGAAATACTCCTACCGCTATGACAAAAGCACGCAAGACCTTCGCAGGGTATTTGAAGTATCGTCATATATGCCGATCGTGCGATAAAAACTTTAGTTTAGCTTGCCAAAAAGCAGACGAGATAGCCACAAGAGCAGAGCTATTGCCATAAATGATTATAATTAAATATTGAGATATATTTTTATTATTGGTCTTTTTTGGTCTAGTTGTCTGGGTGTATATGATTGTGTTCCATTCCTTTTCTTTGAATCGGTTTTGCTTTTTTTAAAAGTTGGGCATTAAGTGCGACAATAACAGTGCTTGCAGACATCAATATAGCACCCACGGCTGGATTTATAAGAATTCCCCATTTTGCCAAAACACCTGCAGCTAAAGGAATAGCTATTATATTATATCCGCTTGCCCACCAAAGATTTTGTAGCATTTTTCGATAAGTTTGCTGCGAAAGGCTTATTGCATCTACGACATCCATAAGATCGCTTTTGGTCAAGATTATATCAGCGCTTTCTATGGCAATATCTGTTCCTGCACCTATGGCAATACCGATATCAGCCCCTATAAGCGCAGGCGCATCGTTTATGCCGTCACCAACCATTGCAACTATCTTGCCGTCCTTTCGCAGTGCTTGGATTTTTTGCAGCTTCACATCGGGCAATAGTCCGGCTTCATAATGGTCAATGCCTGTTTGTTTCGCGATATTTGCAGCTGTTTCATTATTATCTCCGGTGAACATATAAGTAGCAATCCCTTTTGATCGAATGACACTAATAGCTTCAGCAGAACTTTGGCGAATTGTATCTGTTAGCAAAATTACACCGCCGATAACACCATCTATAGTGATCCATACTTTAGTTGCCTCTTGACTATCAAAGGGGAGTAGTTCTTGAGGGATTTGTAATGATTCTTTTTTAAGAAGTTGTGCGCCGCCTATCATTACAGTATGAGCATCGATTTTCGCTTTGGCTCCAATTCCTGGCATAGCATTGAATTCATTGACCGAAGCAAGAGCGATCTTTTGGTTTTTGGCATAGTCTACGATTGCTTTGCCTATACCATGTTCAGAATGTTGCTCTAATGAAGCAGCAAAATAAAGTAATTTTTTTTCGTCATTAATGGCGATTACTTTACTGACAGTAAGTTTGCCTTCTGTGATCGTTCCTGTTTTGTCAAAACAAATAACATCTATTTTGTGCAATCTCTCAAATGCATCTCTATGTCGTATCAAAATACCGTTTTTGGCTGCCATAGATGTTGAAATAGCGACTACAAGAGGCACGGCTAACCCAAGCGCATGAGGGCAGGCAATTACAAGTACCGTAACCATTTGGAGTACTGCATTTTCAAATGTAGAAAGTACAGACCAAACAAGTAGAGTGATGGCGCCAATGATTATTGCAGCATAAAATAGCCACTTAGCAGCACGATTTGCAAGATCTTGAGTATGAGACCTGCTTGATTGCAGCTCTTTGACAAGATTGATAATTTGTGAAAGATAGCTGCTTTCGCCACTTTTTGTGATACGCACAATTAGTGAACCGTCAATATTTGTGCTGCCCATAAATACAAAGCTTTTTGGGTTTTTATAAAGCGGCTTAGACTCTCCGGTAAGCAATGCTTCATCTATCATGCCCTCACCTTTTATTATTTCGCCATCGGCAGGGATATTTTCTCCGGGATGGATCAAGATTTCATCGCCAAGCCTAAGTTGGCTGACATCAACCTCTTCTAATTCCATTTCAGAAGTAAAACGCATTGCTTTTTTTGGGATCAATCGCACCAGCTCTTCTAGCGTATTTGAAGCACCCAATATACTTTTGGCTTCAATATAATGTCCAATCAGCATTATGTCTATTAGCGTTGCAAGTTCCCAAAAAAAAGATTTCTCCGGCCAGATCAAAAGAGCTGTTGAAGAATAAAAATATGCTACACTGATTGCCATAGAAATGAGGGTCATCATTCCAGGTTCTTTGGATTTGACCTCTTGCACCATCATTGATAAAAAAGGCCACCCACCATAAAAGTAGATAAATGTGGAGAGTATAAATGTGAGAAAATTCATATAAGGAAAGTCTAGGCTAAAACCAAACCACTCTTGTATCATATGAGAAAAGAGTAAAATAGGTATGGTTAAAATAATAGAGATTATGAAACGTTTTTTCAACTCATCCATATGATGTGTATGTCCAAGGTTATGATGTTCGTGATCAGTTTGGTTATGAGACATTTGTGCTTGCAACAATCATCCTTTCATTTCATTTTGTATATAGTATACACTAAGAAATGTGCAAGCAATGTGGAGAAATGTAATTTACTTTTTCATCCCGTATCCAAGTTTGATGAGTTGTGCTTTTAGTTTGCCCTCTACTTCGCCTTGAAATTCAAGTGTGTTTTCTTTGATAGTACCGCCCGTGGCTAGTGATTTCTTGAGTTTAGTTAGCAGACCTTGCATATCTTCATCGTTTAGACTAAATGGTTTGACTATGGTTATTATCTTGCCGTTTCTTTTTTCGCGAGCGAAATGAAGCTTATGCTTGTCTGGTGATTTTGCTTCTTTGGCGGAATTTGCTTCTTTGGTTTTATTGTCTGAGCTCCATCCATCATCCCAAGATGCACCCATCTCAAAAAGATTTTTTTTCATCATCCCTCCTTATTTTTTGCAATGGCAAATTTTAATATGATATAGCCAAATACCGCTGAAAATATCGTGCCAAGCAAGATCGCTAGTTTATCTGCATATGCAAAAAGTCTATCGTCAGGAAATGCTAAAGAGTCAACAAAAAGACTCATCGTAAATCCGATACCAGTTAAGACACTTACGCCATATAACATCAGCCAGCTTGAATCTTGTGGCATTGAAGCAATCTTGAGTTTGATCGCTAGCCAGCTAAATCCAAAAACACCTATTTGTTTACCCAAAAAGAGCCCCAGTGTAATACCTAGAGGTACATTGCCTATAGCCTCATCGATAGATAAATTGCGCATATCAACCCCTGCATTTACAAAAGCAAACATTGGGAGAATAAAAAAAACGATCCAAGGATGCAGTCCATGTTCAACCTCTTTAAGCGGAGAAGATACTATGCCGGATGCATCCGAGGTTTTTAGAGGAATAGTAAACGCGAAGAGCACCCCAGCAATTGTTGCATGCACTCCTGATTTTAAGACGCTTACCCAAAGGACAATTGCTACCATAAAATAGAGTGATTTGTTAGAAAATCCAAGTCGGTTAAAGAGTATCAAAACAATAAGTGCAGCAGATGCGACATAGATAGAAAGCATGGAGAGCTGTGTGGTATAGAAGAGTGCTATAATGACGATAGCTCCAAGGTCATCTATGATCGCAAGTGCCAGCAAAAATACTTTTAAAGAGACAGGTACGCGAGGTAGGAGTGATAAAATACCAAGCGCAAATGCGATATCGGTTGCCGTAGGGATCGCCCAGCCACGCATAGCGACAGGATCACCGCTATTAAACATAGTATAGATTAAAGCTGGAGCCACGATACCCCCGATTGCGGCAATGGTAGGAAGAAGCACTTGTCCAAACGAAGAGAGATGCCCCTCTATTACCTCCCGCTTTATCTCCAGCCCGATTGCCAAAAAGAAGATAGCCATAAGTCCTTCACTTACCCAGTGGTGCAGAGTTTTGTCTATATGGATCGCCCCAACGCGTATTTCCACTGGGACATGAAGGATGTAGCCATATATATCAGAAAAGGGAGAGTTTACAAGAACAAGAGCAAACAGTGTTGTAATGATAAGCAATATGCCACCTGCTGAGCTTGATTTTAAAAATGTATAAAGTTTTTGTTGCATGAATTCATGTCCGTTTTTTTAAAGTTAACCTATTTTACAAAAAAGAACCGATATTTTGCTTATTTTGTATCAAAAAGTATGCCAAGAGCTACTGCAAGTATCAATAAAAAGATATAGATTTTATAGTACGTCTCATAGCTTGGCAGTTTCACACTATTCTCCTATGGTGTAAATGATCTCTGTTTTATTTTTGCGTGTTTGCATTTCCAAAAGACTAAGTCCTTCTATAGGCAGAGCCATAAAATCTTTTATGGTATCTATCTGATTTTTGGCTATTTCTCTCAAAACTTTGCCTCTGTATGCTTTCGCCCAGTGGCTTACTACTTTGCCGTCTTTTATGAATTTTAAAGTTGTGTAAGGCTTGGATGGGGTATAGAATCTATCATAGTATCCGGCTCTGATATCGAGTATCTCTTCACTTTTTAAAAATTCATCCAAGAGCTCAGCGCTATTTATTTTATAATATTTGTCTACCTCTATATCTCCTACTTTTGCCCCTTGGGCTAACCTGTATTCGGGTATCAATTCGCCGGCCATGATAGGACCGAAGAGATTAGAAAATATCATTACATTTTCATCTATATATTTTTGAGATTTTTCATCAAGTGAATCGTAATTCAGATAATCAAACGCCACTCCCGTATATCGTTCTACCGCTTTTTTTGCAAGTGAGTGTAATCCTATGTTTTGATAATGCTCTATCTCAGCAGGTTTTTTAAGTCCAAACATTTGTTTGGATCTGGAGGTGTCTTTTAGTTCTTCTAAATAAATTTGCGTTAGTTTATATCTAGTTTCATATAATTCTTTATTCCATAAATTAGCTAGATCAAATGGCCTAGTTCCACCGGTTGATTTAGTTTCGCTTGGAGCTAATAGGATTTTCATAAGTTGCCTAATTTTTGGTGAAATTATAACACAAGCTTGTTTTTTATACTTTTCTTTTTACTAAAGAAAAGTAACAAAAGAAAAGCGTCATCCTCACGAACCGCAACACAAGATTTCTGCGACATATGCTCAAAATCTTGCTGCTTTTCGAGCGTTCGGATGACAAAATTTAATACATTTCTCTAGAAAGGGCGAACATACGGATTCGTCCAAACAAGAAATGTTACCTAAAAAAAGCCACTGCTTTGACCATATTCTCTAAACTTGGAATTACTTCTTCCCATTTTCTAGTCTTCAATCCGCAATCGGGATTGATCCATAACTGTTCTTTTGGCAATACTTCAAGCAGCAATGCAATTTGAGTTTTGATCTCTTCGACTGTAGGGATCCTAGGAGAGTGGATATCATAAACTCCAGGTCCAACCTCTTTGGTATATCCGACCTCTTTGAAAATCTTTAGTAAGCTATTGCCGCTTTTGGCAGTTTCAATGGTAATGACATCAGCGTCCATATCCTCTATTGTGTGGATAATATCGTTAAATTCACTATAGCACATATGTGTATGTATCTGCGTCTCTTTGTGTGCGCTGCTTACTGATAGTTTGAAGCTGTCAACTGCCCATTTTTCATAAGATGTTCTATTTTCATTTCTCAAAGGATAACCTTCTTTAAATGCTGCTTCGTCCACTTGAATGATTTTAATGCCGTTGTTTTGCAGATCATCTATCTCGTCAGCTAGAGCAAGGGCTATCTGGGTTGCTACTTCACTACGAGGGATATCTTCTCTCACAAATGACCAATTTATCATTGTAACAGGACCTGTGAGCATGCCTTTGACTATTTTGCTTGTCAAGCTTTGGGCAAATAATATCCATTGCAAGGTCATTGGCACTTCACGGCTTACATCCCCATATAAAAGAGGCGGCTTAACACATCTGGCACCATAGCTTTGCACCCATCCATTTGAGCTAAATGCAAATCCATTTAGCAGTTCACCAAAATACTCTACCATATCGTTTCTCTCCGGCTCTCCATGCACCAATACGTCAAGACCGATCTGTTCTTGAATAGCGATAGTTTCGCGGATATAATTTTTGATAAATTCCTCATACTCTTCTCCTGAGATTTCATTATTTTTGTAATCTCGTCTAGCCTTTCTGAGTTCTGGAGTTTGCGGAAAGGACCCTATGGTTGTGGTGGCCAGATCAGGATATTGTAATTTGGCTCTTTGCAAAGTGATACGCTCTTCAAATTTGCCGTCTCTTATAAATTTTGTAATATTTTTTACTCTTGATTGCACTGCCTCATCGTGTATAAGTTTTGAATCTTTTAGTCTATGGATGCTTGCGCTGTTGTTTTCCAACAATTCATTATCATCATCATTTAATTTATCAAAAAATAGATGACTAACAAGGGTCAACTCACCAAGTTTTTCATTGGCAAAGCTCAGTGAATCCTTGATGGTACTATCTAATTTATTTTCATTTGCTAAGCTATAAGGCACATGCAAAAGCGAGCATGATGTAGATACTATTAGTCTCTCTTTTGGTATTATGGCTGATATTTTTTCAAGCAACTCTTTTGTTTTTTCTATATCGTTTTTCCATATATTTCTTCCATTGATAACTCCGGCAGCTAAAACTTTGTTGCTTTTAGCAATGTCATCTAGAGATTCTGTATTTTTTGCACCTGCTACAAAATCAAGCCCTAAGCCCCAGATTGGTGTATGTACCAAAACCTTAGTAGCTTCATTTGAGTGTTCAAAATAGGTAGTTGCTATTATTTTGATATTTTTTGAGATATTTGATAGTTTTTCATAGCAAGGTTTGATGAGACTAAGAAGTTTAGGCTCAACATCCGTAGCAAAGATAGGGTCATCAAGCTGTACAATAACTTCATCGTCTAGTTTACCAATTTCCGCAAAAAGTTCTTCATAAACTTTTAATAGTTTATCAAAAAGCAAAAATTGATCACTTTCATCGGTAGTCACGCTAAGGGCCAAGAAAGTAATCGGAGAGATGAGGTTTATTTTGGTTTTGATTCCAAGAGCTGCAGCTTCGCGGTATTCGTCTATAACTTTTGAGCTATTTAGTTTAAATGTTTCATCGCTAGTAAGTTCTGGTATGATATAGTGATAATTTGTATTAAACCATTTTCTCATAGCCATAGCTACACCGTTTTCATATCCTCTTGCCATGGCGAAGTACTGAGAGGTTTTATCTTGGATTGATTTGAATCTATTAGGGATTGCACCTACTAATATCATAGTATCAAGCATTTGATCATAATAAGAGAAGTCATTCGAGCTTATGATATCCACACTTGCATTTTTTTGTGTTGTCCAAGCTTTGGCTCTCAAATTTTTAGCTACATCTTCTACAGCTTGAAAGCTGCTTTTGCCGCTCCAAAAGCTTTCAAGAGCAAATTTGAGCTCTCTATGTTCCCCTATTCTAGGGTATCCTACTACTAAATTTTTTGACATAATTATCCTTTTTATCTATATGTTGTGTTCGTTTAATTTTTAAATATCAAGTCCTCTGGTTAATATGGCTTTGTCATCTTGAAAAGTCTTTAGACTCCGCAAAGATCTAAATCCTAAAGGTACTTTGTGCCTCAGAATGACACATTTAGTTGCTAAAAGACAGTCTAAATGATTTACCAGAGAGTTTGTGTGTTGTTGGGATATGAAAAGATAGTGGAGGATGAGTTCCGCTTCGGCGAAAGCTAAAGTAGAGATTGCGACAATTGCATTTTTTGCGCTTTTTAGCAGACAGCAAGGCCTGTTTGGCAATTCTTGTGAATATACAATTACATAGTGTAGGATTTTGCAGCAACAATAAACATTGAATTTGGCTTAAAGGCGGCGGGTCTTCTTCTTCATTTAGATCATTAGAAAAATAGGCATGACAAATTGAAGATATTTGAACTCTGCTTTTTTGAAGCTTGACAAAAACAGTATATGCCAATATGGAGGCAAGAGTAAAATATCTTTTGCCGAAACCTCGTGGTGATTTCAATGATTTACCTATCTATTATGATTTATCCAGAATTATGCAATAGAAATTCATTACCTTGCACTAATCATTTAGCCTATTTAACAAGCTTCTATTGCATAATCCGGGTTTATTTTATGATTGTAGCGAAAAAATACAAAAAAATACAAAAATCTCTTGACATTTTATTTTATTTTGCCTATAATTGCGTTCCATTTTTAGTCACTAGGAATGTATTTGGCGCTGGTGTAGCTCAGTTGGCTAGAGCAGCTGATTTGTAATCAGCAGGTCGCGGGTTCGAGTCCCATCACCAGCTCCATAAATTTAAATTATCAGTGTTTGACCAGTAAAACAATACAAGGTGAGTTACTCAAGCGGCCAACGAGGGCAGACTGTAAATCTGCTGACTATGTCTTCGGAGGTTCGAATCCTCCACTCACCACCATAAGTGTTGTAAATTTAACAAAATAAAGTGATGCGGGAGTAGCTCAGTTGGCTAGAGCATCAGCCTTCCAAGCTGAGGGTCGCGGGTTCGAGTCCCGTCTCCCGCTCCATAGAACTGGGAGCTGTGTGAATTACTTATTTTTTTATCTCTTTCACATATAAAGCTTCATAATATTATTTTCTTAAATCACAACACAAAATAGTAATCGATATGTCACATCAATTACAATTGGTCAAATACGCCCAGATAGCTCAGTGGCAGAGCACTTCCTTGGTAAGGAAGAGGTCGGCGGTTCAATCCCGCTTCTGGGCTCCAGCCGTTCGTATGGACAAAAGTATTACCGTTTGGTAACAGTTTTGTCCATATTATGGGTATGGGGTCTAAGTAAATTCTGATATAATATCAGCCGAATTTTCAAATCAATTAGGAGAAACAGATGGCAAAAGAAAAGTTTGCAAGAAATAAGCCGCATGTTAACATCGGTACAATCGGTCACGTTGACCACGGTAAAACTACGCTAACAGCAGCGATCACTGCAGTTTTGGCTACTAAAAATAACTCTGCATTTATGGATTATGATCAAATTGATAATGCTCCTGAAGAAAGAGAAAGAGGTATCACAATCGCTACTTCTCACGTAGAGTACGAAACTGAAAACAGACACTATGCTCACGTTGACTGCCCAGGGCATGCCGACTATGTTAAAAACATGATCACCGGTGCTGCACAAATGGATGGCGCGATTCTTGTTATCGCTGCAACTGATGGTCCAATGGCACAAACTAGAGAGCATATCCTTCTTTCTAAACAAGTAGGTGTTCCATATATCGTTGTTTTCTTGAATAAAGAAGATCAACTTGATGACGAAGATAGAGAAGAAATGCTCGAGCTCGTTGATATGGAAGTAAGAGAACTTCTTAGTTATTATGATTTCCCAGGTGATGATACACCAATCATCGCTGGTTCTGCTTATCAAGCACTTGAAGAAGCAAAAGCTGGCGCACTTGGCAAATGGTCTGATAAAATCTTGGAACTTATGGCTGCTGTTGATGCTTATATCCCTGAGCCGGTACGTGAAACAGATAAAGATTTCTTGATGCCAATCGAAGATATCTTCTCTATCCAAGGTCGTGGTACTGTTGTTACTGGTAAAATCGAAAGAGGTAAAGTTTGTGTTGGTGATCAAATCGAGATCGTCGGTATCAAAGATTTGCAAACTACTACTGTAACTGGTGTTGAAATGTTCCGTAAAGAGATGGATTGTGGTGAAGCTGGTGATAACTGTGGTGTTCTTATCCGTGGTATCGATAAAAACAATGTACAAAGAGGTATGGTTCTTTGTAAACCAAAATCAATCACTCCACATACTAAATTTGAAGCAGAAGTTTATGTTCTAACAAAAGAAGAGGGTGGTAGACATACTCCATTCTTTAATAACTATAGACCTCAATTCTATGTAAGAACAACTGACGTTACTGGTTCAGTACAACTTCAAGAAGGTACTGAGATGGTTATGCCTGGCGATAACGTTAAGGTTAATGTTGAGCTTATCGCACCAATCGCACTAGAAGATGGTACAAGATTTGCTATCCGTGAGGGTGGTAGAACTGTTGGTGCTGGTGTTGTTACAAAAATTATCGCGTAATTTATCTTCTCTTAATGCTTAGGCATTAGGAGAGATTTCCAGCGCTTGGAGAAAATATGAGAGAAAATATTCACTTGGGTTGTGAAAAATGCACAAGACGCAATTATCACACTACAAAAAATAAAAAAAATACAACAGAGAAACTTGCATTAAAAAAATATTGCAAATGGTGCAAAGAGCACACTGTTCATAAAGAGATGAAGCTGTAAGCTTCGACTCGAAAAGAGATTATAGGCCTATAGCTCAGTTGGTAGAGCACTGGTCTCCAAAACCAGGTGTCGGGGGTTCGAGTCCCTCTGGGCCTGCCATATATTAAGGTAATTAGATTATGAAAAAAATTTCAACATTTTTTGCTCATGCAAAAGAGGAATTATATAAGGTTATATTTCCAACTAAAGTACAAGTCAGACAAGCTTTTTTTGCTGTAATGCTCGTTGTAATAGCCGTTGCTCTTTTTTTAGCATTAGTTGATTTTATCATGTCATTAATTGTCTCATCAGTTATATAGGAACAACAAATGGCTCATCAATGGTATGCAATACAAACTTATGCTGGTAGCGAACAAGCAGTTAAGCGAGCAATAGAACAATTGTCAATTGATTATGGATTACAAAATCAAATTGAACAAATAGTAGTTCTAACAGAAGAAGTCATAGAAGTTAAAAATGGCGTCAAAAAGATTACAGAGCGATCACTTTATCCAGGATATGCTTTTGCACATATAGATCTGGATACTGATCTTTGGCATAAGATACAAAGTTTACCAAAAGTATCTAGATTTATCGGTGAACAAAAGACACCAACACCACTTAGCGAAGCAGATATTAATTTGATTTTGAGCAAACTTGAAAAAAGATCTGCCCCAAGACCAAAAGTCGACTTTGAATCTGGTGAAATGGTGCGCATCGTCGATGGACCGTTTGCGAACTTTACAGGGATGGTTGAGGAATATGATCTAGATCATGGAAAACTCAAACTTAATGTTTCTATTTTTGGTAGAAATACACCTGTAGAAATCTTGTACACACAAGTCGAAAAAATTATATAGCAATCGCTTTAATCAATAAAGAAGGAAAAACACAATGGCAAAAAAGATACAAAGTAAATTTAAGCTGATTATCCCTGCTGGTGCAGCCAACCCGTCACCACCTGTTGGTCCGGCATGCGGACAAAGAGGCGTAAACATTATGGAATTTTGTAAAGCTTTTAATGAAAAAACAAAAGATAAAGCAGGATTTAAAATACCTGTAATTATCACTGTGTATTCAGATAAAACTTTTACATTTGAAACAAAACAACCACCTGCAAGTGATTTGATCATGCGTGCAGCAAATATCAAAAAAGGAACAGATAATCCTATTTTGAATAAAGTTGGAAGCATATCAAAAGCTAAATTAGACGAGATTGTAGATCAAAAAATCGCCGATCTTAATACAGACGATAGAGATATGGCAGCGAAAATTATTGCCGGTTCATGCAGAAGCATGGGAGTTGAAATCGTAGACTAATCTTTATACCACAGAGATTTAAAATATTGTGGGAGCAAATTAAGCGGAGAAAAAAAATGGCAAAGAAACAAACAAAGAGAGCAGAAGGTCTGCTAGCAAAAATTGATAAGACAAAAGCATATAGCGTTGAAGAAGCTGTAGATCTTTTGGGTGATTTGAAATCAGCTAAATTTGATGAAACAGTTGAAGTTGCACTTAACCTCAATGTTGACCCAAGACACGCTGATCAAATGATCAGAGGCTCGGTAGTACTACCAAATGGTACTGGCAAAAACGTTCGTGTAGCGGTATTTGCAAAAGATATTAAAGCCGATGAAGCAAAAGCAGCTGGAGCTGATATCGTTGGAACTGATGATTTGATAGAGCAAATTCAAGGTGGTGTTATAAACTTTGATATGGTAATTTCAACTCCGGATATGATGGGTGTGCTTGGTAAAGTAGCTAGAGTTTTGGGACCAAAAGGTCTTATGCCAAACCCAAAAACAGGTACAGTTACTATGGATGTAGCAACTGCTGTTAAAAATGCTAAAAACGGTCAAGTAAACTTCAGAGTTGATAAAAAAGGTAATATACATGCAGGTATCGGCAAAGTTAGTTTTGATAAACAAAAAATCAAAGAGAACTTGGTAGCATTTGTTGAAACTATCAACAAAGCAAAACCTGCAGCAGCTAAAGGTAAATATATTACAAATGCAGCTGTATCTTTGACTATGAGCCCATCAGTGAAGCTTAATACACTTGAATTAATGGATATGAAATAACAACGCACTATTTAGCGTTTATCTTAGGTCTAAGAATATAGGGGCAAAAGCTTAATAAAAATCAAGAAAATTTTTCTTGATGTTTCCTTTGGAAAGCCCTATATGAGGTCGAAAGGAGAAAAGATGACTAAAGCAGAAAAACAACAACTTGTTGCTGAATTAACTAACGAGTTTAAAGATGCTAGTGCAATTATAGTTTGTGACTATAAAGGTATGAGTGTTTATGAACTTGAAAATATCAGAAAAAACGCAAGGGAAAATGATGCCAAAGTTAAAGTTGTCAAGAATACTCTTGCTTCTATCGCACTTAAAAATGCTGATCAAGAAGAACTTGAGCTTGTCAATACTAACTTGGTAATCTGGGGAAGCGATCAGCTTTCTACTTGTAAAGTAGCTGATAAAGCAGCAACAGCTTTTAAAGAGAAGTTTTCAGTTAAATCTGGTTTGCTAGAAGGAAAAGCAGTAGACGTAGCAACAATTACAGCTATGGCTAAACTTCCAGGCAGAGAAGAACTTCTTGGTATGTTGCTTAATGTTTGGAACGGTCCGGCTAGAAGCATAGCTATCGGAATTCAAGCATTGGCTACAAAAAGAGCCGAAGAGGCTTAATGGTGCTTGGGAGTATAACTCCTAGTTAATAGAATATTCATACGAAAGGAATTAAAATGGCAATCACAAAAGAAGATGTAATTGAATTTATATCAAATATGACTGTATTAGAGTTAAGTGAACTAGTAAAAGAGTTTGAAGAGAAATTTGGCGTATCAGCTCAAGCAACTGTAGTTGCTGGCGGTGGTGCAGTAGCAGCAGAAGCAGTAGAAGAAAAAACTGAATTTGACGTAGTTCTTACTAGCGGCGGCGAGAAAAAAATCAATGCTATTAAAGTAGTAAGAGAAGTAACTGGTCTTGGTCTTAAAGAGGCTAAAGATGCAGTTGAAAATGCACCAACAGTACTTAAAGAAGGTGCAAGCAAAGCAGAAGCTGAAGATATCAAGAAAAAACTTGAGGAAGCTGGCGCTTCTTGCGAACTTAAATAATTCGCTTTTCAGAGAAAACCATTTGGTTTTCTCTAAATATTCTTTTAAAAATCTTGGAGATAGCGATAAACTATTCGGAGACATTTTCATACCCTACTAATAGTTTTTTTGTATGTCCTTTAAAAACGCAACAAACAAATCACAATAACAAACAACATAAGGTTAGCCCATGTTAAATTCTTTACATTCAGGAAATAGACTCAGAGTCGATTTTTCAAAAACCCCCCGAGAAATAGAGATCCCAAATCTTCTTCAACTGCAACAAGAAAGTTATGAAAACTTTTTGATGATGAATGAAAAAGATCGTAAAAATAGTATTATTGAAAGAGTATTTCGTGCTTCTTTCCCTATTCATGATACTCAAAATCGTCTTACACTAACTTATAAAAATTCAGAAATTATAAAACCAAAATATACAGTTAGAGAGTGCATGGAAAGAGGACTGACTTATTCAGTTTCTTTGAAAATGAACATCGCTTTGACAATTTGGAACAGAGATGAAAAAACAGGCGAAAAGCTTGATCCAAAAGAGATAAAAGAGCAAGCAGTATTTGTTAGAGATATTCCACTTATGACAGATAGAACATCATTTATTGTAAATGGTGTTGAAAGAGTAATTGTAAATCAGCTACACAGAAGTCCTGGTGTAATTTTTAAAGAAGCAGAAGCTACAACTGTAGTAAACAAACTTCTTTATTCTGCTCAAATTATCCCAGATCGCGGTTCTTGGCTCTATTTTGAATATGACGCTAAAGATATCTTGTACGCAAGAATAAATAAAAGAAGAAAAGTACCAATTACAATTCTTTTTAGAGCATTAGGATATTCAAAAGAAGATATTATTAAATTTTTCTATCCTACTAAAACCATTATGCTCAAAGATAATCGCTTCTTGACACAATTTAAGCCAGACGATTATATGGGTAGAGCTGACTATGATGTAAAAGACTTAAGCGGCAATATTATAGTAACTGCAGGTAAAAGACTTACTAAGAAAAAAGCACAAACTCTAATAGAAGAGGGCTTAGAATGGGTAGAGTATCCTCTTGAAATATTATTGGATCGCTACTTATCTAAAGCAGTTATTGATGCTGAAAGCGGCGAAATTCTTTATGATGCTGTGACTCCTCTTGATGAAAATAAACTCAAAAAAATTATAGACCAAGGTATCGAGTCAATTGAAATTGCTAATGACCTAGCCGAAGGTACAGATAACTCAATTATTGGTGCTTTTATAGCAGACAATGAAAGTTTGAGATTGCTCAAGCAAACAGAAGAAATTGAGGATGAAAATGTATTATCGGCTATTCGTATTTACAAAGTAATGCGTCCTGGTGAACCGGTTACTCCTGATGCGGCTAAAGCATTTTTGAATCAATTATTCTTTGATCCGGAAAGATATGACTTAACTAAAGTCGGCCGTATGAAAATGAACCACAAGCTTGGTCTTGATATTCCTGAGTATGTTACAGTTCTTACAGCTGAAGATTTGATATATACTGTCAAATATCTTATTAAAGTTAAAAATGGACAAGGTCACATAGATGATCGTGACCATTTGGGAAATAGAAGAATTAGAGCAATTGGTGAACTTTTAGGTAATGAACTTCACAGTGGTTTGCTAAAAATGCAAAAAGCTATTAGAGATAAAATGGTTACAATTTCAGGATCTCTTGAAGAGTTGATGCCTCATGATCTTATAAATTCTAAAATGATCACAAATACTATTTTGGAATTTTTCAGCAGTGGACAATTGTCTCAATTTATGGACCAAACAAATCCTCTATCTGAAGTTACTCATAAAAGAAGACTCTCAGCACTTGGAGAAGGTGGTCTGGTTAAAGAGAGAGCCGGTTTTGAAGTGCGTGACGTACATCCAACGCACTATGGAAGAATTTGTCCTATTGAAACACCAGAGGGTCAAAATATCGGTCTTATTAATACTTTGGCTACTTATGCTAAAGTAAATGAATTAGGATTTATAGAATCTCCATATAAAATAGTCAAAAATCGTCAAGTAACAGATGAGATTATCTATATTACAGCTACACAAGAAGAAGATAAATGTATCGCTCCAGCATCTACAAAAGTGGATGAGAATGGGTATATAAGCGAAGATCTTATAGAAACTCGTCTTAACGGTAATATTGAACTTAACGATGCAGGTAAAGTTGATTTGATCGATATTTCTCCATTGATGATCTCAGGTTCAGCAGCAGCATTGATTCCATTCTTGGAGCACGATGATGCGAACCGTGCATTGATGGGTTCGAACATGCAACGACAAGCAGTGCCATTACTTGCTTCTGAGGCACCAATGGTTGGTACAGGCATGGAAGGTATTATGAGTAGAGACGCTTGGGAGGCTGTTAAAGCTAGAAGAGCAGGAGTAGTTGAAAAAGTTGATTCTAAAAATATTTATATTATGGGAGAAGATGAAGATGAAATATTCATAGATCATTATCCTTTAGAAAAAAATATGAGAACAAACCAAAATACTACATTTACTCAAGCGCCAATAGTAAAATTGGGTGACAAAGTAGCAAAAGGCCAAGTTATAGCAGACGGTGCCAACATGGATCAAGGCGAACTCGCGCTTGGTAAAAATATATTGCTTGCCTTTATGCCTTGGAATGGATATAACTATGAGGATGCGATCATAATCTCGGAAAAACTTATCCGTGAAGATGCATTTACTTCTGTCCATATATATGAAAAAGAAATTGAAGCAAGAGAATTAAAACATGGAATTGAAGAGATCACTAGAGATATTCCAAATATTAGAGAAGATGAGCTCAGCCACCTCGATGAAAGCGGTATCATAAAAATAGGTACAAACGTTAAGCCTGGTATGATATTGGTTGGTAAAGTAAGTCCAAAAGGCGAGATCAGACCAACACCTGAAGAGAGATTGTTACGTGCAATTTTCGGCGAAAAAGCAGGCCATGTGGTAAACAAATCACTATATTGTCCTGCTTCCATGGAAGGCGTTGTTGTTGATGTAAAAGTATTTACCAAAAAAGGATACGAAAAAGATATCCGTGCAGTAAAAGCTTACGAAGAAGAAAAAGCTATTTTGGATAATGAACATCACGATCAGCTTTTGATGATCGACCGTGAAGAGATTTTGAGAATTTCGCACTACTTGTCAAAACAAACTCTTGCAAAAGAAGTAGCTGTGGGCGATGTAACATATCCAGCAGGTGACTCTGTGCCAGAAGAAGCGATCAAGAATATTAATCGTTTTGCCCTTAGAAGCGTAGTGCAGTCTTTTGATTCTGATGTACAAAATGAGTATGAAGCGCTCAAAAATTACTTCTTGAAACAAAAGAAAAGATTAAAAATAGAACATGAAGAAAAATTGTCGATTCTTGAAAAAGATGACATTTTGCCAAGTGGCGTTACTAAGCTAGTCAAAGTTTATGTTGCAACTAAGAGAAAACTCAAAGTTGGTGACAAAATGGCAGGACGACACGGAAATAAAGGTATCGTTTCAAACATCGTAAGAGAAATTGATATGCCATATATGAGCGACGGCAGACCGGTTGATATGATACTTAATCCTCTAGGGGTTCCGTCTCGTATGAATATCGGACAAATACTTGAAGTGCACTTAGGATTAATCGGTAAAAAACTCGGTGAACAGATACAAGAAATTTTTGAGAGCAAACAGCAAGATTTCATTGAACAACTAAGAGAAAAAATGACACAAATCGCTGATGTGGCAAAACTTATGAATGCTAAAGAATTCTTAAGTTCAATATCTGATGAAGAGTTGCTAACGTATGCTAGAGATTGGTCAAATGGTGTTAAATTTGCTACTCCTGTATTTGAAGGTACAAACGAAGAGGAATTTGCTAAATTGTTTGAATTGTCCAAAATGGAAGAAGACGGCAAAACCATACTTTTTGATGGGAAAACCGGTGAACAAATGATAGAAAGAGTCAATGTCGGTTATATGTATATGCTTAAACTGCATCACTTGGTTGATGAGAAAGTCCACGCTAGAAGTACTGGGCCATACTCTCTTGTAACACAACAGCCAGTTGGTGGTAAAGCATTATTTGGTGGTCAAAGATTTGGAGAGATGGAGGTATGGGCACTAGAAGCATACGGTGCTGCCCATATCCTAAAAGAGATGTTGACCATTAAATCAGATGACGTTGAAGGAAGGGCTAGAGCATATCGTGCCTTAACTAAGGGCGAGAGTGTACCGGAATCCGGAGTACCTGAAACCATGTTTGTATTAACTAAAGAGCTCCAAGCTTTGGGTCTTGATGCACAACTATTTGAAAATAAAAAAGAAGAAGAGGCTGACAATGAGTAATGTATTATTAGAAAATTTAGTACCAATTGATTTACGTAGCGAAGAGAAACCTCATGATATCGAAGCGTTGCAACTTAAAGTAGCAAGTCCAGAGAAGATTTTATCATGGAGCTATGGTGAAGTAAAAAAACCGGAAACTATCAACTATCGTACACTCAAACCAGAGAGAGACGGACTTTTTTGTGCCAAAATCTTTGGCCCGATCCGCGATTATGAGTGTTTGTGCGGTAAATATAAAAAGATGCGATATAAAGGCGTAGTTTGTGAGAAATGTGGTGTTGAAGTAACAAGCTCTAAAGTTAGACGTTCACGCATGGGCCATATCGAACTTGTAGTACCTGTTGCACATATTTGGTATGTAAGCTCACTTCCTAGTAGAATCGGAACACTTTTGGGTGTAAAAATGAAAGACTTGGAGAGAGTACTTTATTATGAAGCATACATAGTTAAAGATCCTGGCGAAGCAGCTCTTGATAGTGATGGTTCAAAACTTTTATCAAAATATGATGTACTTAATGAAGAACAGTATCAACAAATATCACAACGTTTCGGCAACGATGCATTCGATGCACGCATGGGTGGACAGGTTATACAAGAGCTATTAGCAGATCTTGATTTGGTATCAATGTTTAGAGAATTAAAAGAAGAGATAGCTACCACTAAATCAGAAGCTAAAAGCAAAATGATCGTAAAACGTCTTAAGGTAATTGAAGCATTTTTACATTCAGGTAATCGTCCTGAGTGGATGATGCTTACTCACTTGCCTGTTCTTCCACCTGATCTTAGACCTCTTGTTAGTCTTGATGGCGGCAAATTTGCTGTTTCTGATGTAAATGATCTATATAGAAGAGTTATCAACAGAAATCAAAGACTTAAAAGATTGGTTGAGCTAGATGCTCCTGAGATCATCGTAAGAAATGAAAAAAGAATGCTTCAAGAAGCAGTTGATGCTTTGTTTGATAACGGTAGAAGAGGAAATGCGGTCAAAGGTGCGAACAAAAGACCACTTAAATCACTTTCTGAAATTATCAAAGGTAAGCAAGGTCGTTTTAGACAAAACTTGCTTGGTAAAAGGGTTGACTTTTCCGGTCGTTCTGTTATCGTTGTTGGACCTGATTTACGCATGGATCAATGTGGATTGCCTAAGAAAATGGCAGTTGAACTGTTTAAACCGCATTTGATGGCTAAGCTTGAAGAAAAAGGGTATGCAACTACACTTAAACAAGCTAAGAAAATGATTGAAAAACAAGTCAATGAGGTATGGGAATGTTTAGAAGAGGTAGTTGAAAATTATCCGGTACTTCTTAACCGTGCTCCAACGTTGCATAAACTTTCTATACAAGCGTTTCATCCGAGACTGATTGAAGGTAAAGCGATCCAGCTTCACCCGCTTGTTTGTGCTGCATTTAATGCCGACTTTGATGGTGACCAAATGGCGGTGCATGTACCGCTTTCAGATGAAGCTATCGCTGAGGCAAAAATTTTGATGCTTGCATCTATGAATATTTTGCTTCCTGCGTCAGGTAAAGCTATTACAGTACCTTCTCAGGATATGATTTTGGGGCTTTATTATCTAACATTAGAAAAAACAGATGTAAAAGGTGAGCATAAACTTTTCGGAAATATAGATGAAGTAATGATCGCTTTCGAACAAGGTTCACTTGACCTGAATGCAAAAATTAGAACATTGGTTGGCGGTAAAGTGATCACTTCTACAACCGGAAGATTGATTTTGCGCTCTATCATACCTGAATATGTTCCGGAAAAATATTGGAATAAAATCCTTAAAAAGAAAGATATTGGTACACTTGTTGACTATATCTATAAAGTTGGCGGACTCTCAATTACGGCAGAATTCTTGGATAATTTAAAAGATATGGGTTTCAAATATGCGACAAAAGTAGGGGTTTCTATCTCTATTGATGACATTAAGATCCCTGAACAAAAAGAACAAATCGTCGGTGATGCAAAAAAAGAGGTTAAAACTATTCAATCTCAATTTGCAGCCGGATTATTAACAGACCAAGAGAGATATAATAAAATTATCGATATTTGGACTGATGCCAACAATGAAATTGCCGATGCTCTTATGAAGCTTATTCAAAATGATAAAGGCGGATTCAACTCTGTTCATATGATGGCTGACTCTGGGGCTAGAGGTAGTGCTGCTCAGATAAGACAGCTTTCTGGTATGCGTGGACTTATGGCAAAATCAGACGGAACTATTATTGAAACACCAATTACATCAAATTTCCGTGAAGGTCTAAATGTACTAGAGTACTTTATTTCTACGCATGGTGCTAGAAAAGGATTGGCAGATACCGCTCTTAAAACAGCAAATGCCGGATATTTGACTAGAAAACTTATTGACGTTGCACAAAACGTGAAAATCAGCATGGAAGATTGTGGTACTCACGAAGGTGTTGAAGTTGCTGATATCATAGTCGGTAATGAGATGATAGAGCCGCTTAGTGACCGTATTTACGGACGTGTTGCTGCTGAAGATATTATAGATCCTGTCACTAATGAAATCATTGCCAGCGAAGGCACAATGATTGATGAAGAGATCGCTACCAAAGTAAAAGATGCCGGCGTGAGAGCGGTGGTTATTAGAGCACCGTCTAGCTGTAAGGCACCAAAAGGAATCTGTGCTAAATGTTATGGCCTAAATATGGCTGAAAACAGAATTGTAAATAAAGGCGAAGCAGTAGGTGTAATTGCAGCTCAATCGATCGGTGAACCTGGAACTCAGTTGACACTGAGAACTTTCCACACCGGTGGTACTGCAACAGCAGGAAAAGAAGAAAGACAAGTAGTAGCGACCAAAGAAGGTTTCATAAGATACTACAACCTTTCAGTATATCGCAATAAAGAAGACAAGCTCATTGTTGCCAATAGAAGAAATGCCGGAATATTGCTTGTAGAACCAAAAATAAAAGCAACTCACGACGGTATAGTATCTATTATTGTAACTCATGATGAATACGTAATATCTGTTAAATCAGGTGATGCTTCAAACGGTGAAACCAAATATACACTTAGAAAAAGTGATGTTTCTAAATCAAATGAACTTGCCGGTGTTGCTGGTAATATCGAAGGCAAACTTTTCTTACCTTTCGAAAATGGAGATAAAGTCAATAAGGGCGAATCCATCGTAGAACTCATTAAAGAAGGATGGAGCGTTCCAAATCGTATTCCATTTGCCAGTGAGCTTAAAGTTGAAGATGGCGCACCTGTCACACAAGAGATATATTCTGATGCCAAAGGCACAGTTAAATATCTAATGCTTAATGGTGATTATCTTGAGCCGACCGGTATCAAAGAAGGGCATGAAGTAAACGAAAAAGGCATATTTGCTGTTATTGTTGATGAACATGATAGAGAAGCTTCAAGACACTATATCTCTAGAGGATCCATTATTGTAGCAGACCATGATACTCGTGTAGAAAAAGGCACTCTTCTTTCTAAACCGGAAGTTAGCATACAAACAGTAATCGCAGAATGGGATCCATATTCTGAGCCTGTAATCGCAGAAGAGAATGGTAAGGTTAAATTCGAAGATATCATAGCAGGTGTTACGGTAAGTGAACAATTTGATGAACTGACCGGTGTTGTAAGATTGGAACTTAATGAATATATTCCGTCAATTTACAAACCTGCAATTGCACTTGCTACAGCAAACGGAGAGATTATTCGCTACCAACTTGATGCAAAAACTGCATTGTATGTTAAAGACGGTGACGAAGTAAGCACTGCTGATCTATTAGCAAAACGTCCAAAAGCAGCTATCAAATCAAAAGATATCACCGGAGGTCTTCCTAGGGTTTCTGAGCTATTTGAAGCAAGACGCCCTAAAGATATTTCACTTATAGCGCAAATAGACGGTGTTGTAAGCTTTGGTAAAGCTCTTAGAGGAAAAGAGAGAATTATTATTCGCGGTGAAAATGGTCAAGAGATCGAGCAATTTGCCGATAAAACAAAAACTATCTTGGTAAACGATGGGGATTTTGTCCATGCCGGCGAAAAATTGACAGACGGTATCGTATCGAGTCATGATATCTTGGCATCTCTTGGAGAGAAAGCACTATTTGAATATATAGTAAGCGAAGTTCAACAAGTTTATAGAAGACAAGGTGTTAATATCGCAGATAAACATATTGAGATCATTGTTTCTCAAATGATGAGACAGGTCAAAATACTAGAAAGCGGAGATAGTAAATTTATCGCAGGAGATATTATCTCTAAACGTAAATTTAAAGAAGAAAATGAAAGAATGATAGCACTTGGAGGCCAGCCAGCAATTGCAGAGCCTATGCTTGTAGGTATTACACGTTCAGCAGTTGGGGCTGATAGTATTATTTCAGCAGCATCTTTCCAAGATACTACAAAAGTACTTACTTCTGCTTCTATCGCAGGCACTGTTGATATGCTAGAAGATTTGAAAGAAAATGTTGTAATCGGACGACTTATCCCGGTTGGAACTGGTATGATCAAACTCGAGGATGTCCATCTATCCCAAGAATAGCGTTACTCCCCAATTCTTGGGGATAAGCTCAATTAAAGCTATTTTAGGTAAAATATGCTCCATTTTTCTGAATTTTATGCCACGTAAAGCTATTTGTTGGATAGTTTTCCGTGGCATAACCACACAGATTCAATTCAAACTATAAAAACACGAAAGGAAATAAATTGCCAACCATTAATCAGTTGATTCGCAAAGAGCGAAAAAAAGTGGTGAAAAAATCAAAATCACCAGCATTGGATAAATGCCCTCAAAGAAGAGGTGTATGTACAAGAGTTTATACTACAACTCCAAAAAAACCTAACTCAGCACTTAGAAAAGTAGCAAAAGTTAGACTTACAAGCGGATTCGAAGTAATCTCTTATATCGGAGGAGAAGGTCACAATCTTCAAGAACACTCAATCGTACTTGTTAGAGGCGGAAGAGTAAAAGACTTACCGGGTGTTAAATACCACATTGTTCGTGGTGCACTGGATACTGCCGGTGTTGCAAAACGTACTGTATCTCGTTCTAAATACGGTGCAAAAAGACCAAAAGCTAAATAAGCAAGTTTGTCATTAGACTAAAAACGCAGGTGTTGTCAATATCCTTAGTGGGACAATGCTTGAGTAAATCATCAAAAATTAAAGATTGAAGGAAAAAATATGAGAAGAAGAAAAGCTCCTGTTAGACCTGTACTAGCTGATCCTGTTTATGGCTCAAAAGTACTTACAAAATTTATAAATGCTATCATGTATGATGGTAAAAAAAGTGTTGCACAAAGCGTAATGTACGGTGCAATAGAGAGAATTGAATCAAAATCTGGTGAAAAAGGCATCGAAGTATTCAATCAAGCGATGGAAAATATCAAACCTGTAATGGAAGTAAAAAGCCGTCGTGTTGGTGGAGCTACTTATCAAGTGCCTATCGAAGTAAGACCTGCTAGACAACAAACTTTGGCTATTAGATGGCTTATCATCGCTGCTAGAAAAAGAAATGAAAGAACGATGATCGAAAGACTTAGCAATGAACTTATGGATGCTGCTACAGGAAAAGGCGCGGCGTATAAGAAAAAAGAAGATACATACAAAATGGCCGAAGCAAACAAAGCATTCGCACACTATCGCTGGTAAGGAAAATTTATGTCAAGATCACATCCACTTGAAAAAGTAAGAAATATAGGAATTGCAGCACACATTGATGCTGGTAAGACTACAACTACAGAGAGAATCCTGTTTTACACAGGAGTATCTCATAAGATCGGCGAAGTTCATGACGGTGCTGCAACAATGGACTGGATGGAGCAAGAGCAAGAAAGAGGTATTACAATTACTTCTGCTGCTACTACTTGTGAGTGGAAAGGTCATCAGATCAATATCATAGACACTCCGGGCCACGTTGACTTTACTATCGAAGTTGAAAGATCAATGCGTGTACTTGACGGTGCTGTAGCAGTATTCTGTTCAGTTGGTGGCGTTCAACCTCAGTCAGAAACAGTATGGAGACAAGCCAACAAATACGGTGTTCCAAGAATGGTATTTGTTAATAAAATGGATAGAACCGGTGCGGATTTTTACGAAGTAGAAAGACAAATCAATGATAGACTAAAATCAAATGCAGTGCCAATTCAATTGCCAATTGGTGCTGAAGATAACTTTCAAGGTGTTGTTGATTTGGTAACTATGAAAGCAACAATATGGAGCGATGATCAGTCTAAAATGGGTCAAGAGTTCGAAATAGTAGATATTCCTGCTGACATGCTAGAAAAAGCAGAAGCTTACCGTGAAAAACTAATCGAAGCAATTTCTGAGAGTGATGATGCTTTGATGGAAAAATTTATGGAAGGCGAAGCTCTTACTGAAGAAGAGATTAAAGCGGGTATCAAAAAAGCTACTTTGGCTATCACAATGATTCCTATGACTTGCGGAACTTCATTTAAAAACAAAGGTGTACAAACACTTCTTGACGCAGTAATTGATTACCTCCCAGCTCCTACAGAAGTAGCAGAGATGAAAGGCCAATATGAAAGTGGAGACGAAGTTGTCGTAGAATCTACCGATAACGGTGTAGTTGCTGCTCTCGCATTTAAGGTAATGACTGACAAATTTGTCGGCCAGCTTACTTTCGTACGTGTTTATCGCGGTGTTCTTGAGTCAGGTTCATATGTATATAATACAACAAAAGATAAAAAAGAGCGTGTTGGTAGACTTGTAAAAATGCATGCAAACAAAAGAGAAGAGATCAGCGCATTGTATGCCGGTGAAATCGGTGCAGTCGTTGGACTTCAATCAACTCTCACAGGGGATACTCTAGCTGGCGATAAAGATAGAGTTATTTTGGAAAAAATGGAATTTCCAGCTCCAGTTATATCTGTTGCAGTTGAGCCAAAAACTAAAGCTGACCAAGAGAAAATGGGTATTGCTCTTGGTAAACTTGCCGGAGAAGATCCATCATTTAGAGTTTCTACAGACGAAGAGTCTGGTCAAACACTAATTGCTGGTATGGGCGAATTGCACCTAGAGATCATCGTTGACCGTATGAAACGTGAATTTGGTGTTGAAGCTGAAGTTGGTGCCCCACAAGTTGCTTACAGAGAAACTATCAGAAATTCTGTAAACAAAGAGTATAAATACGCTAAACAATCAGGTGGTCGTGGACAATTTGGACACGTATATCTTAAAATCGAGCCGCAAGAGCCAGGCAGCGGTTATACGTTTGTTGATGAGATCAAAGGCGGCGTAATTCCAAAAGAGTATGTTCCGGCTGTTGACAAAGGTATCCAAGAAGCTATGACTAGAGGTATCCAAGCTGGTTATCCGGTAGAAGATATCAAAGTTACACTTTATGATGGAAGCTATCATGAAGTTGACTCATCTGAAATGGCATTTAAACTTGCAGGTTCTATGGGCTTTAGAGAGGGTGCAAGAGCTGCAAACCCAGTAATTCTTGAGCCTATTATGAAAGTAGAAGTTGAAGTACCTGAGGAATTTATGGGTGATGTTATCGGCGATATTTCTAAACGTCGTGGTCAAGTAAATGGTATGAACGAGAGAAGCGGTAACAAAATCGTAGATGCTTTTGTACCACTTTCAGAAATGTTTGGTTACTCAACTGACCTTAGATCTATGACACAAGGCCGTGCTACATATGCTATGGAATTCGATCACTATGAAGAAGTTCCAGCAAATATCTCTAAAGAGATCATAGCCAAAAGAAACGGCTAATTTCTATAGTCAATAATATTTTCTACAAAAGACCCTGTTTGGATACAGCCAAACAGGGATTCCTGCTTTTATTCATTTTTATAATTACAATCATCTAATATAATAAATATAAATAAAGAAAAATAAGATATAATTCTTATCATTTATGTGATGTTTTATATACAAAAGGGTTGATATGATAGGTATAAAAAAAGGTTCTATTTCGTATATGGCAAAATATATTATTGCTATGTTTATTGTAAGTTTAACTATGGCGTACGCCTCTATGACAAGTGGAGTTGTATACGATCAAAGAACTTCTAAACCGATAGTCGGTGCAATTGTCACATCTGGGAATAAAGAGTACCGTACAGATAAAAATGGGGTGTTTCGTGTACCAACTGCCGCAAAGATCGGCATACGCGCCATAGGCTATGAGCGTAAATTTTATACAAGCGGCGGAAATATATATTTAAATCCCGTAATTCCCAAAGCACTTTATCTCTCCAGTTTCGGAGCAACTAACGGTAAAATAATGGGCAACGCCAAACATCTTATTCGTACTACTGAGCTTAATGCGGTAGTTATTGATATAAAAATGGATAGAGGTCAAGTAGCATACAGAACTTCCAACCCGACAGCCAATAAGATTGGTGCGCAAAAGATTATTTTGTTTAAAGATCTAAAGCAATATGTAGCTGATCTAAAAAAAGAGGGTATATATACCATTGCTCGTATAGTATCTTTTAAAGACACACCTTTTGTGACCGCTCATCCTCAATGGGGAGTTAAAAATAGTAACGGGACATTATTTAAAGACAAAGAAAAATTGTATTGGATAGATCCTTCTCAAAAAAAAGCCTGGAATTATATCGTTGCTATTGCCAAAGAGAGTGCCGAGGCCGGATTTGATGAGATTCAGTTTGATTATGTACGTTTTCCAGATCGTCAAGGACTTGTATTTTCGGTAAAAAATACCCAGCAAGAACGTACTAAAACTATTGGAGAGTTTTTGAAATACGCACGCACCCAATTGACTCCTTATAATGTGTTTGTTACTGCCGATATTTTCGGATATGTTTGTTGGAACGAAGGTGATCTTGGTATAGGCCAGAAGGTGGATGAAATAGCTAAGCATGTGGATTATATTGCTCCAATGTTATATCCAAGCGGGTTTAGTACAGGAATTCCAGGACATCGTAATCCTGTTGCCGCCAACTATGCTATTGTCAAAAAAACACTAGATAAATCATTGCAAAAATCAGGCGGTTCGCCTTTAATGTATCGTCCATGGCTTCAGTCATTTCGTGATTATGCATTTGATAGACGAAATTACGGAGCAAAAGAGATAAGAGATCAGATCCGTGCAAGTGATGACTTTGGAAGTTCTGGATGGATGCTATGGAACCCGCGTAATGTTTATAGTTCAGCAGGGCTTTCTAAATAAGCATGAAGCTGTTAATTTGAAAAATATATCATTGTTTGTACAAGTATAAACATGAGAATTATTTTGCGCCTTATTATTATCGCTCTTTTATTTGAGAGTGTTTTATGGGGTGATGGAATAGAAAAAAAAATTCCTATTTTATGTTACCATCGATTTGGCGATAGCATAAATGATTCTACGACGATAAAAACGTCAGAATTTGCCAAGCAACTCGCATGGCTACAAGCAAATAACTACAGTGTAATTTCTCTTGATAGTGCTATAAAGTATCTAACGGGACAGATTAAAACAATCCCAGATAGATCGGTTGTTATTACCGCCGATGACGGCCATAAGAGTATATATTATGAAATGGCACCACTAATTAAAAAGCATCGCATCCCGGTAACTCTTTTTATTTATCCTAGCGCAATATCCAATACTAACTATTCTATGACATGGGAGCAATTAAGAGAGCTAGAAAACACAAAGCTTTTTCAAGTAGAATCACATACCTATTGGCATCCTAATTTCAAACAAGAAAAGAAAAAACTCTCTAGCGATGAGTATGAAAAATTTGTAGATAAGCAACTTGCCGGATCAAAACAAATGCTTGAAAAAAAGATGGGACATGAGGTGAAGTATTTAGCCTGGGCATTTGGTATATATGATTATGAGTTAATCACTAAAGCAGTTCAATCAGGCTATATTGCTGCATTTACTATTGAAAAACGAAGTGCAGCCAAAAGCGATACCCTTATGACATTGCCACGTTCTATGGTTGTGAGCATATATGATATTGAAGTATTCAAGAAAATAGTTAGCGAAGATAATTGATCGTATCATTGTTATCTTTCTGCAATTTGCAGAAAGATAACGCTAAGCATACATATATTCTTTATTAAACTCTTTTACAAGAAGCGCATAAATAAGCGCTCTGTATTTATTCCTGTTGCTATTTCCCATTTTTTCGCATGCTGAACTAATAGCGGCGTATAGCGCTTCATCCGAAGCGTAAATTCCTAGCTTTTTGATTAAGAAATTGACCTTTATTGTCTCAAGTTCGCTTCCTTGAGTGCATGCAACCGTTTCGCTATCTGCATTATAGATAGAAGGTCCAAGTTCGGTTGTAACCTTAGTGATCAAATCATCAGATAATCCAAGTCCAAGCTCTGCAGCATTTGCAATGTATAGAGCAGTTTTTTCTTCTCTTTGGTTCATTATAAATTCCTTTGATTGAAATATGGAATTTATTATAACATATTTTTAATATTTACTATAAAATATATTTAGATTTTACTATTATGATTGTTGCCAAAAAGTATCCAATTCATATTTTGGTGATTGTTGCGTGAAAAATAAGCAATTGCTTCAAAAGGGATCTTTTTGCGTTTTTTGATCACTGCAAAGTATTGCGGATCCAGTTCAAGCGCCATGGCAACGTCTTTGTCATATATTTTTTTTGATTCTGATGTTTGAGATATTAGCTCTTTTAGTCTTGATATGATTTTTTCAAATTCCATAACTATTCCTTTATTTTCTAAGAACAATGATAGCTATTTTTTATCTTGCGAGTTAAAAATATGTCTAAATGTAATATATTGAGAGATTTATGCAGCTGTCATTGCTAAGCACAAACTATACTATAGTTTTTTATAAATATTTTATATAAATTTAATATATCTTTAACATTTTTATGGAATAGTTAAAATAATATTTAATAAATTTTATTTTTTAAATTTATATATTAAATTAACATATTATTATGACTATGGCAGTTTCAATTATTTTTTTGTCTATAGTTATTGATGGAGTAGAGATCGCTTTGGCGCTATGCACCAAACAAGATGGGTAGGAGCTGATGATGGATTACTAGCAGCATAAAAACTTAGAGAAAAACTTTAGTTTTTAAGCATAATGATAAAATTTTTTGAATGTTTAATAAAGGAGAATAGGTGAGAAAGTTTAGGTTTTTGATATCTGTATTTTTAGCGGTAATTGGTTTTGGTTCTTTTTGCTATGCAGGGAGCGGATATCACGATGAGCCTGCAGAAACAATTTATAAAATTCATGATATTTTGATTGCAAATAACATATGTCAAGTAACCAAGGTTAGTCCGCAAGGCTACAAATATAATAATTGTGGCGAAAAAGACCTTGTTTTTGGTGCACGGACAACGGAAGGATTTAGAATTTATACTTATGCAGTGACTGATAAAAAAGTTTTGCAACAAATAGTCTTGTTGTTAAAGTCGCGATATGTTCAATATGGCGAAAAAATAACCATAGAATTTGTGGCTACGAAAATAACATGGAAAGAGGAATATAATCGAGGCTTATTTAGAAAGTTATGGTCAAGTTTTTTTGGAAATGACGAAAATGAGCTTATAGTGTTTGAGTAATTTAAGAGGAAAGAAAAATGAATTATACAGTAGAGATAAGGCATAGTGTAGGTGTTGAAAGTTTAATAAAAGAACATACTTTAGTAAGTTTAATCCCTCATACATTTTAGAAGGTTTCATCATATAAATACATGTGAGATGATATACAAGTTACTGATGTTTATGTTTTTCTGGATGCACAAACTCCAATAGTGTATTATATTTTTAGCTATACAGTATCTTTATGGTGCAAATATGTAATGTCATAATGGTTGATCTATATCTTTTTTGACTCAAGATTTTGAGATATTATCTCTTTTAGTCTTGCTGTAATCTCTTCAAATTCCATAACTATTCCTTTATTTTCCAAGAACAATGATAGCTATTTTTTATCTTTTGAGTTAAAAATATGTCTAAATGTAATATATTAAAAGAGTTGTGCAGCTGTCATTGCTAAGCACAAACTTATACTATAGTTTTTTATAAATATTTTATATAAATTTAATATATCTTTAACATTTTTATGGAATAATTAAAATAATATTTAATAAATTTTATTTTTTAAATTTATATATTAAATTAACATATTATTCATATGATTATTATGACTATGGCAGTTTCAATTATTTTTTTGTCTATAGTTCTTAATAGAATAGAGATTGCTTTGGTGCTATGCACCAAACAAGATGGGCAGGAGCTGATGATTGATTACTAGCAGCATAAGTATATAAATATAAACTTAATAAAAAAATATTAGTAATTTAGTATGATAATAAAATTTTTCGAAGGAACAAGTAGTATGAAAAAGACAGTTATAATAATAATATCAATTATCGCCATGATAAGTCTGGCAAAGTGTGGATATGATGAATATACATACGGTGATATAACCCCCCAAATCAATCCTCATCCGACCAAAAAGGTGAGAATTCACGGCAAGTTTCCGTTTGATTCTGATATAAGATTAGAAGGTATCCAAGCAGCTTATATCAATGTTAATCCAAAATGCAATAAAGTTGCCAAATCTTTTGGGATTATCCCAGCAGCAGAAGTGAAACTCTATGAAGATATCAATCTGACTGTCAAAAGATTGTCTAACAACGAGTATGAGGCATACTATTATCAAGATTACTTCTTGCCTGGAGCTTGTGAGTGGAAGTTCGATTGGTTCAGAATTACTATAGCCTCCAAATATGATACGCTAACAGGTGCTATTAGATTTGGAGGTTTTTCAGAGGGGCTCTATGGTTTTGCAAAATACTACAAAGAAGAAAAATATGAATTTTCAAACAAGCTAACCTATGAGTGTCATCTCGATACATTGCTTAGGCCAAATAGAAAACCCCAAACTTCATTGGTATGCGATAGCAAAAATGCAAAAAATGGTAAATGGATATCACCATACCAAGATGCAATGGATGTAGAACAGAATTTTATCTATAAAAAAGGAAGAACTATACAATGGCAACAATAAAAGAAGATGGGGCATTGCTTTCACAATATGCATATGCAGATAAAGGCATTAAAGTAGGTGATTCAGTTGGCCAATATATAGCAGTGGAAGTATCGTATGATTCAAGTAATAATTTTCGTGGAGTTTTGTTTCAAAATACAATCAATCAACAATATGTCTTGGCATTCACAGGAACAGATTTCGGCAATGAGCTAGATAGAGGAACAAATCTTGATATGTTTGCGTATAATACAGGATCTCAGGGTGTTCCCGATCAATTTGCCTCTGCCGGAGTTTTTACCGCAAACATGATAGATAAATATGGACTTAATGCATCAAATACAATTCTGGTCGGCCATTCTGAGGGCGGAAGCGAAGCTATGTATTTCGGAGCAACTACAGGATTTATCACTTATACCTATAATGCTTATGGCGTTGGAAATTTTAATGGTATTCAAGATGGTTCATACTTAAATATACATAACTATGTTACATATCTGGATTTTGTTTCCAGGCTGCCTGGCAGCGACATGATAGGTGCTACAACAATGGTCGGAGATACTACATTCGCGGATATGGCAGGTCACGGAATAACAAATTTCTTAGATCCTAATATTTGGACAACCAATGTTGTGAATGGTATAACCGATGTGCAAAATTTTGGATTTTGGCATGATATGGGCATAACAGTAGAAAATGCAGGCAAGATATTGACTAATCTAAGCGATTATCTTCATCTTAGTGACACCTCAGGTCTCACAGATGAAGATCTGACGGCAGCTTTAATTATGGCAAGTGTTGATGGCAATAGTAAATTAATCTTAGATGACGGTTCTATTATATACTTGGCTTCAAATTCTCTTAATGGTCTGGGCAATGTTATAAGTGCTACTTATCAAAATACAAATGGCTTTATGTTTGATCAAAACTCCTTTTTCTTCGACGTCTCGGGTGGCTTTCTTGGTAATATCACATCTTTTGACCCAGAAAACACATTATCTCCATATACATCCATAAGCTCAGTATCAGACCTGCTTGAATCGTTTCAGCAAAATATGACTCTCAACTCTATGGAAGCAGCCCAGATTTATAGCTCTATGTTTAGTGGTTCTTCTTCAGAGTTTAAAGATTTTTTGTTTTACTCATGGGATGACAAATATGGAGACAATGATTTTTGGCTAGAAAAACAAAATGATCCAATATGGACACAATATAGAAATGATAGTGATATCATATGGACGACAGATGACTACATGGCAGCAGTAGCTATTTATAATGATGTTTATTTTGGAGACTATTATCATGATGTAGTCAATGGTACTACAAATGTACCGACAGACAATACTGAACTTATAGCTTATAGTGATTGGAGCAATAATGCCGGCATATCATTTGACGGTGTAAGTGTCAATGCAAGCTATGGAAGTAATGGCGGTGGTGCCAGTTTTAGTATTTCATTTTCATTTCCTGTGGTCCTTGACCTTGATGGTGACGGAGTAGAACTTACATCTGTAATTGACAGTAAGGCTTGGTTTGATATAACAGGTGATGGCACTATGCATCAAACAGGCTGGGTCGGGGCTGATGACGGGTTGCTTGTCTT
This sequence comes from Sulfurovaceae bacterium, assembly GCA_041654415.1. Classification (GTDB taxonomy): domain Bacteria; phylum Campylobacterota; class Campylobacteria; order Campylobacterales; family Sulfurovaceae; genus BN30871. The sequence goes on along the minus strand of JBAZDL010000001.1, from coordinate 305,546 downwards.
TGATGAAAACGGTGACGGTAAGATAACAACCGCCCGAGAGATAGCATTTGCCGATAGAACCGTGGCAGACGATACAGACCTCGAAGCATTAAAAACAGAGTTTGATAGCAATAATGACGGCAAATTGGATGCAGGTGATAATGAATTTGGTAAGTTTTATATATGGCAAGACAAAAATAGCGATGGCGAGAGTGATGACGGAGAGCTTTTGACCTTGCCACAAGCGGGTATCTCTTCTATGGACTTAATAGGTTCAAAAATTGATCCTTATATGGTTGACGGTAACAAGATCAATGCTTTTACAACTTATATAAGAACTGACGGCACTGTGGGCATGGGTGCTGATGTGGCACTTGCTTATGATAATACAGGCTATACCACGGGTTCTGCAAATGGATATATGACAATTAGGCAAACAGGAAGCGAAGCAGTGTATGCTATGGCGACAAGTGCCACTCCGTTAGTACTTAATCTCTCTATCGCGAAACTTGATGGTGCTATAGGAAACCAAGGCAATGACACGCTTGATGCCAACAGCAAGAATACATCAGTGATTTTAGAAGGACTGGAAGGCGACGATATATTAAAAGGCGGAGCAGGCGATGATTGGCTTGACGGCGGGGAAGGAATAGATACTCTTGAAGGCGGAAAGGGCAATGATACATATGTGATTGACAATATATTAGAACTAAATAATTTAAAAGAAGTAATGTTTGATAATACATCTTATCGTGATACGATTGTTTATAATAGTTCTGAAGATTTAAAATTTGATTTGAGTAGTTATGAAAAAGAAATAGAGTCATTTTACAGCGGAGCAGGCAATGATGTATTAGTATATTCATATAATTTCGAGACACAACACCTGTATCGCTATGGAGGGCATGTCAGTACATTATTTATACACGGAGGAGACGGAGATGATGTTATATATGGAAATAATTTAAATGATTTATTGGTAGGCGGAAACGGAAATGATATTTTAAATGGATGGGGAGGCAATGATATATATGTATTTAACAGAGGTGACGGTATTGATACAATAGCTGAATTTTCCGAAAAATATGTTGTTGTAAAGAAGCATAAATGGTATCAGGGTACAAGCTCGGATAAATACGGTTATGTCGAAGCAAACGGAGGAGATGACACTATACGGTTTGGCGAGGGTATTGCACTTGACAATATTGATATTAAGCTCATCGACAGTGATCTTTTAGTCGGAATAAGAAATGCAGGAGATGTGTCTGACATAGAAACATTGAGCGATAGAATATTGATCAAAGATTTTCTTAATAGTTTTAGAGCAATTGAAAATTTATCATTTGCTGACGGAACAACCGTATCGCTTGCATCTATAAGCGGATTAAATATCGGCACATCTTCAATTGACACAATCATCGGTTCAGCAGGAAGTGATATCATTAATAGTAAAGCAGGAGCAGATACATTAAGTGGAGGAGAAGGAAATGATGTATTTATATTTGATACAGTTTTTTCTGAGCAAGTAATGGGTTTGACAAAGGTAGCAACTTTTGGTTCGCTAAGCAGATCTACATACGGTATAATTGAAAAATCTAACGGCAATATAGATACCATATCCGATTTTGAAGCAGGCAAAGATATTATCTATTTAGATAATGTAATATTTAAAAAATTAACTGATGGTCCACTGGAAATTGATAATTTTGGAGCCAATCCTACCGGCACAGCATTAGATGCAAATGATTATATCCTTTACAATACAACAACCGGAACTCTAAGCTATGATGCCGATGGGAATGACAAAGGAGCGGCCGTAGTGTTTGCTACATTGGCAAATAAGACAACGGATTTATCGCATCAGGATTTTTATGTGATGTAGTTTAAAAAATCTCTAGTTTTTGCTAGAGATTATAGGTCTGCGCTATCAATTGTAATAACTGTATGAACATTGCCTCTAGGATTGAAATCAGCAGTTAGCTTCATCCATTTAGGCGATAAGTTCTTATATAATGCATCAAATATCTCATTTGCTGAATTTTCATGCGAAATGTGTCGATCCATAAATGAATTTATGTAGAGCTTGAGTGCTTTTAGTTCTATTACTTTATCATTTGGCTGATACTCTAGAGTCATTTTTGCAAAATCAGGATACCCGGAACGCGGGCATTTGCACATAAATTCCGGCAGTTCTATAGATATGATGTAGTTTTTTTTATGCTCATTTGGCCAATAGTTTTCAGCATTTTTGATATCAAACTCTTTTATCTCTTTTTCGCCGTATTTCATTTTCTTCTCCTGTAGTATTGTGTTTTGCAATCAGTTCATCTTCATACAATGGCTTATATACCATAAATCCTTGGATATAATCAATCCCAAGCTCTTCTAGCTTCTCTTTTTGCTTTTGGGTATCTACCCATTTGGCGACAGTTAAAATACCATTTTCTTTTGACATTGATACCATGGTGCGTAACATCATATTTGATTGATTATCTTCGATATTGGCTATATAGTCTCTGTCAAACTGGAGCATATCAAATTTGAAATGTCTAATGTAATCTATTGAAGCGTTTGATGAGCCAAAATTATCTATACAGATACGAATACCTTTGTCTCTTAGAGCTTCAAGAGTTTTGAGATATCCGCTAAGATCATGGTGCGTTTTTCTTTCGTATAATTGTATGATGATCCTCGAAGGTTTAATACCGCTTGACTCAAGAGCTTTAAAGAAATGTTTTTGAAAAAGAGGATCTCTTAGTGAAAATGGAGATAGGTTAAATGCCAATGATACATTTTCATCCAGCTTTTTAAGAAGCTTGAATACATGTTTTGTGATGGTCAAATCATATTCCCTGCTCAGTCCTAAACGATTTAAAATAGGAAGATAGACTCTAGGCAGCAGTTCGTCAGTATCGCTTGATTTCAGCTTGACGAAAACCTCGTAAACATCTGTCTGTTTGGTCGCTAAGCGAAACAATGGGCGAAATGTAAATAGCAGATTTTTGTGTTGAAGCGCATCAATACTTGTTTGTTCTATTTTTTCAATTTCCAGTTGGTGTATATTTTCTGGTTGTTTTGAATCTGTAATAGATGAAGGAATATTTTGTCTATCAATATTATTTTCTTGGATTCTAAGTAGATCTTTGAGGTGCAATAATGTCTTGTCATATGATTCGTCTGCATCAACTACCGCAAAAGAGTAGTCTATGTCAATGTTTTGCGCTGTTTTAAATTTTTGGACAAACAATCCAAGGGTATCTATAAAGTTATCTTTTGAATTGTTTTTTACAGCTATAATAAATTCGCTGCCATTACGGCGACCGATTATTGGAGATATAAATTTATTTTTTTTAAGAAAACCGTTCAGAGAAGATATGAGATGCTGTAATAGTTTTTCTCTAGCCTCTATGCCATATTGTTCTTCAATAGTTTCGATATTTTGGATATCCAAAATGGCTATAAAATTTGCATTATATGATCTTAGTTGTGCTATAAATGCTTGTTCATGAAAGCTATGGGTTGTTTTGTCGATCAATGTTTCAGCGGCGCTCAGTTCCATAAGAAAGAATATGAAATATACCGTAACAAATATTATCCCAAGGAGCAGTACTGAATTTTCTAGTGTTGCAGCTATAAAAATATTTTTTAGTACGACTGCATACACTACAAGTCCTATAAAAGCCAATATCGGCAAACCGGCTCTCAAGGCTAATTTAAATCTTCGTTCTCTCTCTGCAACCTCAGATAGCAACATGATTATACATCCAAATGTTTTACATCTTTAGCGTGGGCTTCTATGTAATTTCTGCGAGGCTCTACTTCGTCTCCCATAAACAGCGTAAATACTTCGCTTGCAGCATCTACATCATCTATTTTGACTTGGAGAAGTCTGCGGTTATCAGGTATCATAGTGGTTTCCCAGAGTTGTTCAGGGTTCATCTCCCCTAGACCTTTATACCGTTGAATATAAGCACCCTTTTTGGCACTTGCTTCGATTTCTGCCAGAAGGGCTAACATATCTTTATCTGCGAACTCTTCAGTCATGTGGTCTTTGATTTTTTGATTGATATACAAAGCTTCATTATAATGAGGATTGCTAAAAAGTTGATCATCAACAATAAGTTCTTCAAGCCCATCACCGGTTTGAACGAATAGATGAATAGATTCTTCGCTCACAGTATGGCTAAGTATATTGTATCCAAGGTCAGTAATAAAAGTTTGCAATGTTTTAAATAACGTTTTATTATCACTTATAACATCCGGGTTTTCTATCATGTATCTGAGAACCTCAGGCAGGGCAAAACGTTTTTCTACTTCTTTTAGGGTCATTTTGTAGTATGATACCAATTTGAAAAGATCTACTAAGTCATTGTGTCCCATTGTTTGGGATTCTACCTCTGATATGCCGTTTTCTATCAAAAAGTCATTAAGGGCTTTATCATCTTTGAGGTAAGTTTCGTTTTTGCCTTTTTTATAACGATAAAGAGGAGGCTGTGCTAGGTACAAGTATCCTTTTTCTATAACAGGGCGCAAGAATCGGAAGAAAAATGTCATTAGAAGTGTTTGAATGTGACTTCCATCGACATCCGCATCCGTCATAATGATAATTTTGTGATATCTTAATTTGTCTTCATTAAATTCATCGCCTATTCCGCACCCAAGAGCCGTGATCATATTTTTGATCTCATCAGATTGGAGCACCTTGTCTAATCTGGCTTTTTCAACGTTGAGGATCTTGCCTTTTAGCGGAAGTATCGCTTGGAATACTCTATCCCGTCCTTGTTTGGCAGATCCGCCTGCAGAGTCACCTTCAACCAGATAAAGTTCTGAAATAGTCGGGTCTTTGCTTTGGCAATCAGCTAGCTTACCAGGAAGAGTTCCTACGCTCATAGAGTCTTTTCTTTTGACTAAGTCTTTGGCTCTTTTTGCAGCATCTCTGCCTCTAGCAGCCAATAATACATGAGCCATGATCTCTTTGGCCTCTAAAGGCACCTCTTCCATATAACGGTTAAAATTCTCAGAAAAGAATTTTTGTACCAACGGCCTGACATAGCTTGAGCCAAGTTTGCCTTTGGTTTGTCCTTCAAATTGAGGTTCTGGAACACGTACAGATATAATAGCTACCAAGCCTTCTGCGGCGTCTTCACCTGTGATCTTTGTATTTTTCTCTTTCGCGTTCGCATTTTTTGCTATGTAGCTCGAAAGCGATCTAGTAAGCCCGGCTCTAAAACCGGCTTCATGCGTACCGCCATCAGGGGTTTTGATATTATTTACAAAAGAAAGTACTTGATCGCTGTCGCTATCACAATACATGATAGCTATGTCCATCTCTATATCTTCATCTTTGCCTTGGAAAAATTGTGCTGAAGAGAGCGGTTGTTTTTTGTTCATATCTTCAACAAATTGTTTTAATCCGCCTTCAAAATGAAAAGTTTCTTTGTGTCCGTCTCTCTCATCTGAAAACTCAATCGAGATTTTAGGGTTGAGGTATGCCAGCTCTTTAAATCTTTTTGTGAGGATACTCGCATCAAATGTAACACCTTCGGTGAAGATGGTTTCATCCGGCCAAAACTCTACTTTTGTGCCATGTTTTTTGCTGCTTCCGGTGATGCCAAGAATGTCTTGCGGTATCCCTTTGGCAAAAGACTGTTCATGTATGCTGCCGTCTCTAATTACTGTTAGTTTTAAATCTTTTGAGAGGGCATTAACAACAGATACGCCAACACCGTGCAAACCGCCGCTTACTTTGTATGTATCTTTGTCAAACTTTCCTCCAGCATGCAAAACGGTCAATACGACAGTAGCAGCAGAGATTTTTTCAGTTGGATGCTCGGCTACAGGTATCCCTCTACCATTATCTTCTACGATAGCTGATCCGTCTTTTGTCAGAGTTACTTTGATAGTATCGCAATATCCAGCCATTGCTTCATCTATGGAGTTATCCACTACTTCATATACGAGATGATGAAGACCTTTTGTAGACGTATCACCTATATACATCCCGGGGCGTTTTCGTACTGCTTCTAGTCCTTTTAGGACTTTGATATTACTGGCTCCATAGCTATTTTCCATGCTATACATCTCCATATATTAATTTACACTATCGGTTGATCTTAAAATTTTCAGCAAATACCGAAAATCAGCTTTTCAACGCAATGGTTCTCGCGAATTGTCGCTTTTATTGAGATAAATCCCAATTATAATTTATTATATCCCAAGATTGCTTATTTGGGGCTTTCTGTGTTGTTTTAGAGTCGTGTGCCTGCAGTGTGTTTTTGTGTAGGCTGAGTTTGGATGTCATTAGCAAATATATTTCTTTCATATGCATCCAAGGCATATCTTCCTACCATGGCAGCATTGTCTGAACAGTATGCAAGCGGAGTAGCATGAAGTCTTTTGTTGTAGCTTTTGCAAAGCGTTTCGTAAGCTTTTGCTATAGATTTATTGGCAGATGCTCCTCCGACTATGGCTACATCGCGTATGGGTTCATTAGCAAAGATTTTTTTACTTTTTTGCAATAGATGTGATATGATTGCCTTTTGGAAACAAGCAGCTACATCACATCTGTCTTGCTCGCTCATTGCAGTTGCTCCGCCAAGAGCTTCTATTTGCAATCTAACTGCATTTTTAAGTCCAGAAAGTGAAAAAGCAATCAGTGGGGAATTGGATAGAGGCACGGGGAATGTAAATCGATTTTCATCACCGCAAAGAGCTAATTTTTCAATGATCGGCCCGCCAGGGTATCCAAGATCCATCATTTTGGCACATTTATCAAAGCTCTCTCCTATACTGTCATCCATGGTTGTAGCTAAGATCTGCATATCCTCAAAGCTTTTTACTCTCACTATCATTGTGTGCCCGCCTGAGATTAGAAGCGTCAACATAGGAAAAATAGCCTCTTTTTCTACAAATAGAGAGTATATATGGGCTTTGAGATGATTAACTGCAATTAGTGGAATACCAAGTACGGCAGAGAGGGTTTTTGCCATAGCAATTCCCTCCATGAGAGTAACTCCAAGTCCGGGCTGATTGGTAACTGCAACTGCTTTTAGTTTTGGAAAATATTCTTGTGTTTGTGCAAGAATTTCGGGTAATGCAATAGCATGAAGCCTTGAGGCAAGTTCCGGCACGACTCCTCCATAGATGGAATGCTCTTTTTCTTGAGATATTTTTTTGTGAAAGATAAGCTTCTTTGTTTTTATCTCCGTAACTGCTATAGAGCTATCGTCACAACTGCTTTCAATGCTAAGTATCATTTATCGTCCTGTTTAACCAACTCTAAGATATGTTCCCATTCGCCAAATCCGCTGTCACTATTAATATGCCCGGTTTCGTGTAATATTTCTAGTTGTATATCGTACTTATCTGCTATCATTTTTGCTTCATCAATACCCATATACACATCATTGTCAGATACTATAAGATCAATTTTTGACGCATGCAAAGATAGAGGAAGTGGGCATGGAAAAAAGCTTTTGATTGTTTCTATCTTTGTATCTAGACTAGGCGGAGCTACTAGTATTAAATGTTTTATATGATCTAAATTCTCATTTGCCAGCCAAAACCAAAGTATGCATCCCAAAGAGTGGCATACTACCGTATCGGGCTTGAACTCGGCCAAAATTTGTTTTGTTTGGGATATCCATCTGTTTTTGCTCGGAAAGTGAGGATTGTCAAGCATCGGAAATGATACAGTGCCGTAGTTGGAAGCCAATTTGCATGCCAGCCATGCCTGCCAATGAGGAGTATCGCTTCCTCCCCATCCGTGCAAAATGAGTGTTTTAGCCCTTGACATATTGGCGTACTTCATTGTTTATCTGCACTATATCTTCTATAGTTTGCGGCAGTATGTTTTCAAAATATTTGTATGCACTTAATACCATGTCGCTCATTCCAAGGAAAGAACATTTTCCGCTCTTAAAGGCATTAATTGCCTCTTCGTTGGCTGCATTAACTATTACTCCTAAATGCGGATTATTAAGTAGATGATCTTTGATCTGCCATATAGGGTAACGGCTAGTTTCTATAGGTAAAAATTCAATTGTACCTATGCTAAGAATATCAATAGGCTCTAAGATCTCTTCACTTACTTCTCCCCTCAGGGCAAATGCAATTGGAAGTTTCATATCTACATTAGCCAGATGGGCAGTGGTGGAGCCATCTTTGAACTCTGCTAATGCATGAACAATAGATTTTTTTTCTATCACCGCTTCTATATTATTCGTATCAAATAACCATTTGGCTTCCAAGAGCTCAAACAGTTTATTGGTCATTGTGGCGCTATCAATGGTGATCTTGTCGCCCATAGACCAAGTGGGATGTTTGAGTGCATCTGCAAAAGATGCTTTCTTGATATCCCCAAGATCCCAATCTCTAAATGCACCTCCGCTCGCAGTGACATAAAGCTTATTAATTTGGCGATGGTTTAATAGATACCAAAGTCCGAAATGTTCGCTATCAATAGGAGTAATGTGTGAAGTATCAAGCAGATGGCCGGCTACTACAAGTGATTCTTTATTTGCAAGCGCTACTCGTTTGCCAAGCTTGATAGATTCCACTGTCGGCCTTAGGCCTGCATACCCAACTAGAGCGTTTACTACGGTTTGGCTTTTACATAATGATAAAAGCTCTACTATGCCTTCTTCCCCGCAAAAGACTTTCGGGTGATTGACTTTATGACGATCGGCACATGAACCGATAGCTACATATTTTGGTTTGCAAGCAGCTATTTGCTCATTTAGCAGAGCTATATTATTTCCAGCTACGAGTGCTTCAATATTGATATTAAAACGAGAAGCAATTTGCAGTGTATTGACTCCAATGGAGCCCGTTGAACCTAAGAGTACTATCATTTATGAAGGTAATGCACGAAGCGCTATGACCATCATGACTACTCCAAATAGGTATCCGTCAATTCTGTCTAGCATACCCCCATGTCCAGGCAGAACATTGCCGCTATCTTTGACTCCTGCTTCTCTCTTGAGGTAGCTTTCAAACAGATCTCCAAAAACTGCCGCTATTGACATGGAAAATGTAACCAGTATCGCTTTTGCGAGATTATAATCTTTGTATCCAATAAAAGCACCGATAGCAGTAGCTATGACAACTCCGCCTATTACGCCTTCTAGTGTTTTGTTTGGCGAAGTGCTGGAAAATTTAGTTTTGCCTATAGTTTTCCCGACAAAAAAAGCCCCAATATCTGTTAATGCTACAGTTATAAGTAGCCACAACATTGCCCAAATACCAAAATCATTATAAAGCATCAAGAAAAATAACACACCAATTGTAGGATACAAGAACGGCAATAAAAGTCGTTTGTCAAAATTATGAAAATATGCGAGCGATCCCGCAAACATAATGGCTATAAAAAAGAAAAGGTCATCCGGGCTTGGATAGAAATAAGCGATGATCCAAAGAAGAGCAGCCCAAAAATATGCTGATGGAGCTTCGATGCCATATAGTTTCATGGCTTCATAAAATGCAAACATATAAACGATACCCAAAAAGATCCACATTATAGGAAAGCTATCAAGCCATCCAATAAGTGAAACTACTGCCAACATAACAAGACCTGTCATCCATCTCTCTTGATGATCTGTAAAAAGGTGTTTCATATAGTTCTATCCTCGAGTATCAGAATTTAAGAATTATATCATAACTAGCGTTAACTTCTTATTTCTATACCTTCTTTGGTTATAATAATAGTTTCATAATTATTATACAAGACATTTGCATCTTCCCCAGGTTTGACAAATTTTCTCTTTGTGAAATCAACTTTATACTCTCCGGCTTTATCGGTAGAAAAATCTACGCAAAGTTTGGCTGCATTTCTTATGACACTTTGCGGGATGGATTGTTTGTCTGTTTTTATTATGACATGAGATGATGGGACACCTTGTATGTGCATCCATATATCATTTGCTTTTGCAAGTGAGAGAAGTTTTTTATTCTCTTTTTTGTTGCGTCCTATAAAAACCTTATATCCTTCTATCCAAAATATCTGGGTATCGTCTGTTTTGTTTTTTTCTTTTTTTTGTCCGGATTTTTGAGGCATAAACGGTGCTAGCTGTTCTGTGGTTGTTGCATTGTTGATCAGGTCAAGCAATGTTTTATAAAATGAAACCTTGCTTTGTAAATTTTCTCTTTCGATATGCACATGCACGGCTTTATTTTTGGCTTTTTTTGCCAATGTAAAAAAGTAATCGCCGATTCGGTTTGTAGAGATATGTTTTGGCAGATTTATTGTAACGTGGTTGCCTTCAAAATCTAGAGTTTTTAGCTCCAAATCATAAGCTTTGATATTGTGTAAATTAGCCAAAACTATTGAGCCGTATAGGTTATATTTATCACACTCTTCTTGCAGGGCTGTTTCGTTTGGCAGCGAAGATAACAATTTGTGTAATTTATTATATTTTTTTTGTGCGGAGGCGGCAAGATTTTTTTTGATAGACCTAAGTGCTTGTGTTTGTATAGCTTGATAATTTTTTTCCAACAGATCTTCGATATTTACACTATCAAGGGCTATAGTTTGTTTACGAGGAGGCAAACTAAGCAGTTCTACGCCGGGTCTGATGACCCTAAAAGATTTACTAGCATCAATGTGTCTTAGTGCTTCAATGATAATTTCATTTTCATCCAACAAAATCACATTTGTATGACGGCCTGTAAATTCAAATTGAAGCGTGACGGTTTGGGTCTTGTAGCTGCTTTTTGTTTGCAAAGTCAGACGCAATACCCTGTCGTTTGGCACAACGCTTATATCCATGATCTTACTGTATGAGACAAGCGATTCAAGCAGATTGTCAAAAGGCGCATTGTAGTTTTGTGAATATGGCATCTGTTTGGCTTTGTAAACCATGCTTTCGCCTCTGGTCATGACAAAACCGTATTCAAATTCTTTATCAAATCTCAAAGAGATAGTATTGTCTCCTATGCGTTTGGCTTTGAAAATAGTATCAAATTGCATAAGATGTTTTTGTAGGGCTATAAGCTCTCCATATTTCACGCGAACTCCTTGGGAGACCATAGTCCCCTTTGGGCGTATTTTACCATAATATGGTATAATTGCCCAATTTTATGCAAGGAACTAGTTATGGGACAAACCATTACAGAGAAGATTTTTTCAGCACACGCAGGGCGTGATGTAAAGGCTGGAGAGATCGTACGAGTCGATATTGATATGATCATAGGAAACGATATCACGACACCTATTTCTATACGAGCTTTTGAAGAGAGCGGAGCTACCAAATTAGCTAAGCCGGACAACTTTTGTATCGTTATGGATCACTATATCCCGGCCAAAGATATAGCTTCGGCAAATCAAGCTAAGATCAGTAGAGATTTTGCTTACAAGCATGATATGAAGTATTTTTTTGACGAAAAAGATATGGGCATAGAACATGCGCTTTTGCCTGAAAAAGGATTAGTGATCCCGGGCGATGTCATCATCGGAGCAGATTCACACACTTGTACTCATGGAGCTTTGGGAGCTTTTAGCACTGGAATGGGAAGTACCGATCTGGCATTTGGGATGATAACAGGCGGTAATTGGTTCAAAGTACCCGAATCCATCAAAGTAGAACTCAAAGGCAAACCGGCTAAACACATATACGGCAAAGATATCATCCTAGAGCTTATTCGCATGATAGGCGTGGATGGAGCATTATATCAAGCTTTGGAATTCACAGGAGATACCATACAATATCTTGGCATGGATGATAGATTTTCTATCTGCAATATGGCTATCGAAGCAGGAGCAAAATCAGGGATAATAGCTGTTGATGAGGTGACTTTGGCATATCTTGAAGAGAGACGTAAAGCAAATAATGGATTAAGAGCTGAGCCTAAGATATATCATTCCGATAGCGACGCAGTTTACACTCAAGTGATCACAATTGATGTAAGTAAACTCTCACCGGTAGTTGCCTATCCATTCTTGCCTTCAAACGGCAAAAGTATAGAACAGGCAGTTGCCGATGACCTTAAAATCGACCAAGTAATGATAGGCAGCTGTACAAACGGAAGAATTGAAGATTTGCGTATAGCAGCCAAGATCATGAAAGGCAAAAGAGTTGCTCGTCATACACGTATGATAGTTACACCTGCTACACAAAAGATATTGCTTCAAGCACAGCACGAAGGACTTATTGATATTTTAATAGAAGCTGGCGCGGTTGTGAGTAATCCGACTTGCGGAGCGTGTCTTGGCGGATACATGGGTATACTAGGTGACGGTGAGAGATGTGTAGCCACTACTAACAGAAATTTTGTAGGGCGCATGGGCGCTAGAACAAGTGAGATATACTTGGCCAATTCTGCTGTAGCTGCAGCTAGCGCAATAGCCGGCAAGATCGTAGATCCTAGATAGGGTTTTAGATCCTGAATTTATTTCAGGATCTTTAATTTGTTTTTCTTGCTACTTTTTAAAAAAGTAACATAAAATCGTCATCCTCACAAACCGCTAGGGCTTGTGTATGCACTACTGCCACAAGCCCTGCTTTTCGAGTGCTCGGATGACATTATTTTATTTATGGATTATTTCTTTTTTTCATTCATAGTAATGACAGTCACCACTCTCGAATCGCTCAAGCTTTTTTATATTATGATTGATACCGCATTTACTCCATTAAAATTTTTTTATTTCTTTTTATAACTTCTATTTAATAATATGTTATAATAGAACAAGTTTGGAGACAAGGATGAGAAAAATTTTATTCATTGCTTTGGCATGGATAGCAGTAGGTATTACTAATATCTTTGCCAAAGGCGTTTTAGCCGGTACCGAGATCAGCAATTTTTCTACATTGCAGTATGAGATCAATGGCGTATCTTATACTACTGACAGTAATACTATTATCGATAAGGTCGATCAGGTAATAGATGTCAATGTAGTATGGAATGATGCATCACCAATAATTGTAGCTAGCGGTGAAATTAACAGAGTGCTTACATTCAAAGTTACCAATACAGGCAATGGAAACGACACATTTAGCCTTACTTATGATATAGCAAATCCTTCTTCTGATTTTATAGTAACCAACCCACGAATTTTCATAGATACAAACAATAATGGCGTATTTGATGTATCAATAGATCAGCCAGTAAGCAGCACTATGCTGGCAGCTGATGCTTTTGCTACTATTTTTTTAGTTTCAGACATGCCTACAAGCTCATATATATCCGGAAGTATTTCAAGTAATGCCATAGAAGCTAAATCCACTATTGGTGGTTCCAGTGCTCCGGGGACTATATATCCTGGAGCAGGTGCGGGCGGAGTATTTGCTGTAGATGGTATGAGTGGAGGAGTAGATAAGGATTGGGGTAAGTATGAGATGAGTGGTGATCTTGGAGTTAAACTTACCAAAAGTGCCACGCACAGTGGCAGTGAAGTATCTACCGGAACAATTGTGAGCTATAATATAGTTGTAGAACTTCAAGCAAATGGAAGTGTGGGCAATCTTATCATCACAGATGCCATACCTGCAGGTACTACTTATGTGGCAGGGTCATTAAAGCTTGATGGTGTCAGTCTAACTGATGCAAGCGATAGCGATAGCGGTAGATTTACAGGCACTAGTATAGAAGTAAATTTGGGTGCCGCTACGCAGAGCTTAGGAGATCCATATATCAAAAATATCTCATTTGACGTGATGATAAGCTAGGCAACCTCTCTGGGTCTTGTACGCAAGACCCAGTGAGGTTGCCAAATCTCACAAGCTATTTTATCAATAGTTTATATCTAGAATAAGGAGTAAGCATGAAAAAAAGTTTTTTATCTGTTTTATCGATTTTTGTTTTTTCTTCAATAGTGTATGCTGATGTGAGTATCAAGTCCGAATCACTTCAAGAAAAAACCATAAACAAGCAAACAACATGGGTGAAAGCTGCCAAGGTGATCCCTGGGACTAAAATACGTTATGTCAATACCATTAACAACAATGGAAACGAAACAGCCCAAAACCTAGTAGTTACCAATCCCGTACCAAAGCATATGCTTTATATAGGTGAAAGTGCCAAATGCAGTGGAGTTTGCAGTATCACATATTCTCTTGACGGTAAGATTTTTGATGTGCCGACCAAGCTTTTTGTGACCGAAAATGGCAAAAAAAGAGCAGCCAAAGCTACTGAATATAAAGCTATAAGATGGGTAGTGCAAGCATTGGATGCGAAACAAAGTAGCAGTGTGCAATTTGATACTATTTTAGAATAGAGGCTGGCTTTATAACCCTTGAAGAGAGTTTTTATATTTTTCGTCATCGACCCGTCATCCTCGTGCTTGACACGGGGATCCAAAAGAATGGATTCCTGCCCTCGCAGGAATGACGATATCCGAATTATGACTGTAAAACCTCTCTTCAGGGGTTGATAGCTTAGTTGTCCAAATAGACAAAAATAAAGGAGAAAAATAATGAAAAAGATTTTAATTGCAGTATCGATGATACTACTGGGGTTTAGCTCCGCGTATGCTGCAGGTACGGCTTCTGGGACACAAGTGCAAAATGATGTTACATTGAATTATACAGTAGGCGGCGTAAGCCAAACAGCTATTACAGCAGACGATGGTGCTGGATTTTTGGTGGATAATGCAGTAGACTTTACGGTTGCAAATAATGATGGTGCCCAAATAGTTGTAACACCAGGCAGCACGGGGCAAATTACCAATTGGACATTGGCCAATACCGGCAATGCTGCGCAATACTTTACACTTGCAGCAATTAACCTAACGGGCGGGGAGAGTGTTTATGGCAATGCGGATACAGCCGATACAAGTACACCATATACCATAACCTATAGTACTGATGGAGGAACTACCTACAATCCATATACCGGTGCATTTTCAGTGCCGGTAGACACATCAGTGCTTGTCAGGGTGGCGGCTGATATACCGCTTAGTATTGTAAATGGTGATGTAATGAACATTCAGCTAGAAGCAACGGCTACTGATTCTGGCGGTACGGCATTAACTTCGACAATCGGTCCTGATACCATAGGAACCGTAGATATCGTACTGGCAGAAGGTACGGGCATAACTACTGAAGGCAATACTGAATTTGATGGTCAATTTTCTGCATGGGGCGGATATATAGCTCAATCTGCAGCTTTAGCAGTGACCAAAACCTCATGTATTATAAGTGATCCGGTAAATGGCATAACTAACCCTAAGCGTATTCCCGGTGCAGTTCTTCGCTACCAGATTCAGGTTGCCAATACTGGTACTTCCGATGCAACAAGTGTTACTGTAACGGATCTAATTCCAACTGAATTTGGTACTTCTGCTGCAAACCTTGATGTAAGAACAGATGTGTGTCCAGCGATATCTTCCGGTGTGTGTGGCACCAAAACAGGTACTGTAGAAACCAATGCCGGCACTACTGGTGCCGGAACCTCAAGTGTAACGCTTGATTATGATGGTGTCGCTGCAAGTGCTACTAATTGTGGATATATCGAAGTGACAATCCAATAAACAAAAACCTTGAGAGATCAAGCGATTTTCCTCCTTTTCTTGTCGGCTTCCAGGCGAGCCGCAAGAGTATTATGCTCTGTCAAAACCGCTTATATTGATCACAAAAAGATTGTGATGACCATGAGAGGTATAGTAGCAGTGCTATTGTTTGGTATTTTCTCCTGGGGAGCAAATGTAGGCGATGTCATCAAAAACAGAGCAAATGCCACATATATTGTTAATGGTGCTGCAAAAAGCGCAATCTCGAATGAGGCCGATATCACTATCACCATCCAAGAACAAAGCAATATCTGGGTAGAAAAAAGCGTTGACAAATCAGTAGTCGGTACAGGAGAGATAGTGCGCTATAAAATCAAAGTGCATAATGACGGTATTACTGCAGCAAGCAATGTAGTATTGTATGATCTGTTACCAAGGAGTGTAAAGTACAAAGAGGGCACATTTGGGGTAGATGGCATGAGCGTCACACCAACCCTATCCGTTGACGGCACAGAGCTGTCGACTACCATATCTACTATAGCTTCCCATGGCGTAGTGGAGATCACATTCATTGCAGTGGTAGGAGCAGGCGCCAAAGAAGCGGTAAATCAAGCTTGGGCTATGTCACAATCATCGGTCAAATCCAATATAGCTACCGCTTCACTCATGGTCAAAGAGGAGCTGTTTCACTCCACAGGAACCATACTTGGTCAAGTATATGATGCGCCTTTCAAGGATGATAAAAAAGGTCACGGCATACCAGGTGTGAGACTTTATTTGGAAGACGGTACATATGTACTTACAGATAAAGACGGCAAATATCATTTTGAAGGTGTCAGGGCAGGTACACATACAGTACAGGTGGATGTGGATCTGCTTCCGCACGGATATGAGATAGCTCAGTGTCAACAAAATGCAAGATTTGGGAACCGTGCATTTTCTCAATTTGTGGATATGAAATACGGTGGACTAAAGCGGGCAGATTTTTGTCTAAAAAAAACAGATGCAAATATCACAGTCGACATTAATAGATCCAAAGAGACAAAAGAGGACAAACCGCATGAAGTATCTACTATCGAAACAAAGATGCCTATATATAGAGAAAGCGATCTTCAAAACAATAAAACCGAGATATTGTGGCCGCCACTAAACCATGTGCCTTCTATCCCTTCTACTAAAATAGCAGTGCGCTATCCAAAAACCGACAAAGCAGAAGTGTGGCTAAATGGAGCAAAGGTGAGTATGCTCAATTACGACGGCAAAAGCAGTTCACCGGATAAAAGTATGGCCATTGATAGATATAGAGGCGTGGATCTCTTAAATGGAGCCAATAAACTAGAGATCAAGCTATATGATATATCCGGTAAAATCTATGATACTCTCACAAGAGAGATATTTATAGCCAATACCCCTGCTAAAATAGTATATATGCCAAAGCTCTCAAAGATAGTAGCAGACGGTATCAATCCATGTATCATAGCAGTTAAGTTCCTAGATAGCGCTAATAAACCATTAAGACAAGGCGTAACAGGAAGCTTTTCGGTCAGCGAGCCGTATCGTTCCATGAGCAGTGTGGAACTATTCAAAAATAATCCGCTTGCTGGTAGTATGGAATCAGCTAATACATATACAGTTGGAGCTGACGGCATAGCATACATCGCATTGCAGCCTACTACACAAACAGGAGAAGCGACATTAAGTTTCAAGCTCGAATATAAAGAAGATAATATCAAGGTATGGCTCAAGCCAAGTATGCGCAAATGGATTATGGTTGGATTTGCAGAGGGGAGTGTGGGTTATGATACGCTCAAAAAACACCAAGAATCATTGCGTGATACAAACGAAGGTGTCGTGAGTGAAGGACAAATTTCATTTTTTGCCAAGGGCAGTATAAAAGCTAATTGGCTGCTTACTATGGCGTATGATACCGGAAGGGATACTAAAGATACCAAATATTTTGGCGAGATAGATCCAAATACATATTATACTATCTATAATGATGATACTACGCAAGCATATGATGCCGCAAGCCGTAAAAAACTTTATATAAAGCTGGAAAATGATGAGTTTAATATCCTTTTTGGTGATTTTAATACAGATTTTAGTGCTACCAAACTCACACAATACAGCCGTACATTTACAGGATTAAAGAGCGAATATCATAGTGAACATATAGATGCCAAAGCCTTTGCGGCATACACGGACCAAGTTTTTCAAAGAGATGAGCTAAGGGGAGACGGGACCTCTGGATTTTATTATCTAAAAAGCAAACCTGTCGTAGTAAATTCAGAAAAAATATCCATAGAGGTCAGAGACAGATATAGAAATGAGATAATTCTAAGTACAAAAGAGTTGCAAAGATTTAGAGATTATGAGATTGATTATAATCTAGGCAGATTGTATTTCAAAGAGCCGATATATAGCGTAGATGAAGATTTTAATCCTATATACATAGTAGCTAAGTATGAGATACAAGGTGATGGCTCAAAACATTATACTTATGGCGGCAGGGGAGCAGTAAAACTAAAAGATGGAGATGTAGAAGTAGGCACTACATATATCTCCGAAGATACAGGAACTGGTAAAAATGAGATGGCAGGCATAGATACTACCGTCAAACTTGGAGCAGATACGACACTCAAAGCCGAATATGCCAAAACCAAAACTACCAAAGATGGAGAAGTTGCTAGAGGTGATGCCAAACTAGCTGAAATTGAACATCTCTCAAATGGGCTTTATGCGAGAGGATATTATAGAGAACAAGATGGCTCTTTTGGGCTCGGACAACTCTCAAACGAGCTTGGAGGAACTCGTAAAATAGGTATGGATGCTGTTAAAACATTTGATAATCGTGTAAGTCTCAAAGCCGCAGCATACAGAGATACTGAGCTGCTCAGCGGGAAAAATCATGATGTAGCAGAATCAAGACTCCAAATTGATGAAACACTATGGGGCGCATATCTAGGCTATAGATATGCAGATGCCAGTGACACTGAAGCGGCCAAACAGATTCTGCTAGGAGGGTATCAAACCTTCTTTGATCAAAGACTCAAACTCTTAGCATCACATGATAGATCGCTAGGAGTTGATGAAGACGAGCTTTTCCCTAGCAAGACAATGGTAGGGCTTGATTATGCACTTAGTCAATCAATAGATATATTCGGATCTTACGAGTGGGCAAAAAGTGATAAAAAAGATTACGAAATAGGGCGTGTTGGCACAAGAGCAAGGCCGTGGAGCGGCATGACAATAGAAAATACTACTATGAGCGAGGCAGAAAATGATACTGTGAGGTTGTATAATACTACAGGTTTGCTCCAAAGCTATCAAGTCACTCCAAATATTTGGCTAAGCGGCGGATATGAAAAAGGGGTGCTTGTCGATGGTAATGCAACAATCCAAAATGATGAGTTTGATGCATATAGAGTAGGAGGAGCTTATCGCACAGATCTGTTTTCCGTGATACTTAACGGCGAGTATAGAGACGGTACTTTTGATAACAAACAAAATATCACACTGGGAGCATATACGCAGCCAAACGATGATATCGGACTAGCGGCTAGCAGTTTATACAGTAATGTATATAATGATGTAAATAACACAAAAAATATAGAAGCCAGAGTGGCTTTGGCTTATAGACCGCAACAATCGGACTTGATAGTGTTGAATAAATTAGAATATATCGATACGAATGAGAGAGGAGAAACAGAGGGCAAGACCCAAAAACTCATCAATAATCTCCAAGCCAAC
Organism: Sulfurovaceae bacterium; assembly: GCA_041654415.1. Classification (GTDB taxonomy): domain Bacteria; phylum Campylobacterota; class Campylobacteria; order Campylobacterales; family Sulfurovaceae; genus BN30871. Next base: position 286,375 of record JBAZDL010000001.1, on the reverse strand, counting down.
TATACTCCAAGCGATACGCTAGAGCTCTCTTTGCAGTATGGTGTGAAATATGTGTTTGATGAAATAGAGGATTATGATCACAAAGGCTGGGTACAATTAGGTGGTATTGATATTAGTTACGATATTACAAAAAAGATGGATATAGGCTTGCAAACCAGTGCTTTATTTGCTCAAGATGCCGGAAATTTTGATTATGGAGCAGGAGTATATATAGGATATAATCTTGTTGATTCCATGTGGTTATCTCTTGGCTATAACTGGATAGGTTTCAATGACAATGATTTTGATTTGCAAACTTATCGTACACAAGGGCCTTATGTAAAGTTTCGTATGAAATTTGACCAAAAAACCATAGGGGATACGGCAAAGGCGCTTTCATGGTAAGAAAACTGTTTTTATTTTGGATATTGTTGTGTACCGTTTTTGTTTGGAGCGCACCGTTGCAGTATCTGACACGCACCACCCCTGCTGCAACATCGCTTGATACTCATACAGGAGGAGCAACAACATGGAATGCCGGGGATAATGACTGGACACAGGCGAATATAGGATTTAGCTTTCCTTTTAATGGCTCGACCTATACCAGCGTATATATCAATTCCAATGGAATGCTTAGTTTTAATAGCAGCAATACAGAATACAGCAACGAGGCACTTCCTTATAGTGATGAACCACAAAGTATCTATCCTTATTGGGATGATTTGCACCCTGGAGGGATAGATGCGTATATATTATTTATAAGGGCAACGTTAGGTGCACAACCGATAAGATATGAAACATTTGACAGTGGAGGTCCCAATGAGAGATTTGTGGTTTCATGGATAGATATGCCAGAATGCTCAGTTTATGCATATATACCGTTGTTAGGACTAACATTATGTACATCATTGACTACCAATAAATACACATTCCAAGTAGTCTTATATAAAAATGGAGACATACGGTTTCGCTATCCTTCAGGAGGGAATCTTGCAAACGGTGCAAGCGCCACTATAGGCACACAGGAAAATACGACCAATTATGACCAGTATTCATACAATTCCAGCTCTATCGATCAGACATTTGACATACTATATACACTTAAGCCGCTCATCGCTAAAACCTCGATAGTGATCAGTGATCCGGTCAATAGCACTACCAATCCTAAACGCATCCCTGGCGCAACTGTTCGTTATTGTTTTCAAGTTGATAATACCGGTCTTGTGAGTGCGACCAATGTAGTTTTAACTGAAGACTTTACCACAAACAATAAAGATAAATTAACATATGTTAAATCAGGATATGTAGTACAAGATATATCAACAAGTTGCAATTGCGCTTCGATTTCAAATACTAGCGGAAGTTTTAGCACACCAACCGTAACTATAAATATCGGTACTCTTGCGGGTTCCACGTCTCCAAGTACATCAAGAGGATGCGCCTACATAGAAGCTACTATTGATTAGAACAAAACCATTTATTAAGAAATAGAGTGATTTTGGACTATGGGAGTATAACCGGCGTAGTAGGGGGTGTCCCTGTACAAAAATGCGAGTATTTCGAGGTGGATATACAATAGGGAAGTGATAAAAGTTGACATCTGGCGCCATCCATTCGTGGCGAGCTTGTCGAACCATAATGGATGCATAATTCAACTTGATACCGTTCTTATGCTGCGATAAACTCAGCATGAACGGAATATCACTAGAAGTCTTTAGGCTTCGTGGCGATCCATACTTTTTTAGATTATTTCGTCATCCTCGTGCTTGACACGGGGATCCACCGGATTTGTCCTGCGGCGGTCTCTTTGAGACATCGCTTTTTGTTCCGAACCGACAAACGACAAGCAGTTGTCATTTTGTTATCGGTTCTCATCTTCGCAGGAATGACGGAGTATTTCTTTTTCCGTTCGTGGTGAGCTTGTCGAACCATGGACGACCTTTTACCCTTCGACGGGCTCAGGGGTGAACGGTTCTTTATAATGAGTGAATCGTGACTATCTCTATTTTCCTCAATGCCCACCATCCAAGTATTGCAAATACAGCTATCAAAAATGCAGGAGATAATGGCTCGCCGCTTATTTTTGTCATAGCAGTCATAAACGCAGGGGTGCTGCCGCCTACAATTCCTGCTGCACTTCCTAGTATCACCGCGGTAAAAGAAGCTCTATATCCATAAGAAGAAATAGCATTGACCGTAGCAGCAAACACGGGAGCTTGGAAAGCGCATAGAAGTATAGTCATAATAGAGATGGCTATTAATGTGGCGTAGATATTTTGTGTGCTCATGAGCATAAAGATCGGTATGATAGATATTGTAGTAATGATAGCGCTTAGACGCATGAGCCGCAAAGAGCCAAATCGGTCAGCAACGATCGCCATAATGGGAATGAATATGACTCCTAGTATGATAGAGTAGGTGTTGATATACGATGAGGTAGCTTTATCTAATCCTCCGTAAGTCTGAAGCCATACAGGCAAATATACAAATAAAGTATAGTATAATATCCAAATTGCAGATGCTAGAGCTAAAAATAGCCAAAATTCACGTCGGTGATGTTTGATGATCTTGACTATAGGTATCTCTTTGGTTTTTGGGGCTTCATAATTATCGGTTAAATGACGGCGCAGATAGACTCCAATTAGAGCAAGCACCATACTGCTCCAAAATGGAATTCTCCAACCCCATTCTATCATACTATCTTCACCTAAATATCCTAACAATATGCCGCAAAATCCGGCACCAATAGCCATGCCCAGTTTGGCACCAAGAGATACAAATGAACCGTATAGATTAGCATGGCCCCTTGGCGATTCTTCTACGAGGTAAACTATAGAGCTGGCATATTCACCGCCTACAGAAAAACCCTGTATCATACGCAGAAGTACCAACATAATTGGTGCCATGATCCCTATTTGGGCATAAGTAGGCAAAAATCCTATGAGAAAAGTAGGCAATGCCATCATTACAAGAGAGCCAATGAGTGCATGCTTGCGACCTATTTTGTCACCTATATGACCGAAAAATATAGCTCCAATAGGACGCATTATCATGCCTGCAGCAAATGCACCAAAGGAGCCAAGAAGTGATAAAAATGGGTCGTTCGATGGAAAAAATAACTGCCCCATAATGACTGCTAGAAAACCTATGAGAGCGAAGTCATAATACTCTATCACATTGCCTATGATCCCGGCAGCTATTATACGCCATTTGGCAAGATGGATAAGCATCGGCTTCCTTTTTTTGGTTAAAATCCTTGTGTAAAATCAAGTCCGAAATTCATATTTTGCATATTTGGATCCATGTATCCACTTTGCACGCTTTTACTTCGCAGATTCATAATATCCATTTTTGGATCTATGCCTTGCGGGCAAGCCAAAGTACATTCCCCACAAAGGGTACAATCCCATACTCCATTTTGCTGAATGGCATCAATACTTGTCTTACTATCACTGCTTATGGTTATATACTTGTATACTCTACTAAGAGCAAAAGGCCCTATGAAGTTTTCATTAACCGCCATTACCGGGCATGAGGCAAAGCAGCTATTACACAATATACAATCACTTTGAATCGTAACTTTCGGAAAATTTTCTACTATAACATCTCCATGCATGGCAGCATGAGAAGTTTCAAGAGTGTTATGGACTTTGTTTTTGTCAACTATTAAGTCTCTTTGTACTTTATGATAACTAAGTGGTTCGATATGATCCCCGTCCTTTGGCTTGTAGCTGCAAGCAAGTTTTGCTTTGCCATTTACCGTTATGCTGCAGCTTCCACATACACCCGAGCGGCAAACCCCGTTAAATGAAAGGGTGGGATCTATTGTAGTTTTGATCTTTATGAAATTCTCAAGCAGTGTAAGCCCTTCAAAGATAGGATAGTTCATATCAATGCTTTGCGGTTCTTTTCTTTTGTCAAACCGTTTAATTGTTATCTTCATTTGACATCCTTAAACTCTGCACAAAGTACCCCATCTTCTTTCCAAAAGATACTATGAGATTGGAATGTATCATTAAGTTCCGGGAAATCTTCTCTATGGTGAGCGCCCCTGCTTTCATTTCTATGCAGTGCCCCCACCAAAAGCATCTCGGCAACCTCTAGGGCATTGCCAAACTCTATGAAATCTATTAAATTGGTATTGAACTCTTTACTCTTGTCGCTTATACCCATAAAAGTAAATTCACGCTGCATTTGACGCAGGGCAGCAAGAACTCCTTTGAGTCCAGTATCATTTCTGATCACCCCCGCGTTGTGGTATAAAATTTTTCCCAAAAATTCCCGTTTTTCATAAAAGTTGATCTGATTTGTAAAGTTATGATACACTGCATTTATAAAGGCTTTATCTTTGGCTAGCTGGCTATTTTCTTTGAACTCGCTTTTTGATTCATAATTTACGGCATTTTCACCTGCGACAAGCCCCATGGAGATGATCTCCAAAAGAGAATTGCCTCCTAGACGGTTTGCTCCGTGTATATGAGCATTGGAGCATTCTCCGGCGGCAAAACAGCCCTTTAGGCCGCCTGCTTGCAACTTTTGGTCTACTTCAATTCCGCCCATAGTATAATGAGCGACACTTTTGATAGGGATCAGTTCATTTGCCATATCTATATTTTCATGTATTTTGCAAAGTTTTAGTTCTTGCGGAAGCAGATGTGAGAGTTTCTCACTTCCAAGGTGCCTGACATCCAAAAATACCTCTTTATTCTGGCTCAATTCTTTTGCGATAGCTCTGCTTACTTCATCTCTAGGAAGCAGTTCATCGACAAATCTAACCCCGTCGCTATTTACGAAATATCCGCCTTCTCCTCTAGCGGCTTCACTGATCAAAATCGAAGATTTCTTAAGTGCGGTCGGATGAAATTGTACAAATTCCAAATCACTTGCAACTCCACCGGCTCTAACCACGGCTGCTATGCCATCACCAGTGCTTCCAAAACCATTCGTCGTAAACCCGCCATATACCCCGCTATATCCTCCGGTTGCTACTATTACGCTTTTGGCTCTGACTTCTTCGACGTTTCCTGAGCTAATATCTAAAAAAGTAGCCCCGCTAACTTCTTTTGTCTCTTCATCAACTATGAGATTGAGCAGATAACGGTTGGTGAGAAAACTGATATCTCTTTTTAGAGATTCGTCATACAAGCCTTGAAGGATCTTAAGTCCCGTGTAATCCTCAGCATAATATGTTCTTTTATTGGTTGAGCCGCCCATAAATCTATTTGCAAGATCTCCATTGCTATCCAGGCTAAATGGCACTCCAAGGTTTATGAGCCAATCAAGGGATGCTTTTGAACTTTTACACATGAGATCGATCATTGTCGATGAACCCAAGCCTCTAGATGATTTTAGAGTGTCGTCTATATGTGTTTGTATATCTTCGCTGCTGCTTGCATTAAATCCGCCTTGAGCCATGCAAGTGTTTGCATTTGTAGGAAGTGTTTTGGTAGCGACTATGACATCAGCTCCAAGCTCTTTGGCTCTTAGTGCAGCACTTAGTCCAGCTCCGCCGCTGCCAATTATAAGTATGTCTGTGACCACCATATACCTTTTAGTTTTTGATTACAATGCCACTAAAGGGCTTAATATAGGCTTTTTTACTTCAGATTGAAGTAAAATATACATGTTTGAGCTCTTTTAACTTTTCTTTTTATAAAGAAAAGTAACCAAAGAAAAGCGCCACACTCACAAACCGCAACGCTAGATTTTTCCGACATATGCTCAAAATCTAGCTGCTTTTCGAGTGCTCGTGTGACATTATTTATTATATATGGATTCCTGCCTTCGCAGGAATGACTCGGCTCGTCATGGTGAGCGAGGCGTAACAATCTCTTTTATCTATCTTTCATCTCTCCAACTATTGCTAAAGCCTGAGCTTTCGCACTTTCTACTTCATCCAGTACAAGCGCTACTGCCATTCTGCGGCCGATATGAGATTCTGGTTTGCCAAAAACTCTTACAAAGCTATTGCTTGTAAATGCACTGCTTGGTACTTCGATAACAGGATCATGGCTCTCGTTTGTGGCTTTGTATGCAGCACTTGCTCCTGCTCCATAAAAAGTAAAGTCAAGAGGCAAGCCAAGTACTGCTCTTACATGCAGAGCAAATTCGCTTTGGCTTTGAGTGATAAGAGTGACCATACCTGTATCATGTGGGCGCGGAGAAAGTTCAGAGAAATAGACCTCTTCGCCTTTTACGAAGAATTCAACGCCGAAGATTCCTCTGCCGCCAAGGCCATCTGTGACAGCTTTGGCGATATCTTGAGCTTTAAGCAGAGCTTCGCTGCTCATCGCCATCGGCTGCCATGAGAGTATATAGTCACCGTCTTTTTGTACATGGCCAATTGGTTCACAAAACACAGTGCCTGTTTCATTTCTGGCTGTCAAAAGTGTGATCTCATAATCAAATGGTACAAATTCTTCTACTATCAGCTCGCTGGCATCTCCCCTAGCTTCTTTGGCTATTTCCCATGATTTTTCTATATCTTCCGGAGTTTTAGCGATACTTTGTCCATGGCCTGAGCTGCTCATTACAGGCTTAATGACACAAGGAAATCCCATTTCTTCACCGGCAGATTTGAGTTCTTCGAGAGTTTTAACAAATTTATAATTACTGGTTTTGAGTCCCAGTGTCTCTGCTGCAAACACGCGGATATTTTTGCGGTTCATGGTTTTGTTTACAGCTTCTGCATTTGGGATGACATGAAAGCCTCTTTTTTCAGCTTCAAAGAGAGCATCTATACTGATAGCTTCAACTTCGGGCAATATATATGTAGGCTTTTCTTTTTCTATGATCTCAAGTACAGATTCTTTATCTTGCATATTTATCGCGTAGCTTCTATTTGCTACAAGGTGGGCAGGGGCATTTTCATATTTATCTACTGCTACTACTTCAAGTCCGAGTCTTTGTGCTTCGATGGCTACTTCTTTTCCAAGTTCCCCAGAGCCTAGAAGCATGATTTTGATAGAGTTTGTGTTGAGTGGTGCAGTAAATTGCATAGGAGTATCCTTAAGTATTATAATCTTAAGATTGTATCAAAAAGTTTATGAAAAGTAGAAATAAAAGACACACCGAGGTGTGCCGCTGCTTGGTATTAGAGTCTTGACTCGTATCTTCTAAGCATGTAGATTTTTTTAAGAATTTTCTTGCGAGTAGCAATTTTTTCTTTTTTGCGCTTTTCAGTTTCAGTTTCGTGATACTGTCTAGCTCTTGCTTCTGTGACGATAAGGTTTCTGTCACATTGTCTTTTGAATTTGCGGTAAGCATCATCAAAAGAATCTCTTGAATTAACAATAATTCCTGGCATAAAAATCACCCCCTTCCTTTTATAGATTGTCTTCTTGCCTCAAAGCAAAGCTTCTCGTGCAATTCATCTCACTAAAGCTTCGTCATTGACTCAGTAACGCCAACAGAGCAAAGCTCCTTTTGGCTACGCTAGCCGCTATGGCACTAAAGCTTCGCCTTTGGCTCAGAAAAAACCATTTTTTGGCTAACCTGTTTGCGTATTTAATTTTTGGATTATACCGAAATAAGTTTAGAGTTTGTTTATTTGTATTTTTGATGATAAGGTGTATAAAATTTGCTATAATTATTCCAAGAGCAAAAATAAAGGCAATTTATGCAAAAAGTATTTCATCATTGCGGCAATCTAGACAAGAGATGTTATGAAAAGTATCATTTGAGCGAAGATCTGCTCATGGAACATGCCGCACTTGGTATGGAGCGAATTATACGCGAGAAATTTATTGCCGGAAGCAGTGTGCTTATAGTAGCAGGAAAAGGCAATAACGGAGCTGATGGTATAGCGCTTGCCAGACTTCTTTGCGGTGATTATGCGGTTAGACTCCATATTCCATTTGAAGTCAAAAGCGAGATGGCACAGCTCCAACTGGTTAGAGCCCTGGCTCTAGGCGTAGAGACAACCCAAAACATATATGACGCCGATGTGATAGTAGATGCCATCCTGGGTTCCGGAGTTGAGGGTGAACTTGGCAGCGAAATATTGGAATTAATAGAACAATTAAACACCTTAAATGGATACAAGATAGCGTGCGATATACCCACAGGTATCAGTATAGACGGTCAGGTTTTGGCAAATGCTTTTGCTGCAGATGTGACAGTAACCATGGGAGCGTACAAAGAGGCACTTTTTCTCGATGAGGCCAAAGATTTTGTGGGCAAGATCGTGCGTGTAGATCTTGGATTGCCGGCATCTGTCTATGAAGATGAAAGCGATATGTACGTGCTCGAAAAAAGCGACCTATCTTTGCCATTACGCAAAAAACTTTCTACCCATAAGGGCTCATTTGGGCATGCTGCGATCTTTTGCGGTGAGAAAGAAGGGGCTTCTGTGATATCAGGAGAGGCTGCATTGAGGTTTGGAGCCGGATTGGTTACTTTGGTCATGCAGCAAAAATATTTCATTCCTCCGTATTTGATGCACAGCTCTACATTACCCAAAAATACCACAGCTATCGCTCTTGGCATGGGGCTTGGTCATGATTTTGAAGAGAGTTTTTTGGATAAATTTGTACTGAATAACTCATTACCATTAGTGCTTGATGCAGATGCGCTTTATTCTTCAAAACTTTTATCCCTGCTTACACAAAACGGCCGCTCTATCGTATTGACTCCGCATCCAAAAGAGTTTGTGGCAATGTGGCAAATTTTAACAGAAGAAGAGATAAGCGTGTCTGATCTTCAATCTTATCGTTTTGAATATGCTAAAAGATTTACTTATTTGTATCCTAATGCAGTATTATTGCTCAAGGGAGCTAATACGCTTATAGCCCACAAAGGATATATATACATCAATCCGCTAGGATGTTCAAATCTCAGTAAAGGCGGCAGCGGAGATGTGCTCAGCGGTCTTATTGTAGCTCTCTTAGCACAAGGATATGACGTACTTGATGCTGCCATTAACGGCTCTTTGGCTTTGGCACTTGCTGCGCAAAAATATGACGGAGCTAATTATGCTATGATAAGTATGGATCTTATAAATAATTTGGCGTATTTGGAAGACTAATTTATAAAATATATGTCACCCGAACGCTCGAAAAGCAGCGAGATTTTGAGCATATGTCGCAAAAATCTAGCGTTGCGGTTCGTGAGTGGTGACGCTTTTCTTTGGTTAACTTTCTTTTCTAAAAAGAAAGGTGATAAAAAGAGCCATACAAATAAAATTTAAGTAGGAATATTTTATTTACATAATTTTTGCTACAATGCGTTCTATGAAAAAGATAGCAGTTTTATTTAGTGGCAAGGGCACCAATTTCGCCCATTTGGCAGGCATATTTAAAGATCAAATAGCTTTGGCTATCACCAACAATCCAAATGCTCTTGGCATAGAAGTCGCCAAGGCTCACAATATCCCATTAGATATCATAGATTCTACAAATTTTGAGAGTAGAGAATCATTTGACGAGGTTTTGGTGCAAACTATCAAAAAGGCAAATGCGGATCTGGTAGTATTGGCCGGTTTTATGAGGATACTGACCCCTATTTTTACGGACAATGTAAAAGCTATCAATCTGCATCCGTCACTTCTGCCTAGACACAAAGGCGTTGAAGCCATAAGGCGCAGTTTTGAGGATGAATATCCTGAGGGCGGCGTGAGTGTACATTGGGTTAGCAGCGAGCTTGATGGCGGAGAGATAATATTGCAGCGAAGCATCGCCAAAGCAGGACTTGATTTTGAGTCATATGATAATACAATTAGGACACTAGAAAAAGAGATCTTGAGTGATGCTATAAGAATAATTTTAAGTTAGGTGTGTTATAACCTGCATAAATAAAATATATATAAATATAAAGGAATATGAATGAGCGATATATTGCGCATAGGAAAATATGAATTTAATAGCAGACTAATCGTCGGAAGCGGTAAATATGACAGTTTCCAAACTACTCTTGATGCGACATTGGCTAGCGGAAGCGAGCTTATCACAGTTGCGGTTAGAAGAGTGAATATCACTAATCCTCAAGAGGAAAATCTAATGACATACTTCAAAGATACGAATGTCAAATTTCTTCCCAATTCTGCCGGATGTACTACAGCCGAAGATGCTATCACGCTGTTTAGATTGACTAGAGAGGCAACTGGAATTGACCTCATTAAGCTTGAAGTCATAGGCGATACAGCCAAGACTCTCTATCCGGACGTCATAGAAACTATCAAGGCTTGTGAAGTGTTGAGCAAAGAGGGATTTACTATCATGGCATACACAAGTGATGATCCGATCATGGCGCGTCGCCTGGAAGATGCAGGTGCCCATGCCGTGATGCCTTTAGCATCTCCTATTGGCTCAGGACTCGGTATCCAAAATAAGTTTAATATCCATTTCATTCGTGAAGCGGTATCTGTTCCTGTAATAGTGGATGCAGGTATAGGATGTGCTAGCGATGCAGCAGTGGCTATGGAGCTGGGAGCCGACGGTGTTCTGACAAATACCGCAATTGCTCAGGCAAAAGACCCTATCATGATGGCAGCAGCTATGAAGCACGCCGTAATTGCCGGACGTATGAGTTATCTAGCCGGTAGAATACCGAAACGTCCATTTGCTACGGCGTCATCTCCGGTAGACGGAATGATCTTCTAGTCTTTATCGCGATTTTGTATAATCTTCGTCCGAAACTCTCGAGTTTCGCTCGGGCACTTACTACATGTAAGCTTCTTTGCTACACTCAAAACTTTCAAACAAATCTCATACAAACTTACGATAAATTTTGCAAAATATCACCCCCCCCTAAACCAATCTAGCAAAAATCTCTATATTTAATATTTCTGAGTTTCGTTCACGCACTTACCGCATGTAAGCTTCTTCGCTACACTCAAAACTTTCAAACAAATCTCACACAAACTTACGAAAAATATTTTTTTTCTGTCATCCTCGCGAAGGCGAGGATCCATCCATTTTAAATCTTTGTCATGATCGCATCATTATAAAAAGCTTTAAACAAAAGTGAAATATACTGTACTTAGTAAAGAAAAAACATATCTTCTTTGCTCTATATTGTTCTTTTTAGAGGACAACAGTATCAAATTGTTTATTTAATGTCAAATTTCCGCTCATAAAGCGAACCTTCCTTGATAAGTGTACTTTGATATAGCGAGATCTCGGGTAGTATAGTTCCCAGCCGCTTTTCTTTATATGTTTTTAGAGTTTCTTTGTAGGATTTATAATCGCGTATGGCATTGATGCGGCAAAGGGTAATATGCGGTTTGAAGCGGTAGAGATCAAATCCTGTATTTTTGAATTCTCTGGCTTTGTCATATAGCAATTTCTCCTCGGTTTTGGCGAAAAATATCTTCGGAGGTCTGCCAAAATATCCAAGTTCGGCGATACTCACTTCGCATTCCATAGGAGTGATGTTGCTTAGTTTATCAATGATAGGCTCTATTTCTTTCACTTCGCCTAGAAAAACCCATGTGAGATGCAAGTGATCTTCCTGCGTCCACTTGCCCTCTATGATGCCTTTGAAATCTTCTTTGATAGAAGCGTAATCATCTAGAATGATAGGAGAAGCGATGAAGAGTCTCAAGGAGTTCCTTTTTTAGTATTATAGCAAATATGGCAATATGACATCTTTTTACACTCCTTGGTTGGTTTTGCGATATTCTTATCCTAAACTATATTAAGGACTTCGAATATGGCAAAAATGATAGTAAAAGAGCTGGAGATATCAACTTCAATATTTAATAAAGAGGACTATATTTGTATAACCGATATTGCAAAATACAAAGACGAATTTCAAGCAAATGATATTATTAGGAATTGGCTTAGAAATCGCAATACTATTGAATTTTTGGGTATTTGGGAGCAGCTGAATAACTCAAATTTTAAACCCGTCGAATTCGATGGGTTTAGAAAAGAGGCTGGACTTAATAGTTTTACAATGAGTCCTGCTAAATGGATAGAAGCCACAAACGCTATAGGAATAATATCAAAATCAGGAAGATACGGAGGTACTTATGCACATAAAGATATAGCTTTTGAGTTTGCCTCATGGGTATCTGTGGAATTTAAAATTTATCTTATCAAAGAGTTTCAAAGACTAAAAGAGCAAGAGTTTGTAGAGCTTGGATGGGACATTAGAAGAAATCTTACAAAGTTAAATTATCATATTCATACAAATGCTATTAAAGAAAATCTTATCCCAAAAGAGTTGACGCCACTACAGATTAACTTTGTTTATGCAAGTGAAGCAGATATTCTAAATGTAGCATTATTTGGCATGACAGCACAAGAATGGCGAATGAGAAACAAAGATCTAAAAGGCAATATACGAGATATGGCAGATGTAAATCAATTAGTATGTCTAGCAAATCTAGAATCTCTTAATGCGCATTTTATAAGCGAGGGACTTTCTCAAAGTGAGAGACTTAAAAAATTAAATATTATTGCAATCAGTCAAATGAAAATATTGAGTTCCAATGACAGAAAGCATATAGACGATATTTTATTTTGAGATAGCTACATCCAAGTGATATTTAATGATGGTATAATTTATGAATTTTAATTTGTGAAGAAGAAAGACGTATATCACATAGGCGCGAGTTTAAAAGATCTAGGCAAAAAAATGGTTTGCTTTTTCAAGGTTTGAAATTAATGCATTAGATATACTGACCAGACTAGAAAACAAGGAATTAGCGTGACCAATAAAACTACCATCAAATGCCCAAATTGCGGCTTCGAAATAGATATCAATGAAGCCTTGTATCATCAGTTAGAGAGTAAGCACCGCCAAGAGTGGCTAGCAGAGAAGAAAAAGCAAGAAGCAGAGATAGAAGCCAAACGCAAAGAGTATAAAGCTCACCTCGATACGCTCAAAGCTCAAGAAGAAGCATTAGCCGAGCAAAAAGAACGCTTTGAAGATAGTGTGCGTAAAGCTACCAGCGAACAAGTTAGAATAGAAAAACAAAAACTCTCTGAAAGCATAAAAGCTGAGATTCTTGCAGAACAAAGCGGTGCATTGGAATCTATGCGCAAAGAACTGGAAGCCAAATCAGAACAGGTCAAAGAGCTGAATAATAGTAAAATAGAGATAGAAAAACTCAAAAGAGAAAAAGAGGAAGCCGTCTCGCGTGCTATGGTAGAAGCACAACTAACTTTAACCAAAGAACTTTCAATTGAAAAAGAGAAAATAGCCAAACAATATCAAGATGCAAATGAACTCAAGCTCAAAGAAAAAGACAAACAGCTAGAAGATCAAAAGCGACTCATCGAAGAGATGAAGCGTAAAGCAGACCAAGGAAGTATGCAGCTCCAAGGCGAGGTACAAGAACTCGCCATCGAAGAGTGGCTCTCAATGCAATTTCCTTTCGATACCATAGGAGAGATCAAAAAAGGTGCATTTGGTGCAGACTGCGTACAAGTAGTGCATACTAGAGAAGCTCAAAACTGCGGCGTGATATGCTACGAGAGTAAAAATACCAAAGCATGGAGTAGTGATTGGGTGCATAAGCTAAAAACCGATATGCTCAAAGCGGGTGCAGATATAGGTGTACTCGTCACCTCGGTGTATCCGAAAGATATGGATAGGATGGGGTTCGTAGATGGCGTGTGGGTATGCAGCCTAGATGAATTCAAAGGCTCAGTTTCGCTTATGAGACAGTCACTTATCAATACCCACAAAGCTGTGCAAAAAGAGGATAATAAAGCAGATAAGATGAGCCTGCTCTACAATTATCTCACAGGCAATGAGTTTGCAATGCAGCTGAGCGCTATCGTAAATGGATTTAGTGTGATGCAAGATGAACTGGAACGTGAGAAAAGATCACTCATGGCGAGCTGGAAACGACGCCAAAAACTCATAGATGGAGTGCTGGCAAATACCACTGAAATGTATGGTTCGCTTCAAGGCATTGCAGGAAATGCGATAGGGCACATCAAAGCTCTAGAATTACCGGATATCAATGAAGATGAATAGATAGTGTGATACAATTATGCAATTTTTAAAAGAGTAAAAGAATGGATAAAAATATAATATTAATAGGTTTCATGGGTGTAGGCAAGGGTTCTACGGCTCGTGCATTTGCCAAGAAATACGGCGTATACAACATAGACACAGACGACCTCATAGAGTCCAAAGAAAACAAAGAAGTCAAAAGAATTTTTGAAAAATACGGTGAAGAGTATTTTAGAGCCGCCGAGCAAGCAACAGCAAATTGGATAGAGCAAAACGTAAAAGGTACACTTATCAGTTGCGGTGGCGGATTTTACAAGGTAAATAATCTCAAAAACCTAGGTACGGTTGTACTACTAGATGCTTCATTTGAATGGATACACCGCAGACTCAAAAATGCCAAAAATTCCAAGGCGAAACTCGCCAAACGACCACTGTTTGCCAAAGAAAAAGAGGCGAAAAAACTCTATAACCAAAGAGTAGATATCTATAGACAAGTAGCAGATGTCATCATAGATGTGGAGAAAAACAGCCCACAAGAAATAGTAGAACTAATAGCAAAAGCAGGAAATGTCGATAAAAATGTTACACAAAAGTAAATTAGCAATTATCATAATATTTATTTTATCAAATATCCAAGTTTATGCATTAAGTATGCAAGAACGAACTGAAATATTGTCTGCACACAATCAAATGCGTGACAAACTGCGCCTTCCTCGCCTGAAGTGGTCAAATGAATTAGCAAGCGTAGCAAAAGATTGGGTTTATACCCTCCAAGAAAACTATCAGTGCCGAATGATGCATAGCCGTATACCTGGACTTGGAGAAAATTTATATTGGGGAAGTCCGGTAAGATATGGTGCAGGTAGAAAAGGAGTGCAAAAAGTAAGTCCGAGTGAGGTTGTCGGACTTTGGGGCAATGAGCGTAAATATTATAATCATGATTCAAATCGTTGTGCTTTTGGCAAGGTATGCGGACACTATACCCAATTAATATGGAGAGATACTACAGAAGTAGGATGTGCCAAAATAATATGTCCGGACAAATCACAAGTATGGTCTTGTAATTATAATCCGCCAGGCAATTATAGAGGTCAAAGACCATACTAAGAAATCCGCATAAAATATATATACCTTAATTGGCAATTTTGGTATATATATTATTTTATCCTATTTGGCTATAATTTCATCATAATTTACCTAGCGCGGTAATAAAATTCAGGATAAAAAATGCAACGATTTGAATCATATCTTAAATCCCATCTATTGCAAGTATCAAGCTTTCATCCTTGCTACGAAGATGCGCTTAGTGCAATGCTGAATGCTGGAGGCAAACGCTTTCGTCCACAATTGCTGTTGTATATCGTGGAGGCTCATGAGCCGTTACTTTACAATAGTGCACTTCCGGTGGCATTAGCTCTTGAGGCATTTCATACCTATTCGCTCATCCATGATGATCTGCCTGCTATGGATAATGCATATTTGCGCAGGGGGATGGAAACTCTACATGTCAAGTACGACGAAGCAACTGCCGTACTTGCTGGGGATGCGCTCAATACCGATGCCTTTTTGCTAATAGCTAAAGCCCCTTTAAGAGCAGATGTCAAAATAAAACTCATCGAGATCTTGGCAACGAATGGCGGATCGGCAGGTATGGTGCTGGGGCAAGCATTGGATTGTTACTTTGAAAATCAATCCTTGAGTTTGGAACAAGTTGAGATATTGCATCAAAACAAAACAGCTAAACTCATAGCCGCTAGTTTGCAAATGGGAGCTGTTATAGTGGGATTGTCCAAAGATACCCAAAATGCACTTTATGATTTTGGACTTGATCTCGGTCTTTTGTTTCAAGTGCAAGACGATATCATAGATGTGACACAAAGTTCACAAGAAGCCGGCAAAACTACATCCAATGATGAGGGCAAAAATAGTTTCGTTACCCTTTTGGGTTTGGAAAAAAGTCTTGAGTATGCTAATGATCTAGCCAAAAAACTTGAAGAGAATTTGCAAAATTTTGACAACAAAACAAAACAAGCACTCCAAAATGCAGTGGCTCATTATTTATGGCGACACAATAATTAAATTAAAAGAAGGAAAAATATGCCAAATACACCAGAAAATATAATGCGAAAGAAGATGGCTGATACCATTCGATTTCTAGCAGCAGACATGGTGCAACAAGCAAACAGCGGCCACCCTGGAGCACCAATGGGATTAGCAGATATTGCAATAGTTCTTGGTGAACACTTACGCCATAATCCACACAATCCGTCATGGCTCAATCGTGATAGATTGGTATTTTCAGGAGGACACGGTTCGGCGCTGATATACTCATTGCTTCATCTTTGGGGATATGATGTAAGCCTTGATGACCTAAAAAGCTTCAGACAGCTTGACAGTAAAACTCCCGGACATCCTGAGTATGGGCATACCGCAGGCGTAGAGATGACCACGGGACCACTTGGGCAAGGGATTGCCAATGCGGTAGGTTTCGCAATGGCAGCAGCTTACACCGCAGAGCAAGTAAATTCTGAAACATGTTCATTTATAGATCATAAAGTTTACTGCTTGTGCGGTGACGGGGATTTGCAAGAAGGCATTAGCTATGAAGCATGCGCATTGGCAGGTCATTTGAAACTAAAAGATCTAGTACTCATCTATGATAGCAACTCTATTACAATAGAAGGTAATACATCTATAGCTTGGAGTGAAGATGTAGAAAAAAGGTTTGAAGCTCAAAACTGGAATGTCATGAAGATAAACGGACATTGCTTCAATGAAATTGACCAAGCAATAAGTGAAGCTAAAAATGCTACTAAACCGACCATTATCATAGCAAATACTGTCATAGGACGCGGGGCAGAAGGACTAGAAGGCAGTCATGAGACTCATGGCGCACCTCTGGGCGAAACTTGCATAGAAGAGTCAAAAACAAAAGCAGGTTTTTTAGCAAGTGAAAAGTTCCATATACCAGAAGATGTTCTTTTGAGATTCAGATGTGCGGTTGAAAAAGGCGAAATGTATGAAAAAGAGTGGCTACATAGACAAAAAGAAGCTCCGCTTTTAGAGCAAAACGAAGCACTTTCTCGCCTTCTTAACCCTGATTTTAGTTCTATTGAGTTTCCTGATTTTAGTGGTGAGTCAGGAGTAGCTACTAGAGATAGCAACGGCAAGATACTTAATGCTATTGCAAAAGCTATCCCTTCGTTTATAGGTGGTTCAGCAGACCTTGCGCCATCAAATAAAACAGAGCTAAAAGGTTTTGGTGATTTCCCGAAAGGCAAAAATATCCATTTTGGTATTAGAGAGCACTCTATGGCAGCTATTACTAATGCAATGGCAATATATGGCACTATAATACCATTTAACGCGACATTCTTTGTCTTTAGCGATTATCTCAAGCCGAGTGTCAGAATAGCTGCATTGACTAAGATCCAAAACTTCTTTATCTGGACGCATGACAGTATAGGTGTAGGTGAAGATGGACCTACTCATGAGCCTATAGAGCATTTGAGTCAATTTAGAGCATTGCCGAATTTCTATGTTTGGAGACCGTGTGATGGTATAGAAAACGCAGAAGCATGGAGAACAGCTCTATCTATGAAGACTCCTCACGGATTTGTACTGAGCCGTCAAAAATTGCCTATTGTTAGCACAAACAAAGCTTTTGGAGATGTGGGTAACGGTGCATATCTTCTTATAGAAAGCGAAGATGCCAGAATTACACTTATGGCAAGCGGCAGCGAAGTAAGTATTGCTTTAGATGCAGCCAAAGTATTGGAGAGCGAAGGAATAGCTGCAAATGTAGTTTCCGTTCCGTGCTTGGATCTCTTTAATGAGCAAAGCAAAGAGTACAAAACAAGAGTGATCAATAAAAACACAAAAGTATTAGCAATAGAAGCTGCAACAGCTAGCGAATATTATAGATACGCAGATGATATACTAGGCATGGAGAGTTTCGGCGCTTCTGCTCCAGCTGAATTGCTATTTGAGAAGTTTGGATTTACTGCAGAAAATATCACAAGAAGAGTATATAGTTTGCTCGAATGGAATTAAGATATCCTACTCTCAAGTTCGTGGATGTCCAACCGTTTGCCCTTGAGTTTCTCAAATGGTAAACGGTCGTTCATGGTTCGACAAGCTACAATGAACGTAAAAAGAAATGCTCCGTCATCCCGTGCTTTGAGCTGGAATCCATATTATTTAAGCAACCCTTTGATCCCATCTTCGTCTATCAGCGCTTTTTCGTATTTTACTACACCTATGTTTTCCGTTTCATTGATATATACTTCAAATACAGCTTCGTGATCGTTTAAGCTCATGATCTTGGCTCTATTGTACTTATCAAGGTGTAAATATGCATTTGCCCTAGCACTTGGATTTTGCATTTTCATGATCCATATAAACCAAGCGATACAAAATATTATCACCAAAATAGCAAGAGTTGCTCTATCAAAACTTTGCATCATCCATCCGCCTAGAATACCCCCAACGAAGATCCCTATATATGCAAACGTGTTTGCTACTCCTAGGGCAGCTCCTTTTTGATGTATTTTAGCAAATTTGCTTACATAGCTTTGCAAAAGAGGCTCAAACATATTAAATCCGATAAAAAACAGTACAACACCTACTATAAACACAAGCGGGCTATGGCTAAAGCCCATAGCTATAAATCCGATCATGATAGCAGCAATTGAAATCATAAATATCAATTTTCCTTTGCCATATTTTTCCCCAAAAATAGCAGCAGGCGCCATAGCCAAAACACCGAAGATCACAGCCGGCAGATAAACTTTCCAAAGCTCGGCTCTCGCCCAGCCAAATCCATCTTCATTTATGCCGTGCGTCATGACGATAGGAATGAGGAAAAACGCCATAGTCATAATAGATGAATGAAATAAAAATGTGACATACATATGCACCAATGCTTTATCTTTAAATACATCTTTGGTTTTGACGACCAATTTATCATAGCTATGCGAGATCTTGGGAGGTTCAGGTACGAGAGTAAAAAGGACGACAATCGCCCCGATGCTAAGAATCGCAGTTAGCCAAAACAGGTTATTAATACCCCAAGTGCCTCCAACGACCGGAGCGATTATCATAGCAGCTGAAAAGCTTATAGCTATTGTCGCTCCCATTACAGCCATAGCGTGAGCTCTTTCTTCTTCTTTGGCAAGGTCACTTATCATGGCAGTAACCACAGCTCCTATAGATCCTGCCCCTTGTAGAAATCGACCCAATATAAGCGTATAGATATCGGTACTCACTGCGCAAATGATCGAACCTATTATAAATATGATTAGACCAAAAAAAAGTGTTTTTTTGCGTCCTATGCGATCGCTCATTGTGCCAAACGGTACTTGAAAAAGAATTTGAGTTAAAGCATAACTACCCATAACCGCACCAGCTAGTAATGGTGTCGCACCTTCCATCTGCAGAGCATATACGGAAAGCACGGGCAAGACCACAAAAAGCCCAAAAAATCTAAGACCTATTATTAGGCTAAGAGGAAAAATGCGTTTTAACATAGTTATTACCTTAAATTGGATAAAATTTGTCCAAATTATAGTAAGAAATCATTAATCAAAGGTTAAATCGTGCAATTAACTTTGGCGACATCAAATCAAGGCAAAGTAAGAGAATTTGGTCAATTTTTTGGCGAGAAACTGGTACCATATAGCGATATAATACCGGCTTTTGAAATAGTAGAAGATGGGGAAAGTTTCGCGGCAAATGCACTTATTAAGGCCAAAGCCATATATGATAGACTAGACGAGGATGCTATAGTAATCGCAGATGATAGCGGCATAAGTGTACCGATTTTAGGCGGTGAGCCCGGAATTTATAGTGCTAGATATGCAGGGGTTAGTGCTAGTGATCTGGACAATCTCAATCAGCTTATCAATGAACTAAAAAACAGGGGTGTCAAAAAAACACCTGCTTTTTATACCGCTGCATTGGCTTTGGTATGCAAAGAGGGTGAGTTTGTAGTGCATGGCTGGATGCACGGAGATGTTATTAGCGAGGCCAGAGGAGAGGGCGGATTTGGTTATGATCCGATGTTTATCCCTGCGGGATATGAGCAAACTTTAGGCGAATTGCCAAATGATGTCAAAAAAGAGTTTTCGCACCGAACTAAAGCTTTGAGATTATTGCAACCGATATTGAAAATGATAAAGGAGAAAAGATGAATAGATTTATGCAAGACACACAAAAGATTTATGATGAACTGACCGCTAGGCAAGATAATCTCAATGGCTATTTTAGATTAACTCATGAACCGCACGATGAAGCAGATAAAGCAGTAGAAGATTTTTTGAACTTCGTCGGGTGCGAGAGAAACGAAGACAGCACAATGGCGGCACTTACCCGTATAGTAAATTTACGTGAAGATGCTTTGGAGCAAGTATTACAAAAGATGGGATATCACAGTGACGACATAATAGCCAAAAAAGAGTTGGCTTATAAGTGGGTAAGCAAAATGCATACAGCTAGACATGAGTCGCTTCTTGAATGGATAGAAAAGCATGGATTGCTTACCCCGTTTTATCGTACCCTACTGAAGGGTGTCCATGAAATAGGTATTGCTATGAGTGTCTGGCAAACTGAATGGACGGCTCATATCATACATACTATAAATCGCGAACTATTAAAGCAATTTAATAATGATGATAAAGCCGTATTAGCCTACCTGCATGAGTATAGCCTATTGGATAAAGATACTTTTGGAGTAGTAAGTGATAGATGTTATTCTGTTTTAGATAAAAGTATAGATGGGAGTCATTGCGCTGTTGCTTATAGCGAAGCATTCAAAGATGAGGTAAATAATGTATCTGCAGCACTATCAAACTTGATAAGGCAATTGGAAGTTTTAGAAGATGATATTTGGGACCAAAAAGAGGCTTGGATAGAATATTTTCAAGTTATCAATGATGCGCTTTTGGAACGCAATGTATCACATCTGTTATCCAAATGGCAAGAGGTCGATAGAGCTTGGATGAGCATAGTAACTCCACTGCAAGTAGGCCATCCGCTGGAGTATTATGAAGATCACTACCGTAAAGCAGTAGCACTTGAGTGGGATGCGAGGATAATCAATCCAAAGCTTCAACATGGCTCAAAAACACGTGAAAATATTATAGGATTTACAAAAGAATTAGCCGGCACAATCGGCACTCATGCCGAACAAACGGCAGCTAATAATATCTTGCAGGTTTCAAAAACACAGCTTTATATAGGCCAGCCGATGCTTTATTATGCAGCTGAGTTTAATGGACTGTTTTCTGCTCAAGTAGTCCCGAATGATAAAATAGTTTCAGATAAATACGGACATAAGATATTTGCATACAGCGATTTTGTCTTGGCTTCTAAATTGGCAAAACCGATAATGAAACTAAGTGTTGAGATTATGGGTGAAGAGTTTGTAAAAAATAGCAGAAATTTTGCCAAATACAGTCCCGAGCTATGGCATGAAATTTATGATATCTCTACTATTGGGCATGAGTTTGGGCATATTTTATGGCTGGATAATGAGACAGAAGGAGCCATGAATCAAAGCGGACAATTCAAAAACATAGAAGAGTTCAAAGCTACTGCGGGCGGGTTAATGGCGTTTTTTCACAACGAAAAAGAGGAGCTAAAAAGTCATATAATTAATGACCTTGTGGGTAGGTCTATCGGGCTTATGGCATGGAGAGAGGTAGGTGAAGTGCTGCCTTATTATTGCGAAGGGCTTATACATTTGCATATATTGTTCGCTTCGGGCGTTATTTATTTTAAAGACAAAATAACGATTGATTACAGCAGATATGAAGAGATGAAAAACGCATATAAAGAAGCATATACCAAGCTTGCTGCGCACTATATAACCAAAAAAGATGCAAGTGAATATTTATACCAATATGCTCTCAAAGAAGCAGGGGTTTATTTGCCAGTTGATCCGCAAGTCAGAGCATTTGTAGAGCATTATTATGCCAGATACCAAGAGATTGGACAGCAAACGATCGTATTATAATTTTTTTGACAAAAACTTATTGAGTCCATCTGCAAATGCTCTGACGGTTTTTGTATCAATGGCTCTAGGACCTCCAGTGATTTCTCCGCTGTTGCGAAGTTCATCCATTAGGTTTCTCATTGCAAGAAGATATTTTATATTTTCTTCATCATATATAGTTCCCCTAGGATCCAGGGCAATTGCGCCCTTGGCAACTATTCTATCAGCTAGTGGAATATCGGCTGTGATCACCAGATCTTCTGCTTCGCAGAGCTGGGCTATGCGGTCATCTGCGACATCTGTTCCAAGAGAGACTATCTCCATGGATATATGTTCAATATCTGGAACATTTATATTTTTATTGGCTATGAATATTGTAGTAATGGATCTTTTCAATACAGCACGAAGCAATATTTCTTTGAGAGTATTTGGAAAAGCATCGGCGTCAACGAGGATCTTCATATCTATCTTCTGTTTTTATCTCTGCTGTGTGTGCTGCCGTCTCGTTTTTTTGGCGCTGAGCCATTGTTTGATCTAGGACGATGATTGTTGCCGCGGCCTCTGCCTCCGCCTAGAGATATCGGCTCTGCTTTGATGGATGGGTCTGGTTCAAATCCGCTTACAGTGCTTTTGTCCAGATCCATTTTTATAAGCTTTTCAATACCGCGAAGATAATCAAACTCATCTACGCACACAAGTGATAGTGCTTCACCTTCATTGCCGGCTCTTCCTGTTCTGCCTATACGATGCACATAGTCTTCAGCAATGTTTGGAAGCTCTAAATTGACCACATGCGGAAGCCCGTCTATATCCAAGCCTCTAGCAGCTATATCTGTAGCCACTAGGACTCTGACATTGCCTGCTTTAAAATCGCTGAGCGCTTTGGTTCTGGCACCTTGGCTTTTATTGCCATGAATTGCAGCAGAAGTTATATTTATCTTTTGCAGGTATTCGGAGAGCTTATTTGCCCCATGTTTTGTACGTGTAAATACAAGTACTTGTGTCCATTTGTTTTGATCTATCAAATGACCCAGCAATGCGCTTTTACGTTTGCAATCGACTAGTATCACGCTTTGTTTGATCAGCTCACTCGATTTGTTTCGTCTGGCTACTTCGACAATAGCCGGATTGCGCAAGATAGATTCACATAGTTTTTTTATCTCATCGGAATAAGTCGCAGAAAAAAGCAGGTTTTGTCTTTGTTTTGGAAGCAGAGCGATGACTTTGCGGATATCACGTATAAAACCCATATCCAGCATTCTATCGGCTTCATCCAAGACAAACATTTCTACACGGCCAAGATCAACAGCTTTTTGAGATATTAGATCCAATAACCTTCCGGGAGTTGCGATTAGTATATCCACGCCATTTTTTAGTGCATTTAATTGCGGATTTATACCAACCCCGCCAAAAATAACAGTACTTTTAAAAGGAAGATATTTTCCGTATGTCTTGACACTCGCTCCGACTTGAGCGGCCAGTTCCCTCGTAGGAGTCAAGATCAAAGCTCTTATGTGATGTCTTTTTGCCTGAGGCAGATCATGAGATAAAAGTTCTAGCATAGGCAGTGTAAAACCCGCTGTTTTTCCGGTACCTGTCTGGGCACCTGCGAGCATATCGCGCCCGTCTAATATGTATGGGATCGCTTGTGCTTGGACTGGAGTTGGTGTGGTGTAGCCTTCTTCGGCAATAGCTTTTAGTATAGGTGCACTTAGATTTAATTCTTTAAATAACATTTTAAATTTCCTTTGATTGTGGGGGGAGAAAAAGCATAGAGATGAGATTTCAGTTGTATTTATTTTAGGTCAGTAATAGAAGTATACCCGATTTTTTTATATATAGGCTTGATTGGTTTGCAGGCCATGTTTTTACCATTTACCAATCTCTAAACACATTTGAGATATAATCATTGCGATTATTACATTTTACTAAGGAAGAGAATGTTACTCTTTACACCCGGACCAACACCTGTATTAGAAACTGTTAGACAAGCGATGGCTACGACTACGCTGCACCATCGTACCCCTGAATTTGAAGCTATTTTCGGCCAAGCTAGAGATCATTTGATGAAACTTTTGGGCATGGATGAGTGCGTGATGCTAGCTAGCAGCGGTACCGGTGCTATGCAAGCGTGTATGATAAATTTATGCCAAACAAAAGCACTTACAATTAATTCCGGTAAATTTGGAGAGAGATTCGGCAAGATCGCTGACGCTCTTAATATCCCAAAAGTTGAATTAAAATACGAATGGGATACACCAGTTAGCATAGCTGATGTAGAAAATGCAATTACTGCCAATCCCGAGATTGATGCGGTATGTATCCAAATCTGTGAAAGTGCGGGTGGCCTTAGACATCCAGTAGAGGCTATTGCAGCCAGAGTAAAAGAGATCAATCCTAGCATTATGGTCATAGCAGACGGTATTACTGCAGTAGGCGTGGAGTATGTTGATGTAACCAATATCGACGCGCTCATTACAGGCAGCCAAAAAGCCCTCATGCTTCCTCCGGGTCTTGCAATGATAGGTTTATCTGCTAATGCTGTAACCAAGATAGGCAGCGGCAAAGATTATTATTTCAATCTTGCGATCGAGATCAAAAATCAACAAAAAAATACAACTGCGTGGACGGCGGCTACGACTCTTATACAAGGTCTAAATGCGATGTTTGCTGAGATCGAAAAAGATGGCGGTGTAGAAAAATTATATGCCGATACAGTAAAAAGAGCAAAAGCTACACAGGAATCTCTTAGGGCTTTGGGACTTGCTATTTATCCTACTGTTTCTGCGCTTGCCATGAGTACAGTTATAGATGATGATGCAGAAGCTATTCGCAAACTTCTCAAAAACAGTTACGGTGTAAATATCGCAGGCGGCCAAGATCATCTAAAAGGCAAGATTTTCCGTATCAATCAAATGGGGCTCATTCCTGTATATGAAAGTGCATGGGTAGTAAATGCTATAGAATTAGCACTTGACAATATGGGACGCAGAGCATTTGACGGAACTGCCAGCAGGGTCTTTAACGAAGTATATTACAAAGGGTAATCCAGTATGATATTCGAACACGAAATTCCTAGTGACTCAAAGCTTTATTTTGGCAAAAGCGCTAAGATAAAAAGAGATATCGAATCTCGCAGTAGTCATTTGCTTGAATCGCTTGGATTTGAGGAGATTGTAACTCCTGTGTTTTCTTATCATCAACATGATAGTTTTGAAGACCAAAGTCAGCTTATTAAGCTCAATGATGACCATAACCATACTGTAACTCTAAGAGCGGATTCAACTCCGGATGTGGTACGTATAGCTACAAAGCGCCTAGGAAGAAGTATGGAGTTTAAAAAATGGTTCTACATCCAGCCAACATTAAATTTTCCTACTCAAGAACAGTATCAAATAGGTGGTGAAGTTTTACAAGGAAATTTTAGCGAAGCTTTGGATGTAACCATCTCGCTTCTTGGGGCTTTAGAGTTGCAGCCGATGCTTCAATTGGCAAATATACGCATTCCTCAGCTTTTGAATGAAAAATACGGCATATCCTTGGAGCTTTTGAAATCCATGCAGATCGAAAAAATTTTAGCCAATGATCTGCCTTGGATCGAAAGATTGGTTGCCATTCATACTATAGATGATCTTTCAGATCTAAATATATTTCCAGACGACATCAAACAGGAGCTGCTTAAAATTAAACTAGAAGCCCAGAGATTGGACTATAAACCACTTATCATATCGCCGCTTTTTTATGCCAAGATGCGTTATTATGACTCTTTGACATTTAAGATGTTTAGCGGCAATGCATTGCTGGCTATGGGCGGTGAATATGTGATAGATGACCTAAAAGCCGCAGGTTTTGCGATATATACAGACGAATGTATAGCGATGAAAATTAGAATAAACGAGGAGAATAAGTGAGTCAAGCAGATATTGTCGTAGGACTTCAATGGGGCGACGAAGGCAAAGGTAAAATCGTAGATCACATGGCACGCAAAAATGATTTTGTGTGCAGATTTGCAGGCGGTCATAATGCAGGACATACTATCGTAGTAGGCGATAAAAAATATGCTCTTCACCTTGTGCCGTCAGGAGTATTGAGTGATAGTACAAAAAATATCATTGGTAACGGTGTAGTGCTATCGCCAAAAGATTTTATAAAAGAGTTGGAGCAATTTGGTAATCTAGAAGGGCGATTGTTTATATCAGACAAGGCCCATTTGCTTTTACCGTATCACGCTCTTATAGACCAAGCATTTGAAAAACTCAAAGGTTCTAATGCGATCGGTACAACAGGCAAGGGCATAGGGCCTGCCTATGAAGATAAAGTTGCCAGAGTAGGACATAGAGTAGGAGAGTTGCAAGACACAGCTAAATTGGCTGCTAAAATTATGACACACTTAAATCAACACAAAGCTGTGTTGGATATTTTGGGTGTTGCGATACCAAATGAAGCTGATCTGAAAATAGAACTAGATGAGTATAAAAAAGCCTTATCTTCGTTTATCATCGATACTACGCTTTTGGTTTGGGATGCACTTAAAAATGATAAAAAAGTCTTGTTAGAAGGTGCTCAAGGAACTATGTTGGATATAGACCATGGCACTTATCCGTATGTTACAAGCTCTACAACCATAAGTGCTGGAGCTTGCAGTGGACTCGGACTGAATGCAAAAGATATCGGCAAAGTTACAGGTATTGCTAAAGCATATTGCACAAGAGTAGGAAATGGGCCTTTCCCAAGTGAAGATCTCGGAGCAGATGGCGAATTATTGCGCACGAGAGGTCAAGAGTTTGGTACAACTACTGGCAGACCTCGCAGATGCGGATGGTTTGATGCTGTTGCTATGAGACATGCAGTCCGCATTAATGGTGTTGATGGTGTTGCATTAATGAAACTTGATGTTTTAGATGGATTTAGCGATGTAAAAGTTTGTACAGGCTATGAAGTAGACGGTAAAGTAATAGATTATGTACCATATGATCTAGATGATGCCAAACCAATATATACATCGTTTGCAGGATGGGATAAAACAGAAGGGATAAGATCTTTTGAAAACTTACCTGATACGGCAAAGGATTATATACTTGCACTTGAAGAGATGATAGGCACAAAAATAAGCATTATATCAACAGGTCCGGATAGAGACGATACTATTATTAGATAAAGGAGCAAAGCATGAGATTAAAACCAAACCAAACGAGATATGTTGCCACCAAGATAGGGATTGATTTGGCAAATGCCCCTTTTGTACGTATGCCAAAAGGCAAAGAAGCAGTCGTTGAGGCTTGCAAAGCTATTATTGATGCCAACTTGGAGCAAGAGAGAGCTCTTGATCAAAAAGTCAAAGAGTTGCTTGAAGACAACTTGGAACAAATAGAATTCCAACATGCAGACGAGAGACAACTGTTTTTTATGATCAAAAAGAAGATGGCTCCAGAGTTTGGCGTGATCATGAACTATGATGACAGATATAATGATCTAGCTCACAAGATATTAGACGAATTATATGAAAATTATTTGTTAGAATATGATGTTAATGAAAATCAGATAAAAAATATTATTTTCAAATCTTTCCGCTCTTTTGCAGATGCTTACGAAGAGATAGATGATATTGTATACAAAAAGATCAAACATATGAAAAAAGATATTGTTCCAGGGTCTCAAGATTATGAATTGCTATATGAGAGACTGTATCAAGAAGAGTTGATTAGACGAGGGATGCTATAATGAAAAAGATTTCAATTTATCTAGAAAATGGGTTGTTTTTTGAAGCCAAAAGCTTTGGAGCAGACGGTACAAGCGTAGGTGAAATCGTATTTAATACCTCTATGACCGGATATCAAGAGATTATCACAGATCCTAGCTACGCAGGACAATTCGTTACTTTTACTATGCCTGAGATTGGAAATGTAGGATGCAATTCACAAGACATGGAAAGCATCGGAGCATTTTGCAAAGGCATAATCGTCCGTAACTATCAAGCAAGACCGTCAAATTTTAGAAGCGAAGAGACACTCGATTCTCTGCTAAAACGTTTTGGGGTTTTGGGAATATGTGATGTAGACACAAGATATCTTACTAAGTTATTGCGTACAGAGGGTGCTATGATGATGATAGCTTCTACGCAGATTCATGACAAAGATGAGCTTGCAGCTATGCTAAAAAACTCTCCAAGAATAGAAGATGTAAACTATATAGAGCAAGTGAGTACAAAAACTTCTTATATTCATCCTCATAGCAGATATGATATATCATCTTTTGATTATGCCAAGCCTAATACTAGCAAAAAGATTATAGCACTTGATTTTGGGATCAAGAGAAATATTCTAAACGAACTTACAAATGCAGGTATGGAAGTAGAAGTAGTACCGAATGCTACTAGCGCACAAAGTATTATAGATAGATACAAAGCAAAAGAAATAAGCGGAGTCTTTCTATCAAATGGCCCAGGGGATCCGTTGATCTTAAAAGACGAACATGCAAAGATCAAAGAGCTTCTTGGTGCCAAAGTACCGATGTTTGGTATCTGTCTAGGTCATCAATTGCTTTCAATAGCACATGGTTATGATACATATAAACTCAAATTTGGACATCATGGCGGAAACCATCCTGTTCAAAACGTAGTCACGGGCGCAGTTGAGATAACTGCGCAAAACCACAACTATAATGTCCCTGATGAGATTGCTAGCATAGCAACTGTTACGCATACCAATCTTTTTGATGATACGATCGAGGGACTTAAATATAATGATTCTCCTACAATCTCTGTGCAGCATCATCCAGAGGCAAGCCCGGGACCACATGAGAGCAGTTTTATATTTGGCGAATTTTTTGATATGCTCGATTAGGGTTTGATTTTTGTATTGTAAAGAGGGGTAATATTTATGAGTATAGCAATTTTATTTGGCGGATCTAGCTTTGAGCATGAAATCAGTATTGTAAGTGCAATTACTATGCAAAAGGTATTCAAGAACACAACTCTTGTTAATATTTTTGTGAGTAGTGACAGAGAATTTTTTCTAATTGAAGCCAAAGATATGAAGTCAACTACATTTAGCTCTGGAAATTACAAAAAAAGTAAAAAACTACAGCTTCAAAAAGGCGGATTTGTAATTAGCGGAATGTTTGGAGACAAAAAAGTAGATGTCAATGCCGTATTAAATCTTGTGCATGGAAGGGACGGAGAAGACGGCAAGATTGCCGCGCTTATGGAATTTTACGGTGTGCCATACATCTCTCCAAGACTTGAAGCATGTGCAATGAGCTACAACAAGCTATACACCAAGTTTTTTGCCGCAAGCGTAGGGGTCAAGACACTGCCATATGAGCTTTTAAGCAAAACATCAGAACGAAAGATCTCTACTCCCTTACCTATAATAATCAAACCCGCACGGCTAGGAAGCAGCATTGGAGTTAGTGTAGTCAAAGATATCAGTGAACTGGAGTATGCTCTTGATGTAGCATTCGAATTTGATACCGATGTGCTCATTGAGCCGTTCATGGACGGTATTAAAGAGTACAATCAAGCAGGATGCTTGACTGATAAATGGGAACTCTCTATCATAGAAGAGCCGCACAAAGTTGAATTTTTGGATTTTGAGAAAAAATATATGGATTTTTCTAGGGACGGCAAGGTATCTTCCGCTGAAGTTTCTTTAGAAATTGAATCAGGTATTCAAAATAGCTTCAAAAAGATATATAATCCTCTTTTTAGAGGCAGTTTGATCAGATGTGATTTTTTTGTCCAAAATGGAGAAATCTACTTAAATGAGATAAATCCAATTCCTGGATCTATGGCAAATTATCTTTTTGAAGATTTTGAAAACATGATTGGCCGTTTAGTCAAAACACTTCACACAGAGTCAAATATAAAAGTTGATTACCAATATATACACTCCATACAAAGCGCCAAAGGCAAGGCATAAATTCAACGATACTATATCAAAAAATATTTTTGGTATAGTAAAGTCTTAATCAAATATTAAATATTTATACTATTTTTATTTCTTTCACAATTTAATCATATAAATCAAAAACTTTCAGATACTTTTACTCTTATTTGCTATTTTTAATTTTTTATCATACTATTTTAAAGAATATTTCTATCTTTTAATTCTTCACAAAGCCCCATGACGGCGCCGTTTGTGCTATATATATCTATTTAGTGTTAAAAATATGTTAAAAAAATATTCTTTATATACTGTATTTAAGTTTCATTTTTAAAAAAAAGTATTATAATTCTTATTGAGTGCTACGACTTCGGTTTTAGCATACAATTTTTACAAGGGGGTATTGCATGCAATCAAACGCTGCATTAGAATATGACTATTCTGTAGCAAAATTGTTTACTTATACAACAATTTTGTTTGGAATTTTAGGTATGCTGGTTGGTACGTTAATAGCGGCACAATTAGCTTTTCCTGAGCTCAACTATCTGATAGGTGAGTATGGTACTTTTTCAAGACTTAGACCACTCCATACCGATGTTATTATATACGGTTTTATGGTTAGTGGTATATGGGCTACTTTTTATTACGTAGGACAAAGAGTTTTAAAAGTTTCTATGGCCGAATCAAAATTTTTGATGTTCATAGGTAAATTTCATTTTTGGCTCTATTTCGTTGGTGCACTACTTGCAGCAGTATCTTTGCTTTTGGGTTATTCTCAATCAAAAGAGTATGCAGAGTTCGAATGGCCGATTGACATAGTTATCGTTATTATATGGGTACTTTGGGGTATTTCTCTATTTGGTATTATTGGAATTAGAAGAGAAAAATCTCTTTATATTTCTCTATGGTACTATATAGCTGCTTTCCTAGGTGTTGCTATGCTTTATCTATTCAACAATATGGCAGTTCCTACTTATTTTGCTAGTGGTGGTATCGGTAGTATTATGCATTCTGTTTCTATGTATTCAGGTACAAATGATGCTTTGGTACAATGGTGGTTTGGACACAATGCTGTTGCATTTGTTTTCACGGTTGCTATTATTGCGCAAATCTATTACTTCTTGCCAAAAGAGTCAGGTCAAGCGATCTATTCATATAAATTGTCACTTCTTTCTTTCTGGGGCTTGATGTTTGTTTATCTATGGGCTGGATCACACCACCTTGTTTGGTCAACAGTTCCGGATTGGATGCAAACTATGGGTACTGTGTTCTCAGTTGTTCTAATCTTACCTTCATGGGGATCAGCTATTAATATGCTTCTTACTATGAAAGGTGAGTGGAATCAGCTTACTGAAAACCCACTTATCAAATTGATGGTACTAGCATCTACATTCTATATGCTTTCAACTATCGAAGGTCCAATTCAGTCAATCAAATCAGTAAATGCAATTGCACACTTTACAGATTGGATTCCTGGACACGTTCATGATGGCGTACTTGGCTGGGTTGGATTTATGACTATGGCAGCTCTATATCATATGGCTCCTAGAATATTCAAAAGAGAGATTTACTCTAAAAAACTTATTGAAACACAATTCTGGATTCAAACTACAGGTATCGTACTTTACTTCACATCTATGTGGATCGCAGGTATTACCCAAGGTATGATGTGGAGAGCAGTTGATGAATATGGTAATTTGATGTATAGCTTTATTGATACTGTAGCAATATTGCATCCGTACTATACAATCAGAACAGTTGCTGCTGTCTTGTATTTCACTGGATTCTTGATATTCTCATACAACATGATTAAAACCATGACTTCATCTAAAGAGATTTCACAAGAGCCAGCAAATAGAACGCCTATGGCAGCGTAAGGGGGAGGTATAAAATGTTTCATTGGTTAGAAAAAAATCCATTCTTCTTTGCAGTAGGAGTGTTTGTTGTTATCGCATTTGCAGGTCTTATAGAGATTTTGCCAAACTTTGCAGAAGCTTCTAGACCGGTTGCCGGTCTTAAACCGTATACAGTGCTTGAACTTGCAGGTAAAAATATTTACAAAAAAGACAACTGTATAGCATGTCATTCACAATTAATCCGTCCGTTCAAATCAGAGACTGACAGATATGGTCAATATTCACTTTCAGGTGAGTATGCATATGATAGACCATTCTTGTGGGGTTCAAAAAGAACTGGACCGGATTTGCACCGTGTAGGAAACTATCGTACAACAGATTGGCACGAAAATCACATGATGGATCCAAAATCTGTTGTGCCACAATCTATTATGCCGGCATACAAACATATGTTTACAAACTTAGCTGATATTGATACAGCTTATGCTGAAGCAGTAACTGTTAAAGCAGTATTTGCTACACCTTATGATGCACCAAACGGTACACCGCTCGGTTCACATGAAGATGCAAAAGCAGCAGCTCTTGAAGAAGCTAAAGCAATTGCAGCAGATATGAAAAACCAAGGCGTTAAAGACGCAGTTGCTAATGGTCAAATTCCTGAGATCGTAGCAATTATTGCTTACATGAATAGATTGAAATAAGGGGAAAAAGATGGAGCTTAGAGAATTACAAGGCTATGCTACTTTCTTTATGACCATCTTTTTAGTAGTGATGCTGTATGGATATATCGTACATCTTTACAGAAGTGAAAAAAAAGGTGAGAGGGATTATGAGAAGTATGGGAAAATTGCACTTGACGATGATATCGATAGCAAACCCATAGAAAAAAATCCTAAAATCTCTGAAGAAAAGAAAGGAGCAAATAAATGAATAGTTTAATGATTAAGGCATTAGCTTTCGCAGCAGTACTTATAATTGCAACTCTAGCAGTAGTAAAGGGCATGAATATTGATTTGAGCGATCCTATCAATATGATTACAATGCTTGGTGCTGTTGCAATTGCATTTATAACAGTAGGTGTTGCTGTAAAATATATCGGTCAAATGAAAACTGACAAGTCAACAGGTGAGCTTACAGATGAAAGTTGGGACGGTATCGGTGAGTATAAAAATGAATTGCCATCAGGTTGGGCATACTCATTTTTGGGTACAATAATTTGGGCACTATGGTATTTCTTTGCGGGTTATCCGTTGAATGCATATAGCCAAATTGGTGAATATAATGAAGAGACAAAAGCATATAATGCTAAATTTGAAGCAACATTTGCTAATCCAGACAAAGCTACGCTTACAGCAATGGGTGAGTCTGTATTTTTGGTACAATGTGCTCCATGTCATGGTGAGACAGCAGACGGACTATCTGGTAAAGCACAAGATTTAACAACACGCATGAGCAAAGAGCAAATTCTTGATGTGATTGCAAAAGGTTCAAATCAACTTGGTTATCCAATGGGTGCAATGCCTCCAATGCTAGCTCAAGGCGCTGATGCCGAAGCTATTGCAGCTTATGTGGCAGGCGGAATGCAAGGTACAGCCCCAGCAGCGTTTGCTACGTGTGTTGCATGTCATGGTGCTGATGGAAAAGGTAATAATGGTGCTGCACCAAATATTGTTGAATATGATGATGCTGTTGTATCTCACGTTCTTCAAAATGGTAAAAAAGGTGCTATCGGTGCTATGCCTTCGTTTAAAACTAGATTGACCCCAGTGCAAGAAAAAGCATTGTCAACCTATCTTCAAACACTATAAGGAGTAAAAAATGGCAGAAAATACAAAAAGAGGCGTTTTTAGCCTCAATGGTGTAACCGGTATGTTGATTGCTACAGTACTGTTGCTTTCTATATTGGGAGTATTAACAGTATGGGGTTTAATGGTTCAACAAGCAAGTGCTGCGAACTATTATGATCCGGCTCCAATAGTTGGTAATTTGGATAATGTAAAAATGAATAGCAAAGCAAATGCAGACTATGCATTTCAAGATGCTAAATAAGGATATACAATGATAAAAATTATGGATAAAGTTCTCACTGTTATGTTAGTGGTTTCTGCTCTTGTAACGCTTTGGGCCGTTGTAACTCCAAATCATCTATACATAGGATAAAACTATGATCAAAACATATGCAAGGCTTGCCTTGCTTGTTTTGGTTTTCTCTTCTTCACTCTTTGCATCGCCAATTATCAAAGACGAATTGTTAAAACCAAAAGCCAAAGAAAAAATTATTGTTATGGCTGATGAGCTAAAACAAAAGACAGGTATCAGTGCTTATACAATAACTACAAACGATGCACTTCCTAGAGGAACAAGCATGGTTGAGTATGCAAAGAAGTTTGAAGTAAACTTAAACAAGCCATATATAATATTTATTTTTGCTCCACATAATCAAAGAATCGGTATCATACCATCGTCTCCTGAATTAAGCAATCTATACAACGAAGCAGATGTTAAAGACGCAGCAATCGATGTAGTCAGGGACGAATATGATGGTAATTCTATAGAAGATAAATATAATATAGCAGTTGTTCAGGCGTTTTCAGAGTTGGCCGAAGAAGTAGCCAAATCTAAAGGCATACAATTAACCACAACGATACCAAATGAGACACAATGGATAGTTAATTTTCTAAGAGTGTTTATCTATGCTGGTGCTATTGCAGTATTTTGGATTTTTATCGGACGACCAATTTTGAGAAGGAAGAAGAGTGAATAGTAAAACTTATTGGCCTCATATGATAATCGGGTTTCTTTTTTTAGGATTAGGACTTGGATATTGGACTATCAAGTCTGCATCTTCTATGCCGGTAGAAAGAGAGAATGCTTATATGATGTCATATCAAAATGCTGATATGAATATAAATGAGATTCTGGCATTACAAGAAGCATTTAATGCTAATTACAAAATTGAACTCATAGGCGCGCAAACTATCAAAGTAGATGAAAATAAACATAGTAAACGCAAACATGTTGACCCTGTTGGACTTAATAAAGGGGCAAATCAATTTTTTTATCATATAGTTGATAAAAATGGGACAGAAATCAAAGATGCTAAGGTATCTTTTATGCTTACAAGACCACATACTGATCTTGATGACAAAACAATAGAAAATATTGCTTTTAACGGCAAATCCTTTGAGACACCAAAATTTGATATTGTAAAAGCAGGAAGATATACCTTGGTATTGAAAGCCAAAATTGGGGATGCTGTAGGTTATCTTGAAACACCCGCATATTTAGTTAAATAATTATAGGGTATTTGTATCTACAGCAGGGGCAAGCTTACGAGCTCGCCCTACAATTTATAATCCC
Organism: Sulfurovaceae bacterium; assembly: GCA_041654415.1. Classification (GTDB taxonomy): domain Bacteria; phylum Campylobacterota; class Campylobacteria; order Campylobacterales; family Sulfurovaceae; genus BN30871. The sequence goes on along the minus strand of JBAZDL010000001.1, from coordinate 251,396 downwards.
AAATAACTACATCTAACTTTACTATATCTCAAAACCAACTAAAAAATCAATCCATAACTCCTAATATGCTATACTATTTCAATGATTAAAGCACCCAATACATCCAATTCTCTTATTGTTTATCCAACCTCTCGAGCATTACGTTTTACTGCAGAGTTTTTTAAAGAAACAGATCGACTGCTGCCGACACTTATGCGAATGGATGAGTTTGAATCCCGCTCTATTAATGTAGGAACAAAGAGTCAGGTTGATGCAATGGAGCGAATATTGCTGCTTAGAGATGCTGCATCATTTGAAGCATTTTACAAGCTCAAACTAAATCTGGATCTAGTGAGATTTTTTACCAGAAGTGATGCGATATTCAAATTTTTTGAAGAGTTGGCTAGTGAAAAAGTTGAGTTTCATCAGCTTGAAAGCGCTGATGCATATAGCGAGTTTGATGAATATATACAAATACTGAAAACATTAAAAGAGAGATATGAAACACTTCTTGCTGAGAGAGGACTAGTAGATAAGGCTTTTTTACCGGAAATTTATACTTTAAACGAAAGTTTTATTGAAAGATATAACACTATAGATGTCTATTTGGAAGGATATTTGAGCCGTTTTGAGCTTGAACTTCTTGATAAGATCTCCTCCAAGACAACGCTTCTTTTGCACTATACTACCAGTAAATTCACTACAAAAATGCAAGAAAGATTTGCAGAGTATGGGCTTGAGTTGCCAAGTGATCATGATATATCTATTGATTTTAGCTCTAGAGAGATTATTTCTTGCCTTCCTCTAAATAGCAATATCAATGCCGAGGTCATATCTATACAAGAGAGGTATGAACAGATACCTTTGGCATTTAGTGCCATCCAAGATATGGTAAACGGTGGAATTGATCCTGAAAATATTGTGCTCATTTTGCCAGATGAGAGTTTTAAGGATAGTTTTGCACTTTATGATAGGTATAATAATCTCAATTTTGCTATGGGACATGATTATTCTATGGGTAAAATTTACAAAAGTCTAGAAGCTATCAAGCTTTATTGGCAAAGTTTTGACTCCAAAGATAGGCATAGACTTATAAGATATGATATAAAATGTGAGATATTAGACGGCATTGATATATCCAAAAAGATAACCATAGAGGTATTTTTTCGCTTCTTAAATGATCTTGAGTTGCTTGATTGTCCCCTTGAAGGTGAGATGCTGCCTTCACACAACGATAAAGTATATGAAAAATATCTACTCATGCAAAGGATTTTTGTATCACATAAACTCAGTTATGTAGATTGGCTTTCTATATGGCTAAAAGCCATCGGAGAAATTACGATAGATGATACTAGAGGTGGGAAAATAACCGTAATGGGTGCCTTGGAGACCAGGGGGGTAGTGTTTGACGGTGTCGTTATTGTAGATTTCAATGAAGGGATTACGCCTGCTTTGCCTAGCAAGGACCAGTTTTTAAATTCATCCATCAGGGTAGGCGCATCTTTGCCTACCAAAAGCGATAGAGAAGCATTGCAAAAACAGATATATAAAAGAGTGTTAGAGCAAGCTAAAAAATCTGTGATTATCTATAGCACAAGCAACAATAAACTTCCTTCTAGATTTATCTATGAACTAGGGTTGCAAAACAGTATAAAAGAACAAGCAGCCGATTATAATTTATTGTATGATACAAGCTCTCAAATCAAAGATGATATAGATCTTGTTGTAGCATTTGATGCTACAAAAATAATTTGGTCATCATCCATGCTTAGTACATATTTGACATGCAAAAGAAAATATTATTATAGGTATATAAAACAGATCAATGCCAAGCCAGAAGAAGAGCAAAATGAAGGAGTCATGATGCATGCGTTGCTTCAAAAAGTTTATGAAAAACATAACTTTTTTGACCATGCCGATGTACTGGCAAAAGAGATCAATGTACAAATAAATGAGTTAGTGCCTAAAGATGATGCAAAAAGCCGTTATAAAAAATTATTGTGGCAAGAGAAACTTAGAGGGTTTGTTGACGCTCAAATATCCCATTTTAAAGCAGGATGGAGAGTTGTAGAGCGTGAATTTGGGATAGACGGAGAGATAAGCGGACTTAAGTTTAGAGGACGCGTTGATAGAATAGATCAAGACAGTACACATACTTTCGTTTTGGATTATAAAACCGGCAAGACAAGTGAAGCGAACAAAGAAAAAAATTTAGAAGATTTTAGTGATTTTCAGATGAGTATCTATCGCCAATTATTGCTAAAAAAATATAAAAATATCAAATTAGCATTTGTAAAAATTTTTGATAGCGGTAAAATCGAAGAGGCTAGGGCATTAGAAGAGAAAGATGAGTTACTGTTTACTCATATTGCACAAATGAAAAGCACTAAAACCTTGGTTGCAAGCAAATGTGAAAACTTGAAAATATGCGAGTATTGTGAGTTTGCACTTGTATGCCAAAGAGGAGAGTATCTGTGAAATTAAAGGGAGATTTTGAAGAGTATCTTGCCTATTTGGCAAGTGCAGGAAGCGGTAAAACATTCGCTCTTTCGATCAGGTATTTGTCTTTACTGTTTTTAGGCGAATCTCCAGGCTCGATATTGGCAGTGACATTTACCAATAAAGCAACATCGGAGATGAGAGACAGGATACTTAAAGATATTGTCAATTTCACAAATCAAAACAATCCCAAGATGCGAGCCGTGGTAGAAGAGGTATCCAAGCAGACTGGCAAGAGCAAAGAAGAGCTTTTTGCTATGCAGCCAAGTGTACTTGATAGGTTTTTGACTACCCAGAATCATATAACTACACTTGATAGTTTTTTTGGCTCTATACTTCGTAACAGCTCACTAGAAATAGGAATTGAGCCTGATTTTGTGACAAAAGAAAATAAAGATATACAGAAACTGGAAAATTACTTTTTGGACGAACTTTTCCATAGCGGATTGTTGTCTAGACTTGTCGGGCTGGCTTTAGAGCTTGAAGATAGAGAGCTTAATAAAATAATACCGAGGCTAAAAGCCTTTTATATTATAGATCCGCTTTTGCCGGATATCAAATATAGTGCAATTGATACGACAGATATAGAAGAGAGAATAGATATAGCAAGAAGTCATCTCAGAGTTCTTGTTGAGCAAGCAGGGGCTTCAAAAAGTGCCATTGAGTATTTTGACCCGCTAGAAACCAGTCAATATTTTGCTAGAACTGTATTTAATTATCCTAGCTTGCATGAGCATAAATATTTCAAAAAAGCTTTAGCTAGAACACCTCAAATCGAAGAATATTTTCAAGAGCTGAAATCTCTTTTCCTTGAGTGGATAGAGGCCAAAGAGTCTACTATCCTTTCTCATTTTTTTGAGATATATAGCCACTATAAAAATGCAGTTATCTCAGACGTAAAACGTAGCGGAGTTATGGATTTTAACGATATGGCATATTTTACTTTTAGGCTTCTTCATGAATATATTTCCAAAGAGTTTTTGTATTTCAAGCTCGATGCCAAATTCCGCCATATACTGCTAGATGAGTTTCAGGATACTTCGATGCTACAGTTTTTGCTGCTTGCACCTATGATAGATGAAGTAATGGCAGGTAAAGGGCAGCATGAATTTAAAAGCTTATTTTTTGTAGGCGATACAAAACAAGCTATTTATCGTTTTAGAGGCGGAGCTGAAGAAGTTTTCGGACTTGTTGCAAACAGGTATGATATTGAGCCAAAACCGATGTTTGTCAATTACCGCAGCAGTAAATATATTGTCGAGCAGGTCAATCGTTGGTTTAGCTCAAAAATGCCTGATTTTATTTTGCAAAAAAGCAAAGATGGTGCCAATGACGGTTTTGTGCAAGTTATACAAAGCAGTAAAGAATCAATTATAACTGAAGCAATAACACAAGCCAAGAGATTGCTTCAAGCCGGAGTTTGTATAGATGATATAGCTTTCTTGGTTATGACCAATGATGATGGTACCAATTTGCAAGAAGCATGTGAGCTAGAAGGCATAGATTCCGTACTTTATACGTCAAGCTCACTTAAGACTTTACCTCAAATTGCTTCATTAGTTGCCATGGTAGAATATCTGTTTAACAAAGAAAAGATAGATGCTTTGGCGATGCTGGAACGAAGCGCGATGGAGAAGATCGATAATTCATGGTTTTCGCCGTTTATCGAACCTGCAGCAGTCATTCATAGATTGATCAAAGAGAGCAAATGGATTTGTGATGCAAACATATTGAAGCTTTTGGAGTTTGCTTCTAATTTTCATGATATCCCAACGTTTTTAGAAGAGTTTGCTAGCAGCAACATAGAAGTAGCCAGCGGCAGTATAAGTGGCGCTAAAATAATAACAGTGCACAAATCCAAAGGTTTGGAATTTAAGTATGTGATACTGCTCGATAAATTCAAGGGTGAGAATAATAATAGTGATCCTTTTATATTTGAATACAATGATGACCTTTATGTGGATAAAATATTTTATAAAAAATCAAAAAGAGAAAACTTTGATCCGCTTTATGTAAAAGCACAAAACAAAGAGGCGCAGGCAAAAGAAAAAGATCATAAGAATATGCTTTATGTAGCTCTTACTAGAGCAGAGGATGGAATGATAATTATCAAAAAAGATCAAAAGTCCAGGTTTGATATGCTAGAAATAGAACCTATGGAGTTAGGAGAGTTTATTGTAGAGCAAAAAGTACAAAAGCCAAGCCCCATATCAAAACCAAGCACTGTGTTTTTGCACCCTTATGGCTCACAAGAGAATACAACAATAGAGGATAAGCAAGTAATATCATCTGAGGCTATTCTCTTTGGAACAGCACTGCATTATGGACTCGAGATGCTGGAGTCTTTTGATTTAGGTTGTATTTCATCGGCTTTAGAGGCAGTCTCTTTTAGATACGGCAGGATATTGGGAATAAGTATGATAGATGATATAAAATCTCGCATTGAATCACTCATAAAAGATCAACAATTTGTTTCGCTTTTAAATGGAGCTTTAATCCGCAAAGAAGTCCCTTTGAGTTTTGACGGCAACATTAAACAGATAGATCTATTGTTAGAGTATGCAGATAAATGTGTCGTGGTTGATTATAAAAGTTCCAAAAAAGAACAAGAAAAACATATCAATCAAGTAAATGAGTACTGCATGGCAATAGAAAAAATCCTAGGCAAGCCAACCATTGGAAAGCTGGTATATTTGTTTGAAGAAAAAATAGAGATACTTTCCTTAAAATAAACTAAATTTCAATTAATTTTAAGTTTAAGTGGATAGAATTCGTTTACAAAATACAAAACTCTTTATTTTGTTGAATTAAACTGAGCCAACGGCGAAGCTTTAGTGAGAGGAATTGAAAATGCAGCTTTGCTGCTTTTCAAGGAGAGTTATTTAAATAAAAAGGAACTATCATGAAATTGACATCTGTCGTAAAACCTCATGAAGTAGTACGCGATTGGGTCTTAATAGATGCTGAAGGTAAAACTTTCGGTCGTATCTTGACTGAGGCCGCTACACTACTAAGAGGCAAACATAAGCCATCATTTACACCAAATGTAGATTGCGGGGATTATGTAGTAATCATCAACGCTGAAAAAGCAGTTTTCACCGGTGCAAAACTTGATGATAAAGAGTATTTCCGTCATAGCGGATACTTCGGAAGCACTAAAAGTACAAAACTTAGAGACATGCTAGAAAATAATACTGAAAAGCTATATATGCTTGCAGTTAGAGGTATGCTTCCTAAGACTACTCTTGGCAAACAAATGATTAAAAAACTTAAAGTATATGCAGGCGCTGAGCATCCTCATACTGCACAACTTAGCAAAGGAAAATAAAGATGGCAACAATTTACGCAACAGGCAAAAGAAAAAGTGCTATCGCTAAAGTTTGGCTTACTCCTGGCAAAGGCGATATGAGCATCAACGGCAAAACTCTTGATGAGTGGCTTGGCGGTCATGAAACTTTGAAAATGAAAGTAAGACTTCCTCTTGAAGCTACAAAACAATTAGAAGCTGTTACTATCAAAGCTACTACACTCGGTGGTGGTTATTCTGCTCAAGCAGATGCACTTAAACATGGTATCACAAAAGCATTATCACTTTATGAGCCGACATTTAGAACTATTCTTAAACCAATGGGCCTACTTACTCGCGATTCTAGAATTGTTGAGCGTAAAAAACCGGGTAAAAGAAAAGCAAGAAGAAGCCCGCAGTTCTCAAAAAGATAACAGACTATCTTTTATCTTCTCAAAGAGCTTTTTGGCTCTTTGCTTATTTATTTTTCAAAAAATTCTACAATATCAATATCCAATATTTTCGCGATTTTATGTAATTGAGCGATGTTAAATTTTCTTTTGTTTGTATATAGTTCGGCTGATGAAACTAAACTCGGAGATTTATTACCCATAGCATAAGACAAATCCAACTGACTTATATTTGCCTCTTTTCGAAGTCTAGCAACATTTTTGCCAATCAATATATATAACTCATCAGTGCTTAAGTTATTTATCTCTTTGCTCATTATTACCTTACACTACAATTGTAATGCAAGTATAGTTATGTAATAATTCTTTTTCAAACTACGTTTGTAGTGCAAGAGGGAAAATATGCCAATAGAGTTTAAAGAAAAAGTAGAAAATCTGTTTAAAAATAGTGAAAAATTTAGCGATAGTGACGGAGTGCTTTTCATACCTCAAATCCTAGAAGCAATTGAGAAGATAGATGGCGACTTGATAAAAATACTCATAAGCGACGCGGGCGTAAAGAATCATTTTTTTACTCAAATAGAAGATGTATATGTGCTAGATCAAAACAAACTAATCGAATTTTTTATGATGAATGACTATATGAAAAACGGCTCATATACAAGCTATACAAATAAAATCGGGCTTATCAAAAAAGATAGTTTTATCAAAAAGTTTGACGATGTAGTGCTTGTATGGCCACACAAAGATTGTGTGCTGGAAGGCGGACAAACGAAAGATGATGACAAAAGCAAAGAAACTTTTTATAATGAGATATTGAGCCATGATGAGATAGATAGGCTTTTTGAGCCAAAAGCGCTTACGAATATCAAAAGGTATTCCGTCATTGCGAACGAAGTGAAGCAATCCACACCGACAGATATAAATGAAAATGACAATCTCATTATCAAAGGCAACAACTTAATAGCACTTCATAGTTTAAAGAAGAAATTTGCGGGGAAAGTCAAACTCATATACATAGACCCGCCATATAATCCAACAAGTGATAATAATACATTTTCATATAACAATAATTTTAATCACTCCAGTTGGCTTACATTTATGAAAAATCGCCTTGAAGTGGCAAAAGAGTTTTTAAGAGATGATAGCGCTATGATAATTGCAATAGACAAACATGAAGTGAATTATTTGGGTGTTTTAATTGATGAAATTTTTAATGGTTATGAAAATCATTGCATAACAATAGTCCACAATCCAAGAGGAACAATAGGAGCTAATTTCTCATACACACATGAGTATGCTTATTTTATATTTCCAAAAGGTAAAAAAATTATAGGAAATAGAAAAATTGAAGAAGAAAATATTGATTACAGTAATCTTAGAAATTGGGGTTCAGAGAGCGAAAGAAAAGATGCAAAAAATTGTTTTTATCCGATAATTATTGATAAATGTACAAATCAAGTAATTGATTTTGGCGATGTATGCGAAGATGACTTTCATCCACCTATCAATGTCCACAAAGGAGATTTTGTTGAGATTTATCCTATAGACAAAGAGTACACAGAAAGAAAATGGAGATATGCGAGACAAAGCATTGAAGAAATAAAGGATTTATTGCGAGTTAAAGAAAATAAAGGGATTTATGATATTCAAATTGGTAAAGACTTTGGAACATATAGAACAGTTTGGGTTGATAAAAGATATGATGCAAATGAATATGGGACAAAAATTGTCAATGATTTAGTTCCAAATAATAATTTTAGTTTTCCGAAGTCACTTTGGAATGTATATGATTGTCTTTATTCAGTTGTTGGAAATGATAAAGAAGCATTGATTATGGATTTTCATGCTGGAAGCGGAACTACGGCCCATGCAGTTTTAGAGTTAAATAAAAATGATGGAGGCAACCGTCGATTTATATTAATTGAGCAGATGGACTATATTGAGACCGTAACAACGGAGAGGGTCAAAAAAGTAATCGAAAAAAATGGAGAGAGTAGTTTTGTTTATGCGGAACTAAAAACCATTGATACTTTCAAAGATGCAGAAATAGGTGTATTAAATAAAAATATGCAATACCTCCACATCGGTGAGATAGAAGATGAAAACTATGGAGTTTCGGCCGAAGAGATAGCCATAAACAAAGCTTTTTATGGACTTGGATAATGAGCAGTTTTTTATATCAAGAGATAGAAACTGCCTTTGACTATGTGGATAGGCCGCAAATCCCTAATTGCATAACGGACAATATCAAATATTCCCTAAGAGAGTATCAAAATGAAGCCTTGGAAAACTTTATATTTTACATGACAAGTAAAAAGCACAAAGATATTTCATGTAAGCATTTGCTTTTTCACATGGCAACCGGAAGCGGCAAGACAAATATCATAGCTTCATCAATACTATATCTTTATGAGCTGGGATATAGGGATTTTGTATTTTTTGTAAATACCAACAACATCATTACAAAAACCAAATCAAATTTACTTGATAGGTATTCGAGCAAATATCTTTTTAACGATAACATTATCGTGAATAGTGGTGAGATAAATATAAATCTCATAGACGATAGTTTCGCAAGCAGCAGAAGTAATGATATAAATATAATGTTTACTACTACTCATAAACTTCACAATGATTTGGAATTAACAACCAAAGAAAATTCTATCACTTATGCAGATTTCAAAGATAAAAAGCTGGTACTTATAGCCGATGAGGCTCACCATCTTGACAATGAAAAAGCCGACGAGAGAAGTTGGTGGAAAACGGTACAAACACTTTTAAAAACAAATGAGAACAATATATTGTTGGAGTTTACTGCAACAGCCAGGCTGCACAATAGCTATTATGATGACAAGATCATTTATGATTATCCGCTTATCAAATTTCGTGAAGATAGATATAGTAAAGAGATAAAATTAATCTCTGACGGGCTAACCCAAAATCAAAGAATATTGCAAGCTATAATGATAAGTGAATATCGCCAAATGGTTGCCAAAAACTATCTCAACAAAGCTATAAAACCGGTAGTGATGTTCAAAAATCCAAAGGGGATAAAAAATATAGACAAAAACTTTGAGGATTTTGTAAAACTTATGGATGATTTGTCGGCTGATGATGTAAATGAAATTTTTAAACTTAGTGAAAATAGAGCAATAAAAGAGCTTGAGAAAATGGTGCTGGATGTAGGGAGCTTTGTCAAACGCCTCAAATATGCGTTTAGCGCAAATAACTGTTTAGTGATTTATTCTACGAGTGCCGACAAAGAGGAAAAACTAAGAAATCTAAACAATCTTGAAGATGATAGAAATAAGATAAGGGCTATTTTTGCCGTAGAGATACTAAATGAGGGTTGGGATGTACTTAATCTTTTTGATATAGTCAAACTTGATGAAGCCAAAAAAACATCAAAAAGCACAACAAGTGAAGCGCAGCTAATAGGAAGAGGAGCTAGGTATTTTCCTTTTGAATATCAAGATGAGGATAGATTTAAAAGGAAATTTGACAAATATCCTGATGAGCCTCTAAAAATACTTGAAGAGATGTATTTTCATAGTGTAAATCAAAGTGAATATATCAATGCGCTCAAGAATGAGCTAAGTAAAATAGGTCTCATGGAAAAGAGTGATGAGACAAGAACTGTGACTCTCAAACTCAAAGAAAGTTTTCTAAATGATGAACTCTATAAAAATGGAGTTATATATGTCAATCACAAAATAGCCATTGATAAGAATAAATTTAACTCTATTTCCAGTTATATTGGTACAAGTTACCGCAATCAAACTCTAAATATCGATAATAGTTCAAATGAGATAAAAATTTTCGATGATGAGGTAAAAGAGAAGAGTTTAAATATCTCAACAGTGATAAAACTTTGTGATTTTGACAAACATCTGGTACGAGTCGCTATTAATAAAAAGCCATTTTATTATTTCTCTAATCTCAAAAAATATTTTGTTGAACTTAAAAGTATTAATGATTTTATTACAAAAGATGATTTTTTGGCTGGTATAGAATGGCATATTAAAAGCGCAAAAGAGTTGAAAGTTAATGATAAGTTCAAGATCCGACTTGTATTGGAAACTTTAGAAATGATAGAAAAAAAGATAATGGCAAACAAAACTGATTTTGTAGGAAGTTGTGATTTTATACCTGTGAGGATTAGCGACAAGATACCAAAATCTAAAACCCTAAAACTAAAAGAGAGTGACAGTCGTATAGATATACATTACGATTGGTATGTTTTTGAAGAGCATTTTGGTACAAGTGAGGAGAGAGCATTTACGGACTTTATACTTAAGGTTTCAGATGAACTCAAAGCAAATTATCAAATAGTAAGACTTATACGAAACGAAAAAGCTTTTGAAATTTATAGCTTTGATGAGAAAAAAGATGGAGCAACATTTGAGCCCGATTTTGTGTTACTTTTGAGAGATGATAAGTGCTATCATCAAATATTTTGCGAACCAAAAGGGCAACATTTGATGGAGTTTGATAAGTGGAAAGATGAATTTTTGAAAGATATTACAAAATGCACCAAAGAAAACAGACTCAAACTTACTGATATAAATAATAAAGGGCTAAAGCTTTATGAAAATAACTGCTATAAGATTTGGGGATTGCCTTTTTATAATCAAGAGACGGAGAGCGAGTTTAAAGAGGAATTTAAAACTCTAGTGGGTATATAGTGATTTAAACGTAAAAAACCGGGTAAAAGAAAAGCAAGAAGAAGCCCACAATTCTCAAAAAGATAACAGACTATCTTTTATCTTCTCAAAGAGCTTTTTGGCTCTTTGTTATCTCCTTTCATTTATTTTTATAATCTATTTACTATTTTTGTTATTTTTTTGTTATATATTGCAGTATAATAATATTGTGAGTTGTTATTAGGTCTTAAGAATATAAAAACAGATTTCTAAAGGATAAAAATTATTAGTTAATAATAATTTAAGTTTGTTTTAGTATACTTTCACTGTCTAAGATAAATAAAAGGAGACATAGATGGGATGTGCAACCGGCGTTAAGCCTAGAAAAGAAAAAACAGAAACTACCTCTATAGAAGAAAATATAACAAAAAAGGATACTAATATGAGTTCAACAATGGTTAGAAGACAAATGCCTGAATTTACAATGGATGCTTATGATGCCAAAACAGGCCATTATAAAACAGTTTCAAGCGAAGATTATAAAGGAAAATGGACAGTGATATGTTTTTACCCTGCCGACTTTACATTCGTATGCCCGACTGAAATAGCTGCTATGAATGCCAAATATGACGAATTTCAAAAATTGGGTGTTGAGATCTTGGCGGTATCAACTGATACAAAATTTTCTCATAAAAGATTTGTAGAGACTGAGCCTATCTTAAAAGGTATGAAGCTAACTATGGGAGCTGATGGAAACCAAGAAGTCAGCCGTGCATTTGGTGTTCTTATTGAAGAAGAAGGTGTAGCGCTTAGAGGCAGATTTTTATTCAACCCGGATGGAATTTGTGTAGCCCAAGAAGTTCAAGCCGATTCAGTGGGCAGAAACGTAAATGAATTCCTAAGACAAGTAGAAGCATGGCAGCATGCTACAAAAACAGGCGAAGTATGTCCTGCAGGATGGAGACCCGGTAAGAAAACACTTCCGGTTAATACTGATGTAGAACAAATGACTGGAAGAGTCGGCGAATACATCACACTTGAAGAGATCTTGTCTTAAGGTGCTACTTTTTATTTAATCGACACCTCTGAATAACTCTACTGTGTCATCCTGAACTTGTTTCAGGATCTAAATGGTTTTCTTTTATTACTTTTTTAGAAAAAGTAGCGCAAAAAGCGTCACCGCTCACGAACCGCTAGGGCTTGTGTATGCACTACTGCCACAAGTCCTGCTTTTCGAGCGTTCGGGTGACATTATTTAAGCTAGCATATAATTTGTCATACTGAACTTGATTCAGTATATACTATTTTTATGGATTTCTGCCTTTGCAGGATAACGGTATTATTCAGATGGTTCAATTCCTGAGCGTCGCGATAAGACGGTTAGGAATTAACAATGCATCTAATGCATCTATAATCGAAGCAAATAAGACATCTGCTGCATTTAAAGCTTGGATGTTTACCCCCTCATCTTGCATAACTGCAAACCCCAAAATAGCATTTTTTAACATAAGAGCATCATTTCTTCCATTTCCTATTGTGACAGTTTCAATAGTACCAAGTGATTTGATAAATAATAATTTTTGCTCGTCTTGTTTCTCTTTGCCAATAACATAAATGTTTAAGAAATCTGCTTTGCATTGTTCGTGCACTGATCCGTATGTATCTGCTGTTATTATATGTATCGTGAGTTGTGAGGATAGTTTTTTAAGTCTTTCCATTACCCCTTGTATGAGATTTCCATTGATAGCAATTGTGCCATTGTAGTCAAGTACTAGATGTTTTAATTTTATTTGTTCCATGCCGGATATATTTAGTAACATATTGTGTTCCTGATAGTTTTATATCGTGAATTATACGCTTGTAATCTTATTTATATGATGTGGGATAATTTGAAAGAGATATGTGAAGAGTTTATATGTGCCAAAGGCACATATGTTAGTGGTGACTTTTGAGTATCAAAATTGTCATTTTGATATTAATAGCAATAAATCTTATAAATTGCCAAATCACGCAAGTACGCAAAAATTTTCTAAATTTTGTCGGTATCATGGTACCTGATTGAGGACTGTATGGTTGGATATGCTCCATGTGTTTTGCTGCCATTTTATTTTTCTCCTTTTTATTAATTATTTCTCCTTGAACTCACAGCCAAGCTGCTCGTCCAATTCCTCTCACTAAAGCTTCGCCGTTGGCTCAGAATAATAATTATTTCTCCTTGAACTCACAGCCAAGCTGCTCGCTCGTCCAATTCCTCTCACTCTTGTGCTTGCACTCTCTGTGAGAAAGCTTCGCCTTCGGCTCAGAAATTATTTCTTCTTTGAGCTAAAGCCCAAGCTATCTGCTTGCTATATTTATTATTCAGGGATCAAAGTCCAGCCTGGTTTAAGTTGCGCTTTCCAGATAAATGCAAAATGCAGAAAATGTTTGATCCAGTGTCCTGCAAGACCTATCTCTCCTGTTGTCATTTTGATATCTCTGCCAACACCCGGATATTTTTCAAAATCAGGAACGACAGGATAAACAGTCATCGCAGCAGCAGTTCCGCTAAATAAACCTTTACCGGCACTTGCTACACAAGCTGCTCCCATTTCTGCCATACACGCTGTATGAGTTGGTTGGCTTGCACCGTTGATCATATCTACAATGCTGTGCGCTACTGCTTTACCCATCATCGCACTAGGCATACCTGTTCTTGGTGGAGTCGGTGTAATAGCAGTACCGTTTGGCGAACTCATCGGTTTAGATATCGGATGCGGAGGAGCAAAAGCGATACCAACTGCAAAAATATTATGATAAGTTGGATTTTGCAAAGTTCTAGGCCAATCGCTTGCTTTCCAATTTTCATAAGCACCGGCAGCATAGTTGGCATCAACTTTCAAAAATCCGTTTGGCGCAAATAAAGTTTCTGTGATATCTGCTCCGGTTTTATCATAAGCTTTAAGACCAACTCCCGCAAACGGAGGAATAAGCATAGCAAAATCAAATTCTTGAACACCCATAGTGCCGTCTAATTTTTCATAATGTGCTTTTCCTGCTTCTACTTTATTTACATGAGCTCCAATTATCCAATTTAGATTTCTTTCGCTATATAGTGATTCAGCAAATATTTTACTCGAAGCTGTATAGCCTCCAACATTTAGATGCATTCCGCCCATACCGAAATCGCCCAAGAATGATTCATTTGAAATCCACGTGATATCTATATTGTCCCTAACACCTGCTTTTTTAGCTTCATGTTCTATATTGAATATATATTCAAACGCCGCACCTTGACAAGTACACATGCCATGTCCTGTACCTACTAGAACCTTTTGTTTTGAAGTTTTTGCTTTTTCAAAAATCTTTTTAAGTTCGTGACTTGCATGACTTGCATGGTCAGCTGTACAAACTGAAACAGTATGTTCACCTAGCCCGTTTGCATCGCCAAGGCCAGGCGTAGCTGCAAAATTAAGTTTAGGTCCTGTTGCATTAATGAGATAGTCATATGTAAGTTCTTCACTTTTACCCGTTTTATTTTGACCTGTATATTCTATTGTGATAAAAGGTTTACCTTGTGTTTCGCTTCCTTCTGGATGGATAGAGATCGCTTTTGCTTGTCTATAATCAATGCCGGCTTTTTTGTATACAGGCTCAAGAGCAAAAGTAACATCTTCTTTTGACATTTGTCCCACACCAACCCATATATTTGAAGGAATCCAGTTCCAAAGACTATTTGGTGTAACGACCACTACTTCGTGTTTGCTTCCCAACCATTTTTTTGCAAAAGTTGCAGCAGTGTGTCCTGATACTCCTCCGCCCATAATGACTACTCTTGCCATCAATACTCCTTTAATATTAATAATATAACTTCACAAAAAATTATAAATCAAAATAGATTAAAATAAATTTAAAAAAAAACAAATATTACGCAATTAAATAATAAAAAGATTAATTTATGTTATTTAAAATTATTTATATAACATATTTTGAATTTATTTATCATATATTTTTATTATTAGTATTTTTAGAGCAAAAAACAAACTTAATTGCTCTTGTGATACAATACGTCAAATTTAACAAAAGAGGTCAAGTGTTGCTAAAAGAAACCATATTGACACCGATCTTGGCAATAAAAAAACGCTATATACCTCTTTTGCTTATCTATTTTGCTTATGGAGCCAGCGGTTTTACGGCAATTGCTGAAAGCTTTTGGGTCAAAAAATCATTGGATTTGAGTGCAGAAGCTTTGGTGGCACTGGGTGTATGGCTTACAGTACCATGGACGATCAAGATGATCTTTGGCCAGATGGTAGACTCTATTACTATTTTTGGATCAAATCGTAAAATATATGTATATATAGGCGCATCTCTTATAGCGATGGGTATGTTTATGATGATAGGGCTCACTTCTAATTGTCCTTTTCTTCAAAGCTATAAAGCCGGCAATGTATATATTTTTGCTTCTGTTATTATGGTTGTCGGGTTTGTTATGCAAGACGTGGTAGCAGATACTATGAGCACAGAAGTCGTAGATAGAAGTCAAAGCAGGGAAGATATAGAACACGAGCTTGCCATGATACAGGTTCTTGGCAGATTATCTTTAGGTATAGCCGTTTTGATGGTTTCCGGGCTTGGGGGATGGCTGGCGAATATATACTCATATAGCACAATATACACAATCGCTTTAATAATACCGCTTCTTAGTATCATCGGCGTAACATTAGTTAAACTCAATCACACCCCAGTCTCTCCTTTAAATAAACCAATTTTTCTAGGGGGGATTTTATTTGCTATCGTTACTGTACTGATGGGGTATAATGAAGTTCCATATTCACAAGAGATTATTTTTGTTATCTCTTTTGGAGTAGTGCTTGCTATGCTTCACTTTCTTATAAAAGATTTAGACAATGATACTAAAAGACATATACAAATGGCTATGTTGATTATATTTGTATATCGTGCCATGCCAAATGTAGGACCGGCTCTTCAATGGTGGGAAATTGATATTCTTGGATTCAATGAAGCATTTTTTGGTACACTTAGCCAAATTGGCGCAACAATTGCGCTAGTAGGTATGTGGGTGAGCTCTAAATATATAGTGAGACAATCTGTGGGCAAAGTCTTGATAATTTTAACTATTCTGGGCTTTTTTCTTTCTTTGCCGACTTTGGGAATGTATTATGGGTTGCATACCAAGCTAGGTCTTGACGCGCATACTGTAGCCTTGGTTGATACGGCAGTATCCTCTCCTTTTAGCTATATTTCCGGAGTACTAATGTTGACCCTTGTAGCAATCTATGCCCCTGAAGGCAGAAAAGGTACTTGGTTTGCTCTTATGGCAAGTCTTATGAATATTGCCCTTAGTGCCTCAGGATTGTTTACAAAATATCTTAACCAATGGTTTGTTGTAACTAGAGAGATTAAGGTGAACAATATGGTTACAGTGCCGGCTAATTATGATAATCTAGGTATATTGCTTTGGACAGTTGTAATTGTCGGTACATTAATACCATTGTTGGTTATTTGGAAATTTGATCCGCAAAAAGAGAGTAGATGAAAAAAGTAATTTTGTTTGATTTAGACGGTACGCTAATAGATTCAACGGAAGCTATTGTAGAGAGTTTTGGTATAACATTTGAAGCTTTTGGAAGACAAGCGCCTTTGGCAAGTGAAATTACAAGACACATCGGTCATCCTTTGGAGAGCATGTTCGCTTCTTTAGGTATAGAAGAGAGCGCTATTGATGCTCATGTATCTAGATATAAAGAACATTATAGAGAGATCAGCAAAGACAAAACGATATTACTTCCAAATGCAGCCGAGGCCGTGCTTTTGGCCTCCAAGCATGCAACGCTCGGCGTTGTGACTACAAAAACAGGAAGTTATTCTAGAATTTTGCTTGAGCATTTGGGACTTATGGATTATTTTAAAGTGCTTATAGGCAGAGAAGACGTAGTTTATCCCAAGCCACATCCTGAGCCGATATTGAAGGCTATCAAAAATCTTGATGCAAATAATAAAGAAAATTGTTGGATGATCGGCGATACCTGTATGGATATACAAGCTGCCCAAAGTGCTGGAATTATTGGCGTGGCCGTAACCTCTGGATATGCCACTAAAGAACAATTACAAGAATGCACATTAGAAGTTTATGATGATGTTTTGGTAGCTCTTGATTCAATAGTTTCAAAAAAATAAAAAATTCAAGCCTATCTTAAGAGTGTTATGATTAAAATAGGGTAATATTCTAATAATATTTAGGAGGAAGTATGGTAGAAATCAGATGGCACTCTCGTGCAGGACAAGGTGCCGTAACGGGAGCTAAGGGTTTAGGGGATGTTGTATCTACTACAGGCAAGCAAGTACAAGCATTTGCTCTGTATGGTTCAGCAAAAAGAGGGGCAGCAATGCAAGCATATAATCGTATTGATGATGAACAAATTATAAATCACGAAAAATTTATGTTGCCAGATTTTGTATTGGTTATAGATCCAGCATTAGCATTTACTGATAATATTACCGATAATGATAAACCAACAACTAAATATATTATAACAACACATCTAAGTAAAGACGAATTAATCGCACAAATTCCGACATTGCAAGATAAAGAAGATAGAGTTTTTGTACTTGACTGTATGCAAATTTCACTTGATACTATTGGAAGAGCCGTACCAAATGCTCCAATGCTTGGGGCATTAGTAAAGATTTCTAGTATGTTTGAACTAGATTATTTTTTAGATAGAATGAAAAAGGTACTCTCTAAGTTCCCGCAAAAAATTATTGATTCTAATATGCAAGCAATAACACGTGCATACAATGAAGTGAAATAGGAGAAAAGATGAGCAATGTACTAAGCAATGAAAAAAGAGGTATGCGTGAACTCGGAGCCGAAAAAAAAGTAGGCTGGGATGAGGTTACGCATGGTGTGGTATTGCACTCTTTTGAAGATGACGCTACAGATGTAGCCACGAGAAAAGCAGAAGATAGAAATTATTCAGAATTTAATTCTTACACCGCTACAGTAGCATCTTGGAGAGTTGTTAAGCCCGTTTATAATCGCGATATTTGCATAGATTGTCAAAATTGTTGGGTATGGTGTCCTGATAGCTCAATTATATCTAGAGATAAACAAATATTAGGAATTGACTATGATCACTGTAAAGGCTGTGGAGTTTGTGTAGAAGTATGTCCTACTAATCCAAAATCTTTATTAATGTTCGGCGAAGCAATTAGCAGCGATGATGCTATAGCACAATGGCCAGTAAAAGAAAAAAAAGAAAAGTAAAAGAAGGATATTTATGGCTGAAAAAATAGATCTACAAGAAATAGAAGTATGGGACGGGAACTACGCTGCAGCTCATGCATTGAGACAAGCGCAAATTGATGTAGTTGCTGCTTATCCCATAACTCCATCAACACCAATTGTTGAAGGATATGCGAGCTTTATGGCAGACGGCTACATAGACGGCGAATTTGTAATGGTAGAATCAGAACATGCTGCTATGAGCGGATGTGTCGGCGCAGCTGCTGCCGGAGGAAGAGTAGCTACTGCAACATCTTCACAAGGTTTTGCCCTTATGGTGGAAGTACTTTATCAAGCAAGCGGCATGAGACTTCCTATCGTACTGAATGTTGCAAACCGTGCATTGGCAGCTCCTCTTAATGTTAGAGGTGACCATTCAGATATGTATCTTGGCCGTGATAGTGGTTGGGTACAAATGGATGCATTCAATGCTCAAGAAGTGTATGATATGAATTTATGCGCATTTAGAGTTGGGGAACATCCTGATATTCGTTTGCCGGTTATGGTGCATCAAGATGGTTTTCTTACATCTCATACTGCCCAAAACGTTAGACCTCTAAGCGATGATGATGCTTATAAGTTTGTAGGTGTTTTTCAACCCGTAGAAGAGATGCTTGATTTTTCAAGACCGGTCACGCATGGAGCACAAACTGAAGAAGATTGGCACTTTGAGCATAAAGCTAGACAACATAAAGCCTTAATGGATGCAAGACCTGTTATCGAATCTGTATTTGCTGAATTTGAAAAAGTAAGCGGCAGAAAATATAAAAGAGTAGAGTCATATATGATAGAAGATGCAGAAGTAATCATTGTGGCTCTTGGTTCTACTGTAGAAAGTGCTAGATTGGCTGCCCAGCAGTTAAGAGATGAAGAAGGCATCAAAGCAGGAGTAGTGGGTCCAAGAGTGATCAGACCTTTCCCTTTTGATGCTATTAGAGATGCTTTGGAAAATTGCAAAGCAATCGGGGCTATGGATCGTTCTTGCCCAGGCGGTGCTTTGGGTATGTTGTTTAACGAAGTTAGTGCAGCTGTGTATGCTACAGCAAAAAGACCGCTTGTGACAAACTACATCTATGGACTTGGCGGAAGAGATTTGTCTATTGTTGATATCAAGGCTATTTTTAGAGAATTAAAAGCCAATGCAGATGCTGGAAAAATTACAACGCAAATACAACAATTCATTGGTCTTAGAGGACCAAAACTTGGATTTTTTGAAACAAGAGAGGGCAAATAATGGCAATCACATCAGTTAAAAATTTAAAAGAATTTTCTACAGTAAATGAAAGATTTGAGGGAGCTCATCTTCTATGTCCAGGTTGTGCTCACTCTATGATCGTCAGAGAACTCATGAACTGTAGTGACGACAATTTAGTTATCTCAACAAATACAGGCTGCTTGGAAGTTTCTACTGCGGTTTACCCGTATACTTCATGGGATACTTCTTGGATTCATATCGGTTTTGAAAATGCTGCTACTGCTGCTGCTGGGGCTGAAGCTATGTATAAAGCGCGTAAACGTAAAGGTACACTCAAAAATCCAGATGCTCCTGTTAAATTCGTAGCATTTGGAGGAGACGGATCTACTTATGATATCGGTTTTCAATGGCTCAGCGGGGCAGTAGAAAGAGGACATAACTTTACATATATTTGTTTGGACAATGAAAACTATGCAAACACCGGAGGACAAAGAAGTTCGTCAACTCCTATTGGAGCGAGTACCACAACAGCACCTGCCGGTCGTGTAAGCTATGGTGAAAAACGAAATAAAAAAGACATGATGGCTATTATGGCTGCAAATGGGGCTTCTTATGTGGCTCAAGTTGCTCCAAACAAATGGAAAAATATGGCTCAAGCTTTTCAAAAAGCACTTTCTATTGATGGGCCATGCTATATTAATGCACTGAGCGCATGTACGACAGAGTGGAAGTTTGATCCTAAAGATACGATTAATATTTCTGATCTAGCAACTGATTCTCTGGTTTTCCCATTATATGAGATCATTGATGGTACTGAGCTAAACATAACATACAGACCAAAAAATATATTGCCTGTCAAAGATTATCTTGCGGCACAAGGCAGATTTAAACATCTATTCAAACCGGAAAATGCTCATATATTAGAAGAGTGGCAAAAAAGAGTAGATGCAAAATGGGAATATCTACAAAGAAGAGAAGAGGCAAGGGTATAATACATGCCGCTTCTTGATAGTTTTTCAGTCGACCATACCAAGATGACAGCTCCGGCTGTAAGGGTAGCTAAAAAGATGAAATCACCAAGCGGTGATGCCATCACAGTTTATGATCTTCGTTTTTGTAAACCGAATGTTGAGATCATGAATGAACAGGGTATTCATACCTTGGAGCATCTATTTGCCGGATTTATGAGAGATCATCTTAATAGCAAAAAAGTAGAGATTATTGATATTTCTCCTATGGGGTGTCGTACCGGATTTTATATGTCTTTACTTGGTTCGCCAAAGAAAAAAAAGGTCGTAAAAGCTTGGAGCAAATCCATGCAAGATGTACTTAATGTAAAATCAGAAGATGATATCCCTGAACTAAATATTTATCAATGCGGCACATACAAGATGCATTCACTAAAAGAAGCTCAAGAGATTGCCAAAGATGTCTTAAGCAAAGGTATTGGCATTATGAATAATAAAGAGCTTGCTTTAGATCCAAATTTAACCTATGCCTTATAACGAGGCATTGCGTCCGCATAAACAAAAAGTTACCACCAAAGACGGTAGCCAGACTCTATATTCCAGCGAATTTGATGAATGTTATCATTCAACCAATGACGGCGCTTTAAATGAAACACTTCAAAAACATATAATCCCTGCTTTTACACTTCTGCCGCCAAAAAATAAAATCGTTATATTGGATATTTGTTTTGGTTTGGGCTATAATACTTTAGCTACTATCTATTATTGCAAACTTCATAAGATATCCGCAAAAATAGAGATCATTTCTCCAGAATTAGATATTGCATTGGTCAGAAGCTTGAAAGATTTCGTTTACCCTATAGAATTTGACACCTTAAAGCCAGTCATTGAGCAGCTCAGCCAAAATCTTTATTATAAAGACGAACAATTTAATATAGATATTTTGATAGGCGATGCTAGAGCAACTTTGCCAAATGTAGAACAAAAAATCGACGTTATATATCAAGATGCTTTTAGCCCCACAAAAAATCCGCTACTTTGGACAAAAGAGTATTTTGCCATGTTGCGAGAGTTGTGCAATCAAGATGCGATCATGACAACATACTCGAGTGCTACGTCTGTAAGAATGGGCATGTGGGAGAGCGGATTCAAGCTTTATACTCCGCCCAAAAGCAATGTCAGAAGCGGTACGATAGCAGCTCTAGGGAGATTGGAGCTTGAACCCATTGATATGGAATTGAAGTTGCAAAGAAATCCAAATGCAAAAAGTTTAAAAGATAGCGAATATCAATAGATATGCAAAGCTAGCCACAACGTCCCGTTAATAATATCAATTATTTCATGAGGCGTTCGCGAAGGGATAAAAAGAGTATCCCATTTGTTTAGAATTTTTGGTTCACCATTGATTAGAATGGTTGCTTTGCCTTCCAACACTACTACCCATTCATCTTCATCTTGGATATAAACTTTTGGCTCTAGCTTATCCGAGCTTACTATGCGAACTATCTTTACATTTTTGTGTTCTAATAACGTAGTAAACTCTTCATCGCTTGCAGGTATCGTATAATCAAAAATATTCATTAGTATAGCGATTGGATCTTTTCGATATCTTCCCATGTTGGAGAAGCTTTGGTTTCTCTATTGTCCAAAATATGGGCAATATATCTAGCAAATAGATCAGTCTCGATATGTACTTTCGTACCTATTTTGTATGAACCGATCAGTGTCTCTTTGATAGTATGGGGTATGATGGTCAGTCTGAAGGTATCAGTGCTTACTTCATTGACAGTTAGGCTCACGCCGTCAATTGTAATAGACCCTTTTGGGACTATATAGGCAATAAATTGTTTTGGAACTTGAATGATATAATCAACACCATTTTCTTTTTTTGTGATACTTTTAACAACACCCAAACAATCTACATGTCCTTGGACTATGTGGCCTTCAAATTTATCACCCATCGCCATAGCAGGCTCTACGTGCACTTTGTTTTTAAATCTATTTGGATCTATAATACTTCTAGTTTCATCAGCCAATTCTACTTCAAATCCGCCATTATATACTTTTGTCACAGTAAGGCATATGCCGTTTACTGCAATTGAGTCACCAAGATTTGGCTTGTAGTGGGCTTGAAGTGTCAAAATATTGTTGTGATAACTCTTGACAGTAGCAATTTCACGAATAAGTCCTGTAAACAAATTATTTCCTTGTGATAATACTTTTTAAGCAAAGCTCAAAAGCTATACCGAGTTAACTGAGATAGTTAGCTCATATGGTCAGTCGTATTTTAAAATGATATTTTTTGGATATAATTGCACAATTATAGCAAAAAGCACAGGATAAAAGATGAATTACGATGTAATCGTTATAGGCGGAGGGCATGCCGGCATAGAAGCAGCGCTCTCAAGTGCCAGAATGGGAGCCAAAACTTTACTAGTAACAATATTGGTAGAACAGATAGGGGCATCGAGCTGTAACCCTGCCATAGGAGGGCTTGCTAAGGGGCATTTAGTCAAAGAAATTGACGCACTTGGCGGTGAAATGGGGCTGTGTACTGACGCTACTGGGATCCAATTTCGTATCCTTAATGCTTCAAAAGGTCCGGCAGTTAGAGGGAGTAGAGCCCAGATAGATATGGATAGATATAGAATCTATATGCGTGATGTAATCTTAAGGACGCCAAATCTTGATGTAAAGCAAGAGATGGTAGATTCTTTGTTGATAGAAGAGGGTGAGGCTAGAGGCATTGTCACACAGTTAGGTAATAAATATTTTGCATCAAAAATCATTATAACAGCGGGCACATTTCTTGATGGAGTGATTCATATCGGCGAGACGCAACTAAGCGCAGGAAGACAAGGTGAATTTGCCTCTATTAAATTAGCTCACTGCTGGAGAGAGTTAGGCTTTGAGATAGGACGATTGAAAACCGGAACATGCGCCAGAGTAGACGGAACTAGTATTGATTTCAGTAAAATGGAAGAGCAAGGCGGTGACGAGCCTCCTATGCCTTTTTCTTTTAGGACGCCAAGAGATACATTTGATCCAAAACAGCTTCCTTGTTTGGTAGCTTATACCAATTTGGCTACACATGAGATAATTGAGAGTAATTTTTATAGAGCCCCTCTTTTTTCCGGCCAAATAGACGGCATAGGTCCTAGATATTGCCCTAGTATCGAAGACAAGATAAATCGCTTTAGAGATAGAGAGAGACATCAAATTTTTATAGAGCCGCAAACGCTTGAAGCGAATGAGTTTTACCTCAATGGTATGAGCACTTCTTTGCCTACAGATGTTCAACTTGATATGATTCGTTCGGTTGAGGGGATGGAAAATGCTCAAATAGTACGTTATGGCTATGCTATAGAATATGATTTTATACAGCCTACAGAACTCAAGCATACTTTGGAGACCAAAAAAATCAAAGGACTTTACTGCGCAGGACAAGTTAACGGAACAACAGGATACGAAGAAGCAGCAGCACAGGGGCTTATGGCCGGCATTAATGCTGTACTGGCATTACGCAACGAAGAGCCGTTTATTCTAGGCAGAGATGAGGCTTATATAGGTGTGCTTATTGATGATCTGGTTACCAAAGGAACCAAAGAGCCTTATCGTATGTTTACAAGCCGTGCTGAGTATAGATTGCTTTTGAGAGAAGATAATGCAGATATTAGATTATCACATTATGGCTATAGCTTAGGCTTAATAGACGAAGAATTCTACAACAAAGTGATTTCTAAAAAAGAGAGCTTAAATGAAGCTATCACATTTCTTAAAAACAACAGTGTGACTCCTGCCAAAGAATTCTTGGAGCAGCTAGAAGCCATTGGAGAGATGAAGATCAATGATCGTACCTTCTGGATAGATGTCATAGGCAGAGGCGAATTTGATAAGGTAAAATTGTTTGCATTGTTGCCTGAGTTTGAAAAGTATAGTGATGATGTCATAGATCAGATACTTGTCGAGGCTAAATATAGCAGATACATAGACAAACAACAGCATCAAATTCACCGTATGGAAGAGATGCTGGGCATCAAAATCCCAGTAGAGTTTAATTATCGTAAAGTCTCAGGGCTTAGTAACGAGATCGTAGAAAAGCTGGAGAAATTCACGCCTCCTACGCTCCAAGCTGCTTCACAAATATCCGGCATAACCCCAGCAGCTTTGGAAATCGTGCATATCTATATCAAAATGGAACAAAAGAGCCGCAGGAATAAAGATTAATGTTTTTAACTCGTTCCATATCTCCTGATATGGAACGTATACTGTAATTTATGACAATATGACACATCTATTTAATCAATAACAATTATATAATACACTACCAATATGGGAAGAAGTAGATATAAAATACATGAGCCGGCATATCCATACTTTATAACTTGTACAGTGTTGCATTGGTTGCCGTTGTTTACAAGAAAAGAGAGCGTGGATATTGTTATTGAGACACTTAGATTTCTTCAAAAAAGAGGCCATTTAAAACTATATGCCTATGTAATACTTGAAAATCATCTGCATATGGTAGCACAAAGCGATGATATAGAAAAAAGCATGAAAGCTTTTAAACAGTATACGGCAAAAGAGTTATTGGGATTGTTGAAAAAAGAGAATGTAAAAACTATACTTGATCAATTTGCATTCTATAAAAAAGCACATCATAAAGCAACAAGCTATCAAGTATGGGAAGAAGGATATCAGCCTAAACTTATACAAAGTGATGCTATGATGATAAATAAGATAAATTATATTCACAATAATCCTGTAAAAAGAGGGTATGTCGATGAAGCAATACATTGGAGATATTCCAGCGCAAGAGATTATGAGGGTATTAGAGGGCTGATTGATGTTGAAAGATTTTGGTAGCGTTGATTGTATGCATTCCATATCGGGAGATATGGAACGAGAGAAGATAAGATTAGTTTTGTAGAAGCATTATGTAATAGTTTGTCTATATTCGGGATACTTGGAATATTTATGTACTTTATGGATACATTTAACTCTGAGTCGGATATTTTATTGATTGGTTCTTTGGTAATATTTTTTGTTTGTGGAATTGTAAGAGCAAAAATAGAAAAAAATAAGGGGTAAAGGAGGACAAATTACGGATCAGTCGCCACCTTGAAAAATCCTTAACTCGTTCCATATCTCCCGATATGGAATGCATACTGCAAATTATGACAATATGACATATTTATTCAATAAATAATAGTTATATATTAAACCACCAATATTAGAAGTAATATCAGCCTAAACTTATACAAAGTGATGCTATGATGACAAACAAGATAAATTATATTCATAATAATCCTGTAAAAAGAGGATATGTCGATGAAGCGATGCATTGGAGATATTCCAGCGCAAGGGATTATGAGTGCATTAGAGGGTTGATTGATGTTGAAAGATTTTGGTAGTGTTGGTTGTATGCATTCCATATCGGGAGATATGGAACGAGAGAGATACAGGGTTGATTACCAATATACCGATATAACTGGTTTTTCCGCCACGCTGTTTTGGGATACAGAACTAAATAAACATGTCATAGCGGTAAGAGGTACGGAACTATCCAATTTTAACTAGTTCCATATCTCCCGATATGGAACTAAATGGAAAATAGATGAAGAGCACAGTTTGCAATTCTGCGTATTATCATTTTTTAACATGTTATTATCAATTTATATTTCATACTTGGTTTAATCGCAAATGGTATTATTTAATCAGAATTATTATAGAATCCCACCTAAAATAGGAAAATACAGCACAATGAAGCCATTATCAATTTTTAATAGATCTTACATGGAACAAAAGAGCCGCAGAGGCGGTAATTAATGTTTTATTATTATGCCCATACTAGTCACAAAGAAGGATTAGAGAGTGTCCGCAGAGGCGTTGCCTGTCTCAAAGAAGCCAAGAGAAGAGAAGTCGAGTATAAACTTCTTGTAAATGATTTTAGAGCTGGGCTCGTAGCCAAAGAACTTGGCATTGATGGTGCAGTTACGGTAGAGACTATTAGGGACATTGATCTTGTTTTACAAAGAGGCGATACATTGCTTGTAGATTCAAGCGAAGAGCTGCCTCTGAGATTTGAGCGTTATTGTAATGATTTTAAAGTATTTCGTATGGCTCAAAATTGCGATGACAAGCCTCTATTTAATGAACAGGTCATTTATCCTTGGCTGAAAAATACTATTTTTATTGACACTGCTTATAGTACTCATATGCCAAAAACAAAAAGGGTACTGTTTTTTGGCGGTGATAGTGATCCTCAAAAGAGTATTATTAATTATAAAAACTTTTTTGATAGTTTAAGAATGGAAATAGTACTGGGACACTATTTTTTTGTAAATTATGAAAAAGAGTTAGCTAGTATATTTGATGTGATGCATGAATCTGAAGAATATACAGATTTGATACGCACTTCAAGCGATATTATCACTACTTCCGTTCAATGTGCCTTAGAGGCTAAAATAAGCGGCGCAAATGTGATTTTTATTGCTCAAACACCTCTTTTGGAATGCATAAGAAGTTTGTTTGGAACTTTTAATATAAGCATAGTTGATGATTTTAATCAAACCATGTTAAGAAGATACTTGTCTGATAAGTTACAAATGGACACAATTATACCCATTAATAGTGTTTATGACACTTTTTTTAGCAAATAAATCTTTTTTTCATAGTTTTTTAATAACATCTTTTTTATAATATTAAGTTAATTTATTTTTGAAAGGAATACGATGAGTAATAGAAGAGACTTCATGGGTATGGCTCTAGGTAGTTTTGCTGCTCTGGGTGCTTTGGGTGCATTGTATGCAGCTAAACGAACTTGGGATCCATTGCCAAGCGTAAAATCGGCAGGTTTTACCACGATAGATCTTAGTCCGGCTCAAGAAAATGTGCTTGTGACAGAAAAATGGAGAGGCAAGCCTATATTTATTCTTAAACAACCGGCTAATGCACCAAAAAGCGATAGAGAGATTCATGTAGCAGGTGGAAGATACCTCGTAGTTGTCGGTCTTTGTACGCATTTGGGCTGTATTCCGGCATATTTGGCAGACAAAAAACAGTTTAAATGTGCATGTCACGGCGGGGAGTTTGATTCATTAGGTGTCAATACTTTTGGACCACCTCCAAGACCTCTAGATATACCGCCGTTTAAAATCAGCGGAACAAGTGTAATTTTGGGCGAAACCGGTCCAGAATATGAGAAAATGTTAGCTGCTGGCTTGACATTGAAAGTATAAGGAGAGAAAATGGCACATTTTGATGAAAAAGCGAAGCCCTTTTCGCACAAATGGTTAAATGAAAGAATGGCAGTAGATACTGTCAAAAAAGTTCTTTCTACAGAATATTGGATACCAAAAGATATTAACTTCTTGTGGGCAATGGGGATGATACTTGCAGCCACTTTTGGTTTGCTTATTATTAGCGGTATCTTTCTTTTGATGTATTACCAACCAAGCGTAGAAAGTGCATTTGATAGTGTAAACTATACTATTATGAACGAAGTCGGTTATGGTTGGCTATGGAGACATATTCACGGTGTTGCAGCTTCGGTAGTATTCCTTGTTATATATATTCATATGTTTACAGGTATCTATTACGGTTCATACAAAAGAGGCAGAGAGATGATTTGGCTTACCGGTATGCTTTTATTTGTTCTGTTCTCAGCAGAGGCATTTAGCGGATATATGCTTCCATGGGGTCAAATGAGTTATTGGGCGGGTATGGTTATTACCAATCTTTTTGAAGGTTTTTCACCTACTATAGCCGGCGGAGTAGCTAACTTCCCAGGATTTGTTGAATGGCTTAGAGGAGACTATGTACCTGGCCAAGCATTCTTGACAAGATTTTTCATGTTGCATGTATTCTTGCTTCCTCTTGTTATTATTGCTGTGATCGTACTTCACTTTGCAACTTTGAGATTGCCTCACGTTAACAATCAACACGGCAAAGAGATCGACTTTGATGAAGCTGCAAAACTTTATAAAGAAGGCAAGAAAAAAGAATCAAAAGTAATTCCATTCAATCCTGTGTTCTTGAGCAAAGATATATTTGTTATGGGTGTTTACTTTATTCTTTTCTTCTATTTGGTATTTTTCCATTTTGATTTTGCAATGGATCCAGTGAATTTTGACCCTGCAGATGGACTCAAAACTCCTGCTCACATTTATCCTGAGTGGTATTTCTTATGGTCATATGAGATACTTAGACCATTCAATAAAGATTTAGGTCTTATCGCATTTGGATTTGCTCAAGTTGCATTCTTCTTGCTTCCATTCTTGGATAAAAGTCCGGTAGTTGCTCCTGCAAACAAAAGAGGCTTGTTCAAAGTTTGGTTCTGGGTTATGATAGTAGATATGATCGTACTTACAGTTATGGGCAAATTGCCACCGGAAGGTATCTGGACGGTTATCGGATTGGTAGCTGCATTAGTGTTCATTGCATTATTTGTAGTTCTTCCGTTTATTACTAAAAATGAAAAAAAAGCGTAAGGGGGAATGATAATGAAAGAGTTTAAAATATTAGCCGTTGTTGTTATCTTGTCTCTAATTACATATTGGGGCGTAGAGCCTTTTGCTCACTCTCAAATGCACAAACATGTCGAAGGACATAATTTTGTATATGACGGTGCTGCAGATATAGCTGAGGCTTCTAAAGAAAAAGTGGCTGCTAAAAAAGCATTTTGGGGCGAAGTGAATCAAATAGCTAAACTTCCAGGCAATGCAGCTGCCGGTGAAGCGCTATATGCGACTTGTATGGGTTGTCATAATGGTGCAGGTATCAATATGGGCGGTGTTATCCCTCCAAACTTGGATCATGCAGGTAGTTTGTATGATAAAAACTATCTAATCGCACTTATTAAAGACCCTGCGATGGCATCAAATGTGGATCATAAATATGCAAGCACAATGATGCATCCAATGGGTGCTGTACAAGCAATGGTAACTACTCCTCAGCAAATAGCTGATGTTGTAGCATATATCAAAGCTAAAAAAGTTGGTAAAATGACTCCACAAGTAGCCTACGAAGAGGCTTGTGGCAGATGTCATGCGGACAGATACGGCAACCTTACTCAGCTTGGTGCTACTCCTAAGTTCAAAACTGAAAAAGAAGCATTAGCTCATCAAATGAAAGTTCTTGACGAACAAGATTTGATTAAAAAATATATGGGTAAATTGCCGCCTGATTTGTCTATCATGATCAGAGCTAGAAGCGAACAATATATGGAGACTTTCATTGAAAATCCTCAAACACAACTTCCTGGAACTTCTATGCCAAGAGTTGGATTAACCAAAGAGGGTTATGAGTCAGTAAAAGCATATCTTGAAGAGACAGGTGATCCTAGCAAAGATGCTAGACATGCTATTGGACCATGGGTAATTCTATTTTTTGTTATTTTCACAGTACTTGCGTATTTCTGGAAAAAACATCACTGGAAAGACTTGCATTAATCAATTATAATTGATTTTGTAAAGCACAAAACTTCTGTTATTCCGCTTCAAATGGCGGAATAACACCATTGTAAAATTAATAATCTAAAAAAATAATCTTTTCTCAATCCTCTTATCGCATTTTTATCAACATTTAGCTACTCTTAGACAATTTAATTATAGGATAATAAAAAAGTGTTAATAGACGGACATGGAAGACGCGTTAATTACCTTAGGGTTTCTGTCACTGAGCGGTGTAATTTTAGATGTCAATATTGTATGCCGGAAAAACCATTTTCATGGGTACCTCATGAAAATCTGCTTAGTTTTGAAGAATTATTTTTATTTATCAAGGCAACGATAGACGAGGGAGTAGATAAAATTCGTTTAACTGGCGGCGAACCATTGCTTCGCGAAGATTTAGATAAATTTATAGCTATGATACACGATTACAAACCAGATATTGATCTAGCTATCACAACAAATGGTTTTTTGCTCTGCGATGCTGCGCATAAATTAAAAATTGCCGGTTTGAAAAGATTGAATATTTCCCTTGATAGCCTTAAGCCGGATATTGCTGCTAAAATAGCCGGAAAAGATGTGCTCCATAGGGTTGTTGCAGGTATAGAAAAAGCTCTTGAAATTGGACTTGATGTTAAATTAAATATGGTCCCGCTAAAAGGCATTAATGACAATGAGATTTTAGATATTTTAGAATATGCACGAGAAAAACAGATCAAAATTCGTTTTATTGAATATATGGAAAATACACACGCTAATAATACAATTGAAGGTATGCATGGCAGAGAGATTTTGACTAAGATCAAAGAGAAATACACCATACATGCTCTGGGCCGAGAGGGAACTAGCCCATCGTTTAATTACCGTATTGAAGAAAATGGATATGAATTTGGTCTTATAGATCCTCATAAACATGATTTTTGTGAAAATTGCAATCGTATTCGCCTGACAGCCGAAGGGCATTTAATACCATGCTTGTATTTTGATGAGGCATTGAGTATTGCCGAAGCAGTCAAAGATAAAGATATAGACAAAGCTTCAAATATATTGGCCCAAGTACTTCGAGATAAACCCAAAGAGAATCGCTGGAGTGAAGAAGAGCTTGACTCAAGAGAACAATCCAAGCGCGCATTTTATCAGACAGGTGGATGATGTTTTATTTAGTTGAAGAATTTTTTTCCATACAAGGCGAGGGCAAATACGCAGGCACTCCTTCGTATTTTTTACGCACGGGAGGGTGCAATCTTTCTTGTGAAGGGTTTGGCACATCTTATTGTGTAAACGGCCTAGTGAAATACGGTTGTGATACATACTTTGCAGTAGATCGCTCTTTTAGCAATTCTTGGCAAAAGATTGATGATGAAAACGCTTTTATATCTCATTTGAAAACAGAATTTGATGCTATAGGATACTTGCCACATGTTGTAATTACGGGCGGAGAACCTCTTTTGTATGCACGGGATAAAGTTTTTTATACTGTTTTTTCTTGGCTGATTGATTTTGGTATTCGTGTTACTTTTGAGACCAATGGTGTAGTTGAAATCGATTTTGATGAGTTTCCTGCCTATAAAAAAGCAATTTTTGCACTCTCAGTAAAGCTATCAAATAGCGGCGAGCCGATATCTAAAAGAATCAATACTGCAGCCATCAAAAAAATAGCAGACAACTCAGACGAATCTTTTTTTAAATTTACTCTCAATAAAGAAATAATT
Source organism: Sulfurovaceae bacterium (assembly GCA_041654415.1). Classification (GTDB taxonomy): domain Bacteria; phylum Campylobacterota; class Campylobacteria; order Campylobacterales; family Sulfurovaceae; genus BN30871. Next base: position 219,964 of record JBAZDL010000001.1, on the reverse strand, counting down.
GACAGTAGAGCATTTGATGAAATTCAGAATATAATAAATATATGTCCTGCCAAGAAAATATTTTGTATGCCTGTTGGTGAGTCTAGATCTACACTTGAAGCTAACGATAAAGCAGTTTTTGCTTTTTGCATGAAACGTGGATTTAATTATAGTGATAGACTCCATATCCGTATATTCGATACGACGCAAGGTGTGTGAAAATTTATCTTATAATTGATAAAATAAGATACAATTACTCCGATTAAGGAAAAGAATGATTATAAGGAAACTTTTTAAATTTGAAAATGCACATATTGTTAGGGGATGCACTACCCAAAGATGTAGCCAAAATCTACATGGACACTCTTATAAAGTAGAGGTTTTGCTTGAGTCAAACTACTTGGATGCCGGGCAAATGGTATATGATTTTGGGCTAATGAAACATACTATGAAAGAAATAATTGATTCGTTTGATCATTCAGTTACATTGTGGAGTGATGATGATATGGAATATATCAAAGATATGCAGCGTCACAGTACAAGATGGGTGGTGTTGCCTGTATCGCCATCAGCCGAACAATTCAGCAGAGTTTTCTTTGTGATTATAGACCAAATCCTAAAAACTACAACTATGGTAAATGAAGAAAAAGAAGTAAAACTTCATAGTATTATTGTCCATGAGACCGATACGGGATACGCGCAAGCTTTTAGAGATGATGCATATAGTTTGCTAATGGGTGAAATAGATCTTCAAAAAATTGAATTTTCAAATCAGGTAAAAAGTGAATGGAAAGATAAAAATATGTGGAAAAAAATAATATTACAAAAATTTAGCATAAATCCACGAAAAATTTAGTATAATTCCATTTGTCAAACACAAATCAAAGGATTAACATGAAAAAATTGGTACTAATATCTGTAGCTTCTGCTGCTCTTCTTTTCGTAGGTTGTAAAGGTAAAACAACTGATGCTAACGCAACTGAAACTAACACAACTGAAACTGTTGTAGAAACTAATGTAACTACTACAGAAGATAACGCTACTGGAGCTGTTACTGAAACTACTGTTACTGAAACTACTGAAACTAACACTAGTGTATCAGTTGATGCTAACGCAACTGCTGAATAAGTTTTAACTATATAACCTCTTACTAACAATATGTAAGAGGTTATATCTCTTTATATTCGAAATTATTTATTTCAACCATTAATTTTTTCCATTACTTATACCTACAAGCAATTTTATCTGATTTCATTTTTATAATAATTGTAATATTTTATATTTTTATATTTTAATATTTATGCAAATTTCAACAAAACTTTTTGTATAATACTTTGTCCAAAATAAAAACTCAAAGGATTTGTATGAAAAAAATGGCACTTATGTCAGTAGCCGCTATGGCTCTTTTATTCGTAGGTTGTGGTGATAAACCAAAAGCTGAAGCTAATGTAACAGAAACAGTAACTACAGAAGTTAACGCAACAGAAACAGTAACTACAGAAACAATAACTACAGAAGTTAATGCAACAGAAGCAGCTCCTGAAGCTGCTGCTCCAGAAGCTGCTGCTCCAGCTGTAGACGGTGCAGCTTTGTATACTGCATGTGGCGCATGTCACGGTGTTGATGGTAAAACCGCAGCTCTTGGTAAATCAGCTGTTATCGCTGGTCAATCAGCTGCTGATCTTGCTACAAAAATGAAAGGCTATAAAGCCGGTACAATTGATCTAACTGGTAACGGTGCTCTTATGAAAGGCCAAATGGCTACTCTTGATGATGCTCAAATGGAAGCATTGGCTGATTATATTTCAAAACTATAATTTAGCTGCTCTTCCCTTCCTTGGGAAGAGTTTTTATAATACAAATATATTTTCTTCTTCTATATAACTCATTATAAATCCAATCGGAATAATTTTTATAATTTTATTTTTCTCAATATACTCTATATCTGGTGTAGTGATCATCAGGCTATTCGCATCTTTGAGTATTGATACCTGGTTTGGAGCCTGGGATAATAACGGATGAAAAAATTTGCCGTCATATTGTCCTAATATCACACTATATTTTCCAGATTTCAATCTAAACTCATCATTTAAAGCAGTTTGTATGGTTGTGTGATAATGTTTAGCAGCACCCTTAAGTTTTTCAAGTATAGGAACTGCAAATAATTCGAAATTCACCATAGCTGCCAAAGGATTGCCAGGTAAGATTAATATTAACGTATCTCCGATTTTGCCTAGAGATGTCGGTTTGCCTGGTTTGATGTCTATCTTTTCAAATAACATCTCCATCCCAAGCTCAAAAAAAGCCAGTTTGGTTATATCCTTATCACCTACGCTAGCTCCCCCGCTTGTAAGAATAACATCACAATCTAGGGACGCTTTGATATGAATTTTAAGAGTTTGCAGATCATCACTACAAATATTGAGGCTTTCAGTTTGGCAGCCTATGCTTTTGGCTCTTGCGGCAAACATCGGGGTATTGGAGTTGTATATTTCAAATTCTTCTATATTTTTTTGTGTATATGGTTTGAGTTCATCCCCGGTACTGAGTATGGTTACATTTGGTCTGCATATGACTTCTATGGTATCTATCCCTTGAGATGCCAGTAATCCTATGGCATAGGGTGTGATCTCTTCTCCTTGATGCAAACAAATAGTACCGGTTTTTAACTCTTCGCCCTGCCGTCTTATATGAGAGCCATGCTTGATGTTGCCCGGCAAGGTTACCATGTCATTATTTACCACAACATTTTCTAGCGGAACGATAGCTTCACAGCCCATAGGCACAGGAGCTCCTGTCATGATGCGAATCGCGTAATCTTCTTTTAGAGCAGGGATAACTCGGCTCCCGGCGTATAAAATGTCTTGACATTCGATGGATTGTCCGGCATTTGAGATCCTGATAGCATATCCATCCATGGCAGAGTGATCAAATCTAGGCAAGGGAATCCTGGCATATATATCAGTAGCGCATATACGTCCTATGCTCTCTTCTGTGGCTATGCTCTCTTGTTTTGTAATGGGAATGGTGTTTTTGTATATGATCTCTAATGCTTCTAGTATAGATACTGCCATTAGCAAGCCTTTTTGTTTGGTGTAGTAATTAAATTATATCAAAAGAGTGTTATAATCCAAGAGAATTATTAACGGAGGGGTTATGCAATATCTTTATCATGAGCATGCGGGAGATACATCACTTGATTTGCAAGGTGATGCACATCATTATATTTTTAAAGTCAGACGGCATAGAACTAATGACACTATAGCTTTACGTGATTTGAAAAATGACATAATATATATGTACCGCATAACCAATATGGACAAAAAACAAGCCAATTTGGTGCTCATTGAAGAAAGAAACCTATCCATTAAAGCAAAAAGAGATTTGCATATAGGTTGGTGTATGATAGAGCCAAAAAATATTGAAAAAGTTTTACCGATTTTAAATGAAATGGGAGTAGTACGTATCACGTTTATTCACTGCGACAGGTCTCAACAAAATTTTAAAATCGATTTTGATAGACTTGATAGAATTTTGCTCAATTCCTCCCAACAGTGCGGCAGAAGTAGCAAGATGAAGCTCGATATTGGAGGTAATCTCAAAGAGTTTGTTGGCAATCATCCTGAGGCATTTATGCTCAATTTTTCAGATAAATCGCTAAGTGATATTGATCTTGCTGAAGATGTGACTATCATAGTCGGTTGCGAAGGCGGATTTAGCGATAAAGAAGTCAGTCTTATGCCAAGCGATAATATCGTAGGGCTTGATACACCGCTCATCTTGCGCAGTGAAAGCGCTGTATGTGCAGTGGCCAGTAAAGTGCTAGTATAAGAGGTTGAAAAGTTTCCAAGAGTGAAAAAACAATACGATTAAATAGATTTTTCGTACCATTTATGGTATGATTATCTAAAATAATCATACCGATAAAAAGGGAACAAATATTATGAAACGCTGGATATGGCAACAAGAGGGATATCCCAATTTTATCTATGATGTAAAAAAGCTTGAAGATTTGATTCAAAAAATTTCTTTAGAGCAAGGTTATCTTATAGCTTTAACTCAAACTATGAATAATGATAATATTATCCAAAGACAATTTGAAGCTTTGATGAGTGAAGCTATCAGTACTGCTGCCATTGAAGGAGAAATACTAAATCGTGATAGTGTAAAAGCTTCTGTGCAAAAAAAACTTGGATTTAAAGATACCTACTATCACAAAACAGAAGTTGCTACCGATAATCTTGTAGAGATACTTATAGATGCCAATACAAACTATGAAAGCAACTTAAGCCTAGAGCGGCTCTTTGGTTGGCATAATGCACTCTTTCCCAAAGGATACAGTGGGTTAGTAAAAATTAATGTCGCTGCATTTAGAGGCAAAGAGACTATGCAAATAGTAAGCGGGACTGCCGGAAATGAAAATGTCTATTACGAAGCCCCTCCAAGAGAAATACTTGAAGATGAAATGAAGAGATTTTTAACATGGTTTAATACAACGCCTCCAAGTCTTCTTAAGGCGTGTATAGCTCATCTGTGGTTTGTGGTAATACACCCACTTGATGACGGGAACGGAAGAATTGCAAGAGCTATAACCGACCTAGTCCTATCAAAAATAGAAAATTCAAAAATCTCAAGACTTTATTCGATGTCAAGTGCGATAAATAGTGATCGAAAAGGATACTATAAAGCATTGGAATATACGACAGGATATGTAAAAAAAACAGATAATCATCTTGATATCACGTATTGGTGCGAGTGGTTTTTATCTACACTTTATACTGCACTGCTTGATACAAAAAACAGGCTTGGGTATATAGTACAAAAAACAAAGTTTTGGGATAAGCACAAAGATAGCAACCTAAATGCACGACAGATAAAAGTGCTTAACTTTATCCTTGATATAGGAGTAGAAAATTTCAAAGGCAACTTGAGTAAGAAGAAATATATGAGTATAGCCGACACCGCCTCAACTACAGCGTCAAGAGATATCGCCGAACTTTTGGAGTTTGGGTGTATTAGGCAAATTGAGGGAACAAGCGGCCGTAACGTGAGTTATGAGATAGTTTTGGAAGAATAGATTGAAGGAGATAGGGGATGAGTGAAATTATTGAAAAGTTAAAAGATTATCTTGATAAGGTTTATAGAGAAAATATAAATGTTGCATGTTTGGAATTGCCAATACTTCAGATTTTGAGTAAAAAAGACGACTGGGCAAGTCGAGATGATATTATAAAAGAATTAGAAAATTTTGGAAAGTTTAAACGAGGAGAATTATCGTTTGATCATCTTTGGTCTCAGAGATTTGGTAAAGGCGAAGAATCAGAACTTTTAAATAGTTTAGTTGAACACGATGGTATCAACAATGGAGATAAAAAAACAAAATATAAAATAAAAGAAGAAGCAAGAGCAGGATTGGTCAGCTTCTTAAGTGAGTATAAAGCTGAAATTGAATCTTTGATTTCAGAAAGATTGGCTTATGTTGCAAAACATAGAGAAAATCTTGAAAAGAACTTTTTAAATTGGTTGAAAAATGAAAAAAAATTATCTGATAGTACACGTAAAAACTATACTAACAGATTAAAAAATAAAATACCAGATAAGATGGTTGAAGTGGGTTTTTTTGAAACAAGAACAAGTCTTTATGATCTAGAATTAGAAGAGCTAGAAAATATTAATATACTATTTGAAAATAACTCATACAACTTGCAAGAATGGAACAAAACGTCAACTATAGGAACTGAAGCGTGGAATTCGTTAAAATATTTGATAGAGTATATAAAACCAAACAATAATAATAAAAATAATAAGGGCACACAATTGGAAACTAGTAACGCGAAACAAATTCAACCACTAAACCAAATACTTTATGGACCTCCAGGTACTGGAAAAACTTATAATACCATCAATAAAGCATTGGAGATTATTTTTGAAAAAGAAAATAAAGATGAAATAATTTTTTATGATTTTGACTTTGATTTTAAACAAAAAGAAATATCATATAATGATGCTTTAAAAATTGAAAATGAATATACAAAAAGAAAAGTTTTAAAAGGTATTTTTGAACATTATGTTGGGACGCAAATTGAGTTTGTAACATTTCATCAAAGTTATGGCTATGAAGAGTTTGTCGAGGGGATAAAGGCTATTCCTGCTGGGAAAGATGGCAATGAAAATGGAACAGAAATGATTTATAATGTGGTTGATGGCATTTTTAAACAAATGTCATATAGTGCATTTAAGAACTATGCAACAAAATTCAAAAAAACAATTAATAATCAGAAAAGATTTATATTAAATGCAAAATCATTAAATATTCAAGCTGAACTGATTCAAAAAGATGAAAATACATATATAGTTTTAAAAGGTTCTAAAATAAGAAAAGGCGAAGCTGATTCGTTCAAAAATTATAATTATTCCACTTTAAAAGCTATTGTTTTAAAAGAAGCAAAATTAAAAGAAGAAAGTGAATTTTATATTTTAGAGGATGATTATATTTTTCAAAGCTTGAGTGCTGCATCATCTGTAATACTTGGGAGAATGTCAAATGGTTTAATTGATTGGAAAGAAATAGTTGATGAAAATAATTCATTATCTGCCAATGATGAAAAACAAACTCAAAACTACATTCTAATAATCGACGAAATCAACCGCGGAAATATCTCTAAAATCTTTGGAGAGCTTATCACCCTTATCGAGTCTAGTAAAAGAATAGGAGCAGATGAAGAGATAAGAGTAAAACTTCCTTATAGCAATGATGATTTTGGAGTGCCACAAAACTTATATATCATAGGCACGATGAATACAGCAGATAGAAGTATTGCCTTGATGGATACAGCACTTAGACGAAGATTCGATTTTAGAGAGATGATGCCAGATTTAGAAACGTTGAACGATTTAACGGATGTGGATGGTATAAATATAAAATCACTCCTTGAAACTATAAATAAAAGAGTCGAGTATTTATACGATAGAGATCACACTATAGGCCATGCCTATTTTATGAGCTTAAAAGATGAAAAAACAACTGATAAAAAAGCTGAATTAGACAATATTTTTAGAAATAAAATTATCCCACTACTTCAAGAATATTTCTATGATGATTGGGAGAAGATAAGATTAGTTCTTGGCGATAATCAAAAAGATGAACAATATCAATTTGTAAAAGTTAAAAAAGACTATAAGATAAATGATTTATTTGGTAAAAATATAGATGATTTTGATTTTAGTGATGAACAAAAAGTTTATGAAATAAATAAAGAAGCTTTTAGTAAACTAGAGAGTTATAGAAAAATCTATGAATAGCAAAAATTTTTCGATACTTGAATATAAAGTTTTTTATAGTTCGAATGATTGTCAAAAACCAGAATATGATAGTGAGAAAAATTTAATATTGCCTCAAAAAGCTTTTGAAGCTATTGAAAATTTTTATTATGCAAATAGTGATGCGCAGCAATATTTTATACCTGCGAAAAAATATGGTAAAAAAGCATTTAGAGCCCAAAATTATGTCGGTGTCATTCAAGAAAAAGACGGCACAACTATCGAAATATTGCCTAAAATTTCAGATGTAGAAGATATAGAAAAGTCAAAACAAGTTTTACTTAAAATGCTCAAAACTCTGCGAAATTCTCCTTTTAAGAACTTTAATATGGCAAATCTTAAAAGTTCCAAGATGCCATTACTTGAGATATTTATCACTATGTTTTTAGAAGAGCTTGCTAGGCTTGTGCAAAGAGGAATTAAATCTGACTATATAACCCAAGAAGAAAATCTAAAATTTCTAAAAGGCAAACTCAAGATAAACGAACAAATTAAATACAATTACATCCATAAGGAGAGATTTTTCGTAGCATATGATGAATTTAGTAGCAACAGAGTAGAAAATCGCCTTATTAAAACTACGCTTGAGTTTCTTTACAAAAAATCAAAATCAAATCGAAACCAACAAAGGATTAGGGAGTTTTTGTTTGTCTTCGACGAGATTAGAATTTCTCATAATGTCAAAACAGATTTTTCGAAAGTGAAGTTAAACCGCCAAATGAAAGACTATGAACAGATACTTTTGTGGTGCAAGACATTTTTACTTGAAAACTCTTTTAGCCCATATAAAGGCAACGATGTAGCTTTTGCATTGCTTTTTGATATGAATTTACTTTTTGAGAGTTATGTTTATGATTATCTAAAACGATCTGGAAATTTTGAAAATATCACCGCCCAAGATAAAACTCATTATTTAGCTTATGAAAAAGGCAATGGACGATTTAGACTGAAACCAGATATTGTTATCAACAAAGATACAGATAATATAATAATAGCCGACACAAAATGGAAAATTCTAAGTGAAGAAAAAGCATATAGCGGAGTAGCCCAAAGCGATATGTATCAACTCTATGCATATGGAACAAAGTATGAAAAGTGCAAAGATATGTATCTCATATATCCTAAAGACAATGATATATTTGAAAGTTGTTACCACTATTTTGAAAAACAAACTTGCGAATTAAATAATGGACTAAATTTAAAAGTAATGTTTTTTGATGTAGAGGATATAAATAAAAATGAAAATATCCTTTGCACTATACACTCAAAAAAAACTTCGGGTTTAAAGAGGTAGCCAACATCACAGCATTGATATCCAAATGCTCACTCCATGTGCTGCTCTTTTGATTATTTGGATCTATCCAAAATTTTTCTATGATATTACACATAGGAAGATAGCTTGCTAGCTTGTATAGTTTGGATTGCAAAAGAGTATGGTTTGTAAAACACTCAGGATGTTCTTTGATAAGCATTTGCATCTTTTTCACACCATGCAAACCTATGCTTAGTCCCAATTCTCGAAATCCAAGTCTATACTCGGCCGGATGTCTCAAAGTATTGGTATCCAAGAAAATATCTATCCCGCTTTTGGAAGATGATAACAGCTTTAGGAGCATATCGGACAAATGAGTCATTTTATCATTTATGATAAGCTGCATTAATGTACAAGCACTATGCAATAATCCGCCTATGCCGAGGGAATCATGGGTATCTAAATCCATAACATGGGACATCTGAAATAAGCTTATCAATTCATTATCTAGATCAATATCATTATCTTTGGAGGCTGTTTTGATCAATTCAAGATATGTGATATATCCATCTAGTGCATCATGTTGGCCCATTGAAGCGACCAACGGATAATTCAAATCGATACTCATTTTCCAATACATTTTCTTAACACCATCAAACACAACATAGGCAAACTTATTATGCACTGTTTTTGCCATCTCGCAAGCCCAGCGGTTATATTTCGGATCACCCGTTACTCTGAAAACAAGATTAAGAGTGTGCATCCATTTGGTCAAATAATGAAAGTATTGTCCGTCTTGTTCCCATTCTAATCTTTCGTCAAAAGGTTCGTCTTCTTTTCTTTCATTGTTTTTTTTGCCTATTCTTAGCCCACCGAGCGTAGGATGCTTTTCGCCTTCTTCTTCATCTAAGCCACTTATCCATCCATGGCGCATATCATCATCTCTATGTTTTCCTAAAACATGATGTACTTGATCGACTAAAAGTAAGGCATCATCTTTGTAGCTCGTCTCGCCTGTTTTTAAAAAAAGATTCAAATAATTGCATACCGCAAATGCATCTGTCCACAAATAGCGTACAGGAGTGCAATTTTCATTTTTTAAACATGTACGTACGCCAAAATCTATCATTATCGTTTTAGTTAGAGCCAATTTGTCCATGATAATCTCCTTGTGGGTTTGATGTATCTTAATTGATTTTATTTATAATTTATAGTAAAATAAAATTATAATATAAAAAAGGAGTTTAAATGTTAAAGAACCGAAAAGATGCCGGTCAAAAATTGGCAATAGCTCTCCAAAAATATAAAATAGATGACGCTCTAGTCTTGGCAATTCCCAGAGGAGGCGCAGAACTAGGCTATGAGATAGCCAAAGCATTTGGTTATGATCTTTCGCTTATCATTTGCCGTAAACTTCCTTATCCGTACAATCCTGAGAGCGGATTTGGTGCTATAGCAGAAGATGGTTCTATCTTTATCGATCAAAGAGCAGCATCTAATTTAGATGATCAAGAGATAGAACAAATAATTGCAGACCAAAGCGAAGAGATACAAAGGCGCATCATGACATTGAGAAACGGAAAACCGTTGCCCTCTCTTAAAGGGCGTACCGTGATATTGGTAGATGATGGTATCGCGATGGGATCTACTATGCATGTAGCGGTTGCTTTATGCAAAAAACAAGAAGCAGAGAAAATTATCATAGCCGTACCTGTAGCCGGCGCTAGTGCTATAGCCAAATTCTCTCCGATAGTTGATGAAATGGTTGTGCTAGAGTCACCATATAACTTTCATGCAGTAGCACAGGTTTATGAAGATTGGTATGATGTGAGCGATGAAGAGGTGCTGGAAATACTAAGAAGAATAAAGTAGTTATATTTAAGAGGTAAAAAATGAAAAAATACAATTTTATGTTTGTCACCACAATTATGATTATTAGTTTTGGTATGAGTTTTTGTTTTGCGAAGGATATCAATAGTATGTCAAATAAATGCTTTACGCCCGAAAAAGGCACACAGATGCGTAAAGATATTTTGAATGTTCTCAGACAAGAGATCAAAAATATGCATGGAGTCGATGTGGTATTTGTTGTAGAGCATTTGAAAGTCCAAGATGGTTGGGCATGGGCGCATACATTTCCGCAATCACCAGATGGTGTCAGTAAATATGAAGATTTCAGTGCTCTGCTAGAATTACAAGATGGTAAATGGAAAATTGCGGAGTTGCCATGCGTAGAAGAAGAAAATCCGGATTGCTTAGGTGATCCACCGTATTTTTTGAAACTCAAACAACGCTTTCCGGATATGCCTGAACAGATATTGCCAGAAGAGTAATTTAAGCGCACCTTTAAAAACCCTAGATATTCATAATGGGCTTTGCGAATGTAAGATTTTGCAAGAGATTCGTGAAAGCCTAGCCCGTAGCTAAGTTAAACAAATATCTTATGAAAATTTAAATAATTTTGGATATAATGCCAATTCTTAAAAGCTGTCTCCGTATGAGGTTGCAGCAACCCACTAATTATTTTAGCGGAAGGGTGCTTATTGAGTACCAGAGCAGGTTAGTTGCCTGTCATCATATTATTTTAAAAAGGTAAAAAGATGAAAAAAGATATTCATCCGAATTATGTTGATTGCAAAGTATCATGTGCATGCGGAAATACATTTGAAGTCAAATCAGACAAAGAAACTATAAGCGTAGATATTTGTAACGAATGTCATCCATTTTTCACAGGTTCTGAAAAAATCGTTGATGCGGCTGGCCGTGTTGATAAATTTAAGAAAAAATATAACCTCGGTTAATTTTTTCCATGTGGTACTTTTACGTACCGCATGATAACTTATGCTAACATTCATTCCTACTCCTATCGGTAATCCTGCTGACATAACTATCAGAGCCATGCGTCTATTTGAAGAGGCAGAACTTTTTTTATGCGAGGATACCCGAAATACAAAACACTTAATGATTTTGCTCCAAGAGCGCTATGGTATGCAAAAACCACAGGCTTCATATCTATCATTTCATGAACATAACGGCAAAGAACGCTTAGTACAAATTGCAACTGATCTAAAAGAAAAAAAAGTAGTCTTTGTGAGTGATGCGGGTATGCCTGTCATTTCCGATCCGGGACAATTATTGGTAGATTATTGCCAAAAAGAAGGTGTATCGTATGATGTACTCCCCGGAGCTAATGCTGCACTGACTGCTTTTGTAGCTAGCGGATTTAGCGGAGGGGAGTTTTGTTTCATAGGATTTTTGCCGCAAAAAGGCAAAGATAGAGCTACAGCACTCAAAAAGGCTATGAATCAAGAGTATCCGGCTATACTTTATGAAGCACCTCACCGTATGCTTAGATTATTAGAAGAGATAACCGCAATAGAACCAAATAAAGAGCTGTTTTTGGCAAAAGAATTGACCAAAAAATATCAAAAATATTATCGAAATGAAGCCAAAATTCTTTTTGAACAATTTAAAGAAGAAAATATAAGAGGTGAATGGGTGGTGATCTTGCAGGGTAGCGGAGAAAAACCTCTCTTTGGCTCCATAGATGAAATAATGGCTTTGGATATAACACCAAAAGAAAAAGCAAAGCTTATGTCACAAATGAGCGGTAAAAGTATTAAAGAGTGTTACGATGAGGTTATCAGCTTAAGCAAAATAAATTAAAATTCTACTATACGATTATCTGACCACCTCGTTTTCCTCCTCCAAAAAAACGCTAAACTTATTGTTTTTTATAAAAATGTCATCAATTTACTAATAATTATAAACTTAAAATATAACAAGATTTACACAGCAAAAAAAAGGTACAATCTAGTCTATGATAATTTATGGAAAACAAGTCTGTTTGTATGTGCTTGAGCATCACAGAAAATCGGTAAAAACTGTTTATGTAGCCAAAAAAGGCATATTGCCTCAAAAGTTATTTGACAGCTATAGGGATCAAATCAAATTCTTAGAAAATAAGTGGGCCCAGGTGATGAGCAAGGGCGGAAATCATCAAGGCATTTTAATAGAGCTTGAGCCATTTGAAGAGAGTGATTTGACCAGCATGAAAAAAAATGATTTTTTAGTAGTGCTTGACGGTTTGACAGATGTGGGAAATATCGGTGCTATTGTGCGAAGTGCATATGCTTTGGGGGCAGATGGCATCATAGCTATAGGGGTGGGCCAACTCAATTTTGCCGGCATTGCAAGAACTAGTGCAGGAGCATTATTTAGTATGCCCATGATGATAGCTACCAACGGACTCGACGTGCTTCATGAATTACATCAAAGTGATTTTAAAATTTATGGTGCTGCAATGGAGGGTACATCTGTGGAGGATGTGGTTTTTGCAGACAAAAAAGTACTGGTTGTCGGAAGTGAAGGAGAGGGGATATCAAAACGAGTTTTAGGAAAAATAGATGAGCTTGTATCTATACCTATGAAACACGAATTTGATTCTCTAAACGTGAGTGTAGCGACTGCTATTTTGTTGCATAGGATGAGTAATGCTATTAAGTGAGATTTTAGAAGAAAACAGTGTACGAAGTATTCATAGTAAAACAAAAATATCTATAGATGTTTTAAATAAGATTATAGCCAAAGATTTTATGGGTTTTAAAAAGGTTCAAGTGTTTGGACTTATTTCTATTTTAGAAAGAGAGTATGGCGGCAGAATAGATGATTTGCGTGATGAGTGCGAAGAGTATTTTGCTGCGAATATCAAAGAAGATATTCCTTTTATTGCACCTGATGTCGTAAAAAAAACTTCTAAGCCTAAATGGTTAATATGGCTTGCTGCTTTTGGGATCTTGGCATTGGCAACATATTTTTTTATACAATCAAGGATACAAAACGATATACCTGTATATAAAGAAGATGCAAATCTAACAACATTAAACAATACAAACAATAAGATTGAAGCAAATGTGACTACAAATGTTAATACGACAAAAAAAGATACAAATGTCACAATTCCTGCTTTGACAATAGATAGCAACACATCATTGGGCACAGATAATAATTCTACAGCATTACAGCAATTTAAAATCATTCCTAAAACCAAGTTGTGGTTTGGAATTATGAATTTAGAGACAAAAGAACTCAAAAACAGTATCATCTCAAATGCTTTTGATATAGATACTACAAAGCAATGGCTTGTAGCTACCAGTAAAGCATCATTTAGTTTGCAATCACCTCAAGGCACAAAAGAGTTCGCAGACTATAAAGTGCATTATTTTAAAGTGGACAACACTGGTTTTACAGAGATCACGAAAGAGCAATTTGTTCTTCTCGGCGGTCCAAAAAAATGGTAAAATAACACAAATTTTTATAACAAGAGAAAAAAATGTTTGATGAAATACAATTCGACAAAATAAACCGCTTACCAAAATATGTTTTCGCTGCAGTCGGTGACCTTAAAATGGCTGCACGCCGTGCGGGCGAGGATATTATAGATTTTTCTATGGGCAATCCTGACGGTCCTGCATTGCAGCCGGTTATAGATAAACTTATAGAGACTGCACGCAAACCTCACACACATGGGTATAGCGCATCTAAGGGAATATATAAACTTCGTAAAGCGATGGCATCGTGGTATAAACGAAAATATAACGTAGATCTTGATCCTGAAACAGAAATAGTAGCTACAATGGGTAGCAAAGAGGGCTATGTGCATTTGGTACAAGCTATCACAAATCCAGGAGATGTAGCAATAGTTCCAGATCCTACGTATCCTATTCATGCATATGCTTTTGCATTTGCAGGCGGAAATGCAGATAAGATGAAACTTACTTTCAATGAAGAGACTTTTGAAGTAGATGAAGATAAGTTTTTTGCTGACTTGGAGCATGCGCTAAATAGTTCAATGCCAAGAGCAAAGTATTTGATAGTTAATTTTCCTCATAATCCGACTACTGCCACAGTAACTCCAGAGTTTTATGAGCGTCTCGTTGCTATGGCAAAAAAAGAGCGATTTTATATAGTCTCTGACATAGCATATGCTGATATAACCTATGATGGATACAAAACACCTTCTATATTGGAAGTCGAAGGCGCAAAAGATGTAGCTGTAGAGTGCTACACTCTTTCAAAAAGCTACAATATGGCAGGATGGCGCGTTGGATTTATAGTAGGTAATCCTAAAATGGTAGGTGCATTGCAAAAATTCAAAAGCTGGATAGACTATGGTATGTTTACTCCTATTCAAGTAGCTGCTACGGTTGCTCTTGATGAACACGGAGATCTTGTGGAGAGTCAAGTAATACCAAAATATCTGCACAGAAGAGACGTGCTTTTAGATGCTTTTGAAAAAGCCGGATGGAAGATGAGTAAACCAAATGCTAGTATGTTTATATGGGCGAAGATTCCGGAACAATTGCGTCATCTAGGAAGCCTTGAGTTTTCAAAACTTCTTTTGACTCAAGCGCATGTAGCAGTGAGCCCAGGGATTGGGTTCGGAGAGTATGGTGATGAATATGTGCGTATAGCTCTTATCGAAAATGAAAATCGTATACGCCAAGCGGCACGAAATATCAAAAAATTTTTAGCAGAATATAAAAAAGAGAGCAAGGCTTAATGGTCAAAATAGGAATATTAGGTGTAGGTACAGTCGGCGGTAGTGTCGCTAAGATATTAGAGAAAAACAGTGATATCATAGAGGCTAGAAGCGGCAAAAAAATAGTAGTAGCAAGAGGCGTATCGAAAGAGCCTAGAGATGAGTTCAGTTTTTCTATAACAGATAATCCGATGGATGTCATTAATGATCCAGATATCGATATCGTAGTAGAAGTTATGGGCGGGGTTGATTTTCCATTTGAGATGGTTAAAAAAGCCCTAGAAAAAGGCAAAGCAGTGGTAACTGCCAACAAAGCAATGCTTGCATATCATAGATATGAACTCCAAGAAATCGCAGGCGATATTCCTCTGATGTTTGAAGCAAGTACAGCAGGCGGTATACCTATCATAGGTGCCTTGAGAAACGGACTTAGTGCAAATCACATAGAATCCATCATGGGTATCATGAACGGTACATGTAACTTCATACTTACCAAAATGATAGGAGAGGGCGCGCAGTACAGCACTGTTTTGAAAGAAGCACAAGAGCTTGGTTATGCAGAAGCTGATCCGACATTTGACGTCGGCGGGTTTGATGCGGCACATAAGCTGCTTATACTTTCTTCTATTGCTTACGGTATCAATGCAAAACCGGAAGATATCCTTATTGAAGGGATAGATGCCATTACTCCAACGGATGTCGAATTTGCCAAAGATTTTGAGTATGCTATCAAATTGCTAGCAATCGCCAAAAAAGTAGGCAATGGAGTAGAGCTGCGTGTACATCCTACTATGATACCGCAAAACTCTATGATAGCAAAAGTAGATGGTGTCATGAATGCTGTAATGGTGAGAGGAGACGCGGTAGGCGAAACTCTCTATTATGGTGCAGGAGCCGGCGGAGATGCGACGGCAAGCGCAGTAATAGCTGATATCATAGATATAGTCAGGGGCAATACCAACCCTATGCTAGGCTACAAAAAACCGCTTGAGGGCGGGCTCACACTGCTCTCTCGTGATGAGATAACATCTCACTATTATCTAAGAGTTTCTGTTGAGGATAAAAAAGGAGTGTTAGCAGAAGTAACCAATCTTCTTAGCCGTCTTGATATCTCTATAGAAGCTATGATGCAAAAACCGGATATTGACAAAGATGCCTGTGTGGAATTATTGTTCGTGACTCATGAATGCCAAGAGAAAAGTATCCAAGAAGCTATCGGAGAACTAGAGAAACTTAGCGTTGTACACGGCAAAATAGGAATGATAAGGATAGAGCAGTAAGGCTATGCTTCTCAATCTAAACTCATTTATTGCGGATAGCTATAATAGCAATTCCCAAAAAATGAGAGTGCTTACAGAGCAATGGGTTGATGAAAATATTTTTTGTCCAAATTGTGGCAGTAAAATAATAAATTATGAAAACAACAGACCGGTTGCTGATTTTTATTGTACATCATGTAATGAAGATTACGAATTAAAAAGTAAAAACGGTAAAACTCTCGGTAAAACAATTGCTGATGGTGCATATAGCACTATGATAAATAGAATAACAAGCGATACAAATCCAAACTTCTTTTTTTTAAATTATGACAAATACAGTTACGATGTAATCAATTTTGTCGCAGTACCAAGTTATTTATTTGTTCCAAATATGATTATTGCTAGAAAAAACGGCATACCAAATAGACCAAATTATATAATGTGCAATATTGATATTTCAAGTATCCCCAATAGTGGTAAAATATTTTATATCCAAGATAAACAATTGCAAAGCAAAGAACATATTTTGGAATCTTGGAATAAGACTAAGTTTTTAAAAGAATCAATGAATATAGATGCCAAGGGATGGTTACTAGATATTATCAATTGTATAGATAAAACCAAGAAAACTGATTTTACACTGCAAGATATTTATCAATTTGAAAACTTTTTGAAAATCAAACATCCTGATAATAACAACATCCAAGCAAAAATACGGCAACAATTACAAATTTTGAGAGATAAAAATTTTCTCAAATTTACAGAACGCGGAAAGTATGAGCTTGTATAATAAATGGCCGTAAATAAAATATTTAAGAACTACATTTTTATAACCAATGAAGGTTTTATATTCCAGCCCAATAGTCAAAGCGATATATCGGACATAGAAAATATGCAGGTGATTGGATTTGCCACAGGCAAAGATGCGATAGAAGCTTTTGAACAATTAAAAATTGATAATCTATATTTATTGGATACTACGTTTGATGAGGTAATAAGTTTTGAATTATCAAGTAAAGATAAAACATATCATTGCCTAAAAAGCTAATTTTTGTATTCCGAAAACTCTAGCTTATTATCTTCTGCACTCGTCCAACATCGCCACTCATTAATCGCACTTTGATGCCATGCGGATGAGAGGGAGAGCTTGTGAGTATATCTCGCACAATACCTTCTGTGAGGCGGCCGCTTCTCTGGTCTGCTTTGAGAATGATAGCGACTTTGACGCCTGATTTGATAGAGCTGCGAGGTGGTACCATATATTATCCTTTAAAGTGGCAAATCATAAAAATAAGCAAGTCCGTAATATATGCTATAAAGACCGTAAATAAATATAGCAAGGGCTGCTATACGATTCATCATTTGACGAAAGGCAACTTGCTTAAGGAAGCTTACAGACTGTCCGAGAGCCAAAAGTGTCGGTATAGTGGCTAAGCCGAATATTGCCATGATAAGCCCGCCGTCTATGATAGAAGCTGACGCAGCTGCTTTGGCTGCAAAGAAAAAGACAAATCCGCAAGGGAAAAATCCGTTCATTACTCCAAGAGCGAAAAAGCTTCCTATGGATTTGCTCTTCAAAAGCCGTGCAAAGAGGGCTTTAAACCATGGTAAATGGGTAAAAGAGTGTTCTAATAGATGTATCAGGCGAGATAAGCCCAGCATTCCCAAGGCAGTTATTATCATAATAATACCTGCGAAAATAAACAAGGCCCCATGGAGTGACATATTCCATGTCAATAGGGCACCGATAGCTCCAAAAAACATGCCCAGTATTACATAAGCGCTAACCCTACCGATATTGTATGCTCCATGCCTTGCTAGTTGAGCTGTCGTGTTCATCGTATCATCTATCTTTGCTGAGCTATATGCAACAATAAAGCCTCCGCACATCCCTATACAATGTCCAAAACTCCCCAAAAATGCAATGGAAATGATCGCCCACCACTCTATCATATGCATCAATATGCCCTTTTAATGTTAATTTAATACGTCATATGAAACAATACCATGAAAACAATTAAAAGGATGTCCAAATGAAAAAAACTATTTTAACAATTGCCGCATGTGTATCGATAGTAAGCGCAGATCAATTAGTGAAACTCAATATTCAAGGTATGATGTGCCCGGCATGTGTGAGTAATGTAAAAACATCTCTCAATAATGTAAAAGGGGTCAAAGAGACTACGGTATTTTTGAAAAGCGGAACTGCTGAAGTCAAAGCAGATAATGCTACTAAACCAGAAGCACTTTGCGATGCCGTAAAAGAAGCCGGTTATGAGTGTGCGGTTGCAAAATAGCCTTAGGCTTTTTGCAACTCTTCTAATTTATTTTTAACTTCTTGTGTATGTCCTTTTACTTTGACATTTTCCCACGTGGCAGCTATCTTGCCTTCCGGATTTATCAAAAATGTACTTCGTACTACTCCCATATATTCTTTACCCATAAATTTTTTGAGCTGCCAAACGCCAAAAGCATTACAAAGGCTTTTTTGTTCATCAGAAAGCAGTGTGATGCGCAGTTCTTTTTTCTCAATAAATTTACGATGGGATGCCGGACTATCCGGACTAACTCCAAGGATGGAAGCATCGAGTTCTCTAAAATCAGGTAAAGCCCTAGTAAAATCACATGCCTCAACTGTGCACCCAGGAGTGTTGTCTTTTGGATAAAAATATAGTACTATCCAACGACCTCTGATATCTCTAAAGCAAATCTCTTCTTCATCTTGATTTGCAAGACAAAAATCCGGTACGTTATCGCCGACTTGTAACATCTAGTATCCTTTAGTATTTTTTTGATAGTATAGCCAAATGAATGAAAAAGAAGCATTATTAAAAGAGATAGAAACATTGATATCGTATGGAAAAGAAGAGCCCACTGTCAATCCTGAGTTGTTGCAGTATCTTGAAATCAAAGATCTAGAAAGCATCAAAGAGAGCCTGCTTCGTAAAGTAGGCATACTAAGCGATGAAGACAAAAAATGGCTTGAACAGTTTAAAAAATATGAGTGAAACTTGATAAATTTTTAGAGCGACTGAATCGCTCCCATACTCCTGCGTGGGAGTGTATATTTGTCTTTTAGGGTTCAGTATGCATTCCCACGGAGACCATGGGAATGAGATTAAGTATATTTATAGTACAAACAGCAGTACATAAACCCCAATACCTGTAATAGCAGTAGCATTTATCCATACAATAGTCTGTTTTGCCATTTTAATATGACGCTCTGACTCACTTCCAGGCAGTTTGGTGTGCGAGTAAGCTTTTATGGCAAAGCCAAGAGTCTTGAACCATGTGTAAAGTGTTATGATGGCTATGGCTATATGAAAAATCAAAAAGTAAAAGATAAATGAATGCGACAATGAACTTCCTTTGACAAATTCATCAAATCCTCCTCCTATTCGTACCCCATATTCAAAATATCCTACTACAATAACAGAAACAACAAAAAGAGCAATTTGAGCGATTTTGTGTGCTTTATAATGCCCCATTCTTGCTAGTAATACCGTGATGCCTAAAAGTAGCGGCAATAATGCTACTATGATTGTAACCATATCCATAAAGAGCGGAGCTCTGGTGCCTAAAAAACCGGCTTCAAACATATAATTCATTTTTATCCTTTGTGTGATTTTATATAATCTATCAATAATTTATAATTAGTAAATAGACACGCTTTTTATCTCGGTAAATTCTTCTAGTGCCCATCTAGGCCCTTCTCTTCCAATTCCGGAGAGTTTAACACCGCCGTATGGCTGGACATCAAATCTCAGGGTCGGTATCTCATTTATGACGACTCCACCCGATTGGCTATCATCTATAAATCTTTGTGCCAAAGGCAAATCATGTGTGAAGATACTAAACTGCAATCCATATGGAGAGTTATTCATCTTGGCTATGGCTGTTTCATAGTTTGGTACTTTAACTAGACTTACGATAGGGGCAAATACTTCTTCACAAATGATATTCATCTCATCAGTGACATCAGCAAGTACAGCTGGAGGAAATATGCCGTTATACTCTTTGCCGCCGGCTATGATTTTAGCTCCTTCGTTCACCGCAGAATCTACCCAGCTAAAAGCTCTTGCTTTGGCATCTTCGTTGATAAGCGGCCCCATAAATGTATCATCATCATACGGACTGCCAACTTTTAGTTTGCTGCTTTCTGTAGCAATCGCACTTGCAAACTCATCATAAATATCTTCATGTACATATATTCGCTGAAGAGAGATACAAACTTGCCCGCTATTGTAAAATGCACCATATGCACAACGAGCTGCTGCTAAGGCTACATCAGCACTTTTGTCTATAAAAGTTGCTGCATTTCCGCCAAGCTCAAGTGCTACTTTTTTGATGCCGGCACTATTTGATATGATCTTTCCTACACCCACTGATCCGGTAAAACTCACTACTCTTGGAATAGGGCTTTTGACCAAAGCGGAACCTACTTCAGCATCTCCATACACTACACTTAGAGCATCTTTGACTGCGTACTTTGAATTTATGAAAAGCTCAGCCAACATAGACGCGCAAGCAGGAGCTTCCGGAGTAGGCTTGAGCACTACACAGTTTCCTGCACCTAGAGCCGGAGCTATTTTGTGAGCTATCAGATTTAGCGGAAAGTTAAACGGAGTGATACAAACTACGACCCCAGATGGAACTCTCTTGAAATATGATAAAGTCTTACGTCCGCTTGGCATAATATCAGTTGGAATTGTCTCACCGCCGAAATTTGCTAGAGCCATTGCGGTAAGGCGGATAGTTTCAGCGCATCTGCTGGCTTCTATGCGAGAAAAATGTATAGGTTTTGCTACTTCATGAGTGACCATTAGAGCAAACTTTTCACTTTGTTCATCAAGTTTATCTGCTACATCATTTAGCCATGCTATGCGTTGATGCAAGGGGGTCTCTTTGGCCATTTTGAAAGCATCAAGAGCAATTTGCAATGCTTTTTTGGCATCATCAGCATCGCAGATAGGAGCTTTTGAAACCACTTCACCGCTAAAAGGATTCATTTGTTCTGTATAATTATTTTTGTACTCTACATTAGAGCCTAAAAAAAGTTTGGCTTCTTTTATTGATACCACAATTTAACCTCCGTATTAATATTTTCAGAGCGACTAGTCGCGAAAGCCATCACGTTGAAGACCTAATTTTTAGCTTTGCCAAAAATTTGAGTATCAATTAAATATTATTATATCCGAGTGTAATTAAAAGTATCACAATGTTTAACTATGTTTTAGGTATAATCGCCCTAATTTAAAGAAACATTTTTTGGAGCACGATATGAATGAAGCAAAATATATTTGGATGAATGGTGAGTTTAAGCCTTGGCATGAAGCTACTACGCATGTATTATCTCACACTCTTCATTATGGCAATGGAGTAATTGAGGGAACAAAAGCTTATAAAACCGCTAAAGGCTATGCTATTTTTCGTCTAAATGATCACAGCAAAAGATTACTAGAGTCAGCTAAAATGACACATCTTAATATCCCATACAGCGTGCAAGAGTTAAACGATGCCCAAGTAGAACTTCTTCGTAGAAATGAGTTTACGGGGGATAATGTCTATATCAGACCATTTGCATTTTTGGGCTATGGTGTAATGGGGGTTTATCATAAAGATGCTCCTGTTACTACAGCAATTGCTGCTTGGGAGTGGGGCGCATATCTGGGCGAAGAGGGGATGAAAAAAGGTATCAAACTCAAAATCGTATCTATGAATCGTCCTTCAAATACATCCAGCATGGGTAAAGCAAAAGCAACTGCGAATTATCTAAATAGCCAAATGGCAAAATTTGAAGCAATTGATTGCGGTTATGAAGAGGCATTGCTTCTTGATGATCAAGGTTACGTAGCTGAGGCTAGCGGAGCGGCATTTTTTATGGTCAAAGACGGCGTGCTTATCTCACCTCCAAATGATAATTCATTAGAATCAATTACGCAAAAAACGGTAATTGAGATGGCTAAAAAAATGGGAATTAAAGTCAAACGACGCAGAATTTCTCGTGAAGAGGTTTATGTAGCCGATGAAGCATTTTTGACAGGAACCGCAGCAGAGATAACACCTGTACGTATAATTGATGCAAGAGTTATCGGCAATGGCGCTAGAGGCGAAATGACAGAAAAATTACAATCAGCATATTTTGATATAGTTTTTGGTAGAAATCCGGACTTTGAACACTATCTTACATACATTTAAAAGGAAATAACTTATGCCAGCTGATATGAACGACTATTTTAAAAAGAAAAAACCAGAACCAAGCAATAATTCAAATAATAATAGCGGATTTAATTTCCCGCAAAACCCTTTTTGGGATGGTAATAAAATACCTGTATGGGCTATAGCAGCAGGTGTTTTAGTAGTATTTTTAATCTTGTTTAGACCTTTTACGGTTATAAATTCAGGAGAGGTCGGGATAAAGGTAACATTTGGTAAATTTAGTCCAGAGCCTCTTAACCCGGGATTGCATTTTTATATACCTATGTTTGAGCAAATTATCCCAGTGAATACCAAAATAAGACTTATCACATATAGCGATAAAGAGACTTCCTCGGTCGGCGAAAACATGGCTACAAAGTATGGTTCAAGTACAGACGGATTTGAAGGCGGCGTAAAGATAAACCCATCTATTCAAGTACTCGACAAAAGAGGACTAACGGTTGCTATCGATATAGCTGTGCAATATCAACTTAGAGCCGCTAGTGCTCCTGAGACTATAGAAAAATGGGGAGCTAGCTGGGAAGAAAAAATCATCAACTCCAAAGTCAGAGAAGTCGTACGTGATGTAGTAGGCCAATATCCGGCAGAACAGCTTCCAGAGATGAGAAATGAGATAGCCAAATCAATCCAAGCTAAAATTTCGGCAAAAATAGATGCCTTGCAAGGCGCACCTGTACTTATCTCATCGGTAGAGCTGAGAAACATAGATCTTCCTGTAAAGATCAAAGATCAAATAGAAAGAGTACAAATAGCCAAACAAGAAGTAACAATTGCAGAGCAGCAAAAAGAGCAAGCTAAACAATTGGCAGATAAAATAACCATAGAAGCTGAAGCACAAGCAAACGCCAATAGAGTAATAGCAAGTTCACTTTCTCCGCAATTGGTTCAAATGGAGCAAATTAAAGTTCAAGGCAAGTTCAATGAAGCTCTCAAAGAAAATAAAAATGCCCAGATATTCTTAACACCAGGCGGAGCAGTACCTAATATTTGGGTAGATATGAAAAACAACAAACAACAACAAATAAGTACACAACAATAGAGGATTTATGAATATCGATTGGAATAAAATAGAGCTAATACCGGCAATCGTCCAAGAAGCTGGTACTAATGAAGTATTGATGCTGGCATATATGAATGAAGAAGCATATGAGCTAACCAAAAGTACAGGTTTTGCGCACTATTTTAGCCGCAGTAAACAACGTATTTGGAAAAAAGGCGAAAGCTCAAACCACACCCAAGAGATAGTCGATATTTTGCTTGATTGTGACAATGATACGATATTGCTTCAAGTAAAACAAAATGGCGTAGCTTGCCATACAGGACGTAAAAGTTGTTTTTTTACTTCTGTGACACAAGATAAAATTATCTTAGATCAAGAAGTAAACATAAATGCTATATATGGCGTAATAGATACTCTTTATCATACTATTCTAGAGCGAAAATCCAGCACGGATGAAAAGTCTTGGACCAAAAAATTGCTCGATAACCCGACTTTGCTTCAAGAAAAAATCCTAGAAGAAGCAAATGAACTTTGCAAAGCTATAAGAGAAGAGAGTGATGAGCAAGTCATTTACGAAGCTGCCGATTTGTTGTATCATTCTCTTGTGGGGCTTGGGCTTAGAGATATATCACCTGATAGAGTCAAGCAAGAGCTTGCCCGCAGATTTGGAATGAGCGGCATAGAAGAAAAAGAGAGTAGAAAAAAATAGTTTCTATAGCTATGCCTAATTTTGGCATGGCACTTTTATGTCATGACTATATTTTCCAACCGGCTTGACGCAATGCTTTGTTTATGTATGCAACCATAGCATTTTTGCTCCATCCGCACCATGCCGGAGCCAATAGTGTATCGTCTGATATGCCAGCTGTCATTCTTTGAATGAGTATATGAGGCGGTTTGATTTCAATAGCCTCGATAAGTACAGCAGCATACTCCTCTTTTGTGATTGGCATAAACTCTCCGGCTTTGTATTGATTTGCCAAAAGAGTATTTTTTACTACATATAAAGGGTGATATTTGACAGCATCTACTCTCCAGCTATAAACCTCTCTTGCAGTAGTTAACATCATTTCTTGACTTTCACCCGGCAATCCAAAAATAAGATGGGCACAAACATTTAGATCTTTTGCTTTTGCTTTAAGTATAGCTTCTTTGGCGTTGGCTGCATCATGACCGCGGTTGATCTTCTCTAGGGTTTTGTCAAATACCGATTGGACTCCAAATTCTATCCATATCTCTTTTGTTTGGCTAAGTATTGCCAGATAATCAAGCACTTCATCTGTTACACTGTCGCTTCTAGTTCCTATGCTTAATCCTATTACGTCAGGATAGCTAAGAGCTTTATCATATAGTGTTTTTAGTGTTTCAAAAGGTGCATACGTATTGGTAAATGATTGAAAATAGACTAAAAACTTTTTAACGCCTTGTGCTTTCATCATTTTTTGCGTGGTACGAATTTGCAGATCAAGTTCTTTGAGCTGTTGCTCCAACAGAGGGTTTTTTATGCTTTTTAGATTTAGTGTTATTTTTGCATCTTTGGCAAGATTTGGGCTGAATGATTCATTTAGACAAAATGTGCATCCACCTTTAGCAACGGTTCCATCTATGTTTGGACATGTAAATCCACTAAGACCAACAGGGATCTTTGCTACTTTTGCGCCAAATTTTGCTTTTAAGTAGCGGCCGAAGGTAGGTAGAGTTTTTAATTTCACTTATTAAAGATCCAAATCATTACATCCTGGACTCTGTGCACTTCCGCCGGCGAAATAGTTGCCATCAAAACTAACCAAAGAGTATTTGCGTTCGCTTCCAAGTGATTCTATAAGTCCCTCTATAGATAAGAATCCTAAAGAATCTGCACCGATTTGTTCTGCTATTTCTTCAGGTGAATAGCTTGCTGAGATCAGCTCGGTTTGTGTAGGGGTATCTATGCCGTATCTACAAGGAAATTTAATTTCAGGTGCCGCAATACGCATATGCACTTCACTAGCTCCTGCGTCTTTTAGCATTTTGACAATTTGTTTAGAAGTAGTACCCCTAACCAATGAGTCATCTATGATGGCTATTTTTTTGCCTTTGATGAGGCTTGAAATAGGTGAGAGCTTGAGTTTGACTTTGAGGTCTCTTATCTCTTGGGTCGGTTCTATGAAAGTTCTGCCTACATAGTGATTTCTAACAATTGCCATCTCGAAAGGCACACCAAGCCCTTCTGCAAATCCCCTAGCAGCTGCTACACCACTGTCTGGCACAGGAATTACCAAATCTACATCTGCGGGCTGTTCATAAGCTAGTCTTTTCCCTGTTATAAGTCTTGACTCATATACATTTGTGCCGTCAATAATAGAATCAGGTCTAGCAAAATATATATATTCAAACGCACAAGGATGAAAATCAGGCTCGAAAACTTGTTCAGAGATCGGTTCTTGATTCTTTTTTTTGTCAAATATAAGCATCTCACCAGGACGAACATCTCTTATAAATGTTGCGCCAAGCAGATCAAACGCACAAGTCTCACTAGCTACTATCCATCCCCCATCAGGAAGTCTGCCAAGACTAAGCGGACGAATACCGAATCTATCACGAATTACAAACATCTTTGAGCGACTCTGAATTACCAAGCAATATGCACCTTCGATTCTAGTCAGCATATCTTTGATGCGGTCAACTAGTTTATCTTTTTGGCTCTTTGCAATCAGATGAACTATATTTTCCGTATCCATGCCCGTTTGAAATATAGCACCTTTGGCGATAAGTTCACTTCTGACTTCATTTTTGTTTACTAAATTGCCATTGTGAGCTACAGAAATTTCACCTAATTTATATCTCGCAAAAACAGGTTGAGCATCAAATATGGAGTCACTTCCTGCCGTTGAATAGCGATTGTGCCCTATAGCACAACAAGTACCCCCTAGTATTTTAAATGCTTCTTCATCAAAAATATCTGTTACTAATCCTCTTTTTTTGACTAAATTGATTTTTTTGCCGTTAGCACTACTGATTCCGCTTGATTCTTGTCCGCGATGCTGCATAGAAAAAAGTGCATAATAAGCATTTTTTGCCGCATCCTCTGATCCATAAATTCCTACAATGGCACACATGTTATTCCTTTTATATTCCTAAAGCATCATTGATGCTGTATAGCCCGTTTTTTTGACCTACAAGCCATTTAGCAGCACGAAGTGCACCTTTTGAAAAAGTTTCTCTACTAGTAGCGGTATGATTGAGCTCTAAAAATTCACCGTCATTATAGAAACCAACAGTATGTCTGCCTACAATATCTCCGCCGCGAAGTGCCATGACACCTATTTCGTCTTTGGTTCTTGCACCAATTACGCCATCTCTGCCGCTGATACGTACTTTATCTAGATCCACACCTCTACCCTCAGCAGCAAATTCGGCTAGAGTAAGAGCTGTACCGCTTGGAGCGTCAACTTTATAACGATGATGCTGTTCTACTATCTCTATATCAAAATCTTTCAGTGTGGCAGCTACTTTTTTGACAAGCATCTTTAAAAGTGCAATCCCAGCAGACATATTTGTAGCATAAAGAACAGGCATCTCTTGGGATGCATCATTGAGTAGATTTTGTTGATGAACATTCAGTCCCGTTGTAGCTATGACTAGCGGGGTAGGGTTTTTGAGGGCTTCTTCGCACAATTCGCCCGTAGCTTCCGGAGCAGAAAAATCTATAACAACATCAGATGCTTTAAGAAGTTCTTTCATGCTGTTTGTGACCAGTACTCCTTTTGGAGCATCTTGTTTTAGTTCGTCAAATACGTGAAGTGCACTAAGAATCAATTCTTTATCTTGTGCTATATTTTCTATCAAAAGTGTTCCTACACGTCCAGTGCTTCCTATTATACCTACTTTTATCATTTATGACCTTTCTTGGAGATGAGATATGACTTCTAATGCAGCAATTGCACCATCACCTGCTGCTGATATTACTTGTTTTGGGGCATCTATGCGAATATCGCCTGCAGCAAAAAGTCCCTCAACCGAGGTATGCATTTTAAGATTTACTATGACTTGTCCTTGTTCATTGACATCACATAAAAAATTGTTCTCAGATGTTTTCAGAACGCTATTGTTGACATTGTGTCCTACGAACACAAATATACCAGGAATTTCCAGTTTGGTTTCACTCTCGTTTTTATCTTTGAGTAAAATACCATTTACACCCATATCATCGCCTAATATTTGGGTTACGGTTGTATCTAGTATTATCTCGATATTTTCTTTGTTTTGCACTCTTTGTACAGTAGACGGTGCAGCTCTAAAGCTATCACGTCTATGGATAAGGTATACTTTTGAACATATATTGGATAGGTAATATGCCTCTTCAAGAGCTGTATCACCTCCACCGAGTACTGCTACTTCTTTATTTTTGTAAAAAAATCCGTCACACGTAGCGCATGTGCTTACCCCTTTCCCAAAAAACTCATCCTCTCCGAGAACGCCGGCTCTTTTTGGAGTGCTTCCTGTACAAACTATCACACTTTTTGTCGCTACGGGATCTTTCCCTGCAATTTGTATGGAGAAGTTTTCGCCGTTTTTTTGAATTTGCAGCACTTCACCCATACGATGTTCCAATCCAAAGCTAAAACATTGTTTTTGCCAATTGTCCATAAAATCCATACCGCTTTTTGTATGATCAAAAAATCCAGGGTAATTTTCTATTTCACTGCTTTGTGTAATTTGTCCACCAGGCAATCCTTTTTCAAAAAGGACAACATTTTTTAGTCCGCCTCTAGTTGTATACAGTCCAGCAGTTAGTCCAGCAGGCCCGCCGCCTATAATTGCACAATCTAGCATAATTTCCTTCTTGGTTGGTTAATGTAATGTTTATTAATACTATATATCTGTCTAATCTTAATTATTGTAGCGATTGTATCTAAAAAGAGGTAAAAAAAGTAAGATAAAAGAGGATTTTTATCCTCTTTTATGCAGGTTTTAAAGAAGTGAGTTAAGTTTTTGGGCAAATGTATCTTTAGATGCAGCACCTATCATTTGATCTACTAATTCACCATCTTTAAAGAAAAGAATAGTTGGTATAGATCTGATCCCAAATTTTACAGCGATATCTTGCTCTTCATCAGTATTTACTTTGCAGATGTTAGCTTTGCCTTCAAAATCATTTGCCAATTCTTCGATCACAGGAGCTATCATACGACAAGGCCCACACCATGGTGCCCAAAAATCTACTAGAGAAACACCCTCTTTGATAGTTGATTCAAAATTGCTATTAGTTAATTCTATATATTTTCCCATTTCTTTTCCTTTTATAAATGTTGTATTTTATAATACACTAAATTTCGTTTAAGATTTCTTATTTATAACGATAATGCAACTTTATCTAATCTTAACAATTTTGTCAAGAGTTAAAGGTGATTTGGTATATGCTCTCATCGAAGCCAACCAAAACATCGTGGTCATATTCTATGACAGGACGTTTGATAAGGCTATTTTCTTGTGCCATCCATTTTATTTTTTGCACATCATCAAGCTGCATATCGCTTAGCCCCAATTTTTTATATGTAGTGCCTTTGCGATTAAGCAGCTTATCAATACCAACTTTATTTGCCCAATATGTTATTTGCTCTATAGTTGCAGGTGTTTTTTTAAAATCTATAAACTCATACTTTATGCCCATCTCATCCATAAATACCATAGCCTTTTTTACACTGCCGCAATTTTTGATACCATATAGTTTCACTATTTTTCTCCTAGTGTAATTTCTGGATATGCAGAAGAGCGTGTGTCTTCTATAACTTTGGTTTTTGCACCTTTTACAGTATATACAAAAGATATTTTAGGCTCATCGGTATCGTTTTTATTGGCACGGTGCAGCAGGAGAGAGTGGAATATGACAACATCGCCTTTTTGCAGTCTTGTCGAAGCCTTTGTATTTATCAATGGAATGTTGTCATCGCAATCTTCTTTGAAATACTCTTTTTCGTCAAACTGATCTGGATCAAATTTCATTCTATGACTGCCGGGTATAAATTCTAGTACACCGTTTTGTGTATATTCATCCCCCAAAGCCAGCCAAATGCTTACTAGATTATTATCGCTGTAATGCCAATATCTTCTGTCTTGATGCCATCTTGTTTGAGTGCTGATGTGAGGCATTTTGGTCATAATGGAATTATGATGTGCAAGAGTAATCACTACTTTATCGTCCAATATCTGCTCTAATATAGGGCGAATTTTCTCATCTTCCATCCACTCTTTGAATACTATGTCTCTATCATAAACTTGTCTTAGGCGACGGACCGGGGCATCTTCTTCTTGCGGCATACTGCTATAGTCTGCTACATCTGAACGGTATTCTTTGGATTTTACATCATATCCGATCTCGGTCTCGATAGGCTCAATACGATGCTTTAAATGAGCTTTCGCTATGTCGAGTATAGCTTCACATTGCTTTTTGGGTGCAAAATTTGGCAGAACCAAAAAGCCGTCTTTTCTAAATTGTGCCAGTTGTTCGTCTGTGAGTATCATATTTTTTCTACTTTAGTTAAGATTACCAATATTATAATCCATTTTGTTTAAAGAGTGATATTTTCTATCAATTCTATATCACCTTTGCGTATTATAAGTGCATCAATACTAAAAGCCATATCAAGTTTGCGTTCTTTCATATAGTAATAAGCAGAGTTTATCACTTTGCGGAGTTTGGACGGCGTTATATTATATACAGGATCAAAGTCAGCTCCGGCACTTTTGACCTCTATAAAATGCAGAACACCATTTTTGGAAGCTATGATATCTATCTCTCCCAGTTTTCTTGCATAATAGTTTCTCTCCAATATGCTAAAATGGTTTTGTTCCAAATACTTGGTAGCCAGTGTCTCGTTCGCATTTCCTATGGAGGTGTTATTTTGTGTCATATTGAGGTATGACCTCCACTTTGAGTGATTTAAATTTTGCAGTCATCACAAGCTCATCACACTCATCTCCAAAAAGCATATTGATATTTGATTTGGCATGATGAAATGTGCAAAACAGTGTTTTAGTTCTCACTTTATCGGTGTATTTTACAAGCAAAGGTTTGCTGGTGCCGTGTTCTGTTTTTAGAATTACCATATCGCTTCCAAAAATCTCTTGGGCTTCAAGAGGAGCTAAAAGCACATCTTGGCTGTATTGATCATTTAGTCTAGGGCTCTCTTTGGTTTGCGCTGCGTTGTTGTAGTGTACCAAAGTTCGTCCGGTAGTAAGGTAATAGCCATTCAGGCTGTCATCGTAAAATTTTTTCTCTAAGATTTCTTGGACCATGCCGCGAATTTTATACATATGATAGTGAAATTCTCCCAGTCCATCTGAAGTACGGAAATCCAGCAAGTGAAGTACAGGTGTATCTTCATGATGAATAGGCCATTGCATACCTCTTTTGCGATGTCGCTCAAGCCTATAATATTTAGCTCCGGAAAATCTACGATGCGCAACCTCTGTTACCTCGTTCCACACCTCTTCGCTATTGTTGTATTTAAAGTCTCCGCCCATCTTTTGATCTATCATAGCAAGCACTTCCCAATCATCCGGCAAAGGAGATTCTACAAGAGGTTGTGATAGATGAAGTCTTCTCATCGCATTGACATAGACTCCGGTTTTTTCGTATGCACTTCTTACACCTATGACAATATCAGCGGCTTTTGCAATCTCAGTCATAAATAGCTCTTGCACCATTAGAAATTCTAGATTTTGCAGTGCTTTTGCTGTTTTGTTTGCATTTGGGTGGATATGCAATATATCTTCACCAACATTGAGTACGGCTTTAATATTTCCGGCTATCATCTCATCTATGAGTTGCGGGGTCATCAACCCTTCTTTAAGTGGAGGCTGATAATCAGGAGCGAAGTATGGCAAGCATCCCATATCACAAGCGCCTTGCACATTATTTTGTCCTCTTAGAGGCATCAATCCTGCTCCGATTTTGCCTATATTGCCGGTCATCATAGCCAGATGTGTTATTGCCATCACGGCGTATGAACCGTCAATGTGTTCCGTGATACCAAGTCCCCAAAATATCATAGATTTTTTAACCGCGTATTCACGAGCGATATTCGGTATCATTTTTGCTAAATATTCATATCCTTCTATCTCTTTGCAAAATGCAGGATTGGCATATGGGTCATTTAAAATCTTGGTTTTAAATTCTTCAAATCCTTTTGTGCGGTGGGCTAGAAAATTCTCGTCATATAATTCTTCATTTATAATAACATAAGCCATCATGTTGAGTATAAGCAAATTAGCTTCATACGGTATGATACATTGATGTTTGGCAAATTTGGATAGTTTGGTATGGCGTACGTCAATTAGTGCTAGATTGTTGTGCGTTTTTGCCATATCAACTATACGGTTAGCTATGATAGGGTGGGCTTCTATGGTATTAGAACCAATAACCACCATAAATTCGCACTCATAAATGTCATTATAGGGATTAGTTGCTGCACCTTCCCCGATAGTAGTTCTCATGCCCTTTAGGCTGGGAGAATGGCACACCCTCGCGCAATTGTCTATGTGTGGAGAGTCCATGCTTTGTCTGCAAAATTTTTGCAGCAAATAAGCGCTTTCACAATTAGTCCTAGCGCCGCCTATGGCACAAAAGCTCTCTCCGCCATAGTTGGACTTGATCTCTTTTAATTTGAGAGCAGCGATAGTAGTAGCTGTATCAAGATTGCATTGGTAATAAATATCATCATATTCTTCAAGATTTGAGGCTACAACATTGTAAATGACTTTATTTTTGGCTAGAAAAGATTTTTTTACCAGTGGTGCGGTGATACGATTTGGGGAATCTACAAAATCATATCCGCTTTTTCCTTTGATGCATAGTTTGCCCTGACTTACTACGCCGTCTTTGTGGGCAAATATCTTTTGTATCTTATTGTCTTCTACGATTCCAACTATATCACACCCGACTCCGCAATAAGTGCAGACACTTTCTATTGTATTGCTATGCGGCATATTGGCTACTTGAAATTACCAAATACAAGCGGTGCGTTGAGTTCTAGTTTTTTAACCTCTGTAATTACACGCTGCAAATCATCTATTTTTGCTCCGCTAACTCGTACTTCGTCGCCTTGGATGGATGGTGTAACTTTGAGTTTAAGGTCTTTGATGGCTTTGACTATTTTTTTTGCTTCATCTTGTTCTATACTGTCTACAATACGGTAGATAAATTTGACATTACCTCCGCTTATTCCCTCACTTTTTACTTCTTGAAGCGCTTTGCCTGCAATATTTCGTTTGATCAATTTGGCTATAAGTATATCTTTTAGGGCGTCTATTTTTTGTTCGCTCGAGCTGCTCAGTGTAACTGTTTTTGCTTTTTCATTTAGTTCGATGTCAGCTGTTAAACCTTTGAAGTCAAATCTCGTATCTACCTCTTTTTTTGCTTGGATGATAGCATTTTTCATCTCCATCATATCCAGCTTGGCTGATATATCAAAATAGTGGTCTTTTGCCATTTTTCCCTCTCGTTGAATAGTAAATAATTTTATTATACCTCCATAAACTTTGAAAAAAGATAAAATTTGACTTTTATAAAATTATGTGATATTATTTAGTAGAATTGATATATTTAATTAGTGTACAGTATAACTCACATAAGGAGGGTTTATATGGTTTACTCTAGAAAAGAAGATGATAGTATAGTTTGTCTGCTGTGTCGCCATTATTGCAAACTTAAAGAAGGTCAAGTGGGTATATGCGGCATCAATAAAAACGAAAATGGAAAACATAAAAACTTAGTCTATGGGCATCCGGTTGCAATACATGTAGATCCTGTTGAAAAAAAACCTTTGTATCATTTTTTGCCGGGGACTAGAGTGCTTTCATTTGGTACCATCGGATGCAATTTTAAATGTCCTTTTTGTCAAAATTGGGATATTTCACAAGAGAAAGAGATAAACAAAAGCATAGAAGTAACTCCTGAACAAATGGTCTCTCTTGCATTTGAACAAAACGCACAATCTATCGCATATACTTACAATGAACCGACAACTTTTTATCCATATGCCAAAGATGTAGGCGTGATAGCAAAAGCACGCGGATTGAAAAATATTTTTGTAAGTAACGGCTATGAATCTCCAGAAGTTATAGAAGATATGGTGAGCTGGGTAGATGCAGCCAATATTGATCTGAAAAGTTGGGATGACGAGTACTATAAAAAATCATTAAAAGGCGGTCTAGAAGAGGTAAAAGATACCCTTAGAAGGATGGTTGCCAAAGGAATATGGGTAGAAGTTACTACATTGCTTATCGAAGGCGAGAATGATAGTGATAAAGATTTGCACGAAATGGCATCTTTTATCGCCAATGATTTGGGCAAACATGTGCCTTGGCATCTGAGCGCTTTTTATCCTCAGTACAAAATGCTCGATCATGAAAGAACAAAACTAGAGACTTTGCAACGCGCAGAAAAAAAAGGCAAAGAAGCAGGCTTAAAATATATTTACTTAGGCAATGTTCCTGTTAAAAGTGATACCTATTGTCCTAATTGCAACGAATTGGTAATAGATAGAACAGCATATACAGTCGATTTGAACAAATTGAAAAACGGACGTTGTCCTAAGTGTGATAACAAGATTGAGGGGGTTTGGAAATGAGCATCAGAAAAAGTGCAGTTGGCGGACAATTCTATCCTTCAGACCCAAAAGAGATCAGCTCTATGTTCAAATATTATAATCAAATATTAGATAAACACTTAAATGATAAAACACTATTGAACAAAAAGCCAAGAGCTATAATAGTGCCTCATGCGGGGTATATCTATTCTGCATTTACGGCCAATACCGCTTTTAGATTATTAGAAAACACTAATGCAAAACGAATAGTCGTCATCGGTCCTAGCCACCGTATCTATTTAAGGGGGACTAGCATATCTGATTATGATGAATATGAAACTCCGTTTGGTATGCTTAGTATTGATAAAAATCTTGTCCATGAACTTAGAGATAAATTTACACTCGATTTTGTGCCCAATGCTCACCATGAACATAGTACGGAAGTACAGATGCCTTTTGTAAAAACATATGACAAAGAAGCCCAGGTAGTAGAACTGGTTTATGGAGATGAAGATCCGGCTAAATTGGCAAAAGTTATCAAGTATCTATTGGATGATCCTCAAGCCGTGGTAGTCATTAGTACAGACCTGAGTCATTATTATGATATCGATAAGGCAAATAGACTTGATAATATATGCTTAAACGCTATAGAAAATTTAGATACTAATATGTTGCATCAAGGATGCGAAGCATGCGGCAAGATAGGTGTAGAGGCGATGATTATAGCTGCTAAGGCGAAAGGGCTAAAGCCAATAATGCTTGATTATCGTACCAGTGCGGATGCCAGCAAAGATGAGACGCAAGTCGTAGGTTATATGAGCGCTGCTTTTATAGGATGAAAAAATGAAAAATATGCAAGATCTAGTAGATTATATGGTTTTAAGGGGCGTTTTACATACACAGCGCATTATAAATGCATTTTGGGATATAGATAGGAAATATTTTGTGCCGGAACAATTTTCGGAACACATATATATAGATGCCCCATTGCCTATCGGTAAAAATCAAACAATCTCTCAGCCATCTACTGTGGCTTTTATGCTTGAACAATTAGCACCAAAAGAGGGAGAAAACGTACTAGATATCGGCTCAGGGTCGGGGTGGACCACTTCTTTGCTTTGTCATATAGTGGGACAAAATGGAAGCGTAAAAGGCTTGGAGAGAGTAGACGAACTTGTAGAGCAGGGCAAGAAAAATCTTGCCCAATTTAATTTTGGAGATCATTGCAGCATTGAAAAAGCAGGTGCCCAGCTCGGAATACCAAATCAAAAGTTTGATAGGATACTGGTATCGGCTAGTGCCGAAGAAATACCTACCGCACTATTCGATCAGCTAAAAATCGGCGGCGTCTTGGTAGTGCCTGTGCAAAATTCTATATTCAGATTTGAAAAAATTTCAGATGACAATATCAAAAGAGATGAGTATAAAGGATTTGCTTTTGTACCTTTGATAGTTTAGATCCATTTTTCTCGTTGATGCATGAAGCGCAAAAACGAGAAAAGAAGATAATTTTTTTGCAGTCTAGTATCTAGAAAATATAAGATATTGTAAACATGAAGATATCAATACCATCATTTGGTTCTACGATGCCGGCATTTGAGTAGTGTAAATATCTAAAATTAAAATCGAATGATTCTGTTCTGATACCTGCCCCGACACGGTCTTCAAATTGGAGATGTGACGACATATCACGATTTTTAATCGTAGTATCTGATAGATAAGCACCACCTATACCACCTTCAATATAGGGATAGATAGAATTTGATTTATTGCCAAAATAGTAGACAAAAACAGGAGAGAGGGCGATGCCATATATTTGCTCACCTTCTTTGTCCCAATAATTTAACGAGGCTTCATAATATCCGCTAAGCCAGCCATAATCACTATTAAAAAAAGTTTTTTCAAAATTTTTTCTGGCACCAAGGCGATAAATACCTATATTGTCTTTGCTCTCTCCAATGCCAAGTGTGACTTCATCGATGAATTGTCCATCTCCGGCAAAAATATCGGTTGTTAAAAAACATAAACTCAAAACCAAAAAACATTTTTTCATATTGACACCTTTCTTTTATTTTAGATTGGAAAATTTGGAAATATTTTTTAAGATATTGTACTTCATTTCAATATCTTTTTCCATAAATATTCCCCCCATTTACGTATCTCGATCAGACCAAAAACCCATAAGGAAAATAGGCCGATTATCATAAGTGATTCACTATTCAAAGGAAGCGTATGAAATATATCTGAGAGTACATAGATAGCAAATAGTTGCAATAATAATCCTATACCTATACCATAAAATATATATGGGTTGATCTCGAGTGATTTTTTGATATTTTTTAAAAAAGGCTCATTTTCTTTGACTGATTGAAGTCCATTGATCCATGTGGCAATGACAAAAACCGTAAAAAGTGTAGAGATCGCACTCTCTTTTCCATAATGATTCAGCATCCAAACATACAAAAAGAGTGCACTCAGACTAATTACCAATGCAGCATAAAACACACGAAGAATCTGTACTTTATCTAAAAACTGTTCACGCAGTTTGGTCGGCGGTTTTTTCATTACATTTTCTTCGTCTTTTAGGAATGGAAATGTTTTGTCCAAAGCACTATCTGAAACAAGATTGATCCATAATATCTGTACCGGATAAAGCGGTAGCGGGAGTGCCATAAGAATAGCACCTGTGATGAGGATCACTTCATCCAAACTTGTAGAAACAAGGAAATATACCGCTTTGCGTATATTGCTAGCAATTGTACGGCCTTGTTTAATAGCATCAACGATCACAGAGAGATTGTTATTGGCAAGTACCATTTTGGCGGTTGATTTGGCAGCATCGCTTCCAGCACCCATACTTATACCTAAATCCGCTATTTTTAACGCCGGAACATCATTGACTCCATCTCCGGTGACCGCTACGATCTCTCCTTGTTTTTGTAAGCTTTTGACTATACGGTATTTATGTTCTGGGAGCACTCTTGCCCATACGGTTACTCTAGGCAAGAGTGCTTCAAGTTTCTCATCGTCCATTTGATCTAATTCTATACCGGAAATTACAAGGTCGCCATCTTTGTAGATACCCACCATTTTAGCAACCGCTTTGGCTGTGATAGGATCATCACCTGTGATCATCATTACCTTGACGCCTGCTTTTTGAGCCGTTTGTACTGCATTTAAAACCTCCTCTTTAGGAGGATCTATAAAACCTACAAGTCCAACGATCTCTATTTTCCAAGTCTCTATATCATCTGAGGTATATTTTCCGGTACCTAAAGCGATGACCCTCAACCCCTCAGAAGCCATTTTGTCATGTTCTTTTTGGAGTATATTAAAATCTTTTATATTTAGAGCAAACTTTCTAAGTGATTCAAAAGCACCTTTGACAAATATCTTATGGTTTTCGTGGATTATGTTGGAGCTTGCCATTAATCTGTATTTGGTATCAAAAGGATAGATATTAACTCTAGGATATTTTGCTCTGATACTTTTATACTCTTTGCCTACCCAGTGCGTCAAAGCAATATCTAATGGATCGCCTTTTCCTTCTGCTGATTCATTGGCCAATGCAGCGACAGTTTGGGTAAAAGTATCATCCAAAGAAAAAACCTCTTTGACTTTCAGTTTGCCTTCAGTAATGGTACCTGTCTTGTCTGAAGCTATAACTGTTGTACTGCCCAAGGTTTCAACTGCCGGCAAATGACGGATGTAGACTTTTTTGACACTAAGTGTCATTGCACCTATTGTAAGAACTAAAGTCACAACTATTGGCAAGCCCTCAGGCACAGCAGAAACAAGCTCGGCAATAACTAGGTAAATGACTTCCAAGATCTCTCTTCCTTGCCGTAATGCAAGAAAAGCTGTCATAGCAATTATTACAAGCAAGATAGTCATATGTTTTTGATTAAAAACTTCCAAAGCTTTGGTTAGCGGTGACTCAGTAGAGTCTTCTTTTGCTCTGTTTGCAATAGACGCAAGATATGTTTTGTCAGCTGTAAATACAACAAGCCCTTCTGCTTTGCCTTTAGTTACCGTAGTACCAGAGAGTGCCATATTATCAAGCTCGTATGGCAGTGCCTCTTTGGGCAGCACAAGTTGTGCATTTTTTTCTATAGGCATGGATTCGCCCGTAAGCATAGATTCATCTATAGCCAATCCCCCAGTTTCAAAAAGGCGGATATCAGCAGGTACAATGTTGCCTTCGTTTAGGATAATGACATCTCCTGGCACAAGTTCTTCTGATGATATAGCAAAAATTTTATTTTCGCGTTTAACGTGTGTTTTGCTTTGGGTAAGTTTTTTTAGTGCCTTAATTGACGCCAAGGCTTTTGTCTCCTGCCAAAATCCTATAGAAGAATTTATCAGTATTATTATAAGTATCAATGCCCCTTCATTCGTATTCTTCAAAAAAAATGAAAGTATAGCAGCGGCTACGAGTACATAAACCAGGGGACTTTTGAATTGTGAAAGAAAAAGCATGAAATAATTATGCTTTTCTTCTTCGATTTCATTGCGTCCATATAGTAAAAGATTTGCCTTTGCCTTGTTGTTGTCAAGTCCTTGTGTTGAAGTTTCTAAAGTCTTCATTAAAGACTCGATCGTTTCACTATGAGGATATCCAGGAATATTCATATATTTTCCTATTTGCAGACGAAATGTTTATCGAATAGATTTTAATTTATTATATTTTAGCATAACTATAAAGAGATTTTAAACTTTTATAAAATTTTATTATTCGATACAATAACATAAATTAGATAGTCAGGACAAAAGCAATGCTGGAACATGAAATATATCAATTGTTGGAATCTAACGGATTTAAATTGCCCAAATACAAACAATTTAAAATCAATGAAATACCCGATATTGATTTTTATCCGATCGCCTTAAAAATTGAGTCGTCAAAAATAGTACACAAAAGTGAATATGGAGGAGTAAAGACTGGCATTATCGACTATGCCGGTTACAAGAAAGCCCTTGATGAGATAGTACAAAATATCAAAAACTACAGTATTGATTTAGATGAAAATGACTACTTTATAGCCTCAAGTATGATATATGGCGAAGAACTGTTTTGCGGCGTAATTGACGATAGTGTATTTGGCACTACTATTGTTTTTGGGAAAGGAGGGGTGTTGTTGGAGCTTTACAAAGATGTTTGTTATATAGATATAGTTGCCAACGAACCGGAGATAAATAGCGCTATAAATTTAACTCAAATTTCAAAACTTTTTGGAGAATTTAGAAATTCAAAATATAACATGGAAACAGTTATAGGATTTATCAAAAAAATTCAAGAATTTATTATAAAAAATAACAATATCAAAGAGCTTGATCTTAATCCGATAATTTTAAATAATGAAGGATTGACTATAGTAGACGCTAGGATCAAGTTTGATAATACAAAAATATCAGAAAAAAAATCAAGTAAAAGAGCAAACAGTTTTTTTGACAATAGCAGCGTTGCGGTTATTGGAGCAAGCAGTGATCCAAATAAAGTCGGATACGCTATAGCTAGAAATACATTGTCTTTTAGTGGCGAGGTGTTTTTTGTAAACAAGAATGGCGGTGAGCTTTTTAATAAAAAATGTTTTAAAGATGTAGCAGATATTGAATCAAATATTGATATGGCAATTATTGCAGTTCCATCTATAGCAGTATTTGACGAGATCCAAAAACTTATTGAAAAAAATATTAAAAATATTGTTATTATAAGTGCCGGATTTAAAGAGGTAGGCAATTTTATCGCTGAACAAAAAATAAAAGATTTAGCAAAGCTTCACAATATCAATATCATTGGCCCCAACTGCTTAGGGTATTATGAAAGTACAAAAAACCTAAATACCACATTTGCTACGAAAAACGTCATCTCAGGAGATATTGCACTTTTGGCTCAAAGCGGTGCGGTTTTGAGCGCATTGATGGATAAAGCTTACGATTTTAATATAGGGTTTTCTCATATTGTTTCTTTTGGAAATATGATTGATTTGAATTTCGCACAAACTATTGATGCACTGCAAAATGAGTCTTCTTGCAAATATATCTCGATCTATGCAGAGGGTATCCAAGACGGCAAAGCTTTTTTGGAAAGCATCAGAAATTCAAAAAAGCCTATTTATGTATACAAAACAGGCAAAAGCGAGCTTGCTAAAAGAGCAGCTTTTTCGCATACAGGCAATTTGAGCGGAAATTATGCGATATTTAAAGGATTGTTAGAAAGTGTAGGCGTAAATATAGTAGACAACATAGAAGCATTGATCTTAGCACCTCAAAAACGCTCAAAAAATATTTTGATCGTAACAAACGCAGGAGGTCCTGCTACTATTTTGACCGATTATATTATTGCAAGAAAGCAAAGTCTTTATGATTTAAATGAAGAAAATATCAAACGTCTTGATGAGGTTTTGCCAAACAATTGGTCAAAAAATAATCCGATAGACATCATAGGAGATGCAAGGAGCGATAGATTTGAAGACACATTAGAAATTATAAAAGAGTTTGAAGCAGATTTGGTATTTGTAATAGTAACCCCGCAATTTATGACAGATGCGCTCGCTATAGCAAAAGTACTACATAAAGCATCACAAACAAAGCTTATTATTCCAATAATGCTTGGCGGAGAAAGTCTAAATGATGCCAAAATATTTTTCAAAAAAGAGAAGATGGTTTATTTTGAGAGCTTGCAAGAAGCAACTTCGTTTTTATAATCATATCTTGTTTTTTGTATTTTATTGAAAAGAATATCTGATTTTTTTTAAGATTCGTTGGGTATAATATTGTCTCATTTTCATATGGAAATGACACCTCACATGTAGTTATTCCTTGCATGGTTGCACAAATTGTTGTGTTAAGGACTACAGAGGAACAAACCAGATAGGCGTGAAAACGCAAAAAAATTAACAATACCAAGGAGAAAAAATGGTAACAATGAAAGATTTGCTAGAGTGTGGTGTGCACTTCGGGCATCAAACAAGAAGATGGAATCCAAAGATGAAAAAATTCATCTACGGCGAGAGAAAAAATATATATATCATTGATTTGCAAAAGACTTTGCGTTATTTCAAATATACTTACAATATTGTAAGAGACGCAGCCGCTGAGGGCAAAACAGTACTTTTTGTCGGTACAAAAAAACAAGCTAGAGTAGCAGTAGAAGAAGCCGCAAAATCTTGCGGTATGCCTTATGTTTCAAACAGATGGCTTGGCGGTATGCTTACAAACTATCCTACGATCAAAAAATCTATTCGTAAACTTGAAATTATCGAGCAAATGGAAGAAAACGGTCAGATCAATCTTTTGACCAAAAAAGAAGCTTTGATGTTGACTCGTAAAAAAGAGAAACTAAATAATTATCTTGCAGGTTTTAGAAACATGCAAAAACTGCCTGACATGATGTTTGTAGTCGATGCAGTTAAAGAACATATTGCTGTTTTGGAAGCTAGAAGACTTGGTATGAAAGTTATAGCTCCGCTTGATACAAACTGTGATCCTGATTTGATCGATTATCCAATTCCAGGAAATGATGACGCTATACGTTCAATCGAACTTTTCTGTAAAG
This sequence comes from Sulfurovaceae bacterium, assembly GCA_041654415.1. Classification (GTDB taxonomy): domain Bacteria; phylum Campylobacterota; class Campylobacteria; order Campylobacterales; family Sulfurovaceae; genus BN30871. The sequence continues at coordinate 178,265 of JBAZDL010000001.1, read as the reverse complement.
AAATGGCAGAAGCTATCAATGAAGGTAAAGCGATTTTTGCTGAAAATAAAGGCGAAGTAGCTGAAAATGCTGCTGCTAGCACTGAAGAGATAGCTGAGCTTATCGAAGAATCTGCGCAGGAAGTTGCAGAAGAAGTTGCAGAGGAGGCGTAATTTATGGCAAGTTTTGGACCAAGTGATATCAAAAAACTAAGAGAAATGACCAATGCAGGTATGATGGACTGCAAAAAGGCTTTGAGCGAAGCCGATGGAGATATGGACAAAGCTATCGAATGGCTAAGAGACCAAGGTTTGGGAGCTGCTGCTAAAAAAGCTAGCAAAGTAGCCGCTGAAGGCTTGGTGAGCATGAAAGTTGAAGGCAAAAAAGCAGTTATCGTAGAGGTAAACTCTCAAACTGACTTCGTTGCTCAAAACGAGAAATTCAAAAATACCGTAAGCGAAGTAGTCGCTCACGCATTTGAAAATAATTTGGCTGATGCAGAAGCTATCAATGCTTCTACAATCAATAGCATGCCGTTTAGTGAATATCTTTCACTTCAAATTGCTACAATTGGTGAAAACCTTGTAGTTCGTCGTGCCGGCATGATAGACGGAGATGAGCTTACTGCAGTGAATGGCTATATTCATGCAAATGGACAAGTAGGAGTTATTATCTCTGCTAAATGTGATAGCGCAGCAACTGCTGAGGCTATGACAAGCGTACTAAAAGACGTAGCAATGCATGCTGCAGCAATGAGACCTACAACTCTTAGCTATAAAGATTTTGATGCTGCTTATGTAGCAGATGAGACTGCAGGAAGAATCATTAAAATTGAAAAAGAGAATGAAGAGCGTTCAAGACTTGGTAAACCACTTTTGAATATCCCTAAATATATCTCTATGGCTCAACTTACTCCTGAAGTATTGGCTGGGGCTGAAGCTGATATTAAAGAGAAACTTAAAGCTGAAGGTAAACCGGAGCAAATTTGGGACAAAATAGTCCCAGGTCAACTTGCTAGATTTATCTCTGACAATACAACTTTAGACCAAGAGCAATGCTTATTGGATCAAAAATTTGTAATGGATGACAGCATAACTGTAGCTCAGTATATAGAAAATAAAGCTGCTGCAGCCGGCGGTACAGCATTTATTGATACATTTATCAGACTTGAAGTCGGAGAAGGTATCGAAGTAGTGGAAGAAGATTTTGCTGCTGAAGTTGCCAAACAAATGGCATAATTTTTTATTCTTTGCAGATATTTTATCTGCAAAGAATTGCCTCTAATTATTTTTTGCCACTTTAAGGAATATAGATGACCTCCCTTATAAAAATAGCTGGCTTTATTCCTTTTATAATCATAGTATTTATCAATGCCACTGTAGATATAGCCCATAAAATCACTATTCAAAATACCCTGCTTAAAAGTTTTGATGGCTCTACGCTTATAATTTTGAGTGCACTGATAAATGCCATGATCTTACTCCCTTTTATTTTTCTTTTTTCGCCGTCTGGTTATATTAGTGATAGATTTTCAAAAACCAAAGTAATACGATATGGTGCCCTTACGGCTATTATTGTTAGTTTATTTATTGTTGTTAGCTATTATTTCGGGCAATTTTATATGGCATTTGGTTTGACATTTTTACTAGCAGCACAAAGTGCTATTTATTCACCGGCTAAATATGGGATGATCAAAGAACTTGTCGGAAATGAACATCTAGCCGAGGCTAATGGTATAGTTCAGGCAATTAGCATAGCAGCTATTTTACTCAGTGCCATTGTCTTTTCTGTGATTTTTGAAATGCTTTATATCGGCGGTGAAGTCATGCCGAATAATATACTAAAAACCATGATGCCAATTGGTTGGCTTCTGGTTATCTTAAGTACTATAGAATGGTATTTATCGTTTAAATTGCCATTGATGAAGATTGAAAACAGAGAAAAACACTTTGATTTTTTAAAATATGTTCGTTTTAATTATTTTAAAACAAATATGAAAACTATTTTGATCGATAAACAAATATTGCTCAGCATGATAGGACTTAGTGTATTCTGGGCTATAGGACAATTGATAATTGCTGCTTTCCCGGCTCATTATAAAGAGGTTTTAGGTGATGATAATGCCGTGATGATCCAAGCCATCTTGGCTCTAAGTGCTATTGGAATAGTTGTCGGTTCGATTATTGCCGGTAAAAATTCCAAGCTTCATATAGAGCTGGGCTTGGTTCCATTGGGTGCTTTGGGTATGTTTGCAGCTTTGCTTATGTTTGCATGGTCGCATACCGTAGCAGCTATGATGTTAGCCAGTTTTATTTTTGGTTTTTTTGGAGGATTATTTATAGTACCTCTGAATTCATTAATGCAATTCTTGGCACCAAATAAAGATATCGGCGTGATATTAGCAGGCAATAATTTTATACAAAATATTTTTATGTTGAGTTTTTTGATATTATCGATTGTCTTAGTTTCGATCGGATTTAGCAGCCATACATTATTTTTAACAGCCGCTTTTATTGCACTGTTAGGCACATTTTATCTTGTCGCTAAAATACCGCATCTTTTTGTAAGAGTTTTATTGATGCCGATACTAAAAATGAGATATAGATTAAATATACATGGATTGGAAAATATACCTTCTCAAGGCGGAGTACTTTTGCTGGGAAATCATATTAGCTGGATAGATTGGCTGCTACTCCAAGTCTCAACCCCAAGAGCCATAAAATTTGTTATGCACAAACATTTTTATGAAAAGTGGTATATTAGACGGATTTTGGATTTTTTTGATGTCATTCCGATTGCTAACATTGGAAGTAAAAGGGCGTTGGATACCATTAGAAAAAGACTTGACAATGGTGAAGTTGTAGCGCTTTTTCCGGAAGGACGTATCAGTTTCAATGGTCAGATGAATGAATTTAAAAAAGGGTTTGAAAAGAGTGTTGCGGGCACCAATCATCCCATAGTGCCATTTTATCTTTATGGATTATGGGGGTCTAGATTTTCAAAAGCAAATCGATTTTTCAAATCAATGATCCGTAAAGGCGACAAGAGAGATGTAAGAGTGGTATTTGGCCCACAACTTCCTTCTAATACTCAAGCACATGAAGTCAAGCAACACGTAATAGAACTTTCTCGTGATGCATGGGAAGCTTCCATAAACGAGCTTACGCCGATAACTCATTCATGGCTTAGATGGGCAAAAGCTAGACCTTTTCAAAGATCCATTGTTGATACTTTTGGAAATGATTTTAATAATCTAAAAATAATGAGAAAAGTATTTTTATTTGCCAAGAGATTAAAACTTCTTGATGGAGAAAATGTGGGAGTTTTGCTATCTTCATCATCAATGGGGGCTATTGTTAATATGGCATTATTAATGATTGGGAAACGTCCCGTAAATATCAATTACACATTGAGTGAGGTTGCTTTAAGCAATGTTATTTCCCAAGCAGGGATGGAGAAAATTATAACATCGAAAAAGTTTATGCATAAACTAAGCTCTGAAGGGTTCAATCTTGACCATATTTTTGGTGAACGCATGATAGACATCGAAGATATGAGCAAAACAATTAGTAAAAAAGAGAAAATATGTACCTCTTTCGAAGCATTTATCATGCCGAAAATGTGGTTAAAATGGCGTTATTTTTTGCCTGTTTCAATGGAAGATACTGCAGTTATCCTATTTGTTAAAAAAGGCGAAGAGATGCCACTAGGGGTAGAACTGACTCATAAAAATCTAATAACCAACATAAAACAAGTAGCAGCTCTTTTACAATTTGAAGAAAATGATATTATGCTTAGTTCATTGCCTATGTTCCACTCGTTTGGCTTGAGTGTTATGACACTCTTGCCATTGTGTGAGGGAATAGGTATGATAAGTATATCAGATCCGTCTGATTGTACTGCGTTTGGAGCTTTGGCTGCAAGATATGAAGCTACTATTATGTTTGGTACATCGCAATCTTTTAAATTATATATAGAAAATAAAAAATTGCATCCATTAATGTTTAAAAATATTCGCATAGCTGCTACCGGAGCTCAAAAGCTTGACTATGAAACCAGAAGGGATTTTAAAGATAAGTTTGGACTTGATATTTATGATGGATATGGGGCTACCGAAACATCGCCGGTAATTGCCGTTAATATGCCCGATGCATTAGATTTAGATTCGATGAAAATTGTAATAGGAAATAAAGATGGAAGTGTCGGCCAAGCAATACCTGGCACTATGATTAAGATAGTTGATCTGACCACAAACAAAACAGCCGAAGCAGAAACCAAAGGCATGATCTTGGTCGGCGGAGCACAAGTCATGAAAGGTTATCTAGATAATCCAAACAAAACCAATGAGGTAATTGTGGAGCTTGATGGTATCAGATATTATAAAACAGGAAACATGGGATATATGGACAAAGACGGATTTATCACGATCGTAGATAGATATTAACCGTCTTGTCATCTTTGAGAAGTAATAATTTATACTACTCTTCTTTTTGCTCACTCTCTTTAATAGTTTTATAAAAATAGGCAAGACCTATAAACATTAGCGTAGTGCCTAATAGCAGCCAAAAAGCAGATAGCATCTGACTTTGATCACCTATAGCAATTTTAAAAACTACCATTAATGTTTCTATTGATAGGGCTATAATTATTGAAACTAAAAATCTACCCAAAATTTTATATTGTCTATCTTCTTCATGATGAAATGCGCGAAACAATACTTCATGCTCAAATATTTGACTTGAAAGATCATAAATTGCAATACCAAGCGTTATAGCTATAATGGATTGAAAAATATTGTGCAGTAAATCTATTTCACCTTCTGCAAAAAGTATTATTCCAAATTCATATCCTCCAAATAAAATTAGAGCTATTGCAACAACAGCAAGAAAGAATGCACCCAAAAAATAGACACTTCGTTTGATCTTGTCATATATATCATTATATTCAATGAGTTTCAATTCTTCTAAAAGATCTATCATATTTATGTCAAAAACATAATATATCTCTCCAATCTTATGTACCGCAGAGAGGCTTGCTCTGCCCGTACGATGATGAATATATGGGTTTGAGATATAAAATCCCATTTCGTCTACAGTAACCTTAGAAAAATAATGGCTTTTTTGGCTGCCTCTACTTTCTAATTCTTGTCTTTTTTTGCAAATAGTTGGAGAAATTTGAATGTAATTATTATCTACAGCATATAATAATTGGATCATTTTATTTTCTTTTAGAATTTTATCGGCATTTTGAATGTAGTCTTGAGGTAAATTTTTGATAAGTGCTATGATAAACTCATCTACAGTGTTTTTATGTCTTTTGTAAATCGCAATAACTTCTTTCATGACTTTACTCCATAAAATTTATTTATAAACTATTATAACGTAAAAAATACTGAAAAATTTATTGTTTATTTATTAGTTTGCACCACTAGAAAATGGTGCAAGAAATTTAGCAAGAATAAGTAGATCTGATCTCAAATGGAGTTGGTCTGGCTTCATCAGGCCATATTTGTCTTTCAAATTGATAATGTTGATATGTATCTATGAACTCTTTTGTCATTATAGGAGCCAAGAATTCGTGATCGGCGATTAGTCCTTCTATAGCTTCTCTGAGAGTGTGTGGCATTTGAGGAATGTGTTTTTCTCTGATCTCATCAAGGCTAAGTTCAAATAGATCTTCATCCATTGGACCAACAGGAACATATTTATTTTTGATTCCATCAAGGCCGGCAAGCATAAGTACTGCAAAACAAAGGTATGGACAAGATGTAGAATCAGGGAATCTCGTCTCGATTCTAGTTGCAGCAGCGCCTGCACCGTATGGGATACGGCACGATGCTGATCTGTTTTGGCTAGAGTAAGTAAGGATGCTTGGGGCTTCAAATCCTGGTATCAATCTTTTATAAGAGTTGGTACTTGGGTTTGTGAATGCTGCTACCGCGTGAGCATGTTTAAAGATACCGCCAAGATAATGTAGTGCCATTTCGCTTAGGTTGCCATATTCGCCTTGTTTATAAAAAAGGTTTTCGCCATTCTTCCAAATAGATTGGTGTACGTGCATACCGTTACCATTATCACCATAAAGAGGTTTTGGCATAAATGTAGCACTTTTACCATTGAGGTGAGCTACCATTTTGATAACATATTTGAGTTTTTGAACGTTATCAGCTGCTTCAACAAGTGTACCGTATTTGACACCTATTTCATGTTGACCTTGCGCAACCTCGTGGTGACCAAGTATAACTTCTAGCCCTACATCTTCAAGAACTTGCATCATTTCAGCTCTCAAGTCAACACCAGAATCTATCGGCATGACAGGGAAGTATCCGCCTTTGGTTCTAGCACGGTGGCCCATGTTGCCAAATTCCATATCTCTATCATCGTTCCATTCACCATCTACAGTATCAAGTCTATAAGATGATTCATTGGCAGCTAATTTGATTTTGACATCTTCAAATATGAAAAATTCATTTTCAGGTCCGAAATATGCCACGTCACCTATGCCGGCACTTTCCAGGTGTTGCAATGCTTTTTTGGCAATGCTTCTTGGACATTTTTCATAAAGGCCGTTTTTATAAATATCGTATACATCACAGATAACAATGATAGTGCTATCAGCTGTGAATGGATCTAAAAATGCAGTTGGAACATCAGGTTTTAGTACCATATCTGATTTGTTAATTGGTTGCCATGCTTCTATAGAAGAGCCGTCAAAAGGAAGACCGTTAGCCAACATATCCTCGCTAACAGCACTCATGCGATAGCTAACATGATGCCACATACCTTTTAAATCCGTAAAACGAAAGTCTACAAACTGAACCTCGTTTTCTCTACAAAATTCAAAAAATTCGTCTATGTTTTTTACAAACTTCCCCATATCTACTCCTTGGTAATTTTTTAATACTATATTATACCGCTAACTTTACATAATATGACTTGGTTGATTGCCTAAAAATTAAGCAATTGCTTATCTCTATTTTTAAATGTCATGATTTTTGAGTAACCTATCTCTTTAGCAAGCGTCATGGCTTCATCATATCCATGCCCTATGTGCTCTATTTTATGTGCATCAGAACCGAATGTAATGGGAATATCCAGTTCATACATTTCTTCTATAAGAGGCACTGATGGATAAATCTCTTCAATAGGTTTGCGAAGTCCTGCTGTGTTTATCTCTATTGTCATATCTGCTTTTTTGATAGCTTTGAGTGCATTTTTTGCTAGTAATCTCACATCTTTGGTAGGCAGAAATTTAAATACTTTAAGAAGATCAAGGTGTCCAGCTATATCAAATAGTCCGCTTTTTGCCATGGATTCTACAGCATCGAAGTAACTTTGCCAAATCTCATTTATATCCCTGCCTTCATAGCCTCCTATGAATTCTGGATTATCAAAACCCCACTCATTTATAAAATGCACAGAACCTATGAGATAATCTACTTTGGCTTTCAAAACTCTCTCATCCATATATTTTGGCAAAAAATCAATCTCATAACCTAGTAAGATCTCTATTTCATTCTTGTATTTTTCGCGTGCATCCAAAACATCTTTTTCATATAATTTCATTTCGTCAAAGCGCAAACGGTAATCCTTGTCAAATTCCATAGGAGCATGTTCGCTAAAGCCGTAAATATCTATACCCAATTCGATGGCTTTTTGTATATACTCATCAACACTGCCTTCTGCATGGTTACATCTGATTGTGTGATTGTGCAAATCTATTCGCATTGTATGCCTTTGTCTATTTATTTCATTATACTTCAAAAGAATTGTGAAGTCAAGAAATTATTGTTCTTGAGTAATTATTGATAAATCTTCTTTATTGATAATTATTTATGAATATTTTTAATATAAAAATATATTATTTTTAACTTAATTTTAACAAAAGTTAAATAATATTTTATCTTAATTACTTAGCTAATGAAATTTTTATATTTTTAAACCATGATGGCATTTATGAAGCTTTGCCGCGACTGTCATAATGGGATATCTAAAGTTGAGTTAGTTTATTGGGATTGCTATAATTATTTTACAAAAGGAATAAACGGATGTCAAAAGTCAAAAAAAAGGTTAAAACTTCAAAAAAGAAACTTACCAAAAAAGAGATTGAAGAGTTGGCGCTTCAAGAGCAGGTAGGTGACGCGGTAGAACAGGCAAATAATGAAGAAATTGCAGTAGATACAAGCTCTTTGCCGCATTATGCAGATGCATCTGCAGGCGCATCAAACAGTACTGATGCCACACTATCGGCACCATCAAATGAAACTGTATCATCAGGACTTAGCAGTTCATCGACATTATGGGCACTAGGTGGTCTCGGTATAATCGGTATAGCGGCAGCTGCTGCAGGTGGCGGCGGAAGCAGCAGTTCCTCATCTGCGCAAGCTGGTACTTCGGAAGAAACTGATTCTTCAACTTTAAATAATTCTTCGATTACAACACCTAGCGAAAAAAGATTGGCAAGTGCGACCGAAGATGACGGTGATAGCGGCTATTGGGACGGTACGTCTGTTTGGACATATGATGCCAATGGATATCTTGATGCAGTGGTTTATACAAATACATCTAATAGTGACAAAAGCAATTCCTCTGATTTTATAAACGATGAATACGGATATGTCTCGCAAATCATAAGAACAGAAAGCGATGGAACAATAGATACCGATACTTACACTAGGGACAGCAACCATCACGCAATCAAAATAGAAAAAGATTATGAGACTGACGGCATAATAGATGAGACTATCACTATAGAGTATGATACTGACGGTAACATGATTAAATATACCGAAACAAATTCATGTTGTATTGAGACGTCGGAATTTAAGGATGGCTATTTAATGAAAGAAACTATAGATGCTTCTGATGATATTTATGATGAGGTTATAAATTACACGTATAAATTCAATTCTGATGGAAAGCCGACTGAAATATATATGGATTCAACAATTGATCATAATGATGATATGATAATTAATACATACGATGCCCTAGGCCTTATATCCAGCACGCACAGCTTTGATGACATTGTAGGATTCCAATACGATTCAAATGGCAATTTAATTAAAATAGATTCTCTTGAGAATGGCATAACGACTTTTACTTGGGAGGATGGTGCCACTAACGGTTCGGCAGCATTAATAGCTGATTTTATAAACAATGGGGCAAAGACAGAGTATCTTCCGCCTGCTATATTTTAAAAACAAAAAATCAAAGGCACGGATCATTAATTATGATTTCGTGCCTGATAAAATTAAACTACTCACAATTGCACAATTTTTATCATAATATTTTTTAAATGTTCATAGAGATGCTTTGGTATGGTTTGTTGAAAACTATCAAATATATGCTAAAATACCCCAAAAATACAAAGTAAAATATAATGCAACAAAAGATCGAACTATTATCACCTGCAGGAAATCTAGAAAAACTGCAAATTGCACTAGGGTATGGAGCAGACGCGGTATACGGCGGAGTGAGCAGCTTTTCACTTCGTATTCGCTCTGGCAAAGAGTTTGATATGGATTCTTTTAAAACAGGCATAGACTATGCGCATTCCTTGGGTAAAAAAGTATATGTAACTATCAACAGTTTTCCATTTAACTCGCAGATCAAATTATATGAAAAACATATAGCTCAAATGAGTGAGCTTAGCCCTGATGCTCTCATAGTAGCAAGCCCGGGGATAGTAAAGATGGCACATCAAATTGCTCCAAATATCCCTATCCATCTCTCAACTCAAGCAAATGTCATGAATGCTCTTGATGCACAAGTTTACTATGACATGGGTGTCAAGAGGATAATCGCTGCAAGGGAAATAAGCCTAAAAGATTGCGAAGCTATCAAAAGAGCTATTCCCGAACTCGAAATAGAAGTTTTCGTACACGGTTCTATGTGTTTTGCCTATAGCGGCAGATGTCTAATATCAGCTCTCCAGATGGGAAGAGTGCCAAATCGTGGGAGTTGTGCAAACGATTGCAGATTTCCATATGAAGTTTATGCACACAATCCTGAGACCAATACCACTTTTAGGCTAGATGAGGAAGAGGGCGTTGGTACTTATATCATGAATGCCAAAGATATGAATATGGCTTCTCATGTAGATGAGCTTATAAGTTCCGGTGTCATAGATAGCCTCAAAATCGAGGGTCGTACAAAATCACCTTATTATGCAGGTATCGTTACAAAAGCTTATAGACAAGCAATAGATGATTATTATGCCGGCAAATTTGATGCTGATATTTATCAGCAGGAGCTTAATACTACTCAAAATAGAGGTTTTACTGATGCTTATCTCATAAGCCGTCCTTTTGAGAAACATGATACTCAATCGCATGATTTTACTATCCAATACGGTACTCATCAAGTAGCAGCACTTGTAAGCGGGGACGGCAAGACATGGAGATGCAAAGATAAAACTTGCATCGGAGATAAAGTAGAGATCATACTTCCGGTTGGAGCTAGCCTAGAGCCGATAGATAATGAATACGGTACCATCGCGGAAGAAAACGGCAAATATTGGTTGACTATCAAAAAGATCATCTCTACCGAAGGACGAGAGTTTGAGTGTATTCACAGCGGTGATGAGAGAGATATACTCTTGCCTGTGACATTGCCGCGATATGCAATATTAAGACGCGGAATAGACGAAGCACTTGCCAAAAAAGGTTTATGTGAAAGCGGTGGTTGCGGAGATTAACTATAGTTTTGGTAAAATACTGCAAGTTTATAAACTGAGACTTTTGGTTTTATCTATTTCTCATTTTAGAGCAAACAGAACAGAAGTTCCACCTTCAAAAAAGATTGATTTTTCAAAGGAAATTATATGAAATTCGTATCTATCATTATCGGAAGCAAGAGTGATTATGAAGTTATGCAAGAGTGCGGCGCTACTTTAGAGAAATTTGGTGTGCCGTATGAGCTAATAGTATCATCAGCACATAGAAGCCCTGAAAGAACCAAAGATTATGTCAAATCTGCTGAAGCCAAAGGTGCTCAAGTTTTTATAGCAGCTGCAGGCATGGCTGCTCATCTAGCCGGAGCATTGGCCGCAACCACAACAAAACCTGTTCTTGGTGTACCTATGGCAAGCGGAGAGCTCAAAGGCGAAGATGCTTTGCTTAGTACAGTAATGATGCCAGCCGGTATGCCTGTAGGCACTGTAGCGATAGGTAAAGCAGGAGCTACCAATGCAGCTTATTTGGCTATACAAATTATGGCTCTCCAAGACGATGAACTAAAAGTCAAACTACAAGAAGACCGTATAGCAAAAGCCAAAAAAGTAGAACTTGATTCTAGTGAAATAGAAGTCATCCTCTAAGAGGCCTAGATGGAAGCCAAAAAAAAGCCTGCCAAATCTGTTACCATATTCACCTCGCCAACTTGCGTATGGTGCAATAGAGCCAAGAGTTATTTTACAAGCAAAGGTATACGATTTAAAACAATAGATGTCACCAAAGACAAATTTGCTGCAGAAGATTGCAGAAAACATGGATGCCGTGGCGTGCCTGTTATTCTTATAGGCGGAACATACTGGATATGTGGATTTGACCAGAAAAAAATAGAAAATGCGTTAGGGAAATAAATGAATAAAAACAGCATAACATTTAGTGAATTACTTTTAAAACTTCAAGAATTTTGGGCAAAAGAGGGATGCACGATAGTCCAGCCATATGATATGCCAGCAGGTGCAGGTACGTTTCATCCGGCGACATTGCTTAGAAGTTTAGATAGTACTCCATGGAGTACAGCTTACGTGGCGCCAAGCCGTCGTCCAACAGATGGCAGATATGGAGAGAACCCAAATCGTCTAGGGGCTTACTATCAGTTTCAAGTGCTAATCAAACCAAGCCCGGATAACATTCAAGAGCTTTATCTAAAAAGTTTGGAATTTTTGGGGCTAAATCTCAAAGAGCATGATATTCGTTTTGTAGAAGATAATTGGGAATCTCCAACACTTGGAGCATGGGGTCTAGGCTGGGAAGTGTGGCTTGATGGTATGGAAGTAACTCAATTTACATATTTCCAGCAAGTAGGAGGTATTGCATGCGATCCTGTTGCTGTCGAAATCACATATGGTACGGAGAGACTTGCTATGTATTTGCAAGGCGTAGAGAGTGTATTTGATATAGTTTGGAATCGCAACGGTGATGAGGTGATAACTTACGCCGATGTACACAAAGAGAGCGAATATGAGTTTAGTAAGTATCACTTTGAAGTAGCGAACGCAGATAAATTATTTGCAAGATTTGAAGATGCCAGCAGTGAATGCAATGTATGCTTGGAAGCGGGGCTTCCATTGCCAGCATATGATGAGTGTATGAGAGCAGCGCATGCATTTAACGTACTAGATGCCAGAAAAGCAATATCTCAAGCTCAAAGACAAAATTATATTCTTAAAATACGCGAACTATCTAAAGGGTGCGCAGAACTATATAAATCCCAAGAGAGTGAGAGAAACCAGAGAGTAAAAGCTAGATAAGCTTAAGGAGCTATATGAAAATCTCAGAAATTTACGCATTTCTTGACGATCTTAGTCCATTTGCTTTGCAAGAAAAATGGGACAATAGCGGGCTAAATATAGGCAACATGGATAGAGAAATAGAGCAAGTTTACATTGCATTAGATGTAGATAGTCTCATGTTACAAAATGTAAAGCCGCATAGTCTTGTTATCACACATCATCCTTTGATCTTTGGCGGATTAACTTCGCTTGATTTTTCGAAATATCCGTCTAATTTGATAGAATTGATGATAAAAAAAGATATAAGTCTTATTGCGATGCATACAAATTTTGATAAAACACATCTAAATAGGTATGTGTTTGAAAAAGTGCTTGGATTCAAACTGGAAAATGAAAGTGATTTTATTTGCAAAACAAGTGGTATTTGGAATAAAGAAGAGCTAATAGAACTTTTAAAAAATAAATTTAAGCTCGAAACAGTAAAAGTAGTTGCCCCCAAAGAAGAAATATACTCAATAGCCATGACAACAGGCTCTGGAGCATCACTAATTGATACCATTGAGGCTGATTGCTTTTTGACCGGTGATATTAAGTATCATGATGCTATGAAAGCAGCTAGTCAAAATCTTATGATGGTCGATATCGGGCATTATGAGAGCGAACGATTTTTTGTTGATATTTTAGCAGAGCATTTGCAAGTTTTACCTATTTTAGCTATAATTTCAAATTCAAAAAATCCATTTTCTTTTCTAAAATGAAAATCACCACACAGGCATTGCAAATTATGCTTATATATTAAGAAGGACAACGCGTGAACAGAAACCTACAAGAGCTCATAGAACTCTCAAAAATCGACAAAGAGATTGATGGTTATAATCCTCAAATCGAAGCTATCGATAAAAAATTACTCAAGTCTCAACAAAAGCTCGACCTGCTTCAAGATGAGATAAACAGTATGAATGCTTCTATAGAAGATAATCATAAAAAAATAAAAATGTTTGAAGAGCAAATCTCTACTTTGAGCGAACAGCTAAATGCTAATGCTAAAAAAGCAAAAGATGTTTCAACAGAAAAAGAGATGAAAGCACTTTCCCTTGAAGAAGATATAGCCAAAGAAAAGATGTCATTTGCCAATGAAGAGATAGAAAGAATCGGCAAAATGAATGAGAAAAAAAGTGCTAGTCTTGAAGAATTGAACGCTGAACTTGAATCTTTAAAAGTATCTTTAGCTGAATCAAACAAAGAAGCTATTGAACAAAAAGAAGTAATAGAAAATAGTAAATCAAGTCTGTTTAAACAAAGAGAAGAGATAGCTAGCCAATTAGAACAAAAGATTTTATCATTTTATGAAAAAATCAGACTTTGGGCTGGAAATAGTGCAGTTGTACCGGTCAGAAAACAAGCGTGTTACGGATGTTATATGAAGATCAGTGACAAATCTTATGCTGATGTTATAAAATCTGAAGAGATCACTACTTGCCCACATTGCGGCAGAATTCTCTATATTGAGAGAGAAAAAGACGAGAATTAATTGTATCGTTTTTTCTTTTTTTTATATATAGCAGTTGTTGCTCTTGCTTGGGTCTTGGCTCTGCCGTTTTTATGGATCATTTCCAAACTAAAATCTAAGCACAAAGAGTCATTGCCTGCAAGGTTTTGGCTCAAAAACAATAAACCTTTTTTGCCGGATGGCATTTGGGTGCATGTATGCTCTTTTGGCGAAGCCAAGAGTATAGCCCCGCTAATTAAGAAAATACCTTCCGATCTATTACGTCTTAGTGCTACAACCAAGACCGGTTTTGACGAAATTTCCAAATACACCAAACAAAGCAGATATTTGCCATTTGAGCCTTTATTGTTGAGATGGATCAAGCCGCAAAAAATGCTTATAGTTATGGAAGCAGAACTTTGGTATCTATTGTTTGCCGTTGCGCACAAAAAAGGTGCAAAGACATTGCTAGTAAATGCTAGAATGAGTGAAAAATCATATTCTAAATATTTACGCTACAAGTGGTTGTATAGACGTATTTTTAAGCAGATTGATGCTGTCTATGCACAAACCAATGAAGACGCACAAAGATTGATTACTTTGGGAGCAAAGAATGTAGAGGTGATGGGCAATATCAAATTTGCAAGTATCACAAAATCTACTAAGCAACTTCCAAAACCAGAAGGTATTCTTGTGTGCGCAGCAAGCACTCATGACAAAGAAGAAGCTTTAATACTAGATGCTTTTAGGGCATTAAAATCAAAGAGACCGGAAGCCAAGATGTGTGTAGCACCACGTCATCCGGAGAGATTTGACAAAGTAGAGCGCCTCATGGAATCTTTTGCAAAGATACAAGGCTGGAGTTATCATCGCTGGAGTCAAAGAGCAGATTTCCAAAGCGATTTGGTGCTTTTTGATACTCTTGGCGGACTTGTGAATGTATATGCCATCAGTGATGTTGTGGTTCTTGGCGGAGCGTTTGAGCCAATAGGCGGTCACAATGCAGCTGAAGCTGCCCAATTTGGATGCAAAATAATTTCAGGTAAAAACTATTTTAATCAAAAAGAGATTTTTGCAGGCATTGAAGGTATCAATATAGTGCAAAACAATGAGTTAAAAGAGGCACTTTCATATCCGAATCTTTTGCCAAATTCATCTTTGGTTTCAAAAGCGAATATAAAACCTATCTTGAAGCAGATAAAAGATGTTTTACAAAATTGAAGATAAGCTTGTTGCTCTTAAGGTAAAAGCTCAGCCAAAAGCCAGCAAAAGCGAGTTTTGTGAGCCTTATGGAGATGATGCTATCAAGATACGTATTAAAGCCCCGGCGGTAGAAGGTGCGGCCAATGAAGAGCTGTTTAAGTTCTTGGCAAAAACATTTAAAGTACCAAAAAGTAGTATAATACTAAAAAGCGGTGATACTAGTAAAATCAAAGTAATAATATTTCCTTTGAGTGAAAAATTTAAAGAATGGATAGCACAAAATGGCTACTGAAAAAGCATATAAACTATTGGCATTTCAAAAAGAAATATCAAACAAAAAAGCAAAAGAACTAATCGACAAAGGCCTTGTCTATGTAGGCGACCAAAAGGTCAAAATTGCAAGAGCAGAGATAGCTGACGATACCAAATTTCGTGTAGAAAAGCTGGAAGATATCAAAGTCATATTTGAAGATGACAATATATTGGCTATAAACAAACCGGCGTTTATGGATAGCTATGATGTCCAAGATAATATATTTGGAGCTACATTATTGCATCGTTTGGATAGAGAGACAAGTGGTATACTTTTGTTTGGCAAAAACGAAGAGTGGACGGCCAAAGCTATTGAGGCATTTCGCCAGCGACAAGTGGAAAAAGAGTATGTGGCATGGGTTGAGGGTGTAGTTTATGAAGAGACGGATATTGATATGCCGATCTCTACACATAAGCATAATGGTAAAGCTTTTTCAAAAGTAGACCTAAAAAAAGGCAAACCGGCTCGTACCAAAATAAAACCTCTTGAGATCCAAGGCAAGAAGAGTAAAATAGATATCCAGATCGGCACAGGACGAACGCATCAGATACGCGTACACCTATCACACATCAATCATCCAGTTGTCGGAGATGAGTTTTATGGAAGCAGGACAAAAGCCAAGAGAATCCTACTCCATGCTAAGCGTATCGCCCTGCTTGGCTACAACCTTGAAGCTCCAGAGCCAGCAGATATACAGAAGTATAAATAAGACAATCTATCTTTAAATTTGCTCAAAGGCTTTCTGCTTGAGAGCTTGATTATTCTATATTTTCATCTCCTATAATTTTTGACATTTTTATATTTAATGCTTTTGAGATTTTATATATGTGTTCTAGGTTAAAATGTTTACCGTATCTTAGATTTTCACAATTTGAGTAAAATGCCACAGATTTTATACCTATCTTAAGTGCCAATTCAAGTTGAGATAAATTTGCACAAATTCTTGCCTTTTTTACATTTTCTGATACATGCTTATAAAAGTTGGTTATTTCGCTCTCATCTACATCAGATAAATTATCATTCAAAGCTTATATCCTATAGGATTCATTTATCTTAAAGTTTAATGATAATAAAATAGTAAATCTATATCCTATAGGATAAATTAGATATAAAATTACAAATAATAGGAAAATTATGAAAATCTATCAAATTGGATTAATGGCTTTAGGTATGTTTGTTTTGAGTGGGTGTTCAAGTCAACATAAACTAGTTTTAAATTCTAATCCAATAGGTGCTGAAATTGTTTGTCAAGGTGAAAGAATCGGAACTACACCAATAACTTACTATCAAAATGAAGAACAAGCAAAAAATTTTTCATTAAGCTGGAGCGATATAATGAGTAGATGTAGTGCAAATTGGGTCAGCGGATATAGTGAAAACTTAGGTTCTGCTCATATAGAAGAATTTCCAGGTGGTTTAGTGTTAACTGTAGACAGACCTTTCGGAGAAGGATATGAGAAAGATGCTCAATATGCTCTACAGATTAAACAAACGGACTTACAAATAATGAGCCAAGCTATAGCAGCTGATGCTGCAGATAGGCAAAGAAGGTCTTATAACTATCAAATGCAACAGCAAAACTATCAATTACAGCAAATGAATAATAATTTAAATGGAATACGATATGGATATTAGATTAGGAGAAAAAATGTATATATGTCCAAAATGTGGTGGCAAGGGTCATCGAGAAAAACTTGATATAGAAAAAATGAAGAAGGGGAGTATTTTACACCTTCTACGGGTGATATTGTATGTGAGAAGTGTGGATATATTGGAAGCAAAAATGAATTTGAAGATAAAAAAGATGGAACAGAAAATAAGGAATAAGCTTGCAGTAGGAGTTAGCATTATTGTTGGTGTAAGAAAATTGAAAGGATTAAGATGCTTGAATTTTTAAAAATGTTATTGACAAAATTAGGGCTACTTGGCACTCTTTTCGTCATTTTGCTTCTTCTACCGATGGGATGGCCGATTATCATTATAATTATGGTGATTGCAGTGTTGGCAGCTATAGTATCCTGAAAATTTTAGGTAGCAAAATCAAACTCTTTAACTAGTTCCCACGGTCTCTCCATGGGAATGCTAAACAAATATAAACTCTCACGCAAAACATAAAAACGAAAAAATTGACCAATCATTTCATATTATGATACTAGTTAAAATTTCATAGTATGGTATAAAAGTAAACCTACTCATCATTTCTAGCAAATCCTATCTTTTTGGTCTCTATGTTCGTTTCATTTTGCAACTCTTGGATTTGCACGATAGCCTTGACGACTTTGCTTAGCAGCTCTTTGGTCTCCTTATTGTCTGTTTCTATAGCCTCAACTCTTCTGATAATATCAATATATGGCATGTGTATATTTTTGAGTTTTGTAAAGGCTCTCATGATTTGGATGCTTATATCTATAGCAATTTGGCTTTTAAGTACCGCACTTAACATTGATACGCCTTGTTCTGTGAAAGCATAGGGATTTGTCGAGGAATATTTAAGTGCACTAAGGTGGTCACAATTTGTGACCAGTTCATCTTTTTCTGTGCTAGATAGCTGAAACATAAAATCAGATGGAAATCTATTTATGTTTCTTTTTACAGCTTGGTTTAATACCTTTGTTTCTACTACATAAAGCGTGGCAAGATCAGTATCTATCATTACTTGAATTCCACGAATTATATAGATTTTATCTGTGATGACTTGATTTGTAAGTTTCATAGTGATACCTTTTGTTTTATTTTTTATTTTAGCTGTTTATATATAGCATATGAAAAATCATGACAATTTGTAATATTTTTTGACTCAGCATGATATTTATACATTTAAGCCCCTCTTAGATACAATTGCTTAGATATTTATAGATAATTAAGGCATGATATATGTTCGATACTCTTACCGATAGTTTCAAAAATGCGATAAGCAAAATTCGTTTTCATGATGATGAAAAAGCACTAAAAAAAGCTACTGAAGAGCTTAAAAAATCGCTTCTAAAAGCTGATGTGCATCATAAGGTAGTCAAAGGTCTTGTTACCAATGTAGAGGCAAAGACAAAAGAGCTTGGCATTGGCAAGGATAATTTCCTAAGAGCTTTGAGTGGGGAGCTAAATGCTATCCTGACAGCCCCTGGTAACCAAGGCTTTGTGTTTGCTTCTAAGCCGCCTACAGTTGTGCTTATGACCGGCTTGCAGGGTTCTGGTAAAACTACTACAACCGGAAAGCTAGCTTATTTTCTAAAAGAACAAAAAAAGAAAAAAGTTATGATAGTAGCTGCAGACTTGCAGCGTCTTGCGGCTGTCGAGCAGCTTAGACAGATAGCTGCTCAAATAGATGTTACTTTGGTAGCAGACGAAAAAGCTACTCCTCAAAATATTGTCAAAGAAGCACTCAATATTGCGTCTAAAGAGCTTTATGATGTAGTGCTGATAGATACAGCCGGACGACTTGCAATTGATGAAGAACTCATGCATGAACTCGCAGAAGTCAAGCGTGTGGCTAATCCTGATGAGATATTTTATGTAGCCGATGCAATGACCGGTCAAGATGCTATAAAGACTGCGATTACATTCAAAGAAAAAATAGGCATAAGTGGAGTAGTGCTTAGTAAATTTGACGGTGACAGTAAAGGCGGAGTTGCTCTCGGTCTTGCCGAGCAAGTGGGCGTGCCGTTAAGATTTATCGGTATCGGCGAAAAGATGCCGGATTTGGAACAATTTATTCCGGATAGAATCGTAAATCGACTCATGGGAGCAGGGGATATTGAATCCCTTGCAGAAAAAACAGCAGCTGCGATCGATCCAAAACAAGCCAAGAAATTTTCACAAAAAATCAAAAAAGGCAAGTTTAATTTCAACGACTTTTTGGAACAAGTAGAATCTGTAAAAAAACTCGGCTCTATGAAATCTATCATGGGGATGATCCCCGGTATGAGTGCCATGGCAAAACAATTAGAGAATGTAGATCTGGATAATTCAAGCGAGATGAAGATTATAAAAGCAATGATCTCGTCTATGACTCAAAAAGAGAGAGAAGACCCAGATTTATTGACAAATAGCCGCAAAAGAAGAATTGCCCAGGGAGCAGGATTGGATCAAATGCAGGTTAATCGTGTATTAAAACAATTTGCTAGTGCGGCTAAAATGGCAAAACAACTCTCTGGCAAGGGCGGTATGAAACAGATGCAAGACATGATGAAACAGATGCAAGGCGGCGGTGGCTTCCCAGGTATGAGAAGATAGCTATAAAAAATAGAGATTTTAATATACTTTTTATAAAATTTATGGTATATTTCCATCTCTAAAAAGTGCTTATGAGTCTTTTGTATTTTCAAAAGAGTTGTCAGCACTTAATAAAGTATATAATTTGAAGGAAAAACATGACAGTAATTAGAATGACCCGTATGGGCAGAAAGAAAAAACCATTTTACAGAATCGTAGTAACAGATAGCAGAAAAAGAAGAGATGGCGGTTGGATCGAGTCTATAGGACATTACAACCCTGTATCAGCTGATAAGACTTTGGTTGTTGATACCGAGAGACTTAACTACTGGATAAGCGTTGGAGCTCAAATGAGTCCAACCGTGAAAAAAATCACGACTGCAAAATAATAACAAATGGTTAAAGATTTTATAGAATCTTATACTAAACTTCTAGCAACCCATCCTGAATCTGTTCAGGTGGTGCTAACTGCTTCCACACAAGAATGTGATGAAATACAAATTTTTGTTCACCCACAAGATATTGGTAAAGTTATAGGCAAAGACGGCAAGATGATCAATGCTATTAAAACTGTAATTTCCGGATGCAAGGCCAAGGGCGGTAAAAATTATCGTGTAAGCGTGCAGGCATCTGAGCCAGTCAATGTCTAAATTTTTTATAGCACAAATCGGTCGCACAGTGGGACTGATGGGTGATTTGAAACTCCATCTTCATACAGATTTTCCAGAACAATTCAAAGCAGGATCAAAATTTGAAAGTGATCGCGGCGAATTAGAAGTAATATCATATAATAAAGATAGAGACATTATAAGATTTCGTGGATATGAGAGCATGGAAAGTGCCAAAAAACTTACAAATGCCAAGCTTTATGCCAGCGAAGAACAAACAAAAGCAATATGCAGTCTAAAAAATGGTGAATATTTTTGGTTTGACATTATTGGATGTAAAATAATACAGAACGGCGAACTCTTAGGCGTAGTCAAAGATATTGAGAGATTAGCGGTAAATGATTTTTTACAGATAGATACCGCGAGCGAACTAATCAATATTGGTATGCCTAAAAATTTCTTAATACCATATATTCCAAGATATGTATTAAATGTCAACTTAGAAACAAAAGAGATTGAAGTCTGTGATGCTAAGAGTATTTTAGAGAATAGCTGATGCGTTTTTCTTTTGTGACACTCTTTCCAGAATTAATAGAAGGATATTTTTCTTCATCTATATTGGGACGAGCAAAAGAGCAGGATATTATACAAATTGATTTTGTAAATCCAAGGGATTTCACTAACGACAAACACCGCAAAGTCGATGCCCCCATGATAGGCGGAGGAGCAGGCATGCTAATGACTCCCCAGCCTCTTGCAGATGCGATCAGTTCTATTCGGAATAATGACCAAGACGCACATGTAGTATTGCTTTCTCCTGTAGCCAAAAAGTTTTGTCAGAATGATGCTATAAGACTTGCTAAAAAAACTCATTTGGTTTTTGTCAGCGGCAGGTATGAAGGCATTGATGAAAGAGTGATAGAGTCACAAGTAGATGAAATTTTTTCAATAGGTGATTTTGTATTGACAGGCGGTGAGTTGGCAAGTCTGGTCGTATGTGATGCAGTAAGCAGACATCTAGACGGTGTGCTTGGAAATGAAGAGTCATTGAGCGGCGA
The DNA here is from genome assembly GCA_041654415.1 of Sulfurovaceae bacterium. Taxonomy (GTDB): domain Bacteria; phylum Campylobacterota; class Campylobacteria; order Campylobacterales; family Sulfurovaceae; genus BN30871. Next base: position 156,944 of record JBAZDL010000001.1, on the reverse strand, counting down.
AAGTTTCGAAGAAAATTTACTTGAAGCACCGGCTTTTACTAAACCGGATATTTTTGAAAAAAAATATATAATTTCAGAGTATTTAAAGGGTAATCATAGTAAAATTACAGCCTTAAAAAGGGCATTATCGCTCTATAAAACACAATATTTTAGACCCGATTTATATAGAAAGGTCGCACAAAAGGCATCGCATAATGAGAAATAGATACATTGAGAGATTTGAGCAAGCGCAAATCGAAAATAAAGAGATACCGCAATTTAGAGCCGGTGACACACTTAAAGTGGCTGTAAGAATCACTGAAGGTAACAAAGAGAGAGTACAAAACTATGAAGGTCTTTGTATCGCTATCAGAGGTGAAGGTACAGGTAAAACATTCATGGTACGTAAAATGGGTGCTAACAGTATTGGAGTTGAGAGAATTTTCCCACTATATTCTGATAGTATTGAGAAAATTGAAGTACTTAGAAGAGGACGCGTTAGAAGAGCTAAACTATTTTATCTTCGTGACCTTAAAGGTAAAGCTGCTCGTATCAAAGAGCTTAGAAGAAAATAATTCTACAGAGGCATTTGTGCCTCTACAAATATTCCCCTATAAATCTAATTTTTTATTTTTCTCATTTTTAATAAATAGTCAAATATGCTATAATCAATAAAATTTTATAAATCAAGAGAGCAATTCATGAATCATATCAAGATTGTGTTGTTATTTTTACTAAATATAGTTTTTTTAAACGCACATAGTATCTTGGGTGATTGGAGTGGCGCCGCAGTCGATGAAGTATATCAAAAACCAATGCATTTATATGAAAAAGCATGTGAATATAATAATATGGAAGCATGTTATGAGCTAGGTATATTAAATATACGAGAGTATATTAATAATCGATCCGACGATCAAGCTTTAAAGCAAGGAATATTTTATCTAGATAGATCATGCGCTCAAGGCTATACGAATGGATGCACTGCTCTTGCTATGTTGTATATAACCAAAGACTTCAAACAAAGAGATGAAAATAAAGCCGTAATGTATCTGGAAAAAGCATGCAGCACAAACAGTACTTTTGCATGCATGGCACTGGGAGAAATCTATGAACAGCAAGAAAATCGAGATCTTGCAAAAGCATTAATGTATTACCAAAAGGCATGTAATGCCGGAGCGTATGAATCTTGTGCTTATATAGGCATAACATATCATGAGGGCAAAAAAGTTAAACAAGATTTTGTAAAAGCTGAAGAATTATATAAAAAATCAATCTCGATCAATCCTAATATAGCAGCTAACTATATAAATATTTTTGAGCTGCAGCTTGTACAAAATAAAGAGTTTGACAAAACGTTGAAATTAAAATTTCTAAAATATTTCAAAAATGATAAACAGTCTATGATGTATTATGAGATGTTAAATATATTGCAATTAATTTCTAAAAATCAGAAATCAGGTTTGCAAAAATGGCATACTAAATACAAAGGCATGAAAATGGATGAATGGAATTTTGACACTATTGATATGTGGGTTGATCAAGTACGCAACGACAAAATTAAAACAAATCTCATAAAGGCAATCAAGCAATTCAAAAACTATTGACGCTATTTACGGTTTTTTGTCAAAAGTTTTTCCTAAAAAGAAATAAATATTACCATCACCTTCTTCGTTGATGCCAAATCCTAATTGTGCAGGGCCGATAGGGGTTTGAATAGCACCGAAAATACTGCCTGCATATTTTATATTATCATACTTGATATCTTTAAAGCGATCCCACACATCTCCGGCCTCTGCCGAGACTCCCAGCATTAATGGTTTTCCTAGAAGCTCAAAAGGTGTCATATATCTGTATGTAGCACTGCCAAAAAGGAGATAATTGCCTATAAATTGATTGTGTTCATATCCTGATAGATGGTGGTAGCCCCCGAGTTTAAATTGAGACAAGTAGACAGATTCATTAGTATGGTGCCCAGAGGCTTCAAAGCGAAATTCAAGTGATTGATCATCTATTTGTGAAGCATAAATTCCTAAAAGTCCTCCTTGTGCATTTAGTACCCCATCTTGTTTATATGGTGATACATTAGTATATAAATGTAAAAAATATCCATCTGTAGGTATATAGATATCGTTTATTTGGTCTAATATAATATCGGCATTTAACGCAAAATGATTATTTGTGTCATCTGGTATAGGCAAAGAAGGGTTTAACAAATTTCCATCCAAATCATTTCTTTTAAATGACGCACCTATACTCCATTCTCCTATGTTGCTTATGTTTTTTCCTATACCCAATTTAATTGATTGGCGGTTTACTTTAAAATCTGACGCAACCTTAGATTCTCCATCCAAGTAAGCATAATTTTTTCCATATTCAAGAGCTATTTCAGGGCGAATAAACCAGTTTGGCATCCCTGGCAAGGGTTGATTAAATTCAGAGATAAAAATAGAAGAACTTCCCAAAATCATGTAATTTCTCCATTCACCTCCCCATTTGTTTATCCATGGATTGTCATGAGATAAGTAAAAAGTGATATTATTGTTAATTATTGCATCGCTGGCTATCTCTAACCCCAAATGAAATGTGTTGTTTGAATGATTTTTAAATTCTACATTGTATACAAGATCATAACCGTCATTTTCTTGAATTACATCATAAGTTACGGATTTGACTCTATTAGTATCTAGAATTTTTGCGATATCTTTGTTTATCGAATTTATTGAAAATAAATCACCCTTTTTTGTTGATATTGTATTTGCTAGTGTATTGATATATAAATCATTATTTGTTTTGATTCGAATATTTTTAATAATCGGCATGTGCTCTATGTATGTTTTGTTTTCTGATAATTGGAAATTTTTATGGTTTGTCAGTCTAGAGAGATTGGATATTCTATTTTTTAACTTTGGATTATTTTGGATCGTTTCATACCCGTATTGTATCGTTTCATCGATTTTGTCAAATTCTAGATTTTTTATATCTTTGGCATCTACAAGAATATAGATATCTTGTCTATTTACTGCTTTGAGATTTCTATCAACATTTTTTTGTACTAAAAGATTCAATATCTGCTCAGATACATTAACCATATTTTTGATCTTCTCTTCAGTAAGAATGCCTGTACTTACATTTACGGCAATTATATAATCGGCCTTCATCTCTTTGGCAACTTCTATTGGCAAATTGCTGGAAAGCATACCGTCAGATAAAAGTTTGCCATCTAATCTTACTGGAGAAAATACAGCAGGTATTGCCATGCTGGCACGCGAGACTTCTGCTAGTTTGCCTTTTGATAACACTACTTTTTTACCTGTAGCCAAATCTGTTGCTACGGCACGAAACTTAATTGGTAGGTGATCAAAGTTGATGTCAAGCGGATATTTGGCAAACAAAATGCGTAAAGATTCATCTAATCTCATGCTGCTTATGATAGATTCTGGCAGCTCAACTGTGCCGTTTTTTGCAAGATTAATATTAAATATATTGTTGCTATTGTACTCTAGGTCTCTTTGGTATTGGGATCTTTCTTTTCTGTTTGGCTTGTCATAAAGTATTTTGTTAAAATTCATATCTTCGATACGTTTTGCAATCTCATCTATGGGCATGCCTGTAGCGTATAATCCTCCAATTAGTGCTCCGGCACTTGTTCCGACTATGCAATCTGGTTTGATATGCTGCTCTTCTAAAGCGCGCAATACGCCTAAATGTGCCAAACCTCTAGCTCCTCCGCCCGAGAGAACTAAACATATTTTTGGATGTTTCGAGGTTGTTGTGATAGGAGAGGCAGATGCAACGCCGACAAAGATAGTAAAAATAATTAAGCCTATATATTTTATAAACAAATCCAACCTTCTTAATTAATAATTTTTTATGATATAGAAAAATATCTTAAACATATAGCACAATGATATATTTTATTATTTTATTTTGTATTTTATCACTACTATGTTATAATCTGCAAAAAAGGTTTCACTATTGGAATTAATTAAAGCCAAAAATCTTTACCACTCTTTTGATTATCCTTTATTTAATGGGGTTGATTTTGAACTTAATTCATCTCAGAGTGTTGCCATTGTAGGCAAAAGTGGAAGTGGAAAATCTACACTGCTTCATATACTCTCAGCGTTTCTTACTCCCAAAAAAGGAGAAGTGACTCTATTGAATCAAAAAATAGATGAATTAAATCCATCTCAAATAGATCAAATGCGTCGTTTTGAACTAGGAATGATTTTTCAATTTCATCATCTTTTCAAAGGAATGAAAGCGATTGAAAATATAGAAATTGCCACTATACTTTCAAATTCTACTGTAGATATGACTTTGCTCGAAAAGCTAGAAATAGCATCACTTATAAATCAAAAAACATCTGAGCTCTCAGGCGGTCAGCAGCAGCGGGTTTCTATCGCTAGAGTGCTTAGCAAAAAACCGAAAATTATATTTGCAGATGAGCCAACCGGCAACTTAGATAAAGAGACGGCAAATCTAGTCATGAATGTATTAAAAGATTATGTAAAAAAAGAAAACGCCGGACTTGTGATAGTAACTCATGATTATGATGTAGCAAAAATGTGCGACAAGATATTCATATTGGAAAATCAAAGCTTATTGCCGTACCACGAAAATATCTAAAATTAATATCTGTATGAAAAAAGTCAAAGGACTACCGGCAAGCAATTCTAGGCTTTGGCAATAAAAGAGATTACTTCGCTTGAGCGATAAGTACCCCTTCGACAAGTGCATCAATATCACCATCAAGAATAGCATCTACATTTGAAAATGCTTGGTTGCTCCTAGCGTCTTTGACTTGTTGGTATGGGGCTAGAACATATGATCTTATCTGATGTCCCCAGCCAATATCACTTTTTTCTACCCCGTCAAGTTCGGCCTGTTTTTTTGCCATTTCATATTCATAAAGACGAGATTTGAGCATTTTCATTGCACTTGCTTTATTTTTATGCTGGCTTCTATCGTTTTGGCATTGCACTACTATATTAGTAGGAATATGAGTGATCCTGATAGCAGATTCGGTTTTGTTGACATGTTGTCCTCCGGCACCACTGGCACGGTAAGTGTCTATACGAAGGTCTTTTTCTTCTATAACTATATCTATATCATCCTCTATTTCAGGAGATACCATTACGGAAGTAAATGATGTATGTCTTTTGGCATTGCTGTCAAATGGGCTTATGCGGACCAGCCTGTGAATCCCATTTTCTACCTTTAGATATCCATAAGCATTTTCGCCTTTTATGATAAATGTCGCATCTTTTATGCCAGCTTCATCCCCGGCTTGATAGTCTAGTTCTTCTACTTTAAAGTCATGGCGTTCGGCCCATCTGAGATACATACGATATAACATACTAGCCCAATCTTGGGATTCTGTTCCACCGGCTCCAGGGTGGATGGTAACTATAGCATTGGCACTGTCGTGTTTGCCGCTTAGCATCATTTCAACTTCAAGCGCATGTATTATACTTTCAAGATCAGTCGCATCTTCATATAGCATCTCTAGTGTATCTTCATCTTTTTCTGCTTTTGCAAGTTCAAAATATTCTATACCGTCTTTTAATGCATTATTTGCTTTGTTATATTTTTCGAGCATTCTCTCGGTTCTAGTTTTTTCCTGAGCTATTTTAGCTGCATTATCGCTGTCATTCCAAAAATCAGCATCTTGCTGCATAGTTTCTATTTCATTTAATCTATCTTGTAATATTTTCGGTTTTACTATGTGTGTAATATTTTCCATTTTGATAGAGAGTGTTTTGAGCATTTCACTATATTCATATGCATCCATAAGGTTATCTTTCCTAGTCTTGATAAAAATTTGGTATTATTTTACCAAAATATACTACAAGCCGAGGTTAGACATGGTTGTTGTTAACACAATAGCAGAATTTATGCAAGCAAGAAAAAAGCTCAATGGAAGTGTAGGCTTTGTGCCTACCATGGGAGCCTTGCACAAAGGACATTTATCTTTAATCAATAAGGCTAAAGAAGAAAATGAGTTTGTCATAGTTTCGATTTTTGTCAATCCTACACAGTTTTTGGAAGGCGAAGATCTTGACAAGTATCCAAGAAAAGAAGAAGCAGATCGTGAAATTTGCCGTTTAGCCGGGGTTGATATCTTGTTTATGCCTACAGCTGATCAGATGTATAGCAAAGATGAATTAATGCTAGGTGCTCCGCAAATAAGAGGGTATATATTAGAAGGAGAAAAAAGACCCGGGCATTTTGACGGCATGCTTCAAATAGTAATGAAACTACTTAATCTTACCCATCCCCAAAAAGCATATTTTGGCAAAAAAGATGCTCAACAATTAATACTTATCACGCAAATGGTAAAAGATTATTTTATGCCATGCGAAATAATACCATGCGAAATTGTGCGTGACAATGACGGATTGGCACTTAGCAGTCGAAATGTATATTTGAGCAGTGACGACAGACAAAAAGCACTTAGCTTGTCCCGTTCGCTGCAAAAAGCAACACAATTTGTAATTTCCGGCGAAAAAAATGCAGAAAAGATAACAGATGCTATGAGTGAGATTTTATCCGCAGTGGATAAAATAGAGTATATTGCTATTTTAAGCAGGACTTTTGAGCCATTGGATGAAATCATTCTCCAAAATAGCATTATCTTGGTTGCAGCTTGGGTGGGCAAAACGAGATTGATCGATAATGTATGGATTTAATGATCAGTTAGAGCTATTATTTTCTTCAAGTTCCGGCGCTTCATATACAACGTCTACATTTTGCGTAGCAGGTGTTTTAACTGTCGACGATTCTTCAACTATAGATTGAGGTATGTTTTCCTCAATTATTGAAGGGTGAGCTTGTTTGAATAATTGTACTTGCTGCTGGTTTGGCTCTAGATATTTAAGGACTATTAGCATATCTATAATTTTTTTAGCCACCGGTACGGATGTCATAGATGCATAATAGTATGGCCAAGGGCGATTTGGATTGATAACTAAGACGCCAATTGTATATCTATGACCTTTATCGTCATTGGCAAAGCCAAAAAAACTGGTTTGATATTTGTTGTGAACGTATTTTCCTCCAGTTACCATTTTTGCAGTACCCGTTTTGCCTCCTACTGTTATTCCTGGAGTTGAAGCCGCAATTCCTGTTCCTTTGCTTACGGTATCTATTAGAATTTGATTCATCTGATTCGCTGTAGCAGCACTAATCACTTGTGTTTTGTGAGCAACTGAGGGCAATTTGTATCTATTATTCTTTGCATCTTCAAAGTGATCGATCAAGTGCGGAGTCGGTATAATCCCATTATTGTTAAAAGAAGCATATGCTTTAAGCAGTTGCATAAAAGAAACCATCAAACCATAGCCATACGAACTATTAGCGCGATGCAGTTTGTGGTTTAATAGCGTAACAGGCTTGATACTGCCGGCTAGATCTCTGGATAGATCAATGCCAGACGGCCTTGAGAGTCCAAACTTCAATAATCCATCTCTAAATTCAGCCCCGCTTAGACGCCAAGATATAAGAGAGATACCTACATTTGATGAGTGGACTATAATATCACTAGCACTTAAAGCAGCAAAACGGTGTTCCCCGTCTGTAATTTTTCTTCTTCCTCCAATGTCAAGCTCTCCATCGAATAAATTAAAAACTGTTTGAGGTGTAACTCTTTTGTGATCAAGGGCTATAGCCAATGTAAAAGGTTTTAGTACGGAACCCGGTTCATAAAGGTATTCGCTAAATTTTGGGTTTAATGAAGGTATATCGTGTTTTTGAATTGAATTTGGATCAAATCGGTTTGAACTGGCCATGACTATGATCTTTCCGGTTTTACTATCCATTACCGTCGCTATAATCTCTTCAGAATTTGTCTTCTTTTTCATATCGTCAAGCATATATTCTATGTTTCTTTGTAATTTCATAGGAATTGTTAGATGCAGATCAAGACCATTTATACACGGTTTGATATCGGTGTACTGATTATGTATAACATCCCCGACAACATCGCGTTTGCCTTCTATATAACCATTGCTTTTATAACCTATATATTTTTCATATCTTCGCTCTAAACCTTGTTTGCCAACAGGCCGTATGTAATTTGTTTCTAAATGTTTTCCTGCATACCCTAAAATAGGGGAGATGGTGTCTCCAAACGGGAATAGTCTTGTCTCGCCATTTTCAATTATGTCTAAACCATAAACTATTTCAACACCGTTTGGTTTTTTTGTTGGCCTTAAAATATTTAATTTCCTTAGCTTGTGTGCAAACGATTTGAGCTGTGCGGCATGTCTTGCGTCCATATTTTTAGAAAGTATGATATAGCCTTGTTCGATTTCATATCCATATTTATCTTTAAATTTTTGCTTAACCTTTTCTTTTGGTATATCGCTATATAGGCTAAAAAGCGCAATAAAAAGCTCTTTGTTTTGTGGATTTATACTCTCTGCTCTAATGCTGGCTTGATAACTTTTTTGGCTTTGAGCTATAGTAAATCCATCTTGCGAAACAATAGACCCTCGAAGCGACCTGTCATGAATGGTAGCGGTATGACTCGGCAAATATCTATCAGAATAAATAGTCCGCAAAATAGAAAAAGCAAATATAGCAAAAGCAATTAGAAACAGGAAAAATAAAAAGAGTATTTTTCTGCTCTTTTGAGAATCATAATAATTTTTATCATTTTTGTGCATCTGTTTTCCAAGTATAATTGTTAATTGTGTCTGCTAAATTTATTTTTTAAATTTTTTGTCTATTGTTAATTTACTATTTTATTGAAATATCTCTTTGATATTAACTATCTAAGAGTAGGTTTTCACTAAATTTTGGATAAAATATGCAAAATTTAGATTTAATTGAGTATAGATAAAATATGATTGATAAACCTCTTTTTATTGGTGTAATTGTTTTAATGACGGTATCTTTAATTATGAGTTATTCGCTTTCAGTTTACACGATATTATATTTCTCTTCAAATGAGTTTGCATTTTTAATGCGTCAATTTGTATCTGTGTTTTCAGGTATAGTCTTGATGGTTTTTTTAAGTAAACTTGATCCTGATAAATGGTTTAATAAAATAGGCTTAAGTGTTTTTCTTTTGTTTTTTTTGGTGATGATAGCGATGCCGTTTCTGCCTGCCGCCATAGCTAGTGATACCGGAGGGGCAAAGAGATGGATAAGCCTTGGATTCTTTAAGATCTCTCCGGTAGAATTTTTTAAAGTAGGATTCGTCTTTTTTTTGGCTTGGAGCTTTTCTAGAAAATTGCTTCATCGTAAAAATATGAGTTTTACTGAAGAGATCAATGCATATCTTCCTTATCTGTTTGTTTTTATGATCGTGGTTTTGCTTATTGCAGTTTTGCAAAAAGATCTGGGGCAAACTATGGTTTTGGCTGTAACGCTTATGATCATGTTCTTTTTTGCAGGAAGCAGTTTTAAATTTTTTCTTTCCCTTGTCAGTACAGGAATCGTAGGCTTGCTTATATTGATCAAAATAGCACCTCACCGTATCAAAAGAGTTGTTGAGTGGTGGGCGGGAGTCCAAGATCCGATACTTTCTCTTATACCTTTTGATTGGACGCAGTCTTTGAGAGTTGACGCAATAGCAAAAGAGTCTTATCAAATCTCCAATTCCCTCAATGCCATCAATCACGGAGGATTATTCGGTACCGGCCTTGGAAACGGACAGTTTAAGCTAGGGTATTTGAGTGACGTGCATACGGATTTTGTCTTAGCCGGAATAACAGAAGAGTTCGGATTTGTTGGATTAATGTTTGTTTTGCTTACATTACTGATCATTATTTTCCGTTTATTCAAAATAGCATCACGATTAAATAATCCTGTCTATTCTTTGTTTACAATAGGTGTAGCGCTTTTGATAGGTTTTGCTTTTGTAATCAATAGCTTTGGAATTGCCGGGATCACCCCAATCAAGGGGATTGCGGTTCCATTTTTAAGTTATGGAGGATCTCAAATTTTGGCATTATCCTTGGCAATTGGAATGGTACTAATGGTCTCAAAAAAAAATAATCTAAAAACAGAACATATAAATTAAGAGGAGTTTTTATGTCAATAATCATGACAGGTGGAGGTACGGGTGGTCATTTGGCCATCATTAAAGCCGTTAAAGAACGTTTGGTCAGTAAATCATTGATATACGTAGGCTCTACACAAGGTCAAGATAGATCTTGGTTTGAAAGAGACGAACAATTTAAACAAACATATTTTTTATCTACAAGAGGTGTAGTAAATCAAGGTATTTTAGGCAAGATTAAATCTTTGTGGATGCTAGCTAAGGCTACTGTTGATGCATATTCGATTTTGAAAAAACATAATGCGAAGGTTGTATTTTGCGTCGGCGGATTTTCTGCTGCTCCTACTTCCGTAGCGGCTATATTGGCCAGAATACCACTTGTTATTCATGAACAAAATGCAGTAATGGGATCATTGAATCGTCGTTTGAGCAAGTATGCTACAGCTTTTATCTCTTCATATGATACTCAAAGCCCTATCAAGAGTTATCCGATCAAAGAAGAGTTTTTTTCCAAAGCAAGAGTCAGGGATAAAATAAAAAGCATTATTTTTTTGGGCGGCTCGCAAGGGGCTAAGGCTATTAATGAATTAGCCATTACGCTTGCTCCATGGCTTCATTCTCAAAATATAAAAATAATACACCAAGCAGGTGAGAAAAATATTCAATCAGTAGTAGAGCAATATGAAAAGCTGGGTATAAAAGCAGAAGTTTTTGGATTTACTACGAAAATGCCTGATATAATGGCGTCAGCTGATTTTGCAATTGCCAGAAGCGGCGCTTCTACACTTTGGGAGCTGAGTGCTAATGGACTGCCTACTATTTTTGTGCCATATCCTTTTGCGGCCGGAGATCATCAATATCATAATGCACAATTTCTAGTAGAACAAAACCTGGCTTGGGTGATGAGAGAAAAGAATATTGATATAGATGAAGTTAAGAATATTATTTTAAATTCGGGTGATATCAGGACAAAAAGCCGAAAACTTCTTAAAAGCATTGACAAGGACGGAAGCCAAAAAATAGCCTCTTTGCTCACAAAAATAGCTACACAAGGCTAAATTCACCATATTTTGGATAAAATTCACCATTTTATAATGGGGATTAAATCCATGGATATACGACAATCGTTTTTAGATTATTTTCAAAGCAAAGGCCATCTTTTGGTAGCTAGTTCTCCTCTAGTACCAGATGATGCGACATTGCTTTTTACCAATGCAGGTATGGTGCAGTTTAAAGATATATTTACAGGGCAAGCTCCTATCCCAAATCCACCTAGAGCAACAAGTTCTCAGACTTGTATCAGAGCCGGGGGTAAACATAATGACCTTGACAATGTAGGTTATACAGCTAGGCACCACACTTTTTTTGAAATGTTGGGAAATTTCTCTTTTGGAGATTACTTCAAAGAGGATGCTATAGCTTATGCATGGGAATTTATAACCGGCAGTAATTATTTGGCACTACCAATCGATAAGATCTGGGTCACGGTGCATGATAGCGATGATGAAGCATTTGAGATTTGGAGTAAGCATATAGATCCAAGCCGCATAGCGCGTTTTGGCGATAAAGATAACTTTTGGCAAATGGGAGATACCGGACCTTGCGGGCCATGCAGTGAGATATTTTATGATCAGGGCGAAGAGCATTTTAATTCGCCGGAAGATAAAATGGGTGGCGAAGGAGATAGGTTTTTAGAGATCTGGAATCTTGTATTTATGCAGTACGAAAGAGATGAGAGCGGCACACTACATCCGCTTCCAAAACCTAGTATAGATACAGGCATGGGGCTAGAGCGGGTAGTTGCTATCAAAGAAGGCGTTTTAAATAATTACCACTCATCTCTGTTTATGCCGTATATCGAAGCTATTGAAAAATTAGTAGGCAAAAAATATGATTATAATGACAAACAAAGTGCAAGTTTCAGAGTAATTGCCGACCATCTGCGCTCAGTTTCATTTCTATTGGCCCAAGGGGTAAATTTCGACAAAGAGGGCAGAGGATATGTGCTTAGACGTATTATGCGTCGTGCTATCCGCCATGGTTATCTTCTTGGTCTAAGAGAGCCGTTTATGCATAAACTTGTTGATAGCCTAGTTGCAAACATGGGAGAGCACTACACTTACTTGCAAGCAGCATCTGATTCTATCAAAAGCGCTATGAAATTAGAAGAAGAGAGATTTTTTGATACTATAGATGCAGGTATTACGCTATTTAATAAAGAGCTTGAAAATACTGGTGATGTATTTAGCGGTGAAGTGGCATTTAAACTTTATGATACTTATGGTTTTCCACTCGATCTGACAGAAGATATGCTAAGAGAACTTGGAAAAAGTTTAGATCATGATGCATTTGAAGAACATATGAAAGCGCAAAGAGAGCAATCAAAAGCTTCATGGAAAGGCACAGGTGATGCTGTAGCTACCGGTGATTTTAAAGAGCTCAAAGAGAAATTCGGTGTCAATAATTTTGTAGGCTATACAAGCACTATGCATAATAGCAAAGTATTGGCTTTGCTTGATGAGAACTTTAAGTTAGTTGATAAAATAGACTCTAATGGATGGGTGATGTTGGACAATACCCCATTTTATGCAGAGTCTGGCGGACAGTGCGGAGATAAAGGTACTTTAAATGATGCTATTAAAGTACTTGATACCAAGAAATTTTTGGACTTGAATTTAAGTCAAGTGGAAGGCACTTTATCTGTAGGAGATACTGTTGAAGCCAAAGTGGATGATAGCAGAATGCAAATAGCCAAGCATCACTCAGCTACACATCTGCTGCATGCCGCATTGCGTGAAATTTTGGGAACTCATATATCACAAGCAGGTTCACTTGTGGAAGCCAACCGGCTTAGATTTGACTTCTCCCACCCTAAGGCAATGAGTCAAGAAGAAATCGATGAAGTAGAAGCGTGGGTCAATGATAAAATAGATCTTGCGATACCAGGCAGTACTGAAACAATGGATATACAAAGCGCAAAAGCCAAAGGTGCTATGGCGCTATTTGGTGAAAAATATGGAGATGAGGTCAGGGTTGTTGATTTTGGCGGAGAATCTATTGAGCTTTGCGGCGGCGTCCATGTGGATAACAGTGCCAAGATAGGTCTTTTTGTAATCACCAAAGAGAGCGGAGTAAGTGCCGGCGTAAGACGAATAGAAGCAATTTGCGGCAAAGAAGCTGTGAAATTTACAAAAAATATTCGCAATGAACTTGACACGATACGAAACGAAGTTAAAAATCAAGATGCCTTTGCTGGGGTATTGAAGCTAAAAGAACAAATCAAAACGTTAAAAAATGAACTCTCAACTGCAATGAGCAGCCAAAAAAACGAACTTGAGGTTTTAGAGATAAATGGAGTGCAAACAATTGTTTGTGAAGTGAGCGGCGGCGATATCAAAGCAATGATCGATGATGCTAAGAATCGCTATGAAAAGGTAGTTATTATGCTAATTCAACCAAAAGATGACAAGGTAATGATAGCTTGCGGTGTTAAAGGCGCTGCAATCAAAGCAGGAGCGTGGATCAAAGAAATTGCTCCAATACTTGGCGGCGGAGGCGGTGGTAGAGATGATTTTGCTACTGCCGGAGGCAAGGACGCTTCCAAGATCCCTGAAGCACTTAAAGCTTCTAGAGATTATTTAGCCAAAATGCTTTAAGGACAATAAATGAGCCAATTGCATCTATTATTAACCTTCCATGTACTCTCAGCCATTATTTGGGTTGGAGGTATGATCGCTATTCGTGTGGCTGTCCACCCTATTAAGCTTGCATGGGAAGATGAAGAGTTGAGAATTAATCGTAATCTTGCAGTTACAAAAAGACTTCTGTTTCTTGCCATGCCGTTTGTTTTTATAAGCATAATTACCGGCATTATGCTCTCTGCCCCACTAAAAGGCGCTTCGTTGGTTTCTTTGATTCATGCCAAAGAGACCATTTGGCTTATTATGGCATTTAATTTTTCTTGGATCTTTTTGCGCAGAAACGTTGCTCAAAGAGCATTTAATAATTTTGATTTACCAGGAGCAAAAAGAGTCATGATGCCTTTGGCAAACTTCTTTTTGCCGCTGAATATTATACTTGGACTAGTGGCGCTATGGCTAGGTGTCAGTCTTAGAGGAGTATAAAATTTTAAAATATAAACTATCGATATGTATCAAAAAGAATTAGACGCACTTCAAAAAGCGGGCCGCTTTAGAGAACGAAAGATTTATAATGACAATTTAATAGATTTTGCTAGTAATGATTATTTAGGATTGGCTAATAATAAAGAGCAGCTAAATAAAGCTTTAGAGTTATTAAATAAATATGATACTTTTGCTCCAAAAGCAAGCATGTTAGTCGGCGGCTATCATTCTTTACATAAAATATTTGAGTCGCAAATGGCAACTCTTAACGGTTTTGAAGCTGGTATAATGGTCGGTAGCGGTTTCTTGGCAAACTTATCTTTGTTTGAAGCGTTAGTTCGCAAGGGAGACCATCTATTTGTAGACGAAGAGTATCATGCAAGCGGTATGATGGCTATAGGCTTACTCAAAGATAGAGTAACGCTGTTTAAGCATAATGATCCCGAAGATTTACGCTGCAAAATATCTGAAGTAAAAGCCAAGCGAATTATCATTGCAATAGAAGGTATTTATTCTATGAGCGGGGAATTGTGTGCGAGAGAAATTTTTGACATCTCTGATGAAAACGATGCGTTGCTTATCATAGATGAGGCACATAGCAGTGGGGTCATAGGCAAAAAACTATTAGGTATTTTTGAGTATTACGGCATTGCTCCAAAGACAAATCATATCAAAATGGGAACACTAGGCAAGGCTTACGGAAGTTATGGAGCATATATATTGGCATCAAAAACAATTATTTCATTTTTAGAAAATAGAGCAAAGCCAATCATCTATTCTACGGCACCGTCTGTGATTGATACTGCTTTGGCAATTGTCAATATGCAGTATATTCAAGATAATTTTGAAGCACTAAGTAGCGAAATTCTCCAAAGGCAACAAATATGCAAAGAGTATTTGGGATTTGATCTAAAATCGCTTATTGTAGCACTTGAGCAAAAAAGCAATAAGATTGCACTGGATATGCAAATAGCTTTGATGCAAGAAGGTTTCTTTGTGGGTGCGATTAGGCAGCCCACCGTAAAAGTACCAATACTGCGTGTTATCCCTAGGCTGGGCGTTCCACAAGAATATTTACGTTTGTTTTTTGATAAGCTAAAAGCGGTTTCTATCAAATTTTTTTAAAATCTGCTACAATTATATAACACTTAGAGGAGTTTTTAATCGTGTCTAAAATATTTAAATTATTTATTAAATTTATAATTATTATTACCATAGGTATTATCGCCGCGATGATTTATGCATATACGCAAATTTCATTGGATGCCGATAAATTAATTGATTATAATCCTGAAGTATCAAGTGTCGTGCTTGATAAAAATGAAAAACGAATTGCATATATTTTTAAAGACAAACATCGTCTTTATGCAAAATATGAAGAGATGCCTCAAAAACTTGTATATTCTTTAGTCGCCGTTGAAGATAGTGGCTTTTTTGAACATCAAGGTATTAGTCCAGAGGCTATTTTGAGGGCTATTTTTAAAGATATACAAGCCGGAAGTTTTGTAGAAGGCGGTAGCACGCTAACTCAACAGCTTATAAAAAATACATATTTAACAAATGAAAAAACATTAGGACGTAAAATCAAAGAGGCAGTACTGGCTCTTAAGATAGAAAAGTCACTAACAAAAGAAGAGATACTTGAACGTTATCTAAATGAGATATTTTTTGGAAATGGGTATTATGGTGTCAAAACCGCTGCCAATGGATTTTTTCATAAAGATCTAAATGAGTTGACTCTTAAAGAGAGTGCTATATTGGTTGGACTTCCGAATGCTCCTAGCACATTAAATCCGGTTAAATATTATGAAAGAGCAATAAATCGTGCAGATACTGTTTTGTTTCGTTTGAAGACTTTGGGTTGGATAGATGAAGCTCAATATGATGAAGCTATTGCTGAAAGACCAAAAGTTTATTCATCTAGTTTGACACAAAATTTAGCACCTTATGTTGTAGATGAAGTAATAAGGCAGTATGAACCGTTAGTTGAAGATCTTAGAACAGGAGGACATACAATCTATACCACTATAGATCTCAAGCAGCAAGAAATAGCACAAGAGGCAGTACAAAAGGTATATAAAGATGCAATGCGTCACTCGCCTAGTGCTTCTTTGAATGCTGCTCTTATTTCTATGGAAAGCAGCACTGGAAATATTTTGGCCATGATTGGAGGAGTTGACTATAAGAAAAGTGCATTTAACCGTGCTACGCAGGCTACTAGACAGCCAGGTTCATCATTCAAGCCTTTTGTCTATCAAATAGCTCTTGATGCAGGCAACAATCCGGCAACATACGTGCAGGATATTGAAAAAATATTCGAATATACAGATAATCGAGGTAATCGTAAAACTTGGTCTCCAAAAAACTACGATAGGACCTTTAAGGGGTATATGACATTAAGACAAGCATTGATTGAGTCTAGAAATCTAGCCACAGTTAATTTGGCAGATAGTTTGGGAATGTCCAATATTTTTGATAAATTAGAAGTATTGCAAATCCAAAATATGCCTAGAGATATGTCGATCGTCTTGGGCAATTTATCTGTAAGCCCTTTAAAGATGGCACAAATCTATTCAGTTTTTGGCAATTATGGCAAAATAGTAGAGCCTCGCTTGGTAAGTAAAATTATTGCAAAAGACGGCAGTTTGGTTTTAGAGATGAAATCAGAAGAGATAGCGGAATTTACAAGACCGGAGCAAGCATATCTAATGACAACTATTTTGCAAGATGTCGTCAGATATGGTACTGGACATGGTGCTTTGGTGGACGGAATAGAGCTTGCAGGTAAAACAGGAACGACGAATAACAATGTTGATGCTTGGTTTTGCGGATATTCACCTACAATCGAAACAATGATATGGGTAGGTAGAGATGACAATAGGCCTATGAATAGCGGAGTAACCGGCGGAGGTGTGGTTGCACCTGCTTTTGCACATTATTATAGAAAACTAATCGAAATATATCCAACAACAAAACGTAAGTTCGATATTCCCGGAGGCGTAGGATATGGTGTCATAAACGGTAGAAATGAATTTTATACCAATATATCTCCTCTGCCTCTAGATCAGCCTAACTTGGAAGATTTAAATGCAACTGATGAAAACGCAACTGATGAAAACGGTACCGATGATATATCATTTTTTGACTTCCAAGAGACGGATGAGAACACAGATAATAGTTCAGTAGATATTTCTATATTTTAGTGATTTCGCTGTTTGATGGCTTGTTTTGCTTCGCGGTCAAGTGTTTTTGTTTTTAAGTCGGCTCTTTTGTCATGAAGTTTTTTACCTCTGGCAAGTGCGATAGAAATCTTTGCTTTGTTTTTTTCATTAAAATACAGCATTAGAGGCACAATGGTTAAATTTTCTTGAGTGGACTGAGCAAATAGTTTATTTAACTCTTTGCGATGAAGTAAAAGCTTTCTTGGTTTTCTCGTATCTGGAACAAAGCTGCGATAGGCGGTTTCTAGATGAGTAATATGCATATTCACAACAAATAATTCATCTTTTATAAAACGGCAATAAGAATCTTTCAGGTTCGCTCTTTTTGCTCTAAGAGCTTTGACTTCACTGCCTTGTAACACTATGCCGGCCTCAAAAGTTTGGAGTATTTCATAGTCATGGCGAGCTTTTTTGTTTTGAGCTATTAGGTTCATTGCCAATTTATAGTTCCTTTTTTGACGCAATTATATCATACGGCTTGAAAAAAGTACTCCCACTCCCGCTAAAGAGCCAACCTTTGGGTGCTTCGTCTTTTAAATTCGGATATGCAATAAGAGCAGCACCATATAAGTCATTTAAAATTTCTGGGGTATCGGATGTTTGCGACAAAATCTCTTTGCTGCTTAAATCTGCCCAATGCATATATTTTTGCGGAGTGATTTTGTCTAGGAGATTGCTTTTGAAAGTTTTATAAACCAATGCGGTGTCACATCCTAGTGTTGGAAAAAAAAGCTCTACTTCAATCAGTTCTTCATTAAACGGCTCTATAATTTCTCCAAATCCGCTTACATTTGCTACCGGATAATCGTATACAAAAAATGGAACATCTGCCCCGACACTACTTCCTATTTTGGCAAGTGTCGGTATATCTAATTGCAGATCGCATACTTTATTTGCAAGTCTCAAAAAAGCACCCGCATCACTGCTTCCCCCTCCTAAGCCGGCAAGGCTAGGAATATTTTTTTGTACTACGACTTTATGATGCAAAAAAAAGTCCAATAAATCCAAGTTGCCTGTATGATCATTTAGGCTCACAAAAGCTTTGTAAATAGTATTATTTTTAATATCTATGTTGCTTGTTCCTTCAATAGTGAATGAATCACATTTGCAAGGCACAAAAGATATGGTATCATATAGCTTGTCTACTCTCATAAATCTAGAGAACAGCGTATGATAGCCATTTTTATGGCCTGTAATTTTTAGAAAAATATTGATTTTGGCATGAGCTTTGATGCTATACATTAATGTAACCTTTAAATAACGGCATGCGGTTTATTTTATAGCTTATTTCCTGATCTTGTATCTCAATAATAGAGAAAAAATTAGGAGTAATTACTAGATATATTCCGTTTTTTTGATTTGAGAAATTACCTAATGATAGTTTTTTACCAAGCTCAACATCTTGTATGTCGCCCAAATATTCATTGCAAGGAATGGATATAAAATCCAAAGGATCGAGTGCTTTTTCGTATTCAAATACAAATTGCCCTTCTTTTAGTCTCTCAAGGCTTGACAGTGCTCCGTCGGTACCTAGTTTTTGAGCAATAAGTTCACCAAGAGAACGAATATATGTACCTTCGCTTACTGTGGCTTCAAAATGTACAAATGGGTGGTTGTAATTGAGCAATGATATATTATAAATTGTTGAAGTGATAGGTTTGAGCATTGTATTTTTCCCATTCCTTGCATTTTTATATGATGCTACACCATCTACTTTTTTAGCACAAAATTGCGGTGGATAATATGTCAGTTCTCCTGTAAAAGAAGCGAGAGTTTGTTCTATATGTTCTTTTGAAAATGGTTTTATTTCCATAATTTTTGTTATTTGCTCTATGTCAAGCGTAGGAGAACTCACGCCAAGCCATAGAGTAGCACAATAAGTCTTTGGGGTTTTATCAAGATAATTAAATAGTTTGGTGTATTGCCCAGTAGCAACAATTAAACACCCTGTTGCAAAAGGATCCAGTGTGCCCGAAAATCCTATTTTTTTGGTATTATATTTCCATTTTAGGTGATTCATGTAGCCATTTGATGAACGAAATATAGGCTTGCGTACTACAAACAAACGATTCATAAAATTATATTGCCTGTACAAATGAGCTTAGTATCTCTTTTTTGTTACCGCCGAAATTTATGAGTAGTTTATATTCTTTACCGGCACCACTTATGCTTTGGATACGCCCGATCCCAAAAATTTTATGTTTGACTAAATCACCTTTTTTAAATACAGTACTTTTGGTAATTTTAAGACTGCTATTTTGTATAAGTGAAGCTTCACCCAAAAAGCGACTTTTTTCCATAATTTTACGCTTGCCTTTATAAAATCTACTATCAGCATAACAAAGCGTCAGATGGGATTTGGCTCTCGTAATAGCAACATATCCGAGTCTTCTCTCTTCTTCTAGATTGCAATCATCTCCTAAAAGAGGAAAAAATTCTTCTTCGAGGCCGATCACATAAAGATATTCAAACTCCAGGCCTTTAGATGCATGGATACTCATGATAGCTATAGTATCTTCTTCTAGCTGGTCCTGTTCGCTTTGCAGTGAAATATCATTGAGGAATTCTTCTAAAAGTAAATCTGGATTTAACAATACACTTTCTCTAAAATATCCATAAAACTCATCAATATTTAGTATTCGCTCATATCCGTCAGGTAAGCTTTGGTAATACTCTTTGAGTTTAATTTTTTCTTCAAACATATTAATTAAAGAAGAAAGATTTCCAGCTTTTGATTCGTCTTGCAAAGTGCTTATATCTTGTACTAATTGTACAAAAGACGTATATGCTTTTTTGCCAATAGTATCTTGAATAATTTTTGGTTCGATTTTATTATGTAGATCAAATATTGATGAATGAGCTTCAAATGCCATTTTTTGTAGTTTTTCAATAGATGATTTGCCTATACCTCTTTTTGGCTTATTGATAATTCTAAGCAATGAAAAGTCGTCATGCGGGTTTGCAATAACCCTTAGATACGAAATAATATCTTTGATTTCGGAGCGTTCATAAAACCGCATTCCCCCGATGAGTTTAAACCCTAACCGCTCTTTGTTAAAGCCCTCCTCAAGGGATCTTGAGAGTGCATTTATGCGATAAAGCACAGCTATCTCTTTGGGGTTGACACCTTTAGTTAGCAAAACTTTTATCTCTGTGGCGATTGTTCTAGCTTCATTTGTTTCATCTATAGAGTGGAGTATTTTTATGTTGCCGCCTTCTCCTTTGTGGCTTACTAATTTTTTGCCTAGACGTGAAGAGTTGTGTTCTATAAGAGTATTTGCAGCATCCAGTATAATTTTTGTAGAACGATAGTTAGTCTCTAGTTTTATAGTTTTGGTTTTTGGAAAAATTTGTGCAAAATCTAGAATATTACGAATATTTGCTCCCCTCCAACCATATATGCTTTGATCATCATCCCCAACTACACATATATTTTGATGTTCACTAGCTAGATGACTGAGAAGTTTGAATTGTAGTTCATTGGTGTCTTGGTATTCATCAACCATTATATAAGCATATCTTTGGCTAATCTCTTTTCTTAAAATCGGATTTTGATCCAATATCTCATATGTTAACATAAGCAGATCATCAAAGTCTACCAAATTATTTTCAACAATATTTTTTTGATATATCTCATAAATTTGAGCAACTTTTTGATAATCTGGCGATTGTCCTTTTTCTAATATAATTTCAGGAGAAAGTAAAGAGTTTTTGTATTTTGAAATTTCGCTAGAAACAAAAGATGCACTAAGATCTATTTTGAGCTCTTTTGCTATAGCGCGAAGCAGCCGTTTTTTATCATCTGTATCAATAATGACAAAATTATTTTTACGGCCCAATTTTTCTATATGGAATTTCAAAAATAGAAGACCGAATTTATGAAAGGTGCAAAGGAGAGGAGGGTATGAAGTATTATTATCTATGAGCTTCAAAGCTCTTTCTCTCATCTCAAGCGCTGCTTTGTTGGTAAAAGTCAAAGTAAGCGTATTTGCAGGATCGATTCCAACTTCACCTATAAGATATGCCAAGCGGGATGTTAAGGTCTTGGTCTTCCCGCTGCCTGCGCCTGCAAGTATAAGTAAAGGACCATCAATATGTTTTACTGCTTCTTTTTGCACATCATTTAAGTCTTGAAACAGTCTATCCATTATCTTTTGCTCCTTGTATATAGTTATTATATCGTTAAAATGATTAAAAACACAGAGAAGTTAATTATCTAAATAATCTAATAATATTGATAAAAAAATTAGAATTATTTGAATAAAAAATAATCAATTATTAATATTTTTATAGTATAATATTTTTAAATAAATTTTTTTATACTATTGCAAATAGTTATATTATCCAAAAGGAGAAAAGTTATGCTCAAGGATTTTGTCAAACTAGAAACATTTTTGACTACTGTAAGAGAGAGGAGTTTTTCTAGAGCTTCGGCTAAGTTAGGTATTTCTCAGCCAGCCGTAACTCAGCAGATCAAATTCATAGAAAACCATTTAGGTGCTACTATCATCGAACGCAAGAAGAACGGTATCAAGCTTACGGCAGAAGGTGAAGAACTTTATAAAATTGTCGTAAGACTTGAAAAAGCGATTCAGAGCGCTGAAATGGAAGTATTGAAGATTATAAACAAAAAGATGACTTTCCGATTGGGTGCATCTTTTACAATTGGAACTTATGTGATTCCGGGTGAGTGTCTCACCAATTTGAGTAAAGCTATCAATAATGATGTTACTTTAAATATTAATTTAAGTCAAGAAATTATTAATCAGATAAAAGACAAGAAATTAGATGTCGGCCTTATTGAATCTCCGATTATGGATGATGATATTATATATAGAGAATGGCTCGAAGATGAGCTAGTAGTCGTGAGTAATGTACCTATTCCAAAATTGCTTCAAACTGAAGATCTGTATAATTTTGAATGGATTTGCAGAGAAGAGAGCAGCCATACCAGAAAAATGATGATGGAAGTTTTTGAAGATTTGGGTGTAAATTGTAAAGATTTTAAAATGCGAAGTGAAGTTAGCAACACAGTAGCAGTTTTGCAAGGCATTAAAAGAAGCAAAAAAGATCCGGCACATCCGGTGGTTTCTGTCATCTCAAAGCATGCAATTGCTGATGAAGTGCAAAAAGGCGAATTTTTTGAAGCTCGAATAAGAGGCTACAATATGATGCGTAAATTTTATGTTATTTATTCAAAAGAAAACAAAAGAAATGCATATATTGACAATATAGTCGATTATATTTTATCAGGCAATTGCTAGATTAAAGCTTGCCTTTTTTCTTAAGAAGGCTTTGGTTCTTTGGATTGCTCAAAAGAGCATCCATGGAATTTTGTGCTTGGGTGATCGTTTGTTTTGGAGTCGGTTTGACAAAATTTATTGCCAACGGAGGATATGTTTCGTCGATAAATATTTGTGCGATCGCTAATAGCGGAATGCTTACTGTGGTTCCAATATTTTCTTCTCCAAAACCGGCTTCAAATGTTAATATATCATTTTCTATTGATGCGCTTTCGAAACTATACTCTGCTATATCAAATATAATAATATCCCCGAATGTTTGAGTAATATAGTCCGGCAATTGAGGCATAAATTCTACATATTCAGTATTGCAAATAATCCTAAATTCGGTATCTTCTTTGAATAATAATTCTATCGTTTGATGCAAATGCTGCTGCATAAGATTTTGGTATTCTGGAGAGTTGAAAATAGATGATGGCATGGTTATCCTTTGATGTTGAAATCATTTATTGGCGCAAATCCTATCATAGCATTGATTAATGCAAAGCCTTGAAATGATGAGAGCTCTTCTTTGCGAATTAGTTTTTCTTTCAAAAAACCTTCTTTGAGCAATTTTGCTCTCATGGTACCTGGAAGCAAGGGATTTGACGGAGTGATCCACTCTCCGTCTTTTAAAAAAGCGATATTAGAGATGGTGGTATCTGTTAGATATCCGTCTTTTTCTATGATAATCTCATCGCTTTGTGGATATTGCGCTTTGAGATTTTCCAATATGCTTCTATCGGCAAATTTGTGTGAATAGTCTATATCACTTTTTACAATGGTAAATGTTTTTAAATCTTTTGAAACATAAGGAATATATTCTACAGACCTTATAGCAGTGTCATATAAAATACGACAACGAATCAAGCCTTTTGTCGGCGGGGTTATCTTTGAAGCTAAATCTAGCGGCTTCGTATCATTAAATAAAATTTTACGGCTATTATCACATCTTTGCTGATGGTATTTAAGATTTTCTATTTGACCGTTATTGATGCGAATTGTTTCTAGCAGCAAGGGCATATTTTATAGCTCCAAAGGCTTAAAAGAATCACTCTCATCGTCATAATACGAGATAACCCCTGTTATTATGTCATAATACCATCCATGCAAAAATAGGCTACCCTCATCAACTCTTTTTTTGACCATGGGATATGTGAGTATATTGTCTAATTGAAATAACACAGAGATTTTTTCCGTATAACGCAACAGTTCTTCTTTTGGAGCATTGGGAAAAAGCGAGAGTGCTTGTTCTTTGGCAGGAGTGCCAAGCTCTAGCCATTTAATAGTATGGATTATATCTTCAGAGTATGTAACTTCATTATATAATTCATTGATAGCTCCACAATGAGAATGTCCGCATATGATAATATCAGAAATTTCTAACACTCCAACAGCGTACTCAATTGCAGATGCGGTAGCATGATAATCTTCATCAGGCTTGAATGGCGCTACAAAATTTCCAATATTTCTGACTATAAACAAATCCCCGGGTTTGCTTCCCGTGATAAGTTCCGGTACTACTCTAGAGTCACTGCAGCCGATAAAAAGGGCTTTTGGATTTTGTCCATCATGAACTAATTGTTTAAATCTATTTTCGTTTTGTTTGAAATTCAGATCTTGAAAATTATAATGTCCCCTAATCAATGCATTGATATTTTTTTTACCCATTAAGCCTCCTTAGACAATCTCTTTGATACTCCAGGAAAGAGCTTCCCCGGCAAACATCGGTACAACGCTGCCATATGAGGATGGCACGTTCATTGGGGTTTTTTCTAGTATAACTTTTTTTTCAGGCGGAGTTATGCCGTAAATTGATCTTGCATTCTCTGAGATAAATTTTTGCAAGTTTTCCAATTTATCATGTTTGTCAAAAAGTTCGGCTAGGGCCGCAAGAGCTATTGGAGCAGTAAATACTCCAGCCGCACATCCGCAACTCTCTTTTGCATGTTGCGGGTGAGGTGCCGAGTCTGAACCAAACATTACTTTAGGGTGGGCATTCAGTGCAGCATGTTGCAGTGCTTCTCTATCAACCGGTCTTTTGGCAATGGGTTTGCAAAATAGATGAGGTTTTAGCATTCCGCCAGCCACATCATCAAGCGTTATAAATAAGTGATGCAGTGTGATCGTGGCATATAGATTTTCATATCTATCAAGCGCATCAACACTCTCTTTGGTAGTGATGTGTTCCATAATTATCTTTAATTTTGGAAAATTGGAAGCAAGATTTTCATATATCGGAACGAATTCCTTTTCTCTATCCATCACAAAGCCATTGGTTTCACCATGTATACACAATGGAAGTCCTAATTCGCTCATAGCTTCTAATGCTGGACGCAAGGTATCGATATCAAATCCGCTCACACCACCTTCGCTGTTTGTGGTGATTCCTGCAGGATAGAGCTTGATAGCAGTTAGCTCATCGCCAAAACTTTTCAGAAAATCATAGTCGTAGCTGTCTCTGAAAAATAGGGTCATATATGGTTTGAAAATATCATTTTTCGTAGCATCCAATATCCTATCCCTATAAGCCAAAAGAGCCTCTTTGGTATCGACAGGAGGAACAAGATTTGGCATTATCAGTGCTCCGGCAAAACTCTCGCTGCTAAGTGGTGCTACTGTGCGAAGCATATCACCGTCTCTGAGGTGCAAGTGCATATCGAGCGGGCTATTTAATGTGATGGTCATTAAAATCCTTTACTACGTAATAGTATTTTTTATCTTTTGGCACAAACCAATATTTGATATCCATTTTGCCATAATTGTTGTTAATGTTGGATTTGATATATATATTTTTTGGTTTTTTGTACCTTACTACAGGATAGTCTATGCCCCCGGCAAATAGTTGATTGCATCTGAGTATTCTAAGAGTAGAATTGATCAACGCACTAAGAGGATTTGTGGTCTCGAACTGCCACGCGGCATATTCAGAGCAGGTCGGATAATATCTGCAATTGCCCGGTGTCATTCGTGAGATATACTGATAGGCTTTGATAGGCTGTAGAAAAAACTTTTTTGTCATATGTATATTATACAATATGTTGCCAAAAGAGAGGTTTTGCCGCTATATTATTCTTTCCATAAAAAAATCAATTTTTCTTTATTTACAAAAATTGCGCTGCACGACGAGCTTTGATTGTTAAAGATAAATTGGTTGTTATGTTCCTTGTTTGAATTGTCTAGCAATTATCTTCTTGGAAATAATAATTCTTGTATGTTCGGCTTCGGCAATTCGAGTGCCATTTAGTTTTGCTCTAATGAAAAAAACCAATTTTTTCTTCTCTTCTTCGATTATTTTTGATCGAATAGAGATTCTGTCACCTTTTGTTGCCATCCCGGTATGTTTGATGTCAATACTTTGACCTACGGTAATAAAATTGTCGTCTATAGCATTTAAAGCTAGTTTGGCTGAAACAATTTCCATCCATTTTACTAAAATATAAGTTCCAAGCAAATTGGGAAGATCAGCACTTATATAAGATATGCAATCATTGTCGTTTACAGTAAATATTTCAGTTAATTCTTGCTCCATAAGTTTCCTTTTGAAATGTAACATTAATATGACAAATTAAAAAGCTGTGCGGTTTTTTTGATTGGCCTCCTTTGATTTCTTATTGATGTAATTAGCAAATCATCATATATTTTACCAATATTATATCTGATTATTAATAAAATTTTATCGTCAAATGTTACAGCTAATAAGTCAATCATTGCACTATTTCATTCTGCCTTTAGTATTGCCGGCAATAAAATCTTAGTACAAATTTGTGTTAAACGTCAAGAGAGATGGCAGTAGTTGCAACTGTAAAGCTTTGCGATAATGAACTCTGGACCCCCGCCTTCGCGAGGATGACAAAATGTTCGCGGTTATGGCTTTGTATAAAATATTTTGCCGTCAGATATGACATATGAAGGTGACATATTGATACTGTGATATATGGTCGTACCGTATTTTTTACTGTAGTATTTTAAAAGCAGCTGCTGGAGCGTAGGCTCAATGGACGGCATAAACCAGCCATTATTGCTAAGAACTATCATATGTTTTGGTTCGCCCTTGTAGAGCTTTTCACTGGTAGCTTCATAGCAGATAGCATTTCTATAAGTAGTATCGCCTAGTTTATAATCAGCTATTTTGTTGCTGGCTACATAATCAAGCACCCCTTCTTTGTAAAAGATCCTATTGACAAGTTTTCCAAGCCACGAAGGCAGTGGATTTTGTTCGCCAAACGGAACGAGCACCACCTTGTTAGCCACACTTACCTGGTTTTGATGAAATATATAAGTACTGTTCCTTGGCGTATTTTTGTCCCAGTAAAGTCCGCCTATGACCATATCTATATTTTGTGATTTTTCTTGAAGGATTTTCAAGAGTTCGGGTTCTAGATTGAGAAAGAGGGGAAATACGGATTCTGGAAATATGATGATCTTTTTATCGTTCTCTATAGCAGTCTCAATGGTGTCAAAGATCATTGCAAAGACCTCTTTTTGGTGATCTTGCTGCCATTTCATATCCATAGTAATATTCGTAGTGACTATTTGCATATCTGAAGGTATTGGATTGGGGACATTGGTCTCTTGATATGAAAATGCAAAAACTACAAGCCATAAATATCGCAACTTTTGTGTTATGTGAGCGATAGTAATTGACAAAAGAACTATAGCAAATTGCCATTTCGTGATGCCTATATAGCTTTCTACAAAAACAAGCTCCGGTTTGAACCAGTCAAATCCGAAAGGATGGATAAAACTCATGCTCCATAGAGCCAAAGCATGCAAAATAACTAGCGGAATTTTTGTTTTTCTAGATATATAGCTTGAAATCCACGCCAATAGCAAAAATAATAGTCCAAAGCTGGCTGCAACCAAAAAAGTACCTATGGGCATTGCCCATGCCATGCCATAAAAACGAAAACTGAGCAGTATCCACCAAAACCATGCTAAAGATACAAAAAATCCACTCCAAAACCATGTACGATTTGAGCTTCCAATTAAAAAGAATAGACCAAGAAT
The DNA here is from genome assembly GCA_041654415.1 of Sulfurovaceae bacterium. Taxonomy (GTDB): domain Bacteria; phylum Campylobacterota; class Campylobacteria; order Campylobacterales; family Sulfurovaceae; genus BN30871. The sequence continues at coordinate 129,316 of JBAZDL010000001.1, read as the reverse complement.
ACCTAGAGCGGTATTGAGTAATTTTAATTCAATATTTAAGTATGATAGATAAATAAACAGTGACATTGAAAATGCTATGATTAAGCCTTTTGCTATATCACCAATGGTAAAATAACTTCGAATATTATTACTATACAAAAGGATTACCCCATGAACGGTGCTGAACAAGGTAGCGCATTGCTATCATTTTTACCTCTAGTTGCTTTATTTGCTATTTTTTATTTTTTGATCATAAGACCGCAGCAAAAACAACAACAAAAACATAAAGAGATGATCGATTCTTTGCAAAAAGGAGATCAAATCATTACAAATGGCGGATTGTATGCCGAAGTCGTTAAAACTGAAGATAATTTTATCAAAATTAAGTTAAATGAGGACACTATGGTCAAAATCGACAGAGCATTTGTCGCCAAAAAAGTAGAAACATTGAATGAAAAAGTTTAATTATAGAGTTGTAGTATTTATCCTTGCTTTTGCATTTGGGGTAATATTTTCTCTGCCGTCTTTACTGCAAAGCGATTGGGGTAAGAAGATTACTTTGGGGCTTGACCTGCAAGGTGGACTTCATATGGTGCTTGGCGTAAAAAGCGAAGTTGCTATAGAATCTCGCACTAAATCTATTGCAACTACAGTTAAATACTTACTTGATGATCAAGAGATTATTTATGATAATCTAGCAATTACACCAAATGGTGTAACTTTGGAATTGCTTGATAGTGATGATGTAACTAAATTTAAAGCAATTGTTCAAAAAGAGTTAGCAGGTACGACATTAGCTCAAAATGGCATGGTTTTTACTATAGCTATGACTCCAGAAGAGATAGAGCGTACCAAACAAAACGCTGTATCTCAAGCAGTTGAAACTATCAGAAGCCGTTTGGATCTATTTGGCCTTGCAGAGCCAACAGTTGCCAAACAAGGAGAAGATAAAATACTAGTAGAGATCCCAGGCATTAAAACTCCTGCTGATGAGCAAAGGATCAGAGAACTAATAGCCAAAACAGCACATCTACAAATGATGGCTGTCGATGAAGACAGAGCAGCCAGAGTTTCGGTGATAAGCGAAGAGGAAGCTGCTCAGTATGGAGATGTGATATTAGGTGATGTGAAAACTACCGAAAAATATCTTCTCAAAGAGATTCCGGTGCTGGATGGCTCAATGCTTACAGATGCGAGTGTTGGCTATAGCCAAAGTAATCAACCAGTGATCAATTTTGTACTAAACGGTGAAGGCGCTAAGATCTTTGGCGATTTTTCAGGCAAGAGCGTAGGTAAGAGAATGGCTATAGTACTTGATAATAAAGTATATTCTGCTCCTGTGATCAATGAACGAATAGGTGGAGGAAAAGGGCAGATTTCCGGCAACTTTACCCAGCAAGAAGCTCATGATATAGCTATAGCACTAAGGTCTGGTGCATTACTGGCTCCGGTTTATATTATGGAAAAAAGAAGTGTTGGGCCAAGCCTTGGAGCTGACAGTATAGAAGCAAGTGCAAAAGCTTTGATACTTGGTTTTGTTGTTGTTATGATATTTATGGTTATTTATTATGGAATTGCCGGAGTTATAGCAAATGTAGCCCTTGTGGTTAATTTACTTTTGATTATAGCAGCCATGGCACTTTTTGGAGCAACTCTTACTCTGCCTGGAATGGCGGGTATAGTGTTAACAGTCGGTATGGCAGTAGATGCCAATGTTATTATATCGGAGCGTATCAGGGAATTCCTAAGAGAAGGAAAATCTGTAACAAAAGCGATTGAAGATGGCTACGATAATGCATTTAGTTCTATATTTGATGCGAATATTACTACGTTGGTAGCTGCGATTGCTCTTTATGTTTATGGCACAGGGCCTATTAAAGGATTTGCATTGACGATCAGTATAGGTATTTTGGCATCTATGTTAACTGCGATTTTGGGAACGCATGGTATATATCATGCCTTATCTCATAAAATTAAAAAAGAAAATCTAACATTTTGGTTTGGAAGCAAGGAGTAGCTATGGAATTTTTTAGACGAACCGCTCCTGTTGGATTCATGGCACAAGCAAAAAGATGGGGATTGATCTCATTAATATTGGTGATCTCGTCTTGGGTTCTTGTTTTTACCAAAGGATTTAATTATGGTATTGATTTTGCAGGTGGAACATTGATACAAGTTAAATATGATAAACCGGCACCAATCGATGATATCCGTAAGATTTTGCAAACTCAAAAAGCATATGAAGGTGCCCAAGTCACTCATTTTGGAAGTGAAGATGAGATAGTTATCCGTACAAAATCAAGTACCGGTTCTGTGTCAAACGATATAAGCGATGAAGTAAGAAAATTATTGGCACCTACGGGAAATTTGGAAGTTCGTAGGGTTGATATGGTTGGACCTAAAATCGGTGATGAGTTAAAGACAAAAGGTACCATGGCTTTATTGTTAGCTATTGCAGGAATATTAGCTTATGTATCTTTCAGATTTGAGTGGAGATTTGCTCTCTCATCAGTTTTGGCATTGATTCATGATATGAGTATCGCTTTGGGTGCTATTGTGCTATTTGGGATAGAGGTAAATCTAGATATCCTAGCAGCAATATTAACTCTTTTGGGATATTCCATAAATGATACCATTATAATTTTTGATAGAATAAGAGAATCGATACGCACGAGTAAAGCTTCCGAAATTGCAGAGCTGATAGATGAATCTGTCACAAAGACACTTTCTCGTACCACACTCACGTCTTTGACTACATTTTTAGTAGTATTGGCTCTATATCTCTTCGGAGGAGAGATTATAAAAGGATTTAGCTTTACTCTTTTGGTTGGTTTAATAGTGGGAACTTATTCCTCTATTTTTATCGCATCTCCAATTTTGATGTGGCTTAAATTCTCTGTTTTGGATTTCCGTAAAAAAGAAGCTGAAAAACTCAAAAGAGAAAAAGAAAAAGAGCGTATGCGTTCCATGTACGAACAGGGAACTTTGTAGGGTCTCATGTATATGCAATATCTCAAAATGCCAACCTTGGATGGTAGTGATATTGAAACAAAGAGAAAAGAGATTCTAGACTATTTTCAAAGTAGTTTTAGCAGGTATGAATCTCTTTTTGAATTACTGGATGATGAAAAAGCTTACTATGAAAAAGCAAACACACTAAGACACCCCCTTATATTTTATTTTGGACATACGGCTGTATTTTTTGTAAATAAACTAAAACTCGCTAAGGTTATAGATAATAGAATTGATTCATATCTAGAATCTATTTTTGCAATTGGTGTAGATGAAATGAGCTGGGATGATCTCAATGAGACAAATTACAACTGGCCATCAATATCCGACACATTAGTGTATAGACAAAAAGTATTTGATCTGGTATCTGATCTCATTACTACTATGCCATTAATATTGCCGATCACATGGGACTCTCCATGGTGGGTCATAATGATGGGAATAGAACACGAAAATATACATTTAGAGACATCATCTGTACTGATCAGGCAATTGCCTATTGAGTATATAAAATCATCACATGAATCCCAGCCATCTTTGGAATGCGGCAATCATCCGCAAAATATTTTTGTTCAAGTTCCACAAGGTAAAATATTCATAGGCAAGTCCCGCCAACATGATCTGTATTATGGCTGGGACAATGAATATGGTACTCATGAAGCCGATATCCCTGCATTTAAAGCTTCTAAGTTTTTAGTTTCAAATGGTGAGTTTTTAGAATTTGTTAATGATGGCGGATACAAAAAAGATATCTATTGGAATGAAGAAGCTCTAGATTGGAGAAATTATACAAAAGCATCATATCCCGCATTTTGGTTAAAAACCGATGATAGCTATAAACTTCGTACGGTTGCAAACGATATCCAACTTCCTCTTAATTGGCCTGTAGAGGTTAATTATCTCGAAGCAGGTGCATTTTGTAAATGGCTAAGCGAAAAAAAGTCTGAACATATATCGCTGCCCACAGAAGATGAGTACTATAGACTGTTAAATATTGCTAAAATATCAAACAATATAAATGCTGCAAATATTGATCTGTTAGGTTCTTTTTCCAGTACGCCGGTAGATAAATATAAGCATGGAGAATTTTATGATCTAATCGGAAATGTGTGGCAATGGACAAGAACTCCTATTTATCCATTTGATACTTTCAGAGTTCATCCGATTTATGATGATTTTACAATACCGACATATGATGGCAAGCATAATTTGATCAAAGGCGGCTCATGGATAAGCTGCGGCAATCTTGCATTGCCTAATAGCCGCTATGCTTTTAGAAGACATTTTTACCAACATGCCGGCTTTAGATATGTGGTTAGCGGATATAGTGAGCATATCGAGTTTGGCACATACACCAAAGATAGCGTAGTATCGGAGTATTGTCACTTTGAATGGGGTAAAAATATTTTTAATGTCCCAAACTTCCCTAAAAAATGTATTGATATTGTTATGGGTTATTTAAAAGACAGAAAAACCGCTAGAGCATTAGATTTGGGATGTGCAATCGGAAGAAGCAGTTTTGAACTGGCTAAAAGTTTTGATGAAGTAGTAGGAATAGACTTTTCGGCAAGATTTATACAATATGCAATTGCACTAAGGGATGGCGCTAAAATTCATTATAATATGCCAATAGAAGGAGAGCTCGAGTCTTCGTACGAAATTTGTCTAAGTGATTTTGGGTTAGATAAAGATGCACATAAAGTTACATTTTGGCAAGGAGATGCTTGCAATCTAAAGTCTATATACAAAAACTTTGATCTTATTTTCGCAGGAAATCTTATAGACAGACTCTACGATCCTAGAAGATTTTTGATATCGTTGAGTGAAAGGATAAACAAAGGCGGTATTTTGGTGTTGACATCACCATATACATGGCTAGAAGAGCATACGCCTAGAAACAAATGGCTTGGCGGTTTTATTAAAAACGGGAAAGAGATAACGACGCTTGAATCTATCATTGAAATATTGGGCGATAAGTTTAGACTTTTAGATACTCACGATATTCCTTTTGTTATCCAAGAAACGCAAAGAAAACATCAACATACAATTTCTCAAATGAGTATCTGGGAGAGAGTTTGAACCAATTTTTGGAAATTAACAGAACAGATACATATAGTGTTAAATATGAAGAGGCTAAAAAAATATTTGGAAGCTCGGATGTGATACCGATGTGGGTTGCTGATATGGATATAGCCTCTCCTACAGAAGTCATAAAAGCGATACAAAAAAGAGCCTTGCATCCGATCTATGGTTATACTATATATCCCAAAGAATATTTTAGATCTATCGCTTTATGGATGAAAAAAAGATATGATCTGACTATCCAAGAGTCTTGGATAGTACCGGCAAACGGTGTGGTTACTTCCATTAACTTTGCTATAGAAGCATATACAAATTTAGATGATAAAATAATAGTCCAAACCCCGATCTATCCTCCATTTATAAGTTCTGTTAAAAATCATAGACGAAAATTGCTAGAAAATAAGCTTTTGTATATAAATGGCAAATATCATATTGATTTTGAAGATTTTGAAAAAAAGGCCAAAGAGGCAAAACTATTTTTGCTATCATCACCACATAATCCAACCGGAAGAGCATGGAGCGAAGAAGAGTTGATTAACCTTATGGAAATTTGCAAAAAATACGGAGTTTTGGTAGTTTCCGATGAGATTCATGCTGATTTGGTTTATAACGTGTCCAATATATCGTTTGCAGGTCTAGGATATGATGGATGTTTAGTATTAAATGCTCCATCAAAAACTTTCAATATAGCAGGATTAAAAACCTCATATGCTATAATCCCAAATAGAAAATTGAGATTTGCTTATGAAGCCGTACAAAGAAACAGCGGCATAGAGAGTGGAAATCCATTTGGGATAGAAGCGCTTATGGCCGCATACAATCAAGGCGACCTATGGCTTGAAGAGCTAAAATCACACTTAAGCAGGAATATTGATTTAATAAAAGATAGTCTAAAAACAAATCAAATTCCTATAAAGCCTATCGAGGCTGAAGCTACATTTTTGATGTGGCTAGATTGTAAAAAACTCTATAATACGCATAAACAAATAACTGATTTTTTTTATAAAGAAGCTAAATTAGGATTGAGTGATGGAAAATTATTTGGTAATGGCGGTGAGAGGTTTATGAGATTAAATTTTGGTACTTCATCTATGATTATATCTAAAGCTTTAAAACAACTCAACGAAGCTTATATAAGGACTCGCTAATGTTGTTTAGATATATATTAGCATGGTTTATATTTGCCTCATGTGTTTTTGCGCAATTGCCCGGTCAAATAGAAAATATGATAATGAAATCTGGTATTTCTACCGGAGATATAAGCATATCTATTAAAGAAAGCGGCGCACCCGGTAAAACAATAGCATCATTGAATCCTAATATAGAAAGAATACCGGCATCAGTTATTAAAATAGCTACTACTTATGCCGGACTTTTAGAGCTCGGGAGCGATTATAGATGGAAAACTGTAGTTTATACCACGGATAATGTTAGCGATGGTGTTGTTCACGGTAATTTATATATTAAAGGCTATGGTGATCCTGCGTTTGAGACATCAGATGTGATTAAAATAGTCGAGTTTTTAAAATCTAGAGGAATCAGATCTATCAGCGGCAATATAATAATGGATAGAAGTTATTTTGAATCATCAAACAATAGCAGCGCTAATTTTGACGAGCATCCGTATAATCCGTATAATGCAATGCCGGATGCTATGATGTTCAATCAAAATACAACTACCTTGTCCATAAAAGGGAATAGTGTTTCAAGCGATGTTGCAGATAAAAGTTACGAGATTGATAATAGGCTCAAAAGTGTCAATAGGCAATGTACGGGAAAATATTCTTGGCCGTCCGCAAGAGTGATTACATCATCACCAAAACCGATAGTTGTTTTATCGGGGAAGATCTCTTCTCACTGTTCACCACGAAAAGTTACTCAAATTGTAACCAAATCATATTTGGCTTGTTATTATAGTTTCGCAGAACAATTAAAGAATGCCGGTATTAGATTTTCCGGTGGACTCAAATTGGGAAAAGTGCCTTCAAATGCCAACGAGATCATAGTATACTATTCTAAGCCATTTATGGAGATCATCTCTGAAACCAACAAAGAGAGTAATAATCTATTTGCAAGGCAAATATTTCTTACTCTTGGCGCCAATGGTTCTAATACTACAGGTACACTCGCAAAATCACGCAAAGCACTGGCTGATATTTTAAGTAGACATGGTGTACGTCACACCTCTATGATCAAAGCAGATAACGGCAGCGGTTTGTCAAGAAGTGCGAGGGCAACTTCTGCGGCATTTGAGAGTTTGCTTGATAATGCATATTCGAAATATAATTCAAAATGGATGGAAACACTTTCTATTGCAGGAGTCGACGGAACTATAAAAAGACGATTCCCGTCATCCCTCCATCATCGTGTATGGATGAAAACAGGTACGGTAAAGGGTGTTAAAAATATAGCCGGTTATGTACGCTCAAAATCAGGGACGGTTTATACAGTCGTTATTCTTATTAATAGTCCTAAAGCTAGGTACAGAGGGGCTAAGCTCGCAAATGAGATCATAGAATGGCTTGGCAATGGAACATATAGTGAACATATTGATAAACCCAAAATCAAAGCCGATACAACAATTTCTGATTCTAAAAAGAAAGTTGCCTCCAATAAACATTTTATACAAGTTGGAACTTTCAAAGGCACCATTAATCCTAAATTGTTAAAGAAGATAAAAAGCACAAGACTTAATTATCGCCTAATATCAACGGCTAATGGCACAAAAGTTCTTGTAGGTCCATTCGCCAATAAACAAGATGCAAAATTACATCTTAATAAGGTGCACCATTCCATTTCTCCCAAAGCGTTTATCGTTACTTTTTAACTCCAATTTTGATATAATGTTCTAAAACGAGACATAAATGCAATTTGAATCATATCCATTTGAGAAGCTTAATATATTATTGAACGATATATCGCCAAATGATAATTTTGTTCCGCTTAGCCTCACTATCGGTGAACCGCAATTTGATACACCATTATTTATCCAAGAAGCTTTAAACAGTAGCGTTCATTTGCTAAATAAATATCCAAAAACTGCCGGCGAAGATTATTTAAAAGATGCAATGATAAGTTATATGAAAAGTCGTTTTGATATTTCATTAAAACCAAAAGAGATAGTGCCGTCTTTTGGTACTAGAGAAGTGTTGTTTAATTTCCCGCAATTTTTGCTTGATGACATAGCAAATCCGGTTATGGCATTTCCAAATCCGTTTTATCAGATCTATGAAGGAGCTGCTATTGCTTCTAGAGCAGAAGTAAGATATCTCACATTAGAAGAAAAAAATAATTTTTTACCTGAGATAGACGAGTCTAGTTTGGAAGATATTGATCTGATTATTTTGAATTCTCCAAATAATCCAACAGGCTCTGTGATGAGTTATGAGAGTCTCAAAGAGTGGGTAAAATTGGCTTTAAAGTATGACTTTGTATTGTTAAACGATGAGTGTTATATTGATCTATATACAAATGAACCATTGCCGTCTATCCTAAATGCGAGTATCGCTGTAGGAAATAGTGAATTTAAAAATATTTTGACTATCAATTCTATATCAAAAAGATCATCAGCCCCAGGGCTTCGCAGCGGATTTATAGCCGGAGATGCAAAGATCCTAAAAAAATATTTGGAATATCGAACGTATGTAGGATGCGCGTCTCCACTTCCTTTGCAAGTAGCTGCTGCTGCTGCGTGGAGTGACCAGTCACATGTAATCGCATTTCGCGATCAATACAAAGCCAATCTGAAATTAGCTCGTGAGATTTTGGACGTAGAAGTACCTGAAGCTACATTTTACGTATGGCTAAAAGTAGATGATGAACTTGAATTTACTAAAAAACTTTATAGTGATTTTAATGTCAAAGTATTGCCGGGATCTTTTTTGGGCAGAGAAGGAGCAGGCAAAGGATATGTAAGACTTGCTCTTGTATATGATGAAGCAAAGACAAAAGAGGCTCTTGGCCGTATTAAAACACTACTTCAAGAGATACAGCAAGGAGAAAAAAGATGAAGATACATTTCGTAGGTATTGGCGGTATCGGTCTTTCGGCACTTGCTAAATTTTTAGCAAATGACGGACATACGATCTCGGGTTCTGATATAAGACAAAGTGAAATTACCAATGATCTAGCTACAAACTTTCATGCCAAGATCACTATCCCTCATCATAAAGATGCAGTACATGGTGCGGATATGGTTATATATTCAGCTGCTGTACGTAAAAACAACCCAGAATATGTCGAAGCAGAGGCTCTTGGGATTGAACTTCTTTCACGCAAAGAGGCTTTGAAATTTATACTCAAAGACAAAGAAGTTTATGCCGTAGGCGGAGCTCATGGAAAGAGTACGACTTCAGCTATGCTAGCTTCTTTATTGCCTGAGTCTAATGCCTTAGTCGGCGCAATAAGTAAAGAGTTCGGCTCAAACGTAAGACAATATGACAATAATAAAGTAGTTTTTGAAGCAGATGAGAGCGATGAAAGTTTTCTAAATTCCAATCCATATTTGGCAATTGTAACAAATGTTGAACCTGAGCATATGGAGTATTATGAATATGATGAAGAAAGATTTTATAATGCCTATAGAAACTTTTTGTCATTGGCTAAAATAAAAGTAATAAATGCCGAAGATGAATTTCTAGGCAGCTTGGATATAGATGCAGTCAGACTGTATCCATCTCAAGATATAGCTAATATTTCGTATGTGCTAGTAGACGACAAACCTTATACTAGATTTGCTCTCAAAGATTTAGGGGTTTTTGAAGTTTTTGGAGTAGGAGAACATATAGCCCTTGATGCTGCTTTGGCGATATTGGCGACATTGGAGCTCGGCGAAGATGTAGAAAATGTCCGCAACAGACTCAGAGCTTACAAGGGGATCAAAAAAAGATTTGATATAGTTCAAAATCAATCAAACTGCGTAGTAATTGATGACTATGGACATCATCCTACTGAAATAGCAGCCACAATTAAAGCATTGAAGATTTATCAGGAACTTAGGGGTTTATCTACATTAAGTGTTATTTGGCAGCCGCACAAATATAGCCGTACTATGGATAATCTAGAAGGATTTGTCAAGTGTTTTGAGGGAACAGATATACTCATCGTGCTTCCTATCTGGTCGGCTGGAGAGTTCCCTGTAGAGATAGACCTCAAAGGCGCTTTGATAAAGTATGATCCATTAATGGCAGACAGCGTCACCAAACAAGATAATGTTGTTAAGATCATCAAAGACGGACACGTGATCAGTGAATTCAATGACGGCATAATCGTAGCATTCGGCGCAGGAGATATTACCTACCAGATCCGCGGGGAGAATCAATAAGTCTATGACAAACTCCTCTTTGATAAAAAAACTGGATCTTGAGGGGTATGTAGAGAGCTTTGAAAAATTTTTGGCACGACCAAAATCTATTATTATGCAAGGCGATACAGCTAGGCATTATCGTTATATACAATCGCTGGCATCTATTGAATTTCCGGCACCCAAATCTACACCGCCTTTAAATACTCAGTTAAACCGCCTCAAAAAACAAGCCATATTGTCTTTAAGCGAAATGTATGCATTTGTACAGATAATTCAATATTTCAAATCACTTCAAGCACTTTCTTTGCCGTTTTTATTAGAAGAGTGGATAGGTGCTATTGAAGTACCAAAAGAGATCGAAACGGTCATGGGATATTTTACAGACGAGGGCGAGATCAATAGTCAAAAAGATGATGAATTGCTCGGTATCAATGAAGCAATTATTCGCAACAAAAGAGCCATAAAGGAGTCTTTACAAAATGTTTTGCATGCTAAAAATATTCAAGAATATTTAGTAGACACGCAAATCCATTTCGTAAATGACGAAGAGACTTTGCTAGTGCGCGGAGGTTTTTCTAGTGTAATTAAAGCCAGCGTAGTGGGTAGGAGTGCCGGAGGGTTTTTTTATATATTACCGCAATCGCTCAGTGACCTTAAGGCCAAAGAAGCATCACTTTTGAGTCAAAAAGAGACCATTATATTGCGTTATTGCAGAGAGTTTTCAGCTGTTTTTTCCACATGGGAAAGGTTTTTATCATTTATAAATAGAGAATTTGACAGATTGGATCATTATCAAGCAAGAGTATTTTTTTCAAGAGCAAAGGATTATGAGTTTGTATTGCCGCAAAAGGGCAATAAAATAGTTTTAAGCGAGTTTTCTCATCCTGCACTGGAAAATCCAAAGCCTATATCTCTCAGTGTTGATAAAAATATTTTGCTAGTTACGGGGGTAAATGCCGGCGGGAAAACAATGTTGCTCAAATCTATACTAGGTGCAGCATATATGAGTAAATATCTGCTTCCTTTTGCATGCAATATATCACAAACCATTGTTGGCCATTTTAGTGATATCGAAGCTATTATAGATGACCCCCAAAGTGTAAAAAACGATATATCTACATTTGCCGGACGCATGGTGGAATTTTCAAAATTGTTTGATAAACGAAATGCTATAGTAGGAGTTGATGAGATAGAGCTGGGAACAGATAGCGATGAAGCTGCCAGTTTGTTTAGAGTGCTTCTTGATACATTGGCCAAAAGAGATATCGTTTTCGTAGTTACTACCCACCACAAGAGATTAGCTTCACTTATGGCATCACATGAATCAGTCGAGCTTGTAGCCGCTTTGTATGATGAAGAAAAGAGATTGCCTACTTATACTTTTTTGCAAGGCAGTATAGGCAAAAGCTATGCATTTGAGACAGCCCAGAGGTATGGTATTCCGTCAGATGTAGTGGCAAAAGCCAGAGAAGTGCATGGAGAAGACAAGGAGAGGCTAAATGAGCTCATAGAACGCTCTACTATGCTAGAAAGTCAAATGCGTCAAAAGATCCAAGCCCTTGAGCTTGAAAAAGCCAAGCTCGATAAAAAACATGCAAGACTAGAAGAGCTAGAAGAGGATCTTCGTCAAAAATACGAAAACAGCACAAATACTTTGGAGCTCGCGTACAAAGAAGCCATATCCAAAGCCCAAGATGCCACAAGGGTAAAAGAGTCAAAAGAGAGCAGAAGATTGCTCAATGAAGCTTTTAAAGCTAAGAGCCAAAAAAAAGATACCGATATTATTGAAGATAAAGCCAAAGAGCCTTTGAAAGTCGGGGATAGGATCAAATATCGCTCGCATAAAGGCGAGCTTTTGGCTATCAGCGGCAATAACACAACTATAGAGGTTGACGGCATGAAAATGCGTGTACCGTTGTCAATGTTGAAAAAAATTCACGAAACAACCCCACTGCCTAAACCAAAAATACCAAAAGCAACAGCTAGCGTAGAAAAAAGCGGCGCATCTGTATCTATAAAATTAATAGGTATGTTTGGCGATGAAGCTATAGATACATTGGACCGTTTTATATCGGATGCCTTGGTGCATAATCTGCATGAAGTACAAGTTATACATGGCGGAGGCAAAGGTATATTAGCTAAACTCGTCAGTGAGTATTTAAGCTCTCATCCTAAAATAGCTAAATTTTATAGAATGCCAGGGAACCTTGGGATAACGGTTGTTGAGTTATAATAACAGTTTTTATAAGGTATAATATATCAAATGTTTGGAGAAAATGAATGAATATAAAAGAAAATGCAAATTATGTCAAAAACGAACTTAGCGGCGACGAAAAACTCTTAGAGAGTGTGTTGAAGTTTGAGACATTTTATAATAAACATAAAATAAAAATTTTTGCCGTAATAGCAGCTATTGCGCTTTTTTTCATTAGTACCGCTGCATTAGAAGTTTGGCAAGATAACAAAAATGAAAAAGCAAATGAAGCTCTTTTGAAATTGGCTGCAAATCCTGCCGATAAAGATGCATTGGCTATTTTACAGGAAAACAATCAGCCGCTTTATGAATTGTACAGTTATCAAAAAGCTAGTCAGGCAAAAGATATTAAAAGACTTGAAGAGTTATCAAAAAGTGAAAATAAAATGATAGCAGATTTGAGCGGGTACGAGGTTGGTGCATTGAGCGAAAAGCCAAAAGATTCAGTATATTATCAAGATATGGCTACTATCCAAAAAGTTTATGGAGCTATAGCCAAGAAAGATATAGCTACAGCAAAGAAATTACTTGATACCATAGATGAACAGTCTCCATTAGCTAGCGTAGCAAGACTATATATGCATTATACTATCAGCGGTGTGAGCAGATAATAGCGAATGTAAATTATGAATGATCTTTTGGTAGCATTTGAGGAGTATTTGAGTATAGTCAAAGCCCTTGGAAAAACTACCATATCTTCATATATAAGCGATCTGTCTGCGTTAGAAACACTTATATCTCCAAAAAAACTTACAGAGCTGAGTACTGATGAGGTACTTGTATTTTTAGCAACATTTCCAAATAAACGCACTCTCAATCGTAAACTTTCAGCTATTAATACATTTTTTAACTTTTGCCATAAATATCATTTTGAACATACCAAAATAGCAGTTCCTATGGCAAAACTGCCTCAAAATTTACCAAAGTATTTGGATCATGCTCAGATCAGCCAATCCATCTCTCTTATAGATAGAAGTACGCAAATTGGGCTAAGAGATTATGCTTTGATACTATTTTTATATGCCAGCGGATGTCGCATATCAGAAGCTTTGAATGTGCAAAAAAGCGATATAAATAATGAGTGGTTAAAGATTCGTTTTGCAAAAGGCGAAAAAGAACGTGTTGTCCCATTGGCGCAAACAGCCTTGAAAGCTCTAAATGAGTATCTGAGATATCAAGATATGCAGAGCAGCTATCTATGGCTCAACTATAAAGGTGAACGCCTTAGCCGTATAAGTGCTTTTAAGATAGTCAAAAAGTATCTTGGTGTTTCTCCACATGTGCTTCGCCACTCTTTTGCATCTGCTCTCATCATAGGCGGTGCTGACTTGCGTGTTGTCCAAGAGCTTTTGGGACATAGTTCTTTGATCACAACACAGATCTATACGCATATCCAAAAACAAAATTTAGCTCATACCATAGAGAGTTATCATCCACTGAGGAGATTTTGATGAAAAGTGTAGTAGAATTTTTGAGCCACAAAAAGATTATTTGCAAAACCTTATCGCAAATAATGCCATCAACGCTTGAATCACGCAAAAAGGTAGATATATATTTCGGTGTTAATCTGAAAGGATATTATTGCAGTGTTTTTGCAATTACAAAAAAGAGCAGGGTGCTTCGCAAAGAAGCCGAAGAACTCTTAGAACTGCATTCAAGGTTGGAGACGAATAACAACTCAAAAATAAATCACAAATATCTTATCATCCAAGCACCGCTTTGCTCTAAGGCAAAAGCATTGTTAGAGGAGTTAGATTGGAAAGTTTGGCAACTTTAGATATATGTATCTATCCAAACACTATGGTTTGATTTTAATTTCCATTCACAAGGTGCGTAACCAAGATTTTGATACCGATTGCTATCAAAATAATACCGCCTAAAAATTCAACTTTGCTCTCTAGTTTCTCTCCACCCTTGCTGCCTATATATACTCCTGCATAGCTAAATACAAAAGTCGTAACTCCTATCATTAAGAGTGAAAGATAAATATTTAATGCAAAAAGATTTAGTGTAAATCCTGCAGCCATTGCATCTATGCTCGTAGCAATCGCAAGAGTAAGCATGATTTTATTGGAAATCATTGCTATCTCATCTTCAATATTTTCGCCAAATGACTCATATATCATCTTGGCTCCTATCAAAAACAACAATCCAAATGCTATCCAATGGTCATATTCGCTAATGTATTGAGCGAGCCCAACACCGCCCAAATAGCCAACGGAGGGCATAATTATTTGAAACAAACCAAAGAAAAGACCGGCTTTTATAGCTAATGGCTTGACATCTTTTTTCATTTTTGATCCAAGACCGATAGAAACCGCAAAGGCATCCATGCTGAGCGCCACTGCTAAGATAAAAACTTCAAACACTTCTTCTCCTTGATGCGGTAATAAATAAAAAGGTATTTTAGTAATGTTTGGCTTAGAATATACAGTATCACTGTTTGGTCACAATTTTATGACTTCAAAATATATCAAGCCACCGACTAATATAAGCAATAAGGCAGAAAATATTTGTATCTCTTTTTTGAATTTTGAAAGTTCGGTGACTATCGTTGAAGTGATCTTGAAAATAAAAAAATAAAAAAACAAGAACGGAATAATAACTACACCCAAGCCAAAAGAAACACCGTATAAAAGAGATGTTAAAAACGAGCCGCTTAAAGCGCTTGTAGCTATCAATGAGCTAACCGGCAAACAAAAACTAAATGAGCTAAAAAATCCGATCCCCAAAAATCCAAACTTGGACGAAGTTGTGCATTTAGAAGAACATAATCTGTTTGCAAAAAGAGCTAGGTATAAAGAATAAAGACCAACAGCAACTATGACAATTGCACCGATTTTTGTAAAGATCAAATCATCTTGAATATATTTTTTGACTATATCCGCACCAAAAAACGCAATTGCTGAGATAGTCGTGTAAGCTAATATTTTTCCACTGAAATACCGGATCAAAATCGAAACCCCATCTTGCTTACTAGACGCACTTCCAAGTAAGATAGGTGTCATGATAGGCATGCAGCTAATCGCACAAGCAGTAGCTCCAAGCTGTAATCCCATTACAAAAATAGCTAGAAAGACCAGCATTAGCTATTTTCGTAATTGTATGAATCGACACCCATGATAGCTGCTCCAAACGAAGTAGTAATTTGCGGATGCTTTGGCACAAATATTCTTTGTCCAATTTCGTTTTCTATAGCATTAACGAGGCCGTCGTTGAGTGCCGGGCCGCCGTCAAAGTATATACCCTCTTTGATGCCGACTCTTTTGACTAGTTTTACTATCCGTTTTGCAATAGAGTAGTGCACTCCGCAAACAATATCTTCAATGCTATGATCATTACCCAAAAGTCCTATGATCTCCGATTCTGCAAAAACAGCACAAGTACTGCTAACCGACAGCGGAGTACCTTTTGATCTGAAATGATATTCTCCGAGCATATTTACATCCATTTCGAGTTTAAGCGCGACAACATCCAAAAACTTTCCGGTACCTGCGGCGCATCTGTCATTCATTGCGAAATTGACTACATTACCCTCGTTGTCAAGCGAGATTGCTTTGCTGTCTTGGCCACCGATGTTTATAATGGTCTTGATCTCTCCAAACTCGCTTGCCGCAGCTCTGGCTCCTATTGCATTTGCTGTTATTTCGCTTATATTTTCGTCGGCTTCTTTGTAGAGCTTTCTCCCATAGCCGGTAGCTACTATATAGACTATATCATTATTGTTTAACCCTAGTTCGCTTATGAGGGCATCTAATGTTTCTTGGGCATACTTATAAAACATACTTCCGCTTGCACTTATTTTAGAACCTATTAAATTTTTATTATCATCCACAATAGATATTTTAATAGCAGTTGAGCCGATATCTATTCCTACAAAATATTTCATTTTTTATTTCTCCGTCTGGTTTTCAATGACTCTATAAATGCCTCTACTCTAGTACTAAGCTGTCCGCCTTGCGATGGGCTATAATCACTCTCTAGATACAAAATAGGAATTCCTTCTTTTTCCATAGCTTCAAGCACGCTTCTTTGTTCCATTTCATAGACGGTACATCCGGCAAATGCTTGATAGATCACACCGTCAGCTTTGTATTCCCTTGCTAATTGTACAACTCTTCTGATGCGGTCTTCATTTTTGGTAAAGATCGGACAGGTACATGCTTTGAGATATTTATCTGATATAGAATCCATCATATCGTATATATTCCACTCATCCACAGCTACCATATCATTAAACATTCGGTTCGAACTGCATGTCTCATCTGCTACTATGATGCCATCAGACTCTTCTATGATCTGAGGGATCTTATAATTTGGAAAAATAGGAGGTGAGCCGGTGTAGATTATCCTTGGACTGGCTTTGCCTGTCACGGTTATCTTTTCTTTTGCTCTTATCTCAAGTTCGCTTATAAGTTTTTCGGTAGCTTCTATCCAATTATCGATTTTGTCAAAGAAAAAAGCATTTGTTACCAAGAAAACATCCATTCCCAAAATAGGAACAATTTCGTTTTTTCTGAATTCTGATAATTTATGATAAAGCAATTGAGCGTAGCCTATCTTTTTTATAGCATCTCTTAAATTATTTTTTGTGAGTTTTTTGCCTTGAAATTTGGATAATTCTACTGCAAATTGCTTGACACTTCTTCTCCAGTATTCACGACTCGCTTCACTTTCTTTTGTTCTTGGAAAATCTACATCGATGAATTTATATCCAAAACTTTCAATTGTAGTTCCTGCTTTTGTTTTTTGGTCACAAGTAGTAGGAGAAAAAACTATATCAGGCTTATCAGTGAAATTTCCGGAAGCAAAATGTCCAACAGTTGCCTTGATAAGCGGACAAGCTTTTTGAGGCATGAAGTCGCTTCCTATCTCATCATCTGTGTAAAACCCGTTACAAAGGCGTATAGGTACGCCATCAAGCGCGTAGATGATCTCGGATGGTATCTGGATACACATAGTTCCTATTTTTGTTTTATCATCATGTAAAGATTCATGTTTGCAATGAACCCTTTCAAATAGATCATAGAAATACTCCATACTTGAAATGGGTGCTTTGAAGTCTTCCCTGAGGGTATTTAAAAGCTTTATTGCTTCCATAGCTTTGTGTCTATTTTGTTTCTCTTTTGGTGATTCTATATTGTGATTCGCGTTCATTTATTTATTTGCCTCACTATTTTTGTTAAATCCTATATTCATTCTTTTTTCAAAACCCTCTCTTGTGGAGCTGAATGCTTTTATATTCAATATATCAAAATGCAAGGCATCATCTTCCGGACACGCAGCTACACATTTTAGGCACAAGATACAATCATCTCTTAGTATATTAGTGCTTACAACATCATCTGCTATGTCTTTGATCTGCATATCGCATACCGCGTAACAACCACCGCATCTAGTGCATTTGCTGCCGTCTTTTCTAAATTTTACTATGGAAGTATCGGCAAAAATATAATGCAGTGCGCTCATAGGGCAAAAGAAACAAAAAAATCTTTTTTTTACAAATGCACCGACAAAAAATAGAGCAGCAAAAGATATGCCAAGAGTCGTCAATATCATATTTGTTTTTGATGAAAAGTCTATGCTCCATTGAGAAAAATCTCCTGTAAACATAGGGCTTATTACCCTCGCCGGACACATTTGACAAAACGATGCAGACCAATTATTGGATAATGCTCCTGCTCCTATCAAAAGAGGAAATAATAACACGATTATCAAAAACAGATATTTGATTTTTGAGAGTTGTTCAAATTGGTTTTGAGTATAAATACTAAATCTAATTCCTATTTTTTTGCGCAAAGCCGTGATCCAATCTTGCAATGTACCAAATGGACACATATATCCACACCATGCTTTATTTAGAATCATAAACCAAGCTATAAATGTAACTAGTCCTATCAAGATAGAGATCAATGCCGGCGAAAAGAGCACCTCTGTCGGCATGGCAAGTTGATGCTGTATAGAAATTAAATAGCAAGTAGCAGCTGTTTTATCATTATATGGACACGAAAACACGGGAAAACTTGAGCCAAGATTTATTGCCAAATATCCTCCGTAAACAAAGAGTACAAAGGTAGTTAACTGTATCCAAAATCTTACTCTTCTTAGGTCACCGTTATTTATAAAGTTTTTTATTCTACTCTTCATATTTTATCTCTTTAAACGGTTTTGTTCTGCGTCTTCGATATAGATAGACAACAATGCCTGATAGTGCAAATATAAACAGACCCACAAGCAGACCATAACTATAAGATTGATAATCGCTGCTGTTTGGATAATAGGACATAGGATATGTCAATATATAATTTATATATTTATACTTTTGATCACCTATGGTGCCGTTTTGATCTTCGCTATATGTAAGTGTGATGAGCATCTCTTGTTTATATCGTTTATCAAACCTATCCCAAGAAGGGAAATAATCTCTGATCATAGTAAAGCTGGCTGTGCCGTTTGCATCAGTTTTTATATTTTTGCTCCACCCGCTGTTTAAATCAATATCAAGATCAGCATTTTGCAGTGGCTTGCCATCTAGTGTAGCTTTGAATCTCAGAGTATCTCCCATGCTGATTCTGTAAAAGAAACTATCTTCATTATCATCTTTTAAGCGTACTAGGTCTATTTTGATTTTGTCTGTTTTTAGTTCTTTTTTGATCTCTTCATTGTAGATATCTTTACTGCCGTGTTTTCCGTTAAGATATTCCAGCTTGGCAACTCTGTAAAAAAGCGTATCATCATTGATGATTTCACTTTTGGCAAATAAATTGTAATATCCATTTTTAGGCACTTCAAAACTATATGCGTTAATACCCATTTTGTTATCGAACTTGACATCTTTTTGCGTTTGCGTCGTATCAAATACAAAAGTTTTCAGATTCAAATCTGATACAAGATTGTTTTCTCCATAAACAAGCCATGCTTTTTTAGATGGAGCTTTGTAGCTCTCATTTTTATAATCACCTCCATGCGAGTGCATACCGCCTCTGCCTTGGTCCTTTTTTGTAGGATCTGACAAAGTAAAATATATCGGAGTTTGCGGATCTATTTTTTTGACATTTGAAACTATTTCACATTTTTGACATTGCTGCGCTTGCTTGCTTGTTGCATTTGTCGCATAGCTTTTGTGCGAATATTTTTTGTAGGTGCTTAAACCTGCAAAAAGAAGCCCCAAAACAATGAGAGAAAATAAAAATATTTTATTTCTCTTTTTTGATGTTATCATTTGTCATCCTCTAAAATTTGACTTGTATGCCGAAATTAATAGTTCTGCCTTCGTTTACCGTGATAGAAATATCCTCTTCGTTATAAACACCGTTCGAATCACCGTCTCCATGGACTCTCGCGGTATTGTAGTAATATTTGTCAAATAGGTTGTCAACCCTGGCATAAAAACTTGTGTTGTAGCCATATATTTGTGTTTTGTAATCTAGATTTAGATTAATTACCGCATGGCCGGGGATTTTAAAACGGTTCAACTCATCGGCATAGTATGGGGAAATAGCATCAATTTCAGGAGAGATCGTGACAGAGTCTATTAGTTTATAATCAAACGCTATATTAAGATGGTGTTTTGGCACTCTAGGAATTGTATTTCCTTTTAAATTGTAATGTTCGGTTACGTATGATCCGTATGTGCTCCCAAGGCTTAGGTTAAAATTATCATATTTTGTAAAATACGCATCAATAAAAGTATATGCCACATGAGAGCTGAGCCGCTCAGATAATTCACTCTGAATGGACAATTCAAGGCCTTGACTTATCATGCCTCCTATATTTTGATATTGAGCATAATCTCCGCCGTAATCTATAGAAGCATATTGACCCGAAGATGACATGATATAATCATCCCTATCCATTCTAAATAGGCCTATTTCGTAGCTGTGTTTGACTCCAAAAGCATCGCCTTTACCGCGAATGCCTATGTCAAAACTTTTTGTCTCTTCTGGTTTAAGATCCGGATTGCTATCTGTTTTACCATCAGGTCTTATGCTTCCTGCAAAAAGCTGTTCAATAGAAGGCGCTCTAAATCCGGTAGAAAAAGCCGTATAAAAAGTGGTATTGTCGTTTATTTGATAATTTGCACCGGCCCTATATGACAATTGGTCAAAGTTTTTATTTAATTGCAAAGCTGATATGTTGCTACTATAGTCCAAATCGATATAGTCATAACGCAGGTTTGCAGTTGCACTCCATTTATCGTTGAATTTATGTTTATATTCTCCATAAAGCGCGTAAACTCTTTCGTCTGTTTCGTCATCTGCCGTTTTGGTACCTTTATAATAATCTGTCCATGTCGTAGTTGGTGGACTTGTTCTGTAATTTACACTTTTTTTGGACCAATCTATCGCATAAGATACGTCATTTTTATAATTATTTGCTCTTAGGTCCAACCCAAGCATATAAGCATCATTTTCACCCAGGTTGCCTCGAAATTCACTCTTAAGGCCTCTTTGAATTTGTTCATATTCATTGAGATTTGGTTTAAAGGTCGGATCTGTTACAGGCTGGTGGTTTATGTCATAATCAGCATACCCCGTGTGAAACGTAGTATTATCTCCATATTGATAGAGATTAACCAAGAGGTTTTGATTATCTTCAAATTCTTTTGAGTATGTTGCAAAGAGTTTCAATAGTTCAACATCATACATTGCTGAATAATCTCTTACTCTATCATTTCCAGGCGTCCAGATACTTCGTGGATTATTGTACGCTTCGGTTACGCCTCTAACCGTACCGTGAGAGTCTTTCTCTCTTTGTGAATACTCAAATCCTGCTGTTATATCGCTTGTATCATCAATGTAGTATTGTGCTTTGCCGTTGAGATAATCAGCTTTATAATCCCCATCTTCGTAATATCCGTCTTTTTTTCTTTGGCTTGCTTGAAGATAGGCATTGTATTTTTCTTCAGATACACCGTATTTTGCTAAATATTTTTCATATCCATAGGTTCCGTTTTCTACTTCTACTTTGCCCCCGGCATTTTTTGCACCTTTTTTGGTGGTTATGATAATAGCTCCAGAGAGTGCATCATCACCAAAAAGATAACTAGCCCCGCCTTTTACGACTTTTACACTCTCGATATTATCCATATCTATATTAACACTTCCGGTGCGCTCAAATACAGGAACACCGTCTATTACTACGGCAACTCCCGGTTTCTCTCCCATATATACTTGATTCTCTACCCCTCTAATGTGAATTTTCAAAGAATCGCCATCAGTGAATTCTGTGGTAATTCCGGGAATTGCCTGCAGTGTCCTTTGGATATTTTCTGCCTTTTTTTCATCTATTTTTTCCCCTTTAATAGATGTTGTAGATGAGACCTCGGTTTTTTTTGATTCAAATTTATCATCAATTGTCGTTGATTCGACTTGAATGACACCGATATCCTCTTGTGCATTTATTGTAGTTACGAGTAGAGCTGAAGCAATAATGCTAAGTCTAAAAATATCCATTTTGTCCCCTTCTTTGTGTTATTAAGATGAATGTGGAGCTTAGCAAAGAATAAATAATATGTTTTTACGTCATATTTTTGTACAATACTGTCTGTTTTTTTAAAATATTTAATTGCCTTAACAACTCGTTTCTACGTCATATTTAAGCGCAATACTGCACGTTTCCGCACACAGATAGTGTTATTTTTTGAAGAGCCCCCCTCATCAATAATAAAAGTATAAACATGAATTGTTAATTTAGTGTTAAAACTTAACACTAAATTAACAATTTTGACGTATTATTTTAATAATTTAATCTTTATTATCAGGAAGTGTTGGGATGGAAATGGAACAATTAAGCAATATAGTAGATTATGGGATCATTGGAATACTTGGCGTTATGAGCTTTCTAGTCGTGTTTTTTTGGATAGAAAGATTACTTTTTTATAAAAAACTTAATATAAAAAATTACTCTTCACAAGAAGCTCTAGAGCTCGATATTACGCAAAATATATCTATTATTTCAAGTTTTGGCGCAAATGCACCATATATCGGTTTGCTTGGAACAGTGCTAGGTATAATAGTGACATTTTACACATTAGGCAGCAGCGGAAATATGGATGTAAAAAATATTATGACTTCTCTTGCCTTGGCGCTTAAAGCTACTGCGATGGGATTAGTAGTAGCAATTCCGGCGATATTTTTCTATAATCATATCACTAGAAAAGCAGAAGTCATTATTACAAAATGGCAGATTTTACAAAAGGAAAATAATGCAGATCAAAAAGTTTGATTCTATCAATGTAGTTCCTTTTATAGATATTATGCTCGTACTTCTTGTCATTGTTTTGACGACAGCATCTTTTATACAGACAGGACTTATAAAAGTTGATCTTCCATCATCTAGTGCTACGCTCGAAGATAAGCCAAAAAAAGAGATGAAAATCTCCATTGATAAAGACGGCAAAATATATCTTGATAAGATAGAGATAAAAAAAGAAGACTTCCAAGCTAAGCTTGTGGCTCATAGTAAAGATACGCCGATTCATCTATTTTGTGATAAGGATGCAAAATTTGACAATTTTGTTTTTTTACTGGATATCTTGAAAAGTAATGGTTATGAAAATTTGGGGATAGTTACGACGCATGAATAGATATACACACTCTTTTTTGATCTCATCTTTTTTATATACTGTTTTGATCCTTGGCTTTATATACATGGCGAGCAATGCACCTAGACAGCTTGGAGACAGGGTTATCAAAATAGCTATGCTAGAACCTCAAGAAAAGCAGTTAGAACAAAAGCAGAAACTGATGGACACATTGCCTGCCCAAGAAAAAACAGAAGATAAGCCAAAAGAGGAAATTGTAAAGAAAATCGAGACAACAAAACCAAATATTTCCAAAAATATTGCTGCCAAGCAGCCGGAAGTTGCCAAACAAAAAGATGAGCAAGGTGAAGCAAAACAACAACAAATGGCGCAAGAAGCCATTGTCAATGCTGATGCTGAAAAAAACCAATTTCTATCTCATCTTAAAGATGAAATTAAAAAAAATAAACATTATCCTCCAGCAGCTAGAAGAAGAGGGCAAGAAGGAACGGTTAAAGTTTCGTTTTTAATCACTCCAAGCGGTAGTGTTAGCAATATCGTATGTGTTGGTGAGCATTCTATTTTAAATAGTGCTGCAAGAGAAGCAGTTTACAAAGCTTTTCCTGTTAAAGTGCCACAAAATGTTATAAAGACCGCATTTTTAGAAGTGTCATTGGTGTTGAATTTTAAACTGGATTCATCACAATAAAGCGCATTAGTGATATTTTGTCAGCATATATATGTTAAACTCGTTATCATAAATATGCAAGGATTTTTATGCTTTTAGCAGATATCGGCAATACTCGCGTACATATCTTTGACGGTAAAAACGTATTGCATCTTTCGCATGAAGAAGCAATTGCTAGGTATCGCACCGTACCGTTATTGTATATCTGTGTCAATCATAATATAAAATTGCACATAGAGCATATAGCGTTATGGGAAGACATATCTAGTTGCTTGAGCATAAATGGTGAATATGAGACAATGGGGGTGGACAGAAAAGCGCTTTGTCTCAGTCAAACAAACGGTATCTTTGTAGATGCCGGAAGCGCTATTACTGTAGATATTGTTAGAAACGGCGTATATCAAGGCGGTTTTATCCTACCAGGTATCAAAGCATACTTAGAAAGCTATAAGATGATATCTCCGGCTTTAGATATAGAGTTAAACCGCAAATGTTCACTGGCTTCTTTGCCCCGCACAACAAAAGATAGTGTAAGCTATGGTATAATCGCGTCAATTAAAGCCGTAGTTGATAGCCACAAAACTAATTTGCCTCTATATTTTACGGGAGGTGACGGAGAGTGGCTGTCATCTTTATTTCCGAATAGCAAATTTGATGAATTGCTTGTATTTAAAGGAATGCAAAAGGCACTAAAGGATAAATCATGTTAACTATAGCACTTCCAAAAGGTCGCATAGCAGAAGAGACTTTGGATATTTTTTCTAAAATCTTCAATACTAATTTCGCATTTGACAACAGAAAGCTCATACTTGAAGCCCATGGATTTAGATTTTTAAATGTAAGAAACCAGGATGTTCCTACATACGTCGCTCACGGCGCAGCTGATTTGGGAGTTGTGGGGCTTGATGTGATAACGGAGCAAGAACTGGACATCATAGATTTGCTTGATATGCAGCTAGGGCGTTGCAAAGTAGCTATCGGTATTAAAAATGAAGATGCACTTGATTGGAGTAAGCCTGATATCAAAATAGCTACAAAAATGGTAAATATCACTAAAAACTATTTTGCTCAAAAGGCTGTCGGTGTACAAGTCATTAAGCTTTATGGCTCTATAGAGTTAGCACCACTTGTGGGGCTTGCTGATGCCATAGTGGACATTGTAGATACCGGAGCTACCATGAGAGAAAATGGCCTCAAGGTTGCCGAAGAGATAATGAGCTCATCGGCTCACTTAATAGCCAATAACAATAGTTTTTATGCCAAAAAAAGTGAAATTTTGTCGATTTATGATAAGATAAAAAAAGTTGTTGACGGTAATTGATCTTAAGGAAATATATGAGCCAAGAAAATCAAACAGTGAATAATTTTCAAGATCCAAATAAAAACATAGCTCTAATAGTTTATGGATTGCAGATATTGGGCATATTAACAGGCGGTATTGCTTGGATAATAGGTATAGTTATCAATTATGTTAAAAAAGATGATGTTGCAGGAACATGGATAGAATCTCACTTTGAATGGCAGATACGAACTTTTTGGATCGGCCTATTTTGGCTTGTTATTAGCTTGATACTTTTCGTGACCGTTGTTTTAATTCCTGTTGCATGGATAATTTGGCTTGTTGCAGGTATTTGGGTAATTTATCGTATAGTCAAAGGACTTTTGGACCTTTTGGATAATAAAGCTTTATTGTCAAAATAATAACAATTGTATTTTAATTTGGGATTTTAGGATTATTAGTTTATCCGCCAAGAGGCGGAATGCAATAGAAGCTTATCTGTTGCTAGTTTCGAATGGAGCATCAACTACATTTTTTCTATCTACGATATACGGAATAAGTGCAGTTTGTCTAGCTCTTTTGATAGCTATAGTTACAAGCTCTTGGTGTTTTTTACAGTTGCCTGTAAGACGTCTTGGCATAATTTTGTATCTTTCGCTTAGTGAAAATTTCAATGAAGCTACATCTTTATAATCAATGTATTCCACTTTGCTTTCGCAATATTTACAAAATCTTTTTTTGAATTTTCTTTCTCTCATCATTTTTTATCCTTCTAAAACGGTATTTCATCATCGTTAATATCTATCTCAGGGATGCTCTGCGGTTGCTCTTGCGGTGCAGGTTTTGCTGCAGTGCTTGGTGCCGAATATGAGCTATTGTTGTTTCCCTGTGAAGCCTCTTTGCTTCCTAGCATTTGAAGTGTCTCTACTGCAACAGTATGTTTACTTCTTTTGCTTCCGTCTTGTGCTGTCCATTGCTCCAATGTTAAGCGTCCCTCAACTAAGACTTGTGAGCCTTTGCGTAGGTATTGATTAGCTATTTCAGCTGTACGCCCCCAAAAAGTGATATCTATGAACATCGTTTCATCTTTCATCTCACCGCTTTGAGCTTTGTATTTACGATTAACTGCAATTGCTGTTGTTGCAACTGCTGTACCGCTTTGTAGATATCTGATTTCGATGTCTCTAGCCAGGTTACCGGCCAATATTACTTTATTGAACATTGAGAGCCTCCTTTTGGACTTAAGCCTCTTGAGCTACTGTTTCTTCAGCGGCAACTTCTTTGCTAGCAGGTGCTTTTGTGCTTTTGTTTACAGAAGCGACCATTTTATCAAATTGAGCTATCTCTTTTTTTGTAGCGTATTTTACAGTGAGGAATTTGATAATATCTTCATTGATTTTGAGATTTCTTTCGATTTCTGCAATTTTGCTACCTTCAGCTTTATAGTAAAGTACTGTATAGTAACCTCTAGTTTGTTTTTCTACAGCATATGCAAGACGTCTCATCCCCATATCATCAGTAGCGATAAGTTCAGCACCTTCTCTTGTCAAAATATCTTTGATTTTGGCAACTTGTGATGCAATTTCTTGTTCAGTCAATGTTGGTTTGACTACAAAAAGTGTTTCGTAACAATTCATTTTTTTCCTTTGGTTTTGTAGCCCATAGCTTCACACTCTTTTTGAGCCTTGGAAACTATGAGCAAGAATTTGGAACAAATATTATATGATAACAATGCTTACAGATAGCTTTGCAGCTTTATAAACATACCATATAGAAGTGTCTCTTTTTGCGGAGCTGGTGCGGATTTGATCTCAAGTTCGCTACGAAGGAGATGCTCTAAAATTTTCAGCAAAGATGATGATTTGATACGGCTTGCGAGCGCGGCTTTTTGTTCTTCTATCTGCTTTGGAAGTTTGTAGCCTAAAATCTCAGCCGAATTTACATTGCCGTTGATTTTGATATAAGCTTGAAATAACAATATTTGATTCATAAACATTTGTGTTGAACGCAAAAGATATGCGGCATCTTCCCCAAGCTCCAAAAGAGTATTTATGGTATTTGAGATAGGTTTTTTATTGCAAAGATCAATGAGCAGTTTCTCAACTCCCAAAGGAGCGTCTGAATATACCAAGTCATCTATATCTTTTGAGCTAATTGTCCTATTTAGAGTAGATAGCTTTTCAAGTTCATTACTGCATAACATCAAGTTATTGTTCAGTACCATGATCAAATGTTCAAGCGCATAAGGATCTATCTGGATTTGAAGTTCATTTGCTTTTTTTTGTAATATAGTGATGCTTTCACGTAAGGATGGCTCAAATAGCCTTACTTCTACAGTATCATCGCTGCGAAATAGAGCGGCATTTGATCTTATATCTTTTTGTACTCCAAAAAATGCATAAAGCAAGTAATTGTCACTATTTTTTTTGACCAATTCCAGCAATGTTTCGAGTTCTTTTTTAGGTATTGCTTTGTCGTGTTTGATTATAAGCAGATTTGTACCGCCAAAGAGCGAGTTTTGTGATAAATATGTTTTTGCCTGTTCGAAATTATACTCATCAAAGTATAATTTAAGAAGATCTTCTTTGGCATCAAGCTCAATGATATATTTTGAGATATACCCTTCAATAGCATATTGATTTTCCCCGTAAACCAAGAGAGCTTTAGGTAATCTTTTTTGTAAAATTTGCTCAAAGTCTTTTTGATACACTAAAGCTCCGTTATCTCTTTCGATATTTTTTCTACTACCCTGGCCATTATGATGGCTTGTGCCAGACTAACTTCAGTAATCGCTACTTTTACCTTGTCAAAAAGCAACAGACCGTCACCTTTGATATTTACCACAACACCGTTTATTGTGGTATCTAAGATAGCTTTTGCACTCTCTCCGGCTTTTATAACATGTGCTTCAAATATCTCATCTTTATGTTCAAGCACCCATCTGGCAAATTTGCGGTCTCTAAAATCCCATTCTGTTTTGGTTGTTTTTCTCTCCAATTCACTTACCCTGGCACACAATTGAATGATGTTGCGCAATAGATACTCTCTTTCTTGCTCATCATTGTCAAGTTGAGTTTTTATAAGCCTATGAAGTATGAGATCGCTATATCGTCTGATAGGAGAGGTGAAGTGGCTATAATGGCTAAAACCAAGCCCAAAGTGGCCGATATTCTCAGGGCTATAGCTTGCCTGTTTTAGGGATTTAATGATCATATCATCCACTTCGCTTGCAAGTCCCATGGCAAGCGCTTCTTTTTGAATAGCTCGTATGCAAGAAGGGGCATCATCATATTGATCCGCATAAAGGCCTATGGTTGCCAGTTCTCCTAGCAGTTCTTCCAGCTTAGATAGTTGCGGAGGTTGATGTACGCGAAATATGCCGTCGTTTTCTCCTGTAAATCTTTTTGCAGCTGCTTGGTTGGCTAGAAGCATGCACTCTTCAATAAGAGAATGTGATGGTGTGCCTGTTTCGACTTGAGTTTTGACAAGCAAATGATTGCTGTCTATTGTCAGTTTCATCTCTTCTGTGCGAAAATCAAAACCTTTTTTAAGCCTTCTTTCTCTTAGTTGGGTTGTGATTTTGTATAACTTGGACAAATTTTGCCATAAGCGGGATACTGTTCCATTAATTTCTACCCCATTTGTCGCAATTAATTTATCTACTTCATCATAATTAAATCTATGTTTGGAATGAATGACTGCTTCGAAAAACTCTTCATGTGTAGGCTGCAGAGTTGTTTTGTCAAGTGTAATTTTTGACACGAAAGCCAGCCTATCAACGCGAGGTTTGAGTGAACATAGGTTTTCGCTTAGTTCTCTTGGAAGCATCGGAAAAGCTTTGTGTGGAAGATATGTAGTAAACCCTCTTTTTTTTGCTTCCTGATCTATAGGGGAAAAGTATTCTACATAATGGCTTACATCGGCTATTGCGACATATAAAATATATTCATCGGTATCAAAATAGATAGCATCATCAAAGTCTTTTGCCGTTACAGGGTCTATGGTGCAAAAATCCAAATGTGTCAAATCCACTCGATTTGGATGCTCTTCTTTGTGGACCTCTAAAGGTGTGTTTTTTGCTTGATCCAAGCAAGTTTGCGGAAATTCATCTTCTCTCTCAAAAAGAGCTAGCGATATTTTTTCATCTACTTTTGGATCTTTGAGATTTCCTAAGATCTCTATTGCTTTGTTTGTATCTACATCTATCTTAAGAACACTGCCAAGCTCAAGTATCTTTAGATCCAACCCTTCCATCCACGCAGTTGTGGGTTCGTTAGTGCGAAGGTCCAAAATAAGAAAATTGCCGGCTTCGTCTTTGTGAGTATAAGCAAGTGTATAAAGATGTGCATTTTGTGCTATTAACACTATTTTGCCGCTAGATCTGCCTCGTCTGGCTATGATACGTTTGGCTACTACTACATCGCCATGTTTTGCATTGTCCAAATGTTCGGGTTCTATTAGCAGATCGGCTTCTGATTTTTGCATAGCTTCAACATATCCTCTTCCGTCTTTGCCCATATAGAGTGTTCCAATGCGATAAAGGCTGGAAAGTTTGAATAGTCCGGATTCTTCTTGCGATAAAGCACCCATGCGTTGTAGTGTTTCAAAAGCGTTTAGATTTTCTGGCTCTATGTCGGAGATCAAGCAGCCAAGAGTAATTTGAAGTGCAAAAGGAGACATTATATGTCCTCCAAGTTAAGGTATTTTATAATATTGGTTATTTGATGCTTCATAAAATGGATTATATCACACTTTATTTGAGCGCTTCTAATTTTGCAATCCTTTGTTCAGTGGTCGGATGAGTACTAAATAGTTGTCTTACCGATCCGCCAAGACCCAAAAATGGATTTATGATAAACATATGGGCATTTTGAGGCTGTGCATCATGTAAAACAGCTCTATGAGCATAATTATCCAACTTTTTTAAAGCATTTTGAAGCCATTCGGGATGCCCTGTCATGCGCGCAGCTCCTTCGTCAGCCATAAATTCTCGATTTCTGCTTATAGTCATTTGTATCAAACTAGCAGCAAGAGGCATAATGATCATGAGAGCTATCATAACAATCGGATTTGGCCTCTCTTCTTGATTGTTGCCGCCAAAAAACATCCCGAAATTACTAAGCATTGCAATTGCTCCTGCTATTGTAGCAGCAACGGTACCTATTAGCATATCATAATGTTTTACGTGACTGAGTTCATGTGCTATGACAGCTTCTACCTCATTTGGTGTCAGAAGTTCCAATAATCCCTCTGTGACTGCCACGGCCGCATGTTCATAATTTCTTCCTGTTGCAAAAGCATTTGGTACTTGATCAGGAATGACATATAGTGCCGGCATAGGCAAGTTCGCTCTCCTTGTCAGCTTTTCTACTATTTCATATAGTCCGCTAGCACTTCCTTTATCTACCGGAATCGCATGGTAGTGTTTGAGTACTTGCTTATCGCTATAATAATATGCATAAAAATTCATTCCCACAGCTATGACGAAAGCTATCAACATTCCGTTTTTGCCGCCGATCATACTGCCAAACCAAATAAATAGCAGGGTAAGCCCTATCATCAATATATATGTTTTTAATTTTTCCATTTTTTATTCCTATAAAGATTAAAATATATTTGCATTTTGCAACTGTAATTATAGCCAAAATGGAGTAGAAATCGTGAATTATCACTTTTGATATATACAAATCAAAAAAATAGATGTATAATTATAAGATAATACAATTTAAAAGGATATGCAATGACTTTTTCTGAATCTATCTCTAAGTGTTTTAACAATTACAGTAATTTTGATGGCAGAGCTTCTCGTTCTGAATATTGGTGGTTCGCGCTTTTTATGGTATTAGGCGGCAGCATATCTTCTATAGTAGATGATAGCGGCATATTTTATATGATATTTACTCTGGCGATATTGCTGCCGTCTTTAGCCGTGGGAGCTCGCCGCTTGCATGATATAGGCAAAAGCGGCTGGTGGCAATTGCTTGGTTTGATTCCTATTTTGGGGACAATTATATTAATTATATTCTTTGTCCAAAAGCCGCAAGTAGGGGATAATCAATACGGTCCTGAGATAGTATTGTCTTAGAAATATGAAAAATTAAAGTAAGATTTGGTTATAATCGCTCAAATTTTTTAGAGCAAAAGGAGAGCGTGATGGCACAGCTCAATGTATATTACGATAAAGATTGTGATTTAAATATCATTAAGTCCAAAACAGTTGCAATGATCGGCTTTGGGAGCCAAGGTCATGCACACGCAGAAAACCTCAGAGATAGTGGCGTAAAAGTCATTATCGGACTTAAAGAGGGTGGTGCATCTTGGGGTAAAGCAGCAGCTAAAGGTTTTGAAGTATATAGCGTTGGCGAAGCAACAGCTAAAGCTGATGTAGTAATGATATTGCTTCCTGATGAGTCTCAAGCTGAAGTTTATAAAAACGAAATTGAACCAAATCTCAAAACAGGCGCTACTATTGCATTTGGACATGGATTTAACATCCATTATGGAAGAATTATCCCAAGAGCTGATATCAATGTTACCATGATAGCTCCAAAAGCTCCAGGCCATACTGTTAGAAGCGAATTTGTAAAAGGCGGAGGAATTCCTGATCTTATCGCTATTCACGCTGATCCTAGCGGTACTACAAAAGCATTGGCTCTTTCATACGCAAGTGCTATTGGCGGTGGAAGAACAGGTATCATAGAAACTACATTCAAGGATGAGACAGAAACTGACCTTTTTGGTGAGCAAGCGGTTCTTTGCGGCGGCGTGAGCGCACTTATTCAAGCCGGTTTTGAAACTCTTACAGAAGCTGGATACCCGCCTGAAATGGCATATTTTGAATGTCTTCACGAGATGAAACTTATCGTTGATCTAATCTTCGAAGGCGGAATTGCTGATATGCGTTACTCTATTTCTAATACTGCTGAATACGGCGACATGGTAAGCGGTCCAAGAGTTATCAATGAAGAATCAAAAAGAGCCATGAGAGAAGTTCTTAAAGAAATTCAAAACGGTAAATTTGCTAAAGATTTCATACTTGAAGGTCAAGCAGGATATCCAAGAATGAATGCTGAGAGAACAAACCTAAGAGCTCATCCGGTTGAAGTAACAGGCAGAAGACTCAGAGAAATGATGCCTTGGATCAAAGCAAATAAAATAGTAGACCAAGAGACAAACTAATTCTTTTAGTTTATTTGCACCTATCTTTAAGTGATGGGTGCAGTCACTTACTTAATGTAAGCTCCTTTACCCAAACACTTAAATCTAAGCACAACTAATCAACAAAATTAATATCTCTATTTCATTATATCTTCGAGCGTTGGGCTTAGTCAGCTACTTTTCGTAGCCTCCTTCGCTCAAACACTCAAATCTACAGCAAACTAAACAAAAAAATCAACATCTCTATTTCACTATATCTTCGAGCGTATTATGGAGTTTTTCTACCCTTCAGGGGAGGTCATGGTATAATGAGTTTTATTTTATTGCTCATCTCATCGTCCATTATTGGTTATTTGTCTTTTTGAGAAATAAAAAAACACAATGATTTTTTAGCCTTATTAAAATATAACGTCAAATATATCCTTCCTTTACTTCAACCAAAGCTCATTTTCGGCATCATTTTACCCATAAAACTTATCAAAATAAAGGGCCATTCGTGAAAAAATTTATAACTATACTTTTGCTGTTATTATTTGTAGGAGGTGGAGTTTTTATATATTTCTCTCCACAATTTGAAAGAGTCGCCCCGAAGATTGATGTTGCTGATACAATCTATTGGAATACCAATGATCCAATCGCCATAGCAGTGAAAGATAATATGGCACTCAAGAGCTTTAAGCTTATTATGAGTGATAGCAAGACACAAGTAGTTCTTTCTCAAGGCGGCTTTGCTCCAAATAGTCGCAATAAGAATATTAATGCACTTTACCCAAAGGGCGCACTGGATTTAAAAGCAAAGAATCTAAAGTTAAAAATTGTCGTTACAGATACGAGTTATTGGAATTTTTTTAGAGGCAACGAGGTAACAAAGATTGTTGATATCAATGTTGATACAAAAAAACCTTATATCGAGCTGCTATCAAACTCATATTCTATCACTCAAGGCGGAAGTGCACTTGTTGTATTTAAAGCAAATGACGAAAATTTAGAGGGTGTCTATATTGATATTGGTGCAAAGCAGTTTAAAGCCACTCCTTATAAAAAAGAGGGCTACTATGCAGCTTTGATTGCATGGCCTTTTTTACAGCAAGATTTCTCAGCACATGTCACCGCGCTAGATAAAGCAAAAAATGTTTCTCAAGCTCATATTCCATTTTACACAAAAAGTAAACAATATGATGTATCTTGGATTAAAGCAAGTGATAGTTTTCTAGACGGCAAAATAGCTCAACTTGCATCTCAAAGTCAAGAAGCTGATGCAATTAAGGATAGGATTGATCGATTTCGATTTGTCAATGAAAAAATGCGAATAACTAACGAGAAGCTTATAGCTCAAAAAACTTCCGGTGTCGACCAAAAGATCATAGACAAATGGAGCATCAAACCTTTTTATCCTCTGAAAAATGGAGCAAAGGTTGCAAGTTTCGGCGATACAAGACACTATTATTATGACCCTAGAACAAAAGAAGAGATATCGCTCTCTTATCATGTTGGGATTGATCTTGCGAGTATTAGTAATGCCCCAATAGTATCGACAAATGCAGGAAAGGTTGTTTTTGCCGGAGATAATGGAATATATGGCAATATGCCAGTAATTGATCATGGAATGGGACTCTATACGATATATGGTCACTGCAATGAAATACGTGTTAATGAGGGCAAGGAGTTTCCTGCGGATGCTGTGATAGCCACAACAGGTATGAGTGGGTTAGCGCTGGGAGACCACCTTCATTTTGGAGTTTTAGTTCAAGGTGTTGAGGTACGGCCAGAAGAGTGGATGGATCAAAATTGGATTAAACTTAATATCGATGATGTATTTAAAAAAGCAGGTATATGAAAATTCGTTAATATCTTTTAAATATTTCATTTTGACATTTATTTAATCTGCTTTTTATCTATATGGCATAATTTTCAAAAAAGGAATTTTATGCCGCAGACAATATCAGAAAAAATTTCAGAACTTGAATCCATGGCCAATTATCCTAAAAATATTTATTATAAAGGTAATATTTCTCTTTTAAAACGTCCAAAAGTATCTATCGTTGGAAGTCGCAAGCCATCTCCTTATACCAAGCAATATACTTATACTCTAGCACAAGCATTATCAAAAAGAGGTGTTTGTGTAGTGAGTGGCGGAGCAATGGGAGTTGATGCTATTGCCCATGAGGGGGCAGGGGTGGATAATACAATAGCAGTATTGGCTAGTGGTATAGATATATATTATCCTGCTGTGAATAAAGGATTGCTAAGATCAATAGAACAGCACGGTATGTTAATTAGTCAGTTTGAACCAAATTTTGCTGCAACGAACTGGAGTTTTGTTTTGAGAAATGAATTGGTCGTTGCCTTGGGCGAAGTATTGATAGTCACTCAAGCTGCTTGTGATAGCGGCTCTATGCGTTCGGTAGAATACGCACAAAAGATGGGAAAAAAGATATTTGTTCTGCCTCATAGGATAGAAGAGAGTGAAGGGACAAACAGACTTTTGCAGGATGGTAAAGCCTCTATCATATCAGATATTGAGAGCTTCGCTTCATCATACGGCAAAGCCCCTCAAGATACTTCGATAAATAAAGATGATTTTTTCTATTTTTGTCAGCAAAATCCTATATTGGATGATGCTGTTTTAAAATTTGGAGAAAGGGTCTACGAAGCTGAACTTTGCGGTCAGATCATTATAAGCGAAGGAAGAGTTAAACTTATTTAGATATCTCTTTAATGATAGTTTCCATTCCGGCCGGAGTTATCATACCAGCTTGTATAAACTGAACGACACCTTTTTTATCTATTACTACAACAAACGGGATAGCTCCTGTCCAATTTGCTCTCTCGGCTATGTAGCTGACAAAATAACCTGCTTTTTCCTGAGAAACAGTAGGATAGTTTATACCTTTTGTCTGAGCAAAAGCTTTTAATTCGGCATTGCTAAACCCTTGAACCTCTATGCCTATTACTTCTATATTGTTTTTGTGTTTTGTTTGCAAATTTTTATAATGAGGAATGGAAGCTAGACAAGGAGGGCATTTATGCCCAAAAAATTCAAGAAAAACTATTTTATTCTTAAGCTCATTGATGATTATTCCATCTTTGGTGCCTTTTGCATGATAAACTTTACCGCTTGTATCCGTAAAAGTAAAACTTTTATTTTCTTCTTTTGCATATGCTAAAGCCGATAGTATTAATATAGACATTATAAATACTAATATTTTTTTCATTTTTGCAGCCTTGTGTGAAATTAAAAGGTACCAATGCAAATAAATCAATGATACTTTTCATTATTGTATCAATTTTGTAATGAAAATTAAGTAAAATTGTAAAAATTAAAGTAATGTTATCCTATAATTATTATAAATCTTTTAGAAAGGTATTTATTTTGAACTTTAAATTTATAAAATTAATTCCGGCATTGGTATTATCCATAAGTTTTTTATCGGGAGATGAGCTAGATAAAAAGATAGGTTCCATGTTGATGGTAGGGTTTGAAGGTACAAAAGTTTCGGCAGATAGCCAGATATGTAAAGATATCTCAACTTATGATTTGGCCGGAGTTATTTTATTTGATTATAATCCTGTTGATAAAAATATGCCAAAAAATATAGTTTCCAAAGAACAATCAGCAACTATAGCTAAAGAATTGCAAGCTTGCTCACCAAACCATAATTTGCTGATCTCTGCAGATCAAGAAGGCGGTAAAGTGCAAAGACTAAAAAGTAACCGTGGATTTTATGGAAAATTCCCAAGTGCAGCAAGCGTAGCAGATATGGATGACGAGCAAACAAAAAGGATTTATCGCTCAATGGCAAAAGAGCTTATAGATGCAGGCTTCAATTATGACCTTGCTCCCGTGGTAGATTTGGCTCTAAATAAAGATAATTATATTATTTATAAACTTGGGCGCTCATATGGTGAAGATCCCATAAAAGTTTCTCATAAAGCAAGTTTGTTCATAGATGAAATGCACAAAGAGGGCGTATTGACATCGCTCAAGCATTTTCCAGGACACGGCTCATCGCTAGGAGATACCCATAAAGGATATGTTGACGTAACTCATACTTGGAGCAAAGTCGAGCTCGAGCCTTATAAATTATTGTCAAATAAGGCTGATAGTATCATGGTGGCTCATGTTTTTAATTCAAAATTAGATGCCAACCATCCGGCTAGTTTGTCGCACGCAACTGTCACCAAGCTTCTTAGGGGTGATCTTGGATATGATGGGGTAGTTATCACTGATGATTTGCAAATGGGCGCAATTACTAAAAAATATACACTTAGAGAAACTCTCAAACTAGCTATCAAGGCGGGCGATGACATATTGTTGTTTGGCAATCAATTGCATCCTAAAAATGCAGTGAATGCAAGAATGCTAGTCGGTATCATAAAAGATCTGCTTACCAAAAAAGAGATTAGTATAGAAGAGATAAACAAAGCACATGAAAGAGTACAAAAATTAAGAGCAAAACTAAAGGGGCCAAATGCTTAATGTGTCGGGTGCAATCTATAGTAAATTTCCCAAGTTTCAACAATCACCTAAATTTGTTCAACATATAGTCATTAATTTTTTGCAAAAATTATTTCATGAACAAGATTTCAATGATATATATAAGAAAAATCATTTTATAAGAGGAAATGATTATGTAAGCAGTATGCTTAGAAATTTAAATATAGAATATACCGTAAAACCAAATGAATTGTTAAATATTCCTTCAGAAGGCGGTCTTATTGTAGTTGCAAATCATATAACAGGAGCTTCTGATGCTTTTTCTTTAGTTGAGCTTATAGCCAACCAAAGGGGAAACAAAAAAGTAAGACTTTTGGTAAATAGTATGTTAATTGGGGTCAAGCAGGCATCTGACATCATTATTCCAGTTGATAATATCACCGGTGCTATCACCAAAAGCAGTTTAGAGAGTGTATATAAAGCACTGAAAAACGGAGAGGTTGTTGTTATTTTTCCAGCAGGAATTGTAAGCAGACTTTCTTTTAAAGGAATTAAAGATTTCGAGTGGAAGCCAAGTTTTTTAAAAATTGCCCAAAAAACGTCTACTCCGATCTTGCCGGTCAAAATAGATGGCAGAAATAGCGCTTTATTCTACTTGGTCTCTATGGTTTTGCCTAAAAAAATAAGCGGATTGATGCTTCCTAGAGAATTTGCTATAGCTGGCAAACTAAAAACACTTCATTTAAATATCGGCAAAGTCATTCCCGTATCTTCTTTTAGTGATAAAAATATAGATTTAAATACTTATGTGAAAAAGTTTTATAATCACTTGTATACATTGGGAACCAAAGAAAAAGAAATTTTAAATACAGAAACAACGATAGCTTCGCCTGTCAATCCAAAACTCCTAAAAGAAGAGATAAAAAATACAGATTTTTTAACCAAAACAAGAGATGGAAAAACTTTAGTGATTGCAGAGGCATCAAAAACGCCATTTTTGATAAAAGAGCTTGGTCGTTTACGTGAAATTTCATTCAGAGCAATTGGCGGCGGAACCAAAACATGTTGCGACAATGATATGTATGATAATTATTATAAACATTTGATATTGTGGAACGAAGAAGAGCTCGAAATTGTTGGTGCATATAGATTGGGGTTATGCCAAGAGATAATTGCCAGCAGAGGAATAGGTGCTCTTTATACATATGATCAGTGTCATTTTGATCAAGAATTCGAGAGATATTTGGATGAATCTATGGAGGTAGGCAGGAGTTTTGTTCAGCCAAAATATTGGGGTTCGGTTGCTTTGGATAACCTATGGAAAGGTATAGCAAAATATCTTGAAATGAATCCACAGCTTAGATATACCTATGGAGTTGTAACTATCAATGCGGATATGCCCATTAAAGCAGCTACAGCCATTGTTTATTTTTATTCCAAATATTTTGCTTCAGATATCCAAATGATGAAAGCAAAAACAAAATTTTATATCTCAAACGAAGATAGAGAAAAACTTGGAAAACTTTTTAATGAATTGTCATACAAGGATGGCTTAGTTGTGTTAAAACAATATCTAAAACATTTAAATGTAAAAATTCCTACACTTTTCAAGCAATATCCGGAGCTTTACAAAGAAGGCGGTGTTAATTTCTTTGATTTTAGCACCAATGATAAATTACATGGGGTCATAGAAGGATTTATCATGACAGATAATCATAAAATGAAAGAAGAAAAAAGACAAAGATATTTTGCGTAATATAAGGAAAACTTAGTTATTATTTTCCTCGATACAATATTGACCGACGGTCGGTCAAAAAGGAGAGTGATGGCAATAATTGTCGACAAAGAAGAAAAACGCCGCTTAATTGCGCTCTCATGCAAAGAGTTGTTGTTAAAACATGGCATTAAAAATCTTACAGTTTCTCAGATTGCCAAAGTAGCAGGTATTGGTAAAGGTACCATATATGAGTATTTTGCAAATAAAGATGAGATAGTTTTTGAGATTATCACTATTTTTATAAATCAATTTCAGCATGATCTAGCCGTAGTTGTAGCTGATGATACACTATCTAGCCGTGAAAAGCTGGAATATTTTATGTTATTGGTGTTTTCCAATAACTACAATAAAGAGTTTGCTATTTATCAAGAATTCCTATCTATCGCTCTTAGTGGCGCACCATCTGGAATTGTAGAATTTAGAAATCATTGCCGTGATGGGTTTGAGGGAGTTTTGCATAAAATTATTGAGCAAGGCATAGAAAATAAAGAGTTACAGCAAAATGCGAAAATGTTGATACCAATGATCAGGTACTTTCATACAGGATTGATCGTGGATGTGGCATTAGGGCAAGTAGAAGCTAAAGAAGAAATAGATAAATTTATAAATTCAATTTTTAACGATATTGTTTTACAGGGGGAATAATGAGAAAAAATATTTTGATCGGTATGATATTACTTTTGCCATATGCGGTAAATGCCAATGAAGTTGATCTAAAAACCATGTTAAATAGTGCAATGGATTATCATCCTACTATTAAATCATATACTTATAAATCAATGGCAAAAGAAGAAGAGCTTGAATCACAAAAACGAGCCTATTTCCCAACTATTGATCTTGGGGCTAATTACCAAAAAAATGATCCTGTAAGTATAGTAACACCAGGTCAAACTCAGAGTGCATATGTTGTTGCCGGATTGGATATATATGATGGAGGCAAAAAAAGCGCACTTGTTTCTTCTAAAAAATGGGATTATCAAGCATCCATTTTTGAAAAAGAGGCGTTTGCCAAAAATGTTGTACTAGATATTATAAACCGTTATTTTACAATTCAAAAACTTCAAGCAAATCTTGTAGTACTGAATATGAAATCAAAAGAGTTGGCATATCAAGTAGATAGAGCAAAAGGGTTTGTAGCTGCCGGGCTTGCGACATCAGATGATGTAGATAAGCTCCAAGCGGCATTTGATGATAATAATTTTACTATTGACAGCACAACTTTCGCTTTAAAAGAGCAAGAGGAATCTTTGAAAACACAAAGCGGTATAGCATTTGATACATTGGCAGAAGCCAATTTGCAAGATCCATCAGGTGATATGTCATATGAGACATATGACAAAACCAAACTTCTTGAGGCAAAAGCAAACTCTGTTCAAGATAGCGCAAGATCAGTTTTGTCTGCCCATATACCGCAAGTTAGCCTGCAAAATACATATACGGTATTAAAGTATGATGATATGGCACCCGGTAGTGGAGATTTTTTGGTTGATAATAAAAACACACTTATGGTAACTGCTAGTTGGCGTATATTTGACGGCGGACAAATACTGAGACAAAAAGAGGCAATCGAGTTGCAAAGTCTGGCTTTACAAGAGGAGCAATTAGGCTCGCAAAGGGATCAAGAGAGTGCATATAGACTTGCAAAAGAAAGACTTGACACTATGAAAAGCCAAATTAAAAGTACAACAAGCGCACTCAAAGCTACTCAAAGCACATATGAAATAGTGACCAAGAAGTTCGAAGCAGGTTTGGCGGATAATGTAGCTTATCTAGACGCGCTTAATGCCCATAGCGCAACAATGTCTCGATATAAATCAGCACTATATGATTATGAAATAGCTAAGTCGCTATACTATTATTTTGCAGGGAAAAATCCAAAGGAGTATATTAAATGAAAAAAATTATCACGTTATTTGTTGTAGCAATAGCTTATATTCAAGCAGCAGAAGTGTTTGCAACTTTTGAGACTACAGCTCTAAAAAGTGCCAAATTGGCCTTTAGCAGCAGCGGGATCGTTAAAAAAGTATACGTAGATGTAGGCTCAAAAGTAAAAAAAGGAGATATATTAGCCACTTTACACAATGAAGACCTGGTGGCTCTTGCATCTACAGCCAGGGCACAAGCGAAATTTGCAGAATCAGAGTATAATCGTTATGCTCAGGTCAAAAACTATATCAATGCCGCACAGCTTGATTCATATAGATTAAAAAAAGAGAATGCACAAACTCAGCTTAAGTATAATGAATCAGTTTTATATAAAACGGTTTTA
This sequence comes from Sulfurovaceae bacterium, assembly GCA_041654415.1. Taxonomy (GTDB): domain Bacteria; phylum Campylobacterota; class Campylobacteria; order Campylobacterales; family Sulfurovaceae; genus BN30871. Next base: position 88,550 of record JBAZDL010000001.1, on the reverse strand, counting down.
AAAGCACCTTTTGAAGGCGTCATTACTGCTAAAACCATAGAAGAGGGTGATGTCGTAACAGCTCAAGCGGCTACTCCGGCATTTAAAATGCAAAGTGTTGGACCATTGAAGTTGATCATGAAATATGATGCCAGATATTATAATGTTGTCAAAGTCGGACAGCCTTATATTTTTCAAATCGGCGGCAAAGGAACTAAATATAAAGCTACTATAAGAAAAATATATCCTACCATTGATGAAAAAACACAAATGATGATAGCTGAAGCCTATATAAAAGATATGCCATCCGGACTCTTTGGTGCCGGTACAATCACTACAGGAAACTAGATGTATAAATTTGCTATAAATAGACCAATTGCAACATTGATGTATGCATTTACATTAATGATTTTTGGCTGGCTTGCATTTCGCAGTATGCCAATTGCGCTTTATCCAAATGTTGATTTTCCAATAGTTACTATCAGGACAGTTTACCCTGGTGCAGACCCTACAACAATGGAGTCTCAAGTAACGGACAAGATAGAAGAAACAGTCTCTCAAATAGCAGGAGTAGATATGATATCTTCTACTAGCAGTGATGGCATTTCTGTTGTTATGGTCAAGTTTTTGCTGGAGCGTAATATAGAAGAAGCTGCAAATGATGTAAGAGATAAGGTATCAACCGTGGTATTGCCTCAAGATGCTCAAAAACCGCTTGTCAGCAAACTTGATGTAGGAGGAGCTTCGATTATTAATATCTTTGTAACTGCTAAAAAAAGTACTCCACAAGAACTTATGCTTTTTGCCGATGAAAAGGTCAAACCGACTTTAGAAAAAATTAGCGGGGTTGGCGGCATCAATATCATAGGTTATCAAGATAGAGAAATAAAGATATTGCCAAATCCATTTTTGCTAAGTCAGCACAAAATGAGCGTCTCTGATCTTTATAATGTCTTATCAAATGAAAATATAAGATCTGCTGGCGGGAAACTCGTAAGTTCTACTCAGGAGTTAATTTTAAAAACCAACAGTGATGCCCTCAACGTTGAAGATCTTAGAAATATAATGATAAAAGACGGAGTCAGGCTCAGTGATGTTGCAAGTGTCGAAGACAGTCTTAGTGACCCTAAGAGTTTTTCATCTTATAATGGCACACGCGGAGTAATGCTCGAAGTACAAAAAATATCCGGTGAAAATACTATTGAGATAATCGATTTGGTTAAAAAACGGCTACCGGCAGTTAAGCAAATGGCTGGAGATAAGTTTGGTATAGAAGTTATCAATGATACGTCAGGGTATATTGAGCATTCGCTTCATGCTGTTGAGTTTGATTTGATGTATGGTGCTTTGTTAGCTGCGATCATTGTATTTGTATTTTTGAGAAACTTTACTATTACGCTGGTTTCGGCTGTATCTATACCTGTATCAATAATCGGTACATTTGCTTTGATGGACTATATGGGATTTGATCTTAATAAAATGACCATGATCGGACTTACTCTAGCCATTGGCGTCATTATAGATGATGCGATAGTTGTCATAGAAAATGTACACAAAAAGATTGAACAAGGCATGGATAAATTTACTGCCTCAGTAGAAGGTACTAAAGAGATGGCATTTGCCATACTTGCAATATCAGCGATGTTGCTAGCCGTTTTTATACCGGTTTCATTTATGGGTGGAATCGTAGGTAGATTTTTTAACTCATTTGCTATGACAGTTGGTTTTGCTATTATCATATCATATACCGTTGCTCTTAGTTTGATACCAAGTCTTAGTGCTAGGGTATTAAACAATAAAGAGAGTGCATGGCATCGCAAAACAGAACATATTTTTCAATGGATAGAAAAGAAATATGAGAGTTTATTGAAATCCGTACTTAGAAACAGAAAAAAAACTCTTTTGTTTGTCTTGATTATATTTGTTACATCTTTGTCGCTTTTCCCAAAAATTGGTATGGATTTTATGCCAAAAGAAGACAAAAGTGAATTTGAGATCCAAATAAAAGCTCCTGCTGGTATATCATTGGAACAGATGCAAAAAGAGTGCAGTATCATAGAAAATGAAGTCAAAAAAGATAAAAATGTACTTTATACAACACTTGGAATCGGTTACAGCACAGCTAGAGAAATTCATAAAGGCTTGATATATGTCAAGCTAAAAGAAAAAGACCAAAGAAGTTTGAATCAAGAGGATATTGTCCAGTCCATTAGGGATAGATTAAAACCATACAAAAAGAAACTTTTTATCTCTGTAGCAGCTATACCGAATATTAAAGGTACCGGAGTCAGCGTGCCTTATCAAATAGTACTCAAGTCAGACTCTCTTGAAAATTTAGTAATTGCTAAAAATAATCTTATTAATTATCTTTCACAGAAGAAAGGTCTAGTTGATATTGATAGTAATTTAGATGATGCTAAACCGCAGCTAACAATTACGATTTTAAGAGAACAAGCTGCAAAAATGGGTGTAAGTGCTAGAGCAATTTCATCTTTGATTACCTCTGCATATTCTGGAGAAATTGAAATAGCTCAACTTGAAGATGACGGAAAAGAATATAATATTGTCTTGCGAGTACCGGATGATTATCGACAATCATTGCAAGATATTAAAATGCTTCAAATTCGCTCATCTACTACCGGTGAACTTGTATTTTTAGATGGTTTGATCGATGTTAACCAAGAAAATACTTTGGCAAGCATAAACCGTACGGATAGAGAAAGACAAGTGACTGTTTTTGCAGATCTTTTTGGTCTTGATTTAAGCAGTGCAGTGAGCTATACCGAGGCAAAAATAGATACTCTAATGCCTAAAGGTGTTACTTATCGTTTTGTAGGATTTGCTGAAGAGATGCAAAAAACCGCAAGTGCCTTTGGTGCTGCATTGTTGCTATCTGTTATACTAATGTTTATTATTTTGGCAATTCTTTATGAATCACTTGTGCAGCCATTTATTATAATGGTTGCATTGCCGCTAAGTATTACAGGGGTTCTTCTAGCGCTCTTTTTAAGTGGAAACCATTTTAGTCTATTTGTTATGATAGGGTTCATGCTGCTTATGGGAATGGTTGGTAAAAATGCTGTGCTATTGGTGGATTTTGCCAATCACGCAGTTGAGAAAGGCAAAAAAATAGATGAAGCACTCATAGAAGCAGGGGAAAAGAGACTTCGTCCTATACTTATGACAACTATGGCTATGATTTTTGCAATGTTGCCTTTGGCATTTGGCGGCGAAGTGGGTAGCGAAGTAAAATCACCTATGGCAATATCTATTATAGGCGGACTTCTTAGTTCTATGATACTTACCCTACTAGTTGTACCGGTTATTTATTATGTGTTTGCACCGCTTGATTTACGTTTGCGCAAATGGTATGGCGGTAAAATAAAAGAATAAAAATCGGCGATTTGGAGCTATTTTGTAAACGATAAGCAATTATCGTTTACAGGTTGATAGTCTTAGACGATGTCCCAAAGGGATTCCTATGACAAATTTTTATTTTTATTCCCCCAAATATCTTTCTAATATAATTGTCGCGGCCATAGAGTCTATACGACCGTCTTTGGAGTGTTTAAATACTCCTGCGGTGCGTTCTTTTGCCTCAAAGCTTGAATTTTGTTCATCTTGATAAACAATCTCTATCCCATCAAGTTCCAATAATGATACAAAGTGCTTGATTCTTCTGCCCATCTCTTCGCTGCTGCTTCCATAAAGAGGAAGTCCTACGATAAGCTTCTCTATCTCCCATTCGTTTAAGAATAATTTTATATCACGAGCTGCTTGATTACGATTTTTTCTTAAAATTGCATTTTGAGGTAAAACGATTTTATTATCTAGACAAATAGCAACCCCTATGCGTTTAAGCCCTACATCAATACAAGCTATTTTCATAGGCTCATTTTTTATGAACTAACTTTTGTTACAAATGCTTCTTTGACTATATTTTCTTTGACGGAAATTAGAGTATTGTTGGCATCATTTTTATCATTAAATGGACCTATAAGCAGCTTAGATGCAGTTTTGCCATTTTCTGATACTGGTACTATAGTGTAAGCATACCCTTGAGATGTGATTTTTTTAAGAAATACTTTATCTGGTTTTTGTTGAAATTTACCGACTTGAACATAGTAGCCTTTATCTGTTTTTTTCTCTATAGTATCATCTTTGGTGCTTGTTTGTGTATCAGCTTCATTAGCTACTGTTGCAATAGATTGTGTTTCTATTGTTTGTTGAGCTAACAAATTTTCTTTTTGCAATTCTTCGTCGGATGCCGTTGGTTCCTGGATAGATGTGTTTTCCGTAATGGACATATCTATTTTGATATCATTTGCTGCGAGAGCAGTTTGTTTATTTTCGGCTAGAGCCAACGTAATAGGCTTGGTCTCTTTTTTCATCGCAACCATAACAGGTTTTGTTGTGGTTTTTGTTTTGACAGCTCCGGCTATATAATCTTGCATTTTAGGTTGAAATGCTACATACGTATCGCCTTTTTGCTCATAGTATCTTCTAGCACCTTTATATCTTGTTTTATAGTATTTGCTTGTAAATAGATTGCCGTATGTAATTTTTTTATCTGCAGAGCTTGCGTGACTAAACCAGCCATCTTTTAGATATATTCCTACGTGGGAAATTTTTCCTGTTCTGCGCTTGGTGGTATCAAAAAATACAAAATCCCCAAATTTTAAATCCTCTATAGCGATAGGTTGACCGGATTTGATTTGTTCTCTTGCTACTCTAGGTATATCAACGCCCATTGATCCAAACATATAATATAGATATCCGGAACAATCAAAACAATAAGGACCTTCTTCTGCCCAAACATAAGGCTTGCCTTCTAATTTTTTTATCATACTGGCCAAGTTCTCTTCGCTAAATTGGAGAGTCTTTTCTGGTTTTATGATAGCATAATTCGGATTTTTTGGAAATGTTTGATAGGATTGCATATTTGGCTGTTTCTGACTACAACCTGTAAACAATAATAGACCCACTACTGCAGATAATGGCAGTATAACTTTTGAATTCTTCATCTTTAAGACTCCCCTTTGTCTTTAGCAATATAGCTAAAATATTATTGCACAGTATATCTTAAAAATAACTTATAAAATTAATATAGTATCACCATATGAGAAAAAACGGTAATTTTTTGAGATTGCTTCTTTGTATATCTCTAAAGTTTTCTCTCTACCTACAAAACTGGCTACCAGCATAATCAATGTACTTTTTGGCAAATGAAAATTCGTTAATAGATGATCTACTCTTTGAGGTTTGTTGTGCGGATGTAAAAACAGATCACATTCTCCGCTAGTAATGTTGGTTCTGCTAAAGTATTCTATTGTTCTTGTCACGGTTGTACCGATAGCTAAAATAGGCTTATCGCTTTGGAGTATTGGAAGTGTATCTTCAGGAATATGAAATTGCTCAGAGTGCATAGGATGCGATAGTATCTCATCGCAATCAACCGGCTTGAAAGTACCTGCCCCCACGTGGAGTGTGAGTGTGTATGTATCATGCTTTTGTTTTAGCAGCTCAAATAGTTCCGGTGTAAAATGAAGCGATGCAGTCGGGGCTGCAACTGCACCTGCTTTGGCGGCAAACAAGCTTTGATAGTCGCTTACATCTTCTGTGGTATCATCTCTTTGTATATAAGGAGGAAGCGGCACATGGCCGATTAATTCCAAAATTTTTATTAACTCTTCAAAATTTAGGATTTTATTGTATTGTTCAAAAATAACCACTCTGCTGCCATCGCTATTTAGTTGTGCTACTGTAGATATCAAATCATTCTCAAAGAAAAGTTTAGTTCCGACTTTTACTTTTCCTCTAATCATGACGAGAAAACGGTTATCAGGCAACGGCTTGTTTAGAAGCAATTCCACCGTGCCCCCACTGGTTTTCTTGCCAAAAATACGTGCTTTGATAACTTTTGTATCATTTAGAAATATGCTGCACTCTTTTGGTATAAACTCTAAGATATTTGAAAATGTGGTATGAGTAATGGTGTCGCTGCGTCGATCATAAACAAGCAGTTTGGCGCTATCTGCAGGATGGACAGGATGCAGAGCTATGAGTTCTTTTGGAAGTTCGTAATCATAGCTTCCGGTTAATAGATCAAGAGTCATTATCTACTTTGGCTGGCAAAGAATTGTTTGATTCTTCTTTTTTTATTTCCGGGTTTACAAGTTTGACAATTAAAATTGACAATCCATATAAAATGACTAGCGGAATTGCCATAAGGAGTTGAGACAATACATCAGGCGGAGTCAATATGGCAGCCGCTATAAATATAAGTACTACGGCATATTTAAAAAAATCAATCAATGTTCTGTCTGTGATCATTCCTAATGCACCAAGCAAAAATGCAACCACAGGCAATTCAAATGCTATGCCAAATCCAATCATAATTTTAGTAAAAAAACCAACGTAATCTTCTATATTAATAAAAGGAGTATAAAGAAATGATCCAAATGAAATAAGAAATTCAAACCCAAGAGGAGCCGCAACATAATATGCAAAAAGCACGCCCACCCCGAACATTATGGAGCCACCTACTACAAATGGAATAACCATTTTTTTTTCATTAGCATATAATCCTGGAGCTATAAAAAGCCATATTTGATAGAGGATAAAGGGCAATGCGCCAAGAAAAGCCGCAAAGAAAGAGACTTTCAAAGCCACAAAAAATGCTCCTCCGACTTGATGGGTTGTGACTTTTCCTTCTAAAGCTTTTTTTGCAACACCCGATGCATGTACAAGCGCATCATTAAGAGGCTGTGTAACCCATGATAGTATTTCATTATGAAAAGAAAAAGATATGCCAAACATTATAATAACGGCAATAACGGATAAGCCTATTCTTTTTCTAAGCTCAACTAAATGCGGTTTCATCTCTTCAAACATTAGGCTTCCTCGTTATTGACTGATTGTTTTTTGAATGAAACAGTTTCTCTTTTGGTTTCTATATTTTCACTAGGGGTATCTTTTTGATTAAAGCTGTTTTTGGCACTTTGCATGGCTTGTTCTATCTCTTGGGCTGGATTGATTTTATGATTTTTGAAACTCTGTAGTTCATTTGTGGCTTCATCAAGCTGTTTTTTGTAACTAAGAGCTTCTTCTTTGATGTCTGCTATACGCATCTCAGATTCTAGAGTATGTTTGGCATCATTCATAACTTTTTTTATACTTTTTATAAATCTTGCCACTTTCACCATTGCATCTGGCAGCTTTTCCGGCCCTAGAAACAAAATAGCAATGATAATAATGAATAAGAACTCTTCAAAACCGATTCCAAACATACTCTACATGCCTTATATTTTTAGGCTATTGTATCACAAAAAGTTTAATCCATCAGATAAAGCGCGATCTCATCGCTCAAGAAAAGATTCGGATTGTAATAGCGTGTAGCACTTTTGGCCAGTTTGCCGCTATTTACCAAGAAATCTGCCTTTTGCCGGATATGTGCAGGCAAAATAGAGATTTCAATTCCAACGGTACTTCTAAGTCCTAGAAAAATCTTTTCTGTCAATATCTCCTCAGAGGTTAATCTTTCTTCTTTGATATCTAATGGATTGGCGATATATCCATCTATATCTGTGAGCGGATAGAGTCTGGTGTCATTTAAAAAGCCTACAGCTCCTGCCCCTATACCGATATAATTTTCAAGATCCCAATATCCTTTGTTATGTCTGGATTGGTATGTGCCAAAATTTGAGATTTCATAATGTTCAAATCCTTTTTTGGTGATCTCTTCCGCGACAAAAAAAGCTAGACTGTCGTCTATTTGTCTATCTTTGTCTGTAAAATTTGTCTTATCTTCTATGGTCAATTCATAAGCAGATATGTGGTCTATCGGCAAAGAAAAAGCGGTATCTATGTCTTTTTTTAATAGCTCTTTAGTATCCCCTCTTGCATTATATATAAGATCTAGAGATATATGCTCAAATCCCATAGCGTGTGCATTTTTTATAGCATCTATGGCTTGTATTTTATTGTGTGCTCGTCCTAAATTGTGCAATTTTGCATCATCAAAACTTTGTACTCCAAAGCTAAGACGATTAACTCTAAGAGCTTTCATGCCATTCATCCATAATGCGGTAGCTGAATTCGGATTGGCTTCTGCTGTTATTTCGGCATTTGGATCAATATATGGCTTTATGATAGAAAAAAAATCTTGATAATATGATGGATTGATAGTAGATGGAGTGCCGCCGCCTATAAAAATAGTTTTGATATCTCCATGAGAGGGTTTGAATCTTTCTAGCTCATATTGTAATTGAACACATATACTTTGCATATATCTGTTTTGAGTATTATGTTTATGCGTATAGGAGTTGAAACTGCAATAATGGCATTTCGAATCACAGTATGGAATATGAAGATATAATAGCATAGCAGCCTCTGTTTATTTTGATAAATTCAAATGATTCTAACCACAAATGAGATAAAATAATATCAGAAAATATACAGAATTTTGTTTGTTAGCAAGAAAGCAAATTTTTTTAAATAGAAATAAAGTTATAATATGAGTCCTATATCGTATAAAAAAAAGCGTTATCGCCAAAATGTTGCTGCTGTTATATTGTCTCCAAAATATCCCAATGAATGCGAGTTTTTTGTGGGGCAGTGTAAGGGTATTAAAAACAGATGGCAATTTCCGCAAGGCGGCATAGACGGAGCTGAAACACCCAGAGAAGCTCTTCTTCGTGAACTCGAGGAAGAGATAGGTTGCAATAATATTGAGATTCTGGGAGAATTTCCGGACTGGATAACTTATGATTTTCCAAAAGTAAAAAAAACAACAAAAAGATATCCTTTTGACGGGCAGACACAGAAATATTTTCTAGTACGTCTCAAGGATGATACACAAATAGATTTAATGGCATTTGATGCCCCGGAATTTGAAGAATATGAGTTTGTAGCTTATGAGGAATTATTTAAAAAAGTTACTTATTTTAAGAGAAAAGCATATCGCAAGGTAATTGATTATTTTATCAAGGAAGGATTTATTTAATATGTTAATAGTACATAAATATGGCGGAACAAGTGTTGGAAGCTTGGAGAGAATTGAAAATGTCGCTGCTCGTGTCGCCAAGGCTAGAGATGCAGGCAATGATCTCGTGGTTGTCGTATCAGCTATGAGCGGAGAGACAAATAAATTAATTGATTATGCTACACACTTTACGACAAATCCTGCCAAGCAAGAGATGGATATGCTTCTGAGTTCTGGAGAAAGAGTAACAGCAGCTCTGCTCTCTATTGCTTTGCAGGCAAAGGGCTATGATGCAGTGGCCATGAGCGGCAGGCAAGCTGGAATCGTAACAGATACCACTCATACTTATGCTAGAATAGAATCAATTGATCCTACTGCAATGCAGCAAGCTATAAAAGACGGAAAGATAGTCATAGTGGCAGGATTTCAAGGTATTAACAGAGATGGTAACGTAACTACACTTGGACGCGGCGGAAGTGATCTCTCGGCTGTTGCAATCGCGGGAGCTCTAAAAGCTGATGCTTGTGAAATTTATAGCGATGTAGACGGTATCTATACTACTGATCCAAGAATAGAGCCAAAAGCAAAAAAACTGGATACAATTTCGTATGATGAAATGTTAGAGATGGCATCAATGGGAGCCAAAGTGCTTCAAAATCGCTCGGTTGAATTGGCAAAAAAATTAAATCTTAAACTATATGCTAAAAGTAGTTTTAGCGATAATGAAGGAACACTTATTACAAAGGAGAATAACAACATGGAAGAAGTTTTGGTTAGCGGAGTAGTATTGGATAGAAATCAAGCAAGAGTTACTTTGCGCAATGTGTCCGACAAACCCGGAATTGCAGCCGAGATTTTTACTAAATTGGCAAACGAAGGTATAAATGTTGATATGATCATCCAAAACGTAGGCATTGACGGTTCAACAAATCTAGGATTTACCGTACCTGGAAATGAACTTGAAAATGCAAAAAAAGTTATAGAATCTTTTGACCATGATATAGGCAGTATGGATTTTGACAGCAATGTATGCAAAGTCTCAGTTGTAGGAGTTGGTATGAAATCCCATGCAGGCGTAGCGGCTAAGGCATTTACCGCTTTAGCTGCAAATAATATAAATATCCAAATGATTTCAACTAGTGAGATAAAAGTATCTATGATCATAGATGAAAAATACGGAGAGCTTGCTATCCGTATGCTTCACGATACTTATGGCTTAGACAAATAACGACATGCAAAAGTTACTAACATGGACACTTCAAGCGATCAGAGAAGAAAATTCTGACTTTTCATGGATGGAAGAGTATCGTTTTGAATGGACTCCTCTAGTGAGCAATGCCCTGTCTCGCATTATAGAAGGGCAAAGCGTACTTATATTAACAGACCCCAATACTAGATGGTTTGGTCATTATATTCAGCACAAGATCAATGATATTCAAAAAAATAGACCGTTTTTGCCTTTTTATCAATTACGTAAGCTTTTTGTATCATTGGATGATATGCATTCCGTGCAAGAGTTGCAATTAGTAGAAGATATGCTGGATATTTCATATCCTAACGGTTATATTATTTGGTATGTTGGACGCGGAGATCATCCTTGTACTAAACTTGCTTTTAAAAGAGACGATAGTTTTTTATGGATCATAGACGATCAGGTACAAAATAGTTTCCCGCTTAGAGGCAGTGATCCTCAATTGGATATAAAATTGCTGCAACTATTTAAACTTTTTGACAAAACCTTATCGGCTGTTTTATTTGGGAATCTAGAGATAGAATCATGAGATTAGGAAGCCAAGTCATAATTACAGATGATTTTGAGCGTACAATCTCGCAATTAGAGACACTCGGCACAAACCATAGGTTTGTTAACATCATAAAAGAAGACGGTTTTTTGGTAGAAGATGTCAAATTTGCAATAGAAAAAGCCTCTATTGCCAGCGAAGAAACCGTAGTTATTATAATGGCATCTAAAAAATTTAGTGATGTTGTGCAAAATAGATTACTAAAAATACTTGAAGAGCCGCCGCCAAATAAAGAATTTATAATACTTACATCCCAAAAAGCTATGATATTGGGCACCATTAGATCGCGATTGCCTATATCACACGCGCAATACCACAAAACAGAACAAAATTTGGATTTGGATATCAAAAATCTGACACTGCAGAATGCGTATGCGTTTATTCAACAACATCAAAGAACATCTATTCAAGAAATGAAAGTTATCATAGAATTGATCATATCAGCAGCAGTAAAAAGCGAGAATTATCGTTTGGATTTTAAAACTTTAGAGCTTTTTTCTGATGCAGTGTCGGTACTTAATGTTGGCTCGTCTCCACAGTTTGTTCTCTCAACCATACTTCTTAAGTTGCTTGCAAACAAGAAGTCCAATAACCTTTCTAAAAGGAGTTTGTAATGCATCTTTATAGATTAGACATCAATAACCCTAAAGCCTTCTTGGTTTCCTTGGGAGTTGAGAGCAGCGGTATAACCATCATTGAAAAAAAAATGGAACTCTTTTTTATCTATATAAAAGAACTCAAAACCCCAGCAGTCAATATTCTCAAGCAAGACGCCCTTAGTATCGGAGCAGAGCTTGCAGTACCAAGCGGGGCTATTACTTATGCTCAAGCTCATTATGATTGTTTATTGATAGGTAATAAAAAGCATATCGAGATACTTTCGCAAAAAGAATTGGCTCAACCGTTTGGGCTCAAAGAAGTAGCTAGAGAGCTAAAGAGTTTTTTGCAAACAAAAGTCTTTCCGATTCAAATCATGGGCATCATAAATGCAAACGATGATAGTTTTTACAGTGCCAGTCGCTTTGATAGTGCCGCGGCAATTAGCGAAATAGAAAATATGATAACAAACGGCGCAGATATTATTGATATAGGTGCCGTTTCATCCAGACCAAATGCACCCATAGTAAGTGCAAACGAAGAGATGAATAGAGTAAAAGCTATCTGTGATACTATTAAGAGTCAAAAACTTTACGAAAAAGCAATTTTTAGTATAGATAGTTATACTCCAAGCGTTGTTGAGTATGCTCTTGAGTCTGGATTTAAGATCGTAAACGATATTACCGGGGCAAATGATGATAGTCTTATAGAGTTGGCAGTCAAATATGATGCCAAGCTGTGTGTCATGCATATGCAAGGCACTCCTCAAACGATGCAGCAAAAACCGATTTATAGTGATGTGATGAGCGAAGTAAATGATTTTTTTGAAGCTAGGATCGCAAAATGCGAAGCTTTGGGACTCGCAAGAGAAAACATTATCATAGATGTCGGTATCGGGTTTGGCAAAGCATTGGAACACAATGCAACTCTTATTAAAAACATGAGACATTTTACTAGGTTCGGATGTCAAATACTAGCCGGAGCGAGCAGGAAATCCATGATAGATAAGATTATCCCGACACCTATGGAAGAAAGATTGGCCGGAACTTTAGCTATTCACCTAAAAGCCCTTGAAAATGGAGCTAGCATCATAAGATGCCATGATGTAAAAGAACACAAGCAAGCTATAGAGGTTTACAAAACATTATCTTAAATCGATAAAAGATATAATAAGTTATAAAAAAAGAGGAATCCAATAGTGAAATTTATTTGGTGGATGATAAAAGTCATTCTTTTTATCATCATGATACCGTTTGCTATATATGCTATTATGAGTATAACCAGTTGGGGGCGTATCTATGATGACATAAATAATGTTCCAGCCAAACAAACAGCTTTGGTACTTGGTACTACAAAGTATATATCAAAAGGAGAGCCAAATCCGTTTTATGCATATCGCATAAAAGCAGCTACTGAACTCTATAAAAAAGGCAAGGTTAAAAATATTTTGCTCTCAGGCGACAGCACTACTAAGTACTACCGCGAAACTACTCTCATGAGAAAAGACCTTATCAAAGCAGGAGTGCCGTCATATGTGATCCGCTCTGATAAAAAAGGTGTGCGTACTTTTGATTCCATAAAGCGTGCCAGAGAGGTATATGGCGTTAATGATTACATCATAGTATCGCAAAAATTTCATCTTCAAAGAGCTCTTTTTTTGGCACTTTGCAGAGGTGATGATGCGATAGGTTTTGTTGCACCGGAGGTCGAAGGCAGTGGGGCCAGCAGAAAAATGATGGCCAGAGAGCTTTTCGCTCGTCCTGTGGCACTGCTTGATCTGTTTGGATTATCAAGATTATATGAACCATGGAAGAAAGAGTTTAAAGATGCTTTATGAAGATTATTTAAAAAAAATAGAAATTTTAAAAAAGTGGGCATATGATTATTATGTTCTAGATGCCCCATCGGCATCCGATGAAGAGTATGATAAGCTTTATCATGAAATTATGGATTTTGAAAAAGCCAATCCAGCGCTAATTGATGCAGATTCACCTACCCTTAGAGTGGGCGGTGTAGTGAGAGATGAATTTAGCAAAGCAAAACATATAAAGCGTATGTGGAGTATGGAGGATGTATTTTCAAATAGTGAGCTCGAAGAGTGGGTCAAAAGAGTCGAAAAAAATGTAGGCAAAGTATCTTTTTTTTGTGAGCCGAAATTTGATGGCGCCAGCATGAATCTACTTTATGACAAAGGCAAGTTGGTTCGTGCTATTACAAGAGGTGACGGTGTAGAGGGCGAGGATGTAACTGAGAATGTAAAAACTATACGTTCCGTCCCACTCAAGATAGACTATGATGGACTAATCGAGATAAGAGGAGAAGTGCTGATCAGAAAAGATGACTTTGAGTCTATAAACAAGGAAAGACTTCAAAGTGGCGAACCGCTTTTTGCAAATCCTAGAAACGCAGCAGCCGGAAGTCTGAGGCAGCTTGACAGTTCTATCACGGCTAAGCGAAAACTTGTGTTTTATCCATGGGGGCTTGGTGAAAATACGCTAACTCAAAATAGTCTGTTTGAGAAGATGAGTTTTGTATATTCGCTCGGATTTTTGACCCCGCCATACAGACAAAGATGTGAAGATATTGGACAAATAGAAGAATTTTATCAAAAACTTATCTCTAAGCGAGATGAGATAGAGATGGTAATGGATGGAATGGTCGTCAAAGTCGATGATGTAAATATTGCTGAGGAGCTTGGATATACAGTTAAGTATCCGCGCTGGATGTGTGCATATAAGTTTCCAGCAGTTGAGAAAGTTACTAAAATAAATGACATTACTCTGCAAGTAGGCAGAACAGGAGTGGTTACTCCGGTAGCTGAAATTGAGCCTGTAAATATCGAAGGAGCTCTTATAAGTCGTGCGACATTGCATAACTTTGATGAGATAGAACGCAAAGATATCCGCATAGGCGATAGTGTCATTATTATACGAAGCGGAGATGTCATACCAAAGATCATCAAAGTCTTGGAAGATAGACGGGATGGTGACGAGAAACCTGTGAGCAGGCCGACTATTTGTCCGACTTGCGGAGGAGAACTTCTTGATGAGGGGACGCTTATAAAGTGTCAAAATCTTGATTGCCCAGATAGGGTAGTGAACTCTATCATCCATTTTGCACGCAAAGGATCTATGAATATAGACGGGCTTGGCTCAAAGATAGTAGAACAATTGGTAAATGAAGGCAAGATAAGAGATATTTTAGACCTTTATCATTTGAAATATGAAGATTTGGAAGGCATGGAAGGCTTTAAAGCCAAAAAGATAAACAATCTCCTAAGAGCAATCAAAGCAACCAAAAACGCTCCATTGTCAAAAGTGCTTAATGCTATAGGGATAGAACATATAGGTGAAGTAGCCAGCAAGGCTTTAGCAAAAAAATTTGGGCTTGGTGTCGTTGATGCAACTTACGATGAGTTGATATCTATAGACGGATTTGGTGTAGAGATGGCAAATTCGGTACTGGAGTTTATGCGGGTCAATCGGGATGTTATACTAAGACTTTTTGAGCTTATAGAACCGAGCGTGGAAATCATCACAGAAGCCAAGGATAATCCGTTTAAGGGCAAAACAGTAGTCATTACAGGCACTATGCGTATGAGTCGTGATGAGGTTAAGGCATATATGGAGAGTTTGGGCGCAAAAGTATCTAGTTCAGTGAGCAAAAAGACCGATTTTGTGATTTACGGCGAGGATGCAGGGAGTAAACTCACTAAAGCCGAGGAGCTTGGAGTGGTTACTATCAGCGAAGATGAGATGAGGGCGATGGTGTGAGCCCATCAACCAGAGAAAAGATACTTGATGCTGTATTTAAGCTTGTTTACATTCACGGCTATAATGGTACGAGCATGTCTATGATAATAGAGGCTACAAAGTTACCAAAAGGTTCTTTATATCATCATTTCAAGTCAAAAAAAGATATGGTTTTAGCAGTCATCCAAGAGAGGTTGTATCCAAGGATGGATGAATTTTACGCTCTTGGAAAACAAGAGAATGAACACGCTATAGATACAATAATAAATACTGTTTTGAAAATAGCTACAAAAGATGAGCTAATAAGATTTGGCTGCCCTTTAAATCGAATAAATCAAGAAATGTCACTTATTGATAGTGATTTTAAAGTACAAATTGATGGGATTTACTATCATATAAAACAAAAAATATATAACCTTTTGAGTGAAAGCAGATTAAAAGATGATGTGGATAAAGACTCCTTAAGTGCTTATATCATCGCAAATGTATGGGGCTGTTTGGGTCCGCAAAATAATTCAAAAGAGAGTTTTTTGAACTGTTCAAAGCATTTAATAGATTATTTACAGAGCATAAAAGCATAGCTAGACTGTTTGGTCTAATCTTAAGAAAAGAAATCTTATAATGCTAATTAGATCAATCAGCCTAATTAGCATAAGGATTAATAATGTTCATAATCAAACCTATAACAAAAGAAGAAGCTACCGGTGAGTTAAAAACGATATACAAGATCATAAAGAAAAAGCTTGGATTTGTTCCGCCGCATTTTGAGCTTCTTGGAACTTTGGATATATCAAAACTGAAAGATTTTTTACAATACAATGAATATATGACAAATCATCCTAAAATTGATGCAGATATTTTGCCAATATTACGGCTTTATATAGCTACAAAAGAGTGTAGAAGTTATTGCATAGGCCTAAATACCAAGTTGCTTTTGGCAAAAGGGATAGACGTTAAAAATATAAATGATAATTTGTCGAGTATTGTATTTAAAGATAACCAAAAATTACTTTTAGATAAAACTATCAAGGCCATTTATGATACCGAGAACTTTGGAGCAGATGATCTCGGTGAACTTTATAAAGCAGATTTTAGTGATAAGGATTTCTTTGATATATTAGGCTATACGATAAATTTTATGTCAAATAGCAAAATTATAGAAGTGTATTTGAGAAAATAGATTATTTTGAATTTTAGAAAAATATAAACCATATGATGAAAAAAATTAGGAGAAGCTATGGCACAAGTGAAAATATACGGACGTAAAAAAGCATTAGAAAACAGTAAAAAAAGACTTTCTGATACGATTCATGAGGCTGTAGTAGAGGTACTGAAATTTCCGAGGGAGAAAAAATATCATCGTTTCATAGCATTGGATGACAATGATATGATTTTCCCGGATGAAAAGAGCGGATCATATATGGTCATCGAGATTATTATGATGAGTGGCAGATCACAGGAGACTAAAAAACGACTGATAAAAACCTTATTTCAAGAAATAGAAAAAGAGCTTGGCATAACGATGAACGATATAGAAATTTGTATCATAGAATCTCCTGCATGTAATTGGGGATTTCGTGGAAAATGCGGAGATGAGATATCTTTGAATTATCAAGTAGAGGTCTGATCAAATCTATCGAAGTTTATCTAATCTTATGGTGAATAGTTAAGGAGAAAAGATAAATAAACTTACTATTGAACAAATAAAATGAATTATGTAATAATAATTTACTATGTATTTATGTTATAATTAATCATAAAAATCAAAGAAAGGAATTCCCATGAAAGGCAATCAAGTTGTTTGGTTTGAGATATATGTCCAGGATATGCAAAGAGCAAAGACTTTTTATGAAGCAGTTTTTGAAAGCAAACTCACTCAATTAAAGTCTGAACATATGCCTGAAGATATGGAATATTATGTTTTTCCTATGGAGGATAACAAATACGGCACAGCCGGGGCATTAGTAAAAATGGATGGATGTGAAATAGGCACAAGTGGAACAATTGTTTATTTTGGCTGTGATGATTGTGCTATAGAATCAAGCAAAGCTGTACAAAATGGAGGCAAGATAGCCCACGAAAAATTTTCTATTGGCGAAAATGGATTTGTAGCTTTGATAAATAATACAGAAGGCAACATGATCGGTTTGCATTCTATGCAATAATTGCAAAATAAATCGCAAAGGCTTATACTTTTATTGGTAATAATAGCGTATTTTTAAAATACACCGCTTGGCGGTTTTTAGATTGAGTATTTGCTCTTTTATATGCAAAAAATAATACTGAAATATCTGCTTATAGGATGAGTGCATCTGCTTTAAAAGACTGATAATGAGAGTTACAAGAGACTAAAAGAGATTTTATTTGATGCACAATAAACAGGAATATACAAATGACTTTACAACTTGAAAATATAGTAATAACCGGCAGAACTTTTGAAGAGTATAGTGCCTTTTTTGATCTGGATTTAGAGAATTTAAAAGGCAAAAAAGTTTTAGATTGTCCAAGCGGTGCTAGTTCATTTGTAGCAACGCTAGACAAAAATGATATAGAAGCAAAAGGAGTAGATGTTATCTATGAGTTTGATAAAGATAGCATCGAATCCCAAGGGATTAAAAGTATAGAAAAAATCTATAAAGACACATCATGGATGGATGCGTATAAAATGGATTTTTATAAATCAAAAGAAAATCATAGATTTCAAAGAGAAAGCGCATTAAAGGCTTTTATAAGTGATTATAACAAAGAAAACTATATGCTTGCCAAGCTTCCAAATTTGCCGTTTGAAAATGATAGTTTTGATGTGATCGTATCTTCACATTTACTTTTTGTATATGATGATAGATTAGATTTCAAGTTTCATAAAAATTCTATTTTAGAGATGTTGAGGGTTGCAAAAGAGGTGAGGATTTTTCCGTTGGTTGATTTTAAAAACAGCAGAGTCAATGAAGAAAAAAACTTTTCACCTTTTGTTTATCAGCTTTTAGAAGAGCTCTCAAATTTTAAATGTGAGATTTTAAAAACAGATTTTGAATTTCAGCCAAGAGCGAATTTTTACTTGAAAATCATGAAAAAAAATTTAGAAGGATCCCATGAAACCACAATTTGAAATAAAAGACATAAACATCATAAACGATATTTTGGCAAGCGATGAATACGATAGTGTAAAAATAAAAAGTCATAGGATTTTGTTTTGATTTATATCATTCGGCATTTCAAGGTCAAAGATAACTCAAAGATATGGTTAAATTCAAGAGAATTTAATGATTGGGTTGAAAAGTATGATTTATTTGAGCTTGAATATTTAAATATCTATTTGCCATCAAAAATAGATAAAGCCTATGTTTCTTCGCAAACAAGAGCAATCAAAACAGCAGAGCATCTAGGGATTGCATATCAAATAAGTGACTTGCTGGCAGAAGTTAAGTCAAAGGCTTTTATAAACACGAATATTAGGCTTCCAAAATGGTTATGGCTGTTTGTTGATAGAGTATTGTGGTATTTTAATGTTACTTCGTATGAAAATAGAGATATGACACACAAAAGAATCAATGAGTTTATTGAGAAGATTGATTTAAGCGATGATATTTTTATAATAACGCATGGTTTTTTTATGAAACAAATTGTTAGAAAATTTAAAAGCTTAGGTTTTTTAGGAGACTTTGATATTAGGCCCAAAAATGGCAAGATTTATGAATTGGCAAAAAGATAACACTTATATAATAATCATTTGGAGTGCCAAGACCTATCGGGTAGTATAATCTCTTGACATATAGTATCAAAAATGATACCATATCATAATAATAAGTATCAAAAATGATACTTTATGGAGAGTGAAATGAAAATATCTATATTAAAAGAATTAAAAAAACAAAAAGAGGCACTTTCTATGCCTTATGAATCAATAGCTATCCGTTCAGGCGTTGGCATAGCTACAGTTAAAAGAGCATTGGGTGGATATGATGTATCTCTTAATACTTTGGACAAGATTGCTATGGCTTTAGATTGCGAGATAAGTATCAAGCCTAAAACTTTACCAAAAAGTTTATATAATGCTCAAATAGAAAAAAAAGCACAAGAGATTGTTGGTCGTGTAATTCATACTTCAGCACTGGAAAATCAAACCGTTGATATCAAAGCTCAACAAAAAATGTTAGCTCAAGCTAAAGCCATAATAGCTAAAATGCCAAAATCACAGGTTTGGGGATGATAGTTTTTGACAAAGAGGGCGAAACTCCTCTTGATGATATATCGGGATTGAAATTTAAAAATATTGCAACTAGAAAAGAGCTAGATGAGGTTGAAGCCCAAAATATTTTGAAAGCTTATATTAAATACACTCTTAATCCATCCAAACTCAAAAATGTAGTTTTTGATTTGAATTTTTTTCGTAAACTCCATAAGGATATGTTTAGTGATGTTTGGAGTTGGGCAGGGGATTTTCGTACAACCCAAACTTCTATCGGAGTAAATGCGAACGCCATTCATCAAAACCTCTATCAATTACAAGATGATTTAAAATTTTGGGAAGAAAATTGGGATTATAGAGATACAGCAGTGAGATTACATCATGGTTTGGTAAAAATTCATCCATTTTTAAATGGCAATGGCAGATGGGCAAGGCTTGCAACAGATTTATGGCTATTTAAAAATGGGCATAATGTTTTATTATGGGGCGAAAACATTACTGAAATGTCTATCATAAGGAGCGAGTATATATCTGCATTACAGGAAGCCGATAATGGGATTTATGAGAGGCTAAAAGAGTTTATGTTCACTAAGCAGTAAAAGAAGGAATTTTGTAATGAAACCACAATTTGAGATAAAAGATAAAAACATCATAAACGATATTTTGGCAAGCGCCCAGTATGGCACTTTGGCTCTGTGTGAAGATAATATCCCATATAGTATGCCTGTAAATTTTGTCAATATAGAAGATATTATATATATTCATGGTTCAAAAAATGGACGAAAAGCAGATATGATCAGTCAAAATTCATCATGTTCGTTTAGTGTTGTAGAGCCTTATTCTATGATACAGTCATATTTTAGCTCAAGCGAGGGACTTGCATGCCCTACAACGCATTTTTTCAGATCAGTAAGCATCCAAGGCAAGATAGAAGTTGTAAGTGATTATGATGAAAAAGTTTTGGCTTTGGAACTGCTCATGAAAAAGCTTCAAAAGGAGGGCGGTTATAAGCCCATGAGTGACGAAGTGTATGAAAAAATGATAAATGCCACACAAGTATATAAAATAGTCCCATCAGATATAAAAGGCAAGGTAAAACTAGGGCAGCACTTACCACAAGAAAGATTCGATATGATACTAGAGCATTTAGCCCAAAGAGGAAGCAAGATAGATAAACTCACTATAGAACAGATGAAAGCGATGAGATATGCAAACGAAAATAGCGACAATAGATGATATAGATGAGGTTTTAAAGCTTCATTATAAATATCAGATAGATTCTATAAAAGAAGAAGATAAAAAAGACGGCTTTGTCACGACTCCTTTTACCAAAGAACAATTAACGAAACTGATAAAAGAAGAGCAAGGATTGTTTATAACACTCAAAGATGACGAGGTTGTTGCTTATGTGATGGCCGCATCATGGGAATTTTGGTCGGCTTGGCCTATGTTCGCTTACATGATAAAAGATTTGCCAAATTTAGAGTACATCGGTCAAAAACTAAGTACCAAAAACTCATATCAATATGGCCCTGTCTGCATAGACAAATCAGTGCGCTCAAGCGGGGCGCTAGAAGAGATTTTTGAGTTTGCCAGAAATGAAATGTCAAAAAGATATCCAATACTAGTTACATTTATCAATAAGATCAATCCAAGATCATATGAGGCACACACAAGAAAAATAGGGCTTGAAGTAATAAAAGAGTTTGAATATAATGGTAATAATTATTATGAACTAGTGTATGATACAAGTAAGCAAATAAAACGATAAAATATATAATGAAGTAAGAGATAAATGAAATACTCACAAATATTTAAAAATCCAATCATTAGAGGTTTGACCACTATCCAGTTTCTGAGCTATTTTGGCACCGTATTTTCCCACGTGGCTATAGCTTCCTTGTTGGTTAAGCTTGGAGCCGGAGCGGATATGATAGCCATGATCTTTATTGCCATTTTGCTTCCAAGCCTTGTGTTGGCTCCAATTAACGGTTACATCATAGACAGGTTTGAGTTCAAAAAACTTATTTTGGTGTTGCTTGGCATCGAGATGAGTATGACGATATGTTTTATGTTTGTAAACACTTTGGAGTATATTTGGCTGCTTTGGACATTTTTGTTTGTAAGGTCCATCGCAGGTACTATCATATTCACAGCAGAGATGTCTTACCTGCCAAAAGTTATATCAGGAGACACTCTCAAAGCGGCAAATGAAGTCCACAGTATTATCTGGTCAAGCACATTTGCTTTTGGCATGGCTCTTGGCGGGCTTAGTACATATTATATTGGTTATATTGGTACGTTTATGATGGATTTTTCATTTTATCTCATAGCGTTTTTTGTGATGTTAAAATTGCCTATTGAGGTCATACGAAACAAGGCTCAAAGCGCCTGGAGTGCTACAAAAGAGGTATTTGGATATATTAGAGCAAATCCAAAATTGGTTCATATTATGATACTTCATTCAAGTGTCGGGCTTACTGCTTTTGATACCATTGTTACGCTTCTTGCAAAAACTGAATATAAATATGTCATAGCAGTTCCGCTTGCTATCGGTTGGATAAACTTTTCAAGAGCAATCGCTCTTATGATAGGACCTGTAGTCTTTGGCAAACATATCAAAATGAATAATTTATGGATAGTTATGATATTGCAAGGGATTACTATAATCATATGGGCTTATTTGCAATACGATTTTTCGCTTTCACTCTTTAGTATGTTTTTTGTTGGTTTGTTTACCACTTCTATATGGTCATTTACATACTATCTGCTTCAGCAAAATACTGATTCAGAGTTTCTCGGCAGAGTAGTATCTTATAATGATATGGTCTTTATGGCAGTTGGTGTAAGTATGACATATACAATAGGAAAAATGGCAAATGCAGGAGTGGCACTAAGCCATATAAGTATGATGATAGGAGCTATATTTTTCTTGGTCGCATTTTATGCTTATACGCTGAGAGATAAAATCACTATATGGGAAAGCAAAAGTTTAGGTGAGCAAAAAGCCCCATTTATAGATAAAATCTAATTGGCCATTGGTTTATTGTATAATTATAACAATAAAATTATAGTGAGAATAGATGAGACTTGATGTATATTTGGTAGAAAATGGTTACTTTGAAAGCAGAAATAGAGCACTAGAGGCTATAAAGTCAGGGAAAGTCAAAGTAGACGGCAAAGTAGCCAAGCCATCAACACAGTGCGATGAAAATAGTAATGTAGAAGTAGAAAACGAAAAATTTTACGCCAGCAGAGCAGCTAGAAAACTTGAAGCTTTTTTGGATGAACACGCAGTAAGTTTGGAAGGCAAAGAAGCTTTGGATATAGGCTCAAGCACAGGAGGATTCGCTCAGATTTTACTTGAAGGCGGAGTGGAGAGTTTGGCTTGCGTGGATGTAGGGACAAATCAGCTTCATTTTAGCATCAGGGATGATGGCAGAGTTGCGGTTCATGAAAATTGTGATATAAGGAATTTTAAACCTGATGGTAGATTCGAAATCATCAGTTGTGATGTCTCTTTTATATCTTTATTGGAGATCATAGACTCCATAGATCGTCTAGCAGACCAAAATGCCGATATAATCTTGCTCTATAAACCGCAATTTGAAGTAGGCAGACTTGCCAAAAGGGACAGCAGAGGAGTGGTGGTAGATCTAGATGCAATTGCACGCACAAAAGAAGCATTTGAAGAGAGTATATCAAAGCTTGGATGGACATTAAAAGAGTGCTTACCATCAAAAGTGCAAGGCAAAGAGGGCAATCAAGAGTTATTCTATCATTTTATCAAAGGTACGTTGTGATAACTTCTATTGCCATAGGTGCTTTTGACGGTGTGCATTTGGCTCACAAGGTACTTATTGACAGTGTTGATGCTGTGGCCATAATAGAGCGAAATAGCGGCGTATTGACCCCAGGATACATAAGAACAAGGTATATAGACAAACCATCTTGTTTTTATCATTTTGACAAAATAAGAGAACTTTCTGCCGAAGCCTTTTTGTCGCGGCTCAAAGAAGACTTTCCAGGTTTAGCCAAAATTGTAGTGGGATATGATTTTCATTTCGGAAAAGATAAAAAAGGGGATGTTAAATTGCTTGAAAAGCTCTTTGACGGAGAGGTGATAGTAGTTGATCCTATAAAATCAGATGGCATAGCCGTGCATTCTCGTGTGATAAAAGATCTCATAAAAAATAGCGAGATAAAGAAGGCTAATATCCTGCTTGGCAGAAGCTATCAAATTTGTGGTGATGTAATAAGAGGTCAGGGAATTGGAGGCAAAGAGCTTGTTCCTACTCTTAATATAGACCCAAAAGAGTACCTGCTTCCAAAAGACGGAATTTATGCAACGAATACAAAACTAGGTGATATTTGGTATAAAAGTGTAAGCTTTATAGGCCACAGAGTAAGTACTGACGGCAAATTTGCTGTTGAAACACATATTATAGATAATGATATACATAACGTCAATGATTCAATAGAGATAAGTTTTGAAGATTTCATAAGAGAAAATAGGAAATTCGATGATTTTGGCGAATTGAAAAGACAAATCGAAGACGATATTTTAAAAGCAAAAGAGATTATATGAAAAACAAAGATAAAGTATTTGAAATAGAGCCTCAAAAACAGTTTGAGTTTGATGAATCTGTAGCAACAGTTTTTGATGATATGCTGAGTCGTTCCGTACCGTTTTATGATGAGGTGCAAAAGCTTATTATTTCATTGATATTAAAACAGCAAGATGATAATAAAAAAGTGTTGGATCTTGGCTCGTCAACTGCTAAATTTTTGATAGATTTACATTGTCAAATGAGCAAAAAGATGACACTAAAAGGCATTGACAATTCTGAAGCAATGCTTGTTCAATCAAGAGCAAAATGCAAGGCATATGGTGTGAATATAGAGTTGGAATACGGGGACATAATCACATGTGATTTTGGAATTCAAGACTTTATAGTTGCCAATTATACTTTACAATTTATTCGTCCGATCCAGAGAGTGTCACTTGTCAAAAAAATATATGATTCTTTAGAAAATGGTGGAGTATTTTTGTTTTCAGAAAAAGTAGTTTTCGATGAAAAAAAACTCGATAAAGTTATGATAGATATTTATTATGATCACAAGAAAGCCCAAGGATACAGCACTTATGAGATAACAAAGAAACGAGAAGCATTGGAAAATGTGCTTGTGCCTTACACAATTAGCGAAAACATTCAGATGTGCAAAGAAGCAGGATTTGATAAAATAAATACTGTATTCCAATGGGCTAATTTTGTGACCTTTATTGCTTACAAATCATAATCATAATTTGGAGTTATTCACACCTTTTTTATATTTTTTAATAGGGCTTATTCACATTGTGAAAAATGATAAAAATCATAATTAAATTCATCTAAAAAATTTTACAAAAGTTAAATAATCCATTAATTTTAAAACTTTCTAATAAGTTGCTCAAATATGATATGAAAAATTTGACATTTTTTTTTAATAAGGTATAATCTTGCATTAATTTTTTGAAGGACATTATCATGAGTTGGAGACCAAATAGCTGGAGAGACTTTCCTATTAAGCAACAACCAGTCTATCCGGACCAAAATGCATTAAAAACTATTGAAGCAGAACTTGCTACTTATCCGCCTTTGATATTTGCCGGAGAAGCGCGTAATTTAAAAGCCGATCTTGCCCGTGCGGGCAGAGGAGAAGCTTTTTTGCTTCAAGGCGGGGATTGCGCAGAGAGTTTTTCGAATTTTAATGCTTCATCGATCAAAAATCTTTTTAAATTGATGCTACAAATGAATATGGTACTTATGTATGCTTCCGGTAAACCGATTATTAAAGTAGGAAGAATAGCCGGACAATTCGCCAAGCCTCGCAGTAGTGATTTTGAAGAGGCAAATGGTGTTAGCTTGCCTAGTTACCGCGGTGATATTATCAACGATATCGAATTTACCTCTGAAGCTAGAGTCCCCGATCCGGCCCGCATGCTTAAAGCTTACAACCAATCAGCTGCTACGATGAATTTGCTCCGAGCGTTTTCAAGGGGCGGTATGGCTGATCTAGAACAAGTTCATCAATGGAATCTGGATTTTATCCAAGATCATGCGCTTGGTAAAAAATACGATGAACTAAGCAGCAAGATAGATGATGCAATGAGATTTATGTGTGCATGCGGCTTGGAAGTCAAAAATCTTCCGCAACTTCATCAAACGACACTTTATACATCCCATGAAGCATTATTGCTCAATTATGAAGAAGCACTTACTAGAAAAGACAGCTTGACTGGTGATTGGTATGATTGCTCTGCTCATATGCTCTGGATAGGTGATCGTACAAGAGATTTGAACGATGCCCATATTGAGTATTTTAGAGGCATACAAAACCCAATTGGATGCAAAGTGGGACCAAGCATGCAAGAAGATGAGCTGATATCTTTAATTGACGCGTTAAACCCAAATAATGAAGAAGGAAGATTAAATCTTATTGTTCGTATGGGAGCATCTAAGATAAGTGAGCATTTTCCTCGTTTGTTGAGAAAAGTAAAATCTGAAGGCAGAAACGTAGTATGGTCTATTGACCCTATGCACGGTAATGTGGAAAAAGCAAGTTCCGGGTTTAAAACTAGAGATTTTGATAATATTCTAAGCGAAGTCAAACAGTTTTTTGCTATTCACGAAAGCGAAGGCACCATTGCAGGCGGCATACATCTTGAAATGACCGGCGATGACGTAACAGAGTGCACGGGAAGCCAAAGCTGTGCCATTACTGCTGAAGGGCTTTCTAGCCGTTATCATACGCAATGTGACCCAAGGCTAAATGCAAAACAAGCATTAGAGCTCGCATTTATGCTTTCAGATACAATAGCCAAAGCAGGAAAATAATCGAACCCTCTGAACAATTATCGTTTTAGATCCTGAAATAAGTCCAGGATGACAGGTGATGTCATTCTGAGAACACGAAGTGTTTGTGAGAATCTAAAAAAAAGAGATATTTACGAAATCTAAAGATTTCTCAAGATGACAAAACCACACATTTTTTGAAAAATCGAGTCATCTTGCACAGGTGAAAATAAATTTGTTTATTTATAATATGATCTTTCTTACAGTAAGAAAGCTTTTTTCATAGCTTGTTCTATTTGATCTAAAGTAAACTTATGATCTGTAAAATAATCAAATGCCAATACACCTTGATTTAGCAGCATAGCACTTCCGTCTTGAGTTGGTTTGTTAGCTTGTTTGGCAAGCTTTAAAAATGGAGTATCTTTGCCATAAATGACATCTATGCAGCTTTTTGCATTATTTATTAGAGGTTGCAGTATAGATATTGGAGCCGGCAAGTTGTCATCTTGTAAGCCGGCAGATGTCATATTGGCTATTAGGTTAAATGAAGCATTTGGCGGCAGAGTTTCATAATCATAGCATTCAAATCCATTTTGGATAAATGGCACTAATCGTTCGGGCGTACGATTAAGAATAGCAACTCTATAGCCGGCCTCTCTTAACAAAATGCTAGTTGACATAGCCGTACCACCGGCGCCAAGCAAAAGAATGGTTTTTGTACTGCTGTCAATTGCTTTTAAAAATCCGGGACCGTCCGTATTGTACCCATGTAATTTACCGTCTCTTAATACAATTGTATTTACTGCTTTAACTTTGTTGGCAAATTCATCGCACCAATCGCATGCTTCAAATGCAGCTTCCTTGTGAGGAACGGTTATATTGGCTCCGCTAAGTCCAAGAGATAAAAAAGTCTTACGCAAACGCTGACCATCTTCGAGTAGATAGCGGCCATAGCATCCATTGTATCCTAGAAGATAAAATGCAAAATTATGCATTAGCGGTGATTTGGAGTGTGATACCGGATTGCCAAAAATGGCAAATAACTCTGAAAGCATAAATTATACTTTTTCTAACTCTTGGAGTGTGGCTACAAGAGCACCAAGTTTATTATTGACCTCCAAAAATTCCAGCTCCGGTTTAGAGTCAGCTACGACTCCTGCTCCTGCTTGAAGTGTGATCTTGTCAGGCTGAATGAGAGCTGTACGGATGGCAATCGCTGAATCCATATTGCCGTTGAATGCAAAATATCCTACACACCCGCTGTAAAAGCCTCTTTTTAATCCTTCAAAATGCGCTATGAGTTCCATAGCTTTGATTTTTGGAGCTCCTGTCATTGTCCCGGCAGTAAATGTAGCAGCAAAAAGATCAAACATATCTTTGCCGTCATTTAATACGGCTTCCACATCAGATACCATATGCATTACATGACTATATTTCTCTACTCTCATCATGTCCGTGACTTTCACGCTTCCTGTTTGTGCTACACGGCCTACATCATTTCGTCCAAGGTCAATGAGCATCAGGTGCTCTGCACACTCTTTTGGATCACTGAGCATTTCCAGTTCAAGCTCTTTGTCTCTTTGGCTGTTTTTGCCTCTTTTGCGGGTGCCTGCAATTGGACGCAGTAAAATATTGCCGTCATTTAGTCTGATCATTACTTCAGGAGATGAACCGCAAATTGCAAAATCTTCATATTCTAGTAAAAATAGATATGGAGACGGGTTTTTAGATCTTAGCAATCTATAAAAACTAATAGGATCAACCAAACCATATTGTGTATATCTATTTGATATAAGTATTTGGAAAATATCTCCGGCACGAATATGCTCTTTTGATTCTTCTATAAGGGATTTAAATTTTTCTTCATTGATATTTAATCCGCCGTCTTGAAGTATTGCTTTTTGAAGTTGCGCAGGAGAATGAGGTTTTCGTAGTAATGTTTCTATATGTTCCAATGCATTATTCAAAGAGTCATCATTTTGGATTATAGTAAGAGTAGCATTTTTGTGAGAATAGCCTATGATAATTTTTGGACGAATAAGATCTAGATCGGGAGTATTTAAAGTATCTTTTAAATTGTCCATGCTTTGAGCCAATACAGGTTCAAATACCTTGACCATATCATAACCTATAAAACCTATAAAACCGTCAACAAAACTAAAACCTGCTTTTTTACTGAGTGATTGATAATGTATCTTGTCTATAGAAGAATAATACGATTTGAGAAAAGCAAAAGGATCTTCATCTATAGGTTTGGCAATACCGGTATTATCTGTATAAGTAGTTTTGCTGTCTTTGTATGTCAATCTCTCTTTGGTGCCGATGGCTATAAAGCTAAAGTTTCCTTCGCTATTATTGACTACGCTTTCAAATAGCATAGTAACTTCATTTGGGAAAATAGCTTTTAGCTCCCCATATAGCGCTACAGGGGTTAGTTGATCAAAAAGAATAGTTTTCAACAAAATAAAGCCTTATTGTTTAATTATAAAGGCAGATGGATTGATGCGATTTTTAATCTCTTTTAATTCTTTTTCCGCTTGTGCTCTGGTATCAAACGGTCCAATGAGAAATTTTGAAATTGTAGTTTGGCCTTGTTGGGAAGTTTTAACTTGATAATTATATTTGCTATTTTTTATAACAGACAAAAATGTTTCGTTGGGCTTTGAAGAAAAAGATCCGACTTGAATAAAAAATGTTTCTTTTTTTGTTTCGGTTATGCTATTGTTTTTTACTTTTGTTGTTTCAGTTATACTTTTATTCTCTACTTTAGTCGGTTTAATTATGCTTTTATTCGCTTCTTTTGTTTCTAAAGGCTTGGCTGCTTTTGGCGGTACGGTAGTTGTGTTTTGGAGTTTTTTATTAATAATTTCCGGGATATCGGCAGGTTTTGCATTTATTATTTGAGTATCTGGAGTTATGTTGGCATCTGTTGATGTACCAATCGCAGCTGAAGAAATATTTACATCATTAGTGACATTTGTTTCAAGCTGTAAGTCAGGATTTGCTGTTTGTGTATAATTTTGCTCATTTATAAGTGGAGTTTTGCTTGGCTCTTCTAGGAGTATTTTTGTTGAAAATATGGCTATTATAAGTACAATAATAATCAATATAATGGTTGTCAAAATACTTTTTATATTATTTTTTGATTTCTTTTCCATGCTATCAATAATCAAATCATCAAGATTGTTATGATCTTTCATGATGTTTTCTCCAAATATATAATTTAAAAAGATTATACCATGATTTTATTTTTAACTTCTTGTTTGTCGTTAATTAGTTTGAATTAATAATATCAAGTTTTTTATCGTAAATAGTCGTTTGTGCACCATAAAATCCCAAAAGAGTGTGCGGTAAATTTACATGCGAATAAGAACTATTTTGTTGTTGTTTTAGAGTGTTTAATGAAATTCGTTTTTGTGTCTTTTCTCCAAGCCATATCATCATGCCGATATGTGTTTGAGCGTCAGGAGCAATAAGTTTAGGCAATCCATGTAGATAAACTCCATTTTCTCCCAAAGACTCACCGTGGTCGCTGGCATAGAACATGGCTGTTTGGAATGTGTTGTCATTTTGTTTTAAAAGCTCTATGACTTTAGTTAAGAAGTCATCTGTATAAAGTATAGCATTGTCATAGGCATTACTAAGCTCTTCTTTTGTGCATTGCTCTAATTGGTTTGTTTTGCAAGTAGGTGTAAATTTCTCATAATTTTTTGGGTATCTCTTGTAATATGCCGGACCGTGATTACCCATTTGGTGTAAAACTATCAGTATGTCACCATTTTTATGGCTGTCAATATAGGCTTGTAAGTCCAATAACATCCCTTCATCTCTGCACTCATTGCCTTCGCAAACAGTATTGGTTTCAGGTGTTCTGAAATTTTCATATTTGAGTCTAACTGCCACGCCCTTGGAGTCTGAATTGTTATCTCTCCATAATACATTCACCCCAGCCCTGTTGAGCACATCTAGAACGTTCTCTTGAGATCGTGCTTTTTCTGTATCGGCACCACCATTTCCGAGAAATGAAAACATACAAGGCACAGATACTGCAGTGGATGTACCGCATGACGTTGCATCTGTAAAATTGACAAGATCAGATTCTTTTTTTAGTTTTGGATTTGTGTCCCTAGAGTATCCATTGAGTGAAAAATGGTCAGCCCTCGCAGCTTCGCCAACTACCATAATCATCAGTTTTCTATCATTATTAGGTACTATTTTGACATCTGTTCCCAGCTTGGTAAACGTAGTATTCTTTGGGAAAAAGGCCGTTCCGGCGTATTTGCCGATGTTATAGATCGGGAACGTAGGATTTGTATAGAATCTAAGAGGTTTATGTTCTCTAAAAAATGAAGAATAATATGAGCCAAATACCAATATAGTTATTGCTATAACAGATATGGATAGCGTAGAGATCAAAGCTTTTATTTTTAGAGATTGTCTAAAAGATGTATTGATGAGCGGTTGTTTGTATATGTAAATTGACGGCAAAATAGCCAAAAACAAAACAAAGATCACAAGCTGCCAGCTAAATAGGTCAAGTGATTCATTTACATTTGTCTGGACTGCATTTTGTATCATGCTGTCATCTATAACAACTTGATACGAATGCATAAAATATGCAGAAAATGCGGCTATGATCATGAAAGTTATCAAAAAAGGTTTAGTTGTATATTTTGAACTCAAAAGTGTAAATAACAAAATCAATAGACTAAAAAGTACCACACCCAAAGAGATTAAAAATAATATATTTGCACTATTGAACGGATATATTTCTGTAACTTTTGAAAAAAAAGTAAAATTAGTAAATAATACTAAAAATAGTGAAATTATAATTATTAGTCTAGTTGTTGATATCGGCTTCATTTTTTTCTTTCTAAAATAATATATTACACTTTTCCCTTAATATCTTGGGATAAAATAGATGCTAGGTATTTATTTGTTTTTTTAGCTGTTATATATATCGCCATATCTGCAAAGAATTATTATAATGATTATAAGCAATAATACATAAAGCGTGATATTGTATTAAAAAACAGTTAACCATTACTTAATGCGTTGGTTTAGTTCCAAGATCTGATAAGGCAAAGTAACAATATTATAAGCTTCAGGTAGATTTTTGCTTGGCAATGTGCGCCACTCTACAGGAAGCTTGATAGCTAAAAGATTTGAGATCTTTTCAAGCTTCTTGTGTGCTTCTTGCAGTTTGATTTTTGGAGTTGGTATAAAAATCTGCAAATGTCTATCGGTTTTGCCTTTAAACATATAAAAAGATCTGATATCCATAGAGTTGAAAAGTTGTTTTACCGTATGAAAAAACCTCATTGGCTCATCGCCTTTATATTCCAAAACAAGGAGATTCGTATAATTATCCTTCAATAAAGGAGCGGCTATAACCATCTCTTTTTTTAGATGTTGAGTTAAGACAGTGTTGTCTAACTCTTCATCTATTCGCTCAAATTTTGCATAAAACGTACGATTGTCAAATGATATCTTTTCAACAATATATGGTCTTTTAATATAATAATGGGATCTATTGAATCCCAAGGCATCCAAAATAATATTCAATCAGACCTCTAATAGATAGGCTTAGTATACATAACAAATTTGCCGGCAAGCTCTTTCATCTCTTCTTTGATGTTGGCGTGTAGTTGTGTATCTTCAATATTATCTAGCACATCAGCAATTTTATTGGCAATAATTTCAAATTCGGCTTCTTTCATTCCTCTGCTTGTAAGAGCTGGCGAGCCTATACGGATACCGGATGTCACAAACGGACTGCGAGTTTCTCCCGGAACTGTATTTTTATTGACCGTGATCCCAGCATTGCCAAGTGCAGCGTCGGCATCTTTACCGGAAAACGGTTTATTTAGAAATGATACAAGTACCAAGTGGTTATCAGTACCATTGGATACGATATCATATCCTCTTTTCATGAGCACATTTGCCAGTACAGAAGCATTTGCTTTGACTTGTTTTGCGTATACTTTCCACTCAGGACTTAGATTGTGTTTGAAACCGACAGCTTTGGCTGCGATTACGTGCACAAGCGGCCCGCCTTGGATACCAGGAAATATAGCAGAATTGATTTTTTTAGCTATCTCTTCATCATTTGTGAGTATCATTCCGCCTCTTGGACCAGCCAATGTTTTATGAGTAGTGGTAGTTACTACATGTGCATGCGGGAATGGGCTAGGGTGTTCGCCTGCAACTACTAATCCAGCTATGTGAGCGACGTCAGCGAACAATAGAGCATTTACACTATCAGCGATCTCTCTAAATCTAGCAAAATCAATCTCTCTAGCGTAAGCTGAAGCACCGCAAACTATGATCTTTGGCTGTACTATTTTGGCAATCTCTGCTACTTCGTCATAGTTGATACGGCCATCAAGCTCAACGCCGTAAAAGAAGCTTTGATAGTTTTTGCCGGAAAAGCTTACTTTGCTTCCGTGCGTAAGATGTCCGCCGTGACTTAGATCCATACCAAGTATCTTGTCGCCTGCCTGAAGAAGTGCAGCATACACTGCACCGTTTGCTTGGCTTCCAGAATGCGGTTGTACGTTGGCATATGAACATCCAAAAAGTTGACAAGCTCTGTCAATTGCCAACTG
This sequence comes from Sulfurovaceae bacterium, assembly GCA_041654415.1. Taxonomy (GTDB): domain Bacteria; phylum Campylobacterota; class Campylobacteria; order Campylobacterales; family Sulfurovaceae; genus BN30871. Next base: position 55,804 of record JBAZDL010000001.1, on the reverse strand, counting down.
CTCTACTGTGTCTGCATATTCGCATCCGCCATAATATCTTTTCCCAGGATAACCTTCTGCGTATTTATTAGTAAATACGCTGCCCATTGCTTCCATTACTGCAGGGTGTGTAAAGTTTTCACTAGCTATCATCTCTAAGTGATTTGTTTGTCTTTCTAATTCTTGCTCTATAGCATGAAATATCTCTGGGTCAAATTGTTCCATTGCGTAACTCATGTTTTTCCTTATTTTAAAATTTAATCGATATTTGTATGCAAAGATGTCTCAGGTCTCATGGCTGGGAATAGAAGTACATCTCTGATAGAGTGTTGATTGGTAAGCATCATAACAAGTCTATCAACACCTATTCCTTCTCCTGCTGTTGGCGGCATCCCATAACTCAAAGCTCTTACGTAATCCAGGTCCATATGCATAGCTTCATCGTCTCCTGTGACTTCTTTTGCTGCTACTTGGGCTTTAAATCTCTCATATTGATCAATAGGGTCATTAAGTTCACTAAATCCGTTTGCTATCTCTTTGCCGGCAATAAAAAGTTCGAAACGTTCAGCAATATCGGGGTTGGTATCACTTCTGCGAGCAAGCGGAGAGATATCTATAGGAAAATCTGTGATAAAGGTAGGATTTATTAGTTTGTCTTCTACAAAAGCATCAAAAAGTTCTGCCTGGAGATATCCAAGAGATAAATTTTCATCTACTTTTATATTGTTTGCTTTTAGATATTCCAAAGCTTTTGCTCTGTCGGTTGCAACTTCGCTAGGTACTCCACCTATAGAGGTAAGTGCATCAATGTATCCTATTTTGGCAAAAGGTGTTTTGAAATCAATTTCAAATTCGCCATACGGAAGTTTATTTGGCAAGTTAAGTTCACTAAACAAATATCCAAATAACTCTTCGGTGATCTCCATTAAATGGGTATAACAATGATAAGCCCAATAGAATTCTATCATAGTAAATTCCGGGTTATGAGTGTGGTCCATACCTTCATTTCTAAAGTTACGGTTGATTTCAAAAACCGCATCCATACCTCCGACTATGAGTCGTTTAAGGTAAAGTTCCGGTGCAATTCTGAGGTACCTTGATACATCAAGTGCATTATGATGCGTGACAAACGGTCTTGCATTTGCTCCTCCCGGGATTGGGTGAAGCATAGGAGTTTCAACTTCTAAAAATGTTTTGCTCTCAAAAAATCTACGGATCAAAGAGACTATGCGGCTTCTAAGTACAAATACATCTTTTACCTCGGGATTCATGATCATATCCAGATATCTTTGTCTATATCTAAGCTCTTGATCTTGGAGGCCGTGAAATTTCTCTGGAAGCGGAGAGAGTGTTTTGGTTGTTATTTCAAGTGATGTACAGTGAAGTGTCAATTCTCCGGTTTGAGTCACAAAAGGATAACCTGTAGCAGTTACTATGTCGCCAACTTCTATGAGTTTTTTGATTTTGTTATAATAGCCTTCTGGCAGATCATCTCTGTTGTAATATATTTGAACCAAGCCTTGGCTATCTTGAATTTTGGCAAATGCAGCTTTGCCCATTATGCGAAGAAGCTTTATGCGTCCTGTTAGGGTGACGCTCTTTGTGGTATCTTTTTTTTGTCCTTCTTCTAATTCATGAAGATATTCATGTGTTTGCAGAAATGTATTAGAGTCCATTGAGGGGGCTACTACATTTGGGTATGGATTGATCCCCTCCGATTTTAGTTCATCTGCTTTTTTAATGCGTTCTTGAATATATGTATTTTCAAATATCAACTATTATTCCTTGTTCTTGTTGGATTTTTGGCATGATTGGCATATACCTATGATCTTCATTGTATGATCTGTCATTTGGAAATTGAATTTTTTGGCAATTTCTTGTTGACGTTTTTCTATGATATCATCATAAAATTCAGTGATAGCTCCGCATTGCTTGCAGACAAGATGATCATGATGTTTCTTGAGGCCAAATTCATATTTTTTACCCTGAGCACCGAATGATATGGATGTCACAAGCCCTGCTTCTTCTAATAATGAGAGTGTACGATAAACCGTGGCGATCCCGATTGTCATATCAGGGTATTCGATTTTAAGAGCATCATTTATTTCCTCTGGAGTAAAATGACCACTGTTTTCGTATAAAAATTTAATTATTAATTCTCTTTGTTTTGTGTATTTAAGCCCACTTTCTTTAATGATGGATTTAAATTTATCAAGCAATACATCGTAATCTATCATATCATCCTCGTCGTGTTGGATTCTTTGTTTTGGTTGTTATCATGCGGCAATTTATAGCTTGGAGTTATTGATGGTTTCAGTGAGTTTAGATTTAGTTTCTGCGGGTCTAAGTGTATTAAAAATGTTCCGGTTTTCAAAAGATATGGATATAAAATACTATCACTTGAGTATTTATTTAATGTATCTTTGAGTAGAGCAATATTTGAAAATATTGCTATGATAATGGCAAATATAACAAAATATTTACCACCGCCCGCAATAAAACCTAAAATATTATTGACAATTCCCAATCCGCTTGCGTTGATCAATTGTGACAGCAATGTTCCAAGCGAGAGTGCTCCTATCCAAACAATTGCCAAGACCGCAAAAAATCCACCCAAAGTCAATAATGTTTTATTTTCTATATAAACGACATAATCACTAATGAATGCTGCCATTGCAGTGGATAATCTTGAAGCTAGGAAGATCCCAAAAACAATACCCATTAGACCAAAAATTTCTTTAAAAAATCCACTTACAAACCCTTTTATTCCTACTAGAATAACAATAGAGCCTATAATTAAATCAAGTCGATTTAAGTCTTCCATGAAAGCCTTTTGGTTTGATATATGTAATGGGCGTATTGTATCATCTTATAGTAAAATAAATCTTAGAGATATCTTTAGTATAAGCCACCAGGCAATAGTTTAAAGAGTTCGTCCGGCTTGTTTGAATACTGTATTGCATTTTCTTTTGAGATGATTCCTTGCTTGACCAAAGAGACAAGAACCTGCGTTTGTGTTTGCATACCGCTCTCTTCTTGGCCCAGTTGCATTTGAGAATAAATTTGATGAACTTTTTCGTCGCGGATCAAGTTTGCTATTGCATGATTCATTATCATTATCTCTGAAGCTACTATTCTTCCGCCTTTGATTTTCGGTATAAGAGATTGAGCAATAACTGCGACAAGTGATGTAGAAAGCATAGCTCTGACTTGTGGCTGTTCTTCGCCTGGAAAAACATCTATGATACGGTTAAGGGTACTAGGAGCTGAATTGGTATGTAGTGTTGCAAATACAAGGTGCCCTGTTTCTGCGGCAGTCAATGCAGCAGCGATCGTCTCTTTGTCTCTCATCTCTCCGACTAGTATAACATCCGGATCTTGACGCATTGCATATTTTAGTGCATTGGCAAAAGAAGCCGTATCGTTACCGACTTCCCTGTGGGAAAATACGGATTTTTTATTAGTATGCACAAATTCTACCGGATCTTCGGCAGTAACTATATGTTTTTGTTGGTATTCGTTTATCTCATTAAGCATAGCTGCCAGTGTAGTAGATTTCCCAGAGCCCGTCGGTCCGGTAACCAAGATAATCCCCTTTTCTCGCTTAATCAGCTTTTTGTAAATTGGCGGAGAACCCAGATCATCCAACGATGGAATAATGATAGGAATCGGTCTAAAAGCAGCGCACATTTCTCCTAGGGCATGATAATAGTTAACCCTAAACCGGCCAATGCCTTTGAGCTCAAAAGAGAAGTCTAGCTCATATTCTTCTTCAAAATGTTTTTTTTGTTTATCTGATATAAAAGGAAAGCACATCTCTTCAATATCCTTGCCGGTAAGTTCCGGAGCATCAACGGGTTCAAGTTGTCCGTCTATACGAATGAGCGGTTTGGAGCGGCTGATCAGATGCAAATCCGATGCTTGACGTGTTATTACATCTTGAAGTAATTGAGATAAATTTTGTTCAGACATGATGCTTCTCTTTTATGTAAAATTGTTATTCAATAATAGCAGGCACAACGAAAAAATCATCTTCGCTTTGCGGAGCATGATCTAGTATGCTTTTTATTACTTCATCTTGTTTGAAAGGCACATCTTCTCTCATTGGCGTTCCGCCTGTTAGGGTAGAAAATGATGCATCAAGACCGCTTGTATCAAGCTCGCTTAGATTTTCAACATAAGCTACAATATCTGAGAGTTGATGAATGATCTCTTCTTTTTTATTATCATCAATTCTAAGATGTGAGAGTTTTTCCAGTTTTTCTAAAATTGTGTTATCTATCTGCACATTTTCCTCTTTATTTGAAGTTTTATTATTGTACATTAAATTTGTTTAAGATATAACTTTATAATATATATGCAAAGGATGTGATTATGTTGCAATCGTTAGATATGAGTTCGCCTGAATTTTTAGAAGAGATGGAAAAAACAAAACAATTTACAGATAAAGTTTGCGCTCAATTTGGTTTCGTCTATCATCCCAATGATGATGTAAACGAAGGTGTCACTATGGGTCTTGCTAGACATAAACTGCTATACGGAAAGAGATTTTGCCCATGTTTTATGGTGGTAGAAGAAAACGGCAAGCATAGAAGTGCGGATGATCGTACCTGTCCATGCAAACCCGCCCTTGAGCATGAAATTCCAGAAGAAGGCAAATGTCACTGCGGCATATTTTGTACCCCAGAATATGCAAAGGCAAATCAAAATTAAAATATGAATGTAATAGACCTATTAATAAAGCTGCTTAGCTATAAATCCACAACTCCAAATGATGACGGCGCATTGTCATGGATAGAATCGTACTTGAGTGATTATGAGGTGATCTATCATCACAAAGAGGGCGTAAAAAATATTTTTCTTACAAAACAGTTTGGAAAAAGTGACGTACATCTTTGTTTCGCCGGGCATATAGATGTTGTCCCGCCAGGAGATGGTTGGAGCAGTAATCCATTTGTCCCTGTTGTTGATAACGGGAATATATATGGACGCGGTGCACAAGATATGAAAAGTGGAGTGGCTGCTTTTGTACAAGCTGCAAAAGATACCAAAGAGTTTCATGGAAGATTATCTTTGCTTCTTACATCTGATGAGGAGGGTGAAGCTGTTTATGGAACCAATGAGATGCTAAAATATCTTCAAAACATCAATATGCTTCCGACACATTGTATAGTTGCCGAGCCTACTTGCGAAGAGCAGTTCGGTGATGCTATCAAGGTAGGCAGACGGGGTTCGATTAATGGTATTTTGTATCTTAGAGGCAAGCAAGGACATGCTGCATATCCGGAAAAATCAGATAATCCTATACATACTATAGCTCCTATATTGCCTAGCTTGGCCGGTGTGCATTTGGATGATGGTGATGAGTATTTTGCTCCAAGCACTCTGGTGATTACGGATATTCGCTCAGGCATGGAAGTGACAAATGTTACTCCAGGCATACTTAAAATGATGTTTAACGTCAGAAATTCTACACAAACCACAATAGACGATATCAGGTTATTTGTAGAGCAAAAGTTTGACGGACTTGATTTTTCTTTAGAGCTTTCACAGTCTGCAAATCCATTTGTAACAAGCAGCCAAAGCATGTTGGCAAAAACAGTTACTGCTTCTATAGAAAAGTATTGTCATATTGCACCAAAGTACTCGACAGCCGGGGGCACAAGTGATGCAAGATACATTGCTCCTTATGGAATAGAAGTATTGGAATTTGGTGTGATAAACGATACTATTCATGCACCAAATGAGAGAGTTGGAATAGATGAAGTTGAAAAATTATACAAAGTTTTTATGCAAGTCATAAAAGATTTTCCGATTAAAGGATAGTAATGAAAAAAATAATATTGGTTTTTAGTATACTTTGTTCATTTGCCAGCGCAGCTGTGTTGCAATGGCATGATGATTTTAATAGTGCGGCATTGAAAGCAAAAAAAGAAAACAAAGCATTGATGGTAATGATAGAAAGCGAGCATTGCAGATGGTGTAAAGCTATGAAAGAAACTACTCTTAACGACAGCAAGGTCAAGGCTGAACTCCAATCTTTCGTATTGGTCAAAATCATGCGAGAAGACAGAGAAGCTATGCGCCTTTTTCCTGAAATAGCCGGAGTGCCTACTATATTTTTTATGACATCAGATAGAAAAATATTAGAGCAAGTGATCGGTTTTTTCGAAGAAGAGGATTTTTTGCCATTTATAGCTAATGCAAAAAAGAAATTTAGACAAAAATAATAGTGACAATATAAATGCAGCTTATTCCTAGATACGGCGCAATTGTTTCGAGTTTGACTTTGGCCACGTCTGCTATTGTGATTTGTGCTTTATATAACGAATGCAATCAATTTATATTGGCTATTTTTTTGATACTATGGATGGGTGTTGGTATATATACTCTATACAGATTGGACATTATCCAAAGGGAGCTAGTGCATCTCAATGAATGGATAAATGCACCAAGGATCATAAAAGAACAAGATTTGAGCACAGATATGCTTGCAAATTTACAAGACTCCATCCAAAGACTTATACGAAAAACACAAAAAAGAAAAAGTCTCAAAGAGCAAATGGATGCAAAGATCAAGCTCAAAAATCGACAAAGAAATGATATGATCTCAGCTCTTGCCCATGAATTTCGCAATCCGATAGCAGCTATCATGGGATATGCCACCACACTCGAAGAAGACCACGATATACCCGTAGCATTAAGAGATAGATTTTTGTCAAAAATCTACAATAATAGTCAAAAAATAGAAAATCTCTTGGCACGTCTTATTTTGTGGAATAAATTTGAAAGCGGGGAGGCATCTTTGCATCTAAGCACATTTGATCTGTTTGCTTTGGCAAGCGAATGCAGACAATCTTTGCTTGAGAAGTATTCAAATCGTACCATAGTTATAGAGGGCGAGCATAGAGTAGTTAATGCAGATAGGACTTTATTGGAGATAGTTTTGAAAAATCTGATGGAAAATGCACTCAAATACTCAAAAAACGATGTTAGGGTAGTAATACAAAATAATTTGGTAGAAGTTATCGATGAAGGTGTGGGCATATCAAGAGAAGATTTAGAAAAGGTTACTAAGAAGTTTTATCGTTCAGGCGAACACAGCTGGGATAATTCTATGGGGCTTGGCCTTGCTATTGTCAAACAGATACTTTCAATGCATCATACAAATTTGGAGATAAAAAGCGAAGAAGGAAAAGGTTCTGTATTTTCGTTTACAATATAAAAATAATTATTGATTGATTATTTATGGAGCGGGCGAAGGGATTCGAACCCTCGACCCTAACCTTGGCAAGGTTATGCTCTACCCCTGAGCTACGCCCGCGTCCTATGAAGTATAAAAAGCAATTAATGGTACCTTGGGTCGGACTCGAACCGACACGAGCAAGCTCACCAGATTTTGAGTCTGGCGTGTCTACCGGTTTCACCACCAAGGCATTGAATTGCAATGCGCATTTTACACCTACTCACCTTAAAGAGCCTTGAAAAAATAGATAAAAATCCAATTTCGTCATATTATTACCACACTAAGTAAATACCTAGATTTTGATACAAATGAGTTTGTGCATAATCAAGGCAAAACTTTGAGAGCATAGCCAAAGCTACGCTAAGAAGTTTTAACGATGAGTATGTGCAAAAGCATTGTACCTTCTAGGGAGCATGATAGATAAGCAATCTTTGAACAAAAAAAGTCTCGAATTACCTATGGGTAGTCCTTTGACTTCTTTCATCCAAAGCTTACTACCTCTAATGCTCTCAAAATTTGAGGTATTTACTTAGTGCGGTAATAGATATTTTGGCTATAATACATTTATTATCAAACAAAACTGGAGTTGGCTTGAAAATAACAATGATTATAAGTGCTATATTATTAATATATGGTGCATTTTCTACTATTTTTCACGAGACATCAATGGTCGGCAAAATAGGCAAGATCGTCGGTGATACAAATATCTCTCTTTTTGGTTTTATAGCATACATCAATTTGATCATTTTGATTTTTCCTCTTATTTCTCTATATAAGAATCGATATCTAATTAAACGTATAGATTTTTTTGTCGGATGGATGCTTATATTTGTAAGTCTTGTAGTTTTTAGCGGTTTGGTATTTTCTCCGCAAAATGCTGGATTTTTGGCTCACTCTTTTGTTACATTCCTGGAGCCATATATTGGACAAGCAGGAATATGGCTCTTTTGGCTTATGACGATGATGCTAAGTGCAATTTTGTTATTGGATGATGATTTTAGCTGGGAAAACTTATTTGATAAAGTAAAAAAAAATAAAAACGAAACCTCTTATTCATATCAACCAGATGATACTTTTAAGGTAGATCTTGCACAACAGTTCGGTGGCCTTAAAAGAGGTTTTTCGAAGATGTTCTGCTTTCTAAGAAACCCATTTGAAAATCCAGACAAAGCAAGCGATACGTTGACATTCGATGATAGCGCTCCAAGACCTGTACCAGTGAGAAATATCCATTCAACAGTAAAAAATTCCGATCGTAACGCCAATAAAAAAGCAATCGCAAACAATAAAATAGAGCCGCTTACCGAAATACAATCTGCTAGCGAACAAAACACAATTATAAATCATAAAAAAACGCAATCCTCTTTTTCGTCTTCAAATGTTGAGATTATTAGCGAGCTTGAAGAGAATTCAAAATTACTAGCGCAAATTGACAAAGGCGCAGCTCCTCAGCCAAAAAATTTTAAATTGCCTAGGCTAGACTTTTTGCAAAAAGCACCGAGAATAGCCAAAAAGATAAATGAAGAAGAGATTGACCGCAAGATAAAAGAGCTTTTGGATAAACTCAAAAAGTTTAATATTGAAGGTGATGTAATACGTACTTATACCGGTCCGCTTGTAACTACTTTTGAATTTAAACCCGCACCGCATGTCAAAGTATCCAAGATATTGGGTTTGCAAGATGACTTGGCCATGGCACTTAGTGCAGAGACCATTAGAATACAAGCACCTATACCAGGGCGCGATGTGGTTGGTATAGAGATCCCCAATGATACTATAGATACTATTTATCTTAGAGAAATTTTAGAAAGTCCTCTTTTTAGAGAATCAAAATCACCGCTTACAGTAGCCCTTGGTAAGGATATAGTGGGCAAGCCCTTTGTGACGGATATCAAAAAGCTTCCCCATCTTCTTATAGCCGGGACTACGGGCAGCGGTAAATCAGTCGGTATAAATGCAATGATATTATCTCTTTTATATCGCAATGATCCAGACCAGCTTAAGCTCATGATGATAGATCCAAAAATGCTAGAATTTTCTATATATAACGACATTCCTCATCTCATCACTCCTGTTATCACTTCTCCTAAAAAAGCAATTGCTGCTTTGGCAAATATGGTAGGAGAGATGGAGAGACGCTATGTATTGATGGCAGAAAATCGTACCAAAAATATTGAGAACTATAACGAAAAGGTAACAAAAGACCGCTCAGCGTTACCATTGCCTTATATTGTGGTTGTTATTGACGAATTGGCTGATTTGATGATGAATGGAGGCAAAGAGGTCGAGTATTCTATAGCTAGGCTTGCTCAAATGGCAAGAGCTAGCGGTATACATCTTATAGTAGCTACCCAGCGTCCAAGTGTAGATGTTGTCACAGGACTCATAAAAGCAAACTTGCCTTCAAGACTCAGTTATAGAGTAGGGCAGAGAATTGATTCAAAGGTTATATTAGACGGCATGGGCGCAGAAAGTCTGCTTGGACGCGGAGATGCACTATTTACTCCTCCAGGAGCCGTAGGACTTGTCAGATTGCACGCTCCTTGGAATACCGAAGAGGAGATCGAAACTGTCGTAGAATTCCTAAAAGCCCAAAGATCCCCCGAGTATGATGAGAGCTATTTAAGTGCCGATACAGCAAATGGCAAGAATGGCAATAAAATGGAGTTAGATGAACTTGATCCGCTTTATGAACAGGCAAAAGACGTAGTTTTAAGTGATAACAAAACATCAATATCTTACTTGCAACGCAAATTGCAAATAGGATATAATAGGGCTGCAAACATAATAGAACAACTAGAAGCAAATGGAATTTTAAGTACTCCAAACAACAAAGGTAATAGAGAGATCATTTGAGTCAAAGGAGAGATAATGGCGTATTTTAGCAATGCAAAAAAAGGCGATAAAGTATATGGACTTATATTTGGAAAAGGCAAGATAGTAGATATATTTCCGGATAGTTTTTATTCGATAATGGTAGAATTTAAAAATGGATATGAAGTTCCTTATACTGATGAAGGGATCCCGGGATGGGGAGATTTCAAAAAACAAACTTTATTTTATCGTAACGATGTAGATCTATGTAATGAAGACTTCTCTCCGGTAGGCAAGGTCCTCTCCCCTAAAAGGATCATCAAACTTCGAGAAAAGAAGAAACTTCAAGTACGATTGCCTTCAGGGCTGTGGACCAATGTCAAAAAAGCAGATAGTGAATATGTAGAGAAAATGCTCAAAAAAGAGAAGTATCATCTCTTTAGAAAGAAAAAAGAGAAGAAAAAATAGTCGGCAGACTCTCAAAATAGATATTTTTTTGTAACCATTTGATACAAATCCAATACGTTGCTATGACCATACTTATGCAAATTATAGTTTTTTTATCTTGTTTGAGTTAGTATGGTATGATAAATTAACGACTCAAGGGAGATTTAATGGCACTTATAGAAGATTATAAAAAACATACACAGGAGCGTGCCACACTAGGTGTTCCACCATTACCACTCAATGCAGCCCAAGTAGCTGAGCTTGTAACACTGCTCAAAGCTGATAAGATAGAAGAAGAAGCCTATCTGCTAGATTTGATAGAAAATAAAGTACCTGCGGGTGTTGATGATGCCGCTTATGTCAAAGCAGCATTTTTAAATGCAATTATTCAAGATGATGCTTCATGTCATGCAATAGACAAAGTGCATGCTGTCAAAATTTTAGGAAAAATGCTCGGCGGATTCAACGTAGGCCCGCTTGTTGAAGCATTAAAACATTCTCATGTAGAAGTAGCTCAAGCTGCGGCTGATGAGCTTAAGAACACTATTTTGGTGTACAACTCTTTCAATGATGTCAAAGATCTTATGGATCACGGCAACGTATTTGCAAAAGAAGTTATAGAATCTTGGGCAAATGCTCAGTGGTTTACAAACAAACCAGAACTAGCTCGTGAAATCACACTTACAGTTTATAAAATCCCTGGCGAAACAAATACCGATGACCTTTCTCCGGCTTCTGAAGCATTTACAAGAGCAGATATTCCTCTTCATGCAAACTCAATGCTTGGCGCAAGAATGGAAAAACCTCTTGAAACTATGGCAAAACTCAAAGAAAAAGGTCACCCGCTTGCATATGTAGGTGATGTTGTAGGTACCGGGAGCAGTAGAAAATCAGGTATCAACTCAGTGCAATGGCATATGGGTCAAGATATACCGGGTATCCCAAATAAAAGAACAAGCGGCGTGGTAATCGGCAGCATCATAGCTCCTATTTTCTTCAATACGGCAGAAGATAGCGGATGTCTTCCCATCCAAGCTCCTGTAGATTCTCTTGAAACTGGCGATGTGATCACACTCAAACCTTTTGATGGCGTAATAGAAAAAGACGGAACAGTAGTATCTATATTTGCTCTTGCTCCAAATACAATACCAGATGAGATGAGAGCAGGGGGGAGAATCCCTCTTATCATAGGTAAAGGTTTGACTGCAAAAGCCAGAGCTGTTCTTGATCTTGGGGCTTCAGATATATTCATGACGCCTGAACAACCGGCAGATGATGGCAAAGGATATACTCTTGCTCAAAAAATGGTAGGTAAAGCTTGCGGCGTAGCTGGAATTAAACCTGGTGTTTATTGCGAGCCTGTAGCTACTACAGTGGGAAGTCAAGATACAACCGGACCAATGACCCGTGATGAGATAAAAGAGCTTGCAGCTCTTGGCTTTGGTGCTGACATGGTAATGCAATCATTCTGTCATACTGCAGCTTATCCAAAACCTGCTGATATCAATCTTCAGCATACATTGCCGGAATTTTGGACTAGCAGAAGCGGAGTGATCCTTCGTCCTGGTGACGGGGTGATCCATTCATGGCTAAATAGACTTTGTTTGCCTGATACAGTAGGAACTGGCGGTGATAGTCACACTAGATTCCCTATAGGCATCTCTTTTCCTGCCGGTAGCGGACTTGTAGCGTTTGCTGCAGTTACTGGTATGATGCCGCTTACTATGCCTGAATCTGTATTGGTAAGATTCAAAGGCAAAATGCAGCCGGGTATCACTTTGCGTGATCTAGTCAATGCCATCCCATATCAAGCTATCAAAGACGGATTGCTTACTGTTGACAAAAAAGGTAAGAAAAATATTTTTGCCGGTAGAGTTCTTGAGATTGAAGGCTTGGAAGATCTGAAATGTGAGCAAGCATTTGAATTATCAGATGCATCAGCAGAGAGAAGTGCGGCAGCTTGTACGGTTAAACTAAATAAAGACTCAATTGCAGAGTATCTAAGCTCAAATATCGCTCTAATAGAGCAAATGATAGAAGAGGGTTATCAAGACGCTAAAACATTACAAAGACGTGCAGACAAGATGAGAGAATGGCTCAAAAATCCAGAACTTCTAGAAGCTGACGCTGATGCACAATATGCTGCTACTATTGAGATTGATCTAGATCAAATTACTGAGCCTATCTTGGCATGCCCAAATGATCCGGATGATGTAGCAACTTTGAGTGAAATACTTGGAGATGACAATAGACCTCATGAGATACAAGAGGTATTTGTAGGCAGTTGCATGACTAACATCGGGTTGTTTAGAGCGCTTGGCGAAGTTCTCAAAGGCGAAGGTCAAGTATCAACAAAACTATGGATAGCACCACCGACAAAAATGGATGAAAAAACTCTAATCGAAGAGGGCTATTATGCTATATTTGGAACAGCTGGAGCACGTACAGAAATACCTGGATGTTCACTTTGCATGGGTAACCAAGCTCAGGCTACCAAAGGCAATACCGTATTTAGTACAAGTACTAGAAATTTTGATAATCGTCTGGGCAAGGATACAAAAGTCTATCTTGGGTCAGCAGAGATGGCAGCAGTCGCTGCGCTTCTAGGCAAGATACCTACAAAAGAAGAGTATATGAATATCGTGACTAAAAAAATCAATGATACAAACAAAGATAATGTGTATAAATATCTTAACTTTGATAAAGTCACAGCAGACGAACTTAAAGCGATGGTACGCTAAAAATATCATATGACATTTATGTCATATGATATCTAGGCTAGCATCTCTATCAATCCCATCACAATTTCTACTGCTATTAAAATAATTATTATCCATTCTAAAAATTCACTTCTTTTATGATTGATCAAGTCCATTACAAGCATAACATCTTCTTTTATTTGAGAGAGTTTTGACAGAGCAATTTCATGCCTATCGTGCAGCTCTAGGATCTTGGTAAGCGAATTATACAGATGTTCGGCCTCTTCGTTGTCCCATAGAATATTGGGCTTGTCTAACAACAACAGTTTGCCGACCATATCGTGACGAGTCAATACTAATTGTTTTGCAAATTCCATGAGATGAGCGCGGCTGATCACTTTAGATATATAAGTCGATTCTATTATATTTCTGCTTTTTGTAAAAATGGCATCTAGTTTTTTTTCGTATTTTTCCAAACCTACACTTTGTGCAATTGACAAAGCAATAATATTGAAATTAAGTTCAGATAGCTCTTTTAATACGATCTCTTCATTCGTGATCAAAAATGCAGTAGATAGTCTGGGATCTATTCTGATTGTATAATCTTGTGTTATATCATCATGATCCATGACAATATCCAATGTTTTCAATGTTTTATGGATTTTTTGTTTATCATCTGTGATAATTGCCAACACTTCAAACGGCAGCAATACTACGTGCAGATCTTCATTAAATCCGAAATATCCGTTTTCAATACCTTTATTGAGCTTGATATTTAGCAAATCTTCTATTTTTGTTTTGGTGATATTTTTGCTAACACTTAAGGCTAAGAGATTCATGATGCACCTCGCTATAGGATATGTACCATTATAATTAAACTAACTCTTTATGTCAAATGTCACCAAACATCTCTTTCATTATTACTGCACTCTTCTCGCTAAATCTGGCAGGTTTACCGTCTTTGACGAAGACTAGGGTACTAGTCATACTAAATAACTTTTCCTCATCTTTCCAAATCTCTTGTTTGAGTTCTAGTGATGCACCGCCAAGCTTTAATATCTCATGGGTTACTTCTAACATATCGCCTAGTTTGGCAGATTTGACAAAGTCGGCAACTATGTGCTTGACTACAAAATGTCCGCCGTCAATCGCAGGCGTTGAGCCTCTGGCAAAAAAGAGTTCGCTTCTAGCTCTCTCGCAAAATTTTAGATAATTCGCATGGTATACGATACCGCCAGCATCGGTGTCGTCATAATAAATTCTAAAGCGCATCTTTCACCTTTGATGTGTTTATGTTACTATATCCAAAAAATCTTTAAGCCCGTTCTTGCAGTCTTTGTGTATATAGGCAAAAGACAAATATACGCTACAATGCAGGGGGCATGGAATTATCCTCTTAGAGTGTTTTTGGTATTTGTGTTATAATTCATAAAAATTTTATACATAAAGGATAACAATGCTTCGTAAATATATAACAATAGGTATGCTTAGTTTGGCTACTCTTTGGGGTGCAGGAGCAACTTCTGATACATTTGGCAAAATTGTATCAACAGGGTGCGAGAATGGTTTTAATAATATGTTTAAAAATAATCCAAATTTTCAGAATATTGCAGATCAAAGACCGGTAACTGCTAAAGCAGTATGTGAATGCGCACAGACTAACTTTCTAAATGATAAAAAGCTTTTAAATTATCTAAACAATAATAGTGACCAATTAATCACAATGTTTCAAAATAAAAACTCTCTCGGTTATTCTTATTTTTCAATGCGCTTGTCACAATCCATGCTCTCTTGTATTGCTCAAGAACTAGACAAATCATTAGCAGCGACAAAATTATAATAATTTATATTAATTTTGTCTGTTTTGAAATTTTTCAAATATTAAAAACAGTATAAGCGACACTGCGCTTACCAGTATAATGGTTGCGCCGGATGTCAAATCAAACGCATAAGATATCCCAAGTCCCAAAATCGTAAACAAAGAAGCTATAAATCCGGATAAAAACATCATTCCAAAAAGATTTTTAGATAATTTTTCTGCTATATACACAGGTATGGTAAGCATAGCAATGACTAATATAAGACCGACTACTTTGATAGCTATGACAATAGTTAGTGCTGAAATGACTAGTATAATAGTATAAAACAGAGGAACATTAATGCCTCTGAGCGAAGCGAACTCACTATCATACGAAACTGATAAAATTTCTCTATACCATATAGTTACAATTGCGACAACTACAAATAATAATCCCCCCATATAATATAGATCATCCAAGCTTACAGCCAATATAGAGCCAAAAAGATAACTAAGCAAGTCTACATTATAACCAGGGGTAAGGTCAATAAGAATTACCCCTATCGCCATTCCTACAGCCCATATGAGGCCTATAAAAGTATCTATCCTATGCCTGTGCTTTAGTGTCAAGAATGCCATCAACAGCGCAGCGCCTACAGCAAAAATAGAAGCTCCGGCAAATATAGGAATACCCAAAAATAGAGCCAAACCAATTCCGCCGTACGCAGTATGTGCGATACCGCCTGCTAGAAATACCATGCGATTAACTACAACTAGAGAGCCGATGATACCGGACGCTAAGCTTACTAATATCCCGGCAATGATGGCATGCTGCATAAATTCAAACGAGAGTGCTTCTATCATGAATTTTTACCTAAAAGCTGGAGTAGCTCAACTTCACAAAAATGGCCTTGCGGATGCAGAGAAAATCTGCTTTTTGTTTGTTTCATGTCGTGAAATGAGAGAGTTCTATTGATATATGCTACTTTGTTGGCATATTCCATGGTAATGGATATATCATGACTAACGACAATTATAGTCATTGTTTTGTTCAATTCTTTGAGTAGGTCATAAATTTGTTTTTGGCCGTTGGCATCTATGCTTGAAGTCGGCTCGTCCAGTATGACAACCGAAGGGTGGGAACATAAAGCCCTTGCTATCATGACTCGTTGTCTCTGGCCGCCTGAAAGTGAACCGATTCTGTATTTGGCATACTCCTCCATTCCGACTTCCCTTAATGCTTGTATGGCACACATGGTTTCGCTTTTGCCATAACCAAAAATTGGGCGCTTGGTACCGTTATGGCCCATCAAGACCACCTCTATAGCGGTGACCGGGAAATCTGTATTGATATTTATATTTTGAGGTACATATCCTATAGTAATAGAGTTGTCAATAAAATCTATACTGCCTGATTGCGGTTTTAGAATACCAAGTATAAGTTTGAGCAGTGTTGATTTTCCGCCGCCATTTGGTCCAATGATGGCCATAAAATCATCTTTTTCTATTTGAAGATCGATATTTTCAAGCACTCTCTCTTCGTTGTATCCAAAAGAGAGATTTTTGATATTGATAAGGGTCATATTTTACCTAGAAGTGTTGATAGCTATCGCGCGAGCCAATCCGATGAGATTGGCTGACCAATTAGCAGCAAGCGGAGATGCTTTGACGACGCTTATGTTGAGTTGTGAAGCTATTAAGCGCGCGCTTTTATCGGAAAACTCAGGTTGGGTAAAAATAGCTTTGATATTTTGTTCTTTGGCTTCTTTGATAAGTTTGCCAAGAGCCGAAGGCTTTGGCTCTTTGCCTTCGACCTCAATAGGCACTTGTACGAGTCCATACGAAGAAGCGAAATATCCCCATGCGGGATGGAATACCATAAATTTAGAACCTTTTGGAGTGTTTTTAAGTATAGAGCGGATCTGATTATCTGTGGCTACTATTTTTTGGAGTAATTTACGATAATTGGCCTCATAATAAGCTTTATTGGACGGATCAGCTTTGATAAGTGCTTGAAGAGTATTTACAGCTATTATCTTTATATTAGAAGGAGATGTCCATACGTGCGGATCTTTGCCCTTTTCTTCGTCTTCGTGGTGATCGCCTCCATCATGCTCATCTTCGTCATGATGATGTGCAACCATATCAATTCTTTTTATTCCTCTAGAAGAATCTACTATTTTCATTCTCGGATTTTGAGCTTTAAATTTTGCCAGCCATGCATGTTCGAATTCTACACCGATGCTTAGATAAAGTTTGGCATGTGACAAGGCTATCATTTGAGCAGGTTTTGGCTCATACGAGTGTGGCGAAGCACCGGGCTTGACCATTAAAAGAACACCTATTTTATCTCCGCCAATAGCCTTAGTAATACTTTCTTGTGGTAATACGCTCACAGCTACCGTGGTTTTGCCAAATAAAAAAGAGCTCATCAAAAGCGGTAAAAAAAGTTTGAAAAATATACTCGGTTTCATTATTTTGTATCCTTATAAACAATAATTGCATTTTATCTAAAAAACATTTTTTTATCCATATTTTTACTATTATTTTGCAACTTAGTCGCAATTATAAAATTTTAAAAAACAATTTATAACTATTTGTTTTATTTTTATTTTATGTATATTTGCTATTATCGCCATTCAAAAAATAAAGGAAAAATAATGACAACAATAGTAATAGAAAAAGAATGTAAATGTTTCAAAGAAAGCGATTTTGAAAATAATCAATCATTCCAATCAAAAGATGAAGCACTGCTTAGAGCTAAATATATGGTAGATTATATGAACGATGAATTTTGCGGCAAACACAGTTTCTCATTAAGCGAAGCCGGTGATACGCTTCATATATCTGTAAACATGAATGAAGTTAAGCCGAAAGGCGGCTGTTGCGGTGGCGGCCACTGCTCGTAAATTTTAGTTATTCTGAACTAATTTCAAGATCTGGTATAAGATAATAGTTATCTATTTGTCGCTATACCAGATACGATAAATTGCATCAGCCTTGTCGTCCGACACCAGAAGGGAGCCGTCTGGCATGTTCAAAATATCCACAGGTCTCCCCCATGATGTAATGCCATCGAGCCACCCTTGTGCAAAGACGCTGTATGATGGCGAATTATTTTTATCAAAACTGACAAGAGTTATACGGTAGCCAGCGGGCGGGATACGATTCCATGAGCCATGCTCAGCGATAAATATTTGGTTTATATAATTTTTCGGAAACTGCTTGCCTGTATAAAATCGCATACCCAAAGAAGCGACATGAGAGCCGAGTTCTTTTACAGGTTTAGTAAAATCAGTACAATTTTTTCCTTCGCCGAATTTGGGGTCGGCAAGATTATTGCCGTGGCAGTATGGAAATCCGAAATGCATCCCTTTTTTTGGAGCCATATTAAGCTCATCAGGAGGTATATTGTTTCCCATCCAGTCTCTGCCATTATCGGTAAAAAAGAGTGTATGTGTTTGGGGGTGCCAGTCGAATCCCACCGTGTTTCGCACTCCGCGTGCAAAAATCTCTAGCCCAGTATCATCGGGCCGCATCCGCATGATAGAGGCGTAGCGCGGATCGCTGGAATCACATATATTGCAAGGAGCACCCACGGGTATATATAGATATCCGTCAGGCCCAAAACGAATAAACTTCCAACCATGATGAGTCTCTTTTGGGAAAGTATCATTGACGACTACATGAGAGGGCGGGTTATTGAGCCGGCTTTCGATAGCGTCAAAGCGCAAAATACGGTTAATTTCAGCGACATAAAGCGCACCGTTTCGGAAAGCAACACCATTTGGATTATTGAGTCCGCTTGCTATGACAAAACGCCTGTCGGCTCGGAAGTCGCCGTTGTTGTCTTGAAGTGCATATACTTTCCCCTCGCTACGGGAACCTACAAAAATAGTGCCGTGCTGCCCGATAGCAAGAGAACGAGCACCTTTTATGCCGCTAGCATAGATGTTGATATGAAAACCAGGCGGCAGCTTGATGGTTTTTAGTTTTTCTGAGAGTTTGTCTGCATATATGGGCGAAAATAACATAGCAAGAAAAAAAGCAATATTGGCAACTTGCAATATCGACATTGTAAAGCGCCGTATTTTTGTATACATGATTACTTTCCTGATCTCAGCCAAATAGGTCATTTAGGGCCTCTTTGATGGTTTTGAATTCAAATTTAAATCCAGCCTCACTAAGACGTTTTGGAGTGGCATACTGTCCGCTTGAAAGAGCCTCAGCTGCATCAGAACCGAAGCGCAGTTTCAAGAGAAATTTTGGAATTGTAAACCAAGTAGGGCGATGCAGGACTGCTCCAAGCGCTTTTGTCAAGCCATAATTTGTAGTAGGGTTTGGTGCCATTAGATTATAGACCCCTTCTGTCTCTGGATGTTCTATAGCAAAGAGGTAGCCGCGCATAAGATCATTTATGTGCACCCAGGTAAAATTTTGTTTACCATTGCCGATCGTACCTCCAAGCCCTAGCTTGAAAGGTAATAACATCTCTTTTAGTATACCTCCACCATGACCTAGCACGATCCCGTAGCGGAAGATGACGGTTCTGATACCCAGTTTGGTGCTTTTGCTTGCAGCTTTTTCCCACTCTTGTACCAATCGTCCTAGAAAATCATCGGCGTATTTGGCATGTTCTTCGTCGTGTTTGCCTATCGAAGAATAGATACCAACAGCAGATGTACAAATAAAGAGCTTTGGTTTTTGCTCCATATTTTCCATCGTTTTGACGATCTTTTTGGCCGTATCTACGCGGCTTGAGTAAAGTACTTTTTTATATTTTTGGGTCCAGCGTTTGTTGATAGTAGCCCCGGCAGCATGTATAACAACATTAGCACCGGCAAGCTTTTTGCCAAAGGATGCATAATCTAGATCAAAGTCGTGTGTGTGTATTGGAGATACTTCCCATCCTTTTTCTTTGAACATAGATACAAGGTGTGAGCCTATAAAGCCTCCTGCTCCGCTGATGGCAACTTTCATAACCACTCCTTTATTGTGTATAAAGATGTTTTAATAACTTTAATCTGACAAATAATACTCCACCGTAGAAACTACTCTGATTTTTTTGATATGAGGATTGTTTTTATCTCTGTCTTCTATGCCAAATTGACCTTGTGAGGCTCGCTTGATCTTGCCTAGGGTACTATTTGAATCAGATGCAAATTTCTGAGCTACATCTCTGGCTTTTGTGGTAGCTTCTTCTATCATCGCAGGTTTTATATCATTTAATTTCGTAAAGAGATATTCTGTTTGTGTTTGATAATCTCCTCCGCTAAATACGATCCCCTTTTTGCCCAATTCGGATAGTGAGCTCATTGTCTCTCTGACACCGTTAATGTTTTGAGAATAGACTGTAACGGTTTGGCTTGCTAGATATCTAAATTCAGGCCTTTCTTGGTTGCCATATTGCTGAGCTAATTTATCTGTAAGAGAAGGGGTTCCAAACGAAATTTCTTTTTCATTTATACCTTTGCTCATAAGAAACCGTTTTATCTCTGCAGCATTGCCGTCTATTGCGCTATATATCTCTTCGAGATTATTGCCCACAGTTGTAAACTGAATGGGCCATATGACTATATTTGCCGGATATTCTCTCTCTGAGAGTCCTTTGACGGTAACTGTCCGTTCATACTCTTTAAATTTTATCGCCGATGTTCCTATGAGGTAACCAAGCGAACTCAAACCAAGAAGTATAAATACCCCTAAAACCAATGCACTTGTTTTGTTATTTTCCTGCATCGAACTCTCCTTTGAGATAATCTTTGTTTGCCGGACATTATGTCAATCTATATTATTTATTAACTATATTAAAAGTATACAAAAAATATTAAACTATTGCAAGGAATTATGATAATTTTATAACTATATAATTTTATTTAAATTATGAGCTATTTTTAGTTTAAATTATATTATAGAAGCGAGGGTAGGATATTTTTGCGCTACTTTTTTTAAAAAAGTAGTAAAGAAAAAATATCTTCTATTCTCTATACCTTTCTTTTTACAAAGAAAGGTAACCAAAGAAAATCGTCATCCTGAACTTGATTCGGTATTCAATCTTTCAATGCAAGTTTAGACCCTGAAATAAATTCAGGGTGACAGTTGTTGTGGATTCCTGCCTATGAGGGAATGACAAATTAGAGATACTAAACTCATTCCCATCGTCTCGATGGGAATGCATACTGAAGCCTAAATACTTCTCAAGATTACACGATATTGCTCTCATTGCAGTACAAGAAACTTTGTCGTTCGTAGTGAGCTTGTCGAACTATGGACGATATGTTACCCCTCGACGGGCTCAGGGTGAACGGAAATTAAGCTCTTTCCTGTCGCCAGGATGGAGAATGCAGACGGAATCACAAAAGACGAATATACATTCTCACGCAAATGCCAAAAATAGGCCAAATATTACAGCGATCACCCCGGTTACTGCGCTTAGCCACAACATTTGTATGCGGTTGGTTTCTATACGCTTTATAAGCTGTGTGTTTTGTTCGGCAAGTGTCTTGATAAGCTCAGAAGATGCGAGCATTTGAGCTTGCAGATCAGAGACCGAAGCTTCCAAGGAGGCTATTACTTCTGATTGCGGTATGCCATGTTTTTGCACATCGGATATATGCGGAGTTTTTTTGGTAACTGTTTTCCAAAATTTCTTGGAGCCATCAACAACTTTTGGTGCATTTTTGATAACCTCTGACCACGGAACGCTTGCGAGTACTGTGAGCCAAGCCGCCATGATATACCTCCTATGGGATTGATAGTATCTAACTTTTGCTAGTATACAAAAAATACTTTGTTATTGCAAGAGCAGACTCTCGTCATGCCGAACTTGTTTAGGGATCTCAATTTTCAATACAGGTTTAGACCCTGAAATAAATTCATGGTGGCAGTTGTTGTGGATTCCTGCCTTCGCAGGAATGACGGAGCAGTAGTGGATTTATCTTACTATGGTCTTTAAGCTCGTTCCTATCGTTATGGCGTAAATGCATACAGGAATATAAAAGATAAATATACAAGCATTGGAGCGAGAGTAAAAAACTATAAGTAAGTAAAAAATATGATTATGTAAAACAGCCATGATGTAGAGGGGGGGGAACTACATCATGGCATTATTCAAGGAAGGACTATCTAAAAAATATAAAAAGGAGTATCGTCTCCACGAAAATCGTGGAGACGGAAAGGACTTTAATATATATTAACAGCTGTTACCAAGACCAAGAAGCACCGGCACCTACAGCAGTTTCTCCGCTACCGCCTGTACCAACACTCACTTTCATGATACCATCGCTTTGAGCACCAAAGTGCCAGCTAGCACCAGCTGCGATAGCATTTTCACCGTTATAGTGGCCATAACCAAGTCCTACAGAAGCTTTTTTGCCCGCTTCTACTTGAGGGATATTTGCAATAGCAGTAGTAGCTGCTATGCCTTTGGACATGTCATTTTCTATATCATTTAATTGGTTTAGATTGACCGCGTCAGTACCAGCAGTTCCAGCTGCAACACCGTGGATTTGATTGCCATTCATATCGAGAGTGCTATAAAGATCACTACCTCCTTGAGCATTGCTATAAATTTCCATTAGCGGCACTGCACCACTGATGCCCATATCATTTACAACAAGTCCACCATACGATGCACCATCATTATTTACGTTAAGAACTATGTCATTATCAGCAGAGAGGGTTGCATCACTTCCACTTAAAGTGAGGTCAGCACCACCGCCTTGCACTGTAGTAGTTGAATCACTTAAGGCACTTCCCACTGTAACCACACTATTGTAGCCAAAAGCATCTGATGTGGCAGAGAATACGGTTTGATTAATGCTTGTAATGTCGCTGCCGCTTACGGTCAGTGTAGTGCCACCGGCATCACCATCAGCCAAGGTTAACACCGAAGAGTTTGTACCGCCGCTCATGATGGCAGCAGTGCCATCGACGCCAAAACCATGTAAGTCACCATCAGCATCCCAGTAACCGATACCGGCACCTGTACCGCTTTCTAAGCCTAGTGCGGCTGTATTAGGCGTACCATAAACGCCGCCTGTAGCAATGTAAGTGTTGGTATAAATATTTGTACCATCATCGCTATTTTCGTTAACTTCCATTAGGGTAATACCGGCTTTTTGCATTATGATACCACCATACCCTCCATCAAAGCTGTCAGAATTAAGGAATAGATCATCCTCTGCTTGCAATGTAACGTCATAGAAACTAGTATTTAAATTTAGACTGTTATATGGGTTATTATCACCGTAGATTGTTCCACCAACAGTTACATCGTCACTAACGAAAGTGCCACCAGTCGCAGTGACTGTTAATGTATCTGCTGTATTTACAGTAGTAAATGTACCGCCAACACCTGCATCTATATTTGTGGCAGCATACGCTCCGCTAGACATACCCAATACAGCTACTGCTGCCAAACTAAATTTTGTAAACGTTTTCATAATACTTTTCCTTATATTGTTTTGTTTCATTCTTGCAAATATTGCTCAAATGATATTATTTGTTCCATCTGCCACGGCAAATGCACCAACCAACAACTAACGATCCGGTAAATATGTATAATTACTTCTTATAAAGTTTAATTACACTTGATTGTAACACTATTAATACTTAAATGTCAAGATAAATGAAAGATTTTTTGAAAATTAATGAAAAAATTTTAATTTTATTATTTTATCTTTTTAATACAATAATTATATATTATCTTTATATAGTAACAAAATGGAAACTTTTAGGCTCGTTTCCACGGTATCCGCGGAGATACATATATAATTCAAATATACAATATACCTCCTGCGCGGAGCATATAGGCTAGGAAAACAGGATAGGTAACAAAAAAAATAAAGTAAATGAGAATTTTTTAGTTAATGAAAGATAGCAAAGAAAAAGATGACTTTTTTATACCTTTCTTTTTAGTAAAGAAAGGTAACCAAAGAAAATCGTCATCCTCACAAGATTGTTTACGGCATATTTCATGCTAACCGCTTTGAAATATTGCCTACTTACAATGATGCTCGGATGACATTATTGTGATATAGATTCCTGCCTAAGCAGGAATGACGCTGCTTGTCATCGCGAACAAAGTGTGGCGATCCACTCATTTTAATTGTTCAAGCAATAACTCCACAAACCCATCAAACTCCGGCAGCTCAAGCCTGCCTTCTCTTTGCTGTACTCCCCACATGGGTTCTGGGAAATGGCTGTCGAGCTCAAACCTTGCCATGATATGCCAATGCACATGAGGGACATAGTTGCCAAAAGATGCAATATTTATCTTTTTGGGATTATAGTATGCGATCATCTCTTTTTCAATGGTATCAAGAAGGTCAAATATCTCGCTTCTTACTTCTTTGGGTACTTCACTCATCTCACGGTACGGATGGAGGGTAAATATCTTTAGCCATGGAATTGAAGAAATTTCCACTAGTATCTCAAGGTTTTTGTTTTGCCAAATTGCGTTCATGCTCTAAGCCTTTTTATTTTTTTGGTACCCAGCCTAAATATCTGCGATGCTTTTGATCTTTTTTCGTTCAGCGGATAAATGATAATATCTGCATTTTGAAGTGCGAATTGGACATCTATCTCTTTACCGCTTAGGTTTGCTGATGTAGTGTAAGCCCATTGAAGTCTATCAAGCAGTAATAAATGATGTTCATCATTTATTACCCTAAATGATTCATCTTTTATGATAAATGTGGATTTTGTGGCTCTTCTGACCATTTTTTTGTGCATATCCGGCACTCTCGTCATCGATTTGAGAGTATCAAGTGAGTTTACGGCTTTTATAAACTTTTTGTCTTTGGGCCTTTGCTTGATATTATTTAATTTGTCGCTGTTTTGAGATACAAATCCAATGGTAGTATCGGTAGACGTTAGAAAAACTTTATCTTTGAGCATATTCATATATCTTTTTTATTTTCATTGCTTAAAAGCACTAAGCGAAATTCTCCAAAATTCATACCTAGGATCATTTTGATGGGCACGATCGATATCGCAACTCCTATAATGAAACCGACAATGATTGCAGTAGTTTTCATCGTCTCTTTTTCTGCTCCAAAAGCAGCCATAACAAAACCGATAATAAAACCTGCAATGCCGCCCATTATCATTGAAGCAATTATGGCAATGAGATTACGCCATACATAAGACCACCAAACCTTAATAGCTCTACTCCACGTTACTTCTAATTCCATTTTTAGCCCTTATTTATATATTCTAGTTTATATATTGTTTATTATAATACAGAAAAAAAGATAAAATTAAATAGTTAATGGCGATGAGTGAATAATAAACAATGGCGTCATCCCGAACTTGATCAGGAATCCGTCATCACTCTGCATCTTGCCCAAAAGCTCTTAAGCAAGATAATCTTGTATAGCTTTTGGCTCTAAAGTGTTGCCGCTTTTTTGGAGCTCAGCTATAGCAAGTGCTGTGGCGCGTGCTGCCGCTACTGTTGTAAAGTATGCTACATTGGCGCTTAGTACTGATTGGCGGATAATCTTGGCGTCATCTTTGCTTGATTTGTTATCACTGGTATTGATAGCAAGTGCAATCTCATCATTTTTGATCATATCATCTATGTTTGGCCTGCCTTCAGAAACTTTGAGTACTTTAGTTGATTTGATACCGGCATTTTGTAACGCATCATGAGTACCTGAAGTAGCGACTATCTCAAATCCTAGCTTGCAAAACATTTCACCTATCTCGCCGGCAAAACCTTTGTCATTTTCGGTCAGTGATAAGAACAGATTACCTTTCAAAGGCAAATTGTTTTTGCTGGCAAATTGGCTTTTTGCAAAGCTCATACCAAAATTATCGCTGATACCCATCACTTCACCGGTGGATTTCATCTCAGGCCCCAAGATAAGGTCTGAACCAGGAAGTTTATTGAATGGGAAAACAGCTTCTTTAACTGCTATATGGCCTTTAAGGTTTGGTTCCATAATGGCTTTGTCGAAGTTCACTACTTTGAAAGTATCATAATATGCCAATGCCTCTTTTAGGTCTCCTTGCAACATAACTCTTGTAGCTACTTTTGCTAGCGGCAATCCTGTGGCTTTACTCACAAACGGTACCGTACGAGAAGCTCTAGGATTTACCTCGATGAGATATATCTCTCCTTTGTGTATAGCAAATTGGATATTAAGAAGTCCGATCACTCCTATACCAAGCGCTATTTGGGCAGTTTGATTTTTGACATCTTCTTGAAGTTCGGCAGAGATTGAAACCGGAGGCAGGGAACATGCGCTGTCTCCTGAGTGAATGCCGGCTTCTTCGATATGCTGCATAACAGCGCCAATATAGACATCTTTGCCGTCACATATGGCATCTACATCAAGCTCTATGGCATTATCTAGAAATTTGTCTATAAGTACAGGAGCATCATGCGATACACTTACAGCTTCATCCATATACTCTTTTAGCTCATTATCGCTGTATACTGTACGCATACCTCTACCGCCAAGTACGAAACTAGGGCGCACAAGTACAGGATACCCTATACGATTTGCAATGATAAGAGCATCGTCTTTTGTATATGCTGTGCCATTATCCGGCTGCTTGAGGCCCAAATTTTCAATAAATGTAGAAAACTGCTCTCTATCTTCGGCTAGATCAATTACTTTTGCGCTAGTACCTGCTATTTTGGCTCCTATTGCAGTAAGTTTTTTGGCTAGTTTTAGAGGGGTTTGTCCGCCAAAATGGACTATTACGCCATCCGGGTTTTCTTTTGCTATGACATTTCTGACATGTTCGAAATCAATAGGTTCAAAGTACAATATATCACTCGTATCATAATCTGTTGATACGGTTTCGGGATTACAATTGTACATGATAGAAGTCATCCCCATCTCTTCAAGAGCAAAAGAGGCATGTACACAACAATAGTCAAACTCGATACCTTGACCGATGCGGTTTGGCCCGCCTCCTATTACGAGGACTTTTTTCTTGTTGCTCTCACTGTTTTCTTTGCCTTTGTCAATAGCCATTATATTGGTTGTCGAATAGAGATATGGAGTAAGTGCTCTAAATTCTGCCGCACAAGTATCCACTTCATTGTACTCCAATACAACGCCCAATTTTTCTCTGGCAGTATAGACATCGTTTTCACTGATTTCTAATCCATCTTTTTGATTGATAAGCGATGCAATCATCGCATCGCTAAAGCCTTCGCTTTTTATGCGACGCATAAGAGAAGCATTGCTCAGATAAGATATATCAATATTTTTTTCACTGACGATCAACTCTTCTATTTGATACAAAAACCATTTATCAATTTTAGAGAGTTCATATATCTTTTCTACATCAAGTCCTCTGCGGAAACCTTCTGCAGCGTATAATATGCGTTTTTCATTTGGCCGTCTGATCTCTCTAAGAAGTGTCTCTTCATCGCATTTGATACTATCAAAACCGGTAAGTCCGGTCTCTAAAGAACAAAGAGCTTTTTGAAAAGATTCTTTAAATGTGCAGCCTATACTCATTACTTCACCTACGCTTTTCATGGCTGTTGTCAGTGTGGAGTTTGCGTGAGGGAATTTCTCAAATGTAAATCTAGGTATTTTAGTAACAATATAGTCTATTACAGGCTCAAAACTAGCCGGAGTTCCTGTAATGTCATTTGTAATTTCATCAAGAGTAAAACCAACAGCCAAAAGTGTCGCAACTTTTGCTATAGGGTAGCCTGTAGCTTTACTTGCAAGAGCAGATGAGCGGCTTACCCTTGGGTTCATTTCAATGACTATCATACGTCCTGTTTTTGGATCAATAGAGAATTGTACGTTTGACCCGCCGGTATCTACGCCGATCTCTCTTAGTATTTTAAAACTAGCATCACGCATATGTTGATACTCTTTGTCTGTAAGAGTAAGTGCTGGGGCTATTGTGATACTGTCTCCTGTATGTACACCCATAGGGTCCAGGTTTTCTATGGAACAAATTATGATGCAGTTATCCGCACTGTCTCTGATAACTTCCATTTCATACTCTTTCCAGCCCAAAAGAGATTCTTCTATGAGGATCTCATTAATAGGGCTTGCCTCTAGTCCACCTTTAACAATCTCTTTGTATTCATCCATATTGTATGCTACGCCTGAACCGCCTCCGGCTAGCGTATAAGATGCTCTTACAATAAGTGGGAAACCTATCTCTTTAGCTGCTTCAATGGCTTCATCTAGATTGTAAGCATATCTTGAGATGGCGATATCCATTCCTATTTTGATCATTGCTTCTTTAAAGGCTTGTCTGTCTTCACCTTTTTTGATAGCTTCAGGGTTGGCACCCAAAAATGTAATGCCTTCAAGCATCCCGCGCTCATGCATGCTCATAGCTACATTGAGTGCAGTTTGCCCTCCCATAGTCGGCAGTACTGCATCAACATTTTCTTTTTTGATTATCTGGGCAATGACATCTTCTGTAATAGGCTCTATGTATGTTCGATCCGCAAATTCAGGATCTGTCATAATGGTGGCCGGGTTTGAGTTGATAAGCACAACCCTATATCCGAGTTCTTTGAGTGTTTTGGCAGCTTGTGTGCCAGAATAGTCGAATTCACAGGCTTGACCAATAACAATTGGACCTGATCCTATCAGTAAAATAGTTTTAATATCGTTGCGTTTTGGCATGAAGTATGACCCTTAGGTTTTTAGTATTAAATTATACCAAATTACCTCTTAAACTCTCAAAAGAGAGCTTAGGTTAAAATGCATCTAAAGTAGACTTTTGATCATCTTCTGCAGCAGGTGCTTGCGTATTTGGTGTAGATTCTTGTTGTGTGTTTTGCCCAGAAGAATTTTGTTTGCGTGTTTTTGGTCTTACTGAGTCTATCTGCGTATCTCTTGGTTCCGGGGTTATGGTGTCTTCTCTGGTTTGATCCATTTCAACCAACGGTGTACTGGATAACGTAGACGGTGTCATCGGCAATGTGGCATTGAAATCTTGCACCGGTTGCGGTGTTGTTTGCGCAGGTGTATCCATAGGGATTTGTGCATAATTTATTTTGTCCGCATTGAACATTGTCGGTTTTGCATGTGTTATCATAAAAAATGCTTTAGGATGATAAACATCATTGTATGTGTTGACATATGCTACTTTGTAGCTGCCTTGCAGTTCTACTTTTTTGACCACTCCAACCGGTATATTGGCAAAAAATATACCATCAAGTCCGCTTGTAAATACTTTATCACCTTCTTTGATATCAAACCATTTTGGTATAAATTGTATAGTGGTCAATCTATTTCCGCCGCCTATTGCTACACCAGGAGCCATTTGTTTCCCGACATATACAGAGTAGCGGCATTTTTCATCTGAGGTCAGATAACCGCGCAATTGATTATTTTCTATTCTAGCTACGCCGCCTACTACATTATCTTGAATCAATCCGTAAATTCTATCGTTTGATATGTTTTTTGGTTTTGTTAGTACGATTTGCGAAAAATTATTGAATTTAACATAAGATACTGTTTGTACCAGATCAACACCTTCTTGTTTTGGTAATTTTTTTAGTGACGGGAAAACAGCTCGAAGCGTTTTGGCTTGTTCGATGTAGTTTTTTTGTTCAAGAAGTTTTTTTTGCAATTCTTGATTTTTGTCTTTTAGTTCTTCGATATGATTTTTTTGATTAATATAAATTTCTCTTGCTTCTCCTATAGAGTCAAGAATATTTTGATATGAATGTTTAATTGGTATTAATGCATCCATGAGATTGGAAGCAATTTTATTGTTTTTACTATGAGTAATTAGTGCCGCTAAAATAATTAGCAGCACAATAATAGTAATAATTCTAGTTTTCATATGCTACATGTTGCAATGAATCAAGTTGTTCCAAGGCTCTGCCCGTACCTCTAGTGACAGCAAATAACGGATCTTCGGCTACAAAAACTGGCAGTTTTATAATATCTGATAGATATTTATCTAAACCTCTTATTAATGCACCACCGCCTGTAAGAACTATACCGTTTTCTACAATATCACCTGCAAGTTCAGGCGGAGTCTCTTCAAGAACAGATTTGAGTGCCTCTACGATCTCTGTAATAGTATCGCTCATTGCAGCTCTCATATGTTCGCTTGTTACTTCAATAGATACCAAGCTGCCTTCTACCTGATCTCGTCCATAAACTACTGCTGTTAATTCTTGCTCTAACGGTACAGCAGTTCCGATACGAATTTTTAGATCTTCTGCTACTCTTTCACCTATGAGGAGATTGTAGTTTTTCTTTATGTAGTCCATAATGATCTGATCTATCTTATCTCCAGCTACTCTGATAGATTTGCAAAGTACCAGTCCTCCCATTGAGATCACGCCGATCTCTGTTGTGCCGCCGCCAATATCAACTACAAGATTACCGCGAGGTTCTTTGACTGACAGATCAGCTCCAATGGCAGCTGCCATCGGCTCTTCTATAAGATAAACAGCTCTTGCGCCAGCGTTAAGTGCAGACTCTTTTACAGCTTTTCTCTCAACCTGTGTTATGCCGTAAGGCACACAGATCATAACTCTTGGGCTAAAAAATCTTTTGCGTTTGTGCGCTTTTTCTATAAAGTGGCGGATCATCATTTCTGTCACATGGAAATCAGCGATAACTCCATCACGCATTGGCCTAATTGCCTTGATATGAGCCGGAGTTTTACCTGCCATCTCTTTTGCTGCATGGCCAACTGCTAGAATTCTTTCTTTTCCGGCATGATCATATTGCACAGTTACGATAGATGGTTCATTTATAACAATACCTTCGCCTTTTACAAGCACCAAAGTATTAGCTGTGCCTAGGTCTATAGCCAAATCATTAGAGAACATACCCATAAATTTTTTAAACATTTTAAATATCCTTTTTAGTTAAATTTAAGCACTTTGCTTGTGTTTGATATACAAAGGTTTTGACTCTTTGTTTACGGCATCTGGCGTTATGACTACTTCGTAGCCTTCAAGTTCCGGCAATTCATACATACTTTCCAATAATAGATCTTCTAGAATAGAGCGAAGTCCTCTAGCACCGGTTTTTCTATCAATTGCTTTTTGAGCAATAAGCTTTAGGGCTTCTTCTTCAAAAGTAAGTGTAACATTGTCAAGTTCAAAAAGTTGTTTATATTGTTTGACCAAAGCATTTTTAGGTTCCGTTAAAATACGTACCATATCTTCAACAGTTATTTTTTCTAAAGTAGCTAATACATGCAGTCTGCCGATCAGTTCCGGTATCATCCCATAACTTACCAGATCATCTGGTTCGACAAGATTCATTACATCATCTTTGTCCATTTGGCTTCGTTTTTCTTGTTCAAAGCCAAGTACATTTGCGCCTTGTCTTCTTCTGATCATTTCACCAAGACCGTCAAATGCACCGCCGCAAATAAATAGAATATTTGAAGTATCTATCTGTATAAAATCTTGGTTTGGATGTTTGCGTCCGCCTTTTGGCGGTATATTTACTATTGAACCTTCTATGATCTTTAGCAAAGCTTGTTGTACGCCTTCGCCTGAAACATCTCTAGTAATTGAGCGATTTTCACCCATGCGGGCGATTTTGTCTATCTCATCTATAAATACGATGCCTTGTTCGGTTCTAGCTACATCGCCATCTGCTGCTTGAAATAGTTTCACAAGGATATTTTCAACATCTTCGCCTACATATCCGGCTTCTGTGAGATTTGTGGCATCTGCAATAGCGATAGGAACATTCAAAAATCTAGCAATGCTCTGAGCTAGAAGTGTTTTTCCACTCCCGGTAGGCCCTATCAATAAAATATTTGATTTGGCGATTTGTGTATCATCGTCAAAATTTGTTTTTTTGAAAATTCTTTTATAGTGATTGTAGACAGCTACAGATAATGTTTTTTTGGCATTGTCTTGTCCAATTACATAATCATCCAAAAGTGCTTTCATTTGCTTTGGAGACAAAAGTTCTCCCGGCATTTCCGGCGGCAAAAATGATTCTTCTGTGTCCCCAAAAAGAATCTTATACGCAGAAATCACACAATTTGCACAAATATGTACATCTTGACCTGCTATTAGAGGATTTGTTTCTGTTTCATGTGCACCGCAAAAATTACAATATTTATTTGGCATTGGTGTTCCTTTCAAACGGGATGCCTCGCTTGGAGTTAATAATAAAATTGACTAAATTCTTTACTATTTCAGAAGAGGTAGATTCAAGTATTTGCTGTGCGGTATCTTGAAGCGGTTTGCCTTGTTCGAAAAGTTCTCTATATGCACTTTTGAGTTGGTCGATCTCTTCTCTGGATATATGTCTTCTGAGTCCTGTAAGGTTGAGTCCTCGTAAAATCGCGCGATTGCCTTCTGCTAGACAAAATGGCGGAATATCCTGCGATAGGGCACTTGCTCCAGCGATCATGGCATAATCGCCGATATGTACAAATTGATGTACGGGGGTCAGTCCTCCTATGACAACATTATTGCCAAGCTCAACATGACCTGCCAGTGTGGCGCCATTAGCCAGTATGCAATTATCTCCCATGATTACATCGTGTCCCAAATGCACATATCCCATGAGCAGATTATTGTTTCCAATTTTTGTGACACTGCCTCCGCCTACTGTGCCCGGATTGATCAGTGTGTATTCTCTAATGCGATTATAATCACCGATGATGAGTTCTACTCTCTCTCCGGCATATTTTAGATCTTGGGGGATGGAGCCTATAGTTGCATGAGAAAATATTTGATTATGCTTACCTATGGTGGTTATACCCTCTATAAGTGTATGTGTGCCCACGCTGGTATTGTCTCCTATGGTTACATTTGAGCCAATATAACTATAAGCTCCTATTGTAACATTGTCTCCAATTATTGCACCATCTTCTATGATAGCGGTTGGATGGATATTGCTCATTATTTGTCCACTATCATTGCTTTTAATTCTGCTTCGCTTACAAGAACATCATCAACATATGCTTTGCCTTCCAGTACCCATATGGCACCTTTGTGCTTGTTGACTGTCATGCGGTACTCTAGCTTGTCTCCAGGCTTGACAGGAGCTCTAAATTTGGCTCCGTCAATACTCATAAAGTATACCACTTTTTGTGCGGCTTCTTCTTCGCTCATCTCCATACTTTGAAAAGCCAATATACCACCTGTTTGCGCCATTCCTTCTAGTATCATGACCCCAGGATAGATAGGATGATCAGGAAAATGCCCTTGAAATACCGGTTCAGATATTGAGATGTTTTTGTATCCTACTACATACTCGTCTTTTTTTAGATCTGTGATTCGATCGACCAACAAAAATGGATAACGATGTGGTAGAATTTTTTGGATATCAGTAACACTTAGCACTTTTCAAACCTCTATTTGTAAATTGCATTATTTTATCTCAAATTTGCTAAAAAAATAGCGTTAATAGGATTATTATTTTTTTTGTAAGCTAATTGTCTTATGTTGTTTCGTGATATCATATTCCCATATTGGGAGCAGTATCCAAAGTGGTCACAGCAAATCTTTTATCTAAATTCCAATACC
This sequence comes from Sulfurovaceae bacterium, assembly GCA_041654415.1. Lineage (GTDB taxonomy): Bacteria > Campylobacterota > Campylobacteria > Campylobacterales > Sulfurovaceae > BN30871. The sequence continues at coordinate 22,355 of JBAZDL010000001.1, read as the reverse complement.
TTTATTGCACTACGTATTATTGGTATTATAGCCATTTCAAATGTCTTATTAAGATTAAGCGGTTTCATTGTCATTTTGATTCCCATAGAGTAGGGATAGTATTTTTTGGTCTGTATATGAAGTTCATTTTGAAATAATTCATAAGATATAAGTTTAAAAGTATCATTATATTTTGCTTCATGGAGGCTCTGATATCCTATCTTGATATCCTCGCTATTAATCTTTTTCAAGCGCCGTATGATAACTTTTAATATCTCTATTCGTCCTAATTTTTCACTCTGGTTGTAATATTTAAAATAGTGATCAAAGTAACTATAGTGATTGACTTCATCTTTATAAATATTATGAGACAAATGTTCCAAAATTGGCTCATCAAGGCTTTTGGCATATCCTTCCAACGTGCGATACATCGTAGAAGTTCCGGTCTCAACGATCATTCGCGCAAGCATTTCCAACGCTTTTGTCGGCTGAAATTCATTGATATTGCATAGTGGTTTATAAAGTTCTAGAAATTTCTTGTATGTTTTTTGCCAAGGGAATTGTGGCCAAACATGTTCAATATATGTTTTTAGTGCTTTTCCGTGCTGGACTTCCTCTTTTTGCCAACTATCGTTAAGCCATTGAATTGCTTCTGTATTATCTTTATAATATTCTGATAGATTTTTAGCATAAGTTTCTGATGTGATTTCAATAAAAGATGCAATCGTCAACAGGTGTAAAAGAAAATAGTTTTCTCTGATTTTTTCAACATCAATAGCATTATAATTAATATCTTTTTTATAATCCCATTTTGCCATTTTAATCCTGCCTTTTAAATGCTTTAGATAAAATAATTTTGTAAAAAACATTCCACGTATCAAAAAAAATCTATGATAAATATTCTATCATCTCGATTGTAAATCTGGCTTAAAATTACAAACTTTGAAAAAACTCTTTTGTGGGCACTTCAAATTCAAGTCTTGAAATTAATATAGTATCTCTCTTGTGTCTTTGTAAATTTTGCTATCGCAAACTATCTCAAATTTTCCACTTAATATCGAATCTATGATTATAATAGCACCTAGATTATACGGATTTGCTACTATCTTTTGTCGAACTTTAACTTCTTCATCAAAAGATGGAGATTCAAAGATAAGCTCTTTGATGCTGGCGTAATTCGTGTTTGCCAGACGGTTATAATAATCTAGTGTGATGAAAATAATCTCATCCCTATCAAAATAGCCTATATCACCATCCCATGTGATCTTTCCTCTGGAATAGCCTTTTTTGAGTGTAGAATAGGGCAAAAAATGAGATGGTACGACATTGTTTGCATGGGCGACATAACCTCTAAGCAATCTCCAATTTAGAAATCTTTCTTTCCTTATGGTATATGTTTTGTTTTGCTCTTCGAGTTCCCATCTTTTTTCATAAATTTGCAACCTATCTTCTATGGACTCAGGCTGAACTTGTTTGGATATCGGAGAAAACAGTTCATCTGTTAGTTTGTCTTGATATTCTCTTTGTTTGGTAAGTCCAAACAGGCAGCCGCAATAATCTTGACGATATAGTTTGTCTTGTTTGGCTAATATGTTTTGCTCTTGCGTACCTTGTTTGCTTCTATAATCAGGTGCTATAAATTCCAGCTCATAAAGTTTTGCTAATTCATCACCGGATCTTTTGAGCTGAGTCAAGGATTTTTTGGGGCTAGTCAGCAGAGTAGATGTAAATATTTTTTCTCCGAGTTCATGAGCTTTTTTGGCGGTGACCTCGAAACGATTATCAAAGCATACCGAGCATCTGGCACCTTTTTCCGGTTCATTTTCAAGTCCTCGCACCGCTTCAAGCCAACCGGCGGTATCATATTCGCCCTCTATTAATTCAATATCAAGCATATTGCAGCTTCTCTTTACATCAAGAAGCCTAAGCTGATATTCGCTATATGGATGGATATTTGGATCATAAAAGAAGCCAATGAGCTTCTCGTTAGGAAACTGCGAGCGTAATTTTTGTAAGAAAAAGTGGCTGTCAACCGCACAGCATATATGTACCAACATATTATTGCTCCATGATGATATTTGCGACTATTTCTGAACTGCCATGGCCAAGATAATTTCTGAGCTCTTTGGCACTTTTGGCAAAAATATCCCTATCGGTTGCATAAAAAGCATCCAATAAATTTTGAACATTTGCATCTTCTTGCAATAACTCTTTGTGTAATAGTGTATTGTTGTATTTTTCTAACATGATATTTGCTAGACCAACTAACTTTATACCTAAAATATTTCTTCCTATAAAAAAGTCTATTTTTTTTGCTTTGTAAACAAGCACAAATGGAGTTCCAATAAGGGCTGCCTCAAGAGTAGCCGTGCCACTACATACAAATGCAAATTCACTTTTGGCTAACGTACTATGGGTATCCCTTGAAATTTCAAAGTCGCTTATATCCCCATAAAGCTCTGCTATTTTTTTTTCATCAAATGAAGTAGGTATCACAAGTGCAGCTTTTTTGTCACTCAAGTTTCGTCTAACTTCTCTAAAGATAGGCATAAGTCTAGTGATTTCACCAGCTCTGCTTCCAGCCAAAAAGGCAATAGAGTTATGCTCAACATTATTTCTGCTTACGGTTATTTCATCAAGTAATGGATGTCCTACATATTGTGCTTTGCCGCTTTTGTACTGTTTTATCTCAAAAGGCAATATCCCAAGCAGTCTGTCGCAGTATTTTTCGAGTTTTTTAACCCGCTTTGGACGGCTTGCCCATGTTTGTGGAAGTATGTAGTAGATTATCTCTTTATCTGGGTATTTTGCTTTTAGTTTCTTTGCCAAAGGAAGGTTGAATCCAGAGCTATCCATGAGCAGAATTTTATCAGCATCTTGGGCAAGTTCTACCATTTCATCTGCAACACGGTAAAACCATCTGAGTTTTTTGAGAGCATCGACTATGCCCATGATCGCCATTTGTGATATATCATATAGCGGATTTCCAAGGGATGAGCTAAAGATGCCTGCAAGCTCTATATTTTTAGTGTGTTTAAGTACCTCTTTAAGATGAAGGTTTGATGATGGCTCAAGGGCATTTACAAGCAGTTTCATTTATTGTCTTCTTTAATATTTAATATCCATGGAGTGCAGGTGCCTTTTGTGATGACTTGCAATGAAGCATCGTATTTTGAGCCTATTTTCGACCCTTTTGGCAGATTTGCTTCAAATTGTCTGTTTTTTAGAAACTCTCGGTTTTCTTGAAAATTATTTTTGGGGACAAAAGAAAATATGCCTGTATTATTTTCTTTTTTTTCAAGTGTCGCTGTGCCGTCATGTGTTATATATTGGCATGGACCGCCTACTATATTCTCTTTTTGACAACCATGAAGCAGTATAGCTAACGCGGCAATGAGAAAATTTTTTTTTATATTTTTTGATCCCATTAAATATGGTTTCCTTTAATGTATCGTTATTATTTACTTGGTGTGGTAATAAGGATTATATCATAATGAGAATTACAGTTTCAATCTCTATTATTCAATTTGAATAATAGGAGCAAAAGAAGAGATCCTGAAATAAATTCAGGATGGCGTAATTTTATTGTTTTAATAAACCGTCCATATCAGCATTGGGCAGATAACTTTTATAGATCTTTTCAAAAGTTCCATCTTTTTTGAGTTGATCCAATTCGGTCTGCCATGCTTTTACCATGCTTGGGGATGTATCTTTGGAGATGGCGATATAAAAATAAGTTTGGCTGACAGTATAAACAGGCTCAAGGCCATTCATGCTGTATCCGGCATTTTTAGCGATCTCGGGTATGGTCAGATCTGTAAAAATTGATAGCTGTACTTTGCCGTCAATGAGTTGTCTTAGATTCTCGGCCGGATCTTTTGAACTGATAAGATTGGTAAAGCCTTTGCTTTTTAGATACTGTTCTGTAAACCAATCAGTAGTTGTTGCGATCGCTTTTACTTTTTTGGCATCTTCTAAATTATCTATTTTAATTCCAGAGCCTTTTTTGGCGTAAAGAATTGCGTTGTTTTTACCAACAGGCCCGACCCACAGAAATAACTTTTCTCTTTGTGGGGTACGTTCAGCGCTGAAGAGTATAACGTTTGGATAAAGACTTGCCATATTATAAGCATTTTTCCAAGAGGTTAGTCTAACGTTATCCTTGACTTTCAACCGCGAAGCAATCTGTCTGACTATATCGGTTGCAAAACCAGCTACCTTTCTTTCTTTTATGAATGTGATTGGCGGATACTCCTCAGTCATCATTTGAAATATTCCCGGAGGTGTCTGGTCTGGGAACCATTTGGTATAGATCCTATCAAAACTGCCATCATGTTTCATTGCATCAAGCTTTTCTTGCCAGAGCGCTACAAGATAAGGTGATGTATTTTTGGAAAAGGCAATATAAGCTAGATCGGTCGATACAGTGAAAACATTCTCCACATTATCTAGATTTGCACTGACCTTTTTCAAAATAGCAGGCATAGCGGTATTGCCATCGATCATTAGCTGCACCTCTCCATTTAACAACTTACGCACAGCACTTTCTTCATCAGGAAAGCTTTGAATGTTCGTAAAACCTTCTTTTTTAAGTATTTGTTCGGTGTAGTAGCCAGCCACTGTTGCGATAGCTTTTACTTTTTTGGCATCTTCGAGTGTTTTGATCTCGATGCTTGATCCTTTCAATCCATAAAAATTGGTCTCAAGTATAGTTATCGGCCCAACCCACTGAAAAAGTTTTTTGCGTTCAGCAGTCATAACGGTGGTAAAAAGAGCAGAATTAGGTTTATTCAAGATTGCATCATATCCTTTTTCCCATGGTATCATTTGAATCTGACCTCTAGTGCCGGTTCTTTTCAAGAGTTCTTCTACGACTTCTGTTGCTTGTCCTGTTACTTTGCCGTCTTTTTCAAAGTTCAAAGGCGGGTAATTTTCAGTCATTATCGTAAGTATAGTATCATTACTGTTCTTGGCATAGCAGGCTGTGTATCCAGTCAGTAAGAATAAAATAAATACCCACAGGTAAACCGTTAGCTTTTTCATCACTTGCCTCCTTTTTCTTATCATGTATATTCAGAGTTCTTGGAAATTAATTATTTATTCAATAATAGTATATCAATAATATAAAGCAATTTGTCAAAAAGCAGTATAAAAGCTGCAAATTGTATTTGATGTTTCGGTATAATTTTTGTATGATTAATCTATATAAAGGTCGTTACATAATGAAAATTGTACTTACCATCTTACTTTTTATTTCAACTGTTTTTACTATGGCCGACAAGGCAAGTGTACCGCAACCTACGCAAATGATAATGGTAATATCAAATGATTATGGCTCTCCGGATGCAAAACTTCAAAGATACTCTTTACAAAATGGCAAATGGCAAAAAGTTGGTAAGCAGATAGATATAAAGATAGGCAAGAATGGTATGGGGTGGGGGCTTGGGCTTCACAAAATACCCTTAAATGCAACTATTATAAAAAAAGAAGGTGACGGCAAATCCCCTATAGGTATATTTGCTCTTGAAAATGCTTTTGGATATGATCCATACGAAGTTAAGTATCCATATAATGTGATGAGCGAAAAACATCATTGCGTAGATGACGGCAACTCGATGTTTTATAACAAGATAATAGATAGCACAAAAGTAGCAAAAGACTATAACAGCTATGAAGTCATGGAGTTTTCGGCAAATTACTATAAATATGGAATTGTTGTAAAGCATAATCCGAATAATATAAAAGGCAAAGGATCATGTATATTTATGCATATCAAAGACATACCAACTACCGGATGTACTGCTATGAGCGAATCTCAAATGGTTGAAATTATAAAATGGCTTGATCCTAGAGCTAAACCGATCTTGATGCAAGCTCCATCGAGTGAAGTAAAAGGCTTAATAAAACAATTGAAAAACTTATAAAAGTTATTTTGAAGCTTTATAATGTTAAATTTATAAAAAATAGGAGAGCCAAAATGGATGTCATACAAATAGAAAAAACATGTAGAATACTTAGAATAGTTATCGGAGTTGTTCTTTTAGTGCTTTGGTTTGTTGTGGGTAATAATTGGTTTTTATTAGGTCTTATTCCTTTGATAGTGGGAGTTGCCGGATGGAGACCGTTTTGTAAATTTACAGGCAAATGCTCATTTAAAGAATAACATCTCTAGAGTTTATATCACTCGCTCCTATGCTCTGCGTGGGAGCGTATATTTGTCTTTTGTGATCCAGTATGCATTCCCATGGAGACCGTGGGAACGAGTTTATGTTTTTACCTTGGGATCCTGAAACAAGTTCATGATGACGACATTATTTAATTCTCAACTCTTACTCTTTTTAAGTTATAATCACAACAACTATATTTAGGACTTATATATGACACAAGATAAAAGCATTACCGCATTTCAAGAGGCACTCAAAGTAATCCCTGGCGGAGTAGATTCTCCAGTTCGTGCATTTAGCAGCGTTGGAGGAACACCACCGTTTATAGCAAAAGGAGAGGGGGCATATCTGATCGATATAGACGATAATCGTTATATTGACTATGTACAGAGTTGGGGACCGCTTATTTTTGGACATTGTGACAAGGATATAGAAAAAGCTGTTATAGAAGCAGTTAAACACGGACTTAGCTTTGGTGCACCTACACTAGCAGAGACTGAACTGGCAAAAGAGATAGTCTCTTTATTTGATCATATTGAGAAGGTCAGATTTGTAAGCTCTGGTACTGAAGCTGTAATGAGTGCTATTCGTCTAGCAAGGGGAGTTACGGGGCGTGATGATATCGTCAAATTTACAGGATGTTATCATGGGCATAGTGATTCGCTATTGGTTCAAGCCGGTTCAGGCCTAGCAACTTTTGGTACACCATCAAGCCCGGGTGTGCCAAGCGATCTTACTAAGCATACGTTTTTGGCAACATATAATGATATAAAAAGTGTCAAAAAATGTTTTGAAAGCGGCAACATAGCTTGTGTGATCATTGAGCCCATAGCCGGCAATATGGGGCTAGTCCCAGCTGAAGAGAGCTTCCTAAAAGAATTGAGAGCCTTGTGTGACAAACATGGTGCTTTGCTGATATTTGATGAGGTAATGAGCGGCTTTAGGGCATCACTTAAAGGTGCTCAAGGCATCACCAGTGTTGTACCTGATATCGTTACATGGGGCAAGGTCATAGGCGGAGGAATGCCGGTAGGTGCATTTGGCGCAAGTGCCAAGATCATGTCATACTTATCTCCTGAAGGACCTGTTTATCAAGCGGGAACTCTTAGCGGAAACCCTGTAGCTATGGCAGCAGGACTTGCATCTTTGAAAAAGATCAAAAACAACCCGGCCATGTATGTATCTTTGTCACAAAAAGCTAAAAGGCTTATGGATGGATTTAGCAAAGCAGCTGCAAGCGTTGGATTGATAGTTGTTACGGATGTGCGTGGTTCTATGTTTGGTTTCTTTTTTAGCAAGGCGCCCGTTAGAAATTTCGATGATGCCCTCAAAAACGATACACAAATGTTTGCCGCATTTCATAAAGCGATGCTTAGACGTGGTATATACTTGGCATGCTCATCTTATGAGACAGGATTTATCTCTACGGCTATCACGGATGAAATGATAGAAGAGAGCATCAAAGCAGCATATGAGTCTATGGAAGAGATAGTAAAAGGATAAAAAATGGCAGATGACCCTAAATTAAAAAAAATAGTCGGTGCAGCTGATGACCTAAGTCTTGGTATATCTATCGTAGTAGCTGTGCTTATCGGTGTAGGTATTGGTCTAGGATTGCAAAAACTTACAGGATTGGCATGGACACTTTGGATAGGGGTTTTTATTGGTGTAGCTGCTGCTATTTTGAATGTTTATAAGGCATATGCCAAACAAAAGAAATCTCTTGATGAGCTTGCCAATGACCCTAGATATACTTATCGTAAGCCAACAAAAGAGGATGATGATGACGAAGAGTATTAAGGTCCGTATTCTTAATGCCCTTTTAATAGTAGATATAGGTATCATACTTTTTTGTATATTAGCCGGTCAAAGAGATTGGTTTATCAATTCACAAATAGGTTTTTTTAGCTCTCTAGCAGTCATACTTGCTTCATTGTACAGCTATCGCAAAATGGTAGAGCAAAGTGTAGCCAGCGGCGCAGTAATATCTTCAAATGAAGATTTATTGGAAAAAATCGAAGATCCGCATGGCGTCTATGATGAAAATGAAAGTCAAGAAGCAATACTAGAGGAGACCGTAGAAGAAGATAAAAAGATAACCACTCTTGAAGCATTCAAAAAAAGCAAAGCTTTTATTTCTTTTTATCGACTTGGAGCGTATCTGTTGCTAGCCCTTGGATTTTTGTATCTGCAGTCAAATCATATTTTACATATCCCAAGCTATCTTTTTGCTATCGCATTGCCTCCTGCCATTATCGCGATTATGTTTTTTTGGCAATCAAAAAATACAAAGGAATCATTATGAGATCAATAATTTTATTTTTAGCTCTGTTTTCCGTGAACGCATTTGCGGCCAATCCTTGCATGATTGAAAAACCTATCGAGTTCTCACAAGCTAGGGTAGAGATGACTAAGGAGTATATTCATGGCCATTATGGTTTGGATGTCAAAGATATAACCATAGACCCAAAAATCATTGTTTTGCACTGGACTGCCGAACCCGATTTTGCCAAATCATTTGGCAGATTAAAACCGGAAAAACTATTAAGCGACAGAAAAGACATAGCAAGAGGCGGAGCGGTGAATGTATCGTCTCATTTTTTAGTCGATAAAGATGGCACAATATACCGCTTGATGCCAGATAACCATATGGCAAGACACATCATAGGGCTAAATTATTATAGTATTGGCATAGAAAATGTTGGCGGCAGAGGGGACAATAGCCAAGATCTCACACCTGCTCAGGTGCAATCAAATATCTATTTAGTCAGATATCTCAAAGCCAAATATCCGAATATCGAAATTTTGATGGGCCATCATGAGTATAGCAGGATGAAAAAGACCAAATATTGGCTTGAGCGTGACGATAGTTATTTTACACGTAAAAATGATCCAGGTGATGTATTCATAAAAGCTGTCAGGGATGAGGTCAAAGATTTGAACCTAAAAGAACCGCCAAAAGAGAATAGATGAATTCATCATTCAGCACTCTTGACTGGGCGATTTTCGGTGTATATTTTCTTTTGGTAATAGTCTCATCTGTTTGGCTGAGCAAGGTAAAGGTCAAAACAAGCAGGGATTATTTCATAAGTGAAAAATCTCTACCAATGTTTGCAGTCGCTATTTCTGTTCTTGCTACTTCTCAATCGGCTGCTACATTCTTAGGAGCTCCTGAGTCTTCATACGGCAGCAATCTCACATTTGTAGGTTTCTTCTTTTCGGCTCTTTTGGCAGTCATCATCGTATCGAAAGTGCTGGTACCAAAGTTTTATGATATAGGCGCGATCACTGTTTATGAGCTCTTAGAAAAGAGATATAGCCCACGAGCCAAAAGAGATGCAGGGGTGATGTTTTTGATCGGACGGCTTTTTGCCAGTGGAGCTAGACTTTATATCGGAGCACTTGCAGTCTCCATGATTTTATTTAGCGATATAGCGGCAACCCATATGATATTTGCCATTATTATTCTTATGTCGGGGTCACTCGGGTATGCATATTTTGGCGGCATCAAATCCATTATAATTGCCGATATCGTCCAAGTAGCAATATATATAGGTGCAGCACTGTTTATCATATATCATCTTTTTGGTGCTCTTGGCGGTGATATCGGAATTATTTATTCTACACTAGAGGCAAATGATAAGCTTAAGATCATTGATTTCTCTCTTAGCGGTAGCTATAACTTTTGGGCATTGATCAGCGGACTCCTGCTACTCAATATCGCAGCATATGGATTAGATCAAGATATGACACAGCGTATTCTTACTTGTAAAGACAAAAATGAAGGTGCGAAGTCTCTCATCGTTTCTATTCTCATCACGATACCTACAGCATTTTTGTTTTTAGTTATAGGATTACTTCTATATCTCTTTTATCAACACCCTGAGCTCTCGGGCTTTAGCAGTGAAGTCAATCAAAATTTTGCAGGCGAAAAGATAGCGATATTTATGACATACATACTAAATGAGCTTCCAGATGGCTTCAAAGCACTTGCCACTATAGGTGTAGTAGCGACGACATTTACAAGTACGAGCTCAGTCCTTGGAGCTATGTCATCTGTAGCGGTGACAGATATATATAAACCGATATTTACAGGCAAAAGCGAAAAGCACTATTTAAAAGCTTCAAGAGCAGGCGTGCTTATATCTGCACTATTACTAGCACTTATGGCGATACTTAGCTACTATTGGCAGAGGGTTAGTGATATCCCGTTGCTTGATTTTGCACTGGGCGTGATGGTGTTTGCGTATGCGGGATTGCTTGGTGTTTATGGTGCTGCGTTGTGGACAAAAAGAGGCGATGAGCGAAGCGTGAGAGCTGCACTCATAGGTGGATTTATGACGGTCTTGCTGCTCCAGCCGTATATCACAAAAGCATTGTTTGATTTTGATGTGAATTTTGCGATGCAGATAATCATAGGAACGATTGTGTCGTTTGGGATAATGATGGTGGGGAAGTCAAAGGATATAGATGAGTGAACTCTACATTGGTGTGATGTCAGGTACTTCATTGGATGGTATAGACATCGCGCTATGTCAGATAGATGCCAAGCAATGTACACTGGTAGAAGCTGCTGAATATCCTTTTCCTGCAGAGCTAAAAGAACGAGTATTAAAGATGATTGCTGGGCAAACTACTTTGCAAGAAGTGGGGGAACTGGATAGTATGCTAGGATCACAGTTTGCAAATGCCATCAATGAATTTATCGCCAATCACGGCATCGATAAGCAAAACATCAAAGCTATCGGCGTACATGGACAGACGCTCTGGCATGCACCTAGCGGCAAATATCCTACCAGTATGCAGCTAGGCGATCCAGACATCATTAATGCCCAGTGCGGCATCCCGGTAGTGGCCGATTTCAGGCGCAAAGATGTGGCTTTCGGAGGGCAGGGCGCTCCTTTCGCACCTGCATTTCATGCTTTTTTGTTCGGTAGCATTCGCCACAAGATAGCTGTAGTTAACATCGGGGGTATGGCAAACATCACCGTGCTTGGTGAAAAGACTATCGGGTATGATACGGGCTGTGGTAATGTCCTCCTAGATATGTGGATAGCTAAACATCAGGGTAAGTCTTATGACAAAGACGGAGCATGGGCAAAGACCGGTAAGGTGGATTATGCTCTACTAGATGAGATGTTATCTGATGAGTATTTCAGACAAGAGCCCCCAAAAAGTACCGGCAGAGAGAAGTTTAATGAAGCATGGTTAGAGGACAAGATATGTAGAGTGGATTCCTGCCTCCGCAGGAATGACAACAACCCGTCATCTTCGGGCTTGACCCGGGGATCCAAAGAGATCATGAATCAACTTCAGAATGACAAGCAATTGCAGGCAAATGTACAAAGAACCCTTGTTGAACTTACAGCCATCAGTATCAGCAATGAAGTGCTGAAATTTCATAGGGATATGGTACTGCTTTGCGGCGGTGGAGCCAAAAACAGCTTTTTAGTCGAACGTATCAAGGCAATGATGCCAAATGTGGAAGTGCTCGTAGCCCAGCATGGGGATATGTTAGAAGCGATGATGATCGCATGGCTGGCATACAAACGTCTGCACAAAGAACCTGTAGATCTCAAAGACGTCACGGGTGCGAGTGTAAATGCCATCTTGGGAGGTTTGTATGAATGATATAAAAGCTTGGCTTGGTAATATCGGCTGGGATAAGTATAGTGTCGGAATAGCTTCAAGTGACGCTAGTTTTAGGAGTTATTATAGACTTGACTATGAAGATGAGAGTTTTTTGCTAATGGATTCTTCCAGACAAAAAGAATCGCTTATTCCATTTATGGATATTGCCCATAGACTTGAGAGTATTGGCGTAAATACTCCTAGGATAATAGAGCAAAATTTAGATGACGGATATCTAATCATAGAGGATTTTGGATCTACCCATTTAGCGCAAGTGACGACTCTGGATAATTTAGAATTTTATTACAAAAAAGCAATAGATGAGATAATCCTCATGCAAAAGGCGGATACAGTCGGTTTGCCGCTTTATGACAAAGAGTTTTTGATATTTGAGATGGATCTGTGCAATGAATGGTATCTGCAAAAGCATCTGAATATTTTTCTAAATGATGAAAATCAGTCACAATTGAAAAGCATACTTGAATTCATTGCCAATGAGGTTTTGGCCCAGCCAAACGGTTATTTTGTACATCGTGATTATCATTGCCGAAATATCATGGTAAAGAGTGATGATGAGCTAGGAATCATTGATTTTCAAGATGCCAGAGTGGGCGCTATCACATACGATCTGGTCTCTTTGCTCAAAGATTGTTATTATGAGATAGAAACAGAACGCAGAGAAGCATTGGCACTCTACTTTAGAGATAAAGTAGGTATAAAAGCAGATGATGAGACGTTTTTGAGATGGTTTGATATGATGGGGCTTCAAAGACATATCAAGGTACTTGGTATTTTTGCTAGACTTTATCATCGTGACGGCAAGGATGGGTATCTGAAGGATATTCCGCTGACGCTCAAATATGTGTTGGAGACCGCGCTCAAATATCCGCAGACAAAAGGATTGTGTGAGATAATTATATAATAATGTCATCCGAACGCACCTTGAAAGCCACGCTTGTGGCAGTAGTGCATACACAAGTGTGTGCGATTCGAGAGGATGACGATTTTTGGGTACTTTTTCTAAAAAAGTATCAAAGAAAAAGATTAATAAATGAGGTAAATAATGAAGGCGATGATATTGGCAGCCGGCAGAGGCGAGAGGATGCGTCCTCTAACTGATACTACACCAAAACCACTCCTTGAAGTAGGCGGCAAGCCCCTAATAGTTTGGCATATAGAGAGACTTGCCAAGGCTGGATTTAAAGAGATAGTCATAAATATCGCCCATTTAGGGTATATGATACCTGAAGCTCTTGGTGATGGCTCCAAGTGGGGTGTGAAACTGCATTACAGCGATGAGCAAAAAGGAGGCGGTCTGGAGAGTGCAGGGGGTATCGTAAAAGCACTCCCGCTTCTTGGTAATGAACCGTTTTTGGTAGTCAATGGCGATGTGTGGTGTGATTATGAGTTTGACAACACATTTGAGCTTGGAGAAGGTATCTTGGCCCATTTGATACTCGTTCCAAATCCGGAGCATAATGTCAGTGGCGATTTTGATCTGCAAAAAGGAATGGTCTCTAGCGATGGCAAAGCTAGATATACATTCTCCGGTATAGGATATTATAGTCCAAATCTTTTTAAATGGCTGGAACATGGCAAAAGAGCTCTGGGCGAAGTGCTACGAGATACTATGAAGCATGACGCGGTTAGCGGTGAAATTTATAATGGTGTTTGGCGCGATATCGGTACGCCAGAGAGATTGGCAGAGATGAATAGGATCATTGGTTAGTAAATGTCACTGCGAGGCTTTGAAAAAGCCGTGGCAGTCCACTTTATTGTGTGGATTGCTTCGTGCCTCGCAATGACTGGATTCCTGCCTGCGCAGGAATGACAGGAAAGATGTTATGTATTTTTTAAAATAAAGTTATCCGAGCATCCTTGAAAGCAGGCAATATCTCATAGCGGTTAGCATTGAAATATGCCGTTCGCGACCTTGTGAGGATAACGCTTTTTGTGCTACTTTTATAAAAAAATAGCGAGGAGAATAATAGTAAGAGATTGTGAAACAAACTCATAAGATTTATTTTTTAACCCATTGGGTACATTATCTCCTTTTGGATCGCAGTGATCTTATCCATAGTCTCTTTATCTAGGTCTATATCCATCGCATCAAATGATGGTTTTAATTGCTCCACGCTTGTAGCTCCGATGATAGTAGAAGCAACAAAATCAAATGATTTGGAGTATGCTACTGCAAGTGTGACCGGATGCATACCTAGCTCTTTGGCAAGTTCAAGGTATTTAACGGTTGACGCTAAACTTTTGTCGTTTACAAATCTTGCTGCTTGAGCCCTAACCCTTCCGTTTTTATCATTGATATATGATGCATATCTTCCGCTGGTTAGTTTTTGATTATATTTACCGCTAAGCACACCTCCTGCTATTGGAGAGTACGGCAGCAAGGAAATTTGCTCTTTTTGGCATACATTAGCCAGTTCATCTAGGAATCTTGGATTGTTTAGCGAAAAGTTGTTTTGGATGCTCTCAAATCTGGCAATCCCAAGCCGCTTTGATGTCTCATTCGCTTTCGTAAGCCCATATGCACTGTCATTTGAGGTGCCTATATAGCGCACTTTTCCCTCACGCACTAGCTGATCAAAAGCCTTCAAACTTTCCTCTATAGGCACTATGGTGTCCGGCCAATGCATCTGATATAGGTCTACATAGTCTGTCTGGAGTCTTTTTAGGCTCCCTTCTATTGCTCTTTTGATATGAAAACTGTCAATGGCTGTAAGTCCATGGCGGATAGGCGGCACAAACCAGCCATTTGCTGCTCCTGCAACCTTGGTAGCTAGGATGATGGAATCTCTTGGTTTGGTTTTGAGCCATTTGCCTACCCACTCTTCAGTAAGTCCTGCTTGTTTGCCGGTTGGCGGGACAGGATACAGCTCTGCTGTATCAAACAAATTTACGCCTCTCTCATATGCTACGTCCATGATCTTAAAAGCTTCTTTTTCATCACATTGTGTGCCAAAAGTCATAGTACCCATAGCTATAGGTGATACCCTAAGGCCGCTTTTGCCTATATATCTATATTGCATTTTTATCCTTTGCTAGAAATTGAGATAAGTATTTGGCTACCGCATCTTCATCGTTGGTGTCTGGAAGCACTATGGAAGCAACCGCTTTGACTTCATCTAGAGCATTTTGTACAGCAATGCCGGTATTGGCAAGTTTAAACATTTGTATGTCATTGATGCTGTCTCCAAATACCGTCATATTTGCTATGTCATGGCCTAGATATGAAGTGACGGTTTTAAGTGCATGGGATTTATCTCCATGCGGATGCAAGATAGTCAAGAACCATCCCCCGCCGTAATTTTCCGGAGAAAGTTTATATTCCAGTGTATCACCAAAGATATCCTTTAGATGCTCGGTAAGTGGTTTCAACACCTCATAAGAGCCGAAATATACTACTTTTAGGACTCTATTCATAGCAGTTATGGGATCTTTAAATGATAATCTAGGGTCGTTTTTGTAATTTAATAGGACCTCTGATTGATATTCATTAAGCACTTTTGGATACCAAAAAAGCTCTTCGATACTATCATCTTCGAGTCCTATTACAAATGGATATATACCATGTTTTGCGCCTTCATAAATTATCTCATTGCTTTGTTCCTTTGAGAGGAGCTTTAGGTCTATTATCTCTTTATCGGGGGTGACTATCATGCTTCCATCTAGCAGTATCATCGGAGCATTTAGCTTTAATTCGCACAAAAACTCTTTGACTTTATGGAAACTTCTAGCAGTTGCTATGGAGAGTATGGCATGTTCATTTAATTTATTCCATATTTTAGCCGTATAGGAGCTGATAGTTTGGTCGCTTCTGAGCAAAGTATGGTCTAGATCAGTTATAAATAATGGTTTCATATATCTCTTTGTTTTTTTCTGAAGTATAGCAAACTAGATTGAAAAACACAACTATTGCTTTGCAATACAATATCCGCAAGATCTATAAATTTTTAAGTTTATTTAAGTGTGCATGGGGGTAAAATGTATCTATATAAATCAAAGGAGTTTTGATGAGGCTACTAGGAAATATTCTTTGGCATATTCCGTTTTTGGGTTTTGTGGATGCTATTATTGTTTATCTGCTTGGCCTATTGTTGACCATCACGGTCGTAGCCGCTCCGCTTGGCCTAGGGCTGATGGAGTACGGCAAATTTCTTTTTGCGCCTTTTAGCTACTCTATGATCAGCAAGTCGGATTTAAATATAGAACAAAACCCATTATGGCAAGGATATTCATTTATCATTATGCTTATCTATTTGCCACTTGGTTTGATCCTAGCAATTGTCGGTATATTTCAAGCGATCGGTTTAGCGCTTACCATAGTCGGTATCCCCGTTGCATTAGTTGTCGCAAAATCACTCACAACTTATCTAAATCCGGTCAATAAAAAATGTGTTGATGTAGCAGTAGTACAAGAAATTGATAGACAAAGAGCCCAAGAAGAGATCAATAAGCATTAAAATAATTATTTTTAATAGCTTATACAATATTTATATTATTTATCTATATAAGATTTTATACTTTTTCAAAGCTTTACTGCTATATGATTTAAAAAATATCATTTAAGGAGTTGGTTATGATTTCAAAATTTTCTACATTACTTTTCGTGGGAATTTTAAGTTTGATTCCTTTATACGGTGTCGAATATGACGGTGAAAAAAGTTATATGGTTGAAACCAAATATGATATATGCTTGGTTGCACCACAAGTTGATGAAGCTATTGCCAAAGGAGTTAAGGTCATTGATGTCGACAAAGCAAAGAGCCTGCATGACCAAAACGCATATTTTTATGATGCACGCGAAAAACGTCATTATACAAAAGAGCACATCAGTAGGGCAAATCAAGTATATTTTGATCTATCCAAGGCCGAATATATTGCTGCGAAATTGCCGACAGACAAGGACGAAGGACTCGTATTTTATTGTTACGGAGAATCATGTGCCAATTCATACGAAGCCGCATTGGCAGTGCGAAAACTTGGATACAAAAATGTTTATTGGCTGATAAATGGATTCCAAGAATGGAAAGAAAAAGGATACCCTGTCGAGTAAACCTTTTCAAGGTCAAATAAATAAAATCAGTTGATACAACAATGGTATCGTTACAAGAGATACGACTATCCCGTATCCCACTAATGCAGCACTAAGTCTTGGGGCAAAACCGGCATGGATGGCAAGTGCGCCTGCTGTTATCATCGGAGGCATTGAGGCTTCTAGCAGTGTCACGGTTGCTGTCATGTTGTGTATATTCAAAATGCTAAATACGCCTATTGCAATCAAAGGTATCAAGAGCAATTTCAAAAAAAGTGTTTTTGTAAAGATGACTTTATCATCACCAAGTCTAAGCTGCATCGAAAACCCTACACTGATAAGAGCTAATGGCACCAGGGTGTGAGATAGCAATTCTATATAGGGGATGGTAACTTGAGGCATTGGTCCAACTATGGAAGCGAATACTAGAGCTATAAAAGGGGGAAACAAGACTATCTTTTTTCCAATAGCCAGTACACTTATTTTCTCCCCGCTAAAATATCCCACTACAAATGCTCCATAAGTAGAGAGCATAAGAAAACTTCCTAATTGGTCATAGACAATGGCATATTGTATAGCTTTGTTTCCTACAACAGCTTCAAGCATAGGAAAACCAAAAAACGATGTATTGCCAAGCGGGACAAGCAACAGTAGAGCAGCAAGCGTATTGCGCGGTTGATGCCTAAAAAATAAAAAAACCAACAATACGGACAATGCCAAAACAGTCCATGGCGTGATGATAGCTATCCATAATGAATTGTCAAATGTGATATGCGGTACTTGAAGCAGTATGGTAGCAGGAAATGAAATATATATGACAAACAGATTGAGGCTTTTGCCAAAATCCCCAGGAAATTTGGCAAACCTTAGCAAATACCCTACAATGAGCAAGAATAAAATAAATAATATCTGAACCATGTTAACTTGAAAAACCACTCCCCCAAAAATTTTCTTTTGATATTACTATTGATTTTTGTTTTTCTTTTTTGGCCATATCTTTTTCTACAAATATAGGTTTTCTCGTTTTTGGGTCAAGCCCTGTGTAATACATTACACTGCTGTAAGTTCCCGGAGTCGGCGTAAATACTTGAGCTTGCTCTGGATTGATGCGAAGCTCTTTGGTTGTGAAGTTTTTTAAGCTTTGCATATCTCGCTCTGTGCATCCCGGGTGTGCTGCTATGAGATAGTAAGTGAGAAATTGCTTTTTTTCTTGTTTTTTGTTGATATCATCAAACATCTTTTTAAATTCTATGAGGCTTTGTTTGCCAGGTTTACCCATAAGTCTGAGCACCCCGTCTTCGGTATGTTCGGGTGCTATTTTCATTTGTCCTGAGATATGATGAGCGAGCAGTTCGCGCAGATATGCTTGCCCGTGAGCTTTGTCTTTGGCTATGATATCGTATCTTATCCCGGAAGCTACAAAAGCTTTTTTGATACCTTTTATCTTGCGTACACTTCTCATTAGCGAGATTAGTCTGGCATGGTTTGGTTTCATTGCCTTGCAAAGCCTTTTGTGGTCAACGCATCTTTGGTGTTCACAAGTACCATGCTTTAATTTTTTATCGCATTCATATCCATACATATTGGCACTCGCTCCTCCAAGATCAGAGATGATGCCTTTGAAATCTTTGTCTTTGGTAAAGTTTGTTGCTTCGTTTACGATAGAGGCTTCGCTCCTGGTTCTTATGGTGCGGCCTTGATGAACGCCTATAGCACAGAAGTTACACTCTCCCCAGCATCCATGATGGGTCGTGATAGAGTAACCTATGGTTTCCATGCATTTGACTTTGCCGTATTTGGCATGGTATGGATGAAGTTTTCTAGTATACGGTAGAGCAGCTACTGCATCCATTTCCGGCTGGCTTAAATATCTGCAAGGAGGATTTTGGATGAGGTATCTAGTGCCTACTTTTTGACAAAGCCCTTTGGCACTTATAGGGTCGTTATTGTTATAAAATAGATCAAAGAGGTCGATGTATCTCTCTTTATTTTCAATACACTCTTCGTGTGACGGCAGAGTTATATAGTCCCCTCTTGGAATATTTGAAATATAGCATATACCGCAGATATTTTGGGTGTCAGTGTTGTTTTGCAGGGCAGAGGCCAGTTCCTTGATAGCCTCTTCTCCCATACCGTAGATGAGATAATCTGCCTTAGAGTCAAAAAGTATGGGTTTGCGCAGATTGTTGCTCCAATAGTCATAGTGGGTAACTCTGCGTAAACTTGCTTCTATGCCTCCAAGAACTATAGGAACAGTGTTTTTAAAATATTGACGGATGAGGTTTGTATAGATTAATACGGCGCGATCAGGTCGGCGGTTGTTTATCCCGCCAGGAGTATAGTCGTCACTTTTTCGGAATTTTTTGGCAGCTGTATAATTAGCCACCATGGAGTCGACGCTTCCGCCGCTCACACCCCAAAAGAGTTTTGGTTCACCGAGTCTTTTGATATCGATATCACTTTTGATATCAGGTTGAGCGATGATACCGACTTTAAGCCCCATAGCTTCAAGTATCCGTCCTACGACAGCTATCCCGATATATGGAGAGTCTATATAAGCATCACCGCTAACTAAAATCACATCACACTGGCTCCAGCCCAAAGTCCTTAGCTCTTCAGCAGTAGTAGGCAAGAACTTTGAAGATGTCATTGTTGATTATAGTGAATAGTCTTTTCTAGGTGGTTTTCCGCCACCGGCAGTTCTTGGCTTAGACGAAGATCTTTGGTTGCGATCACCTCTAGGTCTGTCGTCTCTTTTTCTATCATTATCTCTGCCGCCTCCAGATCTGTTGAAAGATGGTCTGCCTCTTCCGCCACTTCTGTTTCTTCTGTTTCTATCGTCTCTACCAGCCATTGCTTTTTGGAGAAGTCTTTCTACATCTTCAGCTCTGAAACCGATTTTTTCTTTGCCTTTGATCTCTTGTTTTTCAAGCATCATAGAAGCAAGCATGTGTGCAATTGCTACGATATCTATTTCGTGTTGTAGGGTTTTGACGATTTCGATAGCATGTTCAGTGATCTGAGTAGCTGCGATTTGAGCGATAAGCTCATCTTGTTTGCTAGATTGTACTTCGCTTCTGCTAGGTATTGATTGTGTTACCATTTTCGTACCCACATCTTTTTCGATACGTTTGATCGTACGAATCTCATTTGGGCTTACAAGAGTGATGGCTTCACCGCTTTTTCCGCCACGTCCTGTTCTGCCTATTCTATGCACATAGCTCTCAGAGTCAAAAGGCATATGGTAGTTAAATACATGACTTACATCATTTACGTCAAGGCCACGTGCAGCTACATCAGTAGCTACAAATATATCTACTGTTCCGCTTTTAAATCCTCTGATAGCAACTTCTCTTTGTCTTTGTTCCATATCGCCGTGAAGTACGCTTACTTTGAAGCCTTGTGATGTTAGATGGCTAGCAAGACGGTCAACTTCTTTTTTCATACGGCAAAATATGATACATTTGGTAGGATTTTTATAATCTATCAAACGCACCAATGCATCATCTCTTTCATGCTCTTCTACTACATAGTAGTGTTGAGAGATCAGGGTATTGGTGCTTTCACCTTTGGTGATAGCTACGGTTTTTGGATCTTTGAGTATTTTTTCAGCCAATTTGCGGATTTGTGGAGGCATAGTAGCTGAGAACATAAGAGTTTGTCTATCTTCATTTTTGATATATTCAAAAATAGCAGTTATCTCGTCCAAAAAGCCCATGTCCAGCATCTCATCTGCTTCATCAAGCACTACAAATTTAGGAGAGAGTTTGATCCTGCCGCCTTGGAGAAGATCTTGCAAACGGCCCGGAGTTGCTACAACTACGCTGGCTTGTTTAATTCTTTCTATTTGTTTGTCATACGATGTACCGCCGTAAACTGTAGCAGTTCTTAGTCCTGATGTTTTACCGAAACGGTAAATTTCATCACTTACCTGCATAGCAAGCTCACGAGTAGGGACTATGATAAGTCCTTCGACACTGCCGTCACCTGTCATCATGTTTAGCATCGGCAAGCCGAATGCTGCTGTTTTACCTGTACCTGTTTGAGCTTGAGCGATGATATCGTTACCTGCTAGGATAAGCGGTATCGCTTCTTTTTGGACCGGGCTTGGCTCTGTGAAGCCGGCTTCGTCTATTGCTTGTTGTATAGGTTGTTTTAGATTAAAATCTTTAAATGTCATTTTGTTCTTTCTGTTTTTTTTGATTTTCTATAAATATCTAGTTTTGTCATCTGAATTAGCTTTTGTTACTGTTTAAGCTCGATTGTTATTGAATTTTGATCCAAAATCTCTTTTAGATCCTTAACTAATTCAGTCTGACACGTATTATCAACGCAAACTAAATCTATTGTAGAATCTATATTTAATCAGATGAATTGATTAAATTTCGTAGAAGTATGACTATTATAGCATAAAGTTTATTAAAAGTATATAGCTGCTATTTGAAGCAAAAGATATTTATTGTTTTAATATATAGTAGGGGGCGTTGGCAAACGTATCTTGCGAGCCGATGGCAGCACTATAAAAAATAGCAAATTTTTTCAATCTTTGTCATAATTGCATCATTGTGAAAAGATTCAAACAAAAGTAAAACATATTGTACTCAGCAAAAGAGCATGACAAGAAAATCATTATTTGCCGGGGTCTTTGCAATTATGACGATTTTTACGCTACTTTTTATACAAAAGTAAAAGCTTTTCAGGCAATACTAATGCTACAAAATAATTTCCTGGATTCCGTATCAAGTACGGAATGACTGTCGTTGCGAGGAACGAAACACTTCATAAAAAGTGAATCCCATGTCAAGTATGAGGATGACGGCTAATGTGTGTGGACTGCTGCGTTTTTTCAAAACCTTGCAGTGATGATTTTCCATGATGCTGGTTTCATTATCTAGCTTAAAGATATTCTATAAACCATTGTTTTGCAGCAGATGCGGCTTCCTGCAGGGTGCCAGGCTCTTCAAATAGATGTGTTGCCCCATCAATGATCAGAATATCACATTTGGCCCGCATGGCTTGCTTGGCAAGTTTATTTAGATGGAGAACTTCCGTATCCAGACTGCCTACGATCAGCAAAGTAGGTGCCAAAACATCAGGCAGAGAAGCCATAGCTAGATCCGGTCGCCCGCCTCGTGAAACAACACATTTGACTTCATTATGTCTCTGCTCAGCTGTGTTAAGTGCCGCCGCAGCTCCTGTACTGGCACCAAATAATCCAATAGATAAATTTTTTAATTGTGGATGTTCTTTCAACCAATCAATGGTTGCTATAGTTCTTTGGCTAAGCAATTCGATGTCAAAGCGATATTCTCGCGTGATGTCATCAATTTGATTTTCCTTTGGAGTGAGCAGATCAAAGAGCAAAGTTGCTAAGCCGGCTTGATTCATTACCTGCGCAACATATTGGTTTCGTGAGCTAAACCGGCTGCTGCCGCTTCCGTGCACAAAGACCACCAATCCTTTCGCTGATCTGGGGAGTGTCAATAAGCCCTCTAAATTTACCTCTCCGGCTTTGATCGTGATCGTTGTTGTAT